>JAUJOE010000021.1:2127-3821 GCA_030447805.1 Nocardioidaceae bacterium | reverse complement strand
GAACGGCTCCTACCGTCGTCCCGCCCGAACGGTGACCTACACCCGTGACGTAATCCTTGACGGACCGATCTGGGTAGCGGTACCGGCACTCAGCCTCGCGCTCTGACCTCAGCGCCCTGACCGGCTCGACGACATCGCTGTCGGCCGCAGCGACCGGCGGCTTCAGCCGACGGCTCGGCCCGCCCGGCCGTGCGCGGCCTCACCCGGCCCAGGGCGACCCGCACCGTGCCGTCGAGACCTTCGTCGTCACGGCGATCTGCGCCAACGTCAGACCGCTGGCGTCCAACGCGACGATCCGCGCGGCCACCGCCTCGGTGAGCTTGCTTGCCCGCCGCGGACCGGGCCGTTACCGCACCAACGCGAGCACCCGCCCTCGGTGACGCCCCGGCCCACCCCACACCGTGGCCGGGCTGCACCGCCGCAAGCCTGCGGCCGGCGTCGTCACCGGCCACGTAGTTGAACGTGACGAGCCCGAACACCTACACCGCCCCGCCGCCGTCCAGGCCCTCCAACAGGCCCGCTGACGGCCCGATCGAACGCGCCTTTGCAGGCAGCAGCGGCAGCACCGGCTGGGTCACACGCACCATCCTGGACCCACCGCTAACGCGCAGCAATTATCTCAACACTGGGCGCCGAACGACGCCGCAACACGTCCGAAAACCGTTACGCAGCAGGAAAACCCTGCGCTCTACCCCGCCCCTATGTCAAGGAGTTCTGGACCCTGGGAACCTACGTCCACATCCAGCACGCCTGGACCGACAACGCCGCCACACCCTCGCGCAGCAGGATCACTATGGTCATTAGACACTTACGGAGATTACGGACCTTGCGTACGGTCGCGCACCATGAGGTGCAGTTCTCCAAGATTCGTCCCGTGTTGGAGAAGAGGGGCAATCGCTGCCGATAGGCGGCGGTAACCGACTTCTGCGGCTTGCCAGGTGGGCATCACGGGCAGTTCGATAGGCGGGGCCTGCCGCCCCCCGCCGTCGTCCACGTCGGGCAGGCGGCCGTGCAATATGACGCTTTGAACGCTCCGACCCTAGCGCTCGGCTCAGCGGCCGGGAGCACGACGATTCCGAGGAGGACAGAGTGTTCAGACGGAATATCGTCGTCGTAGCCGCCGCCGTCGTGGGCTTGCTCGCGGTACCCGGCGGAGCGGGGGCGCAAGAAGGCACCGACAGCGTCGGCTTCGTCGTCGAGGCGCCGAGGCAGGTGACGATGGATCCCAAGCCGCTGCGCCTCTACGTCCAACCGCAGATCGCTGTCGACCCGGACGACCCCTCCATCGTCGCCATGGCTGTCGGTGAGGCGCGCGACGGAGGCTGCCCGCTCACAGTGAGCCGCGACGGCGGTCTGTCGTGGTCGATCACGGCCAGGACCCTGATGCCGGACGACCTTCCGTTCTGCGTCCAGCGGAACTACGGTCCCGTCCTCGGCATGGCGTTCGCCTCCAACGGCAGGCTCTACGTCGGCATGAGCGGCTCGTCTTTCAAGACCGACCCACCGCATCCGAATGGGCCGATAACGGCTCTCATTGCGAGGACCGACGACCTCGGCGCCACCCACGAGACCTTCGTGGTGGCTGAGCCGAAGCCCGTGACCTACACGCCTGAACCGCAGCCCACGGATGCCGCCTCGCCGCCCGCCGTTCCGGAAGTCACCGCTACGCCGTCGCCCGCTACGGCGTCGCCCAC
>JAUJOE010000021.1:0-2027 GCA_030447805.1 Nocardioidaceae bacterium | reverse complement strand
CGACGGGCGCCTCTCCGGCGGCCGTGCCGACGCAGTCGCCCGCAGCGGGGGCCACGTCGCCGGGAGCGGCGCCCGCCACACAGACCGGCTTCGATCAGCACCGGCTGAACAGCATCGCTGTCGACCCGGACAACCCCGACAAGGTCTACCGCGCTTGGCGCCAAGGGGTTGGCGGGCTGCTCAACGTGCCCTTCGGCGCGGTCCCCCTCCGGTCGATGATCGCGGTGTCCGATGACGGAGGCAAGACCTGGGGCGAGCCGATCGACGTCGCCGACAGCTTCCAGGGCGACAAGGAGATCTTCGGGTCCGATGTCCCCGAGCTGGTCGTGGACCCGGACGGCACTGTGTTCGGCTTTGCGAAGGAGCGGCCGCGCCGGGCGGCAGAGGGCCAGCCGACGGCTGTGTCGCGGCTGTTCATGTTCAAGTCCACCGACGGCGGCAAGAACTGGGCCACGAGCGAGTTCAGCCCTGGTGCTGAGGACCTCGACAACCCGGCGGCGGCTGTCGACCCGAATAGCGGCAACCTCTACGTCGTCTACTCATCGCGAGGCGAGCGGAGCGACGACGAGGAGCCGGACAACCCGTCGGAGCTCTACTTCTTGGCATCGACCGACGGCGGGGAGACCTGGACGGAGCCGGTCGACGTCTCCGATGACGACCCAGAGAAGGGCGCCGACCAGTACCATCCCGGCATCAGCGTGGCGCCCAACGGGCGGATCGACCTCGCCTGGCACGACTTCCGCAACGACCCCTTCTTCACACCTCGGCGGGTCGGGGACATGGGAGTCGAGCAGCGCTACTGGGACGCCTACTACGCCTCGTCGACGAACGCCGGCGCGACATGGTCGCCCAACACCCGCGTGACGAACCCGTCCATCGACGGAAAGCTCGGTACCACCTTCAGCAACAACGACATCCGTGGGCCGATGGGGATCGCCTCCACCGAAGAGGCCGCCTACGTCACCTGGTCGGACTCTCGCGCGACCGGCGCCGATGCGACCGACGCCGAAGACGCCTACTTCTCACGAATCCGGTATGCCGCTGTCCCTGCCCTCGGCGCCGCAGGCGGAGGCTCCAGCAATCTCCTGTGGTCACTGCTCGGTGCCGGCGCTGCGCTGGCCCTCGCGGGGCTTGCCTTCATGGCCTGGACTCGCCTGACTCGTGGCCGCAGCCGACCGGAGTCGGGTGGTCGACTCACCCCCGCGGCGACGTAACACGCACACTTCGGCGGTCAATGCTGTACGGGAAGGATCCGCACTCCTGTTCGATCTCGATCGGCTGACCCACGTACTGGGAGACCAGTTGATCTGCAAGCAGCTGATCAACCTGTGAGAGCGACACCACGACGACGCCTCGCATCGGGTCGCAGCCGACGGCCGAAAAGGCTGTGCCGCGGGTGTCCTGCTCCTTGCCGACGAAGTGCTCAACCACGTCTTGGTGCAGTCCTTCCAACTGCGCGAGCGTGTGAGCGCGCTCGACGACGACGACCCGGCGGTATGACGCAACGCCCCGAGCGCTCCCTCGACGATGGCCTAGTCACTTCCTCTGACGACCGCGAGCGTCAGGCGTACAGGTCCCCGGCCGCCCTCAGCCGACTCGTTGTCGAACCAGAGACCGCTGAACACCTCCGGATGCTGCCCGCCCCACTCCGCGAGGCGTTCGGTGGGTGAACTCGCCATCGCCTGCGAGAACGAACGCCAGCACTCGCCGGTCCGGTCACGAGCGCACCCCAGTGCTCGTCGGGGCCGTCGGGGAAGAACTCGGTGAGGTGGGTCGTCCCAGGCCAAGGCGGGTCAAGGCAGCACGCAGCGACACGTACGCAGCCGTGGACGAGTCGAGTAGTTGCGCGTCAAGAACTCGGCGCGATAGGCCGCCCCTGCTAGCTAGGGGCTCCGTCCTCTCGGGATGTGACTGTTCGACGTAGCCCTCGGCCGTAGACCACTCGAACTCGTGCCCGTCAGAGCAACGCAACATCAAGTGGCTGCCCCGTGTCCCAACTGCCCGGAGCTGGGCTCCACAAGCGGGGC
>JAUJOE010000020.1 GCA_030447805.1 Nocardioidaceae bacterium | reverse complement strand
GCAACTCCGGCAGGATCACCGGCGTATGGATTACCAGATCGTCGGGGTCGGCGTCGACCAAGAGACCGTACGTCGACAGCTAAGATCGGATCCAGTCACCCGGTAGAGCCGGGTGTCGTCCACCGGCGCATCACCGACGTACAGTTCCCCGTCACTGATCTTGCCGCCGACAAGGTGGAGGGCTCCATAGGGACGTCCGCGGAAGGTGCGCGGGACAGTCGTGCTGTACTCCTCCGACACCCCTTTAAGCACCATCGCTCGTAGCACGGCGCCGGTCACGGATGCAGTCGCCGCGTTGCCTGGCGAGGATGTGGCCGTCCAGATGGCGTCGCGGGTCACTTTGCCGGCCGGGAGGCCTGCTGTGCAGTGCCCGGCGATCAACATCCCAACATCGCCGGGATGAGCGGCCAGCAGCGCCTCGGCCACGAGGCTGGCCACTGCGCTGTCGTTGAGCTCCTGCCATGGCACCGCGTCCTCAAGGACGGCCACCGGTTCGGCGAGCCAGGCCTCAAGATCACGCTCGCACGCTGCCAACTCGTCGAGGACCGCAGGATCGGTGGGCCAGTCGTCCGCCGCCACTTCATGGCACCAAGAAGCACCACGGGATCGGCGGCGGTCGTCCGTATCGCGCGAGCACGCGCACTCAGTCGGGCCAGCGCGGCCCAGCGGCCATGGATGTCATTCCAATGCAAGATCTCCAGAGTCGCCATGGCGGCCATCATGGCAAACGGCATACTCAGCCGCCGCCGCGATCGTCGGCGACATCGACCGAGGCTTCGGCCTGGCGAGCGAGGATCTCGTCCACTGTCTGCTGCGGTGTTTGGCCGGAGGTATCAAGCCACAGACCCATGCGTGGGGTCGTCCTGACAGCCGCGTCGAGCTGCTCGATCGTGTGCTCGCCAGGCCGGTAGGCGATCTTCCCGAGTGTTCTCCGGCGCTCGGCGTCCCGAGATGTCACGACCGCGATCGACGGCCGCAGTACGACGAGGTGACGCGGGCGGGTTTTGACCTGGTCAAGCCAGCCGGCCACATCGTTGCCGAAGATGTTGTCCTGCACGACCGTGGTGAACCCTTCGGCGCAGTACTGGTCGGCCGTCATCGCAGACAGTCGGTAGCGAAGGTCCAGCAACCGTCGGGCCTCAGGATCGTGCACATCCCCGAGCGGATGGACCCAGCCCCTCACCGCCCAGCGGTAGAACTGACCGCCACGAACGTGAACGCCCCGGTCGTACTGCCGCACCAGCAGGTCCGCGACCGTGGACTTGCCGGCCGCCTGCACGCCCGTTACCAACCAAACGCCGGGCCGCCTCACGGAGGCCAGCGAACCACAAGCAATGCGGAGACGGGAATCGGATTCTGGCTGATCACCGTTCCGCTGTCGCCCTAGCCAGGGTGCGGCTGATCGTCCCGACGTCGTCAAGTTCACCAGTAGCGACTGCCATCACCAGATCGAACGCTTCGTCGTTGGTCAGCGTGAGCCGACGACCGTTCATACCGAGAAAAGCAATGAGCCCGCTGAGCGCAAGCCGCTTGTTGCCGTCGACCAGGGCGTGGTTGCGCGCCAATGAGTGCGACAGCGCCGCGGCCTTGTCGGTCAAGGTCGGGTAGGCGTCTTCTCCGAACGCAGTAGCACGCGGACGTGCCAAAGCCGCCTCAAGCAGCCCGTAGTCGCGTACCTCTACCGTCCCGAGGGTTCGTTCCGCCACGTGCAGAAGCTCACCCAGGGTCAGATAGATCACTGCCCGAGTCGCTCCAGCGCCTCGGCATAGCGTGGCAGTTCCTCATCAAGGACCCGGTCAAGCAGCTCCGCGCGGCTGTGGTTGTCGACGTACTCGCGGACGGCCTGACGCGCGACATCCTGCATGGAGCGGTTTTCCAGCTCCGCGCGCCGGCGCAGCGCCGCAGCCTCGGCGTCGCTTAGCCGCAAAGTCATAGCCATGGTTCTACGGTATCACGTCTGATACCAATCACGCGGTTGTGAGGAGCGTGACCGGACGGCCGTGGTCGCCGACGCGGGCGAGTGTCACCGGATCGTCGCCTGGAAGTCCGCTCAGCGTCAGCATCGCGGTGGGATCGTCGTCGGCCGGGTACTCCATCGCGACGTGTGCGACCAGGCGGTCATGGCGCGCCGCGTGGATCGCTGCACGGACTCGTTCGGTTTCCCCCGGTGGCCAGTACTGCCGGGTGATCGACTGCCACACCACCGTCAGCGTCTCGTCGTCCGTCGGCTTGGTCAGCTCTCGTTCCAGCCACTCCCCTGCCGGCGCTTGGTCGACGACGACGCGATGATCGGATGCGACCGAGAGCGCAGCGGTCAGCCGCTGGTGCCGCTCGACGTGGAACGGCCAGATGAACGACCGCAACCGCAGCTGGCCAGCTGGCGTCGACGGATCGACCGGTGCGAGGTCGCACCCCCGCCGGTCCTCGATCGTGAACTGCTGCGGCTCGATGTCGCCGACGACTCCGTCGCGGAGCACCAGGGGTGAATCAGCCGGACCGAACTGCCACGTCCGCTCGACGAAGCGGAACTCGTCTACCAGGAGGTTCAGCCCGGCGCTGGCACCGGGCTCTAGCAACCGGATCCGGCGCCAACCCGAGCGACGTACGGCTTCGAACAGCCCGACCAGCAGTGCCGTCGACCTGCCGACCTCGTTGGTCTGCGGTGCGGTCTCGAGCGCCTCGTGCAGCTCGTCGACATGCGCCTCGAGGACGCCGCGGACAACCGGCCAGGCAGCGTCCGGCGGCGCCGTTCCACCGAGGCACGGGTAGAACGGCACGAGGTCAGGGGCACGATCGGTGAGCACGATGCGGAACAGTCCCGCCAACAGCCGCAGCTGCACCACGGCGCCCTGCGGGGCGTCCTCCCACCCGGCGCAGATGCGCCGGACCGGCCCGCCGTTCTCCCAGTCGTCGGCCATTGCCCGGATCAGCTCGCCGTAGAGGTGCCGCGCGTCGCCGGCATGTGCCCGCATCCGATCGGCCAAGGTGGAGCCAGTGTCGAATCCCGGCATGGGCGCTCAGCCGTCCCTGGGCTCACGGACGCGGAATGCGAGGCCGGCCCGCTGTAACCGGTTGGTCAGCGCAGCGCCCATCGCCTGAACGGTGGTCAGCTGACCAGCCGCAGCCGGGACGTCGTCGAGCACGAGACACATGGCCGACTCGGCCAGCATCTTCGCCGTCTCGTCATAGCCGGGGTCACCGCCGCTGACCTCGGTGACGACGGTCCGCTCCCTCGCGGTTGCCACAAAGCGCACCCTGAACCACGACGCCGCGCGCCGTTCTTCCGTCGGGCCCTCCCCTGGTCTCTTCAGCCGCAACAACCCCGCGCGGGCCGGTGGCAACTGCGACAGCGCCCGCAGACCGGTGATGCCGGCGATGCCGGCGGCGGCGGCCGACAGGCCACCGACCACCGCGAAGTGACCGTAGCGGAAGCCCGGGCCGTACTCAGCGAGTGCTCTCGCCGATCGGCGTACGACGACCGGATCGATGGTCGGCAGCGGCACGGCCCACCGGCCCGACACCGGCTCGCGGTGCGGCTGGAGCGGCAGCGCCGCCGTCAGGCGACCCGGCTCCGCAGGTTCAAGCGCGCGCCGCCGCGCAGCGATCCGGCCGGCCTGTCGAGCCCGGCCGAATGCACGCAGCGCCGTGCCATAGGTGCCGCCCCGAGCGCCTCTTCGAACGATCCTCCGGCGCTTTCCGCCCGGTCACTGACCTGCCGTGCCAGAACGTTCTCCGAAGATTCGGATGCTCTATGCTCCTCGTGCATGGACCTTCCTCTCGTTGGGGGTGATCCCCCATGCGGAAATAATGATACTATTATTTCTAAGCTACTGTCGCCTGTCGAGGTCCCGAGAGCCCTGCTCCCTCTGGTTTCTTGCTCTCTTTCCGGTACCGCAGACCCATCGGGTCTTCGTTTCACGCCTGCTCTGCGTAGTGCTCGCGGACGGCGTCGTCGAAGGCGCCCGAGGGGTCCTCCATGCGTGGGGCGGACTCTACGGTCGTCGCGTCGTAAGGGAGGGAGAGGCGCTCCCCTTGTGCGTCGACCTCCAACCGGTCGGCCGGGATAGGGCGGCCGTTCACGACGACGTACTTGAGGACGTTGCTCGGGGCGTCGTAGACGGTGTCGTCGACCCTCCCTACCTCTTCGCCCGAGGCGTCGTAGACCCCGTAGCCTTCCAGCTGCGTGTAGGGGTTGCCGGCCCTGTGGTCCTTCTCCTCCATGATGCTTCCTCCGGTGGCGGGGATAGGCGCATATGCGTATGATACTTCGGCGTGGGCGGCAGAACAGATCCCGGTCGCAACGCGCGGAGCCTGAAGGCTTTCTCGCTCCTGCTTCTGGTTCTCGTGGCGGCCTCGTTGCTACTCGTTCACGCCGCCTACGAGCCAGCCGTCTCCTACGTGTTGCTGTACCTGACAGCCTCCTTCGGGATCATCGCGGCGGCGGTGGTGGTGCCGCTGCTGCCGGCGGAGC
>JAUJOE010000008.1:68860-75503 GCA_030447805.1 Nocardioidaceae bacterium | reverse complement strand
ACGTGGGTGTGGCGGAGATCGTGGAACCGGAACGGCGCGATCCCCTCGGCCGCCAACGCCTTCATCAGCTTGCGCCAGACGTGGGTATAGACGTCGCCGTTGTGCAGCGGCAACCCGGTCCGCGTCGTGAAGACGAAGTCGTCGGCCGACTTGCCCTTGGTTCGCCGAGCGAGCACCTCGGCCACCGCCGGGGAGATCGTGACGGTGCGCCGTGACTTCGGAGTCTTCGGATTCCCTAGATGGTGGTCGCGCATCGCGTGCTTGGGTCGCAGCTGCTTGGCGAGCCAACCGGGGGTGTCGGTCGTGTCGTTCTCACCGTTGCGCTTCCAGGCTTTGCTGACCCGGACGGTGCGGTGGTCCAGGTCGACGTCGCCGACCCACAGGGCGCTGACCTCGCCGAAGCGCATACCGGTGCCGACCGCGACGCTCAGCAGGTCGCCATGGGCTCCCGCGAGCCGTACGGCGGTCTCCAGCTCGCGCTCGGTGAGGAACCGCAGCTCCGGTCGCGATTGCTTGACGCGCGACTGCTTGGGCGCCGTACCGATCGCCGGGTTGGCGACGAGATAGCCGCGCTTCACGGCGTAGGCGAAGACCCCGTGTATGAGGCCGTGGTAGTTCGCCTTGGTCTTCAGCGACCGCTCCCAGTCGATCAGCCGCTCCTTGATGTCAGACTCGTGGATCGAGGTGACCGGGTGGGTGAAGAGCAGCGCGCCGCGCACCCGAGTGCCGGCGAGCACGTGGAGATGCCCGAGATACCGCTTCCGCTGGCCGGGTGAGAGGTCAACGATCTGTCGGACGTACTCCTCGCCCAGGTCGACGAACCGGGGCGGCGCGGTCAGCGGGTCAGTCCCCGCCGGCCTGACGAAGCCCTCGCCCTTCACCCAGCCGTCGGGCCACCACCGCTGACCGGCGGCGTCGACCATCTTCTTGAAGCCGTCCGCCCGAGCGAGGTTCTGCGCATCGCTGCCGGCGCTGAACGTCTCAGCCTGATAGGACCCGTTGCGGGTGCCTTCCAGGCGCCACACCACCCGCGCGGAGACACCGCCGTCGCCGCGCGTGCGCTTCTCTATCCAAGCCATAGCTACACCTCCCGAAAGGGGCTGGTGCTACCACCGTGCTACCACGAGCCAACAGGCTACGCCCGGAGATGGACAAAGCCCCAGGTCAGACCTGGGGCTTAGATGGTGCGCGAGGGGGGAGTTGAACCCCCACGCCCTCTCGGGCACACGGACCTGAACCGTGCGCGTCTGCCATTCCGCCACTCGCGCGTGACGCCGGGACCAGCCCACACTCTGGCCGATTAGCGAGGGCAGATGCAGTCCACGGCGGCCAGCCATGCTAACACGCAGCGCCTTCTGCCGATCGGCAGTCGGCCGGGCCACCGACAGCGTCGAGCGCCGTACAACCGGCGCTTGCGGCTACGATCGAGGCCGAAGCGATGTGCCCGATTCGAGCGTACGGCGGCCGCCGCCCGCCGCGCGGTAGACCGAGACAACAGAGAGTGAGGCGAGTGCATAGTGGGGTCTTTGCACCGCCTCGAACAACGCCTCGAGCACATGGTGACGGGCGCCTTCGCGCGCACCTTCCGCAGCGCCGTACAACCGGTCGAGATCGCCTCAGCACTTCAGCGGGAGGTGGACAACTCGGCCCAGGTCCTGAGTCGGGACCGGCGGCTGGCGCCCAACGACTTTGTCATCGACTTGTCGCCGGCGGACTTCGACCGCCTGTCAAGCTTCGGGGACGCGCTGTCGCGGGAGCTCGCCGACATGCTCCACCAGCACGCCGCCGATCAGCACTACGTCTTCGCCGGCCCGGTGCGGCTGAACTTCCGGCGCATCGGGGATCTCACCACCGGGCGGTTCCGGGTCCGCAGCCAGGCCGCCGCGTCGGTGACGCCGGTGGCTGGCAAGGAGCTCAGCGACAGCCTCATCGGCAGGGCACCGGTCTTCTTGGAGATCAACGGCATCCGCCACCCGGTGACTCCTCCGAGTGCGGTCGTCGGCCGAGGTAGCGCCACCGACCTGCGCATCGACGACCCGGGTGTCTCCCGCCGCCACGCCGAGTTTCGGGTCCAACAGAGCGGCGGCGCGCCGCTGGTCAGTGTGACCGACTTGGGTTCCACCAACGGCACGACGGTCAACGGCCAACGAGTGCAACAGGCCGTCCTCGGTGACGGGGCAGTCGTTCAGGTCGGCGGCACCCGCATCGTGGTGCGGATGGCGGAGCGGCGCCCGCCCCCCTCACCACAGCCGCAACCCCCACTGCAACCGCACGACCAGAACACCCAGCCGTGGGCGCCGCCGTCGTCGTACCCGCCCCAGCAACCTCGCCCCTGGAGCGGATGAGCGGTGTCGGAGCTCACTCTCACACTCATCAAGCTCGGCTTCTTGGCGTTGCTGTGGCTGTTCGTCCTGTCGTCGGTGTCGGTGATCAAGTCCGACATGTTCGGCCAGCGCGTCGAGGCGGCCCAAGCCACACCCAAGCCGGTCAAGGCCGTCAAGCCGCCCCGCAAACGGCGCAGCGCTCCGTCAAAGCTGGTCATCACCGAGGGCGTCAACGCCGGCGCTTCGGTGCCGCTCGACGGCGCGCCGATTCTGCTCGGTCGCGGCGCCGACGCCACGATCCGGCTCGACGACGACTACGTGTCGACTCGGCACGCCCGCTTCGTGCCGCACGGCCAGGACTGGTACGTCGAGGACCTCGGCTCGACCAACGGCACCTACATCGGCAGCCAACGCATCACCACGCCCATGGCCGTCTCGATCGGCGTCCAGGTCCGTCTCGGCAAGACGATCGCCGAGCTGAAGAAGTAGCCATGGCCCTCACCTGGCGGTTCAGCGCAGTCACCGACATCGGTCGCAGCCGCAAGAAGAACGACGACTCCGGGTACGCCGGCCCCCACCTCGTCATGGTTGCCGACGGCATGGGCGGCGCGGCGGCCGGCGACCTCGCCTCTGCGGTTGCTGTCCAGACTCTGCTTCGCCTCGACGAGCCGCCCCCCGACGACCTGCTCGAGGCGCTGGCGGGCGCCGTACACCGCGCCAACGACCGACTGGCCGAGCTGATCGAGCAGGACCCCGGCGTCGACGGCATGGGCACCACGGTCACCGCCGCGCTCTTCGACGGTGAGCGCATCGGCGTCGCCCACCTCGGCGACAGCCGCGGCTACCTCTGGCGCGACGGCGAGCTGCTTCGCATCACCAACGACCACACCTGGGTGCAGAGCCTCATCGACGATGGCCGCATCACCGAGGAAGAAGCCAAGGTGCACTCGCACCGCTCGCTGCTGCTGAAGGTGCTCGACGGCCGACACGACCACGACCCCGACCTCACGGTGTACGACGTCCAGCCGGGCGACCGCGTGCTGATCTGCAGCGATGGGCTGTCGGGCTTCGTCGAGCACGACCGAATCGAGCGGGTCCTCTCGGTCGGCACGGCCGACGCAGCCGCCCGTGAGCTCACCAGGCTCGCGCTGGAGGCCGGCAGCACCGACAACGTCACCGTCGTGGTCGCCGACGTCGTCGACGAACCAACCGCAACCCTTGAGCCGGTCACCGTCGGGGCGGCTGCTGAGGATACGAGCCCGCCGCTCAGCCGCCGCCATGCCCGGGCGCAGCGCAAGGACTCTTCCTCGGGCAAGTCGTTGATGATCGACCCCACCGTCGACCCAGAGGAGCTGCGATACGCCCCACGCGCGCCTCGCCGGTTCCTCGCGCTACGCCGGTTCGCGGTCGTCCTCGCCGTTGTCCTGGTGGCTGGGTTGGTGGCGCTCGTGGGTTATCAGTGGTCGCAGCAGCAGTACTACGTGGCGGCCCACGGCGAACGGGTCGCCATCTACCAGGGCGTACAAGCCGACCTGCCGGGCGTCCAGCTGCACCACGTCTACGAGTCCCAAGATCTGCTGCTCACCGAGCTGCCCAGCTTCCGGCGCAGCCAGGTGATCGAGGGGATGACTGCCAACGACCTCGCGCACGCTCAGCGCATCGTCGACAAGTTGCTCACCTTCGCGCAGACCTGCGCTCAGCAAGCCAGCGAGCGAGCGAGCCAGCCGGTAACCACCGCGACCGTACCCACCGAGACACTGACCCCCACCCCGCGGAGCCCGGAGCGGTCCCCAACCCCACGGCGGATCGAGGGACCGGCCACCACCCAGCTCACCACCTCCGCTGAGCCGCGCACGACCGAGGCCACCACCGAACCGGTCACGCCGAAGGAGTGCGCAGGCGCCAGCCCGGCGACGGGAACGCCGCAATGAGCGCCAGCCTCGCGGTCGCCGGCCAACCCACCGGCACCTTCGTCCCCCGCAAGCGCCGGGGCTCCGAACTCGTACTGCTCCTGCTGGCGCTCGTCGTTGGTGTCAGCTCCTACGCACTCGTCGGGATCGGCCGTGACGGCGAGATCCCTGCCGACCTGCTCCAGTACGGCGGCACGCTGGTCGGTCTGGCGCTTGTCGCGCACCTGGTCGTCCGGTTCCGGGTGCCCTACGCCGACCCGGTCCTGCTCCCAGCGGTCGTCGCCCTCAACGGCATCGGGCTCGCCATGATCCGCCGGATCGACCTCGCGAGCAACACCGACTACGGGAGCCAACAGCTCGTGTGGGCGGGCGTGTCGGTCGCCGGCTTCGTTCTCACGCTGCTCGTGGTCGGCGACCATCGGCTCCTGCAGCGATTCACCTACACCACAGGCTTCGTGGGCCTCGTGCTGCTTCTGCTGCCGTTGGTGCCAGGCATCGGGACGGTCATCAACGGCGCCCGCATCTGGATCAACGTCGCCGGGTTCTCGTTCCAGCCCGGCGAGATCGCCAAGATCGCACTGGCGATCTTCTTCGCCGGCTACCTGGTCGTGAAGCGCGACGCCCTCGCGCTCGCCGGCCGCCGGTTCCTCGGCATCGACCTGCCGCGCGGCCGCGACCTCGGGCCGATCCTGCTCATGTGGGTGATCAGCCTCGGCGTGCTGGTCTTCCAGCGCGACCTGGGGTCCTCGCTGCTGTTCTTCGGGCTGTTCGTGGTGCTGTTGTACGTCGCCACCGAGCGCGCGAGTTGGCTCGTCGTCGGGACGGCTCTGTTCGCCGGCGGCGCCTACCTCGGTTATCTGGCGTTCGCGCACGTGCAGGCCAGGGTGAACGGCTGGCTGCACCCCTTCGACGACCCCGACGCGTTCGGGCAGATCATCCAAGGCCAGTACAGCCTGGCCTGGGGCGGCATCCTCGGCCGCGGCTGGGGTCAAGGCAGCCCGTACCTGACGCCGTACTCATGGTCGGACTTCATCGCCACCTCGATCGGCGAGGAACTCGGCCTTACCGGTCTGATGGCGATCCTCGTCGTCTACGCGCTCATCGTCGAGCGTGGGCTGCGCACCGCGCTGGTCTGCCGGGACTCGTTCGGCAAGCTGCTGGCGGTGGGCCTCTCGGTGGCAATGGCGCTGCAGGTGTTCGTCGTCGTCGGCGGCGTCACCAAGCTGATCCCCCTGACCGGCCTCACCACGCCGTTCCTTTCGTACGGCGGGTCGTCGCTGGTCGCGAACTGGATCATCATCGCGCTCATCCTGCGGATCAGCGACTACGCCCGCAGACCTGTCCCCGACGTGACGCTGCCAGCGCCCGACGAGGAGACCCAGGTGGTGAGGATGCGGTGAACAAGCCCATCCGCACGCTGGCGGTCGGCTGCCTCGTGCTGTTCGCCGCGCTGCTGATCAACGTGAACTACGTGCAGGTGTTCAAGGCCAGCGACTTCAACTCCGACACCGCCAACAAGCGCGTCCGTGAGGCCGAGTGCTCCAGAGAGCGCGGCCCCATCCTGGTCGACGGCGAACCCGTCGCGCGCAGCATCCCCTCCAACGACAACCTCGACTACATCCGCAAGTACAGCCGCCCGTTGCTCTACGCCCCGGTTACCGGGTTCTTCTCCTGCATCTACGGCACCAGCGGCGTGGAGAACTCCGAGAACGCCATCTTGTCGGGCAGCGACGAGAGGCTCTTCGTCGACCGGATCATCGACCTACTGGGGAACGACGACCCCAAGGGCGGCAGCGTGCTGCTGACGCTGAGCTCGGCGGCCCAGCAGGCCGCGTACGACGGGCTCGAGGCGCTGCCGGGCAACACCAAGGGCGCGGTCGTGGCGCTCGACCCCGCCACCGGCGCCATTCTCGCCATGGTGTCGACCCCGAGCTACGACCCGAACCGGCTGTCGACCCACGACGTCGACGCAGCCAACCGGAGCTGGGACCGGCTCAACGCCAGCCCGACCGAGCAGATGCTCAACCGAGCGACGCAGGAGATCTACCCACCTGGTTCGACGTTCAAGGTGGTCGTGTCGGCGGCCGCGTTGGGCAACGGGTACTCCCCCGACAGTCTCGTCAACGGCAGTGCCGTCCTCGACCTGCCGCTGTCCACCAGTGTGCTGCGCAACCAGAGCCGCGACGACTGCGGTGGCGAGCAGATCCCGTTGACGCAGGCGCTGGCGGTCTCGTGCAACGTGGCATTCGGTGACATCGGCCTCAAGCTCGGTGCGGCGACCTTGCAGGACCAGGCCGAGAGGTTCGGCTTCAACGACGACTACCTCGACGAACTGCCGCTGGCCACGAGCAACTTCCCCAGTGACATCGACGAGCCGCAGACCGCCCTGTCCGCGATCGGACAGTACGA
>JAUJOE010000008.1:38584-68760 GCA_030447805.1 Nocardioidaceae bacterium | reverse complement strand
GACCGGTCGCCGTACGCCTGGATGGTCACGTTCGCCCCAGCGGACAACCCACAGGTCGCTGTCGCGGTCTTCATAGAGAAGACCGACGTGGCTCGCGAGGACATCAGCGGCGGCGAGCTGGCCGCACCGATCGCGGTCGAGGTGATGAAGGCGGTGATCAACCGGTGAGGGCCATCGGCAACGGGCGCTACGACCTCACCGAGCGCATCGCCGCAGGCGGCATGGGTGAGGTCTGGAGAGGCGTCGACAATGCCCTGGGGCGAACCGTCGCGGTCAAGCTGTTGCACTCCAACCTCGTCGACGACCCGAAGTTCCGCAGCAGGTTCGAGTTGGAGGCCCGCAACGCCGCCGCGTTGCACGACCCGGCGATCGCGACGGTCTTCGACTACGGCGACGACATCGACCCGGTCACTGGCAGGCACACGGCGTACCTGGTGATGGAGTACGTCGACGGGGTGGCCATGTCGGACCTCCTGACTGGTCCGCTGCCGCCCGAGCGGGCTGCCGGCCTCGTCGCCCAGGTAGCCGACGGGCTCGCCGTCGCGCACGCGGCCGGCATCGTGCACCGTGACGTTAAACCGGCCAACTTCTTGGTGACTGCGGACGACAAGGTCAAGATCACCGACTTCGGGATCGCCCGCGCGCTCGGTGCCACCGCACTTACCGACAGCGGCATCATCATGGGAACGCCGCACTACGTGGCTCCAGAGGTTGCCGAGGGCCGGGAAGCCACCCCCGCCAGCGATATCTACTCCCTGGGAGTCGTGCTCTACGAGTGCCTGAGCGGGCGAAAGCCGTTCGCAGGCGACACTCCTGTCGCCGTCGTCCTCGCGCACCTGCGGGACCAGCCGCCGCCGCTGCCGGCGGCGGTGCCGCAGCAGCTGACCGCGCTGGTGGTTGCCGCGATGGCCAAGGACCCGGCGCAGCGCCCGCCCAGCGCCGAGCAGTTCGCGGCGGCGTTGCGGTCGGGCGCCGCCGCTGCGCCCGGTGTCGATGTCGCTGGGGTAAGCCCCGTCACGGCGGTACTTCCCGACTCAGCGCTGACTACTCGGGTTCTCCCGCCACCATCCGGGGCGGCGGAGGAGTCCCCCGCGCAACGGCGGTGGTGGCCGCTCGCCGCGGTGGCAGCGGCAGCGCTCCTCATCGCCGGGATCGCTTGGGGCCTCGGCTCCATCAACGACTCGGACGGGACGGCCTCGCGCGACCGCGGCGCCGTCTCAGGCCCTGGAGCAGCGCCCGGAGCCTCTGCAGACACGACCCCGCAACGGACTCAGGAACCGACCGCTCCGCCGACTCAGCAGACGGTCGCTCCGCCGACTCAGCAGACGGTCGCTCCGCCGACTCAGCAGACACCTCCCGCCGCCACCGCATCCCCGCCGAGCCAGACACCGATAGGGATGGACTACGAGGGCATGTCGGCAGACGAGGCAGAGGATGCGCTCAAGGAGCGTGAGTTCGACGTCAAGACCGAAGAGGTCCCTGGCGGGACAGCGGGCGTCGTCGCTCAGGTGAGTCCTCCCGGGGTGCTTGCACCCGGCACGGAGGTGACGCTGTTTGTCTACACCGGCGAGACGGGCGAGGGAGACGACAAAGAGAAAGAAGACTCAGGCAAGGGAGATGAACAGGGCAAGGGGGACGACCCCGGCAAGAGCGACGACCCCGGCAAGAGCGACGAGAACGGCAAGGACCGGGGGAAGGGCTGACCCATGGACATGGGCGCGAGCGCGCTCGGCGGCGGCCGCTACCAGTTGGGCGGCCTGCTCGGACGCGGCGGCATGGCCGAGGTGCGCGGGGCCCAAGACGTCCGCCTCGGCCGCACGGTGGCCATCAAGCGGCTGCGCACCGACCTGGCCAGCGACCCCACGTTCCAGGCTCGCTTCCGCCGGGAGGCGCAGTCAGCGGCCTCGCTGAACCATCCCACCATCGTCGCGGTCTACGACACCGGTGAAGAACCTGCGAACGACGGTTCAGATCTCATGCTGCCCTACATCGTCATGGAGTACGTCGAGGGCCGCACGCTGCGGGATATCTTGCGGGAGGGGCGCAAGATCCTGCCGGAACGGGCGCTGGAGATCACCTCCTCGGTCCTGACGGCATTGGACTACAGCCACCGGGCCGGCATCATCCACCGCGACATCAAGCCTGCCAACGTAATGCTCACTCCCACCGGTGACGTCAAGGTGATGGACTTCGGGATCGCCCGAGCCATCGCCGACACCTCTGCCGCGATGACGCAGACGGCAGCGGTGATCGGGACGGCGCAATACCTCTCGCCTGAGCAGGCCCGCGGAGAACAGGTCGACGCGCGCAGTGACATCTACTCCGCCGGCTGCCTGCTGTATGAGCTGCTCACCGGACGCCCACCGTTCGTCGGCGACTCGCCGATCTCGGTCGCCTACCAACACGTCCGGGCGGAAGCCCCCGCGCCGTCCACCCTCGACCCCGAGATCTCCCCCGAGATCGACGCCATCACGTTGAAGGCTCTGGGCAAGTCGGTCGATGACCGCTACCAGAGCGCGCTGGAGATGCGCACCGACATCGAGCGCGCGCTCGAGGGCAAGCAGGTACTGGCGCCGCCGATCGTCGGAGCCACGGAACTCGAGACCCAGCACTTCTTGGCCCAGCCCCCACTCGAGCCCGCCGCGACGACGGTCAACCCTGCGCTCGCCACCGCTTACGAGGATGAGGAGCCCCGGCGGTCGCGCGCCGGATTGTGGGCGGGTCTGCTGCTGTTGCTCGCCGCACTGGTCATCGGTGGCCTCGTCGCTGTACCTGAACTGCTTGCCGACGACACCCCGGCTCAGGTGTCGGTGCCGAGTGTGCAAGGGCTGACCGTGGACCAGGCGCGAATCGAGCTGGAGAAGGCTGGTCTCGAGCTTGGGAAGCAAAAGCAAGGTTTCAGTACGTCGATCCGCCCCGACCGCATCATCTACCAAGAGGAGCGGCCCGGTGACCTGGTCGACGCGGGCACCGCGGTCGACGTCACTGTTTCGGCCGGAGCCGAGCCCGTCAAGATCCCGCTCGACATCACCGAGATGACCCTCGCCGAGGCCACGGCAGAACTCGAGCGGCGCCGCCTCAACGTCAACCGAGCCGGACGACCAGAGCACAGAGCGCAAGAACCAGGTGACGTCGACCGATCCCGGCCCAGGCGACGAGGTCGAGGCCGGCTCGGACGTGACGGTCTTCTACTCGACCGGCTTCGTGAGCGTGCCGTCGGTGATCGGCTTTCGGCAACTACGAGCGGAGGCGGCCCTGCGGCGAGAGGGCTTCGAGCCGGTGGCTTCCGACGCCGTGTCCGACCAGCCGGAGGGCACGGTGACCAGCCAAGACCCTGCGGCGGGCAGCAAGCAAGAGCGTGGCACCACCGTGGTCTTCGAGGTGTCGTTGGGCCCAGCTGAACCGACTATCACGGCCACTACCACGGTCCCCACAACGACCACGCCCACAACCACCGAACCGACCACACCGACCACGCCCCGACGTCGACGACGACCACACCAACCACGCCAACCACCACGACCAGGACCACGCCGACCGCCACCAGGACCGCCGACCGCCACCAAAACCACGCCGACCGCCACCAGGACCACGCCGACCGCAACGACCACGCCGACCGCGAAGACCACCCCGACGACTGCTGCTACGACGACAGCGACGACGACCAAGTCCCCTTGAGTTCGGCCTTTACCGAACCTACTAGTCGCCTGGTGTCTTGGTAGATGAGGGCTCGGCCGGGGTGGCGAACTGCATCGTCACCGGGCTGGTGTAGGGGGGCACGGTGATGCGGCGGGCGCTGCGCAGCGACCACCCGAGGTTGTACGGCGGGGCGACATAGTCGCGGTAGTTCTGCACCTGCGGCGACGCGAGCAGTGCGTCGTACATCGCGGCGGAGTCGCCCACCGCGACGATCCGGTACGGCGGTGAGTACGGCACGCCTTGCAACACGACGGTGTTGCCAACGCACTTGATGCCGGTCGTGCTGATGATGCGCTGCCCTTGCAGGCTCATAGCCTCTGCGCCGCCCGCCCACAGTGCGTTGACAACGGCTTGGAGGTCTTGCTGATGCACGATCAGCAAGTTCGGGTCAATCTCGCCGCTCAGCTGCTGCTCGCGGGGAGCGTCGTCGAGGGCGACGACGAGGCCAGGTCCGACGAGTCCGCGCATTCCGGCAGGAATGCTGAGCCGCTCCAGAGCTCGCTGGACCTCGTCGATCTCGGTTCCGCTGACCTGTTCACCCAGTTCGTCCACCTGGTCTTGCAAGACGCGGCTTTGCCGCTCCAGCTCCTCGACCCGGTCCTGCTGCTGGCTGACGATGCCGACGATGTCGGTGTTGCGTCCGGCGCGCAGGTCGGTGCCGCGCGCGTTGAACATGCTCGTCGTGGCCAGCAACCCGGCGCAGGCAAGCGCGACGGGGACGCTCAGCCGCCAGCCCCACGACCGGCCCGGGTTCCACGTCACTCGGCGCGGCGTCGGGGCACCCTGGTGCTGGTGCTGGTGCTTCTGATCTGGCATGGCTGCTTCCTGGCGGTTGGTCGACCAACCGCGGTCCGCGCGGGCAGGCGGTGGCACCGGCTACGCTAGCCGATGAGACACACCGCCCGACAGGAGAAACGGTGCCCGAGTCACGTCCCCGCAAGCGGGCCGAGTACACCCCACCGAAGACCCGCTCCACCACCAAGCGGGTCGGCAGCAGCCGCTGGGTGGCTCCCACGATGGTCGCGTGCTGGGTGATCGGCCTGGCGTGGATCGTGGTCTTCTACCTGGTGCCGACGTTGCCGTACCTTCGCGAGATCGGTAACTGGAACCTCCTCATCGGCATGGGTTTGATCGCCCTCGGCTTTGTCTTCTCCACCAAGTGGGAGTAACGCCGAGAACTACAGCGCTGTAGTTCTCCACAGGAGTTGTCCCCAGTGTGGACAACGGCTCAGCAGTCGTCGGCCGGTCACGTCACGTCGTCAACGTCATCGTCCGTAGGACCACCAACGTCGCGCAGATGACGGCAAGCGCGACCAGCATGCCAACGTGGATGGGCGTGCGTTGCTGCCGCGGCGCATAGGCGAACCCCGCCCCGAGGGCGAGGCCGGCCAGCAAGCCGCCGACGTGGGCCTGCCACGACACCGTGGGCACGGTGAACGTGATCAGCAGATTCAGGCCGAGCAGGATCAGCAGCTGCCTGACGTCGCGGCGTTGCTTGAGCAGCACGATCAGGGCGGCGCCGAACAGGCCGAAGATCGAGCCGGACGCTCCAAGGGAGGAACTGCCTGGCGGAGCCAGCCAGTAGACCGCTACCGAACCCGCCAGACCGGTCAATAGGTAAAGCGCCAGGAACCGCCAGCGGCCGAGGGCGGTTTCCAGGAATGCGCCGAAGATCCACAGCCCGATCATGTTCATCGCGATGTGCAGCAGTTGCAGATGCAGGAACGTCGAGCTGATGAGCTGCCAGTACGCGCCCTGGGCGACGCCTTCCAAACCCAACTGACGAGCAAACAGGTTGCTCGTTGCGTCCGGCAGCAGCCCGAACGAGTATGCGAAGTCTGCGCGGCTGGCGCGTGCGATCAGGAAGACGACCGCGTTCGCGGCGATGAGCCCCATCGTTACCGCCGCTGAGCCGTCGGTGACCCGGCCGCCGAACGCCGTACGAGCGGCCGGCGTGCTGGCCGCCGCCTCGCGCACACAGTCGGGGCACTGGAACCCGACGGCTGCCTGCCGCATGCAGTCTGGGCAGATGGGACGTGCACAGCGCTGGCAGGCGATGTAGGTCTCGCGGTCCGGGTGGCGGTAGCAGTGGGGAATGGTGGCCGAGCTGTAGGCCGCTGGATCCGAGCCGCTCATCAGGGAACCGGTGGCATCTGCGGATGCGCCGGGTTCGTCACCGGCGTTCGATCTCGACGCGTTCGATGACAACCGGGTCGACCGGCCGGTCGCTTCGGTCTGTCGACGTGGCGGCGATCTGGTCGACCACCTCCCGGCTCGCCTGGTCGGCGACCTCCCCGAAGATCGTGTGCTTGCGGTTGAGGTGCTTGGGGGTGGAGACGGTGATGAAGAACTGCGACCCGTTGGTGCCCGGACCCGCGTTGGCCATTGCCAACAGGTAGGGCTTGGAGAAGGTGAGCTCTGGGTGGAACTCGTCCTTGAACTGGTAGCCAGGTCCACCGCGTCCGGTGCCTTCGGGGTCACCGCCTTGGATCATGAAGCCATCGATAACCCGGTGGAAGACCAGGCCGTCATAGAAGCGCTCCTGCGATGGCGACCCGGTCTTGGGGTCGGTCCACTCCTGCGTACCTTCGGCCAGGTCGACGAAGTTGCGCACCGTGTTGGGTGCGTGGTTGGGGAAGAGCTCCACCACGATGTCGCCCCGGTTGGTCTTGAGCGTGGCGTAGAGATTTTCAGCCACCAGTCACCCCTTCGTTGTGTGATGCGATGCGTCTCTCCAGTGCAGCGATCCTTGCACGCCTCTGAGGTGCCCCACCGGCGACGCCGGAAGCCCGTCTTGCCCTACCTCGGCTACGACGTGGTCCGGTTCTTCCGCAACATCAACGGTGTCGCCGACTGACGGGCAGCGGCGCAAGTCCGCGATCCCGGCCGCCATACACCGACGCATCGTGCTGGCTTGGGAGGCCGAGGAGAGCTGACCGGAAGCAGGAAAGTCCAGGCACAACCCGAAGTCCGGCCGCTTCCCTGCTCGAGGCGACACGCCTCGTGGTGCGGGGCGCAGCAGGTCCAGGGGTGACCGACATGGCCGTACTCGATGACGCGACCGCAGTGTCTGCGGTGCAATCCGGCGCGGGACACCGGTGTACGCCGGGCGGTGGGGGGTACGAGAAAGCCGCCATGGACAACGGAACCAAAGACAAGACGAGGAGGCTCCCGTCGTGACACGAAAGACGGAACGCAGAAGGAAAGTCACGGTGGTGGAGGACCGGATCGCCGTGCTTCCCACTGCGGAACTTGCCAAGGACAAAATCGGGGCAGCGACAGAGACCGCACTCGCCTCGGTCGCGCAAACCGTCGGGCCGGCGCTTGAAGACGCTCGCCAGCGGCTCGCCCCGGTGGCCGAGCAGGCGATCGCGCAGAGCAAGCGGCAGGGCCGACGGGCCGCCGTCAAGCTCGGCGTCGCAGAGGAGCCGACGGAGACCCCTGACACCCACAAGCTTCGCAACCTGGTGCTGATGATCGGGCTGGGTGCCTTGATCGCCGCTGTCTACAAGAAGATGACGGGTAAGAACGCCGATCCGGCGTGGACCGCTGGACGCGACAGCGCCGCAGCAGCGCCCGCCGGGCCGGTGATGGCCGCGACCGACGAAAGTGGCACCTCCGACGTCGACCCAGTGGTCGCGGAACCGGCTGGCAGCGACCCGCTGACCACCGAGCCCGCCGTCGCCTCGGCTGGCCCGATCGACGGCTCGGAGACGGCCCCAACTGCTCCGTTCGCCTCCGAAGAGACGGTGGAGTCGTCGGTGCCGACCACCCCCGACCAGCCACTCGAGCGTCGCGACTTCAACTAGCCCTGGCCTTCGCTGCGTCCCCTCGCGAAAGATCCGACGCCGAGCACGTCATAGCGTGTCAAGCGTCGGATCTTCTTGCGGTGGTGGACTGCGCGCGGACTCGGCCGGTCGCCATCCGCTCGGCCCAGAAGCTGAGGAACGGCACCGTGCCGAGCACCAAGATCAGCGCCGTGAAACCCAACGCGAACCGCGCGCGTCGGGCGAGATCGGCTGCCGCGACCAAGAAGATCATGTAGAGGAAACCGTGCAGCACACCGAGATTGGACGTGATCCACTCACCGATCTCCTGCGCTGTGGAGCCGTCGGGCGTGAGGTACTTCAGCGGTACACCGACACACACCAGCGCCACCAGCAGTACGCCGACCACGTAGGCCATCACCCGATACCGCAGCAGCGCTCCAGTCACGGGTGGGGACGCTATCGCACGCCGGTGGCTGACACCCGGCCGACGTCTCGGACGACACCGTCCCCGCCGCCGGGTGGGGACTCATCAGTGTCCCGGACGATGCGCCACCACATGAACCCGACGAAGCCAGCGAACACCCACCACTGCACCGCGTACAGCAGGTTGCGCAGCCCCGTCCACGCGGACGACTCGGGCAGCGGCACGGAGACCGGAGGTAACGGGTCGGCTGGTCGGCTCGCTGTCAGCACGACGTACCCCGAGTAGAGGTCGCCGCTGAACTCGTTGAGCAGGCTGGAGATGCGCAGCCCGTCAGCCACCCGCTGCCCGTTGAGCGGGCCTCCCGTCACCGTTGATGGCTGCAAAACGCCGGTCACGGCGACCGTTCCGCGCGGCGGTTCGCCGGCCAGCTCATCGGTGGACCCTCTGACCACCAAGATCATCGAGCCGGCTGGAGTCATCAGGGGTGTGGCAGCCGCGTATGTGTCCGCGGAGCGGGTGAGGCCGCGGACGTAGATCTGTTCGTGGGGCACGTAGCGCCCGGTGACCGTCACTGGTTGGCCGACTCCGTCGGCCGGGAAGGCCGCATCTGGCGTGAGCACCCGGTCAAGCGGAGTGGGCGGCTGCTCCAGGCGGGAGCGCGCGTCTTGGGTCTGGTGCCGGTCATATGCCCCTAGCTGCCACCGGCCAAGCACCACCATTGCCCCGATCAGCACCAGTGCCAGCGCCCCGAGACCCAGGGCTCGAGCGGAGAGCCAGCGGCGCATGCAGCCAAGTCTGCCAGCGTGTGCGGTGACACGAGCGCTCAGTCGCGGCTCTTACACCGGCTGGTCGTCCTCCTGGAAGGGCTCAAGCTCATTGACCGCGGCGCCGAAGATCCAGCTCAGCAGCAAGACGTCGTCGAGGTAGCCGCCGGCGCGAAAGTCGGGGACCAGGTCGACAGGAGTGATGAGGTAATGCAGCGCGGCGACGATCAGCCGCACGCGGGCCGACTGCCCTGCGACAGGTGGGCTCATCGCGGCCCGCTGACGAGCGCTCGGCGAAGCCGCAGCGTCGGCGTCGAGAAGCTCAGCCCTGGCGCGCAGGAAGCGAACGGCGGCGGCCACTCGGTCGGCAACAGCGGACAGCGGGGCGTCGGTGTGATCCACTTCCTCGACGACCTGAGCCAGCTCCCGCAACGCCGCGGGGTCGTCCATGATCAATGCCGCCCGTTCGCGCGATTCGATGAAGGCGGGGCTCTCCAAAACTTTGGTGATGGTCGACTCTTTGGTACGGAAGAGTGGCTTCCATCTCGGCTCGGTCATTGACCCGCTCCTCCGCCGCGAGCCGACCGCCGGCTACGGTTCGCACCGACTATGCCACCTTGGCAGCGCTAATCAGGACGGCGGTTCCCGGGCGATTGGGTCACGGTGGAGACGAAGGGACTCGAACCCTCAACCCCTGCCTTGCAAAGGCAGTGCTCTGCCAGTTGAGCTACGTCCCCCAGACGCTGAGGTGGACCGAGATCAGTGGTTCACCTCGACGGAGTCGGTCGCCTCCGCCCACAGATCGGCTTCGGCGTTGCTGTCCTTCAACTTCTCGGCGACGAGCTTGGCGACGGCGCCGATCAGAGCGGCGGTCAGGAGCTTCTTCAGCACGGTGCCCCCTTTGAAGAGGTCTAGGGAGTGGGCCTAAGAGGACTTGAACCTCTGACCTCTTCCTTATCAGGGAAGCGCTCTAACCGTCTGAGCTATAGGCCCCTCGAGCTCACGAGGTCGCCGGGGAAGGCTACCCCATGCAGACGAGCCGGCCCAAACGTCTTCCGCCTGGTCGGCGCCGTCTACTTCTGGTCTTCAGCGAGCGTGACTTCCACTCCGCCGAGCAGGGAGGACGCCAAGTTGTACAGGAAGGCAGCCAGTGTCGCCAGCGCAGTCATCAGTACGACGTTGAGGACCGCGATCAGCATCGCCAGGCCGAGGATCTTCTCCGTGTTGACCCAGTCCGTGATGTCGAAGGCCTCGTCAGGCTGCTGGTTCAACACGCCCTGGATCGAGTCGTTGACGTTGTCCCAAAGGCCCGATGCCGAGATGACCGACACCACCAAGAAGACGGCGACGACACTCATGATTCCCAAGGCGATCGACAGTAGGAACGCGATCTTCGTGATCGACCACGGGTCGACCCGGACAGCTCGCAGCCGCGCCCGGCGTACCGTGCGAGTTCGGCTCGCAGGCCGCGCTGGGGCCGGCTGCGGCTGAGTCTGTTCCGGTCGGCGGTCCGGTGCGGCGGCGTACGGCGAGCCAGGCTCAGCGGGCGCGCGTCCGCCGGTCGACTGCCCGCTAGCTGTCGACCCGGTGGGCAACGGCGCACCACCCGGTGGATGTCCCGCTGGTGCTGACCCGGCAGGTGCCGAACTAGTAGGAACGCCGGCCCCGGGTGCAGCTGCCCCAGCCGGATTGGGCGTACTGCCCGGCACGGTCGCCGACGGTGCGCTTTGCCGCGGGTCGGGACCAGCCGGGTATGACGGCATCAGCACCGGCTCGGTCGGTGCGTCTACTGACGACGGCGTCTTGTGTAGCGAGCGGCGAGGTGCCAGCGGCTGGTCGTCACGGGAGTTGCTCATTCGGGCGGATCCTCCTGCGGGTCGATCGCGGTCAGGTCGGCTGCCGGCTCCTCGCCAACCAGTTGGTCCGCAAGCGCCACATCGACCCGCTCGTCGGTGTCTCGAGCGTCGTCTGCGCTGACGACTGGGGACTCGAGAAGCACCTCGTCGACCTCTCGCTCAGTGTTGCGTGCGATTGCCACCACTGTGTCCGAGCCGCCGACCATGACGAACTTGACTCCCATGGTGTCACGTCCCTTGGCCGGAACGCCTGCAGCCGCCGACCGCGTCACCTGCCCGCTGGCCCGGACGGCCATCACCTCGTCGCGGTCGCTCACCACCATGGCACCGACGAGCGACCCGCGGTCGTCGACAAGCCGCATCGCCTTGATGCCCATTCCACCGCGCGCCTGCCGACGGTACTCGGCGACGCGGGTCCGCTTGGCGTACCCGCCGTCGGTCACCGTGAAGACGTACAGGCCCGAGGTCTCAGTGTCATCGCCCGCTCGGATCACCGACATCGACAACAACTCGTCGCCCGACCGGAACTTCATCCCCGTCACGCCCGAGGTGGCCCTGCCCATCGGTCGCAGCTGGGAGTCGTCGGCCCGGAACCGCACCGACTGGCCCTTTCGGGAAACCAGCAACAGGTCGTCGTCCGAGGTCACCAGCTCAGCTCCGATCAACTCGTCGTCGTCCTCGCGGAAGTTGATCCCGATGACGCCGGCCTGCCGAGGCGAGTTGTAGTCGGAGAGTCGGGTCTTCTTGACGTAACCGCGCTTGGTCGCCAGCACCAGGTACGGCGCGGAGTCGTAGTCGCGGACAGCCAGCACCTGGGCGATCTGCTCGTCGGGCTGGAACGACAACAACCCCGCCACATGTCCGCCCTTGGCGTCGCGCGCCGACTCCGGCAGGTGGTAGGCCTTCGTCCGGTAGACCCGGCCAGCGGTGGTGAAGAACAGCAACCAGTGGTGGTTGGTCGACGCAAAGAAGTGCTCGACGAGGTCGTCGCCGCGGAGTGTCGCTCCCCGCACGCCCTTACCACCGCGCTTCTGCAGCCGGTACAGGTCCGCCTTGGTGCGCTTGGCGTAACCACCGCGAGTGATCGTGACCACGATGTCCTCGTCGGGGATGAGGTCCTCCATCGACAGGTCTCCGTCGGCGGCCACGATCTGGCTACGTCGCTCGGTGCCGTACTTGTCGACGATCGCCGCGAGCTCGTCACTGACGATCGTGCGCTGCCTCAGCTCACTGCGCAGGATGTCTTCGAGGTCAGAGATGACCCGCTCCAGCTCACCTAGCCTGTCGATGATGGCTTGGCGCTCCAACGCGGCAAGCTTTCGCAGCTGCATGTTGAGGATCGCCGAGGCCTGGAGCTCGTCGATGTCCAGCAGGCCGATCAGGCCGTTGCGCGCCTCCTCGACGGTCTGGCTGCGCCGGATGAGCGCGATGACGTCGTCAAGGGCGTCCAGCGCCTTCACCAGACCGCGGTAAACGTGTGCTTCCTCTTCGGCCTTGCGGAGCCGGTAGCGCGTGCGGCGCTGGATCACGTCGATCTGGTGCTGCACCCAGTTGCTCACGAACTGGTCAAGGCTCAGCGTGCGGGGTACGTCATCGACGAGGGCGAGCATGTTGCAGCTGAAGTTGTCTTGCAGCTGGGTGTGCTTGTAGAGATTGTTGAGCACAACTCGGGCTACGGCGTCCCGCTTGAGCACCACCACGAGCCGCTGCCCGGTACGGGACGATGAGTCGTCTCGCACGTCGGCGATGCCCTGCACTCTGCCGGAGTCGGCAAGCTCAGCGATCTTCAGGGCCAGGTTGTCGGGATTGACCTGGTAGGGCAGCTGGGTGATGACCAGATTCGTGCGGTTCTTGCTGTCTTCCTCGACCTCGACGATCGCCCGCATGGTGACCGAGCCTCGACCGGTGCGGTACGCCTGCTCGATGCCTTGGCGGCCGATGATGAGAGCGCCCATCGGGAAGTCCGGGCCTTTGATGCGCTCGAGCAACGCTTCCAGCAGTTCGGCCCGAGATGCCTCGGGGTGCGCGAGCGCCCACTGGACCCCGTCGGCGACCTCGCGCAGGTTGTGCGGTGGGATGTTTGTCGCCATACCGACGGCGATGCCGGCTGAGCCGTTGACGAGCAGGTTCGGGAACCGGGCCGGCAGCAGCACCGGCTCCTGGCTGCGACCGTCGTAGTTGGGGCGGAAGTCGACGGTGTCCTCGTCGATGTCGCGCACCATCTCCATCGCCAGCGGCGCCATCCGGCACTCGGTGTTGTGGCTGATGAATCCGTTCGTCACAAACGCGTGGTCGGCCGCATCAACGCGCAACGAGTAAACGTCTTGAACGCTAGCGTCTGACACCTCGCTTACGGTGGCGTAGTAGAACCTGCCGTCTACAAGCGGCCAGACCACTTCGGCGGCTTCCTCAGTGATATGGCTAAGGATGATCGCCTTGTCGCGCTCCCAGCGCTCTAGCCTGTCAATGTTGTGGCGGGTCAGCCACGTTGCCGACTGCTTGTTCCGAGCGCCACTGTGTCGCAAATAGTCAGCGACGTACGGTACGTGGTCGTGGCTCATGGCGCGTGACGGGTGGCTGACCCCCATTCGTCCGGCTCGGCGCGCCACATGACGACGTGGTCACCGCGTTGAATCTCGGCGAGCTGCTTCCACAGGAGCAAGGGCACGCCAGCGACTGCAGTCAGGCACAGGACTGGGTGGGCAGGCACGCCAGCACTGTTGAGGGACCCGGTCAGCGAATGCCCCTCTTTGGTCGTCATCCGCAGGGTGCGTTGTTTCCCGGAGTGGAAGAACTTGCTGGCCCGTACTGGCTCCCCGTCCTTTCCGACAACCTTCAGATCGATGTCGTGCGCCGTGGATGGCGAGGCGTCGGGAACAATGTCGGCAATCCGCAGCGTCCCGTCGTCGTATGTCTGAACACGGGTGTCACCGGTTACGCAGTACCTCATGGCAGCTGCTGGGTCGTTGCCCGGCGAACCGAAGTTTCCCTGGCCCGCCACCAGCGGCGCCCGCATCACCCAGGGCTGGCTCAGCCGAACCAACGTGTCGTAGATGGCGGTGTCGCCGTGCGGGTGGTACTGCCCCATCACGTCGCCGACGACGCGGGAGCACTTGGAGAAGCTCCGGTCGGGGCGGTAGCCGCCGTCGTACATCGCGTACAGCACCCGCCGGTGCACCGGCTTCAACCCGTCGCGTACGTCGGGTAGTGCGCGCCCGACAATCACCGCCATCGCGTAGTCGATGTAGGAGCGCTGCATCTCGGTCTGCAGCTCGACCGGTTCGATCCGGCGGATCGGGTCGTCGGGGGTGATCGTCGTGTCGTCAGTCACCAGCGAGTTTCCTTTTGCTCCGGCGGTTCGATCCGCCGGGGTGGTTTGGCGATCATCATCAGATGTCGAGGAAGCGGACGTCCTTGGCGTTGCGTTGGATGAACGACCGTCGCTGCTCGACGTCTTCGCCCATCAGGATCGAGAAGATCTCATCGGCGTGGGCCGCGTCATCCAGGGTGACCTGCAGCAGCACCCGGTTGTCGGGGTCCATGGTTGTCTCCCACAGCTCGTTGGGGTTCATCTCACCCAGGCCCTTGTAGCGCTGGACGGCGTTCTCGCGGGGCAGCTTCTTGCCGGCGGCCAGACCCGCCTCGGTCAAGACGTCGCGCTCGCGATCGGAATAGACGAACTCGTGCGGGTGCGGGTTGTTCCACTTCAAGCGGTACAGCGGCGGTTGTGCAAGGTAGACGTAGCCGGCCTCGATGAGCGGCTTCATGAACCGGAAGAGCAGGGTCAGCAGCAGCGTGCGAATGTGGTGGCCGTCGACATCGGCGTCGGCCATCATCACGATCTTGTGATAGCGCACCCGGGCGATGTCAAAGTCTTCGTGGATGCCGGTGCCGAGCGCGGAGATGATCGCCTGGACCTCGGTGTTCGCCAGGACCCGGTCGATGCGGGCCTTCTCGACGTTCAGGATCTTGCCCCGGATCGGCAAGATCGCCTGAATCCGCGGGTCGCGGCCGCCCTTGGCTGACCCGCCGGCGGAGTCGCCCTCGACGACGAAGACCTCGCACTCCTCCGGATTCGTCGACTGGCAGTCGGCGAGCTTGCCGGGAAGTCCCCCGCCGCCGAGCAGACCTTTGCGGTTGCGTGCCAGGTCACGTGCCTTGCGCGCCGCCAGCCGGGCAGTCGCCGCGGCGATCGACTTGCGGATGATGTCCTTGCCCTCACCCGGGTTCTTCTCAAACCACGCGCCGAGCTGGTCGTTCACGACCTTCTGGACGAACGACTTCGCTTCGGTGTTGCCCAGCCTGGTTTTCGTCTGCCCCTCGAACTGGGGTTCGGCAAGCTTGATCGAGACGATCGCGGTCAGACCTTCGCGGACGTCATCTCCTGACAGCCTGTCCTCGCGTTTCTTGATCATCCCCCAGGTCTCTGCCCAGCCGTTCACCGTCGATGTCAGCGCGGAGCGGAATCCCTCCTCGTGGGTGCCGCCTTCGTGAGTGTTGATCGTGTTGGCGAAGGTGTGCACCGACTCGGTGAAGCTGGTGTTCCACTGCATCGCCACCTCGAGGCTCATGCCGATGGCCTCGTTCATGGCATCGAAGGAGATGATGCTGCGGTGGGCTTCGTCCTTCGTGGAGTTCAGGTGACGCACATAGTCGACGAGCCCGTCGTCATAGCGGAACCGGCGCTCTAGCCCGCCCCGATGATCGGGTCTGATCCCGTCGGGGCCGCCGTCGACGGCGATGTCGATCGTGGGGTCGGCCACCGCCTCGGCGATCCCTGCGGCGAAGTCGGGGCGCTCGTCTCGGACGACGATCTCGAGCCCCTTGTTGAGGAAGGCCATCTCCCGAAATCGGCTGGCGATCGTCTCAAAGGAGTAATGCGTCGACTCGAAGATCTCCTCGCTCGCCCAAAACGTGGTGGTGGTACCGGTTTCCTCAGTCGGCTCCCTGCGTTCGAGCGGCCCCGTCGGCTCGCCGTACACGAATGACTGCACCCAGCGGTAGCCATCGCGTTTGACCTCGACGGTGAGCCGCTCACTGAGCGCGTTGACGACACTGATGCCAACGCCGTGCAGCCCGCCGGAGACCTTGTAACCACTTCCCCCGAACTTGCCCCCTGCATGCAATACGGTTAGTACGACGGTCACCGCGGGCCCGCCGAATGGGTGTTCGTCGACGGGAATCCCGCGACCGTTATCGACCACTCGGAGCCCGCCATCGGCGAGCAGCGTGACGTCGATGCAGTCGCAGTGACCAGCTAGAGCTTCGTCGACGGAGTTGTCGACTACCTCCCACACCAAGTGGTGCAGACCCCGCTCACCGGTTGAGCCGATGTACATGCTCGGGCGCTTGCGGACCGCTTCGAGCCCCTCGAGGACGGTGATGGCTGAGGCGTCGTAGGAGTCCGACCCAGTGCCTCCCGGCAACGAGGTCTGCTCATTGTCCGACGCCACCATCGACCTCCAGTTCATGCCACGAGGCCGCCGGACGGCGACCGCGCGAGGCCTGACCGGCCTGGCAGCCGACTGCCTCAACAGCGCAGAAGCCGCTCACCCGTGCATGCTGGGCCCGCTCCAGAAGAATCCGGCGAGCACCTGCCGCAGCAGGTGAGGCGGCTTCGACAACTACGGTCCAGTATAGGTGATCCGCGCCTCGAGAGGGCGTCGCTGTCCACAAGAACACGCCCCGACACCAGCAGGTTCCGGCCTGAGCGGGCCTGCACTAATGATCTCAGGCCCTGGCAGGCTGCGGTGAGACTCCCCATACGGGGCAGCGCCGTCAAAGAGCCGCTCAGCGCGGTTCAGCCGTATGTGTCCCGGGGTCCGCGACCTCCCCGCACGGCTCGTCGCCCGCGACGCCACGAGGGCGCCGCGGGACCGACGACGTCGATTCGCGAGACGGTGCCGTGCCCGAGGTCCTCGTTGAGGCGACGAACAACTGTGGGCGCCAGCAGTTTCAACTGCGTCGCCCAGGCGGTGGAGTCCGTACGGACCGTGACCTGGCCGTCGCGAAAGCTCTCGGGAGAGCAGTGTGCCGCGACGTCGCCCCCGACGATCGCGGCCCAGCGTCCGAACACTGCGTGCACGGCGAGCTCGGTTGCCCAGTCGTTGTCGGCGACGAGCTTGTCAACAGCGACGCCCAACGGCGCTGGGTCCCTGGCGTCCGGGTGTGCGCCGGACAGCCTGGTTTGCCCGGCTCCGGTTCGGTCGGACGGGCGGTGCCGGCGGCCTGGAAGCCTGCGCAGACCTGCCGCGACCCAGCGTGCGGCCTCCAGCCCGGCACTGTCGTGCTCGTCGGTCACCGGTGACGACGCAGGGCTCGGGTCCGCGGGCATGGGCTCCGCTCGCATCCCTTCGGAGCTGCGGGGGTCTACCGGCTGATCAGCCACGCGACACCAGTCCTTCCCGGACGGCATAGTGGTGGGTGACGAGATCCGCTGGTACGTCGGCGGCGACGGCCGCCGTGACGAGCACCTGCTCGGTCTTGGCCACCACACTGGCGAGGCGGTCTCGCCGTAAGTCGTCCAGCTCGGCGAAAACATCGTCGAGGATCAGCACCGGGTCGTCACCGTCGGCTCGCAGCAGCTCGAAGGCTGCCAACCGGAGCGCCAACGCGAACGACCAGGACTCCCCGTGGCTGGCGTACCCCCGTGCCGGCATGGCACCCAGCGTCAATAGCACGTCGTCGCGATGCGGCCCCACCAGGCTGACCCCCCGGTCTAGCTCAGCAGTCCGCATGCGAGCCATCTCGGCGAGCAATGCGTCGGCCAACGCGGCCCGGTCCACACCCTCGCTCGGAAGCATGATCACGGCCGTATACGCCAGCGCCGCCTCGTTGCCACCATCGGCACGCGGGGTTGCCCGGGCGACGTCGGCGTAGTTCGACGCGACGTGCGGAGCCAGGTCGGCGACAAGCTCCAGCCTCCCCGCCAACAGCTCCGCGCCGGCCCGGGCAAGCTGGGCATCCCAAACGTCCAGCGTTGCCATGGTCGCCTCGCTACGGCGACCGACCGCCCGGCCCCCGGCGCTCTTCAGCAGCGAGTTCCGCTGGCGCAGCGCCCGGTCATAGTCAGACCGTACGGCGGCGAAGCGCGGCAGGCGTTGGACCAGCAGCGCGTCGAGGAATCGGCGCCTGCCGCTGGGGTCGCCCTTCACCAGCTCAAGGTCGTGCGGTGAGAACATGACGGTCCGGAGCACACCGAGCACCTCACGGGTCCGCACCACTGCGCCGCGGTTGAGCCGCGCCCGGTTCGCGCCACCGGGGTTGATCTCGAGCTCGATGACCGCTTGGCGCTCCGCGCGCTGCACCGTCGTGCGGACGATGGACCGGGCCGCGCCGGCCCGCACCAGCGGCTGGTCGGTCGCGACGCGGTGCGACGACTGCGTCGCGACGTAGTCGATGGCCTCGACGAGATTGGTCTTACCCTGACCGTTGGCGCCGATGAACGCGCTGACGCCCGCGGCTAGGTCGATGTCCGCGCTTTGGTAGGAGCGGAAGTCAGTCAGGGACAGATGTGAGACATGCACCCGAGCTCACGGCTCGCCGATGTCTGCCGCTGGAGTAGCCGTCGGCGCACCACCGGCGCGCACGGCATGCCCCCGAACTGGTTGCGCATGGCTGCGACGGCCCGCATCGCCGGTGAGTCATCTTGCTGAGAAACAAACCGCGCGAACAGCGCGGCGGTGATCGCGGGCATTGCGACCCCATGCTCGATGCCGGCTTCGACGGTCCAGCGTCCCTCACCGGAGTCCTTTGCGTATCCGGCGATGTGGGCGAGGTGGTCGTCGTCGTCGAGGGCAGCAACCAGCAAGTCCAGGAGCCAGGAGCGGATCACTGTGCCTTCGCGCCAGGAACGGAGCACCTCGGTGACGTTGTCAACCACCTTCACGCTCTCGAGCAGCTCCCAACCCTCGGCGTAGGACTGCATGATGCCGTACTCGATGCCGTTGTGGATCATCTTCGCGAAGTGGCCGGCGCCGACCGTGCCGGCGTGGACGAAACCGAAGGCGCTGTCCGGCTTCAGGGCGTCGAAGGCCGGCTGGACCTTGGCGACGTCGGTTGCAGCCCCCGCACATCAGCGCGTAGCCGTTGTCGAGGCCCCAAACGCCGCCCGACACTCCACAGTCGACGAAGCCGATGCCCTTCTCGCCGAGCGACTCGGCGTTGACGGTGTCGTCGGTCCAGCGTGAGTTGCCGCCGTCGACGACCACGTCGCCCTCCTGCAGCAGGCCCTTCAGTTCTTCGATGACGCCCTGCGTCGGCTCCCCGGCGGGCACCATCACCCATACGACCTTCGGTGTCGGCAGGGCCGCCACCATCTCATCGAGGCTGGCGACGTCACTCACTTCGGGGTTGCGGTCGAAGCCGATGACGGTGTGGCCGCTACGCCGCAGCCGCTCGCGCATGTTGCCGCCCATCTTGCCGAGCCCGATCATGCCGATGTCCATTGCGTGCGTCCTTTCGCTGTCGTCGGTGTCTCAACCCTGCATGCGCAACGGCATGAGCAGGTAACGAAAGTCCAGGTCCGGGCTGGCGTCCGTGCCGGACATGCTGGCGAAAGCGGCGGGGCGCGCCGGTTGGGTCATCGCTATGTGCACGTGCGAGCCGGTGATGGCGCCAAGCCCGTCGAGGAGGTACGTCGGGTTGAACCCGATCGAGATGTCCTCACCGCTGACCGTCGCTTCCAGTGACTCCGAAGCCTGAGCCTCCTCACCGTTCCCCGCCTCAAGCGTCACCATGCCGTCGGCGAAGGTGAGCCGGATGGGGGTGTTGCGACCAGCAACCAGCGCCACCCGTTTCGCGGAGTCGATGAGCGCCGCCACGTCTACTTGCGCCGTGATGTCTGACGTGGCCGGGAAAAGTTGCCGAACGTTAGGGAACGCGCCTTCGATCAGCCGAGTCGTCGTACGCCGGCTGCCACCGGCCGCTGTGGACTCGAAACCGATAAGACCCTCACCAGACCCGGGGCTGCCCAACGCGATGCTGAGCTCCCCGCCTGCGGTGAGTGACCGCGCTGTCTCGGCGAGAACCCGCGCCGGGACCAAGGCGGTGGCCGTCAGGTCAGGCTGATCCGGTTGCCACTCCAGCTCCCGCAGACTCAACCTGAACCGGTCGGTCGCGAGCAGGGAAAGGGTCGACCCCTCTATCTCGACCTTGACTCCGGTGAGGACCGGCAACATGTCGTCGCGGCCGGCCGCCGTCACGGCCTGGGCGACAGCCGCGGCAAACATCTGTCCGTCGACCGTTCCCGCCACCGCCGGCATTTCCGGCAGGGCTGGGTAATCCTCGACTGGCATGGTCTGCAGGCTGAACCGGGAACTGCCACAGGTGACCGCGAGCTTGGCGCCGTCTACTGAAATGTCCACCGGCCTGACGGGAAGCGCCCGAGAGATGTCGGCGAGCAGGCGACCAGAGACGAGGACCTGGCCGTCGTCTGCGACATCAGCAGGAACCGTCACGCGAGCCGACGTCTCGTAGTCAAAGCCGCTCAGGGTCAGGCCGTCGGCCCCCGTCGTTACCAAGATGCCGGACAGCTGCGGCAGTGTCCCCGGCCGGCCGGGGATGCTGCGGGCAGTCCAGGCAACCGCTTCGGCAAGGACGTCGCGCTCGACGCGAATCTTCACGGTGGGTTCCCTCCTGCCTAGGCGGTGGTGAAACGGTGGTGGGAGCAGATACTGCCACTGGCACTACCGAGCTCACGCAAGGGTCCGACTTTCAGCGACGTATCCCCAGGAGCAGGCCGTAGGAGGTCTTGGTCAACTGTCATCTCGTTAGCTGTCCCGTCGGGGTCGTAGCACACGTGGAAACTGTGGAGAACCGGCATCTGGCCAGTTCACGGCGATCTCCATTGCGCACGTGGAGATGTTGACAACTCTGGCCAGCACACACAGGTAGGGGTCGCCCCCGGGGCCACGCGACCGACTGCGCAGATCGTCCCCACAGTCCACGATGAAAAGGAACAGGCCATCCACAGAGTTGTCCCCAGGGTGTGAAGAGGTTCCCAGTGGGTGCAGCGGACCGCCGCTTCACTGCTGGCGAGCTTGCTGCTTGATGCGGTTGGTCAACTCGCGCACCTGGTTGTAGACGCTGCGCCGCTCGGCCATGAGTTGGCGGATCTTCCGGTCGGCGTGCATGACCGTGGTGTGGTCGCGGCCCCCGAACTGCTGCCCGATCTTGGGCAGCGACAAGTCGGTGAGCTCTCGGCACAGGTACATGGCGATCTGGCGACCTGTCACCAGCACTCGGCTCCGGCTGGCGCCGCACAGGTCGTCGATCGAGAGACCGAAGTAGGCAGCGGTCTGGGCGATGATGACGGCCGCCGTTATCTCGGGTTCGCCGCCCTCGGGGATCAGGTCCTTCAGCACGATCTCGGTCAACGTCAAGTCGACTGGTTGTCGATTCAGGCTCGCAAAGGCCGTAGCACGAATCAGGGCACCCTCGAGTTCGCGGATGTTCGTCTGGATCTTGCTAGCGATGAACTCCAAGACGTCAGGCGGTGCGGTCAGCCGCTCGGTAGCCGCCTTCTTCCGCAGGATGGCGATGCGGGTCTCCAGGTCGGGCGGCTGGACATCGGTGATCAGCCCCCACTCGAACCGGTTACGCAACCGGTCCTCCAAGGCGGCCAGACGCTTGGGCGGGCGGTCGGAGGTGATCACGATCTGCTTGTTGGCGTTGTGCAAGGTGTTGAAGGTGTGGAAGAACTCCTCCTGCGTTTGGATCTTGCCTTCCAGGAACTGGATGTCATCGATCAGCAGCACGTCGACGTCTCGGTAGCGGCGCTGGAACCCGGCTGCCCGGTCGTCGCGGATCGCGTTGATGAAGTCGTTCGTGAACTCTTCACTGCTGACGTATCGCACTCGCGCGCCGGCGAACAGGCTGCGCACATAGTGACCGATGGCGTGCAGCAGGTGCGTCTTGCCGAGCCCCGAGTCACCGTAGATCAGCAAGGGGTTGTACGCCTTACCGGGAGCTTCGGCCACCGCAAGAGCTGCGGCGTGCGCGAACCGGTTCGATGAGCCGATGACGAAGGTCTCGAAGACGTACTTCGGGTTCAGGCGGGTGTCCCGAACGCTCCCGTTGCCCTGGTTTCCGACGAACACCGCCATCGAGTCGGTGCGAGGGACGGCGTTCGGCTCACCGGGGCCAGAAAGGGTGCCGGATCCAGCACCGTCCGGTTCTGACTCCTCGAGGTCATCGTCAGCCAGCGCTGGGTCAACTGTCACGGCGAGCCGAACCGAGTAGCCGAGCGTTCGGCTCAGACCGTCTTCGAGTCGCGGGCGCAACCGGCTTTCGAGCTGGGTGCGCGTGAAGTCGTCCGGCACCGCCACGATGGCGGTGTTCTCGTGCAATGTGACGGGCTGCGAACTGGACAGCCAGGCACGGTGACTGGGGGAGAGGTCGTCGACGAGGTGAGTCCACACTGCGGTCAGGTCGGCGCCCTGCGTCATCGGATCTCCACCCACTCCTTCTCGACGGCGCTCAGTGGACGTGATCCACACACTTGTCCACAAGCTGTGCATATGTTGCTGGTCTGCCCGAGGGCCGAGACGGCGGGGAAATCCAAGGCGCGTGCGGGACGCTAACAACAGTGTGGGGGTGACTTCAAGCCGGTCTCCACAGGTTGCGCCGGAGAAAGTTTTGGAGTCGGCGAGTCCCACCGGCGTGTCGACTTGCACATGGAGGGGCGGACGTCTGTCAACCGGCACGTCACCGAAATGGCGCTGGCCGAGAGCGCTGGCCGAGATCGCCTACGTGGCGCTTGCTGGCACGCACCGCGGTTTGACCGAGAGGATGGCGCAACGTACCGTGGAACGCTGGCTGGGCCGACCGCCTGTCGAACTGCGCAGTGCGCATGCCCCCCGGCGATCGACAAGTGCATTTGTCGACACCACGCCTGGGGAGATGGATGATCGCGCTGGCGGCTGCCGTTCACGGCGGCAAACCGCCGCGCGGCACGACCTGACTATGGGAGTTGTCAACCAGTGAGCAAGCGTACCTTCCAGCCCAACAACCGCCGCCGGAGCAAGACGCACGGCTTTCGGCTGCGTATGCGGACGCGGGCGGGGGCGCGCCATCATCTCCAGGCGCCGCCGCAGGGGCCGCGACCGGCTTGCTGCCTGAGTTCGCCGCCGCTTTCACGTCGTGCTCGCCCGAGCGCTTCGACTGCGCACCGCCGACGACTTTCGCCGGACTCTGCGGCAGGGTCGCCGCTGCTCGACGCGTACGATCTGCATCCATGCCCTCTTTGACGATGCCGCTCCCCCTCCGCGGGTGGGGTTCGTTGTCAACAAGACAGTCGGCGTCGCCGTGCGGCGTAACCGGGTGAAGCGTCGGCTACGAGCGATCATGCATGCTGAGCTCGCACATCTTCCCGGTGGTCGCGTCGTCATCCGAGCGCTTCCGCCGCTGCCGCCGCTGACTTCGCGGAACTGACCGCCGACATGACCAGGTGCCTCGACACGCTCAGGACCGAGCAGACGTGAGGCACCTGCTGATTGCGCTGCTCAAGGCGTATCGACTTCTCATCAGCCCGCTGTACGGGGACGTGTGTCGATATCACCCGTCGTGTTCGGCGTACGCATTGGAAGCGGTGCAGGCCTTCGGCTCGGTCAAGGGGTCGTGGCTCGCGGTACGCCGGATCGGTCGCTGCCATCCGTGGGCGGCCGGCGGCGTTGACCCCGTGCCGCCCCGCTTCAGTTGGCGGGCACCGACAGCCGCCACGGGGAGGGAACTGCCATGATCGACTTCTTCGTGTCGATCGGACACGCGATCATGGCGCCGCTGTACTACGCAACGTCGGGCGTGCTGATCGTCTTTTACAAGCTCTTCAACGGCACGATGGGAATGGCTGAAGGCTGGGCCTGGGCGCTGTCGATCGTCGGCTTGACCATTGTCATCCGCACGTTGCTGATCCCGCTGTTCGTGCGGCAGATAAAGAACAGCCGGAATCTCCAGATGCTCCAGCCGAAGGTCAAGGAGCTGCAGAAGAAGTACGGCCACGACCGAGAGCGTCTCACCCAAGAGACGATGAAGCTCTACAAGGACACCGGCACCAACCCGCTCGCCTCGTGCATGCCCTTGCTGCTCCAGATGCCGATCTTCCTTGCCTTGTTCCGGACCCTCAACGAGGCGGCGCACAACGACGGAGTCGGGCTGTTTGAGCAGGCCCGCTTTGCCCCGCTGGTCGAGTCGTTGGCAACCAGCGAGATCTTCGGCGCGGTGAAGATCTCGGACTCCTTCACATCGGCCGACTCGTGGCACGTTCAGCTCGTCGCCGGAATCCTCGTTGCGTTGATGACGATTACGACGTTTACGACGCAGCGGCAGCTGATGCGAAAGAACATGCCCGAGTCGGCGCTCACCGGGCAGTATGCGCAACAGCAGAAGATCCTGCTCTATGTGCTTCCCGTGGTTTTCGCCGTCGGCGGAATCGCCTTCCCCATCGGTGTGCTGCTCTACTGGTCGACGTCGAACCTGTGGACGCTTGGCCAGCAGTTCTACGTCATCCGCAACAATCCAACGCCGGGCACACCGGCATACGAAGCAAAGCAGGCCCGAGACGCGAACAGAAAAAAGACGACGGTGGTGGTGAACCGGCTGCCTCAGCGTCCGGAACCGCAACGGCCGTTGTCGAGTCGCCACGGCCTGCCCCCGGAGCCAGCCGAAGAAGCAGTCCCGCAGCCAACGCAAGGCCAAGTAGTTCAGCCCCGCTCGCAGAACTGGAGCCAACGTGAATGAGACGACCGAACCCCGAGCTTTGACGAGCACGGAGACAGCGTCAGCCGGAGCCGAGGGCAACGTGGAGACAGCGGCAGCCTCTGGAGTTGACGCACACCCGGAGACCGCGGCAGCCGGAGCAGCCGGAGCCGGGACTCCGGGCGAGACAGCTCCGGCTGGATCCGACCGGGTCAAGCGGCTGGAGGCAGAGGGCGATATCGCGGCGGACTACCTCGAAGAGCTTCTCGACATCGCCGACCTTGACGGCGATCTCGACATGGACGTCGAAGGCGACCGCGCCGCCGTGTCGATCGTCGGCGACGGCCTCGACGTGCTCGTGGGTGCGGACGGTGAGGTACTCGAGGCGCTGCAGGAACTGACCCGGCTGGCCGTCTTCACCCAGACCGGGCAACGGTCGCGTCTTATGCTCGACATCGGCGGTTACCGCCAAGACCTGCGCAAGAACCTCGTCGCGCTTGCCCGCGAGGCCGGCGAGGAGGTTCAGGAGACCGGCGAGGCAGTGAAGCTCAGCCCGATGACCCCTTCGAACGCAAAGTCGTGCACGACGCGGTGGCGGAGATGGGCCTGACCAGCGAATCCGACGGCCTCGAGCCGACCCGCTGCGTGGTTGTGTTTCCGGCACGCTGACCGTCTTTGGCTCACGTTTCACGTGAAACCCGAGGGCGTGCCTGCGGCGGCGATCATCGACCTGTTTGGCTCCCGCTCCACCGTTGTCGAGTCCTACGTCGAAGTGCTGGCTGATCGTGGCGTCAGCCGTGGACTGATCGGGCCACGCGAGGTCCCGAGGCTATGGGACCGCCACATCCTCAACTGTGCCGTCGTTGCACCCTTGTTCCGGACGGGCGCGACAGTGGCGGATCTGGGCTCTGGTGCAGGACTGCCCGGCCTGGTCGTGGCGATCGCCCGGCCAGACCTGCGGGTGACACTCATCGACTCGCTGCTGCGGCGTACGACGTTCCTTTCCGAGGTGGTCGACCATCTGGGCCTGTCCGTGGAGGTCGTGCGGGCGCGAGCCGAGGAACTGCACGGCCGCCGCCGGTTCGACTACGTAACGGCCCGTGCGGTGGCACCCCTTGACCGCTTGGTCTGCTGGGCGCTGCCGCTGTGTGCGTCCCCGGGAGAAGTGGTGGCGTGGAAAGGGTCCTCAGCCGAGCAGGAGTTGACCGCGGCGCGTCCCGTCTTGAGAAAGCACGGCGCAGGGAGGGTGGAAATAGAGCGCTACGGCGTGGGTGTTGTGTCGCCGCCTACCACGGTGGTGCGGATACAGTCCTCGTAATCCGAAGGGAGTGCGCCGGTTGAAGCGGACGGATGTCATAGCCCGGCTGGGATGGCCAGGTCGGGCGGCTGCGGCCTCGCGCGGCCTCGGGTGGCCAGCGCAGACCCGGTTCCGGACCGATCGGCCACGGCAAGGGCAGCCGGCAGGAGAGCCCGCCCCGCCAGCACCGGCCATGCAACCGACCCTCTCTAGTGAAACGCCAGCCGGCCCGTCGGCGGCGCCCACACCGGGCGCGGATGTTTCACGGGAAACTGCGGTTGGCGCGGGTGCACCGGCCGACCGGGCCGAGTTCCCACGGCCGGAGCGCACCCGGGTGCTGGTGGTGGCCAACCAGAAGGGCGGCGTAGGCAAGACGACGACCGCCGTCAACCTTGCGGCAGCGCTCGCACAGTCGGGGCAACGCGTGCTGGTCGTCGACCTTGACCCGCAGGGCAACGCGTCGACCGCCTTGTCGGTGCCCCACTCGGAGGGGACGCCGAGTAGCTACGACGTACTCACTGGCCGGTTGCCGTTCGACCAGGTCACGGTCGAGTGTCCCGACGTACCCAACCTGTTCGTATTGCCCGCGACCATCGATCTCGCGGGTGCCGAGGTCGAGCTGGTGTCGTTCGTGGCCCGGGAGACTCGCCTTCAGAAAGCGCTGGACGGCTACCTAGCCGCGCAGGAGGCTCGCGGCCAGCGCTATGACTACGTGCTGATCGACTGCCCACCCTCCTTGGGACTGCTCACTGTCAACGCCCTCGCCGCCGGGCGGGAACTGTTGATTCCGGTCCAGTGTGAGTACTACGCGCTCGAGGGCTTGACCCAGCTGCTGCGGACCATCGAGTCCATCCGTGACCATCTCAACCCGCAGCTGCGGGTCGCTGCGATCGTGCTGACCATGTACGACGCTCGGACGAGGCTGGCGGCCGGTGTCGCTGACGAGGTCCGCGGCCACTTCGGCGACGCGGTGCTGAAGACCGCAATCCCTCGGTCGGTCCGAATCTCGGAGGCGCCAAGCTACGGCCAGACCGTCTTGACCTACGATCCCGGCTCCCCGGGGTCACTGTCCTATCTCGAGGCGGCCAGCGAACTCGCCGCGCAGACCCGGGAGGCGTGGTGAACAGTCCAAAGCGTGGGCTTGGCCGCGGGCTCGGAGCGCTGATACCCAGCTCTCCGCACCCGTCCCGCTCGGTCGGCCGCCGGCTTCCGGAAAGCAGCGACGTGCCGCCTCAGCTGGGAGATCGACCGGTGGACGCGTCCACTGTCGAGTCGGATGCGCCGCACGGGCCGCCTGCTGGGGCGCCGCCGCCGCAGCAGCACGCGCACCCGGCAACAGGCGCGTACTTCACGCAGGCGCCGCTCGACGCCATTCGACCGAATCCTCGACAACCTCGCACGGCGTTCGACGACGACGCGATGAACGAGCTGGTGGCGTCCATCTCGGCCGTCGGCCTGCTGCAGCCCATCGTGGTCCGCCCGAGCGGGGATGGCCAGTTCGAGCTCGTCATGGGTGAGCGCCGGTGGCGGGCCGCGGTTCGGGCGGGTCTGGATCACATCCCGGCTATCGTCCGCGAGACCGCCGATGACGCACTGCTACGAGATGCGCTGCTGGAGAACCTGCACCGCGCTCAGCTCAACCCGTTGGAGGAGGCGGCGGCCTACCAACAGCTGCTCGACGACTTCGGAAGCACCCACGACGAGCTGGCCGCCCGCATCGGGCGGTCGCGTCCGCACATCTCCAACACCTTGCGTCTGCTCAAGCTGTCGCCGAGCGTGCAGCGCAAAGTGGCGGCGGGAGTGCTGACCGCTGGTCACGCGCGCGCGCTGGTCGCCGTCGAAGACTCAGCCGAGCAGGAAAGGCTGGCCAGCCGAACCATCGCCGAAGGCTTGTCGGTGCGGAGCCTGGAGGAGCTGATCGCTACCGGTGACGGGACGTCGAGCTTGCGTCGGCAACCGCGAGCGAGGGTATCGGCACCCGGCCTTACCGACATTGCCGACCGGCTCTCGGAGCGCTTCGAGACGCGCTGCCGGGTGGAGCTTGGCCGCCGCAAGGGCAGGATCAGCATCGAGTTTGCCTCGCTCGATGACCTGCACCGGGTACTGGGGATTCTCGAGCCTCTGGGTCACTGAAGACGACAAGTCGACAAGTCTCTTAACCGGTTAAGCGACGGAGTCGGAGCGCCTGCGCCCAACCGCCCGTCGCACCAGCGAACTGAAGACCTGGCCAACGTCCAGACCGGCAGCCTGGATGGACAGCGGCGCCAGGGACGTCTCGGTCATCCCCGGCGCGACGTTCGCCTCCAGGAACCACACGGTGCCTTCGGAGTCGACGATCACATCGACCCGGCAGAAGTCTCGCAGCCCGAGCGCGCGGTGGGCTGCCACCGCCACCTCGGCGCACTGCGCGGCGGTGGCCTCCGGCAGCTCGGCAGGGACGACGAACTCGGTGGCGCCTGCGGTGTAGCGGGCCCGGTAGTCGTAGACGCCGCCGTCCGGGCGGATCTCGACCGCTGGTAGCGCCTGGGGGCCGGCGGCAAGCTCGAGAACGGGCACTGCGACCTCCGTCCCGGTGATGCAGCGCTCGATGAGCGCTACCGAGCCGTAGGAAAAGCAGGTCACCATCGCAGCCGGCAACGCCTCGGCGCAGGTGACCGCCGTACCGCCAAGGGCGGAGCCGCCGCTGGCTGGCTTCACGAACAACGGCAGGCCCAGCCGCTGGACGAGTGCCTGCAGCACCGCCGTGGCGCCGATCTCGCGGAAGGTGTCGGCACGCAGCGCTACCGAATCAGGCGTGCTGAGTCCGGCCTCTCGCACGACGTGCTTGGCCACCGGCTTGTCGAAGGCGACCCGCGCGGCGGCAGGGGTCGATCCGACGTAGGCCACGTCGGCCAGTTCGAGCACCTCGCGCAGCGATCCGTCCTCGCCCGCCGCACCGTGCAGCAGCGGCACCACGCAGTCCGGCCGCTCCTGCCGAAGCAAGCCCAGCATGGCTGCGTCGGCGTCGCGCACGATCGCCTCGAGGCCGGCGCTGGTCAAGGCATGGACGACCCGGGCACCGGAGCGCAAAGAGACGTCTCGCTCATGGGACAGGCCGCCCGCGAGGACGACGACACGCAGTCTGGTCACGTTTGCCCCTTACGCCAGGTTCGGGTGCGGTTTGTCGTAGCTGGAACTGCCTGCGTGAGCCGACGGAGTGCCGAACGTCTCCAGCAGCTCCAGCTCGGCGGAGATGACAGCAGCCAACCGCCGGACCCCCTCGCTGATGCGCTCGGGCGGTGGGTAGCAGTAGCTCAGCCGAACGTGTCGGCCGCCTTGGCCGTCGGCGAAGAAGGCGGTGCCGGGGACGTAGGCGACGCGGGCGGTGACTGCCCGGGGGAGCATCGCCTTGGAGTCCAGGCCTTGCGGCAGCGTCGCCCAGACATAGAACCCGCCCGCCGGCACGGTCCACGCCGTTCCCGCCGGCATGTGCTCGTCGAGGGCGGCCAGCATCGCGTCACGCCGCTCCCGGTACATCTCGGTGAAGTCCTTGACCTGCCGCTGCCAGTCGCAGGTGGACAGGTACGCCCCGACCGCGAGCTGGCTGAACGCCGGCGGGCACAGCGTCGCCGACTCCTGGGCCAGCACCAGTTTCTCGCGTACGGCGTGTGGCGCCAGCACCCAGCCGACCCTGAACCCGGGGGCGAAGGTCTTGGAGAACGTGCCGAGGTAGATGACCCGGTCGGGCTCGTCGGCGCGCAGTGCTCGCAGCGGGCTCCCGTCGAAGCCGAGCAGGCCGTAGGGGTTGTCCTCCACGACGAGCAGGTCGCTGCTCCGGCAGATCTGCAGCAGCTCAGCGCGTCTGGCGGCTGACATCGTCACGCCGGCCGGGTTGTGGAAGGTGGGCACGGTGTAGAGCAGCTTGGCGCGCCGGCCGGCCGCTGCGATGCGGCCCAGCGCCGCTGTCAGGGCTTCGGGGACCAGGCCCTGGTTGTCCATCTCGACATGTTCGACGTCGGCCTGATAGGCGCTGAAGACCCCCAAAGCGCCGACATAGCTAGGCGCCTCGCACACCACGACGTCACCGGGGTCGCAAAAGATTCGGGTCACCAGGTCCAGCGCTTGCTGACTGCCGACGGTGACCACGATGTTGTCGGGTGATGCGGAGATCCCCTCCAGACTCATGATCTCGCAAATCTGCCGGCGCAGATCGGGGTCGCCTTGGCCAGACCCGTACTGGAGCGCAACCGTGCCACGTTCACGGGTCAGCTCGGCCAGCGCCTCGCCGACGGCGTCGAGGGGCAGCCCGGAGATGTTCGGCATGCCGCCGGCCAGCGAGACGACCTCCGGACGGCTCGCGACCGCGAACAGCGCCCGGATCTCCGACGCCTGCAGATGTGCGGTCCGCTCGGCGTACCTCTGCACAAACGAGTCGAGCCGGGTCTGCCGAGCCACCGGAATCACCTGAGGTTGCAACCCGACAGCGGGCATGGGCTCAGGCATTGCAGGCATCTCGCTCGGAGTCAGGCGGTGGCTACTACCATGCCGTATGTGGCACCCCTATGTGCGCCCAGGTCTGCGGTGACACGCCCACGGCCAGGGCTGAACAACGAAGCAGCGCGCCTGGCCGCCAGCGCCGACTCGTCAGCTGAGACGCGGAACTGAGCGGTCATGGGCCGTCGGTTGGTGCCG
>JAUJOE010000008.1:29885-38484 GCA_030447805.1 Nocardioidaceae bacterium | reverse complement strand
TCGCGGACGCGCCGGCCAAGTGTGACTGGCTGTCGGCGGTGCTGCTCGAGTGGGGCAGCTGTGGGCGAATTCTGTACGTCGATGGGCGCATGGCGGGGTTCGCGACGTACGCCCCACCGCAGTATGTCGCCGGAGCCGCAAAGCTTGGAGCCAGCGACGTGAGCCAGGACGCCGTGTTGCTGATGACCGCCTGGGTGGCGCCGGAGTTCACGGCTGCAGGCCTTGGCCGGATCCTGATGCAAGCGGTGGTGAAGGACCTGATGGGCCGACGGGGCGTGCGCGCCGTCGAGGCGTTCGGAGACCTCCAGGGGCGCCAGCTGGAATGCCTACTTCCGGTGGACTTCTTGACAGCCGTCGGCTTCAAGACGGTGCACCCGCATCCGCGGTACCCCCGGTTGCGTCTCGACCTCCGCAGCGTCGTGTCGTGGCGCACCGACATGGAGGTCGCGCTCGAACGCTGGCTCGGCGCCATCCGCCCGGACAAGAGCGGGAGCCCGGTGCAGGCGTTTCCCCGCACCGAGCCCACCGGGGAGTGACCGGTTCTGTTACCTCATCAGGTGCCGATGTAGTCGGACAGCTGGTTGAGCAGCGCCGCCTTGGGCTGGGCACCGACGATCGACTTGACCAGCTCGCCGCCCTTGTAGACGTTGAGGGCAGGGATGCCCGTGACGCGGTAGCCCGCCGGGGTGACGGGGTTCTCGTCGACGTTCATCTTCACGAACGACATCTTGTCGCCGTGCTCGCGCGCGATCTCCTCGAGAATCGGGGCGACCTGACGGCACGGCCCACACCACTCAGCCCAAAAGTCGACAAGTACCGGCTTGTCGGACTCCAAGACGGTTGTCTTGAAGTCGCTGTCGGTGACGGCGGGAAGGTTGCTCATCGGTAGTGCTCCTGGCTTGGGGTAGGGGGATGGACGGTTGCCGACGCAGCTCATGCGTCGGACAGTGCGGTGAGAAAGCGTTCGGCGTCGAGGGCGGCAGCGCAGCCGGAGCCGGCAGCCGTCACCGCCTGCCGGTAGGTGTGGTCGACGAGGTCGCCGGCGGCAAAGACGCCGGGGATGTTGGTGAGAGTGCTGCGGCCTTGCACCTGCACGTAGCCCTCGTCGTCGAGGTCGACCTGCCCGCGGACCATTGCCGAGCGCGGGTCGTGGCCGATCGCGATAAACAGGCCAGTGACATCGAGCCGCCGGGTCTCACCGGTCTTGGAGTCTTCGAGGACGATTCCCTCGAGCCGCTCATCGCCGATGATCTCGTTGACCGCGCTGTTCCACGCGAACTCGATCTTTGGGTTGGTCATCGCCCGGTTGGCCATGATCTTGCTGGCCCGCAAGGTGTCTCGGCGGTGGACGAGCGTGACCTTGTCGGCGAACCGGGTGAGGAAGGTCGCCTCCTCGACCGCTGAGTCACCGCCCCCGATGACCGCGATGTGCTGGTCGCGGAAGAAGAACCCGTCGCAGGTGGCGCACCAGCTGACGCCGTGTCCTGACAGCCGGTCCTCGCCTGCGATTCCGAGCTTGCGGTAGCCGGAGCCCATTGCGAGGATCACCGACCTCGCCAGGTGGGAGTTCCCGGCGGAGTCGGTGGCGATCTTGATGTCGCCCGTCAGGTGGACGTCGGTGATGTCGTCGGGCACGAGCTCGGCGCCGAACTTCTCTGCTTGCTTGCGGAAGTCGTCCATCAAGGCGGGCCCCATGATGCCGTCGGGAAAACCCGGGTAGTTCTCGACGTCGGTGGTGGTCATCAGCGCTCCACCGGCGGTGACCGACCCCTCGAAGACCAGCGGAGTGAGGTTGGCGCGCGCAGCGTAGATGGCGGCGGTGTAGCCAGCTGGTCCGGAGCCGATGATGATGATGTCTCGAACGTCGTCAGACATCCTTGGCCTCGATTCCTGCTGGTGATGAACGCGCTTGTTGCCTGGCTGGCGTGCTCTGGCGTCAACCGATCTTAGAGCGCAATCATTCCCCGCTCAGTATTCGGTACGGAACAGCACCACCGAGGCGGTTTCGCAGTCAAACACCGTAGCCGTCCTAGTCTGAGGATCGACCACGACGATGGCTGGTGAGCCCTGCCAGCGGACAGTGGAGACGACGTCGCCAGCGGCCGACGACACCTCGGGACCTGCGGACACTCGGCCACAGGGCGCGGAGGCGGCAGAGAAGTTGCGGTCGATCTTGGCTGGGGATTGGGCGAGGCGGTCGGCGTACCCCGGAAGACGCGCGGGCGACAGCCGCTCCAGCCGACCCTCCTCAAGCAAGTCCAGGTCGCTATCAGACTGCTCGGGTACAGCATCGCCCGCAGCGGCTCCTCCCTCACCATCCGATTCGGCCCGCTCAGCCGCCGGGGCATCCCCGGCCACCGATGACCCCGCCGAAGTGCCGGAAAGGTCGAGGTCACCGACCACCGCGGTCCCCACCACGACCAGAACGGCCGCTGCGGCGGCGACGAGTGGCCAGCTGCGTCGGCGCCCGGCTGACGGCGCGACAGCGGCAGCCGGCCGCTCGAGGGGCACTACGGTGCCGGACCGGTCAGCGTCAGCCCGCTCGTCGGCGGCTTGCCGCAGCGCCTCGTCGAGCCTGTTGGCGACGTCGTCGGGCATGGCCACCACGCCGCGGCCGGCCTCGGCCAGGATTGTCGACACCTCCCCGACTGCGTGCACGGCGGCGGTGCAGTCGGCGCAACTCGACAGGTGCGCCGCCACCGACGCCTGGTGCGCGGGTTGGAGCAGCCCGGCGTGGTAGTCCGCGATCGTGTCGATCGTGGGGTGGTCGGCGGTCACAACGGTGTTCCTTCTTGCGGAGGCGAAGCCTGGGGCGGCGGGGCGGCCCGACCGCCAACTGTTGCCGATTGGACGCTGCCGGCGCTGGGTTGGTTCCGCCGGTACGACGTCAGCAGGGGCGCCAACCGGGCGCGGCCCCGAGAGCAGCGACTCTTCACCGTGCCCGGAGCGCAGTTAAGCAGATCGGCCGCCTCCTCGACGGTATAGCCCTCCATGTCGACAAGCACCAGGGCGGCCCGCTGCTCATCGCTGAGTTGTCGCAAGGCGGCGAGGACGTCGGTACGCCGGTCGCTCACGTCCTGTGCACCTGCGTCCGAGCCTGGTTCGGTCAACCCCTTCTCCCGGTCCTGCTCCTCAGGAAACGGGTCGGTCGGCTTGGACCTGCGGCGGCGCATGCCGTCCAGACAGGCGTTCACCACGATCCGGTGCAACCAGGTGGTCACCTGGGCGTCGCCGCGGAAGCTGCCGGCGCGACGAAACGCCGACAGCAGCGCCTCCTGAACCGCGTCGGCAGCTTCCTCCGGGTCGCCGGTGGTCCTGAGCGCCACCGCCCACAGCCGGTCGCGGTGCCGACGGACGAGCTCGGCGAAGGCGTCGGTGTCCCCGTCGACGTGAGCGCGGAGCAGCGCGGCGTCGTCGCGGTCCGCACCGGGCATCACCCGTACACCTTCACCTCGGCCACCCGGCCCCGATAGAACCCCTCGACCTCGACTGGAAGCGACGTCAGCCAGACCAGCAGGTAGCGCGTCGACGCCGGCTGCTGGAGCCGGAAGGGAGCGCTGGTACCGGCCCTGACGACCGTACCGAGCAGCTTGTATTCCTGCGCCGAGTCAGCAGGTGCGACTGTCGCCTCCGCTGGGGCAGCGCGCAACTCCACGGTTGTGCCCTCGCCTTGCAGTGCAACCGTTACCGACCGCACCTGCTGAACCCGGCCAAGGTCGAACAACAGGCCGACGCCGTCCTTCAACCCGCCGAGCGCCGGGTCGCCTTCGTAGGTAAGGGTCTCCCAGACAGTTGAGCGGTCGCCGTCGTAGGCGAGCGGCACCAGCTCAGGGTGCTCGTCGCCGGAGCCCGGATAGGGGTCGAACGACCGAGCCGTGACGATCTGGAGGGGCTGCGGTGGCGGTGGCGGAGGGGTGGTCCGCTCGGCTGCGCTTGGCGAGGTCGTCGTGGTCGGGTCGTCCTGGGCTCCGGTGGCGCCGCCGCCCTGCTGGGCGACCAGGTAGGCAAGCAGCGATATCCCAAGCACCAGTACCGCCACCGCGACCCAAACCAGCGTCGAACGAAACGATGAGCGCCGCTCCGGCGCGCTGCGGGGCGCTGGCGACGTCGGCTCCCCTGGAGGTGGGTCCGCAGAGTCGCGGGGAAGCAGCGCAGGCGGCGGGGCTACCGCCGGCCAGCTCGGCTGCTGGACGGGCGACGTCAGCGTCGTCTCGCCGGTAGCGGACGCGTTGTCGTGGGCCAGGACGTGGGTGAGGTGGTCCTTGACCTCGGCGGCCGAGGTGATCGGCGGACCGTACCGGGGTGGCCGGCACAGGATCCGGTCGCAGATCTCGTCGAGCGTACGGGGCACCCCCGCCCGCACCTGCCGTGGCCGCAGCAGCTGGCCGTGCTCGACGGGCGCTGTCGGCAAGGACGGGCAGCCGCCGCCCGGCCATCTGGTGGTCAGGCAGGCGTAGAGCAGCTGGCCCAGAGCGGTGGTGTCCGCCAACTCGGCGTCCTCGACAACCAGGTCGTCCTGCAGGGCGGCCAGAATTCCCAGCCCGACGATCTTGACCCCGTGGAAGTCGGTAACGATGACAGTGTCAGGCGCCAGCCGGCGATGAGTGACCCCCACAGCGTGAGCGCGCGTCATGGCGGCGGCGATCTCGCGCACCAGCCAAGCCGCCCGCTGTGCTGGCAGTGGGCCTTCACCGAGGATGACCTCAAGGGACTGCCCGGCGGTCCACTCTCGTACGACGTAGGAGAGCTCGCCGTCGTCCACCGCGTCCAGCACCTGCAGGATGCGGGGGTCAGCCACCCGAGCGGCGTGCTTGGCGGCGCTCAGCAGGCGCTCGGCGTACGGCGATGACGACGGCAGCACCTGCAGCACGACGGAGCGGGCGAGGACTTGGTCATGGGCCCGCCAGGAGTCCGACGGACCCTCCGCGTGGAGCATGTCCTCGATGACGTAACGGTCGGCGAGGACGGTGCCCGGCTCGACCAAGCGCGCGCTCACGACGCCTCCCGTCTGGCCTGATTTGGAGCGACCGGTCTGCGCCGGGTTCGCCTCTTCATGGTAGGTGCTGAGGGGAGGGGGTTGCCGCAGGTCAGGTGCGTCTTCCCCGCGAGATCACGAGGTGGACGATCTGGTTGATCTCGCCGATCCGGAGGGCTCGCGCCAAGAGGATGTACCCGCTAAGCCCGACCAAACCACCGCTGACAAGCAGCGCCAGCGAGTCGAGCTTGCTCCCCACCTCGAGCCCGACCGCCTGCAGACCTGCCACGGCCAACCAGGCTGCGGCGGCGGCCGGCACAGCCGCGGCGGCGACGCGAACAACGAACCGGGCGAGCCCGGCGTGGCGCAGCCCCCCCAGCCGACGAGCGAGCACCCCGAGTGACAGCACCGCGCCGACGGCGTAGGAGGCGCCGTACGCCAAGGCAAGGACCGGAGCCACCAGTCGCGGTTGCACGGCCAACGTCAAACCGATCGCAAGGACGATGTTGACCGCAGCGATCACGCACTGGATGAAGAACGGCGTGCGGGTGTCTTCGAGCGCGTAGTAACCGCGCAGGACGATGTAGTGCACGCTGAACATGACCAGGCCGGCGGCGAAGGCCATCACGGTGAGACCAAGCGACCCGGTGTCTCCGGCGGCCTGGCCCCAGCTGAACATCACGGTGGCCAACGCGGGGCCGAGCACCAGCAGAGCCACGCCGAAGGGCACGATCACGGCGAGGACCAGACGCAGCGTGCGGGACAGTTCCGTCGCCACCTCAGGCAGCAGCCCGTCGGCCGCGAGCCGGGAGAGGTGCGGCATGGTCGCGGTCGCCAGCGAGACGGTGACGATCGAGTGCGGCACCTGGGTGAGAAGGAACGCGTAGGAGTAGACGGTGAAGCCGCTCGCAACCGACGCTTCGGCGGCGCCTGAGGTGGCCCGGTGCAGCATGACGTAGAACGCCAGCTGGTTGACGATCACGAACCCCACCGTCCACATGCCGAGCCGCAGGGTGTGACCGAGGCCGGTGCCGGCGAAGTCGAAGCGTGGCCGGATGCGGAAACCAGTGGCCCGCAGGTAGGGGACCAAGATCAGCGCCTGTACGACGATGCCGACGGTGCTGCCGAGCCCGAGCAGAACCTCTTGGGTGGTGGTGTAGCCGCCGGCGGCGGGCTCGTCGGCGTACGCGACAAGGTAGGTGACGATCACCGCAATCGCGACCAGGTTGTTGGCGATCGGTGCCCACATCATCGGGCCGAAGCGACCGCGGGCGTTGAGAATCTGCCCGATCAGGACGAACATCCCGTAGAAGAAGATCTGCGGAAGGCACCAGCGGGCGAAGTCGATCAACGACTCCCGCTGCGGCGCGAGGTCGGGGTCGGTGAAGAAACTGGCGTCGACCATCACCCGCAAGATCAGCGGCGCGGCCAGCACAAGCACCGCGGTGACTCCGGCGAGCACGAGCGCCCCGAGAGTGACGATGCGGTTGGCGTACGCGTCACCGCCGTCTGGGTCGTTCTTGATCGCCCGGACCAGCTGAGGGACCAGTACCGTGTTGAAGACGCCGCCAGCCACCAAGATGTAAAGGCTGTTGGGGATGGTGTTGGCGACGTTGAACACCTCCGCCTGCAGCGACACTCCGATCGCGGCGGCGAGCAGCCCGGCGCGGAGGAACCCGGTCAGGCGCGAGACCAAGGTGCCGGCCGCCATCAGCCCGCTCGACGACAGCACGCTCGCCGATGTCGGCGCGCCGACCCGGCTCATGAAGCGGCGGACTCGCTGCGGGGGCTGGCTCTCGACCCGCGGATGCGGGAGTGGATGCGGATGGCGGCTGCCCCGAACAGGACGGCCGCACCCACGCCCATGGCTATCCAGATGACCAACCCGAACTGGGTGGTGCGGACCTTGAAGTTCCAGGGCGACCCGAACTGACGGTCATCGGGGGTGGAGAGCCGGACCCGCACCTCGGTCAGGCCCGACCCGTCCGTGCGACTGGTGACCTGGACGTCGCGACGCTGGCCGGCCTCCAGCTCCACCGCGTCGATCGGGTCGATCCGCAGCGCGGGGTTTTGTGGTTCGACGTCGAGGCGAACCGTGATCGGCACCTTCAAGCCGTTGGTCACCGTGAGCGGGAACGGCCCTCGCTTGCTCGACAACGCGACAAAAGTCGGCCCGGTGACGGTGACCTTCGCGATCTGCTTGGCGAGCCGCGCAGAGTGCTGACGGATCATTGCCTCACCGGCAACTGGCCGCCACCGCCAGGCCGACGAGCCGGCGACACCGAGCTCTTCGTTCAGGTCGTCCACGGCCCGCTCGTTGTCGGTGAGCATGCCGGTGAAGATGCGACCGTTGTTGCGCAGGCTCGCGATCGCGCTCAGCACACCGGTGGGCAGCGGCGGAGCGCTGTCGGTGGCCTCGACTTGTCCGACGTACGGCGTGGGCGCCTTGCCCGCGACCGCGTCACCGGTCCGCGGCTCGACGGCTGGGTAGGTGTAGGCCTGCTCGATGTCGACGTCGCCCGCCACCAGACCCGGATCCCATTGGAACGGCACCGCGAAGACCGCGTGGCGCGCTTCTGGGTCGTCGATCAGCGACCGGACCGTGGCCTCGGCCAAGAGGTACTGCCGGAACTGGATGGCGGGGGTGTCCGCTCTCAGCGGCTCGCCCGCGATGTCGCCGCGGACGACCAGCGCGGTAAGCGGTCCGGACTGGGTTGGCAGGCTGACCACCGCCGGTGGGTAGCTGTCCTGCTCCACCAGCCGGGTCAGGCTGTCCTCGGCAACCACCTGCACCGACGTGCCTGCTCTGCGGGTGACCGACAGCCCGCGTCTGGTTGAGGCGCCGTTGGTCTGCCAGCCGATCAGCGCTTCGTTGAGGTCGTGCCGGGTGGCGTAGCTTCGGCTCGCCAGGACGGCTGCCTCGACCACCCCCGGCATCCCGGCCGCAGCCAGCCCACTGGCGTCGGGGCCTCCCCACGGCATCAGCGACAGACGCTGGTCGGCAGCGATCTCGTCGAGCTCCGCGAGCCAGTCGGCCGCCTCCCGCTGTCCGCTGCCCGGCCGGCCCGGGTCCCCCTGGGCGGCTTCGGCGGCCGTCTGGACGACGTACCCCCTCGCCATGGCGCGGACCGCGTGGTGCAGCGCCGGATCGATGACGAGGTGCAGGCTCCGTGGGGGTGCTTCTGCGGCGAAGGCCAGCACATTGTGCAGCCGCCCGCCGGCTGTCAGCGCCCCGACAAGGCTGTCGTCGAGGAAGTCACCGTCGCGTTGACGCAGCACGGGGGCGGTCAACGGGATCAGCGTGACCACCTTTGTCGGCTGGATCGCGGAGTCGTTGCGCGGCAGCAGCGGAATGACGGTGTCGATGCGGGCATCGGCGTTGAAGTCCCGCCCGTCTTCGTTCTGCGCGAGCACGCTCACCCCGACGTGGTAGACCCCGGAGACGCCGCTGATCGGTAGCCGATCGAAAGGCACCGTCAGGCTGTACGGCGTGGAACGCCCGGGTCTTACGGCCCCGATCTCGGCGAACAGGCCGATCTCGACGATGCGGGTGCCGAAGACCATGTCGCTTTCGGCGAAGCCGGTCAGCGTCGAGCGCGTGGTGGCCGCTTCGGCACCGACGTC
>JAUJOE010000008.1:20996-29785 GCA_030447805.1 Nocardioidaceae bacterium | reverse complement strand
CCACCGGGGCATGCGGCACATGCTAGCCGCTGACGCCGCAGGTCCGGCTGGCCTCATACAGTGGTGCATCGTGTCGAAGCAGCAGCGGTCGTTGAGCGCCGCTCAGCGCAGCGCCGTACGCCGCCTGGTGCAGGACGCGCCAGTCATCGGGCAGGTCGGGGAGCGGTTCGATCGAGCCGGGCACGAGATCGCGCTGGTCGGGGGATCGGTGCGAGACGCGCTGCTGGACCGGCTCGGGACCGACCTGGACTTCACCACCTCGGCGCGCCCCGACGACATCGAGCGGTGCCTGTCGGGGTGGGCCGACGCGCAATGGGACGTCGGTCGGGACTTCGGGACCATCGGTGCCCGGGTCGGTGGCTGGCAGCTCGAGATCACGACCTACCGATCGGAGGCCTACGACCCGACCTCACGCAAGCCGGGAGTGACGTTCGGCGACAGCCTGCGCGGCGACCTGGCCAGACGGGACTTCGCTGTCAACGCCATGGCGGTCAGGCTGCCGTCACTGGAGTTCGTCGACCCGTTCGGTGGCCTCGACGACCTGGCCGCGGGCGTCCTGCGCACCCCAGGGTCGCCAGCGGCGTCGTTCTCCGACGACCCGCTGCGGATGATGAGAGCTGCCCGGTTCCTGGCCCAGCTGCGGTTCGCCGTAGCGCCGGAGGTGGTCCTGGCGATGCGTGAGCTGGCTCCGCGCATCGACATCGTGTCGGCCGAGCGGGTGCGTGACGAGCTTGTCAAGCTGGTGCAGGCGCCGCACCCCCGGCTCGGGCTGATGCTGTTCGTCGAGACAGGGCTGGCTGACCAGGTGCTGCCGGAGCTCCCGGCGCTCCGCCTGGAGCGAGACGAGCACCACCGGCACAAGGACGTGTACGAGCACTCGTTGACGGTGCTCGACCAGGCGGTGGCGTTGGAGGCCCGACTTCGCGACGGCGGCCCCGACTTCGTCACCCGGTTCGCCGCGTTGCTGCACGACATCGGCAAGCCGCGTACTCGGCGGTTCGCCCCCGACGGGACGGTGACCTTCCACCACCACGACGTGGTGGGGGCGAAGATGGCGAAGAAGCGGATGGCGGCGCTGCGGTTCTCCAAGGACGAGACGGCAGCCGTCGCCCGGTTGGTCGAGCTGCACCTGCGGTTCCACGGCTACGGGTCGGGGGAGTGGACCGACTCGGCGGTACGGCGGTACGTGCGCGACGCGGGCCCGCTGCTGGATCGGCTGCACGTGCTGACCCGGGCCGACTGCACGACCCGCAACGCCCGCAAGGCCGAGCGGCTGCGGCGTAGCTATGACGACCTGGAGAAGCGGATCGACACGCTTGCTGCGGAAGAGGAGCTGGCCGCCATCCGACCGGACCTCAACGGTGAGCAGATCATGGCCACCTTGGGGCTGTCTCCTGGGCCTGCGGTCGGTGCGGCGTACCGGTTCCTGCTCGAGCGTCGAATGGACGAAGGTCCGCTCGGGGAGGACAGGCGCGCGAGGAGCTGCTGGCCTGGTGGTCGGCTCGGGCCTCGTCGTCGTAGACCTCGAGCTCGGCCGCCTGCGCCCTGCCGTGCGTTCGCCAGTACAGCAGCGCGGTGAGGGCGTACCCGACGGCGATGATCGACAGCACGACGTACGACTTGCCGGAAGGCGGGATGATCAGCGCTCCCACGGCAGCAGCGGCCACGAAGACAACGTTGAAGCCGACGTCGTAGAGCGAGAACACCCGGCCGCGGTAGGCGTCGTCGACGGAGGTCTGCACCAGGGTGTCGACGCAGATCTTCACCCCTTGCGCCGAGACGCCGAGGAAGAACGCCGCGACCAGCAGCGACGGCTCGGTGTAGAGGCCGCCGGGAAGGCCTCGGCGATGGCCGCGCCGGCCAGCAGGACCACGATCCACGTCTGCGGGGGCATCCGTTCGGTGGCCACCGGGGTGATAACGGCGGCAGTGAGGAACCCGAGACCGGAGACCAGCACGGCGAGGGAGAGGCCCGCGAGGCCGGCCCCGGTGTGCGCGGAGTCGTTGAAGTAGTTGCGGTAGAGCAGGATCGTCGCCACCGTCGACAGACCGTAGAAGAAGCGGTGGGCAGCGATGACCAGCAGCGCCGACCCGGCCACCGGCCGCTGCCGCAGATGTCGCAGGCCCGCCAGGAGACCCTGAGTGACCACGGTGAGCGCGTGCCGGACGGAGGGCTGTCCGGCGAGGGCGTCGGGGCCCAACTGGTTGCGCGGCACTCGGGTCGTGAGCAGTGCGGCGAGGAGGTACGTCGCCGCCGCCAGCACGACGATGACAACGTCGGCGTCGAGGGACCGGCCCGACAGCGCTTGACGCGCCCGGTCGCCAGCGCCAGCCCGACGATGAAGGCGACGGTGCCGCTGGTCGGCGTAAGCGAGTTCGCCATGACCAGCTTGTCCCGGTCGACCACATGCGGCAGCGCAGCGGACAGCCCGGCGAGGAAGAACCGGTTGATGCTGAAGGCGATCACCACCAAGACGAACAGCGCGAGGCCGTCGTTGGCGGCGGCGATGACCGCTGCGGCGGCGAGCACCGGGAAGACGCGCACCAGGTTGCATCCGAGCAGGACCTGCCGACGGCTCCATCTGTCGAGGAAGACGCCGGCGAACGGACCGAGCAGGCTGAACGGCAGCAACACTGCTGCCAGGGCGGCGGCGATGCCGCGCGCGTCGGGTTGTCGTTCCGGCGAGAACAAGATGTACGACGCGAGCGCCGCTTGAAAGATCCCGTCGGCGCACTGGCTGGTGACGCGCACGGCGAACAGTCGACGAAACCGCGCGTCGCTCAGCAGGCAGCGCAGATCGCCGACGGCTCGCATGACGTGGCAATTGTGCCCGACCCCTTGGGCTCAGCGCCCGTCAGTCACCCTGCCGGCGGTGGTCGGTTCGAGTGAGTGGGCGCCTGTCTCACCCGGTCGGAGGCGTAAAGCTCGACGCCGTAAGTTGCACCCGTCACGCGACGCAGAACTCGTTGCCTTCTGGGTCGAGCATCACGACATGACCAAGGTGCTCGCCGCCGTAGGAGTCCTCGCGGACAGTCGTAGCCCCGGCAGTGACCAGCTCGGCTGCTTTCGCACGGATGAGCTGCTCGCGCTCGGCCATGTCCCATGGCGGCTCGCCTGCCACCCGGATGTCGATGTGCATCCTGTTCTTGGCTGTCTTGCCCTCCGACACCCTGAGAAAGCCGATGGCTGGGCCCACGCCGTCCGGGTCGATGATGGATGCGCCGTCCGGGTCGTCGTACCCCGGCTCGCTGACATAGCCGAGCGCGATCGCCCAGAACGCAGCAATCCCATGCGGGTCAGCAGCGTCGCAACCGAGCGTCCAATGTGTCGCCATGCCGCAGAGTACCGCGGCCCCCGCCAGCTATGCGGTCACGGCGATGGCGACGGTGTCGTCGTACTCGACCGCTCGAGCCGCTAGTCCAGCCGCTTCACCGACCGCCAACGCGGCCGCCGCTTGGGAACCGGTCACCTGCGTCAACAGGACTCCTGTCGGGCTGAGCCAGCGCGCGCAGTCGCGCGTTACCTGTCGCCATGGGTCCAGCCCGTCTGGACCTCCGTCGACAGCGGACGCGGGCTCGACCGCTCGGTAGTCGCGCGGCAGCAGCGGCACATCGCCGGTGGGAACGTAGGGGAGGTGGGCGAGGACCAGGTCGAACTGACCGGTGAGAGGGGTGGGGAAGTCCATCGAACCAGTCGCTGCGGTGCACAGCGAAGCCGAACCGAGCGCCGTTGCTCCTGGCGCATCGCACAGCACCCGGGTCGATGTCGCAGGCATGCACCTGCCACTGCGGATGCCGGACCTTGAGCGCAGCTGCGATCGCGCCCGTGCCGCAGCCGAGGTCGAGGGCCATGATCGACCTCGGCTTCGACGCGGCTACCTGGTCAGCCAAGGTGACCAGAACCTCTGCCCGCGGGCGCGGGATGAACACCCCTGCTGCGACGGTGACGCATACTCCAGCGAACTCCGCCTCGCCGACGACAAGCTCCAGCGGCGCGCCCGTGCAGCGTCGTTCGACGGCTGCCGATCGCCGTGCGTACGTCGGGAACCGGCGCGTGATCAGCGCCAGTTCTTCCTCGGCGTAGACGCAGCCGCTGGCCCGTAACCGGTCAACCAGACCGCTCACTCGGCCGCGCCCGACAGCTCGCGCGCTGAGCGCCGCAGTTCCGCCGCCAGTCGCGGCAGCGTGGGCGCCGCGGTGTGCAGTGCGCCCCGTTCCGCGTCGTCCAGGGCAGCGAGATGGCCTTGACGAGGGCATCGACTCGCCGGTCGGCGGCGGCCCGCATCAGGTCCGTCCCGGCGGCTGTAGCGGAGATCAGCACGGCTCGCCCACTGTGCGGGTGGCGCGCTCGTTCGGCAAGGCCTTGCTGGCAGAGACCGTCGACGATGCGGGTCATCGTCGGACCTGACGGCAATCCTCCAGGTCCTCGGTCAACACCAGCGCCGACAAGGCACTGAGCTCCGCGACTGGCGATCCACGAAACGCAGCCCGCGCAGCACGTGGATGGCGCCCGAGTTCAATGTGCACGGTCCTCCATCGAAAACCAGCGCTGACAAGGCACTGAGCCGGGCGGGCGTCACCGACCTCAAGCCGGACTGGCGATCCACGAAACGCAGTCCGACGCAGCACGTGGATGGCTCCCGAGGCTCAGCAGATCGGGCGGTCTCCGTGAGGATCGCGCTTCGCTTCCCGCCATGGCTTATGTTTCCAGCACGAGGACGACTACGGATCGATGAATGGATGCTATCGTGACCGACAGCGAGGGCAACCAGGTCGGCCTGGTCAGCCGAACCCCGACCCGCTCCGCCCGCCGTACATCGGTCACGCTTCAGGGTGGCGCTCGACGTCGCCCCGGATGAACGCCTCGACGACGTCGCCCCGGATGAACGCCTCGACCGATGCGACCCTCGTCGTCGGGACGCTGCACCGGCGGTGACTTCATCAGGTACGACGACGCCGCCAGCAACGGACCACCGATGCCGCGGTCCTTGGCGATCTTCGCCGCCCGGATCGCGTCGATGATGATGCCGGCCGAGTTGGGCGAGTCCCACACCTCGAGCTTGTACTCCATGTTCAGCGGCACGTTCCCGAACGCGCGACCCTCCAGCCGCACATAAGCCCACTTGCGGTCGTCCAGCCAGGCGACGTAATCGGATGGTCCGATGTGGACGTTCTTCGCGCCCAGGTCGTGGTCGATGTTGGACGTCACGGCTTGCGTCTTGGAGACCTTCTTCGACTCAAGCCGGTCACGTTCGAGCATGTTCTTGAAGTCCATGTTGCCGCCGACGTTCAGCTGGAAGGTGCGGTCGAGCACCACGCCGCGGTCCTCGAAAAGCTTCGCCAGGACTCGGTGGGTGATCGTGGCGCCGATCTGTGACTTGATGTCGTCGCCGATGATCGGCACACCGGCTGCCTCGAACTTCGCCGCCCACTCCGGATCGGAGGCGATGAACACCGGCAGCGCGTTGACGAACGCGACTTTCGCGTCGATCGCGCATTGCGCGTAGAACTTGTCGGCATCTTCGGAGCCGACGGGCAGATAGGACACCAGAACGTCGGCGCGGGTGTCTTTGAGAACCTGGACGACGTCGACCGGCTCAGCGTCGCTTTCCTCGATCGTCTCCAGGTAGTACTTGCCGAGGCCGTCGAGTGTGTGGCCGCGTTGCACCGTCACACCTGTGGGGGGCACGTCGGCGATCTTGATCGTGTTGTTCTCGCTGGCGGTCGTCGCGTCGGCGAGATCGAAACCGACCTTCTTCGCGTCGACGTCAAACGCCGCGACGAACTCGACGTCGTTGACGTGGTAGTCGCCGAACTGCACGTGCATGAGACCCGGGACGATCGCCGACGGGTCGGCGTCGCGGTAGTAGTGGACGCCCTGCACTAACGACGTCGCACAGTTGCCGACGCCCACGATGGCTACACGGACCGAACTCATTCGGCTTTCCTCATTCCCGGCTTGGTCTCAGCCGACGGCTCGTCGGCACTGGTGGTGTTGGCTGGTACGTCGATCTGGCGCTTGCCAGCATCTGGCGAGACCCGCTCACTGGCGATCAGGTCGCTGAGCCAGCGAACCTCACGCTCGACGGAGTCAACGCCGTGGCGCTGCAGCTCCAGGGTGTAACGGTCCAAACGCGACCGGGAGCGGGCCAGCGACGTACGCACCCGGTCCAGCCGCTCCTCGAGCCGGCTACGCCGACCTTCGAGGATCCGGATCCGGGTCTCAGCCGTGGCCGCGCTGAAGAACGCAAAGTGCACACCGAAGCTGTCGTCCTCCCAGGCGCTCGGCCCGGCCGCCGAGACCAGCGCGGCGAACCGCTCCTTGCCCTCGGCGGTGAGCTTGTAGACGATCTTGCCGCGACGGCTCGAACGTGCCCCACTCGTCTCCTGACCTTGCAGGTCTTCGACGATGAGGCCCTCGCGCAGCAGTTGCTTCAGGCAGGGGTACAACGAGCCGTACGACAGCACCCGCCCCCAGCCGAGTAGCGCGGTCACCTGCTTGCGCAGCTCATAGCCGTGCATCGGTGACTCGTGTAACAGTCCGAGGACTGCCAGCTCGAGTGCGTCACCCCGCTTGGCCATGAAGACACGCTCCCTTTCGACGTATCAGGTGACCATATCACTTGAACCCATCGTTTAGACCTATCGTAGCGATACATCGACCGTATCTGAACCGCTACAGTGGGTAAGTCGGTTGACCCTCCGGTCGCCGACGAAACCAGCCAGCGCAGGCAGTCGGCGTGCCGCCCGCACGGTTGGAAGCGATTCGCCCCTAGCACGTACCCTCGAAGGCACCATGTGGTCCCAACGGTCCGTCATCAACTACTCGCTCCAACGGCGAGCTGTGTTGGCGACCTTGCACAACGGCGGAGCGGCGTCTCGAGACGACATCTGCGATGCGGACCCCTACACGTTGCGGGCGGCCAAGCACCACGGTGAGCCAGCGGATTCGCCCTGCCCGGTCTGTCGCAGGAACGAGCTCGCCCATCTGTCGTACGTGTTCGGTGAGGAGCTCGGTCAGTACTCGGGTCGGATCAAGTCCCGGGCCGAGATCGAGACGATGGCCCGCGAGCACGGTGAGATCCGTATCTATGTCCTTGAGGTGTGCCGAAGCTGCGGCTGGAACCATCTCGTGGAGTCGTACGTGGTCGGCGACGGCGTACCTCGCAAGCCTCCCCACGATCTACTACGGTCGCGGTGCCTACGGCATCCAGGCGGCCGCCCAGGCGTACTTCGACAGCAACGCGGAGGATCTCACGACCAAGCAGGGGGCCGTGCTCGCCTCGGTGCTGAACTCTCCAGGCACCCTTGACCCAGCTGTCAGCAAGCGCAACCGTCCGGAACTGCTCGACCGGTACCGCTACGTGCTGGACGGCATGGCGGAGGCGGGCGACCTCAGCGAGCGAGCTGCGACGAAGCTCGGCCGCAAGCTGCCGAAGTTCCCCGAGGTCCCCGAGGTCGACGAGTACGGCGGCCAGAAGGGCTACCTGATGAACCTCGTCGAGGATCGGCTTCGCGCGGAGGGGTTCAGCGAGCAGGACATCAACGGCGGTGGCCTGCGCGTCATCACGACGCTCGACTGGGATGACATGCGGGCGGCCGGCCAGGCCGTCAAGCAGGTACGTCCCGACGGTCTCAAGCAGCTCCATGTCGCCGTCGCGTCGATCGAGCCGGGGACGGGGGCGCTGCGCGCCATGATCGGCGGTGAGAACTACCTCGGCAAGGGCAAGCAGAGCCAGCTCAACTGGGCGCTGGAGGGCGGTCAGCCCGGTTCGTCGTTCAAGCCGTTCGCGCTGACGGCTGCGCTCAAGGACGGGATCCGGCTCAATGACACCTTCGACGGCAACTCGCCGTACAGGTTCCCCGACGGCAGCACGGTGGCGAACGAGGGGGAGAGCAGCGGGTACCCGGACGGGTTCGACTACGGCATCGTCACCCTGCTCAAGGCGACCGCCGAGTCGATCAACACGGCGTACATCGACCTGACGATTCAGATGGACAACGGGCCGGAGAAGATCCTCGATGCGGCTGTGGACGCCGGCATCCCGGCGAACTCACCGGGTCTGAAGCCGAACTCTGGCGTGGCGCTGGGGACCGGAACTGTGCCGACGGTCGAGATGGCCGAGGCGTACGCGACGTTTGCGGCACAGGGTGAGCAGTCGGACTGGTATGTGCTGGAGCAGGTCAGCGACGCCAACGGGCTGCGCTATGAGCACCGCGACGAGACCGAGCGGGCGTTCACCGCGGCGATCACCAGCAACGTCACCTTCGCGTTGCAACAGGTCGTCAAGGAAGGCACCGGTCAGAACGCGCTGGCGCTCGGTCGGCCAGCTGCCGGCAAGACCGGTACGGCGACCGCTGAGTTCAAGGGTGGGGAGCGGGTGTCGTCGTCGTGGTTCGTGGGCTACACGCCGCAGTTGGCCACCGCTGTGATGTACGTCCGCGGTGACGGCAACGACCCCCTCGACGGTTACCTCGAGCCGTTCTACGGCGCCAGTTACCCCACCCAGACCTGGACGGCCTATATGAAGGCCGCGTTGCAGGGCGAGCCGGTTCTGGACTTCCCCCGGCCGGCCAAGCTGCCCGACAGCGAGACGACGTTCACACCGGTCACCTCAGCGGCGCCGACGACGACGTTCGCTCCGGTCACCTCTGCCGCGCCGACGACAACGTCGTTCGCACCGCCGACCACCTCGGTGGCTCCGACGACGACGTCCTTCGCACCGCCGACGACCTCGGTGGCCCCGACCACGGCTCCGCCGACCACTCGCCCGACCACGGCTCCGCCGA
>JAUJOE010000008.1:0-20896 GCA_030447805.1 Nocardioidaceae bacterium | reverse complement strand
CCGCTCGCCCGACCACGGCTCCGCCGACCGCTCGCCCGACCACGGCTCCGCCGACCGCTCGCCCGACCACGGCTCCGCCGACGACTCGGCCGACGCCGACGCCGACGCCGACCCCGACGCCGACGCCAACCCCGACGCCGACGCCGACCCCGACGCCGACGCCGACCCCGACGCCAACCCCGACCCCGAGCCCAACCCCGACCCCGAGCCCAACCCCGACCCCGACGCCAACCCCGACCCCGACGCCTACCCCGACCCCGAGCCCCACCCCGACCCCGTCGGCGACCCCGAGCCCAACCCCGACGCCGTCGGCGACCCCGCCGCCGCCGCCGCCGTCGGCGACCCCGCCGCCGCCGACCCCGCCGCCGCCGCCGGCGGCGACGCCGACACCGAGCGCGCAGGCAACTCCACCGCCGACGCCGCCGACGAATGCGGCGAAGCCGAGACCCGCCCAAGTCCCTCCCCGTTAGCCGATGGGCGTTGGCAGCCGCTCGCCCGACCACGGCTCCGCCGACCCGCTCGCCCGACCACGGCTCCGCCGACCGCTCGCCCGACCACGGCTCCGCCGACGACTCGGCCGCGACGCCGACGCCGACCCCGACCCCGACGCCGACGCCAACCCCGACGCCGACGCCGACCCCGACGCCGACGCCGACCCCGACGCCAACCCCGACCCCGACGCCAACCCCGACCCCGAGCCCGACCCCGACCCCGACGCCAACCCCGACCCCGACGCCAACCCCGACCCCGAGCGCCGACCCCGACCCCGTCGGCGCCGACCCCGCCCCGACGCCGTCGGCGACCCCGCCGCCGCCGCCGCCGCCGGCGACCCCGCCGCCGACCGCCGCCGCCGGCAACGGCGACGCCGACACCGAGCGCGCAGGCAACTCCACCGCCGACGCCGCCGACGAATACGGCGAAGCCGAGACCCGTCCCGTACCGCCGAGTGGTCACTTAGATTCGGATCAGCACCCACTGCCCGCTAACTGATGACCACCTGATCGAAGTGGGTCGTCGTGAAGCGCACGTGTACGTCGACCTCGTCCCCGATGTCGGGCACGGCTGCTCCGGCGGGCACGAAGACCATGCTCACCTGCATGTGCGGCGGCTCGACGAACCAGCGCTGCTTGCCGTCCACGACGTACGGCGACAGCGCCCGCCCGACGGCATCGAGCCCGCCGCGGGCCAGCGCCACGGCGCGTTGCCGCGTCGACGCGGCGGCGGTTGGGGCCTCCAAGGCGATGCCGTGTCCGGTGCCACCGGCGACCACCAGCAAGGACCCCTCGCGGGTGACGGCCCGTTGCCGGTAGCCGACGCGGTCGCCTCGGCGTACGGCGTGCGCGTCGACCACGGTCGCCCTCGCTGACAAGGCGCTGCGGTCACCAAGCCACAGGGCGGTGCCCACGCGCGGCCGGAACTCGATCTCAGGGTGTCGCCCCCGCAATTCGGTCAGCTCGTCGGCGCCTAGATGCGAGACGAACCACCGACGCGCCGGGACGGTGGCCAGCCACCGCTCGACCTCCGCCACATGGCCGGTTCCGAGCGGGAGGTGCAAAGCCTGTCCCTCGAGGCGAACGCCCGGCGCCGCCCGCCCGTTCGCCGCGAGTCGGCTCAGGTCCGCGAGCTCCGCCGTCGGCAGACCATGTCGTCGCATCGAGGTCAGCGCCTCGAGCACCACCCTCGGCCGCACCGTCCGGTCGGCCAGCGCCTGGATGTCTTCAGCCCGGCCGACGGTGTGGATGACCCGCTCGCCGTACGGCACGTCGGTGAAGAACGGTCGCCACGGCTCTAGCACCAAGATGTCGCCACTGAACCGGCGCTCGACCTCCGCTACCTCGGGGTAGGTGCCGACGGCGATCACCGGCGCGCCCAGCCACTCGGCCCGCCGCGCCAGCCGTCCGACGGTGAACCCGTAGCCGTTGCCCTTGGCCACCGGGACCAGGCCGGGTTGAGCGGCCACCGTGGCGGTCAGGTGGTCGCGCCAGCGCGGCCCGTCGACGTACAAGCTCAAGGGCATGCCGGTGCCTTAGCGGCGGCTCATGTAGACGTCGAACGCCTTGTACAGCAGGCGGTTGAGCGGCAGGTCCCACTCGCCGACGTACTCCACCGCCGCTCCGCCGGTGCCGACTTTGAACTGGATGAGGCCGAGGTGGGGGTCGTTCTTGTCGAGGGTGTCGGTGATGCCGCGCAGGTCGTAGACGTCGGCGCCGGCGGCGATCGCGTCACGGATCATCTGCCACTGGATCGCGTTGGACCCACGTACGTCGCGCTTGGCCGTCGACGAGGCGCCGTAGGAGTACCACGTATGGCTGCCGACGCGCACCCATGTCGTCGCGGCCACCAGGTCGTCCTCGTGGTGAGCCAGGTAGAGCCGGATGCGGTCGGGGTGCTCCGCTTGCAATGAGCTGAACATCCGCTCGAAGTACGCCAGCGGCCGCGGCGTGAAGGCGTCGCGCGCCGCAGTCTCGGTATACAACGCGTGAAAGGCAGGCAGGTCCTCGGCCCCGCCTTGCTTGACGACGACGCCGGTCTTGTCGGCCTTCTTGATGTTGCGGCGCCACTGCTGGTTCATGCCCTTGAGCAGGTCGTCCTCGGTGCGCCCGGAGAGCGGCAGTTGGAAGACGTACTGCGGTTGGCCAGCGGTGAACCCGTGCTCGGCACGCACTGGACGCCAACCTTCGCGGCGTAGGACGGCCTGGACGTTACCGCCGTCGTCATTGCGGGTGTCGGCGGGAACGTTGCCGAGTCGCCTGTGCATCCCGTCGGCAAGAGCGGCCTTGATGGTCGCGGCCGACCAGGTGCGTGTCACGACTGGCGGGCCTATCCGGACGCCGAACGCCCCCTGCGCCTTCAGGTGCGTGCTCATGGCGCTGAGCGACTCATCGAGGGCCGGATTCGACCAGTCGAGAACCGGCCCCTCCGGCAGATAGGCGAGGTACCGCTTCAGCTTCGGCAGCTGCCGGTACAGCACCAGAGCAGCCCCGATGATCTCGGCGGAGGTCGCCTCGGCGCCGCTGTACCACCCGATCGACTCGTGCCGCCACTCGTTCTTGACCTGCCCCCACGCCGGAGTCTGCAGGAAGCTGACGCTGGGCTGGCGGTTGAGGAACTCAAGGTGCTCGGCGGCGCTGATGGTGCGTACGGCGATCACGCGTGGCACGCTACCCGACCGAGCCGCACCCGAGGCCACCGCGCAAACGATCCGACGCTGCGCACGCTCGGGCGGCCCTGCCGTCGGATCCATGAGGCCAGACAGCCAGCTGGGGCGGGTCGGGCCGTCGCTTAGGTCCCGTCGCTGGGGATGGACGTCTGCTGATACAGAGCCAGCCGCCACGCGCCGCCGACGTGGACGTAGACGCTCGACATGGCACCAACAAAGGCCGGGTCGCTCGCGTCGCCGTACGCCGTTCCGCGGTAGACAAGGGCCGCGCTGTCGCCGCCCGTCCGGACGAGCCGGGCGTCTTCGATGTCGTAGGTACGCCATGCCGGCGACTGGCTGAGCGCCTCGACGACCGCGTTGCGGTCCAGCACTGCACCGTTTGCTAGCACCATCACCGCGTCATCGGTCATCAGCTGCCCATAGAAGTTGGCGCTGGTGCCGTCGCACAGGGAGTCCCAGCCGCGGGCCTCGAGCTCAAGCAGGGCGGCCTGCAGCGCTTCGGTTTCCATGGCCCGCACGCTACTCCGGTGGCCGCCTCAGGTGAGGTGCTTGCGCAGCCAGGTGATGTCAGCGGCTTGTCCCTCGGCGCCGCCCGGCGTCTCGACGACGACCGGCGCGCCGGCTTCGCGAACCACCGCCACTACGTCGTCGGGCGAGATCTTCCCGTCGCCGACGTTCGCATGACGGTCGGCACCGGAGTCGAAGGCGTCGCGTGAGTCGTTGGCGTGCACGAGGTCGATCCGGCCGGTGATCGCCAGGACCCGGTCCACGAGCCCGACCAGCTCCTCTCCCCCCGCGTGCGCATGACAGGTGTCGAGGCAGAAACCGACGGAGTCGGCGTACTCGGTGTCGCTGATCGCGTCCCACACGCGGTCGATGCGCTCCAACCGCCGCGCCATCGCGTTGTCGCCGCCTGCGGTGTTCTCGATCAGCAGCGGCACGCGCATGTCGAGGCGCTCGACGCACTTGCGCCAGTTGTCGAACCCGAGCTGCGGGTCGTCGGTCTTCAGCACATGGCCGCCGTGGACGATGACGCCGCGGGCGCCGATCTCAGCCGCCATGTCGACGGTCTGTTGGAGCAGCTTCCGTGACGGGATGCGGATGCGATTGTTGCTGGTTGCCACGTTGAGCACGTACGGCGCGTGCACGTACAGGTCGACGCCCGCGCTCACGGCGGCAGCTCGAAGCGCCGCAGCGCCACCGACGAAAGCGACCTTCGGACCCTTCCACCCCTGCGGGTCGCCTAGAAAGAACTGTGACAGCGTCGCTTCGCGCGCTCGTGCTTCAGCGATGGGATCCAGCTGATCGACGTGGCCGCCGATGCTGAGCTTGCTCATGCACGTCACTGTAGGGCCAAGGCCCGACGCTGATTGCAACGCGCGGGCGCCAGGCCTCAGCCTGATGTGACGCCCCTGCCAGCCACGGCCTGACGCCCCTGCCTTCACTAGGCGAGGGGTCGCTTGCATGCCCAAAATGCCAGTTTTGACCCGCCGCCCACCCGGTGAACATGCCCCCACATAGTGAAGAGCCGAGCGCGGCAGTACGCGCCAGGGAGCGCGCTGCCGGGCACCACAACGACTTTTCCACAGCGCGAGCGAGGTTGTGGACGTCGTCCCCGCCGCTGCCGCGATCTGGGCACGCTGGGTCCCATGCATTCAGATCTGCCGCTCGTCTTCACTCGCGAGGTGGCCTCGGGGTGCGGTGAGGTCACGCCCGCAACCTACGCGACAGCTGCCTCGGGCCCTGTCGCAGGGTCGCCTGGACGTCTGCTGATACAGGCCAGCGCCGCGCCGCCGACGTGGACGTAGACGCTGCGACATGGCACCAACAAGGGCCGGGTCGCCGCGTCGCCGTACGCCGTTCCGCGGTAGACAAGGGCCGCGCTGTCGCCGCCCGTCTGGACGAGCCTGGCGTCTTCGATGTTGGCGTCGTTGGGCGGCGCAGCCCTCGGATCGTTTTCGCTGGAGGGGGCCCAAGTACAGCGCTGACCGGTGTCAGTCATCGACGTGCTTGCGCAGCCAGGCGATGTCGGCGGCTTGCCCTCGGCGCCGCCTGGCGTCTCGACGACGACCGGCGCGCTGGCTTCGCGAACCACCGCCAGTACGTCGTCGGGCGAGATCTTCCCGTCGCCGACGTTCGCATGGCGGTCGGCGCCGGAATCGAAGGCGTCGCGCGAGTCGTTGGCGTGCACCAGGTCGATCCGGCCGGTGATCGCCAGAACACGGTCCACCAGCCCGACCAGCTGCTCTCCCCCCGCGTGCGCATGACAGGTGTCGAGGCAGAAACCCACGCGGTCGGCGTACTCGGTGTCGCTGATCGCGTCCCACAGGCGGTCGATGCGCTCCAACCGCCGCGCCATCGCGTTGTCGCCGCCTGCGGTGTTCTCGATCAGCAGCGGCACGCGCATGTCGAGGCGCTCGACGCACTTGCGCCAGTTGTCGAACCCGAGCTGCGGGTCGTCGGTCTTCAGCACATGGCCGCCGTGGACGATGACGCCGCGGGCGCCGATCTCAGCCGCCATGTCGACGGTCTGTTGGAGCAGCTTCCGTGACGGGATGCGGATGCGATTGTTGCTGGTTGCCACGTTGAGCACGTACGGCGCGTGCACGTACAGGTCGACGCCCGCGCTCACGGCGGCAGCTCGAAGCGCCGCAGCGCCACCGACGAAAGCGACCTTCGGACCCTTCCACCCCTGCGGGTCGCCGAGAAAGAACTGTGACAGCGTCGCTTCGCGCGCTCGTGCTTCAGCGATGGGATCCAGCTGATCGACGTGGCCGCCGATGCTGAGCTTGCTCATGCACGTCACTGTAGGTTACTGGCGGTTGAGGAACTCAAGGTGCTCGGCGGCGCTGATGGTGCGTACGGCGATCGAGGTCACGCCCGCAACCTACCCGACAGCTGCCCGCCTCCGGCCCTGTCGCAAGGTCCGAGTTTGGCGTCGTTGGGGCGGCGCAGCCCTTGGATCGTTTTCGCTGGAGGGGGCCTAAGTGCAGCGCTGACCGGTGTCAGTCATCGACGTGCTTGCGCAGCCAGGCGATGTCGGCGGCTTGCCCCTCGGCGCCGCCTGGCGTCTCCACGACGACCGGCGCGCCGGCTTCGCGAACCACCGCCAGCACGTGGTCGGGCGAGATCTTGCCGTCGCCGACGTTCGCATGGCGGTCGGCGCCGGAATCGAAGGCGTCGCGCGAGTCGTTGGCGTGCACCAAGTCGATCCGACCGGTGATCGCCAGAACACGGTCCACCAGCCCGACCAGCTGCTCTCCCCCCGCGTGCGCATGACAGGTGTCGAGGCAGAAACCGACGGAGTCGGCGTACTCGGTGTCGCTGATCGCGTCCCACACGCGGTCGATGCGCTCCAACCGCCGCGCCATCGCGTTGTCGCCGCCTGCGGTGTTCTCGATCAGCAGCGGCACGCGCATGTCGAGGCGCTCGACGCACTTGCGCCAGTTGTCGAACCCGAGCTGCGGGTCGTCGGTCTTCAGCACATGGCCGCCGTGGACGATGACGCCGCGGGCGCCGATCTCAGCCGCCATGTCGACGGTCTGTTGGAGCAGCTTCCGTGACGGGATGCGGATGCGATTGTTGCTGGTTGCCACGTTGAGCACGTACGGCGCGTGCACGTACAGGTCGACGCCCGCGCTCACGGCGGCAGCTCGAAGCGCCGCAGCGCCACCGACGAAAGCGACCTTCGGACCCTTCCACCCCTGCGGGTCGCCTAGAAAGAACTGTGACAGCGTCGCTTCGCGCGCTCGTGCTTCAGCGATGGGATCCAGCTGATCGACGTGGCCGCCGATGCTGAGCTTGCTCATGCACGTCACTGTAAGACCCGCCGCCGACAAGGCTCACCGGGACGGCCGCTACAAACTGGCACGTTCTTGCTGTCAAGACGGGGGCAGGGGTGCAAGAACGTACCAGTTTGCCGAAGCGCAGGCGACCGGGGCAGGCGAACTGTTCACCGAAACCGGGTCGATGCCGGCCGGGATGCTCGGCTACGGTGTTGATCGACGAAGCGCACGAGGGAGCGCTTTCCATGTCGAGCACCTGAGGTAGCCCCATGTTTGGCGCCACCGTCGCCGATTCCACCGCACCAGCACACGACCACTCCGTCGCAGCGCGCGCGGTTGACCTGCGCAAGGTGTACGGCGAGGGGGATGCCGCCGTGGCCGCCCTCGACGGAGTGTCGGTCAACTTCGCCGCCGGAGAGTTCACCGCCGTCATGGGGCCGTCGGGGTCGGGAAAGTCCACGCTGATGCACTGTTTGGCGGCGCTCGACACCGCCACGTCCGGGCAGGTATTCCTCGGTGACACCGAGATCACCAGGCTTGACGACAAGCGGCTCACGACCTTGCGCCGCGACAAGATCGGCTTCGTCTTCCAGGCCTACAACCTGGTGCCGACCCTTACCGCCCAGGAGAACATCGAGCTCCCCCTCGCGATCGCCGGCCGCAAGCCCGATCAAGCGTGGTTCGACACGGTCATCGACACCGTCGACCTGCGGTCCCGGCTCAGCCACCGGCCAAACGAGCTTTCTGGAGGTCAGCAGCAGCGGGTGGCCTGCGCCCGCGCATTAGTGTCGAGCCCCGACATCGTGTTCGCCGACGAGCCGACCGGAAACCTCGACAGCGCCGCCAGCGGGGAGGTCTTGAGTTTCCTCCGCCGGAGCGTCGACGAGCACCACCAGACGATCGTGATGGTGACGCACGACCCGATAGCGGCGGCGTACACCGACCGGGTGGTGTTCCTTGATGACGGCAGAGTCGTGGACGAGATTCGCGAGCCCACCGCCGACCGGGTGCTCGAGCAGATGAAGATGCTCAGTTCAGGTGCCGTAGCCGGCACCCCGGCAGAAGGCTGAGCATGCTCCGGCTCACCGTGCGCAACCTGCTCGCGCGCAAGCTCAGACTGGCGCTGAGCGGTTTCGCCATCGTCCTCGGGGTGGCGTTTGTCGCGGGGTCGTTCATCTTCACCGACGCCATGAGCGGCGCGTTCTCGGGAATCATCAAGGGCACGACTGCCGACGTCGAGGTCGCCCCGAAGGGAGCGAACGACTTCGACTCGCTGCAGGACCGGCGCACAGTGCCCGCCGAAATTGTCGACAAGCTGGCAGGGCTGACCGAGGCCGAGTCCGTCCACCCCTACAACCAGCAGCAGGGCGTCTACGTCATCGACCCAAACGGCGACCTGGTGGGGGGCAGCGGTCCGCCAGGGCTGGCGTTCAACTACAGCGACACCGTTGCTATCACCGGTGAGCCGATCTTGAGCCTCACCGAGGGAGAACTGCCCAGCGGAACTGGTGAGATCGCGCTCGAGGAGTCGACCGCCGAAAGAGCGGGGTATCACATCGGCGACGAGGTCGAGCTGGTGACCGCGGGTCGCAACCCCACGATGACGGCCACGTTGACGGGTCTGATGCGATTCGGCTCAGCCGGCGGTCTCGGCGGGGCGACCCTCGTCCTCTTCGACACGCAGGCGATGCAGGAGCTCTTCTTCAACGGCGAGGATGTCTACTCGGGCATCTCACTGACGGCCGCCGAGGGAGTCTCCCAGGAGGAGCTTCGAGACGCCGCTCAGCCCCTCTTGCCACCCGGCGTCCGAGCGCGCACCGGCGATGACGCGGCGGCGGCGAACGAGGCCGGGATCGAAGAGATCCTTGGTTTCATCAACACATTCCTGCTGGTGTTTGCCGGGGTGTCGTTGGTTGTCGGCACGTTCTTGATCATCAACACGTTCTCGATCCTCGTCGCACAACGCAGCCGTGAGCTCGCGCTGCTTCGGGCACTGGGCGCCTCAAGACGACAGGTCAACCGGTCGGTACTAGCCGAGGCGCTAGCGGTCGGCTTGCTCGGTTCGACGATCGGTATTGCGGTTGGCTACCTGCTGGCGCTGGGGTTGAAGGCCCTGTTCGCCTTCTTCGGCCTCGACCTGAGCGGCGCGAGTTTCCCGATCACACTCCGCACCGTGCTGGTGTCGTACGCCGTCGGCCTGGTGGTGACGATGATCGCCGCGTACCTCCCCGCCCGCCGCGCTGCCCGCATCGCGCCGGTCGCCGCGATGCGCGACGACGTCGCGCTGCCGGAGTCGTCGTTGCGGCGCCGGCTGATCGTCGGTGCGGTCATGGTGGTGGCGGGCGTTGGCTTGATGGTGCTCGGATTCGCCGGCGAAGGGGAGAGCGGCCTGGCGTTGATCGGCGCCGGCATGCTGGCCATCTTGATCGGTGTGGCGTTGATGTCGCCGGTTCTTGGCCGTCCGCTGATTCACGGCCTCGGAGCGATCTACCGGAGGGTCTTCGGCACCGTCGGTTCGTTGGCCACCGAGAACTCGCTCCGCAACCCCCGTCGTACGGCGGCGACGGCCAGCGCCTTGATGATCGGGTTGACCCTCGTCGCGTTGATGTCGATTCTTGGGCAGTCGGCGTCAGCGAGCACCGACAAGGCGATCAGGGAGAGCCTCACCTCCGAGTACGTCGTGTCTAACGTGGTCGGCGCACCCTTCAGTCCGAAGATCGCCGAGCAGATCAGGGAGCTTCCCCAGGTCGAAACGGTCGCGCAGTTCCGAACCGCCCAGGCGGAAGTCGACGGGAGTTTCGCCTTCGTCGGCGCCGTCGACCCCAACGGCTTTGCCGAAGCCTTCGACCTTCCGATCCCGGGGGCGGTCACCGCGGTGTTTCGACCGGGAACCGTTCTGGTCGAGGCGAGCACCGCCGAGCAGGGTGGGTACGAGGTTGGCGACACGATCCCGTTGGAGCTCCAGGGCGGCACGGTGAAGCTCGAGCTGACCGCAACTTACCCGCCCGGGGCACTGCCCGCGAACTACCTGGTGACGCCGGACACCCTCATCAAGGGCGGCTTGGAGCCGCTCGACTCCATGCTTTTCATCACCAAGGCGCCGGGGGCGGCCGACGCTGATCTGCGCTCGGCGGTCGACAAGATCACGAGCCAGATTCCCACCGTGACGTTGAAGGATCCGCAGGAGTTCGCCGCGGAGCAGAAGGAGCAGATCAACCTGTTTCTTTACCTGATCTATGCGCTGCTCGGGCTGGCGGTGATCATCGCGGTGCTTGGCATCGTCAACACGCTGGCGCTGTCGGTGATCGAGCGGACCCGCGAGGTCGGTCTCCTGCGCGCCGTGGGGCTCAGCCGACGCCAGCTGCGCCGGATGGTGCGGCTCGAGTCGGTGGCGATCGCCGTCCTCGGTGCCGTGCTGGGGGTGCTCATGGGCATCGCCTTCGGCGTCGCGTTGCAGCGGGCGATCGCCGACCAGGGCATCGATGTGCTGTCGATCCCGTGGCTGCGGCTGGCGGTGTTCGTGGTGTTGGCTGCTTTGGTTGGCGTGTTGGCGGCGGTGCTGCCCGCCCGACGGGCTGCCCGGCTCAACGTGTTGCGAGCGATCACCACCGAGTAGGCGAGCCGCGGCTCGGGCTCGCCGGCGAGGATCCGACGCTGAGCGCGCTATGGCGTGCTAGCCGTCGGATCTTTGCGCGGTTACGTGGCAGCGGGGCTGTGGACAACGATTTCCTCGGTACGTCGGCCCGCTGCTAGCCTGGCTTGCGTTGGCCCGGCAAGACGCCGGGTCGCGCCACGCCAAGCCTGCGTCGCCGACGCTGCAGATCGACGTACCAGACGAAGCGTGACCTCCTGTCACGGAACGACCGTGACCGCCCGAGTCCACAGGAGGTGGATGTTCCGCATGCGTAACTACGAGCTCATGGTCATCCTCGACCCCGACCTCGAGGAGCGCACGGTGGCCCCGTCGCTCGACCAGTACCTCAACCTCGTCCGTCAAGACGGTGGCAGCGTCGAGTCAGTCGACGTCTGGGGCCGTCGGCGACTGGCGTACGAAGTCGACAAGAAGAACGAAGGCATCTACGCCGTCGTCACATTGTCGGCGGAGCCCGCTACGGTCAAGGAGCTTGATCGCCAACTCGGTCTCAACGAGTCGGTCATGCGCACCAAGGTCCTCCGACCAGACGCTCAGTGATCACCCGATCAGTGAGCTGAAGACCGATTCCCCCGGTCGTTCCCAGAACTGACCTACTTGGGAGGCTGTCCAATGGCAGGCGAAACCACGATCACGATCATCGGCAACCTCGTCGACGATCCCGACCTACGCTTCACCCCGTCTGGGGCTGCGGTCGCCAACTTCCGCATTGCGTCCACCCCCCGCACGTTCGACAAGCAGACGAACGAGTGGAAGGACGCCGAGACGCTGTTCTTGAGCTGCGCGGTGTGGCGGCAGGCGGCGGAGAACGTCGCCGAGTCCCTGCAGCGTGGCATGCGCGTCATCGTCACCGGGCGGCTCAAGTCGCGCAGCTACGAGACGCGCGAGGGCGAGAAGCGCACCGTCTTCGAGATCGACGTCGACGAGGTCGGCCCGAGCCTCAAGAACGCCACCGCCAAGGTGACCAAGGCAAGCCGCTCCGGCGGTGACAGCAGCGGCTCAAGCTACGGCGGGAGCTCGGGCGGCGGCAACACCAACGACCCGTGGGCCGCGCCGGCTGCGGTGGGCGGCGGTTCACAAGGCGGCAACGACCCGTGGGCGTCGCAGTCGAGCGCGAGCTCGGACGAGCCACCGTTCTAGCCGGCGGGCGGGCAGCCCTCCGGCCGCCGCCAACCGGGTGGTCGAGCTCGTTGAGACGACCGATAACTCCACAGCACACAACGAGACCATTCCGGCGGTTGCCGGGCTCATGACAAAGGAGCACCACAATGGCCAAACCAGTTGTGCGCAAACCGAAGAAGAAGGTTTGCGCTTTCTGTAAGGACAAAGCGACCTCGGTCGACTACAAGGACACCGCCTTGTTGCGCAAGTTCATCTCCGACCGCGGCAAGATCCGCGCCCGCCGGGTGACCGGCAACTGCGTACAGCACCAGCGGAAGGTTGCCATCGCGGTAAAGAACGCCCGCGAGATGGCCCTGCTGCCTTACACCTCGACTGCGCGCTGAGAGGGGACGACGCCATGAAGCTCATCTTGACTCAAGAAGTCTCCAACCTCGGCGCGCCGGGCGACGTGGTCGAGGTCAAGGACGGCTACGGCCGCAACTACCTCATGCCGCGCGGTTTCGCGATCCGGTGGACTCGCGGCGCCGAGAAGCAGATCGACTCGATCAAGAAGGCGCGCTCCGTCCGTGAGGTCAACGATCTCGGTCGCGCCCAGGAGATCAAGGCCCAGCTCGAGGAGCTGCAGGTCTCGGTGCCTGCCCAGGCCGGCGGCAGCGGCCGCCTGTTCGGTGCAGTAACGGTGTCTGACATCGTCTCCGCGGTGAAGAGCTCTGGTGGCCCCGACATCGACAAACGCCGCATCTTCCTCGGCAAGCCGATCAAGTCCCTGGGTTCGCACCAGGTGACGGTCAAGGTCCACGACGAGGTCTCAGCCACGGTCAACCTCGAGGTCGTCCCCTCCTCCTGACCGCAGGGGCTTTCACTACCGGCCACCGCCGGCGAGCCGCAACGGTGGGGGGCGTGATCTTCGCTCCCGCCGAGCCGACTATCCGGTGAGTTGCGTGTCTTGAGTGGTCGTCAGGTACTCCCGGTCGGAACGGGAAAAGAGCAGGTAGATGAGCCAGCCCAGCAACGCCAGTACGGCGAGCGCACCGATCAAGATGACCGCAAACCACGGCTCGCCCGTCACGACGACTGTCTGGCCACCGGTGACGACCAGCCCGACCAAAGACAAGGCGGTCAGCGTCGCATCCGCCCAGCGGATATGCTGAGCGGCTCTCGCCGTCCCAGCGTCACCTGCCTGCGCAGCCCGCCGCAGTAGGCCTGTGCACACAGCGAAGACGAAAACGCCAACCGCGATCGCGTCGAGGGCGACCAGCACTGCCTCCGCACCCAGGTAGAACGCCAGATTGACCAGTATCCCAGCACCGGCGGCTGTCCTGGCCACTGCGAAGGCTGCGTGAAGGGTTTGCAGCTTCGACATGGCGACAACAGCCAGCACCCAGCCGACGAGGTCAGGGATGACGTCGACGCCATCGATCCGGATGTCCACGAGAACGAGGAGCAGACCCCATCCGGCCAATCGCAGCGGCTGCATGCTGACTGACCATAGTCGCCGCGCTCTTCGGCGAGCAGCGCGAGAGGCAAGGGGCTGGAAATGGCAAGCACCTCCCCTCCGAATGGAGGAGAGGTGCCGGCGTTGTGACTAGGCGTCAGCCTCGCTTGATCGCCAGCTTCGCGCGACCGAGGTGGACAATGGTGTCGTCCCTCAGATCGTTGGGCGTGCCGTTGAAGAGCTGGACGGTCACGGCGGTGACGTTGATGCCGATAGGCGTCTTCTGGACTGTCTTGACGGTGAACGTACCTACCCCCGCGACGTTCCGCGACTGACCGGGAGCCGGTGTCGCGATCGGCTCGCCGTTGACAAGGATCTCGCCGACGCCTGTTCCGTTGGCGTTGCGGAGCACGTCGCCATCCGCCTGGCGGGTGACGTTGGCTCGCGCCTCGATGTTGCGGAACTGCAGCGCCGGGCCGAAGCCAGCCCTGTCGATGACGCTTCGGGTGTATCCGGTAGCGGATCTGGTGGCGAGCTGCTTACCCATGACGGCCGAGTAGCGGGCGCCGATGAAGCCGAAGGCGGTGTCGAGCCTGCCGGTGCGGGTGTCCAGCACCTCCCCACGCGTACCCGGGCATGGCATGGGCTGCAGCGCACCCCTTCCGAGGGCCGCGATGTTTCCCGTGCGGGCGTCGGATCCCCAAGCAGATCCCATGAAGAGCCCGCCCTCGATGTTGCCGTCGATGCGCGCGAACGCCCGCCCGACCTTCTCCACCGTGCCGTCATCCGCAACGAACTTCAGCACGTTGACTCCGCCGACGGCGCTGACGTCGTTGGCACTACCGACCTGGAAGTTGACGTACAGGGTGCCGGAGCCTGGCACCGGAATCGCGGTCTCCTGCTCGCCGATCGGCACTGCGACCGGGGCGCCGCCGATGCTCAACGTACCGAGGGTGGAGGTCGTGTCGACGTGGAAACCGGAAGCGTCGTGGTAGCTCTTCACCAGCCCGGTCAGGTTGGTGAAGGCGATCTCCCCCCCGCCGAGGGTGCCGTCACTGATAGTGACGCGTGACGTCACGGCGGTCTGAGTGTCCGTCGCTTCGGTGAAGTTACGGGTGTGGACGTTGTGCAGTGCAACGCCGTCCCCGTCGCCCACGCGTTCGAGGAAGTTCTCGTTGCTTCGCGGCACGAACCGCGTGCAGGGGAGGACCGAGAGCGCCGTCGCCCCGGACCTAGCGGTGTCGTTGCCGGTGGTCTTGGAACCGTAGGATGATGCGTCGAAACCGAAGTCGGTGAGCGTGCCCTGGGGGGCTGCCTGCGCAGGGAGCGCAGCGGCTGTAACAAGCCCGGCGCCAGCGAGGCCGGCAGTGGCTACGGCCACCACGGCGCGTCGCCAGACGACGCGATTTGAGTGAGTTGTTGACACGGGGAACCTCTTGAGATAAGTGAGTGGAAAGTCCGAGTCTATCTTACTGAGAGTGGTTAATCACTACGGTGAGTAATGAGCCGGTTTGGGCACACGCCCGGACGGGCGTCGTCCTGAGGGTCGCACCGTCGTGGGTTAGCTGCCGGGTGCCGTTGCGCTGCCGAAAGCGGGTACCGAACCCAGCACCAGCCACGCGTCGCTGCGCTCCCGCCACAGCAGAGTCGCCATCCGCACGACCATGAAGCCGGTGAAGGCCCACCACAGCGCGGTCAAGCCACCACCGAGCCAGCCGACAGCGAGCGCCATCGGCGCGAACGTCACGAGGTTCACCACGCCCGCCCACGCCAGGTACCGCCCGTCCCCTGCACCGATCAGCACGCCGTCGAGCACGAACACGATGCCGGCGACCGGTTGGTGCAGCGCCGCCACCAGCAGCACCGCCGACAGCAGCCGCTGCACGTCGGCGTCTGGAGTGAACAGGGGTACGACGAGTGGCCGCGTCACCAGCAGCAGCGCGCCGAGCGCCACTCCCGCCACGACGCCCCACCACATCATCCGTCGAGTGGCCGCTCGGGTGCCCGCCGCGTCGCTGGCGCCGAGCAGCCGCCCGGTGATGGCCTGACCGGCGATGGCGATCGCGTCGAGGGCGAAGGCGAGGAACGTCCAGACGGTGAAGGCGACCTGGTGGGCGGCGACCGAGGTGGTCGATATGCCGGCGGCAACGTACGTCGTCAGCAGCAGCGCCGCTCGCAGGGTCAGCGTGCGCACGATCAACGGCACCCCGACTCGCCAGGCGGCCCGGACGCCGGGCGCATGCGGCACCAGCGAGGCGTCGTACGCCCGAGCCCCGCGGACCACCACCACGGCGAGGGTGAGAGCGGCGAGTCCCTGGGCGAGCAGGGTGCCGGCGGCCGACCCGGCGATGCCCCAGCCGAAGCCGTAGACGAACAGCAGGTTGAGAGCGATGTTGGCGAGGTTGGCTGCCACGGCGACCGCCAGCGGCGTTCGGGTGTCCTGCAGCCCGCGCAGCACGCCGGTCGCGGCGAACATGAGAAGCAGCGCGGGGATGCCGCAGGCGGCGATGCGCAGGTACGTCAGGGCGAAGGCCCGCACGGCGGGGTCGGACGTGAAGGCGTCGACGAGCACCGGGGCGAGCGCGACGGTGAGGACGCCCACCAGGGCGCCGATGAGGAGGGCCAGCCACAGGCCGTCGATCCCGACGGCGAGGGCGGCACGGCGGTCGCCGGCGCCGAGGTTGCGCGCGACTGTCGAGGTGGTGCCGTAGGCGAGGAAGATGAACAGCCCGATGGCGGTCTGCACGACGACTCCGGCGATCCCCAGTGCGGCCAGCTCCGGGGTGCCGAGGTGCCCGACGATGGCGGCGTCGGCCAGCAGGAACAGCGGCTCCGAGATCAGCGCGGCGAATGCAGGGACGGCTAGCCGGGCGATCTCCCTGTCGAGCGCACGTTTCTCTGCCCGGACCAGCGCGGGCGCCGTAGTCTCACCAGCGGGACGGGAAGGCATCGGCGCCCATTTTGGTGGACAACTTTCTTTCCTCCACAGCTGGGTGTCGGTGACGGGGCAGGTCAGCGCGACCCCCAACCACCCCTCGCGATGGCTTGTCCACAGAGCTTTACCCAGGCTGTGCACAGCGGCCTCACCGCCCGCCCACAGCCACGCGGCAGCCATCCACATGCGGCTGTGCACGCCGCCCTTCCCAACGCGCCTCCCCGGTCGTAGCGTCGCAGCCGGCCGACAGCACCGCGGTTTGTCGGCGGTCGATCATAGGTTCGAATCAAGCCAGGCAAGCCGAGCACTCTACGGAGGGAAGCCGTGACGATCGCCGAGTTCCGGGGCGCGCAGTTTAGTCGCGACGACGACTACGACCGCGCGCCGGCGGGCCGTACTCCACCTCAGGACGAGCAGGCCGAGCAGTCTGTTCTTGGGGCGATGCTGCTGAGCAAGGACGCGATCGCCGACGTCGTCGAGGTCATCCGCGGCACCGACTTCTACCGGCCAGCGCACGAGCTGATCTTCGACACGATCCTCGACCTCTACGGCCGCGGCGAGCCCGCCGACGCGATCACGGTGGCAGCCCAGCTGACCCGGGCGGGTGACGCGGCGCGGGTGGGCGGTGCGCCGTACCTGCACACGCTCGTCGCCGGTGTGCCGGTCGCGGCGAACGCCGGCTACTACGCCGAGATCGTGCGCGAGAAGGCGGTGCTGCGGCGGCTTGTCGACGCGGGCACCAAGATCGTGCAGATCGGGTACGCCGCCGAGGGGCAGGTCGACGACGTGGTCGACCGGGCGCAGGCCGAGGTCTACAGCGTCACCGACAAGCGCACGTCGGAGGACTACGCGCCGCTGGCCGACATCATGGAGCTCACGATCGACGAGCTCGAGGCGATCGGCAACCGCGACGGCGCGATGGCCGGGGTGCCGACCGGCTTCGCCGAGCTCGACGACCTGACCAACGGGCTGCACGGCGGCCAGATGGTCATCGTCGCGGCGCGCCCGGCGGTCGGCAAGGCGCTGGCGCTCGACACCGCGCTGCCGACGCCGACGGGCTGGACCACGATGGGCGACGTTTCGGTCGGTGACTTCCTGGTGGGGGCCGACGGCCGGCCGACACAGGTGGTGGCGGCGACCGAGGTGATGACCGGTCGGCCGTGCTACCGGGTCACCTTCTCCGACGGCACGGCGATCATCGCCGACGCGCAGCACCAGTGGCTGACCGACTCGGAGTTCGCGTCGGGGGCGCGCACGACCGAGGCGCTGGCCCGCGAGGTCGAGCGTGGGGTGGTGCATTCCGTACGCCGCCACGCGCCGCTGCGGGGAAGCGTGGCGCTGACGCACTGGACCTGCCCGCGGGTGGAGTGCGGCCGCCATGACGACTTCAAGGTGGCGTCGGTGGTGCCGGTCGAGAGCGTGCCGGTGCGTTGCGTCGAGGTCGACAACGCCGACCACCTCTACCTGGCGAGCCGGGCGATGATCCCGACCCACAACTCGACGCTGGGGCTCGACCTGGCCCGGTCGGCGTCCATCAAGCACGGGCTGACCAGCGTGATCTTCTCGCTGGAGATGAGCCGCACCGAGATCACGATGCGGCTGCTGGCCGCGGAGGCGCGCATCCCGCTGCACCACATGCGCGCCGGCAAGATGAGCGACGACGACGACTGGAACAAGCTCGTCCGCAAGATGGGCGAGGTGTCGGAGGCGCCGCTGTTCATCGACGACTCGCCGAACCTGACGATGATGGAGATCCGCGCCAAGGCCCGCCGGCTCAGGCAGCGCCACGACCTGCGCCTGATCGTGCTCGACTACATCCAGCTGATGACGTCGGGCAAGAAGGTCGAGAACCGGCAGGTCGAGGTGTCGGAGTTCTCCCGCCAGATCAAGCTGCTTGCCAAAGAACTCGACGTACCGGTGGTCGCGATTGCCCAGCTCAACCGCGGATCAGAACAGCGGACTTCGAAGAGACCTTTGTTGTCCGGACCTGCGCGCGAGTCCGGCTGCCTGACAGCTGACACGCGGCTGATGCAGGCCGACACGAACATCGAGGTCTCGCTGGGTGAGCTGATGGCCAGCGGAGCGCGCGACATCCCCGTCTGGTCGCTCGACGACCGGCTCAAGCTCGTGCCGCGCACACTGACCCACGCGTTCCCGAGCGGGGTCAAGGAGGTCTTCCGGCTGCGGCTAGCGTCGGGCCGCGAGGTCAAGGCCACCGCCAACCACCCGTTCCTGACGTACGACGGCTGGAAACCGCTCGGCGAATTGCCGCCCCGCGCGCGCATCGGCTCCATTCGCCACGTCCCGGCACGCAGGCACCAAAAGCGGTGTTCTCAGCGCCGAAGACACAGATCGCGGTGTTTCTCCGTCAGCTCTGGGCGGCTCACGGATCCGTTCGGTGGGACGTCGCGGCGGGCGAGCTGCGCGCTCACTATCCCTCGACGAGCCGCCGCCTGATCGATGACATCGCGCGGCTGCTTCTGCGCTTTAACGTGTTCTCTCAGATCGACACCGTCCCGACGGCAGGCGGCCGCGATAGTTACCACCTGATCATCCATGGCGTCGACAACCAGCGACGCTTCCTCCAAGAGATCGGGGTCCTAGGCGCTCGCGGGGAACAAGCCAAGGAGATCGCCCGCCAGCTGGAGAGCATCAAGGCCCACATGAAGCTCGACACGATCCCCAAGGACATCTGGACGCGGGTCCAGGACGCTCTGGTCGAGCAGCACACGCCACAACGGCAGTTGACAACCGTCACGGGCACCGCGGTGTCTGAGCTACCGGGGATGCACTTACCGAGCCAGGAAATGATGTCCAAGGTGGCCGAGCTCCTCGGCGATGCTGACTTGGAAGTAGTAGCGACCAACGACGTCTTTTGGGACGAAGTGGTCTCGGTCGAGAGCCTTGGAGAGCAAGCGGTGTACGACGCGACTGTGCTAGGCACCCACAACTTCATCGCCGACGGCATCCCGGCCCACAATTCACTCGAACAGGACTCCGACGTGGTGATCCTGCTCCACCGCGAGGATCTGTACGAGAAGGAATCGACGCGGCCGGGCGAGGCCGACCTCATCGTTGCCAAGCACCGCAACGGCCCTACCGCCGACATCGTCCTCGCCTTCCAAGGCCACTACTCCCGCTTCGTCGACATGGCCCAGGGGTGATTGCGGGATACTCGCAATTACTGCTTGCAAGCACGGGTCAGCCAGAACGCCAACAACGCGGCACCTGGAACCGTTGATCGATGTGGAGCAGGCAAGCGAGTTGGCCGCCGTTCACTGATGTCCTCTGGACGGGACTTTCGCTGTCCGGAGGTTCCTTACCCCGTATCGGACCGCGCAGCTGTACCCCGCAGGTGACTATCGGACGCCTTGTCCGTTCCTCTCAAGCGCCTGCGGGGCTTGGGGTGCGGCTTTCCGGTTGTTGAGCCGACGCTTGGAGCCATCCTCGTCCAGTGTCTGGGGACGGGTCCTGTCCGCCAACTCCCCCATCAAGGCAAGCGTCTCACTAGCACGTTCATCGGTTCGGCAGAATCTCGGATGATGGTTTCGGTCGGAACCCAGCCGCAGCTGCGGTAGAAGTCGACAGCCATTCCTCCGGTGGCGACCCAGATCTCAAAGATTCCGCGCTCGTCCGCCCACTGTTCCAGGCGGGCCAGCAACGAGCGACCCACCCCCGCATCACGCCGGTCGGCCCGGACGATCATGCCGAGCACCCAAGGCGATCGGTCCTGCCGCTCCTCGATGTCGAACTGTCCCAAGCCGACGGCGCCAACGGCTTCCCCTCGCTCATCGGTGGCGACAAACGTGACCGGCAAGTCGGAGCGGCCGGCCTCGCGCGATGTCGTGTCCACCCACCACGACAGATCCTCACGCTCAGGCTCGTGACCCCATTCCCGCCACCTCATCTCGCCCACCGCTGGCACCAGTTCTGCCGCATCAGCCAGGAGTCCAATCGTGAAGCGCCGAGAGGGCTCGTCTGCCACGAGAGCGATCCTATGGACAGCGCCCTCCCACGGCGCCCCCAATTTCCCCGGGCGCAGATGCGGCAGCCGACGATGCTGGCCGACCAGGTGGAGGCGCTGACCGCCGTGGCGGCGGAGTACCCCGACGACGTCGACACCGGACGCGTCGACATCACCGGGTGGTCCCTACGGCGGCTATCTCGCCGCCCTGGCGGTGCTCCGCCGTCCGGACGTGTTCCACGCAGCCATCGCGGGTGCGCCGGTGACTGATGGCGGCTGTACGACACCTTCTACACCGAGCGGTACGTGGGCCACCCCGACGAGCAGCCTGAGGTCTACGAGTCCACATCGCTGCTTCCGCTGGCACCCCGACTCCAGCGACCGCTGCTTCTCATCCACGGCATGGTGGACGACAACGTCGTCGTGGCGCACTCGTTGCGGCTGTCGTCGGCACTCCTGGCAGCCGGCAAGCCGCACACGGTGCTGCCGCTCACCGGCGTCACGCACATGACGCCGCAGGAGGTTGTCGCCGAGAACCTCAAGCTGCTGCAGGTCGATTTCCTGCGCACGGCGCTCGCCGCGTCACCCGCTCCCCATGACTGAGTGGCGGTGCGCTCAAGGGGTCAGGACCCGGTAGGCGCCTCTTCGGTGGTCGATGTCGACAACGACAACCTGCTGCTTTGCCTCGTCGATCCGGTAACGCACGCGGTATTCACCGCGGCGGGCGCGCCATCGACCTTCGAACGGCGCACGGAGGGGCGCGCCAACCGTCCGGGGTCCTTGTGCAAGCGGGCCAGTGATGAACTCCCACGCCGCGAACGCAGCGGCCGAGGGCAGCACATC
>JAUJOE010000007.1:35447-77298 GCA_030447805.1 Nocardioidaceae bacterium | reverse complement strand
CTGCGCGTCGATAGCGTCGTGTACGTATGGCATCAGACGGCGCAGCGCGTCGGCGTCCGGGTCATTCATCGTTCTCACTCCACTCCCTTGTTTCCGGCGCTGGCCGCGGCTGACCGAGGAGGCGCCCCGCTGGGTCGGTGACGGTGTAGCCAGCCAGCCGCAGGATGCGCCGGGCCTGTAGTTCGTCCAACGGGGTGAAGTCGTCGATGCGCCGTCCCCCCAGCTCGTCGAGCGTGGCCCGCAGCTCCCTCGCGTGCGCGGCGCCGTTGGTCGTGTCGCTGTCCATCCGGCGAGCCAGGTCGAGAGCAACGGCCACCCGCGTCTCAGACCACGGGCCCTGCATCTCAGCAAGCTCTGAGAGCGTCGCCTGCTCGACAGGTCCGACCCGTCGACCGACTGTCTCGGCCACCTCCCGCTCGAGCAGGTTGCGCACCAGCACCGACACGGTGATTCTGCGCTGACTTGCCACCGTTTCGGCCTCATCTCGAAGCCGCATCGGCACTTTCGCTGTAATCGTGGTGGTTAGCGCGGTCATCAAACCGCCCTCCGTTCGGGTAGGTAGACCCCCCCGCCTCTCGGGGGGATTTTTTTCCTGACTGCACCGGGGTCAGGAAAATGTTCGGGTGAAGTTTTGACCCGCCCCCTCCCCTGTCCGGCGTCCCTCGGCCCTGCAGCTGCTCGAGCAGTTGAGTCCAGTCGGCTCGCTGCGGTGTCGGCCGGTGGCGTCCAGCGCGGCGGTTGTAGTTACGTCTTGGCACGTCGCACCTGCTGGTGCTGGCACCTGTCACAACAAGTACGGCCACCTAGACCGAGCTTGACTTCGCAACTCATTGCGTCGGCGTGGCAGTGGCCGCAGATGAGCGGTGGCTTGGTGTTGACCTTGATCATGCGGATGTCCTCTCCCACGGCACTGGGCCGCCTTGGTACTCCTGCACTCGGCTAGTTGTTGGCTCCGTAGAAGATGCCTTGCCTTGCCTGTCCTTGCCTTGCCTATGTGTCACGTCCGATGTCACGGTGGATGTCACGCGTGACGCATCCTCTTCTTGTGGGGGCGGCTCCGGGTCGGTCTGGCCTCGGTCGCGGGCACGTTGGCGCGCCTTCCGGTCTCGGTCCTGCCGGCGCTTATGGTCGAGGCCCTCAAGCTGCGCCGCGGTTGTCTGAGTGTTGGTGAACTCGACGCTCTGCCAGCCCTCACCCGCCGGCTTCCACAGAGTCGCCGCTACCAGCTCGGCGGCCTTACTGGCGTCGACGCCGTGGATGAGTGCTAGGTCGTGGACGTCGAGGTAGCCGTCTGTCCGGTTCGACGCCGACCACGCGAGCGATGTGACGAAGAGACGGAAGGCACCGTCTGACAGCCGGACGACGCGGCGGTCACTCAACCAGCGGTCTGGGAATCGGGCATCTGTCATCGCAGCCCACCGCCTCGGACCTTCCACAGAGGCTTCAGTTCGGCCAGGTACACGGTGGCTGTCTCGCCGCGTTCTGTGGCCCGTCTAGCGGCGTTCTGGGCCGCCTTCACCGACAGGTAGCAGCGCCTCCGGTATGTGCCTCCGGTGGCATTCACCACGACAACGAACGCGCCGTCGATGTGGTGGGCGATGTCGTCGAGCGGATCTACACTGGTGAGGTCCGGTGACTTGGTGGGGATCAAGTCTGTCGAGAGGGCCGCCTTCGGGCGGCCTTTCTCACGCAGCATCGTCATCATCCGCTCTGCGACGGGCCTTGGCGGACTTCAGCGCCAGTCGGGTGAAATGAGCCTTGCGGAGATGTGCAGCTCGGACGGGATCCCCGTCCGCCTGTTGGAGAAACTTTGCATCGAGTGCGGCGCGCGCCGGCGCGGTGCGGGCGGTCCGATCGGTGGTGTTGGCCCACGATATGTGGGCACCAATGCGGGCGTAAGCCGATCTGTCATCGGACATGGGAACGAAACCCTCCGGGGTCGTCCCCTCGCGCCGATCTCGAGGTGGGGTCTGGCTCTACAGCACAGGCATCGTTATTTAAGTGACTACAGCGTACCGCGCAGCGTTGTAGTCACCCGAGGCGAAGCACTCGTGTCGCGGGATTCTTTGTGCGTCGGCGGTCCCCCAGCCAGTCGTAGACGGCGCGCGCGAGGCTCCCCGCGTCAAGTGTTCCGGTTCGGCACCGACAGGTCATGGTGTGCGATTTCAGCCAGGCCCCGGTGTCAAGGGAATCAAACTCGACGAAGGCCACCTCGTCTCCGGTGCGGACAAAGTTCGACCGGGCCTTGCCTTTCGTGTCGGTGTAGCTCGCGAAGGTCTTGGACATTGAGCCCGGTCGCAGCCAGACCGCCACATGCTGTGCCGATCCAATGAGGGGCACCGGATGCACCGTGGCCACCAGGTGACTGTCTCGCTCGCCTGAGCAGCGCAGTTCGACGGCGGTGGGGAGTGCCCGCTTCGTGCGGGACTTCGCCATCTCCAGCCAACCGAGCTCCCCCGGTGTCACAACAACTCCCCCAGGCTTAGTGTGCGTGGATGGCTCACACCCGGTCACCTCGTTTCATCCGCTGCGCCGCCGCCTTGGCGCGGGCGTCGGCCGCGCTGGCGCCGTAGCGTTCGAGCATCACGTCGCTGCTCCACCCAGCGAGGCGTTTGAGGTCGCGCTCCTGGCCGCCGTTCATCAGGAAGTCGTGCGCGAAGGTGTGCCGGAACCGGTGCGGGTGCAGGTCGTCGATGCCGGCCATCGCTCCCCTGGCTCTCATCCGCTCCCGGACCCCGTCGGGTGTCATCGCTCCCCGCTGGGTGAGGAACAAGGCGTCGAGGTGGCTCCACCGCTGCGCTGAGCGGGCACGCAGGTAGCGGTCGAGCGCACGTGCCGTGCGGGCGCCGAAGTAGACCGGCCGGACCTTGTTGCCCTTGCCCTTGATGATGGCCATGCCGTGGTCGAGGTCCACCCCCTCGACGGACAGCCCGCACAGCTCGGACACCCGCAGCCCGCAGTCGAGCAGCACCCGGATCATGGCCTCGTCGCGGCGGTCGCGGAAGTCCTTGCCGGCGCACGCCTTGAGCAGCGCGCTCAGCTCGTCGTCGGTCAGCACCGGGACGGGCTTGGCCTTCGGCTGAGGCGGGGAAAGGGTTCGCATCGGGTTCTCGGCCAGCTCGTCCTCGTCGACCAGCCATCCGCAGAACCGGAACAGCCCGCGGTACCGGGTCTTGACCGTGCCGGGCTGGTTGACGTCGCTGAGCTGGGCGAGCCACTCGCGGATCGCGGGCCGGGTGAGCTCTTCGAGGGTGGCGGTCCTGCCTTGGTCCTCGAGCCAGCGGGAGAAGAACGTGACGGCCTGGCCGTAGATGGTGACGGTGCGGTCGCTGCACCCTTCGGCGCGAAGATGGCGCGCGAAACTCCGGTGAAGGTCTTGCAAGCGGGCGGGCACTTCCCTAGGTTATCTGGTGAGTATGCGTTGTGCTACTCCCCGACACGCGAGGTCAGGCGGTATCTTCGCTGGTCACACGGCGTTTTCGAGAGGGCTGCACTCGAAGCGGCTCCCCCGGCATCTTCGGGTAGTCCGGCGGGTAGGGCATGTCAGTCTGCCCGGCCGCCTCGTCCCGCTCGTACATCTCCAACAGTGGTTCGAGTGAGTGGTGCACGTCGTCTATCTCGGCGTGCAGGTCCCCCAGCTCGGCGACGCGTCTGGGCACGCTGCGCAAGGTGAAGTCACGGGGGTCGGTCGACGGCAACTCGTCCCAGGTCACCGGGGTGGACACCGGGCCACCCGGCAGCGGGCGCAGGCTGTAAGCGCCGGCGATGGTTCGGTCGCGGGCGTTTTGGTTGTAGTCGACGAACACCGTCTCCCCGCGCTCCTCCTTCCACCACTTGGTGGTGACCTCTCCCGGCAGCCGACGCTCGAGCTCTCGCCCGAACGCAATCGCGGCATGTCGCACGTCGGTAAAGCTCCACCGAGGCTCGATGCGCACGTAGATGTGCACGCCGCGGTTCCCCGAGGTCTTCGGGAACCCCCGGTACCCGAGATCGTCTAGCAGACGGCGCGCCTCGGCGGCGACCCGCACCACGTCGGCGAAGTCAGTGCCGGGCTGCGGATCAAGGTCGATGCGCAGCTCGTCGGGGTGGTCGACGTCGCCGCGGCGTACCGGCCACGGATGGAAGGTGATCGTCCCGATCTGCGCCGCCCACGCCACCACGGCCGGCTCGGTAGGACAGACCTCGTCGGCGGTCCGCCCAGAGGGAAACGTGATCTGGGCGGTCTCAACGTACGCCGGTGCGCCCTTCGGGATCCGCTTCTGAAAGAAGGCGTCGCCATGCGGATCGGACCTCGTTGCTTGCTTGATGCCCTCGAAGACCCCCTTGGGCCACCGCTCGAGCGTGGTGGGACGTTCATAGAGCGCCCGAAGGACTGCCCCACCTACGCTCGCGTAGTAAGCGACCACGTCGAGCTTGGTCGCGGCGGGCGTGGAGTCGGTGGCCGGAAAGATCACCCGGTCGGGGTTGGTCACCCGTACGGCGCGTCCGGCGACGTCGATCTCCGTCGCGGGGTCGGCCATGGCTGCCACCCTAGCGACGATCACGCACCGCCGAATGGGCGCTGCCGCACCTCCAAATGGCGTACCGCTGGAGAGGCCCGACGGGAACGTCTCGACGGTTTGCCAGCCCCCAGACATCGCGGCGTCTCGCGCATTGCGGTCGTCACCGTCCGCTGAGGAAGTACGCTGGCGGCATGACGACAAAGGTCACGAAGACCGAAGAAGAGTGGCGACAACAACTCAGCCCGGAGGAGTACGCCGTCCTTCGCAAGGCCGGCACCGAGCGCCCCTGGTCGGGTGAGTACGTCGAGACCAAGACTGAAGGCGTCTACCGTTGCCGCGCCTGTAACGCAGAGTTGTTCCGCTCGAACGAGAAGTTCGACTCCCACTGCGGCTGGCCGTCGTTTTGGGAGCCCGGCGACAGCGACGCGGTGACGCTGCTCGAGGATCGCTCATTCGGATCGGTCCGCACAGAGGTGCGGTGCGCGACGTGCGACTCTCACCTGGGACACGTCTTCACCGGCGAGGGCTACGACACTCCCACCGACGCCAGGTACTGCATCAACAGCGTCTGCCTCACACTCGAGCCGGCTGAATAACGCGCATCACCAGTTGGAGCTCGCCTCGACAAGGCACGACCCGCGCACGACCCGCGCCTGCAAAGTCAGGCGGCGGTGTTGTTGATGCGGTGGGTTCCGGTGTGGTCGACGAGGAAGAGTCGCCCGTGGGGTGATCGCCAGACGAAGACCCCGTTGAACACTTGTTTGACTTGCCATCTGCTGTGGGTCTTGATCCGGTGGTGGAAAGTAACCATCGGGGCGAGGTTGTCCAGCCTGGTTTGGCCCGGTGGACCACCGTCACCGGGATCCACGTAGGGGTCGGAGTGGTCGGCTTGTTTGGTGCGGGTGGTGTTGGTGGCGTAGGGGAACACGTCGACCGGGCTGCGTAGGTGGATCGCTTCGCGGAGCCGGTCGGGGACTTCGTAGCCGTCGACGGGTGCCTGGTTGGCGAGGTCGATCACCGGTTTGACGGTGACGTGGCAGTGCCCGAGCCACTTCTTGGCTTGGTCGATGGTGACCGGCCCGACCCCTTCGAACCGGGCCACCCCCGCACCGTCCCGGGTGACGGAGTCCTCGCTGAGGTGGATGTACAGGGTCGCCGGCGGCCGCGCGTCAACATTCGGGCCGGGCGACGGCTGGCCGCCACCGGCGGGGGTCGCGGGCTGGCCGGCGTCACCGCCGGTGGCCGCGGCCGGGGCGGTGGTGCCGAACAGGTCGAGTGCCTGCTGCGGTTGCGCTAGCACCCCGACCGCGCGTGCGCGGCGGATGTCTTTGCTGTCGGTGTCGCCCAGGGCGGCGAGGCTGTCGGCGATGCGGTCGATGGTGGCGTCGAACCAGATCGCGTTCGGCGCCTCGGTGCGGATGAAGATGTCCTTGATGCCGTGGTCGCTGGACTGGCCCACCCACACCCCCTGGGACCGGGCGGCGCCGTCGGCTGTTGCTGCGGCGGCGGCTGGGTCGGCGGCGATGCTGGCGGCGGCGATGATGTTCTCCAGCCGCCCCCACGACAGTGAGTGCGCCCATTTGGTCACCCGCCGGTCCACCACGGCGGCGACTTCAGCGGAGACGGCCCGGGTGGCGTCGGCGGTCTTGCGGCCGATCCACGGCTTGACCTCACCGGCCAGCACCCGGCCCCATAGCAGCGGGAGGCGGTGTCGCAGATCCAGCGCATCCGCGATCAGCTGCCTCGCCGCGAACGGTGACATTGACAACTCAGCACCCAGCTCGGCCGGCGCGAACTCCGCCACTTTGGGGGTGCCGTCACCGCCGAGCTGGATCAGTTCCTCCATCCCCGGCAACGCCCGACCATCGGGGTCGGTGTCGAGGTCGCCGTGTAGATCGGCCCAATGTGCCGCGGCCTGCAGCACCACCACCTCGGCGCGCTCGGCCACCGCCCGCGCGCTGCCCGCGGTCGCCAACGTCGCGTTGGCGTCCAGAGCGGTGAAGTCGATATCGAACATGGATACGACAATAGACCCGACCACCGACAAAGCCGGGGCTCGTCTCCCCCTGATCCACAGGTCTGGCGAGTGATTAAGGAGTGAGCCAGCCGAAGGGGGGGATGTGTTTATCGAGCCCGTTCTGACAGGCTGGGCAGGTGACAGAGCGCAATGTCCTGGGTGACGACCTGCAACCGTGTGGCACAGACCCGCTGACTGGGTTCTTCCGCGACGGCTCCTGCAGCACCGCCCCCGAGGACCTCGGGAGCCACACGATCTGCGCTGTCGTCACGGCCGAGTTTCTGGACCATCAGCGCAGCATCGGTAACGACCTCTCGACACCGCGACGTCCGTACCACTTCCCCGGACTCGTGCCGGGCGACCGCTGGTGCGTGACCGCGGTGAACTGGGCTCGCGCCTATAACGACGGCGTAGCGGCACCCGTCGTGCTGGCCAGCACCAACGAGGCGGTGCTCACGATCGTGCCACTGACAGTGCTGCGGGAGCACGCTGTTGACGTCCCAGCCGACCCGGGCCCCCTTGAGCCGTAGCCATGCCGCTCGCGGCCGCAAACGTGCGATCACGGGAGGCCGGTGAGCAGCTCCTTTACGCTCCGCCGCCGCCCGGTGTAGAACGGCACCTCCTCACGGACGTGCATCCGCGCCTTGCTTGCGCGCAGATGGCGCATCAGGTCGACGATCCGGTGCAGCTCGTCAGCCTCGAACGCCAAGATCCATTCGTAGTCACCCAGCGCGAACGACGCGACGGTGTTGGCCCGTACGTCGGGAAAGCCGCGCGCCAGTCGGCCGTGCTCGGCGAGCATGGCCCGCCGCTCGGTGTCCTCCAGTAGGTACCACTCGTAGGACCGCACGAACGGGTAGACGCAGACGAAGTCGCGCGGCTCCTCCTCAGCAAGGAACGCCGGCACGTGGCTCTTGTTGAACTCCGCGGGACGGTGCAGCGCCAGCTGCGACCAGACCGGCACCAGCCGGGCCCCGAACGCCGTACGCCGCAAGCGGTTGTAGGCCTCCTGCAGCGCCTCGGCCGTCGGTGAGTGCCACCACACCAGCACGTCGGCGTCCGCCCGCAGCGCCGATACGTCGTAACAGCCGCGCACGGTCACCTCGTCGGCGACATCGGCGAACAGCCGCTCGACCTCGTCGGCCTGGGCAGACCTGTCGTCGTCGGACTGGACCGGCGCCGAGAGCTCGAAGACCGACCACATCGTGTAGCGGATGACGTCGTTGAGCTCACGGGCCGCCTTCCCTTGTGCTGGCCGCTTGACGGGCCCCGCGGGCGCTTCACTCATGTCGCCATTGTCTCGGCTCGCGCAGCTGCTCGAGCACGCGGGCTGCCGCCTGAGTGCCGGTGGCGATCACCGCTGGTATGCCGACGCCGTCAAAGGCGGCCCCACAAACCTCCAGGCCCGGTACGGCGGCCACTGACTCGCGGATGCGGCGCACCCGGTCGAGATGCCCGACGGCGTACTGCGGGAGACCGCCACCCCACCGGGTGACGTTGGCGTCGAGGAGGGGCGCGCGCAGTCCCACCGCGTCCCGCAGGTCGGCTACCGCTGCCTGCACGAGCTCGGCGTCGCTGTGCTGAAGCGCGGCCTCGTCGCGGTGCCGCCCGATGGAGCAGCGGATGACGACCAGGTCGTCACGCAGCCACCCCCACTTGCGCGACGAGTACGTCGCCGCTTTGATCGCTCGCCCGTCGATAGCGGGCACGAGGAAGCCCGACCCCGACAGCTCGACCGAGACGTCGACCGCCCGCATCGCCACGGTGACGACAGCGACCGATGCGTACTCGATGCCAGCCAACTCGTGAGCCGCGTGCGGCGCGGCGGTTGCCAGCAACCGTGCGGCGGCGACCGCCGGTGTGGCGACGATGACCGCGTCGGCGCTCACCTCCTCCGGGCATGCTGCCGGGCCGACGACCAGTCGCCACCCTGCCGGAGTCCGCTCCAGCCCGCGGACCATCGTCGAGCACCGCACGACCGCCCCTCGTCGTACGGCGTCACCCGCCACCGCGGCGGGCAGTCTGCCCACTCCCCCGTCGATCCCGGCGAAGACAGGCAGCGGGTCTTGCCCTGGGGACTCGTCTGACCGGGCCAGCACCCTGCTCGCCGCAGCCAGCAGGCCCGAACCGGCGCGCAGTTGGGCCGCGACCTGCGGCAGCGCGGCCTGCAGTGAGATCTCGTCGGAGCGCCCGGCGTACACCCCGCCGAGCATCGGGTCGACCAGCCGGTCGCGCACCTGCCTGCCGAGCCGGCGGGCCACCAACCGCCCGACGCCGACGTCGTCCTCGACGCCCGGCGCCGGCAGCCACCTGTCCGCCTGCACCCGCACCCGGCCGGCTGGGCTCAGCAGGCTGCCGAGGGCGGGGGCGGAGACGTCGGCCGGGATCCCCATCACGGTCGGCGGCAGCGGCCGAACCGCCCCGCGGCTCCACACCCCGGCCGACGTGGCGCGCGGGTGCACGATGGACGCTTCCAACCCGACGGCGCGGGCGAGCGCCCGACCCTCGGGTCGCCGGTTGAGCATGGCCTCCGCGCCAAGGTCAACCGGCTGCCCGGCGACCTCGCCGAGCCGCAGCTTGCCTCCGACGTCGACGTTGCCCTCGAACACCGTGACGGCGATGTCGGCACGGCTCATGACCAGCGCATGCGCAGCCGCCAGCCCGGCGATGCCGCCCCCGACCACGACGACGTGGGGGCGCAGTGCGTCTGCTGGCATGCCCCTACTGTCGCAAACCCGCCCCGGCGACTGTCTTGGGCAGCCGCGGTGGCGATCTGGCGCGCTATGCATGGGTTGGCCGGTCGAATCGCCTGCAGAACGCGCCGAACCGTGGGCAGCCGGCGGCGCGCTTGGCTGTCGAGCCGCTGAGGGGAGCACCGCGAAAGGTAACCGTTTGGTCTCAACGGAAACCGGGGGCCGAGAGCCTGCGTCACAGTTGCATGGCCTACTTCCACACGTTCCTGCGCCGGCGAGTCGCCGCAGCGCTGCTCGCGGCATTCGCCCTCCTCGTCATGGCCGGCTGCTCCGGCACCGGCGGAGCCGCTGAGACCGCAGACCTGGATGCCGGCGCCGCCGGCGGTGCAGCCGCTCGCGTGCCGCAAGCTGGTCCCGACGCCCTGGAAGGCGCTGCCGAGTATGCGGCGGACCAAGGTAGGCGGGGGCAGTCGACCGACCTCACCGACGTAACGCCGCAGGCGCAGATCAAGACCGCCGCGATCAGCCTGTACGCCGACAACGTCGACGAGGTGCTGCCACAGGTCTCCGACGTCGTGGTGGTGGCACAAGGCGAGATCGAAAGTGAGGACACCTCGACAAACCGCCAGGGCAAGGCAGTGCACTCCCGCCTGGTGCTGCGGGTGCCTGTCGAGGAGTTCGAGGCAACCGTCACCAAGCTCACTGACCTCGGGGTCCGCTACACGTTGGAGACCTCGGTCGAAGACGTGACCGCAGAGGTGGCCGACATCAACTCCCGGGTGCGCAGCGCGGAGGACTCCATCGCCCAGCTGCGGCGGCTCTTCTCGGCGGCAACGAAGCTTGGCGACATCATCGCGCTCGAGAACGAGCTGTCGCAGCGCCAGGCGGACCTCGAGGCGCTCCAGGCGCAGCAGCGTGCGCTGGCGGACCTGACCACGATGTCGACGATCACGGTCACCGTGCGCCAGACCTCCGATCCTCCCCCGCCAGCAGAAGAGGACCGCGCCGGTGGCTTTATCGCCGGACTGAAGTCCGGTTGGGACGCGCTGGTTGAGTTCGTGCGCGCGTTGAGCCACGGCCTCGGCTTGGCGCTTCCCCTGGGTACGCTGCTGACGCTTGTCGGTGTTGGTGGCTACCTGCTCGTGCGCCGGTTCACTCCGCGGCTGCGACCTCGTGCGAATGAATGAAGTCCACCAGCCGGGCGAGCACGTCGGGGTCGGTCGCCGGCAGTACGCCGTGACCAAGGTTGAAGATATGCCCGGCGGCCGCTTGACCTGACCGGAGGATCTCAGCGGCTTTCGCCTCGATCACCCGCCAGGGGGCGAACAGGACGGCCGGGTCGAGGTTGCCCTGCACCGCCTGTTCCGGCCGGATCCGCTGCGCGGCCCGATCCAACGGCACCCGCCAGTCCACACCCATGACGTCGACACCCGCCGCCGCCATGTCGCCGAGCAGCTCACCAGTGGCGACGCCGAAGTGGATGCGCGGCACCCCAAGCGGCGCTACCTCGGCGAAGACTCGCGTCGTGTAGGGGAGCACGTAAGCGCGGTAGTCGGCAGGTGACAGGCCACCGGCCCACGAGTCGAACAGCTGCACCGCCGAGGCACCTGCCCGCACCTGCGCCGTCAGAAAACCGGCCGCGGTTGCCGCGAGCCGCTGCATGAGGGCGTGCCAGACGTCGGGGGCGCCGTACATGAGCGCCTTGGTCTTTGCGTGGTCCTTCGACGGACCGCCCTCGATGAGGTACGACGCGAGCGTGTACGGCGCGCCGGCGAAGCCGATCAGCGGAGTGCCCTTCAGCTCCGCGGTGAGGCCACGCACCGCCTCGGACACGAACCCGACGGACTCCGCCGTGAAGTCGGGGATGCGCGACACACCGGCCAGGTCCTCGATCGGCGCCGCGATCACCGGCCCCACCCCTGGCACGATGTCGAGGTCGACTCCCATCGCCTTCAACGGCAACACGATGTCGCTGAACAAGATCGCGGCGTCGACACCCAGGCGGCGTACGGGCTGCATCGTGATCTCGACAATCAGCTCGGGGCGGCTGCACGCCTCGAGCATCGCCACGCCTGCTCGCAGCGCCCGGTACTCCGGCAGCGAACGGCCGGCCTGCCGCATGAACCACACCGGGACATGCGGCCCCCGCAGTCCGCGAGCCGCGCGGAGGAACGCGCTCTCCGCGAGGGCGCTGGGGGGTCTGGTCACGACGGGAATCCTTCCATGCTGGGGCCAGTGTGCCGCACGGCGAGTCGCCCGACCGCGCCGACGGTCACGACCTACTCTCGACACATGGCCGCGCGCAAGGAGATCGACGCGCCGCCGGCAGAGTTCCGTACCGCTCTCGAGCAGCTCAAGGCGGCCAAACTGCGCCCGGAGGTCGCCTGCGAGGAGATGCCGGCGCCCCAACGCATCGCACCGTACTCCGCCGCGTTGTCCGCAGATGTGGTGCTCTCCGGCGAGGAAGTCGCCGGCGGGCGGCTGGTGCTGCTGTACGACCCGGCGGGCAGCGACGCCTGGGAGGGCACCTTTCGCTGCGTGGCCTACGCCCGGTCCCACATCGACCCGGAGATGGTGACCGATCCGCTGCTAGGCGGTGTCGGATGGAGCTGGCTCACCGAGGCGTTGCAGTCCCATGGTGCCCAGTTCGTCGCGCCCAGCGGCACCGTGACTCGGGTTGCCGCGGAGAGCTTCGGTGGCATGGCCGGAGAGCCCGCGAGCGCCGAGATCGAGGTGCGGGCCTCGTGGTCGCCGGTCGGGTCGCTCACCCCGCACGTCGAGGCCTGGGGTGACCTGCTGTGCACCGCAGCCGGGCTACCACCGGTGCCGGCCGGAGTGGTGGCCATGCCAAACCGCCGCTCCCGCCGTCGATGACTGCTGCTGACGACGACTCTGCGCCTCCACCCGCAGCCCATGCAGACGACGCGCCACTGCTTGAGCTCCGCGGCGGGCCACCGCCGCTTGTCGAGACGGCCGCGCGCCTGGAACAGGTCGTTGCCGACTTCGCGGCCGCGACTGGCCCGGTGGCGATCGACGCCGAACGCGCCTCCGGCTACCGGTACTCCCAGCGCGCCTACCTTGTGCAGGTACGCCGAGCCGGAGTTGGCTCGGTGCTCATCGACCCGGTCGGGTTCGGCGACGTACCCAACGAGTCGTTGCGCCCGCTGGCGGAGGCGGTGGCCGAGGAGGAGTGGGTGCTGCACGCCGCCAGCCAGGACCTGGCTTGCCTTGCCGAGCTTGGCATGCGGCCGCGGTCGCTGTTCGACACCGAGCTGGCCGGCCGGTTGCTCAACTACCCCCGGGTCGGACTGGCGGTGCTGGTCGAGGAGCTGCTGGGCTACCGGATGCGCAAGGAGCACTCAGCCGTCGACTGGTCCAAGCGACCGCTGCCGGAGTCGTGGCTGCGCTACGCCGCGCTCGACGTCGAGATGCTGCTGGAGCTCCGCGAGGTACTCGCCGACCAGTTGAGCGCCAGCGGGAAGGCGGAGTGGGCGCGACAGGAGTTCGCCGCCTGGGCGGCGATGCCGGCAGGTGTCGCCCGCGTCGACCCCTGGCGGCGTACGTCGGGGATCCACCGGGTGCGTGGGCGGCGCGGTCTGGCGGTGGTCAAGGCGATGTGGGAACAGCGCGACGCGTTGGCCCGGCAGCGCGACACAACGGCCGCGCGGATCCTCCCGGACGCGGCGATCGTCGAGGCCGCTGCTGCTGCCCCCAAGTCGCGGCGGGCACTGGGGCGCCTGGGTGGCTTCACGTCCCGAGGCGCTCAGCGTTACCTCACCCAGTTCTACGCGGCAGTTGCCGAGGCGGCGGCGCTGCCCGAGGAGGAGCTGCCCTCCCTGGCCGCCCGGGCCGACGGTCCCCCGCCGGCCCGGAGCTGGCCGCACAAGTTCCCTGCCGCAGCCGAGCGGCTGGCCCGCTGCCGAGAGGCGCTGGCCGCGCTGGCGGACGCGCACGACGTACCGCTGGAGAACCTGCTGCAACCCGACGCCGTACGCCGACTGGCGTGGCAGCCGCCTGACCCGTTGACGAAGCAGTCCGTCGAGGCTGCGTTGGCCGCCACCGGGGCGCGACCGTGGCAGATCGACCTCACCGCCGAGGCGCTCGCCGACGCCTTGACCAGCTGATCCCCGACTTGTCAGGGTCAGCGGACCAGGTCCCGGCGTGACTCATCCTGACAAGTCGACGAGGTGGGGCGCGCCCCGGACCTACTGGGAGAGGGCGGCCAGTTCGTCGTCGGTGAGGTGCAGTTCGGTGGCGGCGACCGAGTCGCGGATCGACTCTTCCCGGCTGGCGCCGGGTATCGGGATCATGGCGTCGGACAGGGCCAGTTCCCACGCGAGGCAGACCTGCTGCGGGCTGACGCCGTGAGACCGGGCGACGTCGGCGAACGCGGCGTACTTCTCGCCGAGCTCCTTGGCTTCGCGCATGCCGCCGAGCGGGCTCCACGGAAGGAAGGCGAGCCCGAGCTCCGCGCAGACGCCGATCTCCGGCTCGCTGCTGCGGAACTTCGGCGAGAACTCGTTCTGCACCGACACCAGGGCAGCGCCGAGGATCTCGGCCGCGAGCCTGATCTGGTCGGGGTCGGCGTTGGAGATGCCGGCACGCTGGATCAGCCCAGCGTCGTACAGGTCCTTGAGCCCACCCATCGTCTCTTCGTACGGCACGTCGGGGTCGGGGCGGTGGTGTTGGTACAGGCCGACCGCCTCCACCCCGAGCCGGCGAAGTGACGCCTCGCACGCGCTGCGCAGGTAGTCGGGGCGGCCGTTGAGACCCCAGTCGGCTCCGTCGCGGGTGTGGCCGCCCTTGGTGGCGACGATGACACCGTCGGTCGAGCCGGAGTACGACGCGAGCGCCTTCGCGACGACCTCCTCGTTCATCCCCGGACCCCGCTCGTCCGGCGTGTACGCGTCGGCCGTGTCGATCAGCGTCACCCCCGCGTCGAGGGCGGCGTGCACGGTGCGCAGCGCCTGCGCCTCGTCGGGCCGGCGATCGGTGGTCAACGGCATCGCGCCGAGGCCAATCGCGCTTACCTGGGCATCGCCGAGCCGTCTTGTCTGCATGCGCCCCACGCTAGCCGACCCTGAAGACCACCCTGTCGCCCGTCCCGCGCCAGCTGACGTTCCAGCGCGCGCTCCAAGCCGCGCGCGCGCACCGCGCCAGATGGGGCGCGCGTGTCTTGAGGTGCTGGGCGAAGAGCCGCTGACCCGCACCGCTCCTCCAGCATCCAGCCGATCTCGCGCAGCGCGGCAGGGAATCGTGGCGGCCCGCCGCGATGAGCCCCTGCACCTGATGCAGGTACGCCGACTGGACCCCCGCCATCGACGCCATCAGCACGGCATAGCGTCGCGCCTGGGGTCGTCTCGGGGCAGCTTGTCGAGCCGGTGCGACAGCGCCGCCAGGTAGCGGGGCAGCGCACGCAGCGCCGCCGGGCCAGCCTCGGCGACGAACCCACCAGTCCGACCCGTAGACCAGCCGAGACAGCTGACCTCTTCATGTCGGTGAGCGCGCGCTCCACCCGCTGGAATGGGGCAGCTCTGGCGGCCCAGCGCTCCAGCTGCACCGAGATGGGGCGCGCCGTGCGCGGCGCGGCGCCGACAGCACCTGATGCAGGTACGGTCGACGTCGGCGGCGGCGACCAGCGCCGCCACCGGCCGGACGAGCTCCACCACCTGCGCGGCGCGGCCCGACAGCCGTGCGCGGCCCAGTGCCGGCCTGCGAGCGGACCCGGTCGACCAGCATGTCGTGACCGGCCCGGTCCCAGGCCGGCCCGCCGGACTCGGCGACGATGGAGTCGACCGCGCACGCGTAGCAGTCCTCGAGCAGCTTCGCCACGCCCCCGTGCGGGTTGAGGCCGAGCTCCAGCCGGCCTGCGTTGTCGAGGTCCTTGACGATCGCTGGCCCCGGGGACGGCACGGTCAGCATGAGCAAGCGGCGTACGCCGAGCCGCATGGCGTCGCGCTGTTCCTCCTGGGTGGGCAGCACCCGCAGCGCCACGCTGCCGCCCTCGTCGACAAGGGCCGGGTACCCCCGCACCGCGAACCCTGCCCGGGTCTGCATGAACTCAGCAGGCACGGCCGCGAAGTCCCAGGCCGTGATGCCGGACCGTTCGAGCTCACTGGCGGCAGACGACACCGCCGCACCGGCAGCTCGCGCCAGTCCCCCTTGAGCTCGTCGAGGTCCCTGCCCTGGCCGAGCACCTCCCCGCCGTCCGACACGACCCGAAACAGCGGCCGCAGATGGGCCGGGACCTTGTCGACCGACCAGTCGTCGCGGCGTACGACGACGCCGGTCGTCCGGCGCAGGTAGCGCTCCAGCGCGTCCGGCAGCGGCTCCTCCCCCGGCGTCACCGCCTCGAGGAAGGCGGTGGCGTAGTTGGGTGCGGGCACGAAGTTCACCCGCAGCGCCTTCGGGAGCGACCTGATCAGCGCCACGACCAGCTCGTGCCGCAGCCCGGGCACCGGCCAGGAGAAGTCCCGGGTCTCCAACGTCGGGAGCGCCGTCACCGGGACGTCGACCGTCACGCCGTCGTGCTCAGCACCGGGCTCGAAGGCGTACGCGAGCGGCAGTTCCGCCTCGCCGGAGCGCCACACGTCCGGGAACTGCTCGCTCGACACCTCCGCCGCGGCGTCGCTCACCACCAGGTCCGGGTCGAACGTGAGCAGCTCCGGGGTGACCTGGCGGGCCTGCTTCCACCAGGCGTCGAAGTGAGCTGTCGAGACCACGTCGGCTGGCACCCGGGCGTCGTAGAAGTCGAACAGAGTGTCGTCGTCGACGACGATGTCGCGGCGGCGGGCCTTGTGCTCGAGGTCCTCGGCCCGCTCGAGCAGCGCGGTGTTCGCCGCGAAGAACCGGTGCCGTGTGCGCCACTCCCCCTGCACCAGCGCGTGCCGGATGAACAGGTCCCGAGCCACGACCGGGTCGATCCTTCCGTAGTTCACCGGCCGGTCGGCGACGAGCGGCACGCCGTACAGCGTCACCTTCTCCAGCGCCATCACCGCGCCGCGCTTTTTCTCCCAGTGCGGCTCGCTGTAGCTGCGTTTCACGAGATGCGCGCCAAGCGCCTCCGCCCACCCAGGCTCGATGCGGGCGTTGACGCGCGCCCACAGCCGACCGGTTTCGACCAGCTCCGCGGCCATCACGTAGTCCGGCGGCTTCTTGAACAGCGCCGACCCGGGGAAGATCGCGAACCGGGTGCCGCGGGCGCCGAGGTAGTCGCGCTTCTCGGTGTCCTTCATCCCGACATGCGACAACAGGCCGGCCAGCAGCGACCGGTGGATGGCCTCGCTCGCCGCCGCCGGCGCCGAGTTGAGCCGCAGGCCGAGCTGCTTGGCGACCTGGCGCAGCTGGGCGTCGAGGTCCTGCCACTCCCGCACCCGCAGGTAGTTGAGGAACTCTGCCTTGCACAGCCGCCGGAAGGCGCTCGACGACGACGCCTCCTGCTGCTCCTGCAGGTGCCGCCACAGGTTGAGCAGAGCGGCGAAGTCCGACGCCGGGTCGGCGAACCGCCGGTGCTGGGCATCAGCCTGCTCTTGCACGTCGGTCGGTCGCTCCCGCGGGTCTTGGATCGACAACGCGGCGACGATCGTGATGACCTCCCTCACACAGCCGTTGCGGTCGGCCTCGAGCACCATTCGCCCGAGCCGTGGGTCGATCGGGAGCTGCGCGAGCTGGCGGCCCAGCTTCGTCAGCCGCGGCCCCGGCTGGTTCCGCTTGTCGCCGCCGGGCGAGGCAGCCGACCGGTTGGCTTTCGTATGCCGCTGAGCCGGCAGTGTCAATGCACCGATTTCCTCGAGCAGCTGCATGCCGGCCTGAATGCTGCGAGTGTCCGGCGGCTCCAGGAACGGGAATCTGGCGATGTCGCCGAGACCCAGCGCGGTCATCTGCAAGATCACCGACGCCAGGTTGGTGCGCAAGATCTCCGGCTCGGTGAACTCCGGACGGGCCGCGAAGTCCTCCTCGGCGTACAGCCGGATGCAGATGCCCTCGGCGACCCGGCCGCACCGGCCCTTGCGCTGGTTGGCGCTGGCCTGGGAGATCGGCTCGATCGGCAGCCGCTGCACCTTGGTACGCGCGCTGAACCGCGAGATGCGCGCCAGCCCGGTGTCGACGACGTACCGAATGCCGGGAACCGTCAGCGACGTCTCCGCGACGTTGGTCGCCAAGACCACCCGGCGGGTGGAATGCGGCGCGAACACGCGGTGCTGGTCAGCGGTCGAGAGCCGCGCGTACAGCGGCAGCACCTCGAAGGCGTCAGTTGCCCGCCGCGGCTTGACCTTCTTCAACGCATCGGCGGCGTCGCGGATCTCGCGCTCACCGGACAAGAAGACCAAGATGTCACCGGGACCCTCGTCGAGCAGCTCGCGCACCGCGTCGGTGATGCCTTGGGTCTGGTCGTCGAGCAGCTCGCGGTAGCGGACCTCGACGGGATAGGTGCGACCAGACACCTCGATGACGGGGGCGGCGAAGTGCTCGGCGAAGCGTTGCGGGTCGATGGTCGCCGAGGTGATGATCACCTTGAGGTCGGGGCGCCTCGGCAGCAGCTGCTTGAGGTAGCCGAGCAGGAAGTCGATGTTGAGACTGCGCTCGTGCGCCTCGTCGATGATGATCGTGTCGTAGCGCTTGAGCGACCGGTCGCGCTGGATCTCCGCCAGCAGGATCCCGTCGGTCATCACCTTGACGGCGGTCGCGTCGCTCGACCGGTCGGTGAACCGGACTTTGTAGCCCACCAACTCACCGAGCTCGGTGCCGAGCTCCTCGGCGATGCGCTCGGCGACGGTGCGGGCGGCGATCCGGCGCGGCTGGGTGTGGCCGATGACCCGCCCGTCCTGGCCACGGCCCAGCTCGAGGCAGATCTTCGGCAGCTGGGTCGTCTTGCCGCTCCCGGTCTCACCGGCGAGGATCACCACCTGGTGGTCCCGGATCGCGCGGGCGATGTCGTCCTTGCGCTGCGAGACGGGGAGCTGCTCGGGATAGCTGATCGCAATATCCAGGCGGGCAGCGTCCACCCGCACAACTATGGCGCGCCACGGTGGGGTGTACGAGAATGGGCGTCCCCGTCCACAACTGGAGAGCCTGATGACCGTGACCGAGAAGCCCAAGAAGCTGAAGAAGAAGTTCTACGAGGCCGAGCTGGCTCGGCTGCAGAATGAGCTCGTCAAGATGCAGGAGTGGGTGGCGTCGCAGGGACTGCGGGTCTGCGTGATCTTCGAGGGCCGCGATGCAGCCGGCAAGGGGGGCACGATCAAACGTATCGGCGACCAGACCAATCCACGGGTGGTGCGGGTGGTCGCACTGGCAGCGCCGACGGAGAAGGAACGGTCGCAGTGGTACTTCCAGCGGTACGCCGCCCACCTGCCCGCCGGCGGAGAGGTGGTGCTGTTCGACCGCAGCTGGTACAACCGGGCCGGTGTCGAACGAGTGATGGGGTTTTGCACCGACGAGGAGTACCGGGAGTTCCTACGCAGCGCTCCGGAGTTCGAGGACATGCTGATCCGCTCCGGCCTGATCCTGATCAAGTACTGGTTCTCGGTGAGTGACGACGAACAGGAGCGGCGGTTCCAGGATCGCATCAACAACCCCGAGAAGCGCTGGAAGCTCAGCGAGATGGACCTGCATTCCCGCGCGCGTTGGGTCGACTACTCCCGCGCCAAGGACCGGATGTTCGAGCACACCGACACCGAGACGTCCCCGTGGTGGGTGGTGAACGCCGATGACAAGCGGCGGGCCCGGCTGAACTGCATCAGCCACCTGCTGAGTTGCGTCCCGTACGAGGACGTCAAGTCGGAGCCGTTGGAGCTGCCCGAGCGACAGACTGACGACTACGTCCGGCCGCCCAAGGAAGCCCAGACCACGGTTCCCGAGATCTACTGACCAGGCTCCCGGACATCGATAGCGCCCCGGCCCGTACGGGGGCAGGGGCGCCATCTCAAGTGCTCAGGACTGATCGGAGGGGTGGTCGATCAGACCCTGCGGTTCGGCCCTGGTCAGGAGGAGAGCCACTTGACGGTGATGCGGTCCTTGACGTCTTCGTCGGAGCACCCGTCGGCGTCGGCGTCAGAACACCACACGACATACTGGAGGCCCTCGCCGGTGTTCTTGTTGACCCGGGCGTGGAACTCTTCGTCGCCGGCCGTTCCGGGAATCATGCTCTCCTGGTAGCCGGACTGGAAGCAAAGGTCGTTACGACCATCACCGTTGGTGTCGCTCAGCACCGCGTACTTCGGCCCCGTGCCGTCGGGGTCGGGGCAGGCGCTGATGTAGCCCGCGCCGAAGCTCTGGAATGAGGCCGGCCCGTCAGCCTTGTTGTCGTTCATGTCGAAGAAGCATGCGTCGTTGTGCACGTTGCGGTTGCCTGGGTTGCCGCTGGACTTGCTGCTGATCCGCTGACGGTCGTACTGGTCGGGCGTGGCGCAGCTCGAGTCAGAGTCAACGTTGGGGTTGGCGCCTCCGTCGGAGTTGATGTACGACGCGGCGCGGAAGGCGCCCTTGCCACCGCTGTCTCCGCCCCAGTCCCCGCTGCCCCCGTCATGGGAAGCCAACGCCCCGGTAGAACCGACGGCAAGTGCTCCAATGCTGAGGCAGGTCAACACTGCAGTTCGAGGGAAGTTCATGTGCAAATCTCCTTATGTGGTGTGACCCGGCTTCAGGCGGATCCTGGCGCTGTGGACACTCAGCGGTGTATACGTTTGCCGGAACCGGCGCGTTCACCACGCTTACCGATTAGTTCCTGCTGAACGGCCAACTGCCTGGCGGCGTATAGACACAGAGACGAGCTCGGAGGACTAGGTTGCGAACGGTGGTGTATCAAATGCGACGCTCTCGCGCGGACGCGTCTGACGCGTCTGACGCGCCAACGCTCGCCGACGAGGCGGGTCTCGATGCCGCCTACTCGGCCTACGGGGCCGAGCTGTACCGGTTCGCGCTGCGTGGCCTGGGAGACAAGGGGGCCGCAGAAGACGTCGTACAGGAGACGTTCCTTCGGGCGTGGCGCGCGGCTGACCGTTTTGATGAGAGCATCGCCAGTTTGCGGGTGTGGCTTTTCGCCATCGCAAGGAACACGATGATCTCGCACGTCCGGGCGTCCCAGGCGAGGCCGTTGACCGCGGCGGTGGCAGAGACCCCCGAATGGGAGACCGGGCGGGCGTCTGCAGGGGAGGATTTCACTGAGCGGCTGTTGCGCTCCTGGGTCATCGAGGAGGCACTGCAGCGCATCAGCGAGGAGCACCGCACTGCCATCGTGGAGACCCACCTGAAGGACAGGCCGTACTCCGAGGTCGCCGCAGAGTACGGCGTTCCGGTTGGCACGCTGCGAAGCCGAGTGTTCTACGGACTGAAGGCCCTGCGCGCTGCAATTGATGAGATGGGAGTGACGTTGTGAACCCCGACGACCACCGCACGCTACGGGAGATGCTCGGTGCGTTTGCGCTCGGCCACCTGTCGGCTGCGGAGGAGACAGCGGTCCGTGCGCATGTCGACGGTTGCCCAGATTGCCGACGCAACCTGACCGAAATCGCTCCCCTCGCCCATGAACTCGCATTTGTGGACCTTGACCGTGTATCTACGGTGCCCACCCCATCCTCTGACCTCGGGCATCGCATCCAGGTGGCCGTTGCTCATGAGCGGCACCGCCGCGACCAGCTGACGCGCCGCCGCACGTGCTCATGGCCGCCGCAGCAGTGCTGGCGGTGCTCCTCGTGGGCGGCCTAGGACTGCAGATCGGCCAGCAGGTTTCTGACACTCCCGTCGCGACCGTCGAGTCGGTGCAGGTCACGTCAAGGCTGGACGACGTGCAACTGCAAGTGCCGGCGTGGTCGCGCACACATGGGGCGTTGAGATCAAACTGGAGGCAACCGGCCTACGCTCTGGCAGCCCCTACGCGGTTGTCGTGACGACGCGGGACGGCGAACTCGCTCGGCTGGTGGGTTCGTCGGGACCGGTGAGAAGGTCATGAACTGCAACCTCAACAGCGATGTTCTTCGGCCCGATGCCACCGGCTTCCGGGTCCTCGACGAAGATGGGCAAGCAGTTCTGACGGCGGACTTGTAGGACGAAACCGCGACCGGGACGAAGAAAAGACCCCCGACGCTGTGCCGGGGGTCTTTTCTGGTGCTGAGCTCAGAGATCGATTGCCATCTGCTCGCTACAAGTGTGGTTCATGCGGGGCGTTACGCCGGTCGAGAAGCTTGTCTGCGTAACGCCAGCGGCCGTGGCTTGGGTCTGGGTGGCGGGGCCTGGAAGGTTTACCCGGTAGACGGTGAGCCCGGTGACCAAGTCGACCTGGTAGAGGATGTTCGTACGCGGCAGCTTCGCCGTGTCGTCAGTACGCCGCTGCGGCATCCAGTACGCGTCCCAGGTCTCTCCACCCACGGCGTAGCCGTAGGGCTTGATGTTCTTCGGGTCACGTACGTCGACCAGCCGGACGCCGCCGCCGTAGTAGGCGACGGCGGCAATGCCGGACTGGTGGTAGTCGAACCAGTGCGCCGAGCAGAACGCGTCCTCAGGCAACACGAAGTCGGCGGGCCCGCCGAGGTCTGCCAGCTCCACCTTGTCCAGCGGTTTGATGGCGTCGGCACGCTTGAAGCTGTTGATCTTCCAGGTCTGGAAGGACCCGGCCTTGGAGCAGTCAGTCTGCTCGTAGTCCTCCTCGGTGATCAGCAGCACGTTCCCGTTCTCGACGCTCGGGGGGTGAATGGCCGGAACGCGGCGTGGTTCGGGTGCCAGGAGTTGTGGTGGATGAAGTCGTTGTAGTCCTCGAGGCCCGCGGCCTCACCTCGTCCGGCCGCGCCGGTACCAGTGAGGAATTTAGGGTTAGCTGGGTCGCTGACATCGAAGGCCGCGGTGCCGCCCGAACCGGTGTGGAAGCCGATGGCGCCGCGGTCGAAGTTCCACTTGTGCCCCGCACCCTTGCTGAAGACCTTGTTCGGATCGGTGGCCGGTGAGAGGAAAGGATCGATCTCCGGCGTGCTGGGGTTAAAGTCGACTTCCTTGGGATTGTCGAGGTCGCGCAGGTCGATGACCGAGAACGTGCCTCGGTTGCCGGCCGTGTAGGCGTAGCGACACTGGATCTCCCGCACGCAGGACACCGTGTGGGTGCTGGTGGAAACGTCGACCCGGGATCGCGCGTGCGGGTTGGTGGGGTCCTCCACGTCGACGATGATCAGCTGGCCGCCGCCGATGTTGGTGTGGGCCGGGTCGGTCGGGTCGACCGCCTGCAGGTCGACGCCGATCATCACGAACTGGTCGGTGACCTTGCCGTCTCTGGTACGGCGCTCGCCGTAGTTCATTGCTTCGTTCTCGAAGTGGTTGTTCAGGTACTTGCCCGTGACGACGGGCTGTCCGGCGTGCTGATGTCGAGAACCGTGATGCCGTTGAGGGTCGACAGGTAGAAGTGCTCGGTCGAGCGCGCGTAGTCGCCGGAGATCCCTTCGAGCTCAGGGAACGTCCCGAGCAGCTCCATGTTGTCGCTCATGAGCAGCGGTGCGGCGGCCAGGGTGGCCTGGTGGACGGCTGCGTCCTTGTCGTAGCTCTCGTTATGGGCGATCGCCGGAACCGCGCTGGCGAGCAGCGTGGTGGCTCCTGCGCTGGCGACAAGGGCGCGAGCGGCGGCACGACGGGTCAACCGGGTCATCAGACCTCCAGGGGATGCGGGATAGGCGCGGTGCAAGGCACCGACTAGATAATAACGAGACAGAAGGCAAAAAGTGACGCGTCGGCTGAGAACTGGCTGTCTCGCCGCCCAGGCTTTCAGCCGACCTGCTCGTCGACGAAGCACCACCGCCAGGACTCGTTGGCCTCGTAGCTGCGGATGACCGGGTGGCCGGTCGTGCGTGGTGGCCGCTGGCGTGCCTGCCGGCCGAGGAGTCACAGCACCCGACGTGGCCGCACGTCATGCACAGGCGCAGGTGCACCCACCGGCGTCCTTCGCTCAGGCACTCCGCACAACCGTCCGGGGGCCGGGGCGAAGGAGCGTCGGTGGCGTCCTGCAGGTGATCGCAGCCGGTGTGCTCGTCGGGCGCCAGCAAGGCTTCTGCCCTGCCGTCGCGGCTGAGCGTGCGCCGAAAGTCCAAGACTGTCTCCTCGATGTCGATGTCGCTGAAGATGTTTCGCAGTACGTCGTCGTGCACCAGCCCCTGGTCGCGCAGCCGGATGAGCTCCGCGCGCTGGGCCCTGATCATCTCGGTCCGCAGCCTCGCGTAGGCCTCGCTTGGAGTCTCCGCGGAGCTGCCAAGCCGTTCCCACATGGCCTCGGAGCGTTCGCTGCTACGACGCCGTACCCGCTCGACGACTTCGACCGGGTCAGCGTCGGTGACGATCTCATCGAGTCGGGCCAGCCCCGCGCGCGGTTGAGCGCTGGTGCACGGTCGCCGCCTGCAGCGCATCGTCGGCCGGGTCGGGGCCGCCGAGTCCCAACCGCCGGAGCACCAGCGGCAACGTCGACCCCTGCACCAGCAGGGTCGCGGCAACGACGACCATGGCGATCAGGATCAGCACCTCGCGATGCGGCGTCTGCGGCGGAAGTACGAACACCGCCGCCAGGGTGACCACGCCCCGCATGCCGGCCCAGGAGACCGCCGCGGGGTACATCCACCGCGGGTTGGGATCGTTCTGCGCGACTGACGGAATGAGGCGGGGCAGGTACGTCGCGGGGAACACCCACAGTGGCCGTACGACCATGACGGTCAGGGTCACCACCACGCAGGCGGTGACGATCCGGCTGGCGGGGAGGTCGCTGCCGGCCGCCGCCTCGAGGATCGCGCGGACCTGGAGTCCGATCAGCAAGAAGACGGTGTTTTCGAGCAGGAACTCCACGGTCGCCCAGTTGGTGCGCTCGAACACCCGGGAGGAGGCCGACTGCATCAGGTGGGACGTGTGCCCGAGCAGCAGTCCGGTGATGACGACCGCCAGGACACCGGAGAAGTGGAACTGCTCTGCTGCGAGATAGGACAGGAAGGGGGTGATCATCGAGACGGCCGTGTTAGTGACCTCGTCGGAGATCCGGGTGCGCAGCTTGCCGGTGAGGTAGGCAACCGCCACTCCCACTGCGATGCCGCCGAGCGCTGTGACGACAAAGTCCACGCCGGTGTCGAGCAGACTGACGGTCCCGGCGCCGGCGGCGATCGCCGTACGCAACGCCACCAACGCCGTGGCGTCGTTGAGCAGGCTCTCGCCCTGCAGGATCGTCACCATCCGCCGCGGCATGCCGACCCGTCGGGCGATCGCTGTCGCGGCGACCGCATCGGGTGGCGAGACCACGGCGCCGAGGGCGAAGGCCGCCGCCCACGGGATTGGAAGCAGGGCGTGCGTCACCAGCCCCACGACGATCGTGGTGACGACGACAAGACCGACCGACAGCAGCGCGATCGGCCGGGCGTTCTGGTGGAAGTCGAGCAGGGAGGTCTTCAGTGCGGCGGCGTACAGCAGCGGCGGCAGGAAACCGATCAGGACGAGTTCTGGGCTGAGCTCGACCGCCGGCACCCAGGGCAGGAAGGAGCCGACGACCCCGACAACGGTAAGAGCCAACGGAGCCGGGACGGAGAACCGATGAGACACCGCGCTGACCGCCGTGACGACCGCGACAATGGCGACGATCCAGAGCGCGGGATGCACGGTGCCAGTGTTCCAGAGCCAGCGCGCACTACAGTCGGGCCGTGACCGCTGAGCCGGGCCACCGATGACTGCCGACTCCTCCTTCGTCCGAGCGCTGTCGGAGCGGATCGACGGCGACGTCGCCGCTGACGGCGCGACGCTGGCCGCCTACTCGACGGACGCCTCCAACCATCGGCTGGTGCCGACCTGTGTGGCGTTTCCGCGGTCAGTCGCCGACGTCGCCGCGCTGGTGTCGGCGTGCCGAGACGAGGGTATGCCGGTCACCTCCCGTGGCGGCGGGACGAACCTGGCGGGCAACGCGATCGGCAGCGGCGTGGTGGTCGACTACAGCCGCTACCTCAACCGCATCCACAACATCGACCCTGACGTGCGGCGAGCGGTGGTCGAGCCCGGCGTCGTGCTCGACGCGCTGCAGGCGAGCGCCGCGGCGTACGGGCTGCGCTTCGGACCAGACCCCGCGACGCACTCGGCCTGCACGATCGGTGGCATGGTCGGCACCAACGCCTGCGGCGCGCGGGCGATCGCCTGGGGCACGACCTCGGCCAACGTCACCGCGGTCGACCTGGTGCTGAGCGACGGGCGTACGACGAGTTTGGGTGCCGGCCCGTACCCTCGCCTTTAGATTCGGCCCTGGATGCCGTTGCCGAGCGGTGGTCGGAGCCGATAGGTGCCGAGCTGGGCAGGTTCAGCCGCCAGGTCTCCGGCTACGGGCTGCAGCACCTGCTGCCGGGCAGTGGCTTCGACCCGGCAAAGGCGTTCGTGGGCTCAGAGGGGACGTTGGGCCAGGTCGTCGGCGCGACGCTCGACCTTGTCCCGCTGCCCGCGGCGCGCGCACTGGTTGTCGCTGGCTTCGCCGACATCGTCGCCGCCGCTGGTGCCGCCCCGCACCTCGCCAGCATCGGCCCACTGACCGTCGAGGCGATGGGCGCCGACCTGATAGCGGCCTTCGACACCGGGGCCGGGCCTCGGCACTATCGACCTGCGCTGCCGGCGGGCGAGGCCTGGCTGCTCGTGGAGGTGGGCGGAACCGTCGAGCAGTGCCTCGACCTAGCTCAGGGTGCCGCGCTGGTGGCCACCGAGGCGGGCGCTGTGGAGACCCGGGTGATCACCGGTGTCGACGAGCAGCGCGCACTGTGGAGGCTGCGGGAGCAGGGCACCGGTCTGGCGGCACGCGCCGGGGGCGTGGAGCGGTGGCCGGGGTGGGAGGACGCCGCCGTACCGCCGGACCGGCTCGCGGCGTACCTCACCGACTTCACGGCGCTGCTGCGCGAGCACGGGCGCAGCGGCAGCATCTACGGCCACTTCGGCGAGGGCTGCGTGCACGTGCGCCTCGACCACGACCTGTTGAGTCCGGCGGGTCGCGCTGAGTACGCGCGTTTCCAGCAGGCGGCGGCTGACCTCGTCGTCGCCCATCGCGGTTCGTTGTCCGGTGAGCATGGCGACGGGCGGCACCGGTCGGAGCTGCTCCGGCGCATGTACTCACCGCACATCCTCGACGCGTTCGCCGCCGTCAAGGCGGTCTTCGATCCTGACAACCTGTTCAACCCAGGACTGATCGTCGACCCGGTGCCACTCAGCCGTGACCTGCGCCTCGAGGTCGTCCGGCCGCACCGATCGGGCTTGGCCTTCGCCTACGCCGACGACGGCGGCGACTTCGCGAAGGCCGCCCGGCGGTGCGTGGGCGTCGGGGCGTGCCGAGCCGGTGGCGGCGGGATGTGCCCGTCGTACCAGGCGACCCTCGACGAGCGGCACAGCACGCGCGGTCGGGCGCGGGTCCTCTTCGAGATGCTCGACGGGGCGTTGTCCGACGACGGGTGGCGGTCGGACGAGGCGCTGGGAGCGCTGGACCTCTGCCTGATGTGCAAGGCGTGCAGCAGCGAGTGCCCGACCTCGGTCGACATGGCGACGTACAAGGCGGAGTTCCTGCACCACCACTACCGGCGCCGGCTGCGGCCTCGGGCGCACCTGAGCATGGGCTGGTTGCCGGTCTGGCTTGCCGCGGCCCGCCGGTTCCCCCGGCTGGCGAACGCAGCGCTGCGGTCGCCCGGGCTGTCAGCGACGGCCAAGCGGCTTGGCGGCATCGACCCGCGACGTGACCTGCCGCTGCTTGCATCCGCGCCGGTACGCCGACGTGTCGGGCGCGCTGCGCGTACGTCGCCCGGCGATCACCGCGTCATCATCTGGCTGGACACGTTTACGCGCAGCTTCTCGCCCGAGGTGGTGACCGATGCGGAAGCCGTTCTTTCCGCGTTCGGCCTCAACGTCGAACTGGCGGGAGTCGGCATGTGCTGCGGTCTCACCTGGCTGTCCACCGGACAACTGACCGTGGCGCGGGCGGTGCTGGCGAAGACCGTCGCGGCGCTGGACGCCTCCGGGGACGGCTGCCCCATCGTCGTACTCGAGCCGAGCTGTGCTGCGGCGTTGCGCGACGACGCGGTCAAGCTGCTCGACAGCGACGCCGCCAGCCGGGTGGCGCGCCGCATCGTGAGCCTGGCCGAGGTGCTTGCCGACCGGGAGGTCACCGGCGACCGAAGCAGCCAGCGTGAACCGAGCCACCGCGGCGGCCGGCACCGCTCGACGCCATCGGCCGGGGATCGGGTGATCGCTCAGTTCCACTGTCACCAACGGGCCACCGCCGGCACCCAGGCCGACCGCGACCTGTTACACCGCCTCGGTGTCGACGTCGCCAGCGTGGCCGAGGGCTGCTGCGGCCTGGCCGGCAACTTCGGGTTCGAAGCTGGCCACTTCGAGGTCTCCCAGACCTGCGCCGAGCAGTCCTTCCTGCCCTACCTCAGCTGCGACGGCGACGCTGAGGTGCTCGCCGACGGCTTCTCCTGCCGGCTGCAGATCGAGCAGCTCGGCGGCGACGCCCTCGGCGTCCGCCGCCCCGTCCACCTCGCCACTCTCCTTCGCCGCTGGCTCACCTGACACGCAGGCGAGGCGCCGCTCACTCCGCAAAGATCCGACGCTGAGCACGTCATACCAGTCGTAGCGTCGGAACTTAACGGAAGCCGCGCAGCCGGAGGCTGTTCGACACCACGAACAGTGAGCTGAACGCCATCGCCGCCCCAGCAAACAGCGGGTTCATCAGGCCGGCAGCCGCCAACGGCAGTGCCGCCACGTTGTAGGCGAACGCCCAGAACAGGTTGCCCTTGATCGTGCGCAGCGTTGCCCGCGACAGGGCTATCGCGTCGGCGGCGACGCGCAGATCGCCGCTCACCAGCGTCAGGTCGCTTGCCTCGATGGCGACGTCGGTTCCGGTGCCCATCGCGAGGCCCAGGTCGGCCTGGGCGAGCGCGGCTGCGTCGTTGACGCCGTCGCCGACCATGGCGACGACCGCACCTGAGCTCTGCAGCTGTTTGACGACGTCGACCTTGTCGGCTGGCAACACGTCGGCGACGACGTCATCGGCAGCGATCCCCACCTGCGCCGCCACCGCCCGGGCCGCCCGGGCGTTGTCGCCCGTGAGCAACAGCGGCCGCAGACCGAGTTCGCGCAGGCGTGAGACTGCCTCGGCTGAGGTGGGCTTGACCGTGTCAGCCACCGCGAGCACTCCGCGCGCGGCTCCGTCCCAGCCAACCCAAACGGCGGTCTGGCTGTTGGCTTCGACGGCCTCGGCTGCGGTCACGAGGTCGGTCGGCAACGGCTGAGCGGTGACCTCCTCGAGCCAGGTACGCCGACCAACCGCGACGGCGTACCCCTCGACCACACCGGACACGCCGCGCCCCGCCGAGTTGGCGAAGTCGCGCACTTCCGGAAGTGCCCCGGCTTGGCGCGCCCCGGCAGCGATCGCTCGTGCAATCGGGTGCTCCGAGGCGTCCTCGAGCGCGCCGGCCAACCGCAGTACCTGCGCGGGGGACTCACCAGCGGCGGCGGCCGTGGACACCAGGCTCATCCGGCCCTGGGTCACGGTTCCTGTCTTGTCGAGCACGATCGTGTCGACGCGGCGGGTGGCTTCGAGCACCTCGGGACCCTTGATCACGACGCCGAGCTCGGCGCCTCGTCCAGTGCCGACCATGAGCGCTGTCGGGGTGGCCAGCCCGAGCGCGCACGGGCACGCGATGATCAGCACCGCTACCGCGGCGCTGAAGGCGAACTCGGCCTCAGCGCCGGTGGCCAGCCACCCGAGCAGCGTGGCGACCGCGAGGGCGATCACCACCGGCACGAAGACGGCTGACACCCGGTCGGCGAGCCGCTGCACCGGCGCCTTACCGTTCTGCGCCTCCTCGACGAGCCGGGCGATCCTGGCCAGCGCGGTGTCGGAGCCGACACTCGTCGCCTGCACCAGCAACCGGCCGCTTGCGTTGACGGTGGCGCCGACCACGGGGTCTCCCGGGCCGACGTCGACAGGTACCGGCTCCCCGGTCAGCATCGACGCGTCCACCGCGCTCGTTCCCGAGAGCACGCGCCCGTCAGCAGCGATCTTCTCTCCCGGCCGCACGACGAACCGGTCTCCCACCGCCAGCTCCTCGACGGGGATCCGCTGTTCGACGTCACCGGCAGGAGAAGGTCGCAGCACGGAGACCTCTTTGGCCCCCATCGACAACAAGGCGCGGATCGCCGCACCCGACCTGCGCTTGGCCTTCGCCTCCAGGTAGCGACCGGCGAGGATGAACGTCGTAACCCCGGTGGCAACCTCGAGGTAGATCTCTGCGGCACCGGAGCCTCGAGCCGGCAGCAGCGTGAACGGCATGTGCATGCCGGGATCGCCTGCTCGGCCGAACACCAGGGCGTAGACGGACCAGCCGAACGCGGCGAGCGCACCGATGCTGATCAGCGTGTCCATGGTGACCGCTCGGTGCCGGAGGTTGGCCCAGGCCGCAGCATGGAAAGGCCACCCGGCCCAGGTGACGACCGGCAGCGCCAGCGCGAGACTCACCCACTGCCAGTAGGGGAACTGCACCGCACTCACCATCGAGAGCACGACGACTGGCACGCTGAGCCAGAGGCTCACCAGCAGGCGCTGCCGCAGCCGCGACGTGCGCTCATCAACAGGTTCGGCGGCTTCGGACTCACCGGCAGCAGGCGCGGATCGGGTGGGCTGCGGGAGGGTTGCCGAGTAACCGGTGGCCTCGACAGTGGCGACGAGAGTTTCCGGAGTGACGTCGGCACCGTACGTCGCGTGCGCCTTCTCGGTGGCGTAGTTGACGGTGGCCGTCACCCCCGGGAGCCGGTTGAGCTTCTTCTCCACCCGGGCGGCGCACGAGGCGCACGTCATGCCACCGATCGCCAGCTCGACCGTCTGCTCGGTCGGCTGGCTCGACTGCTCTGTCGCGGTGGTCGCGGTCATCGCTGCGGCTAGCTGCTCACCAGTTCGAAGCCGGCCTCATCGACGGCTTCGCGGACCGCCTGCTCGTCCAGCTCCGCCTCGGAGTCGACGGTAACCGGCGACGTCCCGCCTTCGACGAGTTGTACGTCGACGCGTCGTACGCCGGGTAGGCCGCCGACCTCTTGCTCGACGGCGTGCACACAGTGCTGGCAGGTCATGCCGCTGACCTGGTACGTCGTGGTGGTCATGGTTGGCTCCTCTGGTCGTGGGTGGCGCTGGAGGTCAGGACCGCACCAGGCGGGCGATCGCTGCTGACGCTTCCTCGATCTTCGCCGTAGCCTCGTCGCCGCCCTGCTCGACAGCATGGGCCACACAGTGCTGCAGGTGCTCCTCGAGCAGCGACAGAGCGAAGGACTCAAGCGCCCGGGTGGCCGCCGACACCTGGGTGAGCACGTCGATGCAGTACTCGTCGGTCTCGACCATCCGCTGCAGGCCCCGAATCTGACCCTCGACTCGGCGCAGCCGCTTGACGTGGGCAGCCTTGTTGTCGTGGTAGCCATACGATGGCTTCAGATCGTCGAGGCTGGTTTCCATCGACCCTCCCTAGTGCGGACTTGCTCCAGCATACCCCCTAGGGGTAACCCGTACAACGTTTGGACGGCGCCATGGGCGGGAACAGCCACCTGATGAAGCAGTCCAAAGACCTGCCCGCTCCGGAGTCGTTCTGGATCGACACGGCACCAGGCCCGGACCGCACCGGCCGCCCGGTGCCGGACGATGTCGACGTAGCCGTTGTCGGGGAGGAATCACCGGTCTCACCGTCGGTTACCTGCTGGCCTGCTCCGGCCGGTCGGTCGCGGTGCTCGAGGCGGGTCGCATCGCCTCCGGCGTGTCTGGACACACCACAGCAAAGGTCAGCGCCCAGCACGCGCTGATCTACGACCACCTGCGACGGATTGGCACGGAGACCGCCGCGCGATACGGCGCCGCGCAGCTCGCCGCGATCGACTGGATCGCGACGGAGTCCGAAGCGCTCGGCGTCGACTGCGAGTTCACTCGGCGGGACTCGTTCGTGTACTCGACCAAGGAGCGGCAGCGCACGAAGCTGAAGCAGGAGGCCGAGGCTGCCGCAGCGGCGGGACTGCCCGCGTCGTACCTCGAAGACACCGACCTGCCGGTCGCCGCCGCCGGGGCGGTCCGGTTCACCAACCAGGCACAGTTCCACCCCCGCAAGTGGTTGCTGGCCTTGGCGGACGAGATCGAGGCGCTCGGCAGCCAGGTGCATGAGGGCACTCGAGCGCTGAGCCTGTCCGAGCGCCGGGTGTCGGTCGTGCACACAGATCGGGGAGACGTCCGCGCCAAGGACGTCGTGGTGGCGACGCACTACCCGGCCTTCGACCGCGGCGGCTTCTTCGCCCGGCTCGAGCCGACCCGCGAGCTGGCGGTCTCGGGGCTGGTGCCTGCCGACAGTGCCCCCAGCTCGATGTCCCTCGACGCCGACACCCACTATTCCGTGCGCACCACCCCTGACGGCGCCCCTGACCAGACCCGACTCATCGTGCTGGGTGAGTCCTACCGCACCGGCCAGCGCGTCGACGTCGAGGCCCGGTACGCCCAGCTCGCCGAGTGGTCTAACCAGATACTCGGCCTGCGCGAGGTGACGCACCGCTGGTCAGCCCATGACATGTCGACGCCGGACAAGATCCCGTACGTCGGCCGCTACCACCCGGCTGCCCGGCACCTGTGGGTGGCGACCGGCTTCCGGCAGTGGGGTATGACCAACGGCACCGCGGCCGCCCACCTGCTGCACGACCTGGTCCTCGGCATCGCCGACCCGGCGCAGCGCGACCTCTTCGACCCGAACCGGGTTAACGTCCGCTCGGTGCCTACCGTGGTGCACGCCAATACCGTCGTCGCCGCTCACTTCGGCGGCGACCGGGCCCGCGCGGCGCTGAACCGCTCGAAGCTGGAGGACCTCGGGCCGGACGAGGCGACGGTGACCCGGGTGGGTGCCGCCTTGGTCGCCGGCTACCGTGACCCGTCCGGTGAGCTGCACGCCGTGTCGGCGCGCTGCACACACATGGGGTGTGCGGTCAACTTCAACAACGCCGAGAAGTCCTGGGACTGCCCCTGCCATGCGTCCCGCTTCGCGCTCGACGGCAGCGTGCTCCACGGCCCGGCCGTCAAACCGCTCGACCGCCTCACCCCGACGTCAAACGCGGAGCCCGCAATCGACCGCCCGGACCACGGCGCCTGACCCTCCCCCGGCCCCTCAATCCGCCGAGTGGTCGCTCCCGCACCGGCGAATGGTCACCGACTGCGTTCGGGCCGGGTGAGAGCGGCCGCGCAGTAGCCGGCGATCAGCGCGTCGGCCACCAGACCGACGTACTCATCGCCCGGGAGGTAGCTGGCGTCGTGCAACCCGCCTGTCTCGGTGCCGGTGCCGACGAACATCATCAGCCCGCGCGCATCCGCGCAGTAGTGCGAGAAGTCGTCACCGCCGAATGACCGGAACTCCGACGAGACGTGGTGGCCCATGCCGAGGAGCAGAGGAAAAGCGGTGACGGCCAGATCGGCGTCGTTGTGCAGCGGCGGCTCGCATTCGGCGAACGTCACCTCGGCCGAGCAGTCGTGCGCTGCGGCCACGCCGTCGGCGATGTCGCGGATCGCAGCCAGCGCCGTCTGGCGGTCGGGCACGGTCCGGGTGCGCACGGTGCCGCTAGCGAGCGCCTCCCCCGGTACGACGTTGTCCGCGCTGCCCGCCCGGAGCTGGTTGACCATGCACACCGCCCCGACCACCGGGTCGATCCGGCGCGCGCTGACCTGCTGCAGCGCCACCACGATCGACGACAGCGCCAGCACGGAGTCGTCGACAGTGTGCGGGTAGCCCGAATGGCCGCCCCGGCCGCGTACGACGATCTCGAACTCGTCGGTGCCTGCGTTGACCGCCCCAGGGGTCGACGCGATGATGCGTGGCCCGAGCTGCGGCTGCACGTGCGCGGCGATGACCGCGTCAACACCGTCGAGGCCACCCTCCCGCACGACGTCTCGGGCACCGGAGTTTGACCCCTCCTCCCGCGGCTGCAGGATCGCGAGCAGCGGCACCGGCAGCTCGACCCGCCGTGCGGCCCGCACAACGGCGGCCAGCGCGGCCATGTGTACGTCGTGCCCACAGCAGTGCATCGCCGCTCGGCCTGACCGCCAGGAAACGGCCGTCGCCTCCTCGATCGGCAGCGCGTCGAGCTCGGTGCGCAGCGCGATCGCCGCCCGGCCCTGGTCGGGACCGGTCACCCAGATCAGCCGACCGCTGTCGGCTACCCGCTCGCCGTCGCCGAGTCCAATAGCGCTAGCGAGGGTCTTGGCGGTGTCCTCCTCGTCACCCGTGACCCGTGGATCGGCGTGCAGCTCATGCCGCAACTCAACGGCGGTCGGCAGCTCGACGCTGATGGCCGAACGCCACTGCTGCACCAGTCCATCAAGCTCTCCAGAGCTGCCCAGCCGCGAATCGAAACGCATGAACGCAAAGTTACGCGTTGGTGAACGCAACGGACGGGATGCTGGGCTTGCGCCTAGCTGGGCTTGCGCCTAGCTGCGCATGCCCCTAGCTGCGCTGGCCGGCCCGACGGCTGGTGCCTCGACACCGATCGGCACACTGACGCCGAGCCCACCGCGGGTGTCTGACCCGAACCTGTCGATCTCCTTGGCCAGGTCGAGGCGCCGGATCGTGCTCTTGGCCGCCTTGTCGGCGGCGGTGAGCAGATGCGCCGGGATCAGCCAGACGACCTCGAACTCCAGCCCGTCGGGGTCCTTGCCGTAGAGGCTCTTGGTGGAGCCGTGGTCCGACGTGCCGACGAGGCCGCCGGCGTCGGCGAGCTTGGCCGCCAACTCTTCGAGGTCGCCGAGAGTCTCGACCTCCCAGGCCAAGTGGTACAGGCCGACGCTGGTGCGGCCCGCCGGGCTGTCTGACGCCTGGTCGCCGAGCGCGAACAGCGCCAGGTCGTGGTCATTGGTAGACCCGGCTGCCTGTAGGAACGCGGCCTGCCCCGCCATCGTCATCTCGACGCGGAAGCCGAGCACGTCGCGGTAAAAGGCGACCGACCGGTCCAGGTTCCGCACGTACAGCACCGCATGGTTGAGCCGGTGAATCGCCACCGTTGTTCCTCTCCGTCTCTGCCCATAGCAATGATTGAAGGTTCAACCGTAGCCTAACGCCGTACTCAAGCGGTTCAAGCGGAGAACGCGGCTCCGCCGCAGGTAAAGAAAGTGTCACCAGATGACCTCTTCTTTACACGTGCTCGCTCGGTGCACACATCTTGGCTGCGCGCTCGGGAGCGTCCGGGGCGCCGGGCCCGACGGTAGGCGGTCAGGGTCTGGCGCGGCCGGTGGGTGGTGGCCGACGCCGGGTGGTCGGCAGGTGGGGCGGATAGCCCGGTTGCGCAGCTGTGTTGGGCCACGGCGCGCTCGCACCTGCGGTCATCGACCGCATCCGCCGCACCCAGCGTCGGTCAGCGAAATTGCGGTACGCCGCTCCCGCGCCGGCGACCGTGAACACCCCCACCTGGAGGACGGCGACGGCGTACCAGCCCGGGGAGACGCCGTCGGCAAGGCCCGCTTGTTGGGAGGCGTCAACGGCGGAGTCGGCGATGTAGAGCACCTGCACACTGGCGATCGGCACCACCACAAGCGCCATCAGCCAGCTCAACCGCGCTGCGCGGTACAGCGGAAGCACCAAGAAGGTGGCGACGATCAACCACTCGGAATGGAACAGGTCACGAGCGGTGACTGGCCCATCGGCGTACTCGGGGACGGAGGGCAGCGCGAGCGTCGCAGCAAGGCCAGCTCCGAAGATGACCGTCAACATCCACAGCGTCGACATCCAGCCGGTGGGGTCGTCCGGTGGGCATCGATCCCGGGGCGCGGGCATGCACCCATTGTTACTGCCGGACCGGCTCCCACCGAGCCAGTCAGCCCAGTCGTGACCCAATCGCTACCTGAGCAGCCGGCGCGCGTCAGCGTCGGTTGCGTTCGACGATCACTCGTAACGCGCCGCGCAGCGTCTCGACCGTCTTGGCCCAGGCGGCCGCCTCTCCTTCGCAGGCCGCCGCTTCGTCCCGTTCGCCGTTTATGGCCGCCTCGTCGTGGGACCTGCGCCAGTTGATCTCCTCATCACTGGAGATCTTGAGCAGTTTCAGCACCAGGTCGCGGTCGTAGTTGCACACGCTCGCCGCCAGGTCAGGGTCGACAGGTGACTCGCCATCGGCGTCGAGGTGTAGCAGGGTCTGCAATTCAGCGGGCAGCTCGGCAGCTTCGTCGGCAGCTGCGGAGCCGGACCGGTCCGCACGCTGGTCTTCGAACGCCGGGCGACCGCCGACCCGAGTGGCCAGCCCGTCGTCGATCCCGTCAGCCACTCGGGACATGTAGTCGAGGACGCTGCGCAGCTGCTGCGCCGCGAAGGGCATCGCGGGGACGTGAGCGACAGCGATGATCACGTGGTCTACCAGCAGGAACTTGATGAGCCGGATACCGTTATTGAGTTCAGCGACCGCGGCGGCGGCCTCGCCCAGGTCAGTCACATCGCGTACGACCGTGCTGAACATCTCGACTGCCGGCGCATCCTCGAGAACGCGGACGAACAGCAGCGCGCTGCCGGCGACCACGGGGATGTCTCCATCGGCGTCATGGTTAGGGCCGTGGCCGAACATCGGCTCCAGTGCCTCGTCGACCAACGTGCGCAGGTGGTCGACGTCGTCTGGCACGACGGCGAGCGGCTCATGCTGTTCGGCTGCTGACTCGACCACGGGGGACGGGATGCCGAGATCGGGTGCCGCTGCGCCCTCGCCGAGGTTGCGAGCCGAGAGGAACGCCGGGTGGGCGACGCCGAAGACGCCGCGCAGAGCCTGGACAGCCATCACCGCCAGCTTGTCGGCGGCATCTCGGGTTGAGTCGAGGTAGAAGTTCGCCGAGCCGTTGTCGGGCTCGTCGTCGCGACCGTGACTAGGGGCAGACCAGCCCAGCGACTGCAGCCTCGAGACGGCCGCCGCGTCGAGAGCGAAGCGTTCGGCGAGGTACTCGTTGCTCGACACCTCGCCGCGAATCTTGTCGTCACCCCAGGCGGCGAACTGGACGTACGGCGCGGCGGCAGCGTCGTCGTCGCGACTGGAGTCAGCTTCGACGATCAGCACGTCATCGCCCGTCATCGCGACGACATGGTCAGCCAGCCGCGCTTGGAACTGGCTCCAGGCGCGCGCGGTGCTTCGGTCCAGGTCGAACTCGGCGAACTCCACGCGGTGATCTCACCTCCGTCACTGTCAACTGCTGGCTTGCTTACGAGCGGTATGCGACCCCTCCGGTGGGTGTTTCACCTGCCCCCCAGATTACCGGTGATGGAGTTGGGCCGCCGCGCTGTCAAGCATGCGCAACTCGGCGACGTACCTGGGGTGCATGACGACCTCACGGCCATGGAACAGCCATCGGAACAGGTGGGCGGGGTCGAACGCGCGACTGCAACGGGAGCACGATGCCGGTCGCTCGGGTCGACGGTGGCGCCCGATCGAGTGCCCGGCGGGGCAGGTGCCTACCCACGGGGCGGCGACTCGCGGTGCATCGGCCGGCAGGCAAGCTCGCGCGCTGCAGCCGAGTCGAACGGCGGTTGCCCGCCATACGGCGTCGTGCTTGTGGGTCGGGCCGACCAAGGCATGCGCGATCTCGTGCAGGATCGTGTCGCGGACCTCAGCGGGTGAGTGCAGCTGCGTCAGCGGCCAACTCAGCCCGATAGTGCGCTCGCGGAAGCGGCAGACTCCCGCCCGGGTCTTCGCCCGGTCGAACCCCACCCGCCAGCCGGACAAGCCGTGCTCCCGGAGCAGCTGTTGCGCCAGCTGCCGGGCTTGCTCAATCTCCATGCCGCTCCTGTCAGATCGCGTTGCCAGTGGAATCAACGTACGGCGCAGCGCCGACAACCCGTGCGAGGCGCTCCAGCGACTCAGATTGCCTTGTGGATAACGCCTCAGCGTCGCCGCTGATGCGGCAGGGTCGTCACCATGGACGACGAGATCCCACCCCTACTGCATGTCGAGGACATGCCGCCGATTCGCACCCAGCACCAGCTCTACCTGACGTGGCGAGCGCTGATGGGACCGCTTGGTTTCAGTGAGCGGCTGCTGTGGTTTGGCCTGTTGGATGACGGGGGTTACCTGACCCCGGTTCTGAGCCAGATCGCTGACATCCCGGCGTACCCCGACGACGAGCAACTCATGCGGCTGATGGAGATGTTCAGCGAGGTGCTGCGCCACCAGGCTCCGGGCGGTTCAGTGGCGCTGCTGCTGTCACGACCCGGTCGGGCGCCGATGACCGACTCTGACCGGGCCTGGGGCCGCGCCCTCACGTCGGCTGCGGACAAGGCGGGGCTTGCGATGCGACCGGTGCATCTCGCCAACGACGAGGAGCTGCGGGTCTTCGCCGACGACGACCTGGTCGTGCCGAAGACCGCCTAGCTCTGCGGCCGCGCGGCTAGGCCTTACCACCGCCGACCCTGCGCACCGTGGCTTGGCCAAGGCAGCGGAAAAAGAGAGACGATGGTATGTGTGAGCACCTTGCCGCAGAGCCGGCCGTTGACCAGGGCCGACCTCGAGGCGTTGCCCGATGATGGGCACCGGTATGAGTTGATCGACGGTGCGCTGATCGTGACTCCGGTTCCCTCGTGGCGCCATCAAGCGGTCGTGCTCGAGGTCGCCGTACTGCTTCGTGCCAGCGCTCCTCCACACCTGCAGGTGTTCGTGGCACCTCTCGACGTCGCTCTTTCGGACGACACTGTGCTGCAACCGGACGTACTCGTTGCTCGACGAGCTGATCTGGGACCGCGTGACCTTCCGGCGGTCCCTCTGCTGGCGGTCGAGGTGCTTTCCCCGAGCACCCGCCACATCGACCTCACGCTCAAGCGGTCCCGTTACGATGCGGCCGGCTGTCCGGCGTACTGGGCGATCGATCCGGAGGGGCCGTCGCTGTCAGCCTGGGAGCGCCGCGGCGATGCCTACCAGCAGGTGGCGGACGTCCAAGGGAGCCAGTCGTACGCCGCTACCTTGCCCTACCCGGTCGTCGTGCGCCCCGCGGCCCTTGTCGATCGTTGACCTCAAGCTTCTTCGCCGATGTCTTCGTTCCACAACTGGGGCTCTGCGGCGATGAACTCGGTCATCAGCTGCACGCACTCGTCGTCGTCGACGACGACCACCTCGACACCGCGTGACCGGAGCAGGTCTTCGCCGCCGTAGAACGTGCGGTTCTCACCGACGACCACCCGCGGGATCTTGTAGAGCAAGATCGCGCCGGTGCACATGTCACAGGGCGACAGTGTGGTCACCATCGTGGAACGGGCGTAGACGGACGCTGGCAGCCGACCGGCGTTCTCGAGCGCGTCGGTCTCGCCATGGCGGATCGCGCTGCCCAGCTGGACCCGCTTGTTGTACCCGGTAGCAAGGATCTCGCCGTTAGCTGAGACAAGCGCCGCGCCAATCGGGATACCGCCCTCGGACCGGCCCTGACGGGCGGCCGCGATCGCCGCTGCCAGGTAGTGCTCCTGGGCGGTGCCTAAGTCAGGGCCAGACATCTCGTAGTACCTCTCGGTGGTCAGGTATGGCGGTATGGCTGCAGATAGGCGCCGGGGTAGCGCAGGTTGCGCCCCGACAGGGCGAGGGCGAGGATCACGACAAGGTACGGCAGCGCGATCATCACTTCCCTCGGTACGGCGGCAAATGCCGGCGTGATGACCAGTTGCAATTGCAGTGCCTCGACGAAAGCGAAAAGCAGGCCACCGAGCACGGCGGGCACCACCCGCCACCTCGCGAAGATCACCAGCGCGACGCACACCCAGCCGCGCCCGTTGGTGATGTTCAACGTGAACGAGCCGAGGATCGCCAACGAGAGAAACGCACCACCGACCGCCATCAGCACGCCGCCGATGACAAGCGCGGCGTAGCGGGTGCGGGCCACCGAGATCCCGGCGGCGTCGGCAGCCTCCGGGTTCTCCCCCACCGCACGCAACTGGAGGCCGAATCCGGTCGACCGCAGGGTGAGGAACACGGCAGGGACGACGAGGAGGAAGGTAATGTACGTCAGCAGGTACTGACCGGCGACCGGCACATCGGGGAACAGCAAGGGGAACTTCGGGACCTGCGGCACGGTCCCCGCGCCGTACAGCAGCCGGTTCGCGAAGTCGCAGGACGCGATCAGCAGTAGCGTCGTGCCGATGCCGGCAACGTGCTGGTTGACGCCGAACGTCACCGTGAGGAAGGCGACCAGTAGGCCGGCCAGCACCCCGATGCCGACGGCGGCGGCAAGCCCGGTCCATGGGGAGCCGGCGTTGCCAGCCACCAGGAAGCCGACGAACGCACCGGCGTACATGGTGCCCTCGATGCCGAGGTTCAGCACCCCGGCGCGCTCGCACAGCAGCTCACCAAGGGCGCCGAGCACCAGCGGGGTGGCGGCGGTGACCATGGCCGTGATCAGCGCCAGGTAGGCAAGGTCCGTCACGGCGCACCGCCGGCTCTCGGTCTGACCAGCTTGTACTGCCGCAGGACCAGCGCGCTGACGACGGCGAGCAGCAGCGCCGAGGAGATGATCTGACCCATCTGCGGGGGCAGCTGCAAGACCAGCGAGGCGTTCTGCGCCCCTACCGTGATGACGCCGAGCAAAAGGGCCACCAGGACCACGCCGATCGCGGTGAGCGCACCGAGGGTGGCGACGACGATGCCGGTGTAGCCGTAGCCACCGGACACCTGCGTGGTGAGCTGCTGGCCTACCCCGAGCACTTGGACCGCCCCACCTAGCCCGGCCACGGCGCCGGAGAGCAAGGCAGCTCGGAACTGCAGTCGACGTACGGCGACCCCTGAGAACGCAGCTGCCGACGGTGAGAGTCCGACCGCTCGGACCCGCAGTCCGGTGGCAGTGCGCGACATCACCAACCAGGTCACCGCAGCGAGCACCACGGCGATGACCAGCCCCAGATGGACGCGCGACCCGGGGATGGCCATCGGCAACGTGTAGCCCGCTCCGTAGTTGTCCGACACGGGGAACCCGCTCGTCGGGTTGCTCCACGGCCCGTTGAGCAGCCCTTGCACGAGCAGGAAGGCGACCGGATTGAGCAGCAGCGTCGTCACCACCTCGTCGATACCGAACCGGACTCGCAGCAGCGCCGGCACGAGGCCCCACACCACGCCGCCCAGGCAGCCCAGCACCAGCGCGAGCGGTACGGCGGCAGGGCCGGGCAGGTCAGACAGGTACAGCCCGGCCACCGAGGCGGCCACCGCCCCGGCGAGGAACTGGCCCTCGGCTCCGATGTTGAAGTAGCCGGCGCGGAAGGCCAGCGCAACCGCAAGGCCAGTGAAGAGGATCGGGGTGGCGGCGAGCAATACCTCGGTGAGCGACTCGGTGCCGGTCAGTGGGGTGAGCAGGTAGCGCTGGTACGCTGCAGGCGGGTTGGCGCCGGCCGCACGGATCGGACCAGCCGTCAGCGCGAAGACGGCCGCGATCGCGATCATGACGAGCACCGGCGCCAGCCAGCGAGGTTCACGTCCACGCAGCGCCAGCCGCGGCATTAGGCTTGCCATCAGGCCGCCTGTCCGGCCATCAGCAGGCCAAGCGCCTCGGGGGTCGCGTCGGCAGCCGGAAGCTCACCCACCAGCCGCCCCTCGAACATCACCACGATGCGGTCGGCGAGCGCGAGCAACTCCTCGAGGTCCTCCGAGATGAGCAGCACACCGCCCCCCGCAGCGCGTCGGGCCAGCAACTGGGTGTGCACGAACTCCGTGGCGCCGACGTCGAGCCCACGCGTCGGCTGGGAGGCCACCAAGGCGACCGGGTCGCGGGCCAGCGCCCTAGCCAACAGCACCTTCTGCATGTTGCCACCCGACAGTGAGCCGACCGGATCACTTGGCGCCGCCTTGATGGAGAACCTGTCGATCAGCGCGGTGGCGTGGGCACGGATGGCGGCGCCGTCGAGCAGTCCACGGCTGCGGAACCGCGGCAGGTCCTCGAGGACGAGGTTCTGTTCCACCGACAGCCTCGGCACTACCGATGCGTGTCGGTCCTCGGTGAGCCGGCCCAGTCCGGCCGCGATCACCGCGACCGGGGCAGCGCCGGTGACGTCGACCCCGTTGACCTCGACGGTTCCCGAGGTCGGACGGCGCAGGCCGCACAGCACGTCGACAAGCTCGGTCTGCCCGTTGCCGGACACACCGGCCACGCCCACGATCTCGCCCGCCCGAACCTCCAAGTTGATCCCGGCGAGCGCGTCCTTGGAACGGCCGGCCAGCCGCAGATTGGTGACGACCAGCACCGGGCCGGACGTGTCGCCGCCTTGGCGCTCCGGCGCCTCTCCGCTCGGCCGCCGCCGCGCCTCGCTCAGTGCCTGGTCGTCAACAGTGCGGGCCGCCGCCAGGTCGGCGTCCTCCGCGAGCGCTGCGACCGGCCGGTCAGCCCGACGTACGCCGACGGTGGGGCGGCCGACCATCATCTGTGCGAGGTCGGCGGCGCTGGCGCCAGCGGTTGGCACGGTGTCGACGATCTGCCCGCGGCGCAGGACCGACACGCGGTCGCTGATCTCACCCACCTCCTTGAGCTTGTGGGAGATGAACAGCACCCCCAGCCCGGCCTCGGTGAGGCGCCGGATGGAGGCGAACAGCGCCGCGACGTCTTGGGGTACGAGTACGGCGGTCGGCTCATCGAGGATGAGCACCCGGCAGTCTCGCGACAGCGCCTTGAGGATCTCGACGCG
>JAUJOE010000007.1:0-35347 GCA_030447805.1 Nocardioidaceae bacterium | reverse complement strand
CGCATGAGCGTTGTCTTGCCGGCGCCGTTCTCCCCGAGCATCGCGTGCACCTCACCTGCGGCGAGGGTCAGGTCGACGCCGTCGTTGACGAGCAGGTCGCCGTACGACTTGCGGATGCCGACGAGCTCCACCAGCCGTTTGGGTGGCTCGGTGATCTGAACAGGCTCGCTCACCGGGGACGGCCGATCAGCGGTTCTCGTGGAAGTCCCGGGTTCACTCCCCGACGGTGGTGGAACCTGACGGGGCTGACTCGTCGACGGGAGTCACGAAGTCGCCGTCGAGGATGGCCTGCTTCCTGGCCTCCACCTCGTCGATGAGTTCCTGCGGCACCCCACCGGGCACATCGGTGTTGATCGGGGCGAGCGACGAGCCGCCGTTCTTCATGAACGAGAACTCACCGAGGTCGTTGCCCTCGTCGGTGAGGGTGCCCTCGTTGAGCTGCTCGATGACGTGGTTGACGGTCGGGCGCATGTCCCACACCAGGCTGGTGACCACGTTCTGCGGGGCCTCGGCCTTCTGGTCTACCATCATGCCGATCACCGGCAACCCCTCCTCCTTGGCGGCCTCGATCACGCCAGCACGCTCGGCGAAGAGCACGTCGGCGCCCTGGGCGACCTGCGCCAGAGCGGCCTGCTTGGCGGTGGTTGGGTCGAAGAAGGAGTTGATGAAAGTCACCTTCACGGTGGCGGCCGGGTTTCTCTCCTGCACACCCATCGTGAACGCGTTGACGATGCGGTTCACTTCGGGGATCGGCATAGCGGCCACGACCCCGATCGTGTTGGACTTGGTGATACCGCCGGCGAGCATTCCGGCGAGGTACGCCGGGTCCTGCAGCCAGTTGTCGAAGACGTCGAAGTTCGGGTCGACAGGCTTCTCGCCGGACCCGAACACGAACGCGGTGTCGAGGTTGTCCGCAGCCACCTCCCTAGTGGCGTCCTCCGACGCGAAGGCGTCGCCGAAGATGATGTCGGGCTGCTCGTTGGCGAGCAGGTCGCGCAGCGTGCGGGTCATCTTGTCGTCGGAGTTGTTGTTGTCGGTGTGGCGGTAGACGATCTCGCCGTCATCAGCGGCAGACTGCAAGGCGGCGTGGATGGCGCCGTCCCACGGCTCCTCGAGCGGCGTGGCGAAGACGCCGTACACGAGAGGTTTGTCGGAGTCAGTCGCCTCGTTGCCGGTCGTGCCGCCACAAGCGGCGAGCACCAGCGCGGCGCAGGCAGCCACGCAGACGAAGCCGGTGCGCCGGCGGGAAGTGCGCCGACCCCGAGGCCGGCGCAGCCGGTACGACGAAGCGGGGGTGCGGTTGGTCTGGACATGTGGGCCCCTTGGTCAGGCGATGCAACAGTGGCTGTCAAGGTAACACCGCCGCCGCTAGCTGTCGGTCAAGTCGACGAGGTCGTCGAGGATGCGGTCGACCCCTTGATCCCGTGGAGCAGCGCGCGGCGAAAGGACCGCGCGATCTCGTCTGCGAACTCACCTGTCAACGCGGCGTACCCAGAAGTCATGTCGCTGCCCCCATCGCCGCAACATGTCGACAACTTTTGGGCCGTTGGGGTAGTTCATGACGATTGTCGCCGTCACGTCGCCAGCGAGCCGTCGATGAGCGCCCGGGTTTTGGCCGCCCGTTGGAAGGGTTCCAGGTGTCGAGGTGTTCGGGCGCCAACCGGTCGGCGGCGTCACGGTCGCGTACTGCTCGAGGGCGGGCGATGACCGCCAACATCCGGAGCTCATGCAGGGCCGGGTTCCAGAGCTCTTGCGCCAGGGTGAAGATCTTCGACGGGTCAAGGCCAGGATGGTCTCGCCGGATGGTTTGCCGAGTGCGCGGATCGCTGGGAGCGACGCGCCAGCGTGTTCGAGCGAGCTCTTGAGGTACGCCTTCTCGTGCTCGGCCCGCTCCGCCTTCCCGGCAGCGCGGAGCTCTCTCTCGGCTTGCGCGGCAACGGCAGCTAGTTTCAACTCGGTCACGGCACTTCTCCCGGTTCGCTGGCACACTACGACGGCGCCGAATCGGTTCAGTTCTGCGTCAGTAAGCGGCCGCACGGTGGGTTCTCTCGATCGTCCGGCGCGTCACCTGAACGTTGCCACGGCATTGAGGCCGGTGATCTCGGTGCCGTGTTGCCAACCGGACGTGTAGCTGAGCTCAACGCCGTTGACGACGACCTTTCCCCGCTGCTCCGAATGAATCTGGACAACGATTTGGTCATTCGAGCGCCCACCCACGTCGAACGGAGTCCCCGCGACGGGTTCGACGGAGCTGCAGTACTGCTCGAGCCTTCCGCGCGCAGCGCCAACTCCACCGTCGTGGCACACCAGCAGCTCAACCGTCGCACCGTCAGGAGCAGTGCTCACGCGTGGCGTTGCTGATTGAAGGGTGATGGTGTGACGCGGGCCTTGCGAGGGCGAGTACACCACGCCAATAAGCGCCGTCGAGCCGACCTTGCCACGAAGGCTAACCCTGTCTCCGACTGGGGAGTCGAATACTCTCGCGTGCCGCCACTCCAAGCCGAGCATCACCAGTCCGCCGATGATTGCGGCGGCTAGGAAGACCACCAGTGCTTGGCGCCTGCCCCAGCGCAGGCTCTGCTCACGATCGCCGAGTTGAGTCGCGGCGCTGCTCATGGTTGCCCCCTTCACCAGGGAGCCTACGGCGGGCGCAGTCCGGTCTGGAAGTACAGCGGCGACAGGTGAGGGCCTCGCCTGCCGTTTAGTCAGCGTTCTTCATAGCCAACCGCTCATGACCAGGTGAAGATCAGGTGCACATAGTTGTTGCCTGAGGTGCCGAGGTGCTGCACCTGCATCTCGGCGGCCAGGTGGCCGAGCCGGTTGCGCAAGAACGGTGAGTCGACGTTGTCCCCCGACGCGTTCGCCGCCACCTGCCGCCCCGGCCCAATGCTTAGGGCACCGGCCGACAAGCGCAGGCCAGTGCCATTCCCTCGCAAGTAATGCTCACGCAACGTCATCCACCGCGCCATCCTCATCTGATGCTCGAGGCATGTGGACGAGGCGGAAGCGGAGCAACTTTGTCGGTGCTCTACTCTATTGTCGTATGCATGTTCGACATCGACTTTACTGCTTTGGACGCCGACGCCACGTTGGCGACAGCGGGCAGCGCGCGGGCGGTCGCCGAGCGGGCCGAGGTGGTGGTGCTGCGGGCCGCGGCACATTGGGCTGATCTGCACGGCGACCTCGAAACGGACCCCGATGGTCGGGCGTTGCCGGGGATGGAGCAACTCGTTCAGCTTGGCGGTGACGGCACCCCCGAGGTTGCGGAGTTCGCCCCAGCCGAGCTCGGTGCTGAGCTGGCCATGTCGCCGTTCGCGGCGCGGCAGTTGATCGCGGATGCGCTGGACCTGCGGCACCGCCTCCCGCTGCTGTGGGGCCGGGTGCTGGCTGGTGAGGTCAAGCCGTGGATCGGCCGCAAGACCGCCGACGCCACCCGAGCCGTCTCCGCGGAGGTCGCCGCGGTGGTGGACCGGCGGGTCACCAGATGGGCGCACTCGTTGTCGTGGAGCCGGTTGGAGAACATCATCGCCGCCGCCGTCATCGCCGCCGACCCCGCCGCCGCGGAGCACAAGGCCCGCCAAGCTGAACAGCAGCAGGGGGTGTGGGTCGGCCAATCTAACGACCATGGCATCAAGGACATCTTCATCCGCACCGAGGCGCCGAACGCGATCTGGTTCGACGCCACCATCGACCGGGTCGCCGACAGCCTGGCCGCTCTAGGCGACACCGACAGCAAAGACATCCGCCGCGCACGCGCGGTCGGGGGGTGCTGGCGCAACCACAACAGGCACTCGACCTGTTCGGCACCACCGCCCGGGCCGCGGCCACCGGTGGCGATGCCAACCCAGACCCGCAGACCACGACCGCCGCTGGTGGGGAGCGCGGTGTTGACGCGCGGCCACCGGCGACGCTCTACATCCACCTCAGCGAGGACTCCGTCACTCGCGACGGCGACGGGGTGGCCCGGTTCGAAGGGGTCGGCCCGGTCACCATCGACCAAGCCAAGGAATGGCTCGGGCACTGCCACGTCACCGTCAAACCGGTCATCGACCTAGCCAACCAGGCACCCGTCGACGGCTACGAGGTCCCCGACCGGTTGCGCGAAGCGATGCAGCTACGCAGCCCGGTCGACGTGTTCCCCTACGCCACCAACACCACCCGAGCCAAACAAGCCGACCACACCGCCCCGTATATGGATCCGGGTGACGGCGGGCCACCAGGGCAGACAAGGCTCGACAACCTCGCCCCGATGGTCACGTTCCATCACCGGATCAAGACCCACAGCAGCTGGCACGTCAAACAAGTGTTCAACGGCGTCTTCGTCTGGCGATCACCCCACGGTCGACTATTCCTCGCCGACGCAACCGGCACCCACCGCATCCACAACCCCGCCGCCTGACCGCAGTTGCTGGCGCTGTGTCCAATGGTGCCCTTCCGCCGACCGAGACCTCGTACGTCGGCCGCCTTGTTGACGACCCGCCCGCCGCAAAGCGCCTCGGCAAGCCCTCACGGGCTGTTGACTAGCTTCGCCTTGATCCCGCTCGACCCCGTCGCGCAGCATCTGACCGTGGTCGAAGGCCAGCCGTCGCGCAGCAGCCAGGTGACACCCAAGGCCGCCCTTCCACTGGCCCCGATCCCCGCGGTCTTGCCGCTCGCCCTTCCAGCATGGCCAGCATCACAGCGTCGACGGTGACCGCAAACGGCGGGTACTTCGAGGTGTAGACCATTGCGGCTCCTCCGATCCCGGGATCTCGCTCGTCGTCCGGTGCAAGGACAGCATCGTCCACCAGGCCCACAGGCCGATCCGGCTGACCTCGCCGAGTCCGGGTGGTTCGCCGTACCAGGCGGGTACTTCGACGTACCAGGGCAGCCTCGACGATCCGGGGAGCGGCGGCAGCGTCGTCGGCGGAAGGACAGCATCGTCCACAGGCCCACAGGCCGCGTCGGCGGCTTTGGTCAGCCTCGAGTCCATCTCGGGCAGCGTACGGAGTCGGCTCGTACCGGGTCGCCACACGACTCCAGGCCGGCAGCCTCGACCATCTCGGGCGCGGCGGCAGCGGCTGGCGGAAGGTTTCCAGGCGGACGGCGAGCTGGTCGTCGTCCGTTCGTCCTTGCTGCCCAGGCCGGGGCCCTCACCCATCGGAGCTGATCCTCCGTCTCCGTTTGTGCGCCTACACCTTGATAACAAAGCTGGCCGCGAACAACCGCTCCACCAACCGGGCGTCGGCGGTGTAGAGCTGGTCGGCCAGGCGTTCGGCCACTGCCACGTAGATCATGTCGTACATCGGGTGCTCATCGTGACGGCGGGACAGATCCCAGGCCCTGCCACGGTCGGCGGGGGTGTCGATGAGTTCCACCGGCAGCCGGAGTAGGTGCTCGTAGGCGCGGTCGGCCGACGCGCCGTCCCACCGTCCACGGCGGCAGCCGCTGAGTAGTGCGTTCGCCACCTCCTCGAAGAGGAGACGAGGAGCGTAAAGCGACGCCCGTTCCTCTATCAGCCGCACCAACAACTGACCTGCTCGCTGCGCTGTGTCGACGTCAGGCGCCACCCAGTCGACGACGACACTGGCGTCAACGACTGGCACCAGACATCTCCCCCGAGCGACCCGCTCGGTCACCGATGACTAGGTCGCTCGCGGTCTCAGCCGCCTGGTCGCTTGCGGCGCTGTCACGAACTGCGGCCGCCCATTCCTGCAAGGTCAGTCTCGCGCCTTCTTGCGATCCACCCGTCAAGCGAAGTAGGTCGTCACGGGCGACCATGAGCCGGCGCCCCTGGCGTTGTGCTGGCAGTCGGCCGCTCCAGACCCAACGCGTACGGTTTCCGGCGACCGGGAAACCAAAGCCGCCGCCGTAGTCACGTCCAGCATTACTACATCACCGTTACTACGCATGGTGCTGACTTACTACGCCAAGCTCCGCCCTCGAGGGCGGCCAGCACACTAAGTCGCCCGGGCTAGGCCGGGAAGCCAAGGTCGCCGACGGTAGCCCCGCCCGCATCGTTGACCTTTTCCCCAGTCAAGGCGTCGGGACCAGCGATGCGCCATGCGTCGCGCAGTACGCCCACCGCCATAGCGGAAAGGCGATGTACCTCATGAGCCAGTGCGTCGGCCGCGAAGTTCGGTGAGCCGCCGACCGGCTTGCCTCGCCAGTTCAGACGTGGCGGCTGCCAGCCGAGCCGCTCCACCTCGACATCGGCGCTACCCGTCGACACCTCGGCATGGCTGCCCTGGCTACCGAACGACAGGAACTGGACGTAGCGAGACTGGTCCGTCGCGTCGGACAAGATCAGGACCTCGCCGTCGAGCATCCCGGTGAGGAACCGCGTCAGCCGGTGCTCGAAGGCGCGCCAGGCGTCCGCGCCGGCGGCTTCGTTGCCGTACTCGCTCATCACCCTCCTGAACTGCCGTGCTCTGCCCGAGCGACGCCCGCACAACTACTGACCGAACTACTGACCGAAGTCCGTAAACCAGCCCAATTATGACCCCGAACGCCGACTTCGGTCAGGGGTTCGGTTGGCCAGCCGGCCGGCCAGTGGGTGGGTTGGCCATCTCTGCCCGGACGCCGAGCAGCCGGATAGCGCGGGAGGTGTCGAACTTGTCCAGCAGACCGACCGCAGCCGCTGCGATCGCTTCCGCGCGGTTCGTCGCCGCGGGGAGCGTGGCGCTTGCCGTGTGCGTCTCGAACGGCGCGTACCGAACCTTGAGCCCCACTCGCACGGCCGGCCTGCCCTCTCGACTCAGGTCCTCCACCACCTGCGCGGCCAGGCGGCGTACCTCTGCCTCCACCTCTGCCCAGTCGGTGAGGTTCGACTGGTACGTCGTCTCCCGGCCACGTGCGCGTGGCACGTACGGCGTCGCGTCAACGGGCGAGGTGTCCACGCCACGGGCGAGCCGCCGGTACCAGGGGCCCATCGTCGGCCCGAGCTCAGCGGCGAGCCGGTGCGGGTCCTCCTGGGCCAGCTCGCCGACAGTGGTGACACCCAAGCCAGCGAGCCGCTTGGCGGTCTTGCGGCCGATGCCCCACAGCGCCGACGTCGGCCGGTCGGCCATGACGGCGTACCAGTTCTCCTCAGTCAGCCGGAAGACGCCGCGGGGCTTGCCGAAGTCGGTGGCGAGCTTGGCCCGCAGCTTGTTGTCGCCGATTCCGACCGAGCAGTGCAGCTGGGTCACGTCGAGCACGGCCACCTGTACCGCCCGCGCGAACGACTCCGGGTCGTCCGCCTCGACACCGAGGAACGCCTCGTCCCACCCGAGCACCTCGACGACCACGTCGAGCGAGCGAAGGGTCTCCATGACGGTGCCCGAGACCTCCTCGTACGCCGGCCCGTCGACGGGGAGGAAGACCGCGTCGGGGCACTTGCGCGCCGCGGTGCGCAGCGGCATGCCGGAGCGGACGCCGTACTCGCGGGCTTCGTACGACGCGGTCGACACGACGCCGCGTTCGGTGGGGTCGCCTCGCCCGCCGACCACGACGGGTTGACCGGCCAGATCGGGACGGCGAAGCACCTCCACCGCCGCGACGAACTGGTCGAGGTCGACGTGCAACACCCACGGAGTCGCCACCCGGCCAGTCTGTCAATCGCTGCGCTGGCGCGCGGGGGACGGCGTCAGCTCGGGCGCGCGACGGGCAAGCCAGCCCGTGCAGCGGCTTCGGTGAGCCGCTCGTCGTAGGCGACGAAGGCCGCCAACTCATCCGCAAGGACAGCGGCAGAGGCAAGGTGGATGGCATCGAGACTTCGCAGGTGTGCCGGCTCAACCTTGCCGGCACGGTCCAGCAGCTCAGGCGTCACAGCGATCTGATGGCACGTCCCGAGCAGTTGATCGCACAGACGCATGTGCGGCGGACTCCGACGCAGTGCGACGCGACGCAGCTCAGTTCGGCTGAGCCCACTGATGGCTACGTCGCGGTCCTCGAGGAAGGCTACAAGCGCGGCCGACTCTCGCTCAGCAAACACCAGCTTGGCGAGCGCCGACGTGTCCAGGTAGAGCACTAGTAGCGCTCTTCTTCCCTCATCTGTGCGAGCACGTCGCTCGCGGAGGGACCCTGGTCGAGTGGAACGGGGTGAGGTCTCTGCCACTTTTGCCGTGGGGCCGTCAGCTGACCCGACCTCAGCAGTCGATCCAGAGTCGAGTCCTCCTCCACTACCGGACTGAGCAGAGCGACAGGACGCCCCCGATCCGTGATCTCGAAGGACTCGCCGTCGGCTACCCGCCGCAACCAGCGGCTAGCGTGCTGCCGCAGCTCCCGTACGCCGATTCGCTCCAGATCGGCCTTTGGAGGAGCTCCCTCGCCTGCGGCGCCCCGATCTTGATCAACCATGTCGCTCCTTCACCGGCTCACAGCACTGCCAGTGGCTCAAGTGCTACATGGTAGCACCACTGCTTGCGCGGCAGGGTTTCGGCGCAGAGCAACACGACCGACTGGTGGCAGCTCACATCGTCAGTACGGCTGGCACATTGTGGCCGTGGGTTTCGGCTCGTGTTAGCTGCTGCAACGAAGAGCCGGAAGCAGACAGCACAGTGACGCCTCCGCGTACGCGAAGCTTCGCGGTCAGGGAAGATGGGGGCATGTCGTTGCTGTCGTGTCCCCAGCCTGCACGCTGATGTTCCCCGTCATCACCGTCACCGGCTCGCCGTACACCCGCGGCCGGCAGTACGGCTCGCAGGCGCGCGACCGGGTGCGCGGGTCGATCGCGGCGTACGCCGAGTTGTTCCAGGACGTCGCCGGTTGGGACTGGCGCCGGGCCACTGCCGAGGGCCAGCGATTCCTGCCGGCGATCAACGACTTCGCCCCTGAGTACGTCGAGGAACTGGCCGGTGTCGCCGACGGCGCCGAGGTGGCGCGCGAAGACGTCCTCGCGGTCAATGTGCGCACCGAGATCCTCTACTCGGCGCGGGTCCGGACGGCGCTGGCGTCGCCGGTTCCCTCCGAGTGCACCGCCTTCGCGAGCGTCTCCTCAGCTGGTCGAGTGCTCGTCGGGCAGAACTGGGACTGGACGCCGTTCGCCCGTGACACCGTGGTCGTCCTCCAGGTGCTGCCAGACGACGGCCCTGCCTTTGTGACCGTGGTGGAGGCCGGCTTGCTGGCGAAGTTCGGTGTCAACTCGGCGGGTGTTGCGGTAATGACCAACGCCCTCGCCTGCACCGAAGACCGAGCGGACGAAGGCGTTCCCTACCACGTGATGCTGCGCGCACTGCTGCAGTGCGGCACGACGTCCGAAGGCTTGAAACGTTTCGACAAGAGCACCCGCGCATCGTCAGCGAACTACCTCCTCGCCGACGCAACTGGCTCGATCGTCGACGTGGAGGCGCGGCCCGGCGGCCGAGACTCGTTCCATCGGCTGGAGCCGGACGGTCGCGGGGTCCTGCTGCACACCAACCACTTCACGTCGCCAGACTTCGACGGGGTGGACTATGCCGACCTGGTCGCGACCACGAGCCACTTCCGGCTTCAGCGTGCCAACGCCGTCGCGGGCGCAGGCTCGGAGGAAGTGGAGACGTTCGCCGCGGCCCTGACCGACCACACGAACTATCCCGACAGCGTCTGCCGCCACCCCGACCGCTCCCTGCCCTTTGCGGAGCAGACGGAGACCGTGGCGAGCGTTCTGGTCGACCTCACCGGGAAGTCGGCAAGTCTCTCCGAGGGACCGCCGTGTCAGCGCGGCTACGAGGCCCTCGATTGGTCGCTGCTTGCGCAGGGCGTTCGATCCAGCTAGGCGCCGAGCAAGCCGCGGATGTCGTCGGCGGTGAGCGCCGACCCGAACTGCCCCCCCTCATCCATCACACTGGCGAACAGCCGCTGCTTGCGGGCCTTCAGCTCCATCACCTTCGTCTCGATGGTGTCGCTGGCAACCAGCCGGTAGACCATGACGGTGCGCCGCTGCCCGATCCGGTGGGTGCGGTCGACCGCCTGGGCCTCGACCGCCGGGTTCCACCACGGGTCGAGCACGAAGCAGTAGTCGGCCTCGCTGAGGTTGAGGCCGAACCCGCCGGCTTTGAGGCTAATCACGAAGACCGGTACGTCGCCGGACCGGAACGCGTCGATCGCCTGGGCCCGTTTGCGGGTGTGCCCGTCGAGGTAGGAGTATGCGATGCCGCTGGCGTCGAGCCGGTCGCGCACCCGACGAAGGAAGCCGGTGAACTGGCTGAACACCAGCGCCCGATGGCCTTCGCTGAGCACCTCGTCGAGATGCTCGAGCAACACGTCGATCTTGGCCGAGCCCACAGCGTCGTACCCCTTGTCGATCAGGGCCGGGTCAAGGCTCAGCTGGCGCAGCAGCGTCAGCGAGCGCAGGATCGTGAAGCGGTTCTTCTGCATGTCGCCGAGAAGCCCGAGGATCTTCTGCCGTTCGCGCTGCAGGTGGGTCTCATAGATCTTGCGGTGTCGGGGAGCGAGCTCGACCGACAGCACCGACTCCTGCTTGGGCGGAAGTTCGGGAGCCACCTCTTCTTTCGTACGGCGCAACATCAACGGCCGCACTCGGCGGCGCAGCGTGGCGAGCAGCTCGCGGTCACCGCGCTCGATCGGCTTGGCGAACAGCTCCGCAAACACCTTCGGCTGAGGGAAGAGCCCAGGCGCCACGATGGACAGCAGCGACCACAGGTCCATCAAGCTGTTCTCGAGTGGCGTGCCGGTGATCGCCAGTTTGAACGGCGCCGACAGCTTGCGGGCGCACTGGTAGGCCTTGGCGCGATGGTTCTTGACGAACTGGGCTTCGTCGAGCACCAGGGCTGACCAGCCGAGCGCTTGGTAGTGCGCCTCGTCGATGCGGAACAGCGTGTACGACGTGACGACAAGGTCGGCGTCGGCCGCGAGCTCGGCGAGCGGCGCCGACCGTTTGCGCTCGGTAGCGTCGATGGTCACCACCCGCAGTCCTGGAGTGAAGCGGGCCGCCTCGGCCGCCCAGTTGCCGACGACGCTGGTAGGCGCCACCACCAAGACAGGCCCCGCTGTCGCCGAGTGCGTCGGCTCTCGCCTCGGCGCGCATGGCGCTGACGAGGGCCAGCGTCTGCACGGTCTTTCCCAGACCCATGTCGTCGGCGAGGATTCCCCCGAGCTGGTGGTCCTGCAGGAAGCGCAGCCAGCGGTATCCGTGCAGCTGGTAGGGCCGCAGTTCGGCGCATAGGTCGGCGGGCAGGTCTGGCTCGGGGACTTTTTCCAGGTGCAGCAGCCCCTCGACGGTGCTCGCCCACCGGTTCGACTGCTGGTCGACGACGCCCAGCCCGACCAGCTCCTCCCAGAGCCCGGCTTGGAACGGGCTGATCGTGAGCCCGCCACTCGGCTGGTCGTTCAGCGCGCGCGCCTCGTCGATGAGCCGCGCCAGGGACGCGAAGGCCGGGTCGTCGAGCGGGAAGTAGGTGCCGTTGTCGAGCAGCAGGTGCGACTCGCCCGCCGCCAGCGCGGCGAACAGGTCGGCGAACGCGACGTCGTGGCCGTCGACGGTGACCGTGACACCGAGGTCGAACCAGTCAGCGTCGGGCCTGTCGGTCGCGGAGACCGCGATCTGAGGGGCGGAGTCGGCCAGCCGGAAGTCGGGCGGGTCACCGACCACCTCGACCTCGACGTCGGGCAGCTGGCGCAGGGCAGGGAGGGCCTCCCTGGTGAACGCGACGGTCTGCATGCCGGTCAGCCGCAGGGTAGGGATGATCCGCATCAGCCCGCCAACCGACACCGTCAGCTGCACCGGGCTCTGGGGCAGATCGATCCGATTGAGCACGCGCATCTCCGCGGCGAGGTCACGGACGCCGAGCATGCCGGCTGGGTCGAGCAGTGGATGCCGCTGTGGCTTTCCGTCGACGTCGTATCGAAAGCTCCAGGTGAGCGTCGCGGTGCTGACGCCGGAGTACTCGACGGTGAGCACGAGCCGCGGACCGGACACGACGGGGAGCAGCACACTGCCGTCGTCGGAGCTGATCGTGGTGGTCTGACGCAGCCTCGGGTAGTAGTCGGCCACGAACCGGTCGGCGTCGCCGGCGGGGATGCGCACCTCGCCGGCGTTCTCGAGGAAGCGCTGCAGCGCCGAAGCCAGCGGACGGTCGAACCGGATCAGCGTGGTGGCATCACCATCCCCAGCCGGAAGCGTGAAGCAACCGTGCGCGGGGGTGCCGAGGAACCCCACCGACGACACGTCGAGCGACTGCTCCCCCGCACGCACCTCGGCGCGCAGCAGCAGGTCGGCGTCTGGTGCTGGCCGGGTCAGGTCGAGCCGAGCCGTGGCGGGCTCCGCCCGTACGACGACCGGCTCCCGGCCGCGGCTGGCCATCAGCAGCGGCAGCCCGATCTCACCGGCCCGGTCGAGCAGCGGCCAAAGGCCGCGACTGACGGTGCTCAGGTCGATGGTGGCGGTACGCCGATACAGGTAGTCGCTGGCGCTGAGCCGGACGAGCTCCTGCAGTAGCTCCAGGTGCGCGGGAGGGTAGCCGCCGTAGCTGCCGACGTAGGGCAGCCGGTCCCACGAGATGTCGGACCGCACCCACTTGCCACTTCGCCCCCAGGTGACGGGCCGGATCCCGAGGCGCGCGGGCAGGTCGTACGGCGTCCGGCCGGCGTACACGGAGGCTCTCGGCAGCGTGAGCTCGAACTCGAGGGCGATCGGGGTGGTGGCCTGGGGCGACGCGTTGCCCATGCCGTCGAGCAGGTTGGCGACGTGGCGCTCCCAGGTGGGAATGACCACCGACGTTGGTTGGTACACCGCTGGCGCGGGGGTGTGCGCCGGCTGGGACGATGCACGCGCGACCAGCATAAGAGCTGCGGCATGCTTGCAGCCGAAGCCGACCGGGCAAGAGCACCACGTCTCCCCGATCTCCACGGCCCCTGCTGTGACACCGCCGGTGCTGACCTGAACCTCCGTGGAGTAGGACCGGTGTCCGCTGCCGCGGATGACGGCGCTCAGCGTCATGGTGTTGGCGTCGAACGTGACTTCGGTGACGCGTCCCTGTCGGGCGTACTCCGCTCCCCTGACATACGCCCCGCCGCTTGTTGCCTGGCGGATCGCGGTGTCGGTCAAGGTGGCGGTGAGGGTTGGTCGCACGCCGCCGAGACTACTGACCGGTGCCGACCGACCTGCACCTCATAGCCCGCGCCGCGCCTCCTCGATCCGGACCTTGCGGATGACCTCCACGACGTCGAGCTGGTTGTCGCGACGCCACTGCTCGAGCCGCTCGAGGTCGCGGCGCAGCTCTGTGGCCGGGCTCTCGACCCGGGCGTGATGCCACGCCAACGCGTCGGCGGCGTAGTCGATGTAAGCGATCGGCCGCGCCTGCCGGATGGCGTCGAGCGCCTCCACCGGATCCCAGCCTTGGGCCAGCAGGACGGCGTACCCCAGCGACGGTCCGCGGTTGATCCCCATGTGACAGTGAGCGAGGACGATCCCGCCGGCGTCGATCGCCTCCACGGCGTACGCGACACCCGTTTCGAACCACTCGGCGGGGACCAGCTGACCGGCGTCGTCCATCCCGTGGTGCAGATAACCGATACCGATGTCGACGGCCTTCGCGAACTCAGCGACGAGCTCCTCGTCGCTGGCCTCGATCCGCACGTCGACGATGTGTGTCACCCCGGCATCGGTCAGCTCCAGGAGCTGCCGCAGGGCCGTGACCGTGTCGTAGTCGAGGTCACCGCCGACCAGCAGCTGCGGGGTGACGAAGTGCGCGTTGGCGACCTTGAGCTGCGGCAAAGCGAGTCTGGACACTCGGCCAACTCTATGTCGGAGACGGTGACCCGTCGCCAACTGAGAGCTGACTCGCGCCGCCACGTCACTCCCGTCCGCGCTTGCGGTTGCGCTGGTGGAACGAGGCGCGGGTGACTTTGGACAACCGGCTGGTGTCGTCCCATGACGCTCGGTCCTTCATCATGCCGATGTCCTGGGACTCCTTGACCACGTCGGCTCGCATCTCGTCGGGCGCTGCCATCATGGCCGCACCGAGCACGCCTTCGGCGCCGGCAAGCAGGTCCATCGCGGCTCCGCGGTCGCCGCGCTCCAACGCCTCCGACGCCCGTTTCTTCGCCTGCTGCGCCTCCTGGAACAGCACCTCGGTGTGCACCGTCGGGTCAGCGACGCGACCGGCTGCCTCGTCACCGGGTACGACGTTGACCTGCACCGGCAGCGTGACCACCTGCTCGACAAGGCCCGGCAACTCGACGTACCGCAGCTCCAGCGTCGAGATCTGTGCCAAGCCGAGCGAGGCCATTGCCGGGACCCCGAACCGCAGCAGCAGCTTGCGGCGCTCGTTGGAGTAGAAGTCGCCGATCTCGACCATGATCTTGCCGTCGCCGACCTGCGTGGACGGTAGGTCGTTGTAGATCTTCACCAGCGCGACCGCGGGCTCCATGTCGATGAGCAGGCTGGCTGCCTGCACCGACTTCGACAGCAGCTCGCCTGCCTCGGTGGCGATGGCCGCACCGGCGCTGTCGGGGTCTTCGGCGAAGTGGTGGTTGCCCGAGCCGCCCCTGGCAAGCGCGGACAGCGCCGTCTCGTCGTACCCCAGCCCGTAGCCGAGCGTCGACGTCACGATCCGCTCGGTCGAGGCACTTGCCGCGATCGTCGCGAGCTGGTCGGCGTCGGTGATGCCGCGGTTGGCGTGACCGTCGGAGATGAGCAGCAGCGTGCCGCCTCCCCCAGCCGCCACCCGCTTGAGCTCCTGCAGGCCGCGGAGATAGCCACCGGAAAGGTCGGTCATGCCGCCCGGGTGGATGTGCTGGAGCTGGGCGACGACGCGCTGCTTGTCTGAGAGCGGGGCGGCCGGTACGACGACCTCCGCCGTGTCGTCGAAGACGACCACGCCGAAGTTGTCACGCTCGTCGAGCCGGGCGACCAAGCCGCAAAGGGCTGCGATCGCACCATCGAGCGGAGCCCCGCTCATCGAACCGCTGCGGTCGAGGACCACCTGCAGTGTCGCGGTCGCGCGGTCTTCGGCAGACGCCACCTGCGGCGACTGCAGATCGAGCAACAACGACACTTCGTCGGTCGCCTCGACCGCGACGACGTTGACATCAAGCTGTGCTGAGAACTTCATTCCGATTCACCTCTTAGGCAGCCACCGGGTAGATGGAGTTGGCGGCTGAGACATGTCTATCTGCAGGCGCCGACAGTGCGCCGAGTGGCCTCGAGGACGATGCGAGGCTGAGGGCATGTAACGGCCCGTGCATCAGGTCATCACGCGTTTTGATGCTATGATGCAGGCATGCGGACCACGGTCACCCTCGACCCCGATGTGGACACTCTCATCAAGCGCAACATGCGGGAGCGAGGCCTGACCTTCAAACAAGCGGTCAATGAAGCCATCCGGGCCGGGGCCTCGCGGACTGCCCGACCACCCGGCAGGTCGTTCCCTACGTCTGACATGGGAGAGCCGCTGGTAGACGTGACCAAGGCCCTGCGGCTGGCCGGCGAGCTCGAAGACCATGAGCTTGCGGCGCGTCTCGCTCGGGGCGGCTGACATGCTGCTTGTCGACGCCAACGTGCTAATCCACGCTGTAAACGAGAGCTCGCGTGAACACGTCACCGCGCGCGATTGGCTTCGCCAGGCGCTCGTTGGCAGTGAGGCGGTGGCGTTTGTGTGGACCGTTGCCCTCGCCTTCCTGCGGCTCAGCACACATCCTGCGGTGTTCCAGCGCCCGCTGAGCCCGACTCGGGCCGCGGGCATCCTCGAAATCTGGATGGAGGCACCGCCCGCTGTCACCATTGAGCCCACCCGACGGCACCTCGCTCTGATGAGCGGGCTGCTCCAGCGCGCTGGGACCGCGGGCAACCTGGTCGGCGACGCGCACCTCGCCGCCCTGGCACTCGAGTACGCCGCGACTGTCGTGTCCTTCGACCGCGACTTCGCCCGCTTCGAGGGAGTGGCACTATTCCGCCCTGGATAACCTGCTGACCATGCGAGCAAGTGGCCCGAACCGGTCACGGAGAAGTGCGGTTTCAACACTCAGCATGCTGAGTCTCTGAAGTACGGGAGAGCGTCAACTCCATGTCGCAGCCGCGCTGGGGAATGCGGGGGCTAGGCTAGGCGTTCTCGACAGATAGTTGAAGAATCAACATCCGTGCCTCACCTTTGAGAGGAAGCAGCCATGACCGTACAAACCCTGGACTCCGAGATCCTGTCCGGTGACTACACCCTTGACGTCGCGCACAGCCGCATCGGCTTCGTCGCCCGCCACGCGATGGTCACCAAAGTCCGCGGGCAGTTCAACGAGTTCGAGGGCAGGGGGCACCTCGACTTCGCCGACCCCGAGGCCTCCACGCTCGAAGTCACGATCGAAGCCAACAGCGTCGACACCCGCAACGAGCAGCGCGACGGCCACCTGCGCACCAACGACTTCTTCGATGTCCCGAACCACCCGCAGATCACCTTCGCGTCCACGTCGGTTGAGAAGCTCGACGACGAGCACTACCGGGTGACCGGTGACCTGACCATGCGAGGCGTCACCGAGCCGGTGTCCATCGACTTCGAGTACGCCGGCTCGACCAAGGACCCGTACGGCAACATCCGACTCGGCTTCGAGGGTTCGACCACGGTCAACCGGCGCGACTGGGGCGTGGAGTGGAACGCTCCGCTGGAGGCGGGCGGCGTACTCGTCGGCGACAAGGTGACGCTGGAGTTCGAGGTCTCCGCCGTTCAGGTGCAGCCCGCAGCCTGACCAACCGCACTCGGTATGCCGGCCCCGAGCGGTTGGCGTAGCTACGAACCGCTCTCCGGTCGACTCGCCGCGACTAGCTGCCTGAGGCCGCTCGCCCGCTGAATCCGCCGCTCGACCGCCGCACGCACCGCCTGCTCGGTGCCGATGATGCGCACGTGCTCCTTGGCGCGGGTCACCGCGGTGTAGAGCAGCTCGCGCGTCAGCAACGGCGACTCTGCGGGCGGCAGCACGACGCTCACCCGCTCGAACTGGCTGCCCTGACTGCGGTGGATCGACATCGCGTGCACCGTCTGCACTTCGCCGAGCCGGCTGGGTGCTAACAGGTCAAGCGCGCCCTCCCGCATGAAGGCGGCCCGTGGCTCGCCGTCGCAGTTCACGATCACGCCGGTGTCGCCGTTGAACAGCCGCAGCTGGTAGTCGTTCGACGTGACGAGCAGCGGCCGGCCGACGTACCACAGCCCATCGGTGGCGTAGCCGTCCACGGCCTCGCTCAGCCAGTTCTGGACTCGCCTGCCCCAGTCCGCGACGCCGTACGGTCCCTCACGGTGCGCGCACAGCACCCGATGCTTCGCCAGTGCCATGAGCGGCTGCTCGGCGTGACCGGCCCGGGCGGCGGTGATGAGCTCCCGGCCGGCGTCGAGCGCGTCGGCACGGAGCCTCCGCAGGTCGGCGTCCGACGCCGCTGGATCCACCGCGACGTACTCGATGTCGGAGTGACCTGCGCCCAAGAGATCGAGCACATTTTCGCCGTCCCCGCGCCTGATGGCTTCGGCCAGCTCCTGGATCTGCCCGCCGTAGCGGTGCACCTTCGTCAGGCCAACCACTCCGATGGTCAAGGCCGCGTGCTGCTCGTCGTTTGACAGCGCTTCGAGGTCCCGGCCGGCCTGCGCTGACTCCACGGGCAGCGGTACAACGTCGGCCGGCGCCGCGCGCTGCACCAGGTCGCCGAGCACCGCGCCGACCTCGATCGATGCGAGCTGGTTCGGGTCGCCGACGAGGATCAGCCGGCACGTCGGACGCAGCGCCTCGATGAGCCGCGACATCAGCGTCAGCGACACCATCGATGCCTCGTCGACGACAACCACGTCGTACGGCAACCGGTTGTCGCGGTTGTACCTGAACCGGGTGCGCTCGCCGGGCCAGGTGCCGAGCAGGCGGTGCAGGGTGGAGGCGGTGAGCGTGCCGAGCCGGTCCTGGTCGAGCTTCCCGAAGCGCGCGACCTCGTCTGCTGCTGCCTCGGTCATCCGCGCCGCGGCCTTGCCGGTCGGCGCGGCGAGGGCGATCCGCAGCCTGCCACCCGCCAGGTCCTGCAGGACGGCGAGCAGCCGCGCCACCGTCGTCGTCTTGCCGGTGCCCGGGCCGCCCGCGACGATGCTGAACCGCCGGTGCGCGGCGACGTACGCCGCCAGCCGCTGCCGGTCGGCCTCTTCCGACGGGAACAGCCGCCGCAGCGCCGCGTCGAGCCGGTCCGGGTCGGCCGTGAGCGGCGGCGCCTGCATCGCCGCGTCGACGTACGCCGCCACGACCCGCTCCTGCCGCCAGTAGCGGTCGAGATAGAGCAGCCCGTCGACCCAGCGCAGCGGCCGGTCGTCAGGTCCGTCCGAGCCTCCCGCCACCAGCGGGCTTCGCTTCACGGCGGCGACCCAGCCGTCCGAGTCCGGCCATGGAAGCGCCGCCGACTCGTCGGCCGTGAGCGAGTCGGCGGTCACCCTCTCTGCGACATCGTGCAGCTCGAGCACCACCGACCCGTGGCGTACGGCGCGCACGGCCAGCGCCCCGGCGAGCAACACCCGCTCGTCGCTCTCTCCGCACAACCGCCGCAGGCGTCGGGCCACGTGCACGTCGGCGCTGGTCAGCACCCCGGCGCGGTTGAACTCCGCGAGCAGGCCGTCGGCCCGTAGCGCTTGGTCCGCCGACTCCGGGCTGGCGGTGCGGTACGCCTCACCCAGCACCGACGTCATGACGCACCCCGATGCAGCAGGTCGGACAGCTCGGTGATCAGCCCGGCCGGCGGCGACCAGGAGAAGACGCCGTGCGGCACGCCGTCGGCCACCGGGGTCTCCTCCCCGCACATGCCGCGGAGGAACAGGTAGAGCACGCCACCGAAATGCACCTCGGGGTGGTAGCCGGGCTGCCGCCAGCGCAGGTAGCGGTGCAGCGCCACGCAGTACAGCAGCGCCTGCAGCGGATAGTGCGCGTGCCGCATCGCGTTCGCCATCGCCTCGGGCCGGTAGTCGTAAGCGGTCAGCGGCTCCGCTCCGCCAAGCCAGTTGGTCTTGTAGTCGACGACGAGGTAGCGCGGCGGTCCGCCGCCATGGCGCACGCGCAGCACCGCATCGATGCTGCCCGCGAGGTAGCCGCGTAAGGTGCGGCCGGCGAGCAGCGGTACGTCGAGGTCGTCGGCGTACCCGGCGAGCGGGTCGCCAGGCCCCAGGTGGCGGCGTACCAGCGCAGCAATCTCGCGCACCCGCGCCTCGCCGGTGGGTCGGTCACCGCCGACGAGCGGCAGCTCGAAGTCGAGCTCGTCGAGCCGGTCACGCTGAGCGATGTCAACGAGGCGCCGGCTCCCGGCGAGTGGTCCGAGGGGCGTGCGCAGACTGTGCAGCAGTGCCTGAGCGAGGTCGGCTGGTGGGGTGCCGGCGAACCGCTCGGAGTCCTCGGCTGCAGCCGCCTCCTCCAGCGCCGACGCGAGGTCAGGCGCCGCGAAATCGGTGCGTTCGAGCACCCCGTGCACGCACGTGCCGAACGCCGCTCCCGACGGCAACCCGCTCATCGGCGACACGACCGACTCGTACGCCTCCTCCCCGACGGCCTCAATATCGGGCCGCTCGGCCGGCTCGTCGGTGATCCCAGGCGTCTCCGGCTCGCTGACCGCCGCGACCGCACCCGACGCCTCGTGCAGGCCGGCCGTGATCCCGGTGTACGACGTCCGGCTCCACGCCGTGTCGAGCTTCCGGTCAAAGTCACGCACGGCGAGGCCGACCGCCGACGGGCCGGGAGCCGCAAGCGAAGCCGTCGACACCGGCCCTGCCTCCTCCGCGCTGACCAGGCCGCCAGACGTCGCCGCCAGCCCTTCGAGCCGCTCGCGGGCGCCGTTCTCGTCGGGCACGGTCGCCGAGTCGGGCAGCCCTCCCCCGTCGGACCGCTTGCCGAACAACAGCCGGTGCAACCCCCCGCCCGGCGTGTTGTTGGTGGGGGCCCAATGGGCGATCACCTGCGATCGGGCCCGCGTGAGCGCGACATAGGCCAGCCGCAGCGACTCTCCCGCGTCCTCGGCGTTGTGCGCAGCCCGACGCTCGGCGTACCACGGCCCGGCCGGCCCGCCGACGTCGAGCACGCGCCCTTCCTTATCGTGCAGCCGCAGCTGCTCGGGGGTACCGCCGACCCAGCGGTCCCAGAGGAACGGCGCGTAGACGACGGGGAACTCCAGCCCCTTCGCCCGCCAGATCGTCATGACCTGCACTGCCTTGGCGTCGGAGTCGAGCCGCCGGCTGCGCTCCTCATCGATGTCGTCGCCCGCCTCGGCGATCCGGTGCTGCAGCCACTGCACGAGCGACGACACGCCGGCGTATCCCTCGGTGCGAGCCTGGTGCAGCGCCTGGCCGATGTGGCGCAGGTCTGTCAGGTCGCGCTCGCCGTCGTCACGTGCGAGCACCCGCTCCGCCAGCCCGGTGGCAGTCGCCGCCTCCATCAGCGCGGCGACGCCGGCGTCGGTGAGCGTCTCGGCCCACCGGCGCAGCCGGGCGCCGAGCACCTCCTGGGTCGCTTCGTCGGCCGTGGCCAGCTCAGCGGCGGTCCATCCGACGAAGCTGGTGAGGGCGGCGTTGCGAGCGAGGCCGGTGCGCTGCGGCTGCTCGAGCGCGGTCAGCAGGTCGAGCCACTCCCGCGCCGCGTCGGACGCGAAGACCGAGCTGGTCGCCGTCAGCACGACGGGTACGTCGACCGCGGCGAGCGCGTCTCGTACGGCGGCACCGGTGTCGTTTCGCTGCACGAGCACCGCTACGTCGGCCGCCTCCAGCGGTCGGCGTACGCCGTCGCGGCCGACGAGCTCGGCGCCCGACGACAGCAGCCTGACGATGTCGGCGGCGACGTCTCGCGCGACGAACGGCCGCACCGTCGCCACGGTCAGCTTGGCCGACGTCGACTCGTCGAACTCCGAGCGCGGCACCCGGCGCAGGCGTACCGGCGCGGCGACAGGAGCGCCGTGCAGGGACGCCTCGCGGTGCGCGGCGTCGACGTCGTACAGCCGGATGCGCGGGTCGCCGAGCGCGGCGTCGCCGAGCAGGTGCCGCAGCCCCTGCACGAGCGGCTGGTCGCTGCGCCAGTTGGTGCCGAGCGTGGCCTCCTCGGCCGCCGCTCGCTTGGCCTGCAGGTAGGTGACGACGTCGGCGCCGCGGAACGCGTAGATCGCCTGTTTGGGGTCGCCGACGAGGATCAGGGTGCGGTGGCCGTGGAACGCGCGCTCGAGGATGTCCCACTGCACCGGGTCGGTGTCTTGGAACTCGTCGACGAGCACGATCTTGTAGCGGGCGCGGATGCGCTGGCAGGCCTCCTCGCCGGTCTCGGGATTGGTCAGCGCCTCGCGAAGGTAGGTGAGCAGGTCGTTGTAGTCCATGACCCGCATGGCCCGCTTGCGCCGGGCCACCTCGTCGCGGGCGCGGTCGCCGAACTCGAAGCGCGTGCGCGGGTCGGAGGCCAGCTCTGCGTCGTGCGGCTCCAGCCGGGCGGCCGGGTCGCCGACGGCGTCGGCCGCGATGGTTGCTGCGGTGCCGAACTGCATCTTTTCGGGTGGCGGCGGGCTGCCGTCGCGGCCGTAGTCGGCGACGTAGAGGTCGGTGGCGACGTCGGTGACCAGGTCGCCGGTCGCCTCGGCGAAGGTCACGTCGGCGTCGAGGTCGGCGGCGATCCCAAGCCCGGCGAGCATCTGCGAGCAGAAGCCGTGGGTGGTCGCGATGGTGGCGGCGTCGAAGTCGGCGACTGCGCTGGCCAGCCGCCGGTGCCGCCGGCGTACCTCGTCGTCGGGTACGTCGACAAGCAGCCGCACCACCTCGTCGGTTGAGTCGCGAGCCGTTGCCGGGTCGGCGAGCTGGGCGGTCACTGTCGTGAGCCGCTCACGCACCCGCTCGCGCAGCTCGGCCGTCGCTGCCCGGCCGAACGTCACCAGCATCAGCTCGTCCATCCGCGCCTTGCCCTCGGCGAGGTAGCGCGCCGCCAGGCCGGCGATCGTGTAGGTCTTGCCGGTGCCGGCGCTGGCCTCGAGGACGGTGGTGCCCTCGGGCAGCGGCTGGTCGGGTGCGTACACCCGGACGTGGGTGGCGGTCATTGGCCGTCCTCCGCCTCGAGCAGTGGAGTCCAGATGATGCGGGCGAGCTGGCCGAAGCGGTGCGGCTCGTCGGCGTACTGCTCATCGGGGCATGGCGGCTCGGCCAGCAGGTCGTGCATCGTCGTCAGGCGCACTCGCCGGTGATCGCCGTCGTCGAACTCGCCGTAGGCGCTGTTGCCCTGGCCTTTGGTCTCCCACTCCTTGCTTGCCAGGGCCGCCGCGTTCTGCGGGTTGGTCTTGCGGCGCTTGTCGGCGTACGCGTGCGCTGTCTTGGGCGGCACGGGGAGCGGTCGGGTGAGGCCGAGCCGGTAGAGCGCGATGAGTGTGTCGAGGTGCTGGGCGGCTACGTCGGGCTCCGGTCCGGTCAGGAACGACCCGATCACCGGCTCCTTCTTCGTGCCGCGGCCGACGGCGGCGGCTCGCCAGGTGCGACTGGGGTCGTTCGCGCACAGCGCGAGCAGCTGCAGCCAGGCCCGGATGCGGTGCTTGGCCGACAGCCGGGAGTACTCGATGCGGACGACGCGGTCGCCGTACACCCGCGGCACCGACCCGTCGAGCCGGGTGCCCGACGGCAGGAGGATGGAGACGTCGATGGTGTCGGGCTCGCCCGTGCGCAGCCCGGTGCTCTTGTCGAGCACGGCCGCCACGTTGTCGGTGATCGGCTGCAGCACCGAGCCGCCGAGGGTGCCCGGGGGAAGCTCGCCCCGCAGCCGCTCCACCCGCTCGGCGTCGTCGACGGGCAGGCCGGCGAGCCCGGCGCGCAGGAGCCGGTCGCCGACCGCCCACAGCTCGAGGTTGTTGGGCTTCACGGGCAGCGCGTCGGACGGCTCCTCCTGCTCGTCGGCGGTGCGCAGCTCGAGCCGCTCGCGCAGGAACGCGCGGACCGGGTGCTCGAAGAACCGGACGAGGCTCTCGAGTTCGACGGCTTCCAGGTCGAGTTCGGGCAGCGGCTCGTCGAGGAACGGCGGCGCTGCGGACTGACCGCCCCGCATCGCGATGCTGCCGGCGTACGACGCCTGGTCGAAGCTGAACGGACTGCTTGTGGCCAGCTCACCGGCAGTGAAATTGCGCGGGTCGAACGGCTGCAGCGGGTGCCGCACGAGCACGCGGTCACGCACCTTGCCGTCGGGCACTGTAGCCGTGCGGTCGAGTACGTCGAGCAGCTCGCCGAGCGGGACGGCGGGCGGCCGCTCGGCGCCGGTGCGTTCGTCGGCGCCGGTGTAGAGGATGACCAGGCGCTCCTTGGCGGCGAGGATCGCGTCGAGGAAGAGCTGGCGGTCCTCCGACCGGCGGTCGCGCTCCCCCACCCGCGGCTGTCGGGCAAGGATGTCGTCGCCGTCGATGCTGGTGCTGCGCGGGAAGACGCCGTCGTCGAGGCCCAGCAGGCAGACGACGCGGTGGGGCACCGACCGCATCGGCACCATCGTGCAGACGGTGAGGTGGCCGGTGCGGAAGTTGGCGCGGGTCGGTCGTCCGCGCAGCCGGTCGCCGAGCACCGCCCGCACGTCGGACAACCCCAGCAGCGCTCCCTCCCGTGCACCGGTGGTCGAGCTTGGCGAGACCACCGCCGACCGAGCGGCAGCGCCGGCGAGGGTCGCCTTGGCCTGGGTGACCTGCCAGGCGTCGCGCGGGGCGACGTCGGTGAAGCGGTCAACGGCGTCGCTAAGCGCCTGCACCCAGGATTCGAGCGGCTGCTCTTGGCGGAGAGCCGCGAGCGTGTCATCGAGCCGGTCGAGCAGCTCCGCCAGCCGGCCGGCGAGGTCGATCTCGGTGCTGTCGACGTCGTCGAGCGGGAGCGCATCGCCGACGAGGCGGAGATCCTCCTCATCCATGACGACGCCCGCAAGCAGTCGGTCGAGGCCGTGCTCCCAGGTGTTCTGGGCGACGCCGGAGAGTCCGTAACCAGAGCGGGCCGGTGCGTCGAGCCCCCAGCGCACGCCGGCCCGGCGTACCCAGTCACCGATCCGGTCGAGCGCCTCCTCGTCGAACCGGAACCGCCGCCGCACTGGTTGCATCGCGGCCAGGTCCAGCACCTCGGAGGCGGTGAGACGGGAGTCGGCGAGCTCCAGCAGCCGGGCGACGACGTCGAGCACTGGGTTGGTCTGCCGCAGCGAGCGGTCGGCCAGCCGGAAGGTGAGCTGGTGGCCTGGGTGCACCTGTGCCGCAGCGGCGGGGTCGTCCGCGCCGTCGAGCACCTCGATGCCGAGGCTGGCGCTGATCAGCGGCGCGTACGCATCGATGTCAGGGCACATGACAATGATGTCGCGCAGCTCGAGCGTCGGATCATCGGCGAGGAGTCCGAGCAGCACCTCGCGTAGTACCTCCACCTGACGGTGGCGCCCGTGGCAGGCGTGCACCTGCACGGTCGTGTCTGGGTGCGCCATGGCGTGCGAACCGTCCGGTGCCCGATCGGCGCACAGGCCGTCTTGCAGCACGCCAAGGAGCGTGCCGCTCGCAGTGGTCGCGATCGGCAAATGCTCGTCGGCCGCCGGCGAGGTATGCGCGTGGAGGCGCACGTACATCTCTCGGGCATCCCGCCCCAGCGACCGCAGTAACGGATGCACCGCCACCTCCGCCGTCGGATCGTTCCGCCGCGTCGACACATCACGGGTGGTCGAGCCTGTCGAGACCTCTTTCGGGGTCGAGCCCGCTTCTCCCAACCTCCGCCACAACCCATCCGATGGGAACGGCAGCCACGTATGCACGTCGCGATGCACAGCCAACGCATCCAGCACGACCAATTGAGCGGTGGTCAACCTCGTCGGGCCGAAGATCGACAACCGCTCGGGCAGCTCGACGATGTCTGGCGCCTCGCGCAGCCGCTCACAAGCCGGGTACAGCCTTTCCGCCGGGCTCTCCATGTCGATGTGCCACCGCAGCCGCCGCCACAGCTCCGGCTGCCATGCCTGGTCGGTGTCAGTTCGACCGCCGTACCCATCGCTGTGCTGCCCCGCTCGCCAGTCGGTAAGCATGGTGGGGCGCTCCGCGGCGTACGCCGTGAACAGGCCGGCGATCTTCTGCGCGACCGCCATGCGCCGGCCCCGGTTGACCCCGCCTTCCACGAGCCCGAGGTGCCGGCTAAGCGTGCGGCACCACTCCTCACCCGCACAGGCGTCGATGACCTCAAGCACCGCCCACGGCAGCCGCTCCTCAGCCCACGGATCGTCGTCAGCGTCGACACCGGTTGCCGCGACGAGCACCTCTTGCACCAGCCGGCTGGGCGACGGAAACACCACGTTGGCGCAGACGCCGTCAGCCTCGCCGCCTCGAGCACCCAGCGACGCAGAGAGCGACTGAGCGATCCACCGCTCAACACCCTTCGATGGGACGGAGACGATGTCAGGCCGGAAGGGATCTTGCGGAACCGTGCCCATGAGGTCCGCCAGACCGGTCACCAGGGCATCCGCGCGCTCCGCCCGATGCACGCTCAGCACGTCGCCGCCCGATTCGCCTGCCTCATGGCGTGACCATACGGCGTAGCTCCGACAGAACCGAGATGCGCTCACTGGGGCCGCGGTTGCGCCACAATGTCAGCATGGAGCCCGCCGAGGTGTCACAGCTGATTGAGGAAGCCGTGGCGATCCTTAAGCAGTCAGGCGCGGTGTTTGGTTACCTGCACGGCAGCCGAGTCACTGGCTCCGGTCAAAAGAACTCCGACATTGACCTGGCAGCATTTTTCGGGGTAGAGCCACCACAGGCATACGACATTCTTCTTCCGCCGCACGTGGACTTGGTTGTTCTCGACACGGCCCCGTTGGAGCTCGCCGGGCGAGTGGCAGCCACTGGCCAACTGCTGTTTGAGGAAGATCCGGCGGCACGTGTGCGGTGGGAGGCGACCACCCGCAAGATCTACTTCGACGAGTTGCCTCGCCTACGCAAAGCCCATGCAGAGTTCGCGGCGCATGCGCGCCAGGTGTGACCGATGGTCGATGAAGTCCGCGTGCTGCGGCTGCTTCGCGCGGTCACCGATGCGCTCTCCCAGCTGACAGCCGAAGCCACCGCGGACAGCAATCGGCGCAGCGACCCGATGTGGTTGCCAGGGGTCAAGTACACGTTCATCACCGCGATCGAAGCCTGCGTCGACATTGCGCAGCACATGTGTTCGAGCGAGGGCTGGGGTCCGCCAGCCGATAACGGTGATGCGATAAGGCTGCTCGGCGTGCACCAAGTCCTCTCGCCCGAGGTAGCCGACGCCATGCGCAGGGCCGTCGGATTCCGGAACGTCTTGGTGCACGAGTACGTCGCCGTGTCGGACGACATCGTCGTTGCTCGATTGAACGAACTTGGCGACCTCACAACCTTCGTACGCAGCGTGGCCCGATACGTAGGAGAGGCCTTATAGCCGGCGTGCGTCGTGGCTAGTCCGCTGTCCGTTCGTGGTGGCTGCGGCGATCCGCTCCAGAGTCTCGCGCATGCCGGAATGCAGGTCGCTCCTACGGTCGCGACCGCCGAAGAGGTGCTCGATGATGAACCAGCCCAGCCGCGAGACCGGCTTAACCCGGATCGGCGCCTCCCGTCGTCGGTGTAGAGAAGGCGGTCGGGATGCGGGCATGCGCGGTGTGGAAGGCGTCGCGGATCTCGACGCGAATGCGGCCACGGTCGGAGACGTCGTATCCAGCGTCCACTGCCCAGCGGCGGATGTCCGCGACCGACGGCTCGACCGGCTCGAGCGGCGGTGGCTCGGTGAGCGTCGCCTCGAACGCCTCGGCTCCCGGCTCCTCGCCCAGCAGGACGGCAGCAGCGCCGAGGAAGCGGAACGTCCACTCCTCCGCAAGCGGCCGGGTGTCACAGAACACGATCGGCACGTTGGGCCAGCGGACCTGCACCTCGGCGAGCCCGTCGGCCACCACCGCCGGGCGCACCCGGTCGAGCTTGAAGACCGACGAATACCGCTCCTCCACCACCACGGCTCCGCGGGGCACCACGGCAAGCTCGCCAAGGAGGAACTTCAGCTTCCCGCTGGTCAGTGTCGACACGAGGTCGGCAAGGGTCTTGCGTTCGACCGACGCCACCAGTTCACCGTCGGTGACGAGACCGTAGTCGCCGACCGGCAGCCGGGCGCGACGGGTGACCGCCTGCTGCTTGCTGAACGTATAGGCGTACCGCTCATGCACGTCTACGACGATCTCGAGCTCTGCGAGCCGAGACGCGCGGGCACCGGGCAGCGCGACGTTGGGCCTAGCCTGCTTGGCGGTGCGAGCGGTCTGCCAGAAGACGGCCTCCCGGCCGCCGCGGATACGGGTGAGCACGAACTGCGAGCGGTTCTCGCGCCCGCGGTCGAGGACAAGGTCGATCGCTGCCCCGCGGCGTACACACGACCGCACCGGCACGCGCTCGACCACCTCGGGCTCGGCCGGCCACTCGAGAGCCCGATGGCAGTAGACCTTGCTGGTGCGCGGCCACGTCTCGCGTGACTTGAGCACCACGCCCGCTGGGCCGAGCGGAATCCGCAGCAGGTAGGGCAGCCGAGAGCCCTCCTCGGGGTTGCGCGCGATCACGAAGTCGTCGACCACGGTTACCAGTCTGCGACAGTTGGCCGGTGACGGCATGGAACGGTCAACGCGCCCCGGACGTCTTAGCGGCGTGCAGATACCTCGTGCGAGCAAGGGCCAGCCCGTCACCCGCAGTGAGTAGTACGTCGATGAGCAAGCGGCGGAGACCGCCCATCTGTGGAGGATCTCCGGCACCTGGTGCCGGAAGCGCTCCACAAAGACGGTTTTGTCGTCAAGGAGCACGACGCGACCGCGGCACGCCAGGCGGCACTAGCGCTCAGTCACTGCCCGGACTTGGGGTGTCCGGCTAAGTCAGCGCGCTCAGCAACGCTTCAACTCCGGCTTCGTCGGGGACAACGTGCTCGACGCTGTGGATGGTCGCAAAGGCACGATCCGCCGACACGATCGCCGTCGTCCCAATGTCTTGCGATACCGCTGCGAGGACAGCGTCGAAGCATCCGAGTTCCGGGTGGCGACGCCACAGGTCTAACCCCGCTCGCAGGTGCGCTTCTCGGGCGACAGCCAACGGCGCCAAGAGGTCAGCAAAAGCCGACGCCAACTGTACGGCGTCCTCTCGCTCGCGGCGGCGCGCCCGAACGTGGGCGAACTCCTGGACTACCTCGATGGTCGTGGTGGCTCGCACGGCCCCAGAGGAGATGGCTTCGACCAGCGCTCGAGACGGCTCGCGGTAGGGATGGTCGCTTCCCACGGCGTACACCAGGACCGTCGTGTCGACGACGATCATGCCCGGTTTCGTAGGTCATCGAGTTCCGAAAGCAACCCGTCACCCGGCGGGACCTCCATTTCGGCCGCCGACAAAATCCGCCGTCCAGCAGTCGACCGTCGACGCTGTTCCGGCGCGAGTGCTTGGTCGATGGCGTCGCGGATGACCTGCGCCACTGAGATGCGTTGACGCTTGGCGGCGGCGGCGACGCGCAGGTACCTTTCCTCGTCAAGCAGTAACTGCAGGCGGCGGTCCATAGTCATACACATACATTAGCGATGTGTAACGCCGGGTCGACGTTGGGCAAATTGTTGGCTCTCTGTCAGCCAACGTCGTGATGGCGAATTCGGTCGCCTCACTCGGCGTCGGCTGGTGGCGGCTCTGGTTCACCCTCGCGCTCGTCGCGGGCTGCCCACTCCAGCAGCGGTTCCAGCGAGAAGACCGCGTCGCCGATGCCCTCGTGTACGTCGCCGAACTTGGCGAACCGGTCAGGGACCGTCGCGATCGTGCAGTCCGCAGGCAGTACGTCGTCGACCTCGGCCCAGGTGATTGGTGTCGAGACGGTCGCCGCGGGCGTGCCACGAACCGAGTGGGCGCACGCGATCGTGTGGTCACGGGCGTTCTGGTTGTAGTCGACGAACAGCTGATCGGGCGCCCGGTCCTTGCGCCACCACGCAGTGGTCACGTCACCGGCAGACCGCCGCTCCACCTCACGCGCGAAGGCCAGGGCCGCTCGACGTACGTCGGCGAACCCCAGCGCGGCTCGATCCGGACGTAGACGTGGAGGCCGTGCCCGCCTGAGGTCTTCGGCCACCCGACGGCGCCAAGCTCGCCGAGCACCTCGTGGCTGACGTGCGCGGCGCGTCGCACGGTGTCGAAGGTGCACTGCGGCATCGGGTCGAGGTCGATCCGCCACTCGTCGGGCCGCTCGGTGTTGGCACGCCGGGAGTTCCAGGGGTGGAACTCGACAGTCGACATCTGCACCGCCCAGATGACGCTGGCCAGCTCGGTGACGCACAGCTCGTCGGCGTGCCGGCCGTACCGGGGGAAGTGGACGCGGACGGTCTCGACCCACGGCGGCGCGCCGTGCGGCAACCGCTTCTGGTGGACCTTCTCACCGCCGACGCCGTCGGGGAACCGGTGCAGCATGCACGGCCGCTCCCGCAGCGCCCGCACGATCCCGTCGCCGACGCTCAGGTAGTAGTTGGCAAGGTCGAGCTTGGTCGCGCCGGTCGCGGGGAAGTACACCCGGTCGGGGTTGGAGATCCGCACCGTGCGGTGGCCGACCTCGAGCTCCACAGACGGCGTCTTGCTCCCAGCCCTGCCGGTCATTAGCTCAACTTAAAGCGTCTCCCGCCGGCGTCCACCAGCCGTGGCTACCCCCAGTCGAGGTCGAATGCGGCGCGAATGGCCTCGGATAAGTCCGGTTCCTGGCTATCGAGCAGAAAGCCGATCTGGCGGCCTACCGCCTCCGTCGGCACCGTGACGATGTTGTCGCAGCTGACGACGCTCGCCTGCGCCAGACCGTTAGGCGTTCCGACTGGCACCTCGGTTGACAGGCCCTTGATGGTGCTCGTGATCGGGGCGACGGTCACCCGCGCCAAGTGGGGTCGCACAAGCTCGCGGGTGAGGATGAGAACCGATTTGTCGAGGTGGGCGAATGGGCCGCATCAGTCGAGCTCGAGAGGCACTTTCGCGGCGTACGTTGCGAGGCCGTCCAAGTCGTCGTCGTTCGAAGCGCTGGCGGTCAGGATCTCCACGTCCCTCGCGGCTAACTGGCGGCGGCGCTCGCGTTCGACCGCTTTGGAAACCACCGCGGCCCGGCTGCGCGCTCGGCCGTCGGCCACAGCCTGGTCGATGAAGTCCACGATGTCATCAGGCAATCGAACCGCAATCTGTCGAGTCATACCATAACGCTACCAGTTTGGGATGCCCGCCCTTCTGCAGGGCCCCGGACCGCAGTCCTCATGACTGAACTCGGGTGCGAGCTAACTGAGACCACGCATCCGCAGCGCAGCCTGGGTCCGGTCGCGGACCTGCATCTTGGCCAGCACGTGCGACACATGGTTCTGCACGGTCTTCAGGCTCAACGACAGCTCACGGGCGATCTCGGGGTTGCTGCGCCCGGCGGCGATCAGCGCGAGCACTTCGGCCTCGCGGTCGGTCAGCTGGTCGCCGTACCCGCGTTGCCGGCCACGACCGCCGGCCAGCACCCGCTCGGCGACGCCGGGACCGAAGACCGCCCCTCCGGAGGCCACCGCTCGGAGCGCCGCCAGCACCTCCTCCTGCACGGCTCCCTTGAGCAGGTATCCGCGGGCGCCGACCTGCAGCGCAGCGAGCACGCTGTCGTCGTCATCGACCATGGTGAGCACCAGTACGGCGACCGCCGGGGCCTGGGCGACGATGCGGCGGGTCGCCTCCAGACCGGGCGTGCCGGGCAGGTTGAGGTCCATCAGCACGACGTCGGGCTGCAGCTCGACGCTTCGGCGTACCGCCTCGTCGCCGTCCCCGACGGCCGCGACCACCTCGACGTCGGGCACCGTGGCGAGCAGACCGCTGAGCCCGTCGCGAAACAACGGGTGGTCGTCGACCACGATGACGCGGATCACGTCGCCGCCATCTCCGGCCGTGGCAGCCACAGCGCCACCGTGGTGCCCCGGGAGTCACCCGCCTGGATGGTCAGCTCGCCACCGATCTCGGCGGCCCGCTCGTGCATGGTGGTCAGCCCGATCCCGCCGGGGCGCGGCCGCACCTCGCCGGTGCCGTTGTCGCTGACCTGCAGCCGGATGCCGTCGGGGTCCACGCTCAGCACGACCTCGGAGCGGTCGGCCCGAGAGTGCCGCACCACGTTGCTGAGCCCTCCTGGGTGACCCGGTACGTCGCCACCTCGACGGCCGCGGGCATCTCCGGGAGGTCGTCGGGCAGCGACACCTCGACGGTGAGGTCGGAGTCCTGGGCCACCCGCTGGGCGAGCTGGGCAAGCGCCCCGTCGAGCCCGAGCTCGTCGAGCGCGGGCGGGCGCAGACCCTCCACGATCCGCCGTACGTCGAGGACCGTCGACGCGACCCCGCTGCGCAGCCGGAGCAGCGCGGCGTCCGCGTCGTCGCCGGCCGCCACCAGGTTGCGCACCGTGTCGACCTGCAGGGTGAGACCGGCCAGCGCCGGCCCGAGGCCGCCGTGGAGGTCGCGGCGCAGCCGGCGGCGCTCCTCCTCGCGGGCGACGACGAGGCGCTCCCGCGCCTCGCGGAGATCCTCGACCAACCGGGCCGAGTGCACGACGCCGCCGATCTGGTTGGCCAGGTCCTCCAGCAGCTGGCGATCCGCCGGTCGCAGCTTGTGCGGGCTCAGCCGCAGCGAACCGACCGTCTGGCCGTAGGCGGTCAGCGGCGTCTCGTCGTACCCCTCGGTCGGTTCGCCGTGGACTGCGAGCGACCTGCCGTCGGCGTCGGTGATCTCGACGTAGCCGAGCCCGAGCCCGGTGGCGATCTCGTCGGTGAGCGTGCGCAGCAGACCGGGTACGTCGGCCGCGTCGGTGAGCCGCCGACCGGTCGCGGCGAGCACCTCCGCGGGCTGCGACCACTGGCCGTAGGTCAACCGGTTCACGCCGCGCTGCAGGGCGGTGTGGATGGGGGCGAAGGTGACGGCGACCACCCCCGCGGCCAGCCAGGCGAGCCACGGCGCCCCGCGGTCGCGGAGGAGAGCGCCCACGCCGCCGACGGTGACGGCGTACAGGCCGGCGACGACAGCGGAGAGCGCGACGAACGTGACGGTGCGGTTCACGACCAGCTGGACGTCGTACAGCCGGCGTTGGAACATCGCCACACCGATGGCGATCGGGACGGGCAGCGTGACCACGCTGAACATCCACGGCTCCACGAACGTCGTCGGGATGAGCGGGATGAGCGGCAGCGGCGCGGCGAAGGCGACCGTGAAGGTGAGCAGCTGCTGCCGGAGCAGCTCGTTCCCGGTGCGCCAGCGGTGAACGAGCCCGACGATGGCGACGACCAGAGCGATTGCGACGAGGAACAGGGCGCCGATCGCGAGTAGATCGGCGACGGCCTTGGCACCTTGCGGGAGCCCGGTGGGGCTGTCCACTGTGGCCAGCCGGTAGTCCAGCGGTTCCGGCGCGAGGATCGAGCCGAGCCCGAAGAGAACGACGGCCGAGACGGCCAGAGTCACCGGTCGGCGCCCGCCCCAGGGGCTCCGGCCGTCGGGGAAGATGAGCGGGAGGCCGAGGACGAGGATGAGCCAGCCAAGCCCCCGCGCCGTGGTGCCGACAACCCCGAACCACCCGGAGTACGCCGGCTCGCCGTTCGCCAGGGCGCGGACCGCCAGCGCGAGGGACCCCTCCCCCACTCCCCAGATGCAACTGCCGGCCAGCATCAGCCGCCCGACCGGATGACCCGGCCGGGCAAGGCTGACGATGACGGCGACCGTCGCGTAGGTGGCGACCATGAGGAGGATGGCCAGCTCGTTGACGGGGGTGCCGGGTGGGCGGGCGAGGAGGACAACCGACAGTGCACCGGCGACACCGAGCAGTCCCGCCAGCACGACGCCAACGATCCTCGCCATGCGCATCCCGCCATATCGTGACACAGCGCGCCGCCCGACGACCCGCGATCTGAGGGTGTACGTCGGCCGGTTAGGAGGCTTCCGGCCGGTGGCGCAGCAGTGACACCGCGACGCCGATCCACCACACCAGCCACACCAGGGTGGCCCAGTCCTGCTGACCGATGGCGGCCGCGGGAACCGACGCGAGAAGCACAACGCCGGTGACCAGCCCGCCCCAGCCGACCCAGCGGCGCATGACGCCGTCCTGCCGCGCCGCGATGGCGAGGCCGATGGCGTGCGCGCCGAGCAGCGACAGGCTGAGGAAGTAGCCGAAGATGCGGATGTTGTTGATCGCGAAGGCCGTGTCGACGTCGAGGCCGTTCTGCGCGCCGTACAGCGCCGCGGCTCCGGCCGGGAACCCGACGGCCATCGTGACGGCGACGTACCCCATGCCGGCCATCAGCGCGGTCTGCGCGGCCCATTGGCCAACTTCGGTACGCCGACCAACCGCCCTGGCCAGGAAGACGAAGGCGGGGATGAGCAAGACGAAGGCGAGTGTCTCGAGCATGCCCCCGGCCATGATCCGCGCCATGTTGCCTTCGACGTAGCCCTTCTGGATTCCCTCAGTCCCTTCCTGGAACAGCGGGCTCTCAAACGCCAGCGCGATCCCCGCGAGCATCACAATCACGTGGGCGATCGCGAAGCCACCAGCGGCTCGCCATAAAGTTCGCGTGGGCGCATCGGCGGACGGCGCGTGGGTTTTCGTCGAGGGTGCGGTCGAAACTGCTTGGGACATGGTCCCTCCCGTCGGGTCGAGCGGACACGGGCGTTCCGTGTCCTGCCCTCCGAGGGTCGTACGTCGCGTGCGCCGTAGCATCCGGCCTCTTCCCACCAACACCGGGAAGAACTCCCGGCGGCAACCTCGCTTCCTGCTGGCGGGCGTCAGCGTCCTGCTCTCACGGTGCTCCCGTTCGCACTCGCGGACACCACTCCCAGTGGAAAGCGCCGTACATGCACAAGCCACGCTGCCCTGCAAACTAGTCTGATCTGGGAGCTAACGCTGCCCCCCGGGCCATCGAAATCTGACGCCGGTCTTCCGCGGGGCAAGACGATCTAACCGGCGCCTGCACGGGATGAGATCATTGAGCGGTGACGATCGAAACGGACATCATCGCTTGGGCTCTTGAGCGACCGGACTGGCAGCAGCAAGTATTGGTCGCAATCGCCAGCGGCGAGCGTTACGACGATGCGTGCGTCGAGCAACTAGTCGACGAGATCTTGGCTGGTGCCAACGACGCGCCGAGCCATGAAGCGAAGAATATCTCGGTCAAGTCGGCGGTTGCCGAGCAAGTACAGCTGACCGCTGTCGCCGACGTATGCGGCGTGAACGCCCTTGTCGACGGACAGCGGCTCGATTTTGGGACGACTGGCCTCACCGTCATCTACGGTGACAACGGCAGCGGCAAGTCGGGGTATGCACGGCTTGTCAAGGCGATGGTGGGTGCTCGTCACCACTCACAGATCCTGCCGAACGTGTTCGAAGAGGCGCCGGAGGAGCCGTCTGCCGTATTGCACTACTCCGTCGCTGGCGCCGCGAAAGAGATGAAGTCGGGTACACCGCTGACGCAGGACCTACTGAAAATGAGCTTCTATGATGAACATTGCGGCGACGAATACTTGACGAGGCAGTCCACAATCTCCTATCGCCCGTCGGCTTTGACGCTGCTCGATGGACTAATCGAGATCTGCGACCGAGTCCGTGCCGTCCTCACCGCGCGCGTCAAGGCGAACGAGGCGACCACCCTGGATCTCGGACTATCACCGACAACAACTGCCGGCGCGTTCGTCGCAGCGCTGACTTCCACGACCACCGAGGCGCAGATCGACAGCGCAGCTGACCTAGCCTCCGGTACAAACGAGCGGCTCGCTCACGTGCTGCAGGAGGAGGCGCGGCTAACAGCAAGCAATCCACAGAGAGAGAAGACCCGCCTAGGTGCTCTCGCTATGCACGTTGACGAACTTGCCGATGATTTGGGTGACTTGCTGGCTGCTCTGGGAGCCGAGCGGACCGACGAGCGCCAGGCCATGCGAGTGTCTGCGATAACTACGCGGCGAGCCGCGGCGTTGGCTGCCACGAACTCCTTTGATGACGAGCCGCTCACAGGCGTCGGATCGGAGACTTGGCGCACCCTTTGGAATGCGGCCCGGACTTACTCGATCACTGAGGCCTATCACAGCCACGAGTTTCCGGTGGTCGAACGCGATGCCGTCTGCGTGCTCTGCCAGCAGCCACTGAATGACAGCGCCAAGGACCGGCTGCACCGCTTCGAGCAGTTCATGATCGACACCACGGCGCGCGACGCATTGTCCGCTGAGCAGGCGTTCGAGGCAACGTTGGATGAGTTGCGCATACTCACCTTTGCCACGCCGGGTCTATCGACGGCGCTCGCCAACCTGAAGGTGCATGACGCGAAGCTCGGTGGGGCCGCCGAGTCGTTGCTCACGAAACTCGAGGAGCAGCGCGACGCGATCCTGCGTCATCTCACGAGCGAAGAGGCAGCGCCGCCTAACCCCGGTCTTTCATGAGGGTGGCGCGGTCGACGGATTGTCGGCTTGACCGTT
>JAUJOE010000002.1:463483-475686 GCA_030447805.1 Nocardioidaceae bacterium | reverse complement strand
GGTCAGCCTCGCCCAGCTTCTGGGTGCGCAGGACGATCGCCTCGTCCCGGTAGAGGTTCACGCCCCCATTGTGCCGCGACGGCGGCCCGCGCAGCGCCGGACAACACCACAACTCTGCATACCAGGTGGTTGACGGACCACCGTATCCTTGGCCGCATGAGCAAACAGATCGCCATCCGCCTCAACGACGATGAAGTCGACGCGTTGGACATGGAAGTCAAGACCGGCCGAGCGGCCAGTCGCTCCGACGCTGTCCGCCGCGGCATCTCCTACATCACGCGGGCACAGCGCTACCGCGCAGAGGAAGCAACGCTCATCGAACTTGCCCGCCGAGGCGAGTCGGTATACCCCGACCTTGATGGCATGCGCGACCTGCCGCGCCTGCCCCTGGATTGATGCGCACCATCGCCTCCGTACAACTCGACAAGCGGCGTCCGGCGCTTATCCTCACCCGGCAGTCAAAGCTTCACCTGGTGTCCTGGGTCACTGTCGCGCCGATCACCAGCACGGTCCGTGGCCTCAGCAGCGAGGTGAGCGTTGGTCCGCGCAATGGGCTTGACCACCACAGCGTCGTCAGCTGCGACAACATCACGACAGTCAGTCAAGACGCCGTACACGACGCGATCGGTCTGTTCTTCGATGACCAAGAACCGGCTCTCGCGCTCGCCATCAGCGACGCCTTCGAGCTCGTACTCCGCTGACGACAGGTCGTTCCCGATAATCCGGCTGACACCGGAGGCGGTGTCTGCGATGCTCGCGCCGTGACTGCGTCGCCGCGGCTGCTTGCGCTCGAGAACTACTACGACTCCGCGCCGCGTGACCGTTCGCGGGTCGAGGAGCTCGGTCCGTTCACATTGTTCGTCGCCACGTCTGGGTGGCCTTACTACGCGCGCCCACGCCTTGGATGTACGACGACGGCCAGCGTTGACGACGTACACGCGGTGCTTGCTCGTCAGCGCGAACTCGGCGTGCCGCAGGCTCTGGAGTGGGTCGACGAGACAACGCCCGGGCTGATCAAGGTGGTGCGCGCTGCTGGCGCCAGGGTCGAGGAGTGCCCACTGCTGGCGCTCGACGGCCATCCGAATGGCAGTGCCGGCACCGCCCGGATGTTGACCGCTGCGGACCGGGCTGACGTCGCCGCTGCCCAATCAGCGGTCGCCGTGAGCTTCGAGGTCGGGGGTACGTCGACCGGCACCGCCGGCCTGGCAGCGCGGGACGCGCGGGTGCGCGCTGGGACCGGGCCCGGGCTTGACCCGCTCCTAGAGCGGCTGGCTGAGGGCAAACTGCGGATGGCGGCTGTGGCGGCGCCGGACGCACCGGACGCCGGTCCCGTCGGCGGCGGCAGCCACATCCCGGTCGGCGACGTCACCGAGGTGGTCGGCGTGGGGGTGCTGCCGGCGTACCGACGCCGTGGCTTGGCCGGCAACCTGACGGTTACGCTCGCCCGGGACGCGCTGGAGCGCGGCGTGACCACCGTCTTCTGCTCCGCCCAGTCCGACGACGTAGCCCGCGTCTATGCGGCCGTCGGCTTCCGCCGAGTAGGCACCGCCTGCATCGCGTCAATGGAGGCGCATCAGTAAAGCCAGGCGGCAAGCAACACGCAAACTGGAACGTTCTTGCACCCTCAGGGCTTTGTGACTCCAAGTCTGTTCCAGTTTGAGAGCCAAGAGCGGCCTGTACGTCGTCCCCGACCCCCTCCTGTCAGCCTCCTGTGGATAAGCGCCTCGCCAAGTCTGCCGTGCGGGTCACAGTTCTTGCATGCACCGATGGAGCAGCCGGCTCAACCCACCTCCGAACGGCGTCGCGCCAATCGCATGGGGCACTGCCGCAGAACACGGCGTGACCACCGGACGGTTGCGCGGGCCTGCATGGCGGAGGGCTAGCCACGGCTTTTACGTGCCATCCCACCTCCCGCTCGACCCACACCAGCGCATAGTCGAAGCAGCAGCGCTCCTCCCCGCGGGCGGTGCGTTGGGGGGTTGGGCATCGGCGTACTGGCGGGGCGTCCGGCTCCTGGATGGGCAGGGCGCCTACGCCACACAGCCTGAGAACGTACTGCTGTGCCTGGGGTACGGCGCCAGGATCCGACCGCGCCCAGGAATTGACCTGTCTCGGGAGCGGCTGACGGCGAGCGACGTGGAGGTGATTCGAGGCGTGCCGTGCACCATCGCTCCACGGACCGCCTTCGACGGTGCACGCAGGGCACGCTCACTGTACGACGCGGTGGTCTTCCTCGACATGATGCTGACCGCCTCGGCGGTCACCATGCCAGAACTTCACGCGTACTTCGGCGACGCGCGTGGGTGCCGCGGACTGTCGCTCGCCAAGCGTGCACTGTCGCTGGCTCAGTGCGGCTCACGTAGCCCACCGGAGACTCGGCTGCGGCTGATGTGGGTCGTCGAACTCGGGTTTCCCACACCGCTGGTGAACAGGCCAGTCTTCAGCCTTGATGCTCGGTTGCTCGGAATCCCAGACATCCTTGACGACGAGGCTGGCACGGTTCTGGAGTACGACGGCGATGAACATCGCGACCTCAGCCAGCACACGGCCGACAACGCGCGGGAGGAACTTTTCGAAGACCATGGACTGATCGTTTGCAGGGCCGGCCGCCTGGATATGGGGCTGCGCAGGCAGCAGACGCTTCACCGGATGAGGAGGGCGCGGGCGCGCGGACTTGCCCGCGACCGGAACCTCGACCGTTGGACTCTGGAGCCTCCGGCGTGATGGCAGTCGGCCCGACAGACCGCCGTACAAACAGGCCGGTCGCAAACTGGCACGTTCTTGCACTCAAAACGGCGATGAGGGTGCAAGAACGTACCAGTTTGGCCGAGAGAGAGTGCGCCGTGAACGACCCCACCCTGGCGCCCAGTTGTCGCTGTTCGAAGAGCGTGACGGCTGGCGCTACCAAGCCTTCGCCACCAACACCCCGACTGGCCAACTGGCGTTCCTCGAAGCCCGACACCGTGCCCACGCCCGGGTCGAGGACCGGATCCGTTACGCCAAGGATTCGGGTCTGGGTCGTTTCCTTCCCGGGAGTTCACGATCAACCAGGCATGGCTGACGGCCACCGCGATCGCTGCCGACCTCGTCGCGTGGCTTCGGCTCCTCGCACTCCAAGACGACCTCGCGGCGGCCGAGCCGAAAGCGCTGCGCTACCGGCTGCTGCATGTGCCCGCCCGACTCACTCACAGCGTCCGCAGGCGAAGACTCCGCATCCCGGCCAACTGGCCATGGGCAGACGCGATCGTCGCGGTCTTCGCGCGGATCGCCGCCATCCCACGACCAGTCTGACCACCCGACCGCCCACCACGTAGGAACCCGGAGAACCGCAACCCGGCAGCGCCAGCCGGCCTCCCGTCGTACCCATGGACGGGCTCACCACCAACTCACGCCACCCCACCAGCGCCACGACCCTCACGAAAGACCGGGGTTAGTGATCGTCGAAGTAACACTAAAGAGCACTGACGGCCCCCGCCGCTACAGCTCCTCCGAGCATTTCGTAGCGGCTGCGGGTGGCGCCGCCTCGGCGTATGGGCGAACGCTCGACCGCCGCCTGGGCTCCCGCCGATGCATACCGCAGCGCGAGCGATGATAAGAACCTGCTCCTTGCCCATGCGGGAGCGATCAGCATCGTGGTTCCGGACTTTGCACAACTGCCGCTGAGGAGGCCGACCTGGACCAAGCCCGATCGACTCCTGGTGTCACTGCCGTCCAGATGACGCGCGAGGAGCATACATCGACCCAGCGGGCGGTGGCGTACTCGACGTCGGCGATGGTCCGGTGGGGCCCGTGGTGGAAAGACCGTGGTGCCGATGCACTCGGTCTTGTGCTACCGACCCCTCCGCCTGTCAAGGCGGAGCAAAGCCTCTGAAGTCACAGCCCTGACGACGGACCAAACAGCGACGCCTCCACGGCTCCCTTGGCATGATGAGCCCCGCGGACCGCGTCGAGCACCTGCGCGTCGGTCACGGTGCGGGCCGCTACCTGGCGGTCGGGCTGCTTCCACGACCGGTGGCCTTGAATGCCTTTGATCTCGGCCAGCTCCTCCGTGGTCGCTCCCTGGCCGACTCCGCCGTCGATCTGGGCTTGGATCACCCAGCGAAGCAGGGGCTCCTTCCCTACGCCCCAGCGGTCGCTCTACTTGGTCGATGATCATCCATAGTTTCGGCAGTGTTGCTAAAGAGGATGTCGGTGAGTTCCGGCTGGACGCGACTGAGCACGCGACGCAAGTTGTAACTTCGCTGTCATGTCTCTTGACAACCGTCCTACCGTGTGGCAGTTTGTCAAGCGGGGCAGTGCAGTACCTGCTCTCCCTGGAGAAGCAATGATAACGGCGGAGATACTTCAACCGTTGCGGGGCAAGTGAGTCTTGTGGTCCCTGCGACGAGGCAGCGTCCGACCAAATCGTCGACTTGGGCGATCGAGCATCCATTCCGGCATAGCCGGTTCACATAACGCGGTAATCGACCTCGAGAGCGCTGCAAGTTCTTGAAAGGACTCATATGTCACTCAGCTCATGCCACTTGGCCTTCCTCAAACGAGGCGTCCCCCTGTTTGTGGCAACCGTAGTGTTGGGCGTCGCCCCGTTGCTAGCTCATGGCGGATCATCCTTAGCATCAACGGCGAGGCCGTCGCTCATGTCCTCGGACGTCTCTCACGATGCGGCCTGGCTTGCAGATTATGCAGACGTCACCATTCAAGAAGCCGACGTCATGCTTGCGAATCAAGAGACGTTCGGTGTTGTATTGGCGACGTTGCGTTCGGCTTTGCCGGAGAAGTTTGCTGACGCATGGATCACGTATCGGCCGTACACATTGTCAGTATCCTTCGTTGGAGATGTTCCACCACTTGCGCGGCGCCTGTTTGATGAATCGGGCCTGACGGTATCGCTTGTCCCGGACGCTCCGCTGAGTGAGGCGAGCCTCGAAGAGCTGCAGTCGAGAGCGTCCAAGTCTCTAACCGAGGCGGGGTTTGACGGTTTCAGTGTGACTTTTGATGCGCAGCGGGGACAAGTCCTGGTGACTCTGCCCGAATCCGCTCGAGACGCTGCCTCCCTGCCTCCGCAAGTACTTGACGAGCACGTCAAGGTGACATACACGCATTCTCCTGTTGCAATACCTATGGCGGATGTCCGCGGCGGGGGCCTACTGAATGGGTACAACGACGCCGATTGCACCGCGGGGTTCAGTGTCGAGAATAGCGGTGGCACCGGTGGAATCGCAACGGCCGGGCACTGTCAGGCTTTGTCAAATTATGAGTGGGTTGGGACTGGAGAAACGACCCCCCTGACCTGGTTGAACCAACACGTTGGAGACCACGGCGACGTAGAATGGCACTCGACCCCATCGGCAGAAGTGCCGGAGTTTTACTCCGGAACTTGGGGGGTGCGTGACGTCACGAGCGTTGAGCAGACTGACTCTTTCGCACGCGGAGCCCTCTACTGCAAGTTTGGGCAGACGTCAGGCTACGGCTGTTCGACAGTCTGGAGGGTAGCCGGCGACTGCGATTACGAGGGCTGGCCGCCCGCGAAGAGGTTAGTGATTATGGATGAATCAATCCTTCGGGGCGGGGACAGCGGTGGACCCTGGTTCATAGCTAGCCAAGCGGCGGGGATCAGCTCTGGAGACTGCTACGAAGACGGCAGGCGGGGATCGGCTTTCAGCAAAGCGTCCCTTTTGGGTGAAGCCATGAATGTGCATGTCCGACGAAAGTGAGCGCGAGGTGCACCGATGTGGGCGGCCGTCCTGACGGCCGCCCACGGGCTTCGCAACAAACTGGCATCCAAAGCGCATCGTAGTAGGTATGGAGCGGGAGACGCCGAGCATCGACGACCCGAGCGGGTACGTGGGGTTCGTTGATACCCACACCCCCCAGCTTCTCAGGGTTGCGTTTCTCCTGTGCGCGGACGACCACGCGGCACAGGACTTGGTGCAAGAGACCCTACTCCAGTCATACCGGCGGTGGTCAAGGGTTCAGCAGGCCGATAACCAGGCCGCCTATGTACGCCGAATCCTCGTGAATGTGTACCTTATGGGGCTGCGCCGAAAACGGTTCGCAGAAACGCCGTTGGAGTCCCGTCGGGACTATCCTTCGCAGGAGGGAGCAGAGTCAAGGCTGGCTGAGTATGACGCCGTGCTGAGGGCCATTTCCCGGCTTTCTCACCGCGAGCAAATCGCGTTGGTCATGCGCTTCTACGAAGACTTGGACGACCAATCGATTGCAACGGCTTTGCGTTGCCGACCAGGTACCGTCCGCAGCCTAGTTCACCGAGGCTTAGAAAAACTACGAAGTGATCCAACGTTGCACCTCCAAGAGGATGCGCCAATAAGGAGCGAGTAATATGGACGTATTGGAATCTGTAATTCGGCAATCATTACGAGCTCAGGCCACACGAGCTCCAGCCCCACATAGTGTGCAGAACACAGTGCTTGCCTCAGTCGATGGATCCGGCGGTAAGAGGTCCCTGTCGACGCGTCTGGTGAGGGGCGCTAACTGGATGCCAGTAGCAGGTATAGTCGCGGCCGTGTTGTTGACCGTGGTTGGCCTGTTCGCGCTAGCCAGGGTGACTGGTCCTTCACAACCTAGCAACGCCGCTGCCGGTCAAGAGTATTTACAACTCTCGACGAGCGACTGGGGGAAAGAAGACGACAGTATGCTCCAGAAAATTAAGGGGACTGTGGCAATAGCGGAGAACGGGTGCGTGTACCTCCAATCGTCGGACGGATCTCGCGCAGACATAATTTGGCCTGCGGGTTGGACAGTTCAGCGAGCGGCGGGGGACGGGATTCCGCAAGTCTTGAATTCTGATGGCGAACTGGTCGCTCAGGCTGGTGATGAAATTTTGAGTGGCGGAGGCGGCGCTGGGAATCTACCGCTTACTTGTCACGCTTCCGGGGCAGATTATGCCTTCGTGATCACCGATGAGGTGACAGTCGCTAAGTAGCATTTCCGCTCCTGCCACTCCGAGCAGACTGGCAACACAATGGGGGCCCTTCCCAGATGAGCGTGGTTGAGGGGTAGCGGGCGCGCGCGGCGTGTCGGGGGGCTGAGAGGGTGTCAGGGCGTTGAGGATCAACGCGACCAAGCTGTTGAACCCGAAAGGCCCTGACGGTGGCTCACTGTACGTGTGCGCCGGCGCTCTCGTGGTGTCCGCGCGCTGATGAACTGTTCGGTGTCGAGGGGGTGCACGTGCTCGACGTGACCTGCCGAGACGATGGCACGCTCGTTGTCGATGTGGAGACTGGCGTCGATTTGGCTGGCTGTTCGGACTGTGGGGTGGTCGCGGTCGGTCATGGCCGCCGGGTCCAGGTCCTGCACGACGCACCGGTGTTTCGGGCGACCGGTGCGGGTGCGGTGGGCCAAGCGGATCTGGCGCTGCGCCGAACCCTCCTGCCCTCGGGGGACGTGGACCGAGGACCACTCGTACGCGGCGCCGCGGGCGAAGCTGACCAGCCGGGCAACCCGGTGGGCGGTCGAGGCGCTGCGGCACGACGACACCACGGTGTCTGCGATTGCTCGGCACCTCGGGGTCGCGTGGGACACCTGCTGGGCCGCTGTCAAGACCGCCGCCACGGCGCGGATCGCCGAGCCTCACAGGGTGAAGGGCGTGAAGACGATCGGGGTGGACGAGCACATCTGGCGGCCCTCGAAGGTCTCCTCGACCGACAAGGCGGTGACCGTGATGGTCGACCTGACCCGCGACCAGCACGGCTGCCCGCACGCCCGGCTCCTCGACGCCGTGCAAGGCCGCTCCGGGCAGGTCTATGCGGACTGGCTGGTCGAGCAAGGTATCGAGGTCACCGTCACCGTCGAGCACGCCGCCCTCGACCCGTTCCGCGGCTACGCCAACGCGATCCTGCCCGACGCCGTTGCCGTGCTCGACGCCTTCCACGTCGTCAAGCTGGCCGGCAACGCGCTCGACGAGGTCCGCCGCATGGTCCAGCAGGCCACCCGAGGGCGCCGCGGCCACACAAGGACGACCCACTCTACCGGATCCGCCGCACCCTGCTCACCGGGACCGAGCACCTCACCGACCGGCAACGCGACCGGCTCGCCAAGTACCTCCCGGTCGGTGACCCGCACGGCGAGGTCGAGGTGGCATGGACGGTCTACCAGCAGGTCCGCTCGATCCACCACGCCGGATCCCCAGCCGAAGGCCGCCGGATCGCGGAGAAGGTCCTCGACACCCTGCACACCTGCCCCATCGCCGAGATCAAGCGGCTCGGCAAAACCCTGCGGCGCTGGCGCGCGGAGATCCTCGCCTACTTCACCACCGGCGGCGTATCCAACGGCGGAACTGAAGCCATCAACGGCGTCATCGAGAAGACCCGACGGCTCGCCCACGGCTTCCGCAACTTCACCAACTACAGAACCAACTACAGAATCCGGATCCTGCTCGCCGCCGACGGCACACGCCCCTACCGCCGCCCGCGGATCAACCCCGAACCATGCTGAACTGGGAAGAGCCCACAATGGAACCTAACGACCACTATCGCCGCTGACCAGAACGTTCATCGAGACACTTCCCATCGATATCGAACGGCGACCCGTGCCGTAGTTTGCTCGTCGGGGCCGACGTCGTAGTAGCCCGAAGTTGTCAGTCTCCAGTCGGTCAATAGGTCGACTAGCTTCTGACAAGTCGCCGAGGGCGGGGGGGAGAGTCTCCCGAGCGCGGGCCAATCGCTCACTTAGAGTGGGCGACGATGCCTCGCCACCTGACCCGGTCTCGCAACGCAGTCGTTTCGGCAGTGGCCGTGGTGACGTTGACAGTCGGATGCAGCCCGGCAGCCCGGCAGGCGGGCGAATCCGATACCGCGTCGGGTCACTCGGCAGCAGCCGGTCCCCGCTCGGCGGCGGAGAGTCCGGCCAGGTCCGCTCCCCCGCCACCCCGAGTCGGGGAGTGCCGCATCCTGGGGTACGCCGAGATCTCGCTGTTCTCCGACACCACCCGCACGACCCCCTGCGCGAAGAAGCACACCGCCTACACCTTCGCCGTGAAGAAGCTCCCGGCCGACATCGCCTTCACCGGGGTGGCGATCGAGAACGACGCGGTGCAGAACTTCGCCGGTGAGTCTTGCCGTACGGCGTTCGCCCGCTTCATCGGCGGCGACGCCGCCGAGCGAGCGCTGTCTCGCCTCACCGTCACCTACTTCGTGCCCAACCAGCGCCACTTCGACCTCGGAGCGCGGTGGGTGCGATGCGACGCAGTCGCGCTGCAGTCCGCCAACGTCCTGGCCGACCTCCCCCGCCAGAAGCTGCGCGGCATCCTCAACGACCATGGCGCCCTGGACCGCTTCGGTGTCTGCTCAACGACGGAACCGGGCTCGGCTGGGTTCAAGCTCGTCATGTGCAGCCAGGACCACGCCTACCGCGCGCTGGCGGCGCTGCGGTTGGGCGGCAGCCACGCGCCGTACCCCGGTGAGCAGGTGACCAGGGTCGACGGCCGGCAGCGGTGCAAGCACGTGGTCGACGACGTCTTGGGGCCAGGCGGTGGCTACACGTTCGGCTGGACCTACCCCTCGCCCTCCGACTGGCAATCCGGACAGCGGTTCGGCTACTGCTGGCACAAGACGACAGGGTGACCTTACGGGCCCGCACTCAATTCCGTGAGCTGCGCGCGGCCTCCGACGCAACTAGACAAGCGGCTTGTCCTTTGCTCCGACACCATGCCCCGCAGCACTGGCTTTCTTCCTTCGGCGACCATGGCCCGACCAGCGGGCATAATGCTCGCGTGACAAGGTTGGCCGGTGTAGTGGCCGTGTTATTGCTCGGTGCCACCGTGTCGGGCTGCGGGAGCGCCGCAGATGTCGCGGGCACGTCCACCGACCCGACAGCGACGACCCAGTCCTCCGCCGACACTCCCACGAGCGCCACACAGTCCACCACGCCACCGACTACGTCAGTCACCACGACTGCGCCGTCCCCTACGACAGCCCCGCCCACCACGACAGCGGAGCCCCCGACCGTGCCAAGTCCGACGGCGAGCACGTCGGCCGACCCGACCACCAGCGCACCAACACCCGATGTCGCCGCTCGGCCCAAGGTCGGAAACTGCTACGACACCGGCAAGGCGGCCTTCCAGCGGCAACGCGACGACAGCGAGCCGGTCAGCTGCAAGCGCCGCCACACCGCAGAAACGTTCGCGGTCTTCACCCTCAAGTCCGTCCCGAGCACGGCGAAGATCAATGCGGTTGGGCGGGCCTGCAATGCCCGGTTCAAGCAGTACGTCGGCGGGTCTCCCACGATCTCCAAGCTCGGCCTGACGGTCATCTTGCCGGGCAGCGAACAGACTGCTGTCGGCCAGAACTGGATCCGCTGCGACGTCATCGAGTTGGCGAACTACAACGGCAAGGGCGGTGTGCCTCGGACCGGCAGCGTCAAGGGCGCCCTCGACGACCGCGTGCCGCGGACCTTACGCGGGTGCGTGCGGCACTGGCCCAAGGTCGACCAACCGGTGCACTTCACCTCCTGCCAGCGCCGTCACCAGGCCGAACTCATCCCCGAGTCGCTCAACCTGGGCGGCCCCCGCGCCGACTATCCGGGGCGGGCTTCGGTGGTAGCCGACAGCAAGCTCTTCTGCAAGAACACCGTCTTGGACTACGTGCCGGAGGCGCGGAACTACTACTACTACTATCCCAAGCTGTCGGGCTGGCGGTCCGGCACCCGGGACACCACCTGCTGGGCGCTCGACAGGGAAGGCGACGGCCTCCCGCCCCTGTGACTTGGTGACCACTCGGCGGTATCGGAGCGACCATTCGGCGGTACCGGAGCGACCCTCGGCAGTAGTGAGGTTAGAAGCCGAGGCGGCGGAGCTGCCGCGGGTCGCGCTGCCAGTCCTTGGCCACCTTGACGCGCAGGTCGAGGTACACGGGCGTACCCAGCAGGGCTTCGATCTGGCGCCGCGCTGCGGCACCGACCGTCTTCAGCCGGCTCCCCTGGTGCCCGATCACGATCCCTTTCTGGCTCGACCGCTCGACGTACAGCACAGCCGACACGTCGAGCAGCGGCTTGTCGGCCGGCCGGTCGTCACGCGCCCGTAACTCCTCCACGACGACTGCGATCGAGTGCGGAAGCTCGTCGCGCACCCCTTCGAGCGCGGCTTCTCGGATCAGTTCGGCAACCAGCGTGGTCTCCGGCTCGTCGGTCAGCTCACCGTCGGGGTACAGCGGCGGACCCTCCGGCAGCCGCGTCATGAGCAGGTCAGCCAACAGTCCCACCTGCTGCCCGTGCAGCGCCGACACCGGGACGATCTCGGCCCACTCGACCCCCGTTTCGACACCAAGCTGTGCCACCGACGACAGGTGCTCGGCCATCCGGTCGGGCGTCACGAGGTCGCTCTTGGTGGCGACCGCGATCTTCGGGGTCTGCTTGATGGAGCTGACCGCATTGACCAAAAACCTGTCGCCCGGGCCGATCGGGTCACTGGCCGGGAGACACACGACCACCACGTCGACTTCGGCCCAGGTGGCGCGCACCAGGTCGTTGAGGCGCTCGCCGAGCAGCGTCCGCGGCTTGTGCAGGCCGGGTGTGTCGACCAGGACGACCTGCCCGTCGGCGCGGGACACGATGCCGCGCACCGCATGCCGGGTCGTCTGCGGACGCGATGACGTGATCGCCACCTTGGTTCCGACGAGCGCGTTCGTAAGCGTCGACTTGCCGGCGTTCGGCCGACCGACGACGCACGCGAACCCGCTGCGGTAGGCGCCCGAACCCTCGGCAGCGTTCTCACGTATCTCGACTCGACTGTCTTCGCCGGCCTTCTCACGCATCTGGACTCGACTCGACTTCGGCGCGCCGCGTCGTACGGACCATCACAGCGAGCGCGACTAGCACCACGCCAGCACCCACCCAGCTGAGCGGCGACAGCACCTCGTGCAGTACGGCGACCCCCAGCAACGCCGCGACCAGCGGCTCGGTCAGACCCAGGGTTGCCGCCGACCCAGGAGGGACACTGCGCAGACCCCGGTTGAAGAGGCTGTAGGCAACGACAGTCGCCGCAACCGCCATGTAGACCACCATCGCCAGGCCCGACGGCGTACGGCTCCAGTCCAGCGGCCACAGCAGCAGCGCCGGCGCGAGAACCGCAGCGGCCACCGTGAAGATCCCGGCAAGCTTTGCTGTCATGTCGACGTCGGACGAGGCGAGAGCAGTGCTGGAGAGGATGAACGTCGCGTACGACGCCGACGCGCCCAGCGCGAACAGGA
>JAUJOE010000002.1:408967-463383 GCA_030447805.1 Nocardioidaceae bacterium | reverse complement strand
ACGGCCAGCTCGAGCGCCGACAGCCGCAGCGACGGCAGGGCGATGTCGGCTGCGCTGTAGGTGCGGCCGTCGGTGTCGCGTACGGCGGCCGCTGCGGCGCTGCCGGCCCGAGCCCGATGCGCCCGCGCGAGCACCAGCAGCTTGGCGTCCTCAGGATCGGCTAGCTCAGGTGCCATGCGCCACCCCGGACGCGCGGGAGTCCATCGAGTGCCCGTCGTCGCTTCCGTTGGCCGCCGTCGATCCGAGCGACTCGACCGCTGGCCTGACCACGACAGTCACCACCTTGTTGCGGCGACCGGCCAGCGACTCTGCTTGCAGGTGCAAGCCCTCGCAGACCACCTCAGCGCCGGGGATCGGCACTCGCCCGAGGTGCTTGGCCATCAAACCGCCCACCGTCTCGATGTCCTCGTCGTCGATCCGTACGCCGAACAGATCCCCCAGCTCGTCGACGGGCAGTCGCGAGCTGACCCGGGCAGCGCCGCCGGGCAACCGTTCCACGGCGACCGGCTCGACGTCGTACTCGTCGGTGATCTCACCCACGATCTCCTCGAGGATGTCTTCGATGGTGACCAGCCCGGCGGTGCCGCCGTACTCGTCGATGACGATCGCTACATGCATGCGCTTGGCCTGCATCTCGCGCATCAGCTCAGCCGCCGGCTTGGAGTCGGGCACGAAGAACGACGGACGCATGACCGTCTCGACGCGCTCGGTGGTCTCGGCCTCGTGCCGGTCGTAGACCCGTTTGGTCACGTCCTTGAGGTAGGCGACGCCGATGATGTCGTCGAGGCCTTCGCCGACGACAGGTATCCGGGAGAATCCGCTGCGCAACGCCAGCGACATCAGCTGCCGCAACGTCTTGTGCCGCTCGATGAACACCATGTCGGTGCGCGGCACCATCACCTCGCGCACCAGGGTGTCACCGAGCTCGAACACCGAGTGAATCATCTGGCTCTCGACCGACTCGATGACCCGGCTCTGCTCGGCCAGGTCGACCAGGTGGCGCAGCTCAGCCTCGGTGGCGAACGGCCCCTCCCGAAAACCTCGGCCGGGCGTCAGCGCGTTGCCGATCAGGATCAGCAGCTGCGGCAGCGGCCCTAGTACGGCGGTCAGCGCGGCAACCGGCCGGGCCGTCACCAGCGCGACCCGTTCGGCGTGCTGGCGACCGATCGTGCGCGCCCCGACCCCAACAGCGATGTAGGAGACCACCACCATGCTGCCGGCGGCGGTGAGCACCTGCAGCCACATCGGGTCAACCAGCTGCAAGACCACCAAGGTGACCAGAACGGTCGCGGTGGTCTCGCAGACGATGCGCACCAGCAGCACGGTGTTGAGGTAGCGGGGTGCGTCGGCGAGGATCGACGCGAGCCTGGCCGCGCCGGAGCGCCCCTCCCGCAGCAACTGCTCGGCACGGACGCGGGAGACAGCTGACAACGCGGTCTCGGCGCTGGCGAGCAGCGCAGCGACGAGGATCAGGGCAACGGCGACGAGCAGCCAGGTGGGGTCACCTGAGGTCATTCGACGTCCTCACCGCTCTTGACCCCCTGCCACTCCGACAGCAGCCGGGCTTGCAGCGTGAACATCTCCCGTTCCTCGGCCGGCTCGCCGTGGTCGTACCCCAGCAGGTGCAAGATGCCGTGGATCGTCAGCAGGTGCATCTCGTCATCGGCCGTCCGAGAGTACGTCGGCGCCTGGGCGGCGGCGTACTGCGGACACAGCAGCAGGTCGCCGAGGATGCCCTCGTCGGAGGGGTCGCCGTCGCGCCCAGGACGCAGCTCGTCCATGGGGAACGACAACACATCGGTAGGGCCGTCGTTGCCCATCCAGCGCCGGTTGAACTCGGTGATCGTCGCCTCGTCGACGAGCTTGAGGCAGAGCTCGGCCTGCGGATGCACCCGCAGGCGGCTCAGCGTGAAGCGGGCCAACTTGACGAAGTCCGCGACGTTGACCTCGACACCTGACTCGTTGAGGACCTCGACGCTCATCTGGTCCCGACTATGCCCTCGACGCTCATCGGCCCTCGGCCCGGCTCTCCACGCTCGGCCCTCGGCGAACGACGTACGACCCGGCTGGGAGGTGCGCCCAGGCTGCGTCGCCGCTTCGTAGGTGTCGTAGGCCGCGACGATCTTGCCGACGAGCTTGTGCCGGACGACGTCGGAGCTGGTCAGCCAGCAGAAGTTCACGTCCTTGATGCCGTCGAGGATCTCCTGCACCACCCGCAGTCCGCTCTTCGTGCCGGTGGGCAGGTCGACCTGGGTGACGTCACCGGTGACCACCATCTTGGAGCCGAACCCGAGCCGAGTCAGGAACATCTTCATCTGCTCAGGTGAGGTGTTCTGCGCCTCGTCGAGGATGATGAACGCATCATTGAGGGTCCTTCCGCGCATGTAGGCGAGCGGGGCCACCTCGATGGTGCCGGCGGTAAGCAGCTTCGGGATCGTCTCGGGGTCGAGCATGTCGTGCAACGCGTCGTACAGCGGGCGCAGGTACGGGTCGATCTTCTCGCTGAGCGTGCCGGGCAGATAGCCGAGGCGCTCGCCCGCCTCGACGGCCGGGCGGGTCAAGATGATGCGGTTGACCTGCTTGGCCTGCAGCGACTGCACAGCCTTCGCCATGGCGAGGTAGGTCTTGCCGGTGCCGGCCGGCCCGATGCCGAACACGACAGTGTGCTTGTCGATCGCGTCGACGTACCGTTTCTGGTTGAGCGTCTTGGGCCGGATCGTACGGCCGCGGTTGCTCAAGATGTTCAGCGTCAGTACGTCGGCCGGTCGCTCCTGCGTCTCGGCGCGCAGCATGCCGATGACCCGTTCGACGGTCTCGGCGGTGAGGCCCTGGCCGGTGCGGACCATCGCGACGAGCTCGTCGAGGAGCCGCTCGATCAGCGCGACTTCGCCGCGGTCGCCGCTGAGGTTGACCTCGTTGCCGCGCACGTGGACTTCGGCGGTGAACTCACGCTCGATGAGGTTCAGGAACTCATCACCCGGCCCGAGCACGGCGACGACGGGAATGCTGTTGGGGATGACGACCGTATGTCGTGGCAGTTGGGTATCTGTCATCGTGCGCCCAATGTTACGGCCTCCACGCCGACCAGGCGCCGGTCCGGTCGGCCGCTACCCAGCCGGAGGTCGATCCGCCGGGCCCAGGACGGCGCTTACGTCCCGGCCGACCTCAGCCCGCCGGTGGCTCTCGCGCCTTCGCTGCGCTCTTTGACGGCGCTTCGAGTCCCCCGTCGGTCCTCCCCGGCCTGCGGCCCTATCCCGGGGGCCAGGTGAACTCGCGACCGCCGAGCACGTGGACGTGGGCGTGGAACACCGACTGTTGGGCGCCAGCACCGTTGTTGGCCACCAGCCGGTAGCCGTCGCCGACGCCCTCCTGCTCGGCCACCTGCCGAGCCAGTCGCAGTACCTCGAGAGCCGCCTCAGGGTCGGCCTCGGCGAGCTCGGGCAGCGTCGGCTGGTGCGTCTTGGGGATGACCAGCACGTGCACCGGCGCCTGCGGGCTGATGTCGCGGAACGCGAGCGCGGAGCCGGTCTCAGCCACTCGTTCGGTGGGGAGCTCGCCGGCGATGATCCGGCAGAACAAGCATGATTCGTCAGCCATGCCCGTTCCTTACCCACACCGGTCAGAAGATGACGGTCCAGCGCAAGAGAGTGCGCGATCATGTAAACCGCTGGGCGGAGCCAGGCGTGGATGGGGTATGACCGCCGTGCTGAAGGCTTCCACGCGGAGAGGGACGGCGATGACGTCAGGGTGGGACGCCGACGAGGCGGTCACCACGCTGTACGCCGCCCACTACGCCGAGCTGGTCAGGCTCGCGGCGCTGCTGGTCCGGTCCAGCGGCGAGGCGGAAGAGATCGTGCAGGACTCGTTCGTGGCCATGCACGACAAGTGGCGGCGGCTGCGCGAGCCGGAGAAGGCGGTCGGATACCTGCGCCGTACGGTCGTCAACCGGGCCCGCTCGTCGCAACGGCACCACCGGGTCGCCGACAAGCACAGCTCGACCGAGGTGGAGGTGTCGCCGAGCGCCGAGCAGCACGCGCTGGCCGCTGAGTCGCGTGCCGCCGTCATCGATGCGCTGCACCGGCTGCCGACCCGGCAACGCGAGGTGCTGGTGCTGCGGTACTACGGCAACCTGCCCGAAGCCGACATCGCCGCCACCCTCGGCATCAGCCGCGGAGCCGTCAAGAGCCACGCCTCCCGCGGCATGACCGCCCTCCGCTCCAGCCTCGAGGATTCGCCATGACACCGACCAACTCGCCGTACGACTCAGACTCAGATGCCACCGCCGAGCTGCTGCGCCAGGCGCTGTCGGCCGAGGCCGCGGAGGTCCAACCGAGCCCCGACGCGCTGCGCTCGATCCAGCAGCGCACCGGCGCTGTCCCCTCTCCCCTCAGCGATTCGTCCGACCCAGCGCGGAGGTTTTACGCGGGGTCCACCCGGACGAATCTCAACGGGAGGCGGTCGACATGGATGCTCGGCGCGCTTGGTGCAGCCGCCGCGACCGCCGCTGTGATCACCGCCGTTGTGGTGGTCGGCGACCAGGGCGCAGACCCAAGTCGTACGCCGGCCGCAAGCGCGACACGACTGCCGGCCAGACCGACGTCACGACTGAACCGACCGTCGACTCACCGACGCCGACGACGCCGACGGCCGAGCCAAGCGCGACGAATGCCCCGGCCTACGAACAACTCACGATCTACTACGTCGGACCAACGCCTAGCAACCCCAGACTGATGCCCCGCTTGTACCCCGAACTCCACACGAGTCTCGTTGAATGGCGACTCGCGCGCGGTTGCGGCCGTCCGCGAGTTCTTCACCTCGGCACCGCTCGACCCCGACTACAACATCCGGTTGGCCAACAGGAGTCGAGGTCAAGAGCATCACCGAGCAGCGAAACGGCAACACGACAATCAGCTTGGACGGCGACGCCGACATCGAGCGCGCACCCTCGGCGCGCGTCGACATGGACGACGAACTCCTGGGCAGTTCAGGCCCTGCTGGCGACGGCCGGCGTAGAGGGCCCCGTCGATTTCACCTACAACGGCGCCGACATCGACGCGCGCGCTCGGGTGGCGACGCCTGTCGCCTTGCAGCCGGAACTGGTCCGCGCCATGGTGTCCATCACGTCACCGGTCGAGGGTGAGACCGTCGACAGCCCCGTCACCGTCAAGGGGTCGGCCAACGTCTTTGAGGGCAACCTCAACTGGAGCTGCTCGACGCGGACGGCAAGGTCATCGACAGCGGGTACACGATGGCCGGGGCCTATGAGTGGGCCCCGTTCACGATCGAACTGGGACGGCTCGACCCGGGCACGTACACCATCCGCGCGTTCGAGTCCAGCGCCAAGGACGGCAGCCCGACGTTCATCGACGACAAGACCTTCACCGTCCGCTGATCCTCCAGTGAACCGCCCTACGGGGAGTCGGTGGAGTCCAAGCACCGACCGAAACCCTGACCGAAGTCCCGGTCCAACGGTGCTTTTCGCGCCTCAGCACCGACTTCGGTCAGGGTTTCGGCGCTCGCCAGCGGTCGGTGCGGCTGAGCAGCACGCCTGCGGCCACTGCTCCAGCTGCCGAGGCGCGCAGCACCGTCGGCCCGAGCCGCACGGCCTGAGCGCCAACCGCCGCGAACTCGGCCAGCTCGTCGTCCGACACGCCACCTTCGGGGCCGACGACCAAGACCACGTCACCCGATGCAGGCACCTCAACGCCTGAGAGCGGCGCCGGGGCGCCCTCGTGCAACACAAGGCAGCGGCGCCACCCAGCAGGGCAGCGACCTCCCGGTCGAGTGCAGCGGCTCCACGACCGGGAACCGCAGCCGACGCGACTGCTTCGCCGCTTCGCGCGCCGTCGACCGCCACCTGCCCAGCGCCTTGTCGCCACGCTCACCGCGCCACGTCACCACGCTGCGCGAAGCGGCCCACGGCACGATCGCGTCGGCACCCACCTGGGTCAACAGGTCGACGGCCAGCTCAGCCGCCTCGCCTTTCACGAGCGCCTGTACGACGACCAGCCGGGGTGACGGCAACGGTTCGGACCGACGTACCAGCACATCAGCAACCAGGCTGTGCTTGCCAAGCGACGTCACGACGCACTCAGCGCCGTGTCCAGCGCCGTCGGTGAGCACGACGTGCTCGCCGACCCTGATCCGGCGCACCACCACGGCGTGGCGGCCCTCGTCACCGGCCAGTTCGACGGAGCGCGCAGCCAGTGCGGCAGCGTCGACGGCGAACACCGGCAACGTCATGCCGATCTCCCCAGACCTGTCAGAACGCCCGCCGCCTGAGCATGTCCGCTACAGACTGACAAGTCGTCACCGGCCACCGCCGAAGGCGTCCCTGAACCGGTCGAACACCCCCTTGGGCCGGCCGTCGACCGTCGGTACAGGCTCCTCCTCCTCACGTAACGCCGCGAGCTGCCGCAGCAGCTCGGTTTGCTGCTTGTCGAGCCGGGTGGGGGTCTCGACGACGACTGTCGCGACGACGTCGCCGCGGCCGGTTCGGCGCAGGCGGGGTACGCCGCGTCCGCGGACCACGAGCTGCTCACCGGACTGGATGCCCGGCCGGATCTCCAGCGGCAGCGACCGCTCGATGTCGGAGTTGTCAGTCGACGCGACGTCGGCCTCGAGCGTCGGCAGCTCGACCGTGGTGCCGAGCGCCGCCGCTGGTCATCGGGACCGTGATCGTGCAGAGCAGGTCGTCGCCGTGCCGAGTGAAGACCGGGTGCGGGGCGACGTTGATCTCGACGAAGAGGTCACCGGCTGGTCCTCCGCCGGGGCCGACCTCGCCTTCTCCGCTGAGCTGGATCCGGGTTCCGGTGTCGACGCCGCCAGGAACCGACACGTGAACGGCTCGGCGAGCCCGCACCCGACCGTCTCCTGAGCACTCGCTGCACGGGTCGGGGATGACGGTGCCGAACCCCGGCAGGTGGGGCAGGGCCGCATCGTGCGAACCTCGCCGAGGAACGACCGCTGCACATGGCTGATCTCCCCGCGGCCGCTGCAGGTGCTGCACGGGGCCAACGACGTACCAGGACTTGTGCCGGCCCCACTGCAACGGGAGCAGGTGACGGCCGTGTCGACCTTCAGCTCCTTCTCGGCGCCGAATGCCGCTTCGGCGAGGTCGAGCGACACCCGGATCAGGGCGTCCTGACCGCGGCGGGTACGCGGGCGCGGACCCCGCCCGCTGCCGCGCACCCTGACCGAAGAACGCGTCCATGATGTCGGTGAACGAGAACCCCGCCCCGAAGCCGGCCCCCGCCCCGCTCGCCGACAGCGGATCGCCACCCAGGTCGTACATTTCACGCTTCTGGGGGTCGCTCAGCACGTGGTAGGCGCGGGTGACCTCCTTGAAGCGCTCCTGGATGGCCTCGTCAGGGTTGACGTCGGGGTGCAGCTGGCGGGCCAGCTTGCGGTAGGCCTTCTTGATCTCCTCGGGGCTCGCGTTGCGCGAGACACCGAGGGTCGCGTAGAGGTCTTGGGTCATGCTCCAGCATTTCTTGGGGACGGTTGCATGAGTCGGCGATCAGGCTTCGGAGAGGATCTGGCTGACGTAGCGGGCGACGGCGTGTACGGCGGCCATCGACCCCGGGTAGTCCATCCGGGTCGGCCCCACCACGCCGAGGGTGGCCAGCGGCTGCTCCTCGGGTCCGTAGCCGGTGGCGACGACCGACGTCGATGCGAGCTGCTTGTGCGGAACCTCGTGACCGATGCGTACGGTGACCAGGCTGGGGCTGGTCGCCTCCCCCAGCAACTTGAGCAGTACGACGTGCTCCTCGAGCGCCTCGAGGAGCGGCTTGATCGACCGGTCGAAGTCGTCGCCGAACCGGGTCAGGTTTGCCGTGCCGCCGATGGCGACCTTCTCGTCGGTGCGCTCGTCGGCCACCGCCTCGGCGAACACCGCCACGATCTGGGTGACCGCTGCCTTGTCGGCGGCGTGGGCCTGGTCCGGCAGCGACGTCACCCGAACGGCAGCCTCCGAAAGCCGCTGACCGACGGCGCAGGTGTTGAGCCTGGCGCGAACGTCGGCGACGACGTCGTCGGGTAGCGGTTTGGGCAGCTCGACGACGCGCTGTTCGACCCGGCCGGCGCTGGTGATCAAGACGAGCAGCAGCCGCGAGCTCGACAGCGTGACAAGCTCGACGTGCCGCACGGTCGAGCGAGCGAGTGTCGGATATTGCACGATCGCCACCTGCTGCGTCAGCTGTGCCAGCAGGCGCACGCTGCGGTGTACGACGTCATCGAGGTCGACCGCACCCTGCAGGAAGGTGGCGATGGCCCGTTTCTCAGCACCGGTCATCGGCTTGATGCTGGTCAGCTTGTCGACGAAGAGCCGGTATCCCTTGTCGGTTGGGATGCGTCCAGCGCTGGTATGCGGCTGGGTGATGAACCCCTCCTCTTCCAGCGCCGCCATGTCGTTGCGCACGGTGGCTGGCGACACCTCCAGGTGGTGCCGCTCCACCAGGGCCTTCGACCCCACCGGTTCCTGGGTGTGCACATAGTCCTCGACGATGGCACGCAGCACGTCGAGCTTGCGATCGTCCAGCATGCGGGCCTCCTCGTCATGGCTGGCACTCCGGCGTACTGAGTGCCAACTCTACTAGGCGGGGCGCCCCTTCGGCGTTGTCGACGATCCGCCTTCACGCTCCGCGCGGAGCGACATCGCCGGCCGGCCGTGCGGCGGAAATCAGCGCGGTTCCTTACGGTTTTCGGGATTCGGAACAAACCGGCGATAATCGCTCAGATCCGGCGCGGACCCTTCCCCAGCCGCCGTACGTCAGCGAGGATGGACCATGGCTCAGCCCACACTGCCCGACCCGCCCGGCAGCGGCGCCCTCGCGCCGAACGAGGAGCGGAACTGGGCGATGGCGGCGCACATCGGGTCGCTGGTCGCAGCCGTCATCGCAATGGGCTTCCTCGCGCCGCTTGCAGTGCTGCTGTACATGGGCGGCCGTTCGGATTTCGTGCGGCGCCACGCCATCGAGTCGCTGAACTTTCAGATCACGCTGCTGCTCTACTTCGCCGTTGCGATGGCTTTCATCTTCGTCACGTTCACGCTGGGGGCGTTCGTCATACTCCCGGTGCTCGGCATCGCCGCAATCGTGGTGTTGATCGTGATCTTGCTGGCTACGATTGGCCGCCTCCCGGGGCGAGGACTACCGCTACCCCTTGACGTTCCGCTTCATCAAGTAACCCCCCGCCGCCTCTCGCGACTTGTCAGGGTGACTTGAGCGTGCAATAGGTCCGTGCGCCCTGACAGGTCGAGGGCGGAGTGGGTCACGGCAGCAGCGTCCGGACCACAGCGTCGGCGAGGAGCCGACCGCGCCGCGTCAACACGAGACGCTCCGCAGCTCGCCCTGCGTCGGCTGGCCAGACTTCGGCGAGACCGTCGGCAACCAACGCTGGTACGGCGGCCAGCCCTTCGTCGTCGAGTACCTCAAGGGGCAGGCCGGTGGCGAGTCGAGTCTCCAACAGCACCCGCTCGACCCGTCGGGTGCCGGCGTCCAACACCTCGCGTCCCGCGGCGGGACTCTCGACCGCCGCCAACCGGGCCGCATAGGCAGCTGGGTGCTTCACGTTCCACCAGCGCACACCGCCGACGTGGGAGTGGGCGCCGGGTCCGACCCCCACCAGTCCGAGCCCTGCCAGTAGCCGAGGTTGTGCCGACAGGTCGACCTCTCGCCGCGTGCCCAGTTGGAGACCTCGTACCACTCGTATCCGGCAGCGGCCAGAGAGTCGTCGACGAGTTCGTACTTGTCGGCGACGTCGTCGTCGTCAGGCGCCGGCAGATCGCCGCGGGCAATGCGCCGGGCCAACGCCGTACCCTGCTCGACGATCAGCGCGTAGGCGCTCACGTGGTCGGGTTCGAGAGCAACCGCGGCGTTGACGCTTGCGTGCCAGTCGTCCAGGGACTCACCGGGTGTGCCGTAGATCAGGTCCAGGCTGACCTGGTCGAAGCCGGCGCTGCGCGCCCACCGCACAACCGAGGGGAACCGCGCCGGGTCGTGGGTGCGGTCGAGCGTGGCGAGCACCGACGGGACCGACGACTGCATCCCGAAGGAGATCCGGTTGATGCCCCCGGCGCGCAGCGTCTCAAGGTCTGCCGGGGTGACGCTGTCGGGGTTGGCCTCGGTGGTCACCTCGGCGTCCGGGCTGAGGCCGAACTCTCGCCGAAGCGCCGCAACGATCGACACCAGGTCTGCGGCTGGTAGCAGGGTCGGCGTACCGCCCCCGAAGAAGACCGTGTCCAGAGGCACCGCCCGCTCGCCCAACACCTCCCGGGCGAGGGCGATCTCAGCGACCGCCGCCTCAGCGTAGGTGTCCCGCGACGCTCCAGGGGCGTTGCCAAGCTCGAGGGCCGTGTAGGTGTTGAAGTCGCAGTAGCCGCACCGGACGGCGCAAAACGGCACGTGGACATAGCAGCCGAAGGACCGGGTGCCGAGGGCTGCAACGGCATCGGGTGGCAGCGCGCCGTCCCGCGGCGCGGCTTGCCCCTCAGGCAGCGTCGACGGCATGGCCCCATTGTCCCCCGGCGGCAAGCTAGATCGTGCCGAAGTCCTGACCTAAGTGCCGTTTCAGTGGCGCTGAACGACCGAAACCGAGACTTCGGTCAGGGTTTCCGCGGGTTCCCACAACCAGGCGGCTCTTGTGGAGGGGCGTTAGGTGTAGAGGGCGTCGAGCTGCTCGCGGTAGTGGTCTTCGACGACCTTGCGCTTGACCTTCATGCTCGGGGTGATTTCGCCGTCTTCTATCGACAGGTCGCGGTCCAGCACCACGAACCGCTTGATCGTCTCCCACCGGTTGAGCTGCGAGTTGAGCTGATCGACGTACCCCTGCACCATCGCGAGGGCCTGCTCAGACGTCACGATCTCGCCGTACGACGTGCCCCCCAGCCCATGCTGGCTGGCCCAGGGCTCGATCGCGTCGGGGTCGAGGGTTACGAGCGCTGAACAGAACGGTCGCTCACTGCCGTGCACGACGAACTGGCTGACGTAGGGGCATACCGCCTTGAACTGGCCTTCGATGCTCTGCGGAGCGACGTACTTGCCTCCGGAAGTCTTGAACAGGTCCTTCTTTCGGTCGGTGACGCGCACGAAGCCCTCGTCGTCGATCTCGCCGATGTCTCCGGTGTGGACCCAGCCGTCCTGGAGCGTCTGCTGGGTGGCGTCGTCGAGGTTGTGGTAGCCGTCCATGACGCCGGGCCCCTTGACCAGCAGCTCACCGTCGGACGCGATCTTCACCTCCGTGCCGGGGAACACCAGCCCGACCGTGCCGAGCTTGAACTGCTGCGGAAGGTTGACACACGTTCCCGCCGACGTCTCGGTGAGGCCGTAGCCCTCGAGAATCAAGATGCCGGCGGCGTAGAACCACTCGGCGATGTCGCGGTTGAGCCCCGCGGCGCCGGAGATGAAGAACCGCACCCGCCCGCCGAAGCGGTCGCGAACCTTGGCAAACACCAGCCGGTCGAACAGCCTGTGCTGCGCCGCAAGGTGAGGAGGCACCTTCTCGCCAGCGAGCCGCTTGCGCGCCACCTCACGCCCCACCTTGAACGCCTGGTCGAAGATCTTCTTCTTCGCCCCACCCTCGGAGGCCGCCATGGTGGTGACCCGGGCATGGGCCTTCTCGAAGATGCGGGGCGCGGCTCCCATGAAGGTCGGCCGCACGATCGCCAGGTTGTCGATGATCTTGTCGACCCGTCCGTCGACGGCCGTCGGGAACCCGATCGCCAGCTGGGCCGTCACCAACACCTTGCCGAAGGAGTGCGCCAACGGCAGCCACAGGAACTGGACGTCCTCGGCCGACAAGATGCGCAGTGCGTCGATCGCGGCACCCTCGTAGGTCCACGCCGAGTGCCGGAGCCGCACGCCCTTTGGGCGCCCCGTGGTGCCGGACGTGTAGATCAGCGTGGCGAGGTCGTCGGGCGTGGTCGCCGCCACCCGTTGTTCGACCACATCGGGCTGCTCGGCCAGCAGCTTGGCCCCTTGCTGCTCCAGGTCGTCGAGCGAGATCACCCAGTCGTCGTCAGCTGTGCCCTCGAACACCACGACCTTCAGCAGAGCTGGTACGTCGGCCCGCCGCTCCCGCAGCTTCGCCACCTGGCTGTCGTCTTCGGCGAAGACCACCCGGGAGTCGGAGTCGCCGACGATGTAGGTGACCTCCTCGGGCAACGTCGAGGGGTAGACGGTCGTGGTAGCCGCTCCGGCCGACATGATCGCCAGGTCGGCGAGGATCCACGCGTAGCGGGTGCCCGAGGCGATGGCCACACGCTGCTCGGGTTCGACTCCCAGCGCGATCAGCCCGGCCGCGATCCTCGTGACCCGCTCACCGGTCTGCTGCCACGTGACCGACGTCCAACTGTCGTCGACGGGATAGCTGAACGCCTCCCGGTCAGGGGTCGCCGCCACCCGGTCGAAGAACATCCGTCCCACGGAGGGGGGCCGACCGTCAATGATCGCCTGCGCTTCAGCCGAGTCCACCATAGGAAAGAACCTAGAGCAGAGCGCTAGCCCGCGGTAGGTGTGCGGTGCCTACGACTCTGCGCGCTGGCTGCGCTGTGCGTGCTGGCTGCGCTGTGCGCCGCCTTCTCGGCTGCGGCGCGCGGTTTGGCCGCCAACGACTCGCCGACCTCCAGCAGCCGCGGCAGCAGCGACCTGTCGGTGGTGAAGGCGCGGAACATCGTCGCGACGGTGATGTCATGGGCGGGGCGGTGTACGACGCTCACCTCGTCGCCTGCCGTCAGCGCGCCCGGCTCGAGCACCCGCAGGTAGGGTCCGGGCCGCCCCTCGGCGGTGAACCGCTTCACCCAGGCGGTGTTGTCGACACCGAGCGTGCCGAGCCAGTTCTTGAAGGTGTTGCAGGGGATGCGCACCTCAGCCACCTCGAACAGCGCAGAGCCGATCCGCCACCGCTCGCCCAGCAGCGCCTGGTTGACGTCGATGCCCAGCGTGGTCAGGTTCTCGCCGAACTGGCCGTTCTCGATTGGCCGGCCGATGCGCTCGCTCCACAGGTCGAGGTCCTCGCGGGCATACACGTAGACCGCCTGGTCAATGCCGCCGTGGTGCTTGGTGTCCGAGACCTCGTCACCCACCAGGCCGAGCTGCTCGGCCCGCACCGGTCCGGCGACGGCGCGCTTGTTGATCGACGTACGCCCCACCGGCGCTGCCCAGGGCACGTCGACGGGACGGCCGACGTTGATCGACAGGACTGTGGCGGGCATAGCGCTCATTGTCGCAAACCCAGACGTACGGCGACCACGCAATAGCCGTCAGCGCTTCCCGGTTCGGCCGCGGGTGGCGGCGGAGAAGGCCGCCGCCGACGGCACAGCGCCTGACGCACCACCGGTTCTCGTCGCTCCTCGCCGGCCACCGGCTCCTGGACGTGCGGTGTGGGCAGAGTTCCCGTTCGGCGCCGCGGCAGTGCGCCGCCGGTCGCCTCGCCGCGAACCGCCTCCGCCGCCGGCACGCCGCCGCGAGCTGCCGTCGCTCGGCACGGCCGCGCGGCGGGGTGGCTCGACGTACGTGCGCTCGCCCGGCGCGATCTGGGCCAGCAGCGGGTCGCCGGCGGTCAGTCCGGGTGATCATGGGCTTGATGCCTGCCTTGCGAGTGAGGCTTCGTACGTCGCTGACCTGCGCGTCGGTCATCAACGTGACAACGGTTCCCGAGGCGCCGGCGCGTGCGGTGCGGCCGGACCGGTGTAGGTAGGCCTTGTGCTCGACCGGTGGGTCGGCGTGCACCACCAGGGCGACGTCGTCGACATGGATCCCGCGGGCGGCGATGTCGGTGGCCACGAGCGTCTCCGCCCGGCCCTGGGAGAACGAGCTGAGGTTGCGGGTGCGCGCCGACTGGGACAGGTTCCCGTGCAGCTCGATGGCCGGAACTCCGGAGGCGACGAGCTGACGAGTGAGAGCCTTGGCGCCGTGCTTGGTGCGGGTGAAGACAAGCGTGCGGCCGGGAGCCGACACGAGGTCGACGAGCACCGGCACCCGGCAGCCGTGCCTGACGTGCAGCACGTGATGGGTCATGGCGGAGACCGGGGAGCGCTCCGAGTCGACGCTGTGCGTCACCGGGTTGGTGAGGTAGCGGTTCACCAAGACGTCGACGCCGCGGTCGAGGGTGGCTGAGAACAGCATCCGCTGCCCCGAGGACGGCGTGGTGTCGAGCAATCGCCGTACGACGGGCAGGAAGCCCAGGTCGGCCATATGGTCGGCCTCGTCGAGAACGGTGATCTCGACCGCGTCGAGGCGGGCGTGACCTGACTGGACGTGGTCGGTCAGGCGGCCTGGACAGGCGACGACGATGTCGACGCCGGCTCGCAGGCCGGCGATCTGCGGGGCCGCGCCCACTCCGCCGAAGACGGTAAGGGTGCGTAGGCCGAGTCGCCTGGCCAGCGGGGCGATCACCGCGTCGATCTGCGACGCGAGCTCGCGGGTGGGTGCCAAGACGAGCGCACGGGGCGGCTCGGACGGCGCTGTGAGGGGCTCGCGGCCAGCCGGGCCAGGATCGGAAGCGCGAACGCATAGGTCTTGCCCGAGCCGGTGCGGCCGCGGCCGAGCACGTCACGCCCGGCCAGCCCGTCGGGCAGGCAGCCCCAACGGCGATGCGTGGCTGCCTGGATGGGGAATGGGGCGGTGATGCCCTGCGCTGCGAGCCCGGCTACCAGGGCTTTGGGCACGCCGAGCGATGCGAAGGTGGTTGGCGCCTCCTGGCGAGGCGAGACTGTGGACGAAGGGGAAGGCGTGCTGAGAGGGCGGCGGGCCGCCATAAGTACTCCGAAACGTTGAAGGGTCGTCCTGCCCGGGCGGCCGTAGACCGCAGCGCGTGGGGGTCGACATAGAAAGCCCGGCCCGAGGCAGAACTGGTGCGGGCCGACACCTCAACAGTAGCTGGAGAAGCGCCCCCTCCTTGCATTCACGAGGGTTACGTCGGTCACGGAGCGTTCTTCCAATGCGGGGTCAGTCCTGCACCGCCTTCGCTATGGCGATGCACCTCGTGATCCAGTCCCGTTCATCCGCATCCAAGGCGCGCTCGGCTCGCTGCGCGTCCTCAATCGACCAGTTGGCGTTGAGCACCATCCGCACGACGACCCAGTCGCGGGCGCGTTCCGACCGAATCGCGTCGAGGGCACGACGACCCAGTCGCCCGCGACGTCCACCAGCGTGTGGAAGCGCACGGCGCACCGCTTCACGGACGTTACCGGTTGCCACCAGTTCATCCCACCGGTTCCACAGCATCGGCGCGGGTTCGTAATGCGGGTCGCCCGACATCGCCTTGGGGTCGATTACCAGCCACGGCTCCCGATCACCGGCCAGCACGTTCTCGTAGTGCAGGTCGCCGTGCACGATCACGCCAACGCTCGCCGGGTCGGCCACGAACTCCCGACCCAGCGACGTTGCCTGCTCGACGAGTCGCCTCGGAATCGGCGCGTTCCGCGGCAGCGTGGTCAGCGCGTCGACCCACCGCTCAACGTACGACGTGACCGTGCGCAGCTGGGGCAGCGCGGGCACGTGCAGCCGCCGGTAGAACTCAGCCACCAGCTCGCATGCGGCGAGGTCGTCGATGGCGGAAAGGTCTCGGACGTGGAGCCGCTCGAGCAACAGCGCCCGCCGGTGGGGGTCGGCTCGCAGCAGCTTCACTACTGTGCCACGGCCGTTCCAGTGCTGGAGGGCGACCGCCTCGTGCAGCGACTCCTCGTCACCGTCGAACGTCACCTTGAGCATCGAGGGCAACCCAGCCGGCGTGCGCACGGGCGCGACGAGAGAGCAGTACCCATGCCTCGGTGGTCCGTCGTAGGCCAGCGCCCAATCGGCAATCACGGAGTGAAACAGCGCGGGCAGCCGGTCGAGCCAGTCCGCCCAGTCGGGGCCAAGCTCCGCCTGCTCCAGCAGCCCCGGCGGCACGTCGTACGGCAACGTCACGACTCCCCCTCTGGTTCATTGGCCGCCGCCACGGTTGAAGGAGTGGCGGGTGTGGACTCGAAGCGCCGTAAAGGAGCGCAGCGACAGGCGCGAGAGCCGCATACCCGCCGCGACCGTAAGCAGCGGAGGTCAGCGCCGGGCCTTCTCGGCCGGCTCCGACGTGTTGAGGGCGGCGATGAACGCCTCTTGCGGCACCTCGACCCGGCCGACCATCTTCATCCGCTTCTTCCCCTCCTTCTGCTTCTCGAGCAGCTTGCGCTTGCGGGTGATGTCGCCGCCGTAGCACTTGGCGAGCACGTCCTTGCGAATCGCCCTGATCGTCTCGCGGGCGATGACGCGCGCCCCGATCGCCGCCTGGATCGGCACCTCGAACTGCTGCCTCGGGATGAGGTCCTTGAGCTTCTGCGCGAGCCCGACGCCGTACGTGTAGGCGGTGTCGCGGTGCACGATCGCCGAGAACGCGTCGACCGGGTCGCCGTGCAGCAGTACGTCGACCTTCACCAGGTCGCTTGCCTGCTCGCCGATCGGTTCGTAGTCCAGCGACGCGTAGCCCTTGGTGCGTGACTTCAGCGCGTCGAAGAAGTCGAAGACGATCTCGGCCAACGGCACGACGTAGCGCAGCTCGACCCGGTCCGCCGACAGGTACTCCATCCCCTGCAGCGAGCCGCGGCGGGTCTGGCAGAGGTCCATGATGACCCCGATGAAGTCGGACGGCGAGAGGATCGTCGCCCGCACGACCGGCTCGTACACCTCGGCGATCTTGCCGCCGGGGTACTCGCTGGGGTTGGTGACGGTCACCTGCGAGCCGTCCTCCATCACCACGCGGTAGACGACGTTCGGGGCTGTCGAGATCAGGTCGAGGTTGAACTCGCGCTCCAGCCCGCTCGCGGACGATCTCCATGTGCAGCAGCCCGAGGAAGCCGCAGCGGAAGCCGAACCCGAGCGCACCGGAGGTCTCCGGCTCGTACATCAGCGCGGCGTCGTTGAGCTGCAGCTTGTCGAGGGCGTCGCGCAGGGTTGGGTAGTCGTCGCCGTCCATCGGGTACAGGCCGGCGTACACCATCGGGTTGGGGTGCCGATAACCGCCGAGCGCTTCGGTCGCGCCGCGCACCGCCGAGGTCACGGTGTCGCCGACGCGGGACTGCCGCACCTCCTTGACGCCGGTGATGAGGTAGCCGACCTCGCCCACGGAGATCTCGGTGGCTTTCGTCGGCTCCGGTGAGATCACGCCCACCTCGAGCATCTCGTGCACCGCTCCGGTCGACAGCATCTTGATGCGGTCGCGGTGGCTGAGCCTGCCGTCGATGACGCGCACGTAGGTGACGACGCCGCGGTAGGTGTCGTAGATGGAGTCGAAGATGAGCGCCCTGGGCGGCGCGTCGGGGTCACCCTTGGGGGCGGGGACTTCCGCCACGATGCGGTTGAGCAGCGCCTCGACGCCCTCGCCGGTCTTCGCCGACACACGCAGTACGTCGTCGGGATCGCAGCCGATGATGTGGGCGATCTCGGCGGCGTACTTCTCCGGCTGGGCGCTCGGCAGGTCGATCTTGTTGAGCACGGGGATGATGTGCAGGTCGGCTTCGAGCGCCAGGTAGAGGTTGGCGAGCGTCTGGGCCTCGATGCCCTGGGCCGCGTCGACGAGCAGGACGGCGCCTTCGCACGCCTCCAGCGAGCGGCTGACCTCGTAGGTGAAGTCGACGTGGCCGGGCGTGTCGATCATGTTGAGCACGAAGGTCGTACCCGCGCTGTCGCCGCTGCTTGCGGTCCACGGCAGCCGGACCGCCTGGCTCTTGATCGTGATGCCGCGCTCGCGCTCGATGTCCATCCGGTCGAGGTACTGCGCCCGCATGGCGCGCCCTTCGACGACACCGGTCAGTTGCAACATCCGGTCAGCGAGCGTGGACTTGCCGTGGTCGATGTGCGCGATGATGCAGAAGTTCCGCAGGATCGACGGGTCCGTCCGCCCAGGTGGCGGCGCCGACACAGGGAACTGAGGCACTACCTCATCCTCCCACGGCGCCCTCTCCGCAGGCGAAAAGGAGGTGCTGGGGCCCGGCAGCACCTGACAAGATCGCGTGGCATGTCCGACCTGGCGTGGCAGCTCGACTCCGTCACCACCCGCACTGGGGTGACGATCCCGGTGCGGGCAACCGCTCGGCGACCGACCTGGAACCAGCTCCCCTCGTCGGTGCAGCAGGTGATCGAAGGCCTGGCCGGCGCCGCCGTAATTGGCTCAGAGTCAGCGGGGACCGGCTTCACCCCTGGCTTCGCTTCCAGGCTCGACCTCGCCGACGGCCGAAGGATCTTCGTCAAGGCGGCGTCAAGCGCCGACGACACCCTGCACGGCTGGCCGTTGAGCGACGCCTACCGCGAAGAGGTCCGCAAGCTCACCGCACTCCCCCCGGGCATCGGGGCGCCGCCCCTGCTCTGGCACCGTGACCTCCACGTTGACGGGTTGCAGTGGGTCATCCTCGGGTTCCAGTACGTCGACGCGACCCCACCGCGTCGACCGTGGCGTCCCGACCAACTGCGGCTGGTGCTGGACAAGCTGGCTGAGACGGCCGCCGCGCTCACCGCCGTACCGGCGGAACTTGGTTTGGAGCCCGTTGCTCACGAACTGGTGGGCGGCGCCTTAGAGCGGTTGGCCGAAGTCCGGCAACTTCAGGAAGACAGCCCCTGGCTGACCACCATCGAGGCGTTGTGCGACGAGGCGCTCGAGCGCACGGCCGGCGACAGCGTCGTGCATCTTGACCTGCGTGACGACAACGTCTTGATCGGCTCCGACGGCGAGGTGTGGTTCGTCGACTGGAACTGGCCGGCTGTCGGCGCGGCCTGGATCGACCTGGTCTGCGTGCTGCTGTCGGCGCGTGGTGACGGCCTCGACGCCGACGCGCTGCTCGATAAGCATCCGCTGACCCGAGAGGTCGACCCCCGCTCGATTGACTCACTGCTCGCAGTTCTGTGGTCGTTCTGGGCGGTCGCGAAGACGCGGCCCGTGCCCGAGCACTCCCCGCACTTGCGCGACCACCAGCAGTGGTACCTCGACGTCACCGAGGAGTGGCTACGCGACAGGCTGAGCGAGCGGTGACCAGTGCATCGCCGCTGCGGGCGGTCGGCGTGCGCGCCGAGTACGCGAGCATCCCCCCGAATGTGCGCGAGTGGGTGGATGGTGAGCTCGGCTCGCCGGTCGTCCATGCGGCGACCCAACCCGGGGGCATGTCGCCCGGCTGCGCGGCCCGGCTGCGACTGGCAAACGGCTCACGCGCCTTCGTCAAGGCTGCCGGCACAAGCCTCAATCCCAACACGCCAGATCTCTTCCGGGCGGAGACCGCGGTCTTGTCGGTCCTGGAACCGGTGGAATGGCGCGCAACGCTGCGAGCGACGTACGACGACGGCGACTGGGTGGCGATGATCCTCGACGACGTCGACGGGCGCCACCCGAACTGGGCCGACCCGGCCGACGTCGACCGCGTCCTCGCGGCCGTCGAGGAGCAGACCCACGAGCTCACCCCGCTGCCACGCGCACTTGAGATCACTGCTGCCGCTGAGCAAGCACTCAAGTGGGCCGCAACCCTGCAGAACGCGGCGCCCGAGGAGCTCGCTGCGTTGCCGGACTGGTTAGACCCGGAAGCCGAAAGCCTCCGCCAGCTGCTCGCGCGGCTGCCTGCCTGGCTGAGCGGCGGCACGCTGTGCCACTGGGATGTGCGCAACGACAACCTGCTGATCCGACCCGACGGCTCGGTGGTGATCGTCGACTGGGGCATGGCGCGCGAAGGGCCAACGTGGGGGGACACCGCTGTGTTCGCGCTGGAATGGGCGGAGACGCCGAGATTCGACGAGATCATGGGCGGCTCGCCGTTCATGGCGGGCGTCGACGACGAGGTGTTGACCGCGTTCCTCCTCGGGATAGGCATCCACCTGACGCTCATGAGCACGCGGCCGCCGCCACCGGGACTGCCGACTATGCCGGCGTTCCGACGAGTCGAGGGCGCCCGGTTCCTCCAAGGCGCACGTCGTCGACTCGAGGCCTAAACAATCATGTTCGCGCTGCGATCAGCCGAGCATGCGACGCAGATCGGGTGCGATGGTGACCGTCATCGTGAAGCGGTCGAGCGTCACGCCGTCACGCGCTGTCGCGTAGGCGTCGTTCCAGTCGCTCGGATCAGAGGTCACTACCTCGGCAAGTGCCTCGGCTTGTCGTGCCGCGGTGTCCATACCGAATCCGGTCCATGGGTCCTGGTAGGTCCCCGCATCCCCGACCAAGGCCCAGCCCGGCCCCGCCGCTTGCCGGATCACGCTGTCTTGCGGCGGTCCGATGAAGATCTTCCCGAGAGGTTCCGCCGCTTCAATGCGTGGCCACAGGCCGCGATGCTCTTCTAGACGCGACAAGAAAAACTCCGGCGTGGCGGCCGCTCCCTCGTTGTCGTGCTCGAGCGGCACGGTGAGTGCCACACAGGCAGTTCCCCGATCGCTGGGAAAGACGTACGCCAACTCATTGCCGTTGAGCGAGAACTCGGGGCCGTCGATAGGGCCGCCATCCGGGCCAGTCCAGCCTGCGAAGTAGCGGTAATACATCACCCGAGCCGCCGAGTGGCACTGCTCGACTCCCGCGTCGACCCAGCGAGCGACGCTCGATCGCCGGCCATCCGCACCGACGGTCACCGGCGCAGTGTGCACCTGACCCGTGGCGTCTCGAACGCCCGCGACCGCACCGTCTTGGCGTAGGAGGTCAACGGCCTTAGTGCCGGTGCGGAAGTCGACGCCCGGCAGCGCGGCGACGCGATCAGCGACCAGCGCATCGAGGGTCTCGCGCCTGACCGACAGGCAGAAACCAACCTCCCCTGGCTCTTGCGGTGGATTGACGTCAGGCTCGGGTTGTCCACCGAGATAGAAGTACTCGCGCGTCAGCCGAGGAGCACCGGTATCCAGTGCCTGCTCGAGCGCACCTATCTCTGCCAGCCCACGGACCAGGCCGTCGCCGCGGAAGAAATGCGTCGAGAGCGTGTCCGACGGGAAGTGGGACGACTCCAATACCAGCACGGACATTCCCCGTTCCGCGAGACGGGCCGCGGTCAAGGCGCCGCCAACACGGCCACCAACGATGATCGCGTCGTGACGCGAATCTGCTACCGCCACCGAGGGAGTATACGGCGGCAATCAGACGGTGCGCAGCACTCGCTGGGGTGACCTCAACCCAAACCCGCCAGCGCGTGATCGACGGGTCAGTCGGTGGACCAGGACGCTTCGGTACGTTCCCGCAGGTCGGTGACGACCGCGGGAAGATCCCCCGACGCCTCAGCCACTGCCCGTTGCCGGCCGGCTCCGGCCCCTCGCGCCAGCAACCGCTCGAACAGCTCGTGTACGGCGTCGGCATCCCCCGCCTCATCGAGCGCGTCGCGCGTATGGGCGACAAACGAGCCGAACACCTCACGCACCTGCACGAGCTCGCGGCTGACTGGGTCGATGAGGCCCGACGACAGACCGAACTGGGCGGCTCGCCAGTGCGCAACCCGGAGCAGATCGGTCCGCCAGCTCGCGGGCGGCACACCCGCCGACCACTCGCGCGCGGCCGTCTCGACCAACCCGCGTCCCAGTGCGGCCACCAGCACTGTGTCGTCTACCTCGGTGCAGACGTCAGCGATGCGGATCTCAACGGTTGGGTACGCCGCTGCCAGCCGGGCGTCGAAGTACAGCATGCCTCGATCGATGGCGGCCCCGGACGCCAATAGAGAGGCCACCACATCCTCGTAGCCCGCCCGGTCGCCGTACGGCTCCGCTGGACCTGCGGTGGGCCAGCGGCCCCATACCTGGGAGCGCCAGCTGGCATATCCCGTGTCGGTTCCGCGCCAGAACGGGGAGTTCGCCGACACTGCCAGCAGGAACGGCAGCCACGGCCGGATCCGGTCGAGTACGCCGACCCGCTGGTCGTCGTCGTCGACCTCGACGTGCAGGTGCATCCCGCATGCGGCGGCTTGCCGCCCTACCTCACCGAACGAACTGACGATGCGCTCGTACCGCGGCTTCGGGGTGGCGGTGAGCTCTGTTGCGCCAAGAACCGGTCCGCCGACGGCTACCGCGGCGGCCCCGGCGGCCCGCGCCGCCTCGCCGGCAGAGCGCCGGCAACGCCGCACCTCGTCGGTCAGCTCGTCAAGATCCGCACACGGCGCGCTGGCGGTCTCGATCTGCTGGAGGAACAGCTCCTGCTCGATGTCGGACGGCCGCTTGACGGCATCGCCGTGTTGGCCGGTGGGGTCGTCAACGTCGCCGCCACCCGCGGCCGCCCGGTGAGCGGTCAGCGCGCGGTGCGACACCTGGGCGAGCTCCCCGGTCGCCGGATCTACCAGCAGCAGCTCTTCCTCGACACCGACCTTGCGCACCACCACGCCGACAAGTGTGCAGCACACGCTGCGGAGGCCCGGGAGAGACCGACGAGGACTCGAAGCGCCGTCAAAGAGCGAAGCGAAGGCGCGAGAGCCCGGCGGGCTCGGCCGGGCCGGCCTCGAACAGCGGCAGTTCGACGCGCTCGACCACCGCGGGCGGCAATAGGCTGCGGCGGTGGCAACGGTGCGGATCGGCATCTCGGGCTGGCGGTACGCCGGGTGGCGGGGCAGCTTCTACCCCTCGGGGCTCGCGCAACGGCGCGAGTTGGCCTACGCCGGCGAGCGCTTCAACTCCATCGAGATCAACGGCTCGTTCTACTCGCTGCAACGCCCGTCGAGCTACGCGTCGTGGCGGGCCGAGACCCCCGATGACCTGGTCTTCGCGGTTAAGGGCGGCCGGTTCATCACGCACATGAAGAAGCTGGCCGGCGTTGAAACGGCGCTGGCGAACTTCTTCGCCTCGGGGCTGCTGGCGCTCGGGCCGAAGCTCGGACCGCTGCTGTGGCAGCTGCCGCCGATGCTGCGTTTCGACGCCGGCCGGTTGGCCGCGTTCTTCGAACTGCTCCCGCGCACGACCGGCGAGGCCGCAGCTTTGGCGGCGCAGCACGATGAGAAGATCCCGACCGACCGGGCGCTGGTGACTACAGAGGCCGACGTACCGCTCCGCCATGCGCTCGAGGTGCGGCATGACTCCTTCGTCACCCCCGACGCGGTGGCACTGCTGCGCCGCCACGACATCGCGCTGGTGGTGGCCGACACGGCGGGCAAGTGGCCGCTCGTCGAAGAGGTCACGTCGGACTTCATGTACGTGCGGCTGCATGGCGCTGAGGAGCTCTACGTCAGCGGCTACACCGAGGAGGCGCTCGACAGCTGGGCCGGCAAGGTCAGGCAGTGGAGCGACAACGGGCTCGACACGTACGTGTACTTCGACAACGACGCCAAGGTGCACGCGCCGGACGACGCGATGAGCCTGATGACCCGACTGGGGTTCAGCGCCTAAGCCGTCCCCGTACGTCGGTCGGCGCCCCTAGCGCCTCAGACGAACTGGGGGTACGTCGGCTCGGGCAGCGGCCCGTCGTCGGCGTCGCGGGCCGCCTCATAGCCGGCCGCGATCTCGATCAGCCCGGCCTCGCTGCCCGCCGTGCCCCAGAAGGAGACGGCGACGGGCAGGCCGTGCGCCAGCGCCGCCGGCACCGTGACGAGCGGGTAGCCCGCCATGGCTGCAGGTTGCGTGCAGCTCCCCCAGTGGTGCTCGGCGTTCACGAGGTCGATGGGGATCGCCGGGGCGTAGGACGGGGTGACGAGCGCGTCGAGCTCATGCTCGCGGAGCACCTTGTCGATGCCGTCATCTCGGCCCCGCCGCAGGCACTCCGCGCGGGCTTGCTCGTACTCCGGCGACCCAACGTCCGGGCCGTCAACGGCCATCTCGAAGAGGCCCTGACCGAAGTGCGCTAGCTCGTCGTCGCTGTGTTGCCGATTGAACTCCACCAGGTCGGCAAGCGTCTTCAGCCCGGCGTCCGGTCGGGTGGCGAGGTAGCGAGCCATGCCGTCCTTCAATTCAGCCAGCAGCACCACCAGCTCGTCGTCGAACGAGTAGTCGACCATCGACTCCAGGTTGGTGTCGTCGACGATCACGGCACCCTCGGCGGCCAGCATCTGCACCGCACGCTCGGCGGGTACGTCGGCCAGTGCGCTGTAGCCCCAGAACACCTTGCGCGGGACCCCGATGCGCTTCCCCGCCAGCCGACCGGGCGCCGCGTGAACGCCATAGTCGGTGCCGTTGCCGGCCAGCACCGTGAGTAGAGCGGCTGCGTCGCTCACCGTCGTGGCCATCGGCCCTGCGGTGTCCTGCGACGCGGAGATCGGGACGATGCCGTCGGCGGGCAGCAGCCCGACGGTCGGCTTGATGCCCACGCATCCGTTGAACGCGGCCGGACACGTGATCGAGCCGTCGGTCTCGGTGCCGATCGCGTACGGCGCGAGCCGAGCGGCGACCGCAGCGCCGCTGCCCGAGCTGGACCCGCCTGACGAGCGGTTCAGCCCGTACGGGGTTGCGGGTGAGGCCGCCGTACGCACTCCAGCCCGAGGTCGAGTGGGGGTCGCGGATGTTGGCCCACTCACTGAGGTTGGTCTTGCCGAGCACCACCATCCCGGCCTCGCGCAACCGGGTGACCAACGGAGCGTCGGCTGTCGGCGGCTCGTCGGCAAGCGCCAGTGAGCCGGCCGTCGTCAGCAGATCCGCGGTGTCGATGTTGTCCTTGACCAAGACCGGCTGCCCATGGAGGGCGCTGCGGAGTCGTCCATCGCGCGCTTCGGCATCCAGGGCCGCGGCCTCGCTCACCGCCTCGACGTTCAGCGTGCAGACGGAGTTCGTGAGGGCGTCGACTGCTTCGATGCGGTCGAGGCAAGCCTCGGTGGCGGCTACGGCGCTGGTGTCAATCACGCATCCGATCTTGCCACTGCCGACTTCCTCACCCCGCGAACGTCAGTTACGGCGCCGGCGCCTCATGATGACGGTGGCCGGGTGCCCGTTGATCAGGACACCGAGGTCTTGTCCCTCGACCATGTCCGCGGAGGCCAATGCTTGCTGCCAAGCCTGTTCGACGCGACGGCTGGAGAGGAGGACCAGGCGGCCACGGCGCGGGTGGAGCAGCCTCGCGAGTTCCGTGGCGACCTCCCGAGCAAAGGTGTCGTAGTCCTCGATCGCTTCGTGTTCCCCCCAGGGCGGGTCGGTGACGATCGCGTCGACGGAGCCGTCATCGAGGGTCAGGCGACGGGCGTCGTCAACCCGGATGTCCACCCGTGCGTCTCTGAACAGGTCACGAGGTAGTGGGGATCGATCGAGGTCGCGGTCGGAGCAGACGATCCGCTTGACCGGGTAGGCGAGACGGGCGGCGGGTAGAGCTCCGCTTCCGGCGAACGGATCACAGAAGACGTCTTGCGGGTGCGGCCTTGAGGCTGCGACCAACATCGCGCACAGCTCGGCCGACAGGGCGCCCTTCGACTTGGACCGTTTGCTGCGCGAAAGCCGCTCACCTAAGACAAGGTCAGTCGACCCGGATCGCCCGATGACCCAGAACTCCTGCACGGACCCGCGGCTGACGACCCTTGAACTGGTACGACGAGCGATGACCGTCTCCAGGGCCGACTTGGCCCCAGGTTCCATCGCCACCAAGGCGCCGTCAATGTGCGCCATCACCCGGAAGCCTCCGCGCACCGGAGGGAACCTGGCCGACCGTGCGTGCTCGGCCAAGCGGCGTACCGACGCGTCAAGGTCTGTCCTGCGGACCCGAGAGACGACACGGAACACGTTGTTGGCGAACGGAAGTGCCTCGGCCGTGGGCAGGGCAGGTGAGACCTCGAAGGTCAACGCGCTCTCATCAGCCCAGCTGATCTGGGCGTGCGGGCACGCCTGGAGCAAGGACGCCTCGGCGAGCGGACGCGTTCCCGCCACAAACTGAACGAGATAGGTCTCTCGACCGGCCATGCACTGACCCTTACGCATCGTCGTTCGCAACCCAAGTGTCCACGGCGGCGCTCGCCTACACTCGCGGGTGGTGGAGACCGCGGTACTTTATGGTGCTCCTCGGTCCCAATTCTCGTTCTGCAGCACCAAGGGTGACGGTTGGCTATGGAATCGCTCTACCATTGCGCTCTCGTTACAGAGGAGCCTCTCCGCGCCATATCTTCATGTGACACTCGACTGTTTCGAAGACATGTTGCCCGACCGCTATGACGAGGGTGGGGCCTTCGATTGGTCAGCCCTCTTCCCCAAGCTTCTGTCGGGTTTCCACCACAGCATCGCGGCCCTGGCGGCAGCTGGTAACGATCTGATAGTTGACCATGTCACTGTGTACCGCGAGGGGTGGCACAGTTCACTGATCGAATGCGCCTATCTGCTCATGCCGCATCGAGCCTATCTCGTTGGGGTTCACTGTTCGCTTCCTGAACTAGAGCGGCGAGAGCGACAGCGAGGCGACCGCTACGTTGGAACAGCAGCTCGACAATTCCCACTCGTTCATGGTTATGCGACCTATGACGTTGAGGTCGATATTTCCGCAGCGAGCGCCGACCAGTGCGCCCAACAGATACGTGCCCACGTTGCCACGCATGAGCCGGTGGCCTTTTCCACCCTGCGGGCCAACACCTGACAATGGCTTGAACGCCGGCTGAGCTTCCGACCCAACGGGGTGGACGGGTCGACGGGCCGGAGGAGAGCGCTGTGGTCGGCCTTCGATATTTTGTCGGGTCGGTGGCCGCTGGTAACCTGATCCGTCGCGTACGGCGTTGACAGCAGTCGACAACCGCTCACCAGATCGAAGAAAACCGAGGCTTGCCCCGTGGCAAACATCAAGTCGCAGATCAAGCGCAACAAGCAGAACGACGCTGCGCACGAGCGCAACAAGTCGGTCCGCTCCGCGCTCAAGACGTCAATCCGGCGCTTCCGCGAGGCAGCCGACGCAGGTGAGACCGAGCAGGCCCGCGAGTACGCGAAGGCCGCCGGCCGCAAGCTCGACAAGGCCGCCTCGGCCGGCGTCATCCACAGGAATCAGGCCGCCAACAAGAAGTCGGCCATCAGCAAGCGCGCCGCCACCCTCTGACCACCGGCCGGCCGACGAGGCCGCCTAGCGCAGGCCGCGGGCCTCAACCACCGAGATCACCAACCGTTCGCACGCCCACAACCGGTCACCGGCTGCTCCTTGACGTCGGCATCGGCCTGAGCGGCAGCTTGAATCGCCATCGCCAGCCCGCGCGGTGACCATCCCCGAGACTGGGCGGCCAACGACCTCAGCTTCCAAGTTGGTACGCCGACCTCCCGGGCCAGGTCCGCCTCGCGCAGACCCCGGGGCGCGGCCGAGTACCGGGCCACCGACCGCAGCCCGGTTGCCACCGCGCTGGTAATGAGCACCGAGTCGACCCGGCTGCCGAACGCCCAGCGCAGCTGCTCGAGCGCCTCGGCTTGGTTGCCGTCGATCGCGGCGTCGGCGATGGCGAAGCCCTTCACCTCGGCGCGACCCCCGAAGTACCGGCGTACAAGCTCGACGGTGACCGGCTCGCCCGCCGCGTCAGCGACCAGCTGGTCGACGGCAGCGGCCAGCGCCCGCATGTCGTCACCCACCCCGTCGACAAGCGCCGCGGCCACCGACTCACCCACCTTCGCACCGGACGAGGCGAACTCCGCGACCACCCACCTGGGCAGCTCCCATTTCTTCAGCGCCAGCGCCTTTACCTCGACCGCTCCAGCTTTGCGGAGCTTGTCGAGGAGCGCCTTGCCCTTGACCCCTCCGGTGTGATGCAACACCAGGTGTACGTCGGGCGCCGGCGACTCGACGTACGACAGCAGCTCCGGCGCCGTGTCGTCGGGCACGTCCTCGATGGCGCGTACGACGACCGAGCGGCGGGTCGCGAACAGCGAGGGGCTGCTGATCTCGACCAGCGCTCCCGGGCCGAGTTCGGCAGCCGCCAGCTCAGACATGTCGGCGTCGGCGTCGACAGCTCGGATCGCTGACCGGGCCGCTGCGATGGTGCGCTCAGCCAGGAACTCGTTGCTGCCGGTGATCAACGTGGTTGTGCCCAAGAGGTCGCTCGCGCGCGGTGCTGCCATGGTGGGGTCAGCATGTCACGGCGCACCGACACTCGGCGTCGACGACTCCGGTCAACGCGCGGTGACCACGGCGAGCTGACCTGCGCGAGACACGACGGCAATGTCACCGTCGAGGTCGGTGCGATAGACGTGCGCACCCAGCTGGGCGAACAACCCGAGCGTCTCAGGCGCGGGATGGCCGTAGTCGTTGTCTGCACCGACGGAGATCAGGGCCACCGCCGCCGCCGTGTCGAGAACAAAGTCGGGGTCCTGGTCGGCCGAGCCGTGGTGGGCGGCCTTGAGCACGTCGACGCGCAGGTCCGCGCCACTGTCGAGGATGTCGTCCTCCTCCTCCGGCTCGGCGTCGCCGGTGAGCAGGAACCGGTACCCCTGCACTTCCACGAGCATGACGACACTGGAGTTGTTTGGCGCAGACCCCTCCTCGTGGGTGTCGCTCGAAACCGCCCCGACGTCGTGGGCCGGCTCGTCGAGCGGACCCAGCACCTGCCAGCTCAGCTGTCCGACCGTACGCCGCTCCCCGGCCACGGCGACCGTCACTGGAACGTCCGCCTGCGCAGCCCAGGCGGCGACCGCCGCCGCGCCTTGGGGTGGGTCCGGCAGCGGCGAGGTCTCGATCTCGGCCACCTGCCGCCCGTCGAGGACGCCCGGCAGCCCGTTCACGTGATCGGCATGAAAGTGCGTGAGGACGACCAGAGCCACGTCGTCGATATGCAGCCTGGCCAGGCACGAGTCGATCAGGTCGGGGTCGGGGCCGGTGTCGACGACCACTGCCACCTGGTGGCCGGCGTTGAGAACGAGCCCGTCGCCTTGGCCCACGTCACACGCCACCAGCAGCCAACCATCCGGAGGCCACCCCAGTCGTCCGATCGGCCTGACGACGGCGACCACCAGCACCGCCGTGACGAGCAGGCAGGCGTAGCGCCGGCTCAACAGCGGCCGCATGACGCTGACCAGAACTGCGCACAGGAACGCCAAGGCGGTGATCGCGAGGCCGCCTACGGGCCACGTGACGCTCGCCCCCGCGAGCTGGGCGCCCTGCGTCGCGACGCTGACGATCCACCACGCAGGCACGCCCGCGGCGTGGCCCAGCAGGTGGCCCACCGGCTCGGACAGCACGGCGGCGAGGCCAGCAACCAGACCGACGACAGTCGTCGGGCCGACCGCCGGTGCGGCCGCGAGGTTGGCGAGCACCGCCACCAGGCTCACCTGACCGGAGATGGCGGCGACAACCGGGGTGCAGACGACCTGCGCAGCCAACGGCACGGCGACCGCCTCAGCCAGTATCCGCGGCATCCACTGCGCCATCGCATCCCGCCACGGCGGCGCAAGCAGCAAGATGCCGGCCGTGGCAAGTGAGGACAGCAGGAACCCCACTGACCGGGCCAGCCATGGATCGAAGAGCACCAGCGCAATCACCGCAACGCTCAGCGCGCGCATCCCTCGCCGTCGACCCCCTGCAGAAAGGCCTGCCAGCGCCACCACGCCCATCGCCGCGGCCCGCAGCACGCTCGGCTCTGGTCGGGCGAGCAGGACGAAGAAGACCACCGTGACCAGCCCGAGCCACGTCAGACCCTGCGCCCGCACGCCACACCAGCGCGCGATGAACAAGGCGAAGGCCAACACCAAGGTCAGATTCGCGCCGCTCACCGCCAGTAGGTGGGTCAGTCCGGTTGTGCGGAAGTCGTCGGCGACCTCTGCCGGCATCAGCGAGTCGTCGCCGTCGACGAGCGCCGGCACGAGCGCACGCTCAGCCGGAGGCAGTACCGAGGCAGCCTCGACCAACCCGGCCCGCACGGTCGAGATTCCGCGATACAACCACCCTGCGCGCTCGACGACCTCCGGTGCGCCGGTGGTGATGAGCACGCCGGCCAGGTCGGGTCCCTGGGCGGCCTGCAGCCTGCCCGCCGCCGCCACCGAGTCGCCGAAGCGCACCTCGAGCCATCCCTCGTCTCCGATGACGAGCACGGGTGAGCGCACCTGGGTCGCCACCCCACGACCCAGCACGGTCTGCACGTTGAGTCGCGCGATGACGTACGGCGCGAACTCGCCCTCGCGTCGAACCGGATCAGTCGTGACCACCCCTGTCACCTCGACGTACGCCCGTTGCAGAGCCAGGTCGGGTACGGGTCCCGCTTGAACGGCTCCAGCGCGCAGCCCGGCAATGGCGAACGCTCCAGCGGCAACGAGGACCGCCGCCCCAATAGTGCGCCGAAGTAGCCCCGCCCCAGCAGTGGGTGGCCCGCTTGACCCGCTGGGCCCGGCCACAGCCGTGGCGGGGAAGGCATGCAGCGCGGCACGTTCTGCCGCCGCTGGAGCACTGAGGGCAGCCACAGGAGGCCCCCGCCCAGGGTGAGCATGGCCGCAGCGGCCGCCAGCGCCTGCCCGGTTGTCCACCCGAGTCCGAGCGCAGCAGCTCCCAGCTCGCTAGGGCCGCTGGCGCGAGACGCAGGTCGAGCGGCTCGCGCGTCATACATGTACATAGGCTTCGATGTCTGCCAGCGTCACCTCGCCGATCCCCGACACCTCAAGCAGCTCATCGACGCTGGTGAAGGCGCCGTTCTCAGCGCGCCAGGCCAAGATGGATGCGGCCGTCACGGGTCCGATGCCGCGGGCGTCTCGAGCTCTGCTTGGCTGGCGATGTTGAGGTCGACCGAGGTGATCGCGCCCGTGGTCGTGCCTCCCGCGATTCCCGGTGACGGCACCAGGTCAACTGCCGGCACCTTCAGCCCAACCACGATCTGCTCACCGTCGACCAGGGGTCGGGCCAGGTTGAGGGGGTCGTGTTGACACCCGGGCGGGCACCTCCGGCGGCCCGCAGAGCATCGACCACGCGTGACCCAGCCGGGAGCTCTACGATCCCCGGCCGACGTACCTTTCCGGCCACATCGACGATGACCGGAGCGCCCACGCTGGCGGGGCGGCGAGCGCGCCACCGGTGGGGGCCGCAACCGGTGGCGCGCTCGGGCTCGAGGGGACTGTCGAGGCAGTGGACGGCAGGGTGCGCTCGTTGGCCAGTTGCACCGGCGCGGGCTCCGGAAGCGACCGCAGGACCCACCAAGCAGCGACCGCGACGACCGCGGCCACAATCACAGCAACGACGGCCAGCTGGTGAGCCGTGGAGGTTCCACCTGCCGTACTCGTCAGCGCGCCGCGCAACGTGTCGACCTGCTTCGATCCCCCGCCAGCAGCTGGACGCGGATCCGGAACGTCGGCATCGGGCAAGTCTCGATCCAGCTCGTCCGAGGTGTGGTCGGCTGCTCGGGCGCCGAGCGACGCGGTCTGCGCTGAACCGATTGTCGGTGCTGGCCCGCCCTTCCCGAGTCGCCGTAGCCGCGGTGGGTCGCGCGCCCCGCGGCCTCGAACTGCGCTGCCAACGCGGCCAGCCGCCGCCGCGCGATTGCGCTTGCGTCACTTTCGGGGGAGGGACGTCGACCGAACATGCTGCGACGCTAGGCGGCGATCGGCCCGCCTAACCAGCCCGGATCTGCGATCTGTGGATGACCGCTCGCCGGGGTCGCCACGGTGGATAGCGATGGTGGCGCCAGCACCACCTCCCCGACATCCTGCCGCCGAGACGTCAATTACGGCCCGACGCGCCGCGAAAGCCGCGCCTTCGTTGACGTGTCGGCTTAGAGGTGGGGAGACGACGACGGCAGCATGCCGGGGCCGACGTGGGCGCCGATCACCGCACCCACCTGGTTGATCACCAACTCGTCGAGCTTCGGCACCCGCCCGCGCAGCCGCTCGGCCAGGGTCTCGGCCCGGTCGGGGTTGGCCAGGTGGGACACGGCGATGTCGACAGGTTCGTCGCCTGCCGCCAGCACAGCGAGCTCCTCGTGGGCGCGCGACCGACGTACGGACCTTCTCCAGGGCGACGATGCGACCGTCATCGACCTTCAGTAGCGGCGACGGCCAGCGCGGACCCGACCAACGCTGCAGCGGCCCCCACTCGACCGCCGCGCCGCAGGTACTCCAGCGTGTCGACGTAGAACAGCGCCGTGGTCTCCGCCCGTCGCCGCGCCACCTCTGCCGCGTCGTCGACGCCCGCTCCTGCATCAAGCGCGCCAGCCGCAGCCCGCACCGCAAAACCCGTTCCCATCCCGATCTGCCGGCTGTCGACCACGTGGACGGGCAGCGAGGCGTCCTTGGCGGCCAGCTCGGCCGACTCGTAGGTGCCCGAGACCTCCCCGGACAGGTGCACCGACAGCACGGCCTCGGCGCCATTCGCGGCCGCCGCTTCGTACACCCGAAGGAACGCCTCCGGCGCGGGACGGCTCGTACTGACCGGTGACCACTCCTTCAGCGCCGCCGCGACCGTCTCGGGGCTAGCGTCGGAGCCTTCGTCGGACCGTGCACCGATGACCACCTGAAGAGGCACCACCACGACGTCGAGAGCGTCAGCCATCGCCGGGTCCACCGACGTGGAGTCGGCGACCAGAGCGACGCGGCGAGCCATGGCGTGACCCTACAGCGCAGCAGGCGCCACGCCCACCGCTGCACGGCCGCCGACCCAAAGCCGTCCGGCCGCGTACGTCTTCCGACACGCGACGGCACCAGCGGCCCAGCGCGTACGTCTTCCGACACACGGCGGCACACGGACGCCGCTAGCGCTGAATCTCCCCGGGTTTTATGCGCACCGGTTATTTGTTCGTGACCGGTTGGTCGGTGTTGGTTTTAGCGTAGTGCTCGGCGCTCGGCTTCTAGCGGTGGTCGGCGCCCGAGGCGGTGCATGAGCCGGGCGGTGTTGTACCAGTGGACCCATTCAGCGGTGGCCTGCTCGACGTCGCCGATGGTGGCCAGCCCGGTGTGGAACGGTGACCCGGGTTGATGCATTCGGTCTTGTAGAGCCCGATGGTTGTCTCGGCTAGCGCGTTGTCGTAGGCGTCACCGACAGACCCGATCGACGGGCTGATCTGCGCTTGGTGCAGGTGCTCGCTGAAGGCGATCGAGGTGTACTGGGTGCCGGCTGTCGGAATGATGGATGGCACCAGCCGACCGGGCGGTGTTGGCGTCGCCGAGTTTCCAGCGCGTCGGCCAGTGCCCGTTCGACCATGGCGGCGTTGGCGGTCGCGGAGACGTCCCACCCGACGATCGTGCGCGAACGCGTCAATCACGAACGCGGTGTAGACGAACCCGCAGCTGACCCGCACATAGGTGAAGTCGGCGACGAACAGCCGGTTCGGTGCGGCGACGCTGAACGCCCGGTCGACCAGGTCGCTGGGCCGATGCGCGGCCGGGTCGGTGATGGTGGTGCGGACCTTCTTAGTCCGCACCACCCCACGCCAGCCGTTGGCCCGCATTAACCGCTCGACCGTGCAGCGGGCTACCGGGATACCCAGCCGTTGCAGGTGCGCCGGGGTTCACCGCCCCATACAACGACTCCGGCTTCATCCGGCCGCGCTCGTCGGGCTGGTAGTAGCCGACCAGCATCTCCGTCACTGCCAGATCCCACAACGCCCGCTTCGACGGGCCGCGGCCCCGCCAGGCGTAGTAGGTGCGTGGAGCGCGCTTGACGCCGCAGTGCTTGGTCAGCGCTGCGCAGATCGGTGCGACTCCGAACCGGTCTCGGTGCTGGTCGATGAACTCACAGACGACGGAGGTGGCGGGTCGCACTCCCGCGCGAAGAAAGACGTCGCCGCCTTCAAGATCTCCACCGTCGCCTCCAGCTCCGCGTTCCGCTGCCGCAGCACCTGGGCCATCTCCACCGCCGACGGCAGCCCCTCCCGCTCACCGGCATCCACCTCGGCCTGGCGGAGCCAACGACGCAACGTCTCCGTCGTCATCCCCATCTTCTCCGCCACCGAGTTCATCCGCTGTCTATCGGTGCGTTCATCACCCTCGACCCGCTCCCGCAGCAGACGCACCGCCCGCTCGCGGGTCTGGTCGCTGTACTTCGTGCCACGACTTGCCATGGCTGCATCATCCCTTCCAAACAGAAGGTGTGCATCAAACCCGGGGTGGTTCACGCCCCCGGCGTACGTCTTCCGACACACGGCGGCAAACGGACCCAGTCGCTGGCTCAGCTCGCCTGTTCTAGCCCCTGCTCAGCCGACGACGACGTTGACCACCTTGGGCGGCCGCGTGACGACCTTGCGCACCGGCGACGTGCCGATCGCGCGCAGCACCGACGGCTCGGCCAGCGCCAGCCGCTCCAGGTCGGCCGCCGAGATCGAGGGGCTGACCTGGAGCTTGCCGCGCACCTTGCCCTGCACCTGCACGATGCAGGTCACCTCGTCCTCGGCCAACAGCCACTCCGCGGCGCGTGGCCGCCCCGCTTTGGCGACGGTCGGGGAATGCCCCAGCCGCTCCCACATCTCCTCGGCGGTGTACGGCGCCACCAGGCTCAAGATGACCGCCACCGTCTCGGCCGCCTCCTCACGGCCGGGTCGGCCCGGCAGCCAGTGTCGATCGCCTTGCGGGTCGCGTTGACCAGCTCCATCACCCGCGCGACGACCACGTTGAAGCGGTGCGCCTCCAGCAGGGCGGTAGCCTCCGCGATCGTCCTATGCGTCGTCTTGCGCAGCGACACGTCGCCCGCGGTGACGTCGACGCCCCGTTCGCTGGTCACGTCGCCACTCAACCGCCACGCCCGCTGCAGGAACCGCAAGGAACCACTCGGTGACATGTCGGCCCAGTCGATGTCGTCCTCGGGCGGACCGGCGAAGACCATGGTCAGCCGCACGGCGTCGACGCCGTACTGGGCGATCTGCTCGCCCAGGTCGACGCCGTTGCCCAACGACTTACTCATGCCGCGGCCCTGGTTGATGACTTCCCCTGGTTCAGCAGCGCCGTGAACGGCTCGACGAAGTCCAGGTAGCCCATGTCGTGCAGGGCCTTGGTGACGAACCGGGAGTACAGCAGGTGCAGGATCGCGTGCTCGACCCCACCGACGTACTGGTCGACCGGCGCCCAGCGGCGCAGCGCCTCCACGTCGAACGGCTGCGTGTCGTCGTTCGGGGTCGGGTAGCGCAGGAAGTACCACGAGGAGTCCACGAACGTGTCCATGGTGTCGGTGTCGCGCTGCGCCGCGCCGCCGCACTTCGGGCACTCGACGTTGACCCACTCGGTGGCCGAACCCAGCGGCGATGTGCCCTTGGGCAGCAGGTCAGCACCCCGCATGTCGGGCAGTACGACGGGCAGCTGGTCTTCCGGGACCGGCACCTCGCCGCAGTTGTCGCAGTGGATGATCGGGATCGGCGCGCCCCAGAACCGCTGGCGCGACACCAGCCAGTCGCGCAGCCGGTAGTTGACGGTTCCGCGTCCGTCGCCCCTGCCTTCCAGGTATTGGATGATTCGCCTTCGCCTCGGCGACGTCCATCCCGTTCAGGTCGACCTCGTCGTTGGCGGAGTTGATGGTACCGATGATCGCCGGTGTAGGCCTCCCCGTCGAAGTCCTCCGGCGGCTGCACCGTCCGCACGATCGGTAGCCCGAACTTCGTCGCGAAGTCCCAGTCGCGCTGGTCCTGCGCCGCCATGATGGCGCCAGTGCCGTAGTCGGCTAGCACGTAGTCGGCGGCGTACACGGGGATGTGCTCGCCGTTGACCGGATTGACCGCGTGGACTCCCAAAAGACGCCGCTCTTCTCCCGGCCCTCCGTCAACCGCTCGATCTCGGTCGTGCGGGCCACTTGCTCGCGGTAAGCCAGGAACGCGTCTCGCTGCTGGGGCGCGCACAGCTCGTCGGCCAGCGGGGCGTCGCCGCGACCACGAAGAACGTCGCGCGAACAATGTGTCGGGCCGCGTCGTGAAGACGGTCACTACGTCAGCGCTGTGGCCGGACCCCTCGATGCGGAAGTCGACGTGCGCACCCTCCGACCGGCCGATCCAGTTGCGCTGCATGGTCAACACGCGGTCGGGCCAGTTGCCCTTGAGCGCCTCCATGTCGTCCAGCAATCGGTCGACGACCGGTGACCTTGAAGTGCCACTGAGTCAGCTCACGCTTGGTGACCTCGGTGCCGCAGCGTTCACACTTGCCGCCGACCACCTGTTCGTTGGCCAGCACGGTCTGGTCCTGCGGGCACCAGTTGACCGCCGAGGCCTTGCGATAGGCCAGCCCGTTCGCGAACAGCCGCAGGAACAGCCACTGGGTCCACTTGTAGTACTCCGGGTCGGAGGTGTGCAGCCGCGACGACCAGTCGAACGCGTACCGGCGGAACGACTCCGCCTGCTTCTCGATGTTCTTGTACGTCCACTCCGCCGGATGCTCGTTGCGCCTTATCGCGGCGTTCTCCGCGTTCAACCCGAAGGAGTCCCAGCCGATGGGGTGCAGGACGTCGTACCCCTGCTGGAACCAGTACCGCGCGATCACGTCCGCCAGCGCGAGTTGCGCATGTCCCATGGCAGGTCGCCCGAGGGGTACGGGAACATGTCGAGCAGGTACCGACGCTCGCGGCTGCCGTCATCAACCGCCTTGAACGGGTCGAGGTCGGTCCAGACCTTCAACCACTTGTCCTGGATGGCGTGCACGTCGTACGTCGGGCGAGGTCTCGGTGCTGTTGCTCAGTCATCGGGGTTCTCCTGTGGCTCTCCAGATTTGGGACGGCCGATCTGCATGCAGCCTGCTGCTGTGGGGGTCGGTGACCGCTGGGATGTCGCGGGCACAAAAAAGCCCCTCAGACGTGAGGGGCAGCCGCGCTGATGATGACCGTGATCAGCGCGGCTAAGTAAGTTGACCGCCGCAGGCCTCCAGGGTAGCGCAGGATCAATCACCGGGCGACCGTTAACCGCCGCACCTGCGGGTCGCGGCCGATGAGTTTGGCCTCGCTGAGCACCGGCGGCGGCGCGGTCCACGGGTCGGCCACGACGCCTTGGAACAGCGGCACACCGGACCGGTCGTGCATGATGGCGAACGCGAACGGATGATCGGCGACGAACTCGACCGAGCCTTCCGGCGGTGGCGGCACCGCCCCAGCCTCGCCAACGATCGCCGTCGCCGCCGCTGCCTCGGTGCCCTCCTCACCTACCGTGATGTTGGCCTGTTGGAGCACCTGGGTGACCGCGAAATTGGGGTCTGGGGTTAGCGCCGAGAAGTCGCCGCGTCCGCCGAATGTCGAGTCCATCCGATGGGGACCTGGGTCAGGTCTGCAGTCGTCTCCAGCTCCCACTTGCTGGAACCAGTCGACCTCGCTGGTTGAAGTCCGGTCGGCAGCCGCGAGGACGTCGGCCTTGAGTCGACCGGATCTGTGTCACCGGTCGGTAGCAGCACCACCATGGACAGCTCGCCGCCCTGGTAAGGCAGTCGCACCGCCTGCCACCCCGGGGTCGGCGTAGGCGTATGTCCCCAACATCGCATGCATCGTCGGCACGATGACCTCGTCACCGCCTTCCTGAACACTTCGTCCTCGGTGTCGTCGGGCGCGCGGGTCTTGCCACTTCGCGTTCAGGTAGATGGTGTTGACGAGCGCGACGACGGCGAGCGGGTCGAGCTGGTCGAGCAGTTGAGGGATGCGACCGTGCGTCTTGTCATCGACCCAGCCGTTGATCTGGTCGAGGGCCGGGTCGGGGAACTCGGTCTGCTCCACTCCAGCGCCGTACCACTTCTTCAGATTTTCGAGATACGAGCGCTCCACTTTCAGCGACGGGTCGAGGAAGAGCGCGTCATTGAGCTCCAGCACGTCCCCCTCGCCTACGTCGCCCAACTCATGGAGCAGCAGGTTGTAAACCTGTTGTCGGTGACTCCGTCGATCTCCGCGCCGGTCGCGCCGACCGCACCCTCGCGCAGCATCGCGAACGCGATAGCGAGCCGCTGGTGAGAAGACAAGGTTGCCGTCGTTGGTAGGGATTGACGTCGCCAGGTCGTGGCCGAGGCGGCGGTTGAGCGCGCCACGTCGTCGTAGGCGAGATCGGTGACCGGTTCCGCCATCTGCACGTCCTCGGCTTCCAGGTGGGCGGCGGACGAGCCGTTGACGTCGGTGGCGCTGCCGCACCCGTCGCCACGACGAGACAGGTGCAGGCGAGGCGGTGAGTAAGTGCGTGCGCATCGGGCCTCCAGCGTCGTCGGTCGTCAATGAGACGGTTGTCGCGCAGCACCGGTTCCCCCAAGCGACCACACCGACATGTGCGACCGTATCCGCATGCCCCTCCGCGGCTTGCGCTGCTGGCCGGGAGCGCTGCGATGACACGGTACGGCGCGCAGTACGGCCCCGACGTCACCTTCCTCGGTGTCGGCAGCTGCGACCTCGAGGAGCCGGCGTCGTACGCCGATGCCGACGTGGTGATCGTCGGGGCGCCGTTCGACGGCGGTACGTCGCACCGTCCGGGCACGCGCTTCGGCCCACAGGCGATCCGGATCACCGACTACCTGCCGCACGACGGCTCGCGGCCGAGCCTCGCGCTGCGCACCGACGGTCTGCGCGACCTGCGGGTCGTCGACGCCGGCGACGTGGAGATGTACTCCGGTGACATCGAGACGGCCCTGCCGCGGCTGGAGGCAGCGGTGCAGACAGTGGCAACGGCGGGGGCGATCCCCGTCGTGCTGGGGGGTGACCATTCGATCACGTTCCCCGACGCCAAGGGGGTCGCGAACGTGCTCGGCCACGGCCGGGTGTCGCTGCTTCACTTCGACGCCCACGCCGACACCGGCGACATCGAGTTCGGCTCGCTGTGGGGACACGGGCAGCCGATGCGGCGGCTGATCGAGTCCGGTGCGGTGCGCGGCGACAGGTTCCTCCAGGTCGGTCTGCGCGGCTACTGGCCGGGTCCGGAGACGCTGGACTGGATGGCAGCACAACGGATGCGGTCGTACGAGATGAGCGAGATCGTCGCCAAGGGTCTGGCCGAGTGTCTGACCGAGGCGTTCGCCGTGGCTGTCGACGACTGTGACGGTGTGTTCTTGTCGGTCGACATCGACGTCTGCGACCCCGCCCACGCGCCCGGCACCGGCACTCCAGAGCCCGGCGGCCTGAGCGCGCGGGAGCTGCTCGACGCCGTGCGACGCGCCTGCCTCGAGCTGCCGATCGTGGGAGTCGACGTTGTCGAGGTCAGCCCGCCCTACGACTCCGCCGACATCACCGCCGCATTGGCCAACCGGGTAGTGCTCGAGTCGCTGTCGGCGATCGCGCGGCGTCGCCGGGACGAGCGCGAGGGTACGTCGCTGGACCCGGCACGTCCGCTCCTGGAGGGACGCGGCAACGGGCCGACGTAGGAGCGTGAGGTGCAAGCGCACGGCGGTGCTACGGCTCGCCTAGCCTGGCTTCACACACGATGAGCAGCACAGGAGACGAGGTCGGCATGAGTGCAGAGGAGCAGGACACCAAGGGGTCCTACGTCGAGACCGGCAGGGAGTTCAAGCGCGACACCAACTACATCACCACCCGGATCACCGAGGACGGCCAGGACGGCTACCCGGTCGAACCGGGGCGCTACCGGCTGGTCGCCGCCCGGGCTTGCCCGTGGGCGAACCGGGCGATCATCGTCAGGCGGTTGCTCGGCCTGGAAGACGTGATCTCGATGGGGCTGTGCGGCCCGACGCACGACAAACGCAGTTGGACATTCGACCTCGACCCCGGGGGCGTCGACCCCGTGCTTGGCATCGAGCGCCTGCAGCAGGCCTACTTCAAGCGCTTCCCCGACTACGAGCGGGGAATCACGGTGCCGGCCATCGTCGACGTACAAAGCGGTGAGGTGGTCACCAACAACTTCCCGCAGATCACGCTGGACTTCTCCACCGAGTGGCGCAAGTACCACCGGGAGGGCGCTCCCGACCTGTACCCGGAGGCGCTGCGCGAGGAGATCGACGAGGTGGCCGAGCGGGTCTTCCGCGAGGTCAACAACGGGGTCTACCGGTGCGGGTTCGCTGGGTCACAGCGGGCCTACGACAAGGGGTACGACCGGCTGTTCGCCGCGTTGGACTGGCTAAGCGATCGACTGTCGACCCAGCGTTACCTGGTGGGTGACACGATCACGGAGGCCGACGTGCGGCTGTTCACGACGTTGGCGCGTTTCGACCCCGTCTACCACGGTCACTTCAAGTGCAACCGGCACAAGCTCACCGAGCTGCCGGTGCTGTGGGCGTACGCGCGAGACCTGTTCCAGACCCCCGGTTTCGGGGACACGACCGACTTCGTGCAGATCAAGCAGCACTACTACGTCGTCCACACCGACATCAACCCGACGCAGATCGTGCCTAAGGGTCCCGACCTTTCCAACTGGCTCGAACCGCACGGGCGCGAGTCGTTGGGTGGCCGCCCGTTCGGTGACGGAACTCCCCCCGGCCCGCCGCCGGTTGGTGAGGCCGTGCCCGCGGAGCACACGCCGCTACTGAGCGCCGCAGAGTAGAGGAAGCCCCGGGTCAGCTCGCGCTGCCCGGGGCCTTCTCTTTGCTGCGAGTTAGTTACCGCACACGCAGGTGCAGGTGCTTGTAGCCCGAGACCACGTCGCCGGCGGCCTCGCTGTCGCTGGTGCGGCTGCTGCCACGACCATCTTTGCCCGCCCGCACGGTGGCGGTCACCGTGTCGTTGGTTGGCGCGCTCTCGAGCTTGTCGAGGAACTCGTCGAAGGAACCAGCGCGGGTGCGACCCTCGTCGTCACCGCCACTGACGTACAAGGTCGCCGAGTGACCCCGTGCGGACTTGGGGATCCGGACGGAGAGCCGCACGACCTTGGACTCCTCGGTGTCCCTGCTCGGAGCCAGGGTCACGCGGACGGGCAGATCGGTGCCGGCGTACACAGTCCTGGCCGGGCGGTGACTCGTGATCGTGATCCACCGGTCAGCCGGCTTGATCTCGTACTGCTCGATCTGGAAGGCGTTGAACCGCGGGCTGTACTGCGCCCGGTAGTGGACGTCGGTGATCCGCACCCGCTCGTACTTGTTGTGCATGATCTGCGACATCTGCCGGTAGGAGTCCCAGATCGACGCGAACGTGATGTCGCGGCGGCTGGCGAACCGGTCGAAGCGAGAGAACGTCCAGGTGCTGCCGTCGGCCCGGGTGCCGTCGAAGGTCCATCTGACAGTCGCGGTCCCGCTGCCGATCTTGTCGAGCACCCGGTCGGCGTTGGAGAGCAGGTGCAGTGACGACAGGTACGGCGTCGCTGGACGGTAGGTGATCACCGTCTTGCCGCGGCGGGAGTCGCCGTTGGTGACCTTCTCCACGTAGGAGGTCACCTCGGTGGACTTGGGGGTCATGCCGAGAACCCCGTGGATGCCGGCCAGGTGGTCACCGTTGACCTGCCCCACCGGTGCAGAGGGGTTGGCGACCTTGAACGACCCGAAGACGGTGTCCTTCTGGATGTAGATGGCGTCGCCGCCGTGCATCGACAAGGTGCTGTGTCCCGACCACAGCAGCGGGTGACCGAAGGCGAGCACCTCGTTACCGCAGACTGCGGTGGCGGTGCCCATTCCGGCGTAGGTGATGTCGCCGTACGACAGTGAGCCGGCGAGGTTGCCCCCGGGCACGATGGCGGTGGGTTCGGCGGCCGCGGATGTGCTTCCTCCGACAACGACCGGGCCCTTGGCGTTGAACCGGTTGGCGGCCTTCTGCAGGTGGCTGTTGGACAGACCCGACACGCTGAACGGCATCGGCAGCCGCTGGAACCCGCTGTCGGCCTGCACTGTGCTCATGTCGCCCGACGCGACCATACGGTCGGCCGTGGCGTCAGGGATTGCGATCTTCTTGGTGCTGGCTGCTGCGTTGATCGCGGTGCTGTCCTGGCTGTCGAGGAGTTCCCGCATCGCCGCGCCTGGGGTGACGCCGGCGACATCGCTTGGCGACCACGACAACCCGTAGGCGACAGCCCCAAGCAGGCGGCCCCTGTTGTCGTAGACAGGTGAGCCGGACATGCCGGCCCAGATGCCCTTATCGACGCTGCCATCGTCGTGGGTGATCTCCGACCCCTCGAGCCTGACCATGATCATGTCGAGACCAGGCGCGATGCCGTCTTGGAGCACACCGAGCACCTCTCCCTGGAACGCGTCCGGGGTGGTGCCGCTGCTGACGGTGAGGCCGTGAACGCGCATGCCCTTGTCGATCGCGCGAGCGGGCGTCGCCACGGGGCAGCTTGCTTCGTCGACTGACTGGGCCGGCAACGCCGGCACGGTGGTAGCAACCAGAGCGGCCGCCGACATGCCGAGTACCGTCGCGCGCGGGCGGATCCACCCGCGACGCGTTAGAGAACGTTGTGCCATGTACTTTGCCCTTCGATGAGGTTGCGGCCACCCCCCAATGGCGCGACCTGTGCTCATTAGACTCTCCGGCGGCGAAACTCGTTGGTCTTCGAAGATCACGGTTTGGTCACGAGTTGGCGACTTTTCTTGAGAACGCGCACTGCATGCCTCACGTACGCCGCCTTCACTATCTGGGGGAACCTCCACTGTCCCAGGGGTCGCTGTTCAGTCCGAAATACCCGATTCGGCCCGCTCCCACCTAGTGAAGGCGTCTGGCGTCCGCATGTCCGGCAGCCGGTAGGTTGCCGCCGTGCGGATCGCCACCTGGAACGTCAACTCCATCCGGGCGCGGCTCGACCGTGTGGTCGCGTGGCTCGAGCGCAGCGATGTCGACGTACTCGCGATGCAGGAGACCAAGTGCCGCGACGACCAATTCCCGTACGACGTGATCGGACGGCTGGGCTATCAAGCGGCGCATCGCGGCGTCTCCGGATGGAACGGCGTCGCCGTGCTCTCCCGCGTAGGGCTAGCCGACGTGCAGGTCGGGTTCCCCGGTCAGCCGGGCTGGGGCGACGAACCCGTCACTGAGGCGCGGGCGCTTGCTGCCACCTGCGACGGCGTACGAGTGTGGAGCCTGTACGTGCCGAACGGCCGCACGCTGAGCGACCCGCACTACCTCTACAAGCTCGAGTGGTTGGCCCGACTGCGTGACACCGCCGCGGCCTGGTTGGCCGACGACCCCGAGGCGCAAATCGTGCTCCCGGGCGACTGGAACATCGCTCCGCACGACGACGACGTGTGGGACATGCGGGTCTTCGCCCACTCCACGCACGTGTCGGCACCGGAGCGGACGGCGTTCGCGGCGATCGTCGATGCGGGTACGCCGACGTGGTCCGGCCGCACACTCCTGGCCCTGGGGTTTACACGTACTGGGACTACACGCGGCTACGGTTCGCCCGCCGCGAGGGGATGCGCATCGACTTCGCCCTCGCCAGCCCAGCCTTAGCCAATCGCGTCACCGGCGCCTCGATCGACCGGCAGGAACGCAAGGGCAAGGGCGCCAGCGACCACGCTCCAGTCGTGGTGGAGCTGACCCAATAGCGGACCGACTGAGTCGAAACCTCGCTGCGTTACATGTAACATTGGCGGATGGCTAGTACGCGCGATCGGGTACGCGAGCATCGCGCGCGGTTGCGCGCCCAAGGCCTCCGGCCCGTCCAGATCTGGGTACCCGACGTACGCGCACCAGAATTCGTCGCGGCGGCTCACCGCCAGTCGGCTGCCATCGCCGCCAGCGAGCATGAAACCGACGACCAGGAGTTCGTCGACGCGATCTCCATCGACTGGGCCGACGAGGGAGAAGCCGCCAAGTGAGGCGAGGCGATATTCATATTGCTGCCACACGAGGTGCGTATACCGGCAAGCCGATGCCCGTCGTCGTCATTCAGGACGACCGGTTCGATGCGACTGCCTCCGTCACGATCTGTCCGCTGACAACCAATCCCGTCGAGGCGCCGCTGACCCGGATCGCTGTGGAGGCAACGACGGCCACCGGGATCGAGCAACCAAGCCAGATCATGGTCGACAAAATCACGACAATGCCACGGGTGAACGTGCGCGATCATCTCGGCCGTCTCGCCGATGAGGATCTGGTCCGGCTTAACCGTGCACTCCTCGTCTTCCTCGGGCTTGCCGAATGACCGTGACCGGGACAGGCTGCAGTGCTGCCTCAGCACACTCCGGGAGACTGCCCTCGATGCGCGTGGCGCTGGAACGTGTTGCGCCAGCACTCGGCGCATTTGTTGCGCTCAAACTGCTCGGACTCTTGGTGTTAAACGCCTTCGCGAATAATGCTGGCCGCGACGCGCATCGCTTGCTGGTGTGGTGGGACGGGCAGTGGTACGAGGGAATCGCACGAGACGGGTACGGCTTCGTCCGGATCCATGACGACGGCCGGCTCCTGTCCGACTATGCCTTCTTCCCGCTCTTCCCACTCCTTGAGCGGCTGGTTGCCCAGGTCACAGGTTTCTCGTACGTCGATGCCGGCTTGGTGGTTAGCTGGGTCTCCTCGCTGGCGGCTGCCTGGGGGATCTTCGCCGTCGTCGATCACCTGTACGGCCGCCGGGTCGGCGTGCTCGTCACGGTCTTATGGGCTGCACTGCCGGTGAGCATCGTCCAGTCGATGGCCTATAGCGAATCGCTGTTCACCGCGCTCGCGGCCTGGTCGATGTATGCCGTGCTCACTGAGCGCTGGCTGTGGGCCGGCCTTCTCGCCTGCCTCGCCGGGTTGACCCGGCCAGTCGGCGCGGCAGTGGTTGCTGCCGTCGTCGTCGCCGTACTGCTGAAAGGCTTTCGGGCCGTCCGCGGAGACCCGCCCGGTTCAACTAGCCGATCGATGGTGCCTCGCCTCGTGCTCGCGGCAGTCGTCGCCCCGTTGGGATGGTTCGGGTACGTCGGCTGGGTGGGGTTGCAGACTGGGAATCCCACCGGCTACTTCGCGGTGACCAGCGACTGGGGGAACACCGTCGATGGAGGTAGCGCGTTCGCCACGTGGGTCTGGGCATTTCTCGCCAGCTCTGACTTCTTCCTGGGGGTGGCGATCTGCCTGGGGCTTGCTCTTCTCGGCTGGCTCTTTTGGTTGTGTGTCCGGCAACGGCAACCACTGCCCCTGTTGATCTTCACGGGAGCGCTCATTCTCTTCGCGCTGACAACGTCGGGCTATTTCGGCTCGAAGCCGCGCTACCTGCTGCCAGCCTTTCCCCTGCTGCTGCCGATCGCTTTGTGGCTAGCCCGTCGCAGCCTGCCTGTAGTGATATCGGTGCTTGGGCTGATGGCTGTGAGCGCAGCGGTCTACGGCGGTTTCTGGTTGCTCGGCCCCGGCCCACCCTGATGCACGGCAGCCGAGGCGGCCGAACGGGATATGAGAGGCCGCCACCTGAGGTGACACACTTGCGCCGATGGCTACCGAGCAGCTAGAGCGCGAGGACAAGTACGACGTCCCCGAAGACTTCGTCCTACCCGACCTGGCCGAGTCGATTCCGCGAGGCGACGTCACCACAAGCACCTATCAGCTCGAGGCGACGTACTACGACACGGACGAGAACCACCTGCGTCGGCAAGGCATCACTTTGCGGCGGCGGCGGGGTGGGCACGACGCCGGCTGGCACCTGAAGCTCCCCGCCGAGGCAGGTCGCCGCGAGATCACCTCCGACTCTCGCGCCAGTTCACCTCCCGCCGAGCTCACGTCTCTTCTGTTGGGTGTGCGTCAGGGCCGGCGGCTGCTGCGGAAGGCGCAGCTGTCCACCACGCGCCACAGCATCACCGTGACAGATGGCGACGGACGGATGCTCGCTGAGGTGGCCGACGACCACGTTCAGGCCGTACGGCTCGACGATCACGCCACGCCGACCGAATGGCGGGAGGTCGAGGTCGAGCTCGCGCCGGACGCCGACGACGGGGTGTTGGCCACGATCGGCGAGCTGCTGACGACGGCCGGCGCCGAGCCAGCGGCCAGCGGGTCGAAGTTCGCCCGGGCGATGGGTCCGCTGCCAAGCCAGCGCCGGCCAGCCGGGCTGGCCGGAGTGGTCGACGAGTATCTCCAGGCGCAGTACCACGCGATCGTGGCGGGTGACGTGGGGCTCCGCCGCGAGGAGAACCTCATCCACGCCACCCGGGTCGCGATCCGGCGGCTGCGCAGCACGCTGCGGGTGTTCGGGGCGCTGTTCGACTCGGCGGAGGCTGAACGCCTTCAAAACGAGTTGACCTGGTACGCCAACTACCGCTGGGCGCCGTACGCGATCTCGACGTGCAGGCGAGGAGGTTGGGCAAGCAGGTGGAAGCCCTGCCGCAGGAGCATGTGCTCGGCCCGGTCGCCGCCGAGCTCGAGTCGACGCTAGCGGTCGAACGCGCCCACGCCTGGCGCAAGCTCCGCTCCACCATGAACGGCAAGCGCTACCTGGCGTTGCTGAACCAGTTGGAGCGGTGGCGCACCGACCCTCCCTTTACGGCAGCGGCCGACAAGAAGCCCGCGCGGGTGGCGAAGTACGTGGGGGCGGCAGAAAAGCAGCTGCACAAGCGGCTGCGTGCAGCGGCAGAGCAGGAAACCGACGACGAGCTGTTCCATCGTGCCCGCAAGGCGGCGAAGCGCTACCGGTACGCCAACGAGCTGGCCGAGCCCGTCCTCGGCGAGGCAGCCGCTGCCGTTGTCGAGGAGACCAAGGAGCTGCAGACGCTCCTCGGCGAGCACCAAGACAGCGTCGTGAGCGCTGAGATCCTGCGACGACTCGGCGCGGCTGCGGGCACCACGCCCGGCATGAACGGGTTCACGTACGGCGTCCTGCTCGCCCAGCAGCTGGAAAGCTCAGTCCGGTCCCGCGCCGAGGTCGTGCGCACCTCGCGCGACAGATAGCCAAGCAGACCTCCGCCATCAGGACCTCGGGCTCAGTCGTCCGGAGGACTCTGCTGGATTCGCTCTGTGATGACGGGTACGTGGATCGAGATTGTCTCCCACACGCGGACGAAACTGGTTCCGCGGTAGTGATGTGCCATCTTGTCCCGAGTCCGCTTGACCGCACGCCACAACTCGGGGTTGGCTGACTTGAACTCGTCGAGTTGCTCGCACGCCGTCGCAAGATCGATCAGCAGCGCCTTCGCGGCGAGACGATTTCGTGCATCGTCCTCGTCAAAGAACTCGGCTTCGCCGCGATCGACGATCCGCTGACACTGGGCCACGATCTCCTCAATGTCGGCACGCACGTCGGCTGCCCGCTCTTCTGGCGTCATTGGCAAAGCAGGCTTGCCCTCGCCCGGGTAGTAAAGCGGTACGTCGGACCTTGGCGAGGGCTGCGACCCGAACCGTCCCGCGCCAGGCTTATCCGGCTGCGGCCCACTCCTGTCGTTCACAATGGGACCGCTTCAGACAGAATCCTGCCCAGAGCCCGGCCCTCGGACTCGTCATCAACTACGTCGACGCGGTAGCCCAGAATGCGCTCTGCTTCAACCTCGAACGCCGCCAGGTTGAACAGCCCAGACCCCGGTTCCGCGGTGACGAGAAAGTCGACATCAGACGCCGCCGTGTCGGTGCCGTAGACACACGACCCAAACACTCGGAGGTTACGCAACCGGTGCTTCTCAGCCGAGGCTATGACCTGGTCGCGTTTGCGGAACACCACTTGCGAGGGGCGTTCGCGGAGAGCCTCCATGAGGCGGGCAACCGTCTCGGGTTTCGGCTCGACTCGGCCGCGCTCGATTGCACTGATGTTTGGCTGCGGCACGCCTGTGAGCCGCGACAGGGCGGACTGAGTGAGCCCCGCCCTCGCCCGGGCATCGCGTACCCGCGCTGCAGTGTTCATAACCAGACTATAGTCCGCGCTATAGCGTCGCGCAGAGGACCACCGAGTGGAGCTGAGGGGACTCGAACCCCTGACCCCCTCCATGCCATGGAGGTGCGCTACCAGCTGCGCCACAGCCCCGCGAAAGCGGATGCCCGACGACGGGACAGACCGTCATGAGCCAATGCAGTCTAGCCAAACGCTGAGAGCCCGACGCAATCGCCGCAGGCAGCGGGTTCAGGGGCTGGCGAGGTCGTCGGCGAGCTCGAGCGGCTCGGGCAGGGTTTGGGCGTTGTAGTCGATGATCTGCCACCCGCGGTGATGGTGTCGCTCCAACACGGCCCACGCGCAGTTCGACATGCCCGCGATCATCTCGCGCAGCTCAGGCGGTGCGCCGAAGAACGCCAGCAGACCCGCTCGAAGCGACGCTCCATGCCCCACGAGTACGCCGGTCTGCCCCTCCTCGAGTGCCTCAGCAGCGGCAGTCAGCACCGCCAGCATCCGTTCGCGGACCTCGTCGGGGTCTTCTGCCCCGGGGACGCGACGTACCGGGGCCCGCTCGTTGGCGGCGGACGCCGCGTCGCGGAACAGTTCCGGAAAGGCCTCCTTGAACTGCTCGAACGTCATCCCCTGCCGCACGCCGACGCCGAACTCGCGCAGCCGCGGGTCGAGCACGACCTGCTGACCCGTCAGGGCCGCGAGGTGCTCCGCCGTCTGGCGGGCCCGGGCAAGGTCGCTCGACCAGATGAACGCCGGCTCGTACGACGCGAGAAACGGCGCCGCGCGCTCCGCTTGAGCGACGCCCACTTCATCGAGTGGCACGTTCGCATGCCCCTGCGCGATGCCGAGCCGGTTCCACTCGGTGCGGCCGTGGCGCCACAGCACCAACCGCCGGGGCAGCCGGGACGGCTGCACCATCTCGGGCGGGATCACCCCGACGTACGAGAGGAGTCCGCGACCTCGCCGAGCACTGCGCTCGGGCCGGTGCCCCGACCGCTGCTGACGGTCTCGGGCAACGAGATGGTGGGGCAGTCGCGCCAGATGCGCTCGAGTGAGTAGTAGACCCGCTCCTCGGCGTGCTGCACGTGGACGACGATCTCGCCGTAGTCGAGCAGGACCCACCTGCCGTCGCGCTCGCCCTCTCGGCGTACGGGCTTGGCGCCGATGTCGCGAAGCTTCTCTTCGATCTCGTCGACAATGGCCCGCACCTGCCGGTCGTTCGGCGCCGAGCACAACACGAAGGCGTCGGTGATCACCAGCTGGTCGGACACGTCGAAGGCGATGATGTCGTCGGCGAGCTTGTCGGAGGCCGCTTGGGCCGCGGTGGTGACGAGCTCGACGGCCCGATCAGTTGCTGTCACGTAGCTTCGACTTCCTTCTGTGGGGTGTAGAGCCCACGCTTGGCAATGTACTGGACGACACCGTCAGGCACGAGATACCAGACCGGCTCCCCGGCCTCCGCGCGCTGCCGGCACTCCGACGACGAGATAGCGAGCGCCGGAACCTCGATGATCGTCACCCGGTCGGGAGGCAACCCGTCGAGGGTTGCGGAGTCGATCCTGGTGCCGGGTCGCGTGCATCCCACGAAGTGGGCGAGCTCGAACACCTTCTCTGCGTCGTGCCAGGTGAGAATCTGCGCGAGCGCGTCGGCGCCGGTGATGAAGAAGAACTCGCTGCCCGGCCGCTCGGTGTGGAGGTCGCGCAGGGTGTCGATCGTGTACGTCGGCTTGCCGCGGTCGACGTCGACCCTCGACACCGAAAACCGGGGGTTGGACGCGGTCGCGATCACCGTCATCAGGTAGCGGTCCTCGGCTGGTGAGACCGCGCGGTCGGACTTCTGCCACGGCTCGCCGGTTGGCACGAAGATGACCTCGTCGAGGTTGTACCAGGCCTGCACCTCTGACGCCGCCACCAGGTGGCCGTGGTGGATCGGATCGAACGTGCCGCCCATTAGGCCGATCCGCTGCACCGGGTCTGCCATCAGCTGTGCGGCCGCCCCTTGCCGAACATGAGCAGGGCCCACAGCATCATCATCAGCAGCCCGAACGCCAGCACCCCGTAGACCAGTGGGTCGGCCGGGAGCTCGCGGTGAACTTCCTCAGCCGCGACGAGCAACGACGAAGCCATGGCTCAAGGCTAACGGGTCATGGGGGTTTGCCCGTCACGTGTATTACGGCGGAAGCCAAGAAGACACCTCAGGTTTGTAGACATTGGGTTTGAACCTGTACAGTCCCCGCCAAGAGCGACGGCCACATCCACCATTTGCGGCCGCCCTAAGGAGGAACCGTGCGAGTCTCCCCGTCGACGCTTCGCAGCACCGCTGTGCTGCTGGGCGTCTGCGCCTTAAGCGTGCCCGCGTTTTTCGGCGAGCGCAAGTCACACCGTCGAGCACGGCACGAGTGGTCCAGACGTCATCGTCGGGACCAACGGCCCAGACGAGATCCGTGCCCTACCCGGTAACGACGATGTGCGAGCGCGTCGAGGCAACGACGATGTTCTCGCTGGGTCGGGCGATGACGTCGTGTTCGGAGGCCGCGGCTTCGACGATTTCAGAGGCGGTGAGGGATCAGACCTCCTCGTAGGCGGCGCCGGGAGCGACGTCTTCAAGGGCGGCGACGGCAACGATGTCATCCGCGGCGGCGCCAGGGCCGACTTCATCTTCGGCCGCCGTGGTGACGACATACTGCGCGGCGGACTCGGCAGCGACTTGATCCGCGGCAGCCTGGGCCGGGACACCCTGCGTGGCGGCCCGAACCGCGTCGGCCCGCTCGCGGATAGGCGCGAAGAACTGCACCCTGGCCCGGGCCGCGACGTCGTTCGTGGCGGGGCAGGTGACGACATGATCGAGCTGGGCGACGACGGTTCCCGCGATGTCATCGACTGCGGGTCGGGCGATGATCTCGTCGTATACGAGACCGACCGGGACACACGAGACGTCGTGCTGGGCTGCGAAACCACGAAGGCCAGCCCCCAGGCGTAACGGCGGAACCCCTGACCTAAGTCGCTTTTCGAGTCGCTAATCGGCGGCTCAAGCACACTTTGGTCAGCACTTTGGCGGACGACAGCTGAATCGACTCAGCGGCGGTGGCCTCGGCCTAAGGCTCGGCAGGACCGTGGTGGCGTAGCGTCGGGGCTATGGGGCGGGCTCGGGCAGGGGTGGCTGCGGCGGTCGCATGCCTCCTCTGCGCCTGTACGTCGTCCGCGCAGCCGGAGCCGGTGAAGCCAACCCCGACTGAGACCACGCAGACGCCGACGTCCTCGCAGCAGCAGCCGAGCCGGACTCCGTCGACCACGCCTAGCGACCAAACGGCCTCCTCCCCGGCCGCCCATACCCAACCTCTCGCCCTGGCCGTGAGCGTGCACCGGCCGCCGCTTCAGCTGAGCACTGCCGAGGCTCGAGCGGTGATCGCCGGCGAGGTGACGCGGTGGCCGCAACTCGGGCAGCCCGGCAGGCACATCGCCGTACTGCGGGGGAGGTCCGGCCTTGCGGCCCTGCGCACGCAAGAGGATGCGCTCGCCGTGGTGCCGGCGTCGAAACTCACGCCGCTGGTGCAGGTCGCGACAGTGGCCGGAGCGGACCCGCTGCGAAACCCGCGCCGGTACCCGCTCACCGCCCCGGCACGCACTGCTCAGCCGGTCGTGACGACGCTCACCGTGGTCGGCGACATCATGCTCGACCGGGGGGTGGCGGCTGTGTCGCCCGACGACCCGGCAGCCGCCCTGGAGCCAATGCAGCGACGGCTCGCACGTGCCGATCTCACCGTCGGGAACCTCGAGAGCACGCTGTCGATGGCTGGAGAGCCCCAGCAACCCGGCGACGACTCGTTCGCCGCCGACCCCGACGTGCTGCCCGGTCTGGAAGCTGCGGGTTTTGACCTGCTCAGCCTCGGGAACAACCACACCGGCGACTACGGGGAGACGGCGCTGCTGCAGACCCTGCGTCGGATCGATGACTCGCCCATCGCCCGCGTGGGTGCTGGCCGCGACGCCCGAGAGGCGTGGCGTCCCGTGCTGCTGCGCCACAACGGCGTCAGCTTCGGCTTTCTCGCCTTCAACGCGATCGGCGAGACGCCGCGGGCAACAGCCGGCTCCCCCGGTGCGGCGGCGATCCGCATGCAACCGCGCACCGGTCCACTCAATACCGGCGACCTGTCGAGGATGACCCGGAATATTGGCCAGCTGGCCGGGCGGGCCGACGTCGTCGTGGTGCTGCCGCACTGGGGCGACCAGTACGAGCACCAGCCGGTGCCCGCCCAGCGTACGGTCGGGGCAGCGCTTGTCGACGCCGGCGCTGACATCGTCGTAGGTGGACATCCGCACGTCGTTCAGGGGGTGCAGCTGCACGACCGCCGGCTGATCGTCCACTCGCTTGGCAACTTCATCTTCGACATGGACTTCTATGTGCGAACCCAAGAAGGGGTCATGCTCGAGTTGGTGTACTGGGATGACGCTTTGCGCGGCGCGCGCTTCACGCCGTACGTCATCGGTGCCGACTTCGCCCCACGGTTGGTCGACGGACCGCGCGCGCAGTCCATCCTGGCCGACATCTGGGCGACCAGCGACGGGCCGTTCAGGCGCTGAGCCACTCCCACACCAACCGGCCGACCCGGTCGAGCTGAGCCGGGTCGACGACGGCCGGAAGGTCGGCAGCGCTGTGGTACTCGGCGTACGACGTGCCGCCGACCCGCGCCGCAGGCAACCCCGCCTTGTCGAAGGACCAGTGGTCGCTGCTCTGGTTCTCACACGCCTGCGCGGCGATTCCGGTTCGGTCCGCAGCCCGCAGCAGGCCACCGCGGACGGTCGGCGGCTGTAGGCCGCCGCTGCATACCGGCACGACCTCGCCCACTCCGACCCGGTCGAGCGACACCATCGCGGTCAGCGCCTGGCGCTGGCTCGCTGACATCCGGTCGACCATGGCGGTCGAGCCGAAGTGGTGCAGGTCGTCGCCCTCGCCGCGCGGCTCCTCACCGCCGAACGCGACGAACGCGACCGGGAGGTGGGTGTTGTGGTCCGCCGCCATCCGGGCCAGCTCGAGTACGACGGCCACTCCCGAGGCGTTGTCCTCAGCCCCTGGTGCCTGGGGCACCGTGTCGAGGTGGCCTCCGACGATGACATGCGGCCGCGTCCGGTCGAACCCGGCGGGTACGGCGACCACGTTGAAGGTGGTGCCCGCGGGCACGTCGATCCCCCAGGAGTTACCGGCGGGCACGTGCACCGGATTGCGCCGTACCTCGTAGCCGAGGGCTGCGAACTGCCGTTCGACCCAGGCCGCGGCTCGCCGAAAGTCAGCTGAGCTGGCTTCCCGCGGTCCGATGCGACCGGCGAGGAAGCGCACCGTCCGCATCGCCGCCGGTGCGCGGAACGTGGGCTCCGGTGACGGACTGCCGGCGACGAGGTTTGCGTCGGTGCGGTTCGGGTGGGGGAAGTTTGCGTCGGGGAGGTTTCGGTCGGAAAGGTGCGAGTCGGGGAGGTATGAGTCGGTGGGGTCTGGGGCGTAGACGTTGCCGCGGATGAAGCGATTGCCGCAGGAGGTTTCGGATCCGATTGATCTGAGCCTGATGCCGTCGGAGGGTCACCGGCGGCCGTACATGCGGCGCACGTAAGGGCGGCCAGCACCGACAGGCTCCCCCACCCCCGCGTCCTCCCCACATGCACCTAGCGTCGCCTACATCAGGCTGGCTGCAAAACGCGCGCGCCGACTGTTGGTTCCAGAGCGTCAGTGCTGTTCGCGCCGGCGATGTTGCGTGAAACGCAATGCGCTCGCTCGTTATCGCCCGTCGAGCCGCAGGTCCTGGCCTCGCCGACCCAGCAGCGTCTCGGCACCGGCCTGCACGCCGGGGTCGAACTCGAACACCACTGCGTTGTCGTCATCCCCGATGACCACGTCGTCGCCCGCCTGCGCACCCAGTCCGAGTAGCGCATCCTCGATGCCCAGCCGGTTGAGCCGGTCGGCGAGGTAGCCGACCGCCTCGTCGTTGCTGAAGTCGGTCTGCTTGATCCAACGCTGGGGCTTCGGCCCCCTCACCTGCCAGGCGCCGTCGACGTTGGTGATAGTGAACTCGGCGTCGCCCTCGCCTCGCGGCCGCAACACGATGCGCGTCGGCTCGACGGCAGCCGGCGTCGTACGGGCTGCGCTGACCACCGCTGCCATGGCGTAGGTCAGCTCCCGCAGGCCCTCGTGGGTCGCCGCGGACACCTCATAGACGTCCAGCCCGCGGGCGCGTAGATCCGGCTTCACCATTGCGGCCAACTCGCGGGCGTCGGGCACGTCGATCTTGTTGAGCGCGACCAGCCGCGGCCGGTCGTCGAGGCCGCCGTACGCCCGCAGTTCCGCCTCGAGGACGTCGAGGTCGGTGACCGGGTCGCGGCCCGGCTCGTCAGTGGCGCAGTCGATGACGTGCAGCAGCGCGGCACACCGCTCGATGTGCCGCAGGAACTCATGGCCGAGGCCCCGGCCCTCGCTGGCACCTTCGATCAGGCCGGGCACGTCGGCGACGGTGTACGTCGTCTCGCCGGCGGTGACCACACCGAGGTTGGGCACGAGCGTGGTGAACGGGTAGTCGGCGATCTTGGGCCGTGCCCGTGAGATCGCGGCGATCAGGCTCGACTTGCCGGCGCTCGGGAACCCGACCAGGCCGACGTCGGCGACGACCTTGAGCTCGAGTACGACGGTGCGCTCCTCGCCTGCCTCACCGAGCAGCGCGAAGCCTGGCGCCTTGCGCGACTTCGACGCCAAGGCGGCGTTGCCCAGACCACCGCGGCCGCCGGCCGCCACCACCAGCTCGGTGCCGGCGCCCACCAGGTCGGCCAGCACCTGCCCGTCGGGAGTCGACACGATCGTGCCGTTGGGCACCGGCAGCACGAGCGAGGCGCCGTGAGCGCCAGACCGGTGGTCGCCTCGACCCGGTCCACCGCCCGCCGCCTTGCGGTGCGCCTGGTGGTGGTAGTCGATCAATGTCGTTACGTCGGGGTCGACCCGGACGATGACGTCGCCGCCGTGGCCGCCGTTGCCGCCATCGGGGCCGCCCAGCGGCTTGAACTTCTCGCGGTGCACCGACGCGACGCCGTTGCCGCCCCGACCGCCCGAGACGTG
>JAUJOE010000002.1:0-408867 GCA_030447805.1 Nocardioidaceae bacterium | reverse complement strand
CGCGCAACCGACGTGACGGCCTCTGCTGCGGCACCGGCGACAGAGCGCGCAACTGACGGGACGGCATCCGCCGGCTCAACAGGCGCAGCAGTTGCGGCAGGCGCCGCGGTGGGAACGATGTTGATGACTCGCCGGCCACGCCGGGTGCCGAACTCGACGTTGCCCGCGGTCAAGGCGAAGAGGGTGTCGTCACCGCCGCGGCCGACATTCGTGCCGGGATGGAAGTGGGTGCCGCGCTGGCGGACGATGATCTCACCGGCATTGACCAGCTGGCCGCCGTACCGCTTCACGCCAAGACGCTGGGCGTTGCTGTCGCGGCCGTTCCTGGTGGAGGCCGCACCCTTCTTGTGTGCCATGGCTAGTTCTCGCCCTCAATCACTGGGTGTTGATCGCGGTCACTTTGACCTGCGTGTAGTGCTGACGGTGACCCTGCCGCTTGCGGTAGCCGGTCTTGTTCTTGAACTTCATGATGTGGATCTTGGGACCCTTGGTCGCGCCGAGCACCTCAGCTTGTACGTCGATCTTGGCCAGCGTGTCGGCGTCTGAGGTCACGGTGTCTCCGTCGACGAGGAGCAGCGCCGGCAACGACAGGCTTTCGCCGGTCGGGGTCGTCACCTTGTCGATCTCGATGACGTCGCCGACGGCAACCTTGTGTTGCAGGCCGCCACTGCGCACGATCGCGTACACCGCGAACTCACTCTCTTCGGTAGGAACTGGCTGGTCTGGGAACGCCCCCGGCCCGTTGGCTGGACTGGACCACGGCGCGCAACCACGCGCCAACCGCACAGTCTAGGGACGGGCACCCGCCTCGGTCAAAGCAGCGGGCTCGGCCGTCGACTGCTCAGCGGTCGCCGGCTGGGTGTCCTCGCTTCGACCGTTCGACTGGGCGCTGTCGCCGTCGTTCGGTGCACCGCTGGGCTGGTTCTTCGACTTCGAGCTGCTTCGGGCGCCGCTCTTGGCGGCAGCGCGGCTGCCGGTTCCCCCACGGCTGCCATCGTTGGCGCTGCTGTCACGCCGGCCGCTCCTGCCGGTCCCACTGCCGCCGCCGCTGCCGTTGCCGGAACCGGGGTTGTCGACCACTGGCTCGGGCTTGATCACGACTCCGCGGCCGTTGCAGTGCTCGCAGTTCTCACTGAACGCCTCGAGGAGCCCGGTGCTGATGCGTTTGCGGGTCATCTGCACCAGACCGAGCGAGGTCACCTCAGCGACCTGATGGCGGGTGCGGTCGCGGCCCAGGCACTCGACCAGCCGCCGCAGGACAAGGTCGCGGTTCTCTTCTAGCACCATGTCGATGAAGTCGACGACGATGATGCCGCCGATGTCGCGCAGGCGGAGCTGTCGGACGATCTCCTCAGCCGCCTCGAGGTTGTTCTTGGTGACCGTCTGCTCGAGGTTTCCTCCGGCCCCGGTGAACTTGCCGGTGTTGACGTCGACGACGGTCATCGCCTCGGTGCGGTCGATCACCAGCGACCCGCCGGACGGCAACCAGACCTTGCGCTCGAGAGCCTTGGCGATCTGCTCGTCGATCCGGTAGTTCGCGAACAGATCGGACCCGTTGTCGCTGCCGTCGCCGGTGTATCGCTCCAGCCGGTCCTCCAAGTCAGGCGCCACGTGGCGGACGTACGCCTCAACCATGTCCCAGGCGTCGTCACCGGAGATGACGAGCTTGCCGAAGTCCTCGGTGAACAGGTCGCGCACCACCTTGAGCGTGGTGTCCGGCTCGCCGTACAACAGCGCCGGGGCTTGGCCGTTCTTGGACTTCTTCTCGATGTCGTCCCACCGCGCCGTCAGCCTGGCGACGTCACGGGTGAGTTCCTCCTCGCTGGTGCCCTCGGCGGCGGTGCGGATGATGACGCCGGCGTCGTCGGGCACCAGGTCCTTGAGGACGTTCTTGAGCCGGTTGCGCTCGGTGTCGGGCAGCTTGCGGCTGATACCGCTCGTCTCGCCGCCCGGAACGTACACGAGGTAGCGGCCAGGCAGGCTGATCTGACTGGTGAGCCGGGCGCCCTTGTGCCCGACCGGGTCCTTCGTCACCTGCACCAGCACTGCCTGGCCAGGTTTGAGCGCGTTCTCGATCCGGCGCGGCTGGTTGGTGTCACCACGCAACGCCCAGTCAACCTCCCCGGCGTACAGCACGGCATTTCGCCCCTTGCCGATGTCGATGAAGGCCGCCTCCATGCTGGGCAGCACGTTCTGTACCCGCCCGAGGTAGACGTTGCCGATGAGGGAGTTCTGTGACTCGATGGCGACGTAGTGCTCGACGAGCATGCCGTCTTCGAGTACGCCGATCTGGGTGGTCTCGCCTCGCTGTCGGATCGCCATCACCCGGTCGACTGCCTCGCGGCGAGCCAGGAACTCCGACTCGCTGAGGATCGGCGGCCGCTTGCGGCCAGCGTCTCGGCCCTCGCGCCGGCGCTGCTTCTTGGCCTCGACCCGGGTGGACCCCTCAACGTTGGTGATGGCCTCCTTCTTGGCGCGCGGCTCACGCACCTTGACCACGGTGGTCGGCTCGTCGACTGCATCGGCAGCCTCGTCGCCGTCGCGGCGCCGACGCCGGCGTCGGCGGGAGGACGAGGGTGAGTCGTCGGTGTCGATGGGCCGGTCGGCGCCGTCGACCGCCTTGTCAGGGCTGGTCTGTGCGCTCTTGGCGGATTGGTCGGGCGCCGAGTTCGGGCTTGGCGCAGCGTCACCATCGGGCCCCGACTTCACTCCGCCACGCGAGGCGCTGGTGTCGGCACCCGAGTCGGCTGACTTGGCTGGGTCGGCGTCACCAGCGGGCTTGCGTCGGCTTCGTCCTCCCCGGGATCGGCGACGACGGTTGCTGGTTGTCTCCTCGGTCGGCTCGCCATCGGCCGTATCGACGGGAGCGGAGTCCGTTGAGTCTGTGGCGGTGCCCGAGGGTTGCGCGGCCTGCGGAGCGTCTGCTGAGCCAGCGTCAGATACTGGCTGAGGAGGCTGGAAGAGCAGCGCGACCGGGGAGGCCGGAACTGAAGCCGGCGTCGAACGACCGCGCGCCTCCTCCGTCACGGGTGGCTCGGCAGGCCGCTCGTCCGACTGAGCCGACTGGGCGGGCGGCTCGGCAGGCCGCTCGTCCGACTGAGCCGACTGGGCGGGCGGCTCGTCGGCGAGCGGCTGCGCGGGCGGCGCCTTCTTCGTGGACCGGCGGGACGTCGTCTTCCGCGGCGCCTTGGCCGTCGGCGTTGACGGTGCCGGCTCCTCGCCGGGGAACTCGCTCGACGAGGAGGTGGTCACCGAGGTTTCAGCCGGTTGGGTGGTCTCGGCCGGTCCTGAAGTCTCGGGCGGTCCAGACGGCTCCCGCGAAGAGCCGTCGGGACTCAGCTGCGGTGGCTGTGTCACCGGCGGCGGAGCGGAACTTGTCGGCGTCGGTTCCTCCCCGGGCTGTTGGTCGGATGCCCCCGTACTGACGGAGGTGGCCGAACCGCTGTCGGATGGTGACGGCGCAGCAGGAGGTCCGGCGGGACGGCTCGCGGCGCGGCGCCGGGAGCGGCGTACCGGAGTCACCGGGGGTGATGTTGGGCTCTCTGGGGTTGCCGACGAAACGTCGTCGTTGAGCATGTGCGCTCCTTGCTCGCCTCCGGGCGCTGGGCGCCGCGCGGAGGCGGTCGGTTCGCTGCCAGTCGCTTCACCGATACGGTGACGCACTCGCAGCACAAGCTTGCGGTGGCGCTCCGGCGAGCGGCTGACCGGATGGTCTCGGCTCAGCAGGAGCGGCGACAACGCCCCATCGGGTGACCCGTGAGCGAATGCTCTCGTCGATCAGCGGTCGCTGCCGATTGTCGGCGCGTCGCGGTCAGACTCGAGCGGGTCACCCACGTCGCCGGTCTCTGGGTCGAGCGGCCCTTGCGCCAGCCGCGTTTGCAGCGGTGGTACTGGCGTCACAAGCCCGGCAATCTCAACAAGACCGGCGAGGATGTCGTCGGGTCGCACAGCAGGTGTCCCGTGTCGTACGACCGCCTCCATTATCGCACACTCTGCACCGGGGCGACCGTCATCGCGTGTCGACAGCCTCACCACGGCGGCCCGGCAGTCGAACGACCGGATCCCGCGCTTTGTCATCCGCTCGACCTCGAGGTGGTCGCAGGCCAGGAACCGCTCGACCGCTTCTTGTGCCGCGGTGGTTTCGACCCCGGGCAGTTCGACCCGCCATACCGACGCCTCCAACCGGTCAGCGAGCGACCCGGACCGCGCTACGACCACATCGACGATGTCGAGCCCGTCGGGCAGGGCTCGATCGAGGGCCAGTCGTACGTCGTCCGGCTCGCACGCGCGCGTCACCCCGATTTCCAGGTACTCCGCCTCGCTGGCGGCCCCGGTCGGCGAGGCGTTGGCATAGGAGATCCGCGGGTGCGGACTGAATCCGGACGAGTACGCGATGGGAACTCCAGCGCGCTGCACCGCACGCTCGAAGGCCCGGCCAAAATCGCGGTGGCTGGTGAACCGGAGGCGACCGCGCTTGGCGTACCGCAGCCGCAGCTTCTGCACCGGAGGCGGCTGCTGAGCGGGTTGGTCGGGCACGCTCCGACGCTATCCGCCCGTGAGGCTGCCCGTGAGCGTAGGCCGCGGAGCAGCCGCCACGTCCGCTGGCAATGCAATCAGGCGGCGCCAAGCCATAGGCTGAGCGAGGGAGGCGAGCCGCCGATCACCGTCTACGAAGGGCCCTGCGATGAGCACCCAAGACCCGTATCCGCAGTATCCGGAGCAGAACTACCCAGCCGGCCAATCGCCGTACGGTCAACCGCCCGGCTCGTCGCCGTACGGACAACCACCCGGCTCGGCAGAACAGCCGCAGTCAATTCGTACCGCCGTGCTGCTGATGCGCATCGGCGCCGGGCTCAGCCTGCTGAGCCTCGTCCTCACGTTGGCGACCGTCGGCTCGCTCAGGGACGACATCCGCGCGGATCTCCAAGCCCAGGGGACCAGCTTCACCGAGTCACAGGTCGACACGACGTTCAACGTGGCCATCGCCATCGCCGTCATCTCCGGCCTGATCGGTGTCGCGCTGTGGCTATGGATGGCGTGGGCCAACGGCAAAGGCAAGAAGTGGGCAAGGGTCGTTGCAACCGTCCTTGCGGCGTTGGGACTCTTGTCCCTGCTGGTGACTCTCACCACCGCCGGAACGACGACGCTGTCGCTACTGCTCTCGGTTGTCACCATCGGTGTCGGGGTAGTCGCGGTAGTTCTCCTGTACCGCCCAGACTCAAGCGCCTTCTACGAAGCAAACTCCCGCCGCTGACCTTGACGCTGGCCCGGCGCTGACTGTGTCTGGTCACCGTCGAACGCAGGTCTTCACCGCCGTCGGCCTGGTGGTGTTGGCGGCTAACCTCCGTCCGGCGGCGGTCAGCGTCGGGCCGGTGCTGCAGGACGTCCGCCAAGGGCTGGCGATGAGCACCGCGACGGCCGGAGTGGTCACGACGTTGCCGGTGCTCTGCTTTGCCGGCTTCGGGGCGCTGGCTCCATGGGGTGCCCGGAGACTCGGCGTACACCGGCTGATGTTGCTGTCGCTGGCGGTGCTCGCCGGCGGTTTGGGTCTGCGCGCCTATGCCGACGACTCGGCGCTGTTCATCGCTGCCACAGTGCCCGCGCTGGCGGCGATGGCGACGGCGAACGTGCTGCTGCCGTCGCTGGTCAAGCAGCACTTCCCGCACCGCATCGGGCTGGTCACCGCGGTCTACACCACGGCGCTGGCCATCGGGCTGACCGCGGCGTCGGCTCTCACCGTTCCGGTGGCGGAGGCGTTCGGGTCGTGGCGAGCTGGTCTGGCGGGCTGGGCACTGGTGGCGGCCGTGGCGGCGTTGCCGTGGCTGGGCTTGCAGCGGCACGACATCAAGCCTGAGCTGGCTCGCCACGACACGATCCCGACCCGGGCGATGCTGTCGTCGCGGTTGGCGTGGGCCATGGCGCTGTTTTTCGGCACCCAGTCGCTGCAGGCGTACGCCGTGTTCGGGTGGCTGGCGCAGGTGTACCGGGACGCCGGCTTCTCCGCCGAGACGGGCGGGCTGCTGCTCGGGGTGGCCGCGGCGGCCGGCATCCCGCTGTCGTTCGTGCTTCCGAGGATCGCCGTCCGCATTCGGAGCCAGGCGCCGCTGATCCTCGGGTTGTGCGCGTCGTACGTCGTCGGCTACACGGGGCTGATCCTGTGGCCGGTGGCCGGAGCCTGGCTGTGGGCGCTGCTCATCGGCATCGGCACCGGGATCTTCCCGCTCATCTTGACGCTGATCGGTCTGCGGGCGCGCACCAGCGACGGTACGGCGGCGCTGTCCGGTTTCAGCCAGAGCGTGGGCTACCTGATCGCCGCTGTCGGCCCGTTCCTGATGGGAGCCCTGTACGGCGCCACCGGCGGCTGGACTGTCCCGTTGACGGTGTTGGCCCTGCTGGTCATCCCCCAAGCCGTCGCCGGTCTGCTCGTGTCGCGCCCCCGATACCTCGAGGACGAGCTCCGCCCGCCTCCCGACCTGTCAGTCCCCAGTGCACATGCTCAGGCGTAAGCCGTACTGACAACTCGGTTAGGGTGGCGCATGCCCCTCGATGAGCTGATCGCCGACTCCTGGTTCCCGTTCGCCCGTCGCTCCAGGGATTCGATGAACTGAGCGGCAGGCCAGAGACGTCCTTCATGCGCTGACCGGCTACCGGACACCGTCGGCGCTCAGCGCCGCGGCAACAATCGACGGGTCGGAGCAAGCGGCGGCGTACGCCTCGATCCGGCGGCGGATCTCCCGCCCGAGCAGCCACTGCCCGATCGGTTCTGCCACGGGGCGCAGCCAGCGCGGCTGCACGCTGCAGGTGTACTTCCACACCGCGCGGGTCCCCTCGCCTTCTGGTTCGAAGCGCCAGCCGCCGCCGAAGGACTCAAAGAACCATGGGCCCGTCACCATGGTCATGCCGACGTTGCGCGGCGGCGCGTAGGAGACGTATCGGCTCACCATGACCGGACCAAGCCGGGCCTTGGTCAGCGTGCGCACGCCTTTGCCTGGTCGAGTGGCTCCATCGAGGAACCGCTGCATCCTGATGAACGGATCCCACCGCAGCCGCACCTCACCGGTCGTCTGCGAGACAGCGAACGCCGTGGCGGGCGTGACTGGCACCCATACCTCGGCTCTGACCTGCGGCATGCAGCGATGGTACGGCGGTCAGCGCGCGCCCGCGTCAAACGACGGACAGCGGCAGGAACTGCTTGCCGGTCGGGCCGACCTGGATGTCCGTGCCCATCTCGGGGCACACGCCGCAGTCGAAGCAGGGCGTCCACCGGCAGTCGTCGACCTCCACCTCGTGCAGAGCGTCCTGCCAGTCCTCCCAAAGCCAGTTACGGTCGAGGCCGGAGTCGAGGTGGTCCCATGGGAGCACCTCGTCGTAACCGCGCTCCCGGGTCGTGTACCAGTCGAGGTCGACCGGCGCACCAGCCAGAACCCGGTCAGCGGCCGCCACCCACCGGTCGAAGGAGAAGTGCTCGCTCCACCCGTCGAACCGCCCGCCGTCGCGCCATACCTCCTCGATGATCGCGCCGACCCGGCGGTCACCGCGCGACAGCAGGCCCTCGATGATGCCGGGCTTCCCGTCGTGGTAGCGGAAGCCGATCGCGCGGCCGTACTGCTTGTCCTGCCGGACCGCGTCGCGCAGTTGCTTGAGCCGGGCGTCGGTGGTCTCGTGGTCGAGCTGGCTCGCCCACTGGAACGGCGTGTGCGGCTTCGGCACGAAGCCGCCGATCGAGACGGTGCACCGGATGTCTCGCCGCCCCGACACCTCGCGACCGGTGGCGATGACACGTTTGGCCAGGTCGGCGATCGCCAGGACGTCCTCGTCGGTCTCGGTTGGCAGGCCGCACATGAAGTACAGCTTCACCTGGCGCCAGCCAGACGAGTACGCCGCAGCGACGGTGCGGATCAAGTCGTCCTCCGACACCATCTTGTTGATGACCTTGCGCAGCCGCTCAGAGCCTCCTTCGGGCGCGAAGGTGAGCCCAGACCGGCGCCCGTTGCGCGACAACTCGTTGGCCAGGTCGATGTTGAAGGCGTCGACCCGCGTCGACGGGAGCGACAGCGAGACGTTGGTGCCGTCGTACCGGTCAGCGAGACCCTTGGCGACCTCGGCGATCTCGGAGTGGTCGGCCGACGACAGCGACAGCAGCCCGACCTCCTCGAAGCCCGACTTCTTGACACCGTTCTCGACCATGTCACCGATGGTGGTGATCGACCGCTCCGCACCGGTCGCGTGATCATGCCGGCCTGGCAGAACCGGCAGCCGCGCGTGCAGCCGCGGAAGATCTCGACCGAGTAGCGCTCGTGCACGGTCTCCGCCAGCGGCACCAGCGGCTTGCTCGGGTACGGCCAGGAGTCGAGGTCCATCAGCGTGTGCTTGTGCACTCGGGGCGGCACCCCGGGCCGATTGGGCACGACGCGCTGGATGCGCCCGTCGGGGAGGTAGTCGACGTCGTAGAACTTCGGCACGTAGACGCCGCCGGAAGCAGCCAGCCGCAACAGCAGGCCGTCTCGGCCATCCGGGCGACCCTGGTCCTTCCACTCGCGCACGACCTCGCTGATTGCCAGCACCACCTCCTCACCGTCGCCCAGCACAGCGGCGTCGATGAAGTCGGCGATCGGCTCAGGGTTGAAGGCGGAGTGACCGCCGGCGATCACGACCGGCGCGTCGTCACCCCGGTCGGCGGCGTGCAGCGGGATGCCGGCGAGGTCGAGGGCGGTCAGCATGTTCGTGTAGCCCAGCTCGGTGGCGAACGAGACCCCCAGCAGGTCGAACGCGCCGACCGGTCGGTGCGCGTCGACGGTGAACTGTGGGATCTCGTGTTCGCGCATCACCTGCTCCATGTCGGCGAACACGGAATAGGTGCGCTCGGCGAGGATCCAGTCGCGCTCGTTCAAGATCTCGTAGAGGATCTGCACGCCCTGGTTGGGCAGCCCCACCTCGTACGCGTCGGGGTACATCAGCGCCCACCGCACCGCGACCGAGTCCCAGTCCTTGACCGTCGAGTTGAGCTCGCCACCGACGTACTGGATCGGCTTCTGCACCGTCGGCAGCAACGGCTCCAGCTGAGCGAAGACTGACTCGACGGGCATCTCGCCACCCTAACCGAGTTGTCAGTCGCTACTGCCGCTACTGGTGCACTAGCTTCTGACAAGTCTCCAGGGGGAACCTCAGAAGCGGCGGGAGCGCGCCATCCGTTCCCGGAGCACCACGCCGAGCCCGATCGAGCGCTCGGTGCGCAGATGGATGTTGAGCAGCAGGCCCACCGCCATCAGGGACGCGAACATCGACGTGCCGCCGTACGAGACGAGCGGCAGCGGTACGCCGGTCACCGGCATGATGCCCAGGCACATGCCGATGTTCTGGAACGCCTGGAACCCGAACCAGCACACGATGCCCCCACCGGCCAGTCGCCCGAACATGTCGTCGGCGCGTACGGCGATCCGGCAGGCTCGCCACAGCAGCGCCAGCAGCAGCGCGATCAAGGCGCCAGCCCCCACCAGGCCCAGCTCCTCCCCCGCCACCGTGAACACGAAGTCGGTGTGCTGCTCGGGCACGAAGCCGGACTGGGTCTGCGAGCCGTGGAAGAGGCCTTGACCGAACAGGCCGCCGTTGCCGATGGCGATGCGCGCCTGGACGGTGTTGTAGCCGGCACCCTGCGGGTCGAGCGCGGGGTTGATGAACGCCTCGAACCTCAGCAGCTGGTAGCCCTGCAGCACTCCCAGCTGTACGGCGGCCACCGTGCCAGCCAGCGCAGCCGCGACCAGTCCCACCAGCCAGCGCCGGGGCGCCCCCGCCACCGCGAGCAGCCCAAACACCGTGGCGGCCAGCACCAGCAGCGTCCCGAGATCCGGCTGGGCGAGGATCAACCCGGCCGGCACAGCCGCGATAGCCAGCGCCGCCAGCACGTCCCAGCCGCGCAAGGCTGCCGACCGGCGCGCCTCAGTGCGCTCAGCCAGCAGCAGCGCCATGCCGGCTACCACGCCGAGCTTGGCGAACTCGGCGGGCTGGATCGACAGGCCGCCGACCAGGATCCACGACCGGGAGCCGTTGATCACCGCCCCCAGCGGGGACAGCACCAGGCCGAGCCCGATCACAGCGCCGAGGTAGACGACCGGCGCCCAGATGCGCACCCAGCGATGGTCGGTCGCCGCGATCAACGCGGCCAGCACCAGCCCGACGGCCATGTTGGTCAGGTGCCTGACGATGTACTCCGAGCCGTCGCCTCCGGTCAGCGCCGCCCGACCGGCCGTGGCCGACCACACCAGTAGCGAGCCGAGCACCAACAGCGCGGCGGTGGAGCCCACCACCACCACATCCAGCCGCTGCCACGTCGACCGGCGGTCGGTGACGTGGATCCGACGAGATGTGCGTGTGGTTGAGGTCGCCAACGCGGTCAACGGGGGTCTTCTCCTGTGCGGCGAGGCGGGGAAATCTGCCCGTTGGGCTTGAAGACAGGGAGGCCATCCGGCGGCTCCGCGCCCGGCTGGGCCGCGTCGCGCAGGTCGACCTTGCTGCCCTGGATCCCGTACAGCGTCTCCCAGATGGTGCGCGCCGCGTCTCCGGACGTGCCGGACCCGGTGCCCCCTTGGGAGATCTGCATGATCACGACGTACTGCTCGTCGTAGCTGGCGATCCACGATGTCGTCTGCTTGCCGTAGACCTCCGCGGTGCCGGTCTTGAAGCGCACAGGCACCCGGCCGAGCGGGAAGCCCCCCATCTTCCACGCCATCGTGCCGACCTTGCCGGTGCCGAGCAGGGCGCGGTCGATGTAGTCGATGATCCGCTGGGGGATCGGGATGCGCCCCGCGGCGTGCGGCCCGATCCGCTTCACCACCTCACCGTCGGCGTCGATGACCGCCTTGGCGACCCGGGGCTCCCAGAGGGTGCCGCCGTTCGACAGGGCGCCGTACGCCACCGCGAGCTGAATCGGCGTGAGGACCGTGTCGCCCTGCCCGATCGAGAAGTTGACCGCGTCACCGGCGCGGTAGTTCCAGCCGTCGATGCAGAACTCGCGGGCGAAGACGTGCAGGAAGTCGTTGCCGGGCTCCTTCCCGAGCTTGCAGTAGTAGTCCTTGTTGGCCTTCCAGTACGAGAGCTTCCACTTGCGGTCGGCGATCCGCCCGGTCACCTCACCGGGGAGGTCGATGCCGGTCTTGGACCCGAAGCCGAACGCCTTTGCGTTCTCGACCAGCGGGTCCTTGATGCTGGTGTCCTCCCGGTCGCCCCCAGCCTCGAGCCACTTGGCGTACGCGATGCGGTAGAAGAACGTGTCGCACGACAGTTGCAGCGCCTCGGCGAACGTGATCCGCCCGTAGGAGGCCGACTCGTAGTTCTTGAAGACCCGACCACCGACCGTGAGCGACGACGAGCAGTCGAGCTTGTCCTTGATGGAGTAGCCGTGGGTCAACGCCCCGGCTGCGGTGACCGGCTTGAACGTCGAGCCCGGCGCGAACAGCCCCTGCGTCCCCCGGTTCAGCAACGGCGTGTCCGCCTGGTCGCTGTACAGCCGGTCGAGGTCGCCTTGGCTGATGCCGCCCACCCAGACGTTCGGGTCGTACGTCGGGTAGCTCGCGAGCGCGACCACCCGGCCGTTGGTCGCGTCCATCACGACCACGGACCCCGAGTCGGCGACGTACTTGCGCCCGGTGACCTCGTCGAAGGTCTTGCGCGCTTGCAGGATCGACCGCTCCAGCTCGCGCTCGGCGACGGCCTGGACCTTCGCGTCGATGCTGGTCACGAGCGTGTGACCCGGCTTCGGCTCGATGACGGCGGCGTCGCCGAGCACCCGCCCCATCGAGTCGACCGCCACTTGGTGCACGCCGGAGGCACCGCGCAGGTACCGGTCGTAGGCGTCCTCCAGGCCAGACCGGCCCACCGACGACAACGGGCTGACCCCGTCGTCGCCACGAGCCTTCGCCGCGTCGAGCTCCTGCTCGGTGATCGGGGAGATGTAGCCCAGCGCGTGGACGGCGTTGACCCCGAACGGCGCGGGGTAGGCGCGCACCTTGCGGGCCTCGGCCGTCACGCCGGGGTAGTCCTCGGCCTGCTCGAGGATCGACGCGGCGAGCACCTGGGTCACGTCCTCGGCGACTGGCACCGGCTCGTACGGCGACCCGTTCCAGCAGACCGGGGGCTCGGCGGCTCCCGGCTCCCCGCACGTCTTCGTCCGCCGCTCCAGCTCCTCCGGCGAGAGCCCCAACGTGTTGGCGAGTCGCCCGAGCACCGCCCGGCGCGTCGCCGCGCCGAGCCGGTCGAGCACGTCGCGGTCGACGGTGACCACCCATGCCGTGCGGTTGGCCACCAAAGGCCGGCCCATCGCGTCGACGATCAGACCCCGTGGGGCAGTGATCTCGATGTCGCGTACGGCGTTGTCCTGAGCAGCTGCCTGGTAGGTCTCCGCGCCGACCACCTGCAGGTACCACAGCCGCGCGAAAAGGGTGGTGAACAGCGCCAGCACCATCACCTGTACGACGACCAGCCGCAGGCTCGATCGCGTTCTCAGCACCGATCGCTCACCACCGTTCGGCGGGTTCGAGGCGCCGAAAGAGCATGACCACGAGGGGGATGACCAGCGGCGTGACCAGCACGTCGTACGCCACGGTCAGCGGGATCACGTCGAGAGCTCTCGAGACGTCGACGCCCCCCTCTCCGAGCACCAGGCCGGTCAAGGCGAAGACCGAGGTCCCGATGAAGGCGCCAGCGGCGACGATGACCAGCGTGCCGACCACGGTGATGTCGCCTTCGCGCCGCGCGAGACCGGTCAGGTAGCCGACGAGGACGAACGACAGTGCCCAGCGGCCGGCGGTGTGGTCTGCCGGCGGTGCCAGGTCAAGGACCAGCCCGGTGGCGAAACCGACGAGTGCCGCGTAGTCGGGACCGCGCACCAGCGCCGCGGCGATGACGACGAGCAAGGCGAGGTCGGGTACGACGCCGCGCAGCGAGAAGTGGCTGAAGATGCTCACCTGCAGGGTGATCGTCACCACGACCAGGACGGTGACGACGAGCAGGCGCAGCGCGGTGGTCATCGGCTCGGGCCCTTCGCCGCCTCCATGGCGGTGGAGGAGCCGTCGGCCGAGGAGGTGACGACAGCCACCAGGTCGAGGGAGGAGAAGTCGACGTACGGCTGCACCGACGCGGTCTCGGTCAGCTCGGCCGGTGAGGAGTGCACGCTCACCACCGACCCGACCGGCACGCCAGCGACGTACGGAGCACCGTTGCGCGAGCCCCAGGTCACGACGACGTCGCCCGCGCGCGGTGAGACGGTGTGGTCGACGAGGCTGAAGTGAAGCACCCCGTCGTCGCTGACCTGTCCGTCACCCGTCAGGAACCCCAGCTCCATCGAGTTGCCAAGGCGGCCACCGATGACGGACTGCCCGTCGACGATCAGTAGCACGGTGGCGGTCGTGGGGCCGGCCCTGAGAACCCGGCCGACGAGCCCGTCAGCGTTGATCACGGTGAGGTCGGGGACGACGCCGGCGCGAGTCCCCGCGTCGATCGTCACCGTGCGGGAGAACGACTGGGCCGCTCCAAGCGCCACCACCTGCGCGGTGACGGTCTGGAATCCCGACGAGTCGGCGAGCGTGGCGATGCCGTCGAGCTCCCGCGCCCGGTTCGCCGCGGCATCGGAGGCTCGCAGCTGGGACTGCAGCGCGGCGTTCTCGGCCTCGAGCTTCGCGTTTTCGCTGCGCAGCTCGCTGACGTCGCCGAAGTACCTGGGTATCGCACCAATGGGTGTCGCGATCCTGTCGGCCGCGGTCTCCACCGGGCCGACGACGGCGGCGGTCGCCGTACGCAGTGGGTCGACAGGCGAGCCGGCCACCCCGCGCCGGGCGTCGAGGGTGATGATCGTGACCGACGCCAGCACCAGCAGCCCCAGTACGGCGCGGGACCGCCGCGGGTCGACCCGCCTCATCAGCGCCTCGGCTCGGAGACCAGCACCTGCTGGAGGGCTTCGAACTCCTCGACGCACTTGCCGGCACCGAAGGCGACCGAGTCCAGCGGCTGGTCAGCGAGGTGGACCGGCATGCCGGTCTCGTGCCGCAGCCGCTCGTCGAGCCCGCGCAGCAGTGCTCCGCCGCCGGTCAGGACGACGCCGCGGTCCATGATGTCACCGGCCAGCTCGGGTGGCGTCTTGTCGAGTGTGGTGCGCACCGCGTCGATGATCGAGTGCAGCGGCTCCTCGATGGCCTGGCGCACCTCCGCCGACGACACCACGACGTTGCGCGGCAGTCCGCTGATCATGTCGCGCCCGCGGATCTCGGCCTCCGGCTCATCAGGCAGGGGAATGCGGAGCCGAGCGCGACCTTGATCTCCTCAGCGGTGCGCTCCCCCAGCATGAGGGAGTACTCCTTCTTCATCCAGGTGATGATCGCCGCGTCGAGCTCGTCACCCGCCGTACGGATCGACTGGCTGGTGACGATGCCGCCGAGGCTGATCACCGCCACCTCGGTGGTGCCGCCGCCGATGTCGACGACCATGTTGCCGGTGGCCTCGTGCACCGGCAGGCCGGCTCCGATGGCCGCGGCCATCGGCTCCTCGATGATGTAGACGCGGCGGGCACCGGCCTGGTAGCCGGCCTCCTTGACGGCCCGCTGCTCGACGGCGGTGATGCCGCTGGGAACGCAGATCACCAGCCGTGGCTTGGCGAAGTACCGACGGCGGTGCACGCGCTGGATGAAGAAGCGCAGCATCTGCTCGGTGGCCTCGAAGTCGGCGATCACGCCGTCCTTGAGGGGACGGATCGCGGTGATGTTGTCGGGGGTGCGCCCGATCATCCGCTTGGCTTCGGTGCCGACAGCGAGGATCTCCCGGGTGTGTGCGTTCATCGCCACCACCGACGGCTCGTTCAGCATGACGCCGCGGCCGCGCACGTAGACCAACGTGTTCGCGGTGCCCAGATCGACCGCCATGTCGCGGCCGATGATGCTGTTGGCCATCTGAGGAACCCAACCCCTTTCGCGCCCGTCGACTGGCGCGAAATCAGACTAAGTTGGCGGTCCGCTCAGACCCCGGCGACACTTCGACGGGCCGCGCCCCTTTTGCGATTGGCACCGTTCCCGCCCAGCTCCTGGCCCGAGCGGTCGTTGGCTGACGCGCTCTCCTGCGCCGGTTGAGCTCCTGCCAAAGGAACGTTCTTGCAGCCGAAACGGGCTTCGAGAGTCGCGGCAAGTTCGTTCCAGTTTGCCGGGGCGAGGACGGACCGTTGAGCCCCCGGCGCGGTTAGTTCGTCAGGTCGGGGAACCAGAGCGCGATCTCGCGCTTCGCGGAGTCCTCGGAGTCCGAGCCGTGCACCAGGTTCTCGCGGTTGGACAGGCTCCAGTCACCGCGGATGGATCCCGGCGCTGCCTTCCGGCCGTCGGTCGCGCCGTTGATCGCTCGTACGACGTCGACCGCCTCGTCGCCCTCGAGTACGGCTGCCACCAGCGGCCCACTCGTCACGAACTCCCGCAGCGTCGGGTAGAAGTCACGGTCGACGTGCTCGGCGTAGTGCTGGTCCGCCAGATCGGCACTGATGGTGCGCAGGTCCATCGCCACCAGGGTCAGCCCCTTGGCCTCGAACCGGCTGAGCACCGCGCCGATGAGCCCGCGGCGTACGGTGTCGGGCTTCAGCAGAACGAGCGTGCGCTGTGTCATGGCGAGCAAGCCTAAGGCGTGGCTCACTCAACCCTCTGACGCACCGACCTGCTGGCCCTCGATCTTGCGGCCCAGCACGTACGCCGTCGTCCACAGCCCGGCGAAGACCAACCCGAGCACGAACATGACGGTTACCACGAACCCCATCGCCACCGCCGCGACCTGTAACGCGAAGCCGGCGTAGTAGGCCCACTCGGCGCCCAACAGACCGGCAATCAGCAGCGCGGCCACTGCCAGGCCGAGGCCCAGGCCGAGCGCGACGCCGCGCGGCACGTCTTCCACCATGACCAAGACTGGTGTCACCAGCCCGAGCACGATGGCCTCAACGGCCAGCACCGAGGCGCACATCGTGCGACGGGGCGACCGCCTCACCGGCCACCACCGCCTCAAGCAGAGTGCGGGCCTCCCCTGCCGTGATGACCGACCCGGTGACCAACACGCCGCCTCCACCCAGGCCGATGCCCCCGGCGTCAGCCGCCTCGGCCAGGCCCACGGCGAGGTCGAGCGCGTCGTCGAGCCGCGGCGCCACCTCGACGCGCTCAGAGCCGAAGATGCCCCTGGCCACCTCAGCCAGCTCCTCGGCGGGCGTCGCCCGAGCGGTGGAGTTCTGCGTGCAGACAACCGTCGACATGACCGGCTCGAAGGCGTCGAGCACGCCCTCGACATCCTTGTCGGCCATCACGCCCACCACCCCGACCAGCGGGGAGAACGAGAACGCCTCCTGCACCGCCTCAGCGGTGGCCAGCGCCCCGTGGGGGTTGTGGGCCGCGTCGAGCACGACGGCCGGCGATCGGCGTACGACTTCCAGCCGGGCAGGCGACGTGACCTGCGCGAACGCCTCCCGCACCGTCTCCAGGTCGAGCCCGCCCTCGAGGCCCTTGCCGCCCGCGAACGCCTCGACGGCCGCCAGCGCACACGCGGCGTTGTGGGCCTGGTGGGCGCCGTGCAGCGGGAGGAAGATGTCGTCGTACGTCGTCGCGAGCCCCTGCAGGGTGACGAGCTGGCCGCCGATGGCGGGCGCTCGGTGCACCACGCCGAACTCGAGGCCCTCGCGAGCGACCGTTGCGCCCACCTCGGCTGCCCGGCGGAGCAGCACCTCCGCGGCCTCGACCTGCTGCTGGGCGAGCACCACGAACGTGCCGGGTTTGAGGATCCCGGCCTTCTCGATCGCGATAACCTCCGGTGCGTCGCCAAGGTAGCGCTCGTGGTCGACGCCGATCGGCGTGATCACGGCGACGGCGGCGTCGGCGACGTTGGTGGCGTCCCACGACCCACCCATGCCGACCTCGATCACCCCTGCGTCGACGGGCGCGTCGGCGAAGGCGGCGAAGGCCATGGCCGCGATCAGCTCGAAGAAGCTCAGCGGGTGCTCGCCGGAGCGGTCGACGACGTCGGCGTACGGCGCCACCTCGTCGTACACCTCTACGAACCTGTCGGGGCTCAGCTCCTCCCCGTCGACGCTGATCCGCTCGGTCATCCGCGCGAGGTGCGGACTGGTGAAGCGACCGGTGCGCAGCCCGAGCGCCCGCAGCAGTACGTCGATCATGCGGGCCGTGGACGTCTTGCCGTTGGTGCCGGTCAGGTGCACGACCGGGAAGGCGCGCTGCGGCTGCCCGAGCAGGTCACACAGCGCTGCGATGCGGTCAAGCGACGGCTCGAGCCTGCTCTCGGGCCACCGGGCGAGCAACGAGCGCTCGACCTCGCGGTAGCGCCCCGCTCCGCTCGGCTCAGACATCGCCCGGAGTCTAGTGCCGCCCATCCTCGCTCAAAGATCCGACGCTGCGCACGCCATAGCCCTCACCACGTCGGAACTTTGCCCGCACGCACCCCGCGTAAGGATCCGACGCTCGGCACGGCATGGCGTGCTTAACGTCGGATGCTTGGCGCAAGGCCCCAGCCGAGGAATCGGGTCGTGCCAATGGAGGCGGTCGCCGTAGGCTTGGCGACCATGACCGAGACCCTTCCGCGCTCCGCTCCTGGCACGTCGACCGCAGCTTCGCGCTCGGTCGACGTACCCGAGCGTCCGAGCCTGGACGGGCTGGAAGCAAAGTGGAGCGCGATCTGGGAAGACCGCGGTGTCTACGCGTTCGACCGCACCAAGTCGCGCGACCAGATCTACTCGATCGACACCCCGCCGCCGACCGTGTCGGGCACCCTCCACTTCGGCAGCGTCTGCTCCTACACCCAGTGCGACCTGATCGCGCGCTACCAGCGGATGCGCGGCAAGGAGGTCTTCTACCCGATGGGGTGGGACGACAACGGCCTGCCGACCGAGCGCCGGGTGCAGAACTTCTACGGCGTGCGGTGCGACCCCTTGGTCGGCTACGACGCCGACTTCCGGCCGCCGGACAAGCCCGACCCGAAGAAGCAGGTGCCGATCTCGCGGGGCAACTTCATCGAGCTCTGCGAACAGCTGACAGCCACCGACGAGGTCGCCTTCGAGCAGCTCTTCCGCACAATCGGCTTGTCCGTTGACTGGTCGTTGCTGTACACCACGATCGGTGACGAGTCGCGGGCCGTGTCGCAGCGCGGGTTCCTCCGCAACCTGGCCCGTGGCGAGGCCTACCAGGCCGAGGCGCCGACCCTGTGGGACGTGACGTTCCAGACGGCGGTTGCCCAGGCCGAGCTCGAGGCGCGGGAGTACCCCGGCCACTACCACCGCGTCGCGTTCCACGGCGCCGACGGCCCGGTGTACGTCGAGACGACCCGCCCCGAGCTGATCGGCGCCTGCGTCGCGCTGATCGCGCATCCCGACGACGAGCGTTACCGGCCGTTGTTCGGTACGCCGGTCCGCTCGCCGCTGTTCGGGGTCGACCTGCCCGTGCTTGCCCACCCCGGCGCCGAACCCGACAAGGGTGCCGGCATCGCCATGTGCTGCACGTTCGGCGACCTCACGGACGTGCAGTGGTGGCGTGAGCTACAACTGCCCGTGCGGGCGATCATCGGCCGCGACGGTCGGCTGCTGCGGGAGACGCCTGAGTGGTTCACCACCGAGGCCGGCCGAACGGCGTACCAAGAACTGGCGGGGAAGACCACCTACAGCGCCCGAGAGGCCACGGTTGCGCTGCTGCGGCATTCCGGCGACCTCGACGGCGAGCCCCAGACCACCCAGCGGATGACGAACTTCTTCGAGAAGGGCGACAAGCCGCTCGAGATCGTCGCGACCCGGCAGTGGTACATCCGCAACGGCGGCCGCGACGACGACATCCGCCAAGCGCTGATCGCCCGCGGCACTGAGCTGGAGTGGGCACCGCCGTACATGCAGCACCGCTACACCAACTGGGTCGAGGGGTTGAACGGCGACTGGCTGATATCGCGGCAGCGCTTCTTCGGCGTCCCGTTCCCCGTCTGGTACCCGCTCGACGCCGATGGCGAGCCGCAGTACGACGACGCGCTGGTGGCCAGCGAGGACCAGCTGCCCGTCGACCCGTCGGCTGAACCGCCAACCGGCTACGAAGAGGCGCAGCGCGGCAAGCCCGGTGGCTTCATCGGCGACCCCGACGTGATGGACACCTGGGCGACGTCGTCGCTCACCCCGCAGATCGGCGGCCGCTGGGAGACCGACCCCGATCTCTTCGGTCGCGTGTTCCCCATGGACCTGTGCAGCCAGGCGCACGACATCATCCGCACCTGGTTGTTCTCCCGCGTGGTGCGCTCGCACTTCGAGCACGACGCGGTGCCGTGGCGCTCGGCGATGATCTCCGGGTTCGTGCTCGACCCTGACCGCAAGAAGATGAGCAAGTCCAAGGGCAACGTGATGGTCCCAACGGAGCTGCTTGATCGCTACGGCTCCGACGCGATCCGGTGGCGTGCGGCGTCGCTGCGAGCTTACCAGGACTCCGCCTTCGCCGAACACCCTTTCAAGATGGGTCGGCGGCTGGCGACGAAGCTGCTGAACGCGTCGAAGTTCGTGTTGGGCCCTGGTGCAGTGGGGGGCGACGTGCGCGCGGTCGGCGAGCCACTCGACCAGGCGATGATTCAGCAGCTGCGGCAGGTGGTCCTTCAGGCCACCGCGGCGTTCGAGCGCTACGACTACACGACGGCTTTGGAGACGACTGAGAAGTTCTTCTGGACCTTCTGCGACGACTACCTCGAGCTGGTCAAGGAGCGGGCGTACGGCGCGCGCGGCGCGCGGCCGCTGCCTCGGTGCAGGCCGCCCTCTCCGCAGCGTTGTCGGTGCAGCTTCGGCTCTTCGCCCCGTTCCTGCCTTACGTCACCGAAGAGGCGTGGTCATGGTGGCAGGAGGGGTCGATCCACCGGGCGGCGTGGCCCGCCGTGGAGGCCGACCTCGACGCCGTACCCCATGACCCGGACCTGCTCGACGCGACGGCTGCGGCGCTGGCCGGGGTACGGGGCGCCAAGTCGGTCGCCAAGGTGTCGATGCGCACCGAGGTGTCAGCCGCCACGGTCTACGGCCCGGCGCCGGCGCTGTCGCTCGTCGAGCGGGCACTCGACGACCTGCGGGCTGCTGGTCGCATCACCGGCGACGTGGTGTTCATGCCTCGGGAAGGCGAGATCAGTGTCGAAACCGAGCTCCTCTCGCCCAAGGCCTGAGCCTCTGCCAAGGATCCGACGCGGTGATCGCTATGGCGTGCCCAGCGTCGGTTCCTTCGCGGGTTCGGCTTGGCCCCTGCACCAGGATCCGACGCGGTGATCGCTATGGCGTGCCCAGCGTCGGATCCTTCGGATGGGGCTCTCGTCGGCCAACGTAGGCTCGGTGCCGTGACCCGGATTGCGGCAGTGCACGGCGTACTGCCACCGCACGAGTACTCCCAAGCCGAGATCACCGAACGGTTCGCCGACCTCTGCCTGCGATCGGACGCCAAGCGGGCGCTGCTGCAGCGGCTGCACACCAGCGCTGCCGTCACCACCCGGCACCTCGCGTTACCGCTGGAGCGCTACGCCGCACTCGACAGCTTCGGCGCGGCGAACGACGCCTTCATCGAGTCGGCGGTGGAGCTGGGAGCCCAGGCCCTGCGGGGTTCGCTCGACGAGGCTGGGCTCGACCCCACCGACGTCGACGTCATCATGTCGACAACGGTCACCGGGATCGCGGTGCCGTCTATCGAAGCGCGCATCGCCGCCGTAGTCGGGCTGCGGCCCGACGTCAAGCGCATCCCCCTCTTCGGACTCGGCTGTCTGGCCGGCGCCGCGGGGATAGCCCGCCTGCACGACTTCCTGCTCGGATGGCCGGACGCGGTCGGCGTACTGCTCTCGGTCGAACTGTGCTCGCTCACGCTGCAGCGCGACGACCCGTCGACCGCCAACATGGTGGCGAGCGGCCTGTTCGGCGACGGCGCCGCCGCAGTGGTCATGGTCGGCGCCAACCGACCCGCCGAGGGCCCTGACGTGATTGCCAGCCGCGCGCACCTCTACCCCGACACCCAGCGCGCCATGGGTTGGGACATCGGCGCCTCCGGGCTGAAGATCGTGCTCGGCGCCGAGGTTCCCGACCTGGTCAGCATGCACCTCGCCGACGACGTCAAGGGGCTGCTCGCCGACTTCGACCTGGAGATCCGCGACGTGACCGGTTGGGTGGCGCATCCGGGCGGTCCGAAGGTGCTGCGCGCCGTCGAGACCTCCCTCGGCATCGGCGAGGATGCGCTCGAGGTGACCTGGCGCTCACTCGAGCGCATCGGTAATCTCTCGTCGGCATCGGTCTTGCATGTCCTGCGCGACACCCTTGACACCTGCCCGCCGCCGGCGGGCACACCAGGGATGTTGTTCGCGATGGGACCGGGTTTCTGCGCCGAGCTGGTGCTGTTGCGGTGGTGACGACGGTGGGCGCTGCGCCCAGCTGCGACGGTCCAACGGGGCAGTAGACATGTCGGTCGCCACCTTGTACGTCGCACTTGTCGTCGCCGTTGCAGTCGAACGCCTGGCTGAGCTGGTCGTCTCCAAACGCAACGCGGCGTGGAGCTTTCGCCGCGGCGGCCGTGAGTACGGCGCCGGGCACTATCCGGCAATGGTGCTGCTGCACACTGGCCTGCTGGTGGGGTGCCTCGCAGAGGTGCTGGTGGCCGATCGGCCGTTCCTGCCCGGACTCGGGTGGCCGATGCTCGCGGTGGTGTTGGGGTCGCAGGGGCTGCGCTGGTGGTGCATCGGGACTCTCGGGCACCAGTGGAACACCCGGGTGATCATCACGCCCGGCCTGCCGCTGGTCAGCCGCGGACCGTACCGGTGGCTGAAGCACCCGAACTATGTCGCCGTGGTCGCCGAAGGCGCGGCGCTGCCGCTCGTCCACACCGCCTGGGTCACCGCACTGGTGTTCACCGTTGCCAATGCGCTGCTGTTGCGGGTGCGCATCGGCGTCGAGAACGCCGCCCTCGAGCTGGCGGAGTCGACGGCTCCTCCTGCGCAGCGGCCCACCCGTGCCTGATCTGCTTCTTAGCGGTGGTGGCTCTTGGTTGACCTGCTAATCGCCGGTGGCGGGCCAGTCGGCTTGGCGACCGCGTTGTACGCCGATCGCGCTGGACTGTCAGTCGCCGTCCTGGAGCCACGGCCCGGGCCTATCGACAAGGCGTGCGGTGAGGGACTGATGCCTGCCGCTGTCAAGAAGCTGAGCCAGCTCGGTGTGCCGGTTGACGGCTACCGGCTGACCGGCATCCGCTACATCGACGGCAGACGCACCGCAGAAGCCGGGTTTCGCGACGGCGAGGGATGCGGCATGCGGCGTACCGACCTGCACGCTGCCCTGTCAGCCGCCGTGGAGGCTGCGGGGATCCCGGTGCTTGAGCGCTCGGCTGAGCGCGTCGAGCAAGACCAGGACGGAGTTGCCGTCGCCGGTTTGCGTGCCCGTTACCTCGCTGCCGCCGACGGACTGCACTCGCCGGTGCGCCGCCAGCTCGGCCTCGGAATCTCCGCTCGAAGCCAACCCCGGTATGGGCTGCGCCAGCACTACGCCGTCGCGCCGTGGACCGACCTCGTCGAGGTGCACTGGGGACCGGACCTCGAGGCATACGTGACACCTCTCGGCCCTGCGCTCGTCGGTGTGGCGCTGCTCACCAGCGAGCGAGCTCCGTACGAGGCGCAGCTCAAGGAGTTCCCCGCGCTGGTGGACCGCTTGCCCCAGTCGGCTGCCACCTCGACCCGCGGAGCCGGTCCACTGCGGCAGCGCAGCCGCGCACGAGTCGCCGGTCGGGTGCTGCTGGTCGGTGATGCGGCGGGGTACGTCGACGCGTTGACCGGTGAAGGAATCTCCGTGGGCCTGGCGTCGGCGCGCGCACTCGTGGAGTGTGTGGCGGCTGACCGACCCGGGGATTATGAGCGCCGTTGGCTGGCCGCCAGCCGGAGGTACCGCTGGATCACCGAGTCTCTGTTGGAGGTGCGGTCGCACCGTGCCGGAGCTCGACTGATCGTCCCGGCGGCCCAACGCCTTCCTCGAGTCTTCGGTGCCGCCGTCAACCAGCTCGCCAAGTAGCGCGACCTGAGCGACATACCAAACGTGTCGAGAAGAAGGCAGCGCTTCAAGGAACGATCGTGAAGCGTCCCCCATTAAGCGGTCGCAACGCGGTGAAGTGTCTGCGATCGAGGGTGGCGATGGTTCGGGTCTCGTAGCGTTGCGCAAGCACGACCAAAGATGCGTCCGCAAAGGCCAATGCGCTGATCGGCGTACTTGTCGAGCAGTGCCACGGCGGCGTTGAGGTCCTTCGCCGGAAAGGACGGCAGCTCCCAAGCCCCGGCTGCAAGCTCAGTCAACACAGCAAGCTCTGCTTCCACCCCTACCCGGGTTGCCACGAGGTAGTCGAGTTCGGCCAGGACGTACGGCGATACCACCAGCCCCTCTGACGGCTCAGCGGTCAGAGCCTCGACCATCGGCCGATGTTGGGGTTCAGCTGCATTGAAGAAAGCCAGCAGTGCACTCGTGTCGACGATCACTTTTCGCCGAAGCCGACGAGCAGCTCGTCGACCCGGTCAGCAAACGCCTCCGCCGTGAAGAGCCCTGCCCGAGGGCTGACGCCGGCGGGAAGCACGCTGGCGCGGATGGACGCTCTAATGACTTCAGCCTCCGACAACCCGCTCTCTCGCGCGCGGGCCTTGATTGCCCTTTTCACTTCTGGTTCGAGATAGACCGTGGTCTTCTCCATGCCATATATGGTACTACCGCTGGCAGGCCGGAGAGGTGACGTGCGTCTCTCGGATGGTGCCAAGCAGACCGACCAAAGTGCTGACCTAAGTCCCCTCCAGCCGCCCAATAGAGGCTCGATGTGGGACTTGGGTCAGGGGTTCTGCGCTTACTGAGGGACTGCAGCGGCCAGCATCATCCGTTGGCGGGGTCGCGGTTGCAGGCGATCAGCAGAACCAGGCTGACAGCAAGCAGCAGCGCCCACCGCTGATGCGCACAGCCATCTCAAGCCGGACCAGGACCGACCACAAGCGCCCAACCTTCGGGCAACCGAGTCGCACTGAGGATGGCGCCGAAGACAAACGGCGCCGCCATGGGCCCTGGCTCGGCGGTATGTGCTCAACGCATGATGCCCGCGGCAACGGCGATGGAAAGGCCCAGTAGAGCTGACAGTTCCAGCGTCAGTCCGGCGATCGGGGGATCGGCACCTTGTGACCGGACCACCAGCACCGCCACGAGCCATGCGGCGCTTGCCAGCGGAACGAGTATCGCGGAGCGTTGGCCCCGGCGCCAAGCCAATGTGGACGGCGACGCAGCCAGCGTGTCGGTGGCCCCGTCGCCATGTAGAACGCTGCACCCACCGCTAGTACCGCGGCGACCGCACGGGAGGATCAGCACAGCGGTGCCCTGCTGACCGAGGTCGCCGCCTTGAGCACCAGCAACGCTGTCGCGAGTGCAGCCGCTCCCATCAGCGGCTGCCAACGCACGGCGGAGGCAAGTGGACGCACCAGCGCGGGCACTTGGCGAAGGCGCACGCGGGTAGCGCGAGGTGTCACCGTTGACGTCGTCATGGCAAAGGCCACACTGGCGAACACCGCAGCCGCGGTGCACAGGCCACCAACAGTCAGCGGTAAAGATCCAGCGGCGTGCGTCCTGCAGCAGCGCCCCGGCGGCGGCCATGCCGCACAGCGCCAAGAGGCAGACAGCGTGCCAGTCGAAGGAACCCGACCGATGCCCCCACGACCCATCCGGGACATAAACAGTGTTGGTGGCATACGGTCCCAGCAGTTCATAGCGGTCGGTTGCCCTGCTGAGGGTGAAGTTGGCAGCCACCATCGCACCGCGACCAGGGCGGGCGCGGTCGGGAACCGTAGCCAGCGGGCTGTCATGACCCCGAGCAGCGCTCCACCGGAGCACCGTCAGCGGGCCAGCAAGTTCGGCTTACGACGGCCACACAGGCAAGCCTCCGGCCGGAGGCGTACCAGGCCATGATCACTGTCATCAGCGCAACAGTGAACAGTGCGGGCGCGAGCGAGGCGAGGCAGAGCCCCGTCGTGCGTGCCACCGGTGGTGCCGGTAGGGACGCGTGCTGCTCGTCGCAGTCATGCCGCCGTGGCCTCGAGGCGACAAGGTTGGCGGCGAAGAAGGAAGACGCCAATGAAGAACGTCGGTCCGGTGACCAACCCGTCGTACCCGCCGCCCGCGCCAGTCCCGGACGACACGACGATCATTGCGGCGAAGAGTCCGCAGCCGACAGAACAGCGGGTGCATGAGAGGCCGCCACCCTCGGCCAGCGCCACACCACGGGCGACAGGCAGCACACTGTATTTGCCGCACCGCTGGTGCCGGGGTGATCTCGAGGAAGGTGTCGTCGTTGGTCATGGCACCAATCGCGCCCACCCAGCGAAGACGGCGAGAGCGGTGAACGCGGCACCGATGGCGAGCACCGTCGTTTCTGCGACGGGCGTCGACCAGCAACGCCCCGGTGGCCGCCATCGCGCACAGGGCCAGCAAGTACACGGCGTGCTGCGGCCACGACCCGTCGATGACTCCGCCCACACATCGAAGGTGCCGCCCCAGCGGGCGAACTCCACATAGGCGCCGAGCATCATCAACCGCTCCGGGAGGCTGACGTGTACGGCGACCAGGGCCACCATGACGAGCGCCGCCGCGCCCGGCCATGGAGCCCACCGGGCGACCATTATGCCGAGCAGCCCAGCACCCATGATGCTGAGCGGCACGGTGACGAGCTCCAGTGCGTGCGGGTCACGCACGAGCAGGCTTATTGCACGAAAAAGCGCGCCGTAGACGACGATGAGCAGCAGTCCGGTGACCACTAGGGGACCTGCGATCGCAACCAGGGCGGCGGCCGTCCGGTCGCGGCGCGGGGCCGGAAGGGATGACAACCACTCCTCGGCACCGTGGCGGCGGTCGCGGGAGGCCAGCAGGTTGGCCGCGAAGAACACGAAGGGGCCAAGGAAGAAGGTGCCGCTCGAAGTGAGCATCGAATAGGCGACCCGCGGACCCGGCTCCCGTTCCAACCCTGCCGTGACCGTCATGAAGACGAGCGAGCCGAGGAAGACCGGGTGGAAAGCCAGCCGTCGGGCCTCCGTAGCACCCAGAGTCAGCCACACCCGCCAATCGCCAGTGCCAGGGCGGAAGGTTGAAGCGCGCGACTCAAGGGCCACACTCATGCCGCCACCGTCGCAGCCTCATCGCCGATGAGTAGCAGGTAGGCGTCCTCTATGCCCGGGGACACCAGCTCGGCACCGGCGGGCGGGACGTCACCGATGTTGCGGTGGTGTCCCGTCCCAGTCCGCCAGGCGAGCCGCGCGTCAGGAGAGCGCTCGCTGTCCAGCCACACGTGGCCCTCGGCCAGCGACACCAGCTGCGCCGGAGTTCCGGTGAACAAGGTACGACCCGCATGCACGACCGCAACTGCACCACACAACGCCGCCACGTCTTCCGTCTGGTGGGTTGAAAGGATCACGCAGCGGCCCTCACCCATGCGTGAGATCAGCTCACGGAAGCGCAACCGCTGCTCGGGATCCAGTCCAACCGTCGGCTCGTCGAGCACCACGAGCTCGGGGTCGCGTAGCAGGGCTTGAGCCAGCCCGACCCGTCGGCGCATGCCCCCCGACAGCGCCCGGATCTTTGTGCCGCTCACCTGCTCGAGCCCGACCTGCTGGAGAACCCGGCGCACCTCGTCGTGACGGGCTCGCCGGTTGGTCATTTCCTTCAGTATCGCGACGTAGTCCACGAACTCGAAGGCGGTGAACCCGCGGTGGAAGCCGGGCTCCTGTGGCAGGTAGCCCAGCCGCCGCCGGATCTCTAGCCGGTCGGCCGCATCGGCCGGGTCTCGCCCGAGCAAGCGTAGGTGCCCGCTGTCAGGAGCCAGGACGGTCGCCAGCATCCGGAGCAGCGTGGTCTTCCCGGCGCCGTTGGGACCGAGCAGGCCGGTGACCCCCGCAGCGGCGGTCAGCGAGACGCCGTCCAAGGCACGGGTGCGCCCGAAGGTCTTGTCGACGTCGGCGACCGCGACGGCGGGGTTTGCGGAAATGGTCATGGGATCCTCCGAAGGTCCAGCGGGGAGTTGTGGTGGCGCGCAGCTAGGAGGGCGAGGGAGAACATCAGGACACCCGCGCACAGCAGTTGGCCGGACATGCCGAACGCGGCGTAGGGGGCGCCAGAGGAGCGGTACGCGGAGAAAACGGCGGACAGCCAGAAAACGACAACACCGCCTGCGGCCCACGCGGCGTCCATCCGCGTGGAGGCGGCGAGGGTTGCCCCGGTGAGGGCAAGTGAGGGCAGCAGCCAGGCCGTCGCAACCCAGGGGGCGACCGGGAGTAACAGCGCGGCCAGTCCGGCAAGCAGCAGCGTCGAGACAAGCACCGCGCTCGACCGCAGCAACAGCAGCCGGAAGGTGGAGTAGGGGGCAGCCAACCCCACGTCGTACGTCGGATCAACCTCGCGGCCGTACGCCGCCGCCACGCCGGCAACAGGAAGAATCGGTGCGAGCGCCAGGAACACGAGCGCTCCGCGCGGTCCAGAGTCGGCGGCCAGCAGCGCGAAGCCGAGCGCAAGCATCACCGACGTAAGCCATGAGACGGTGAGCGAGGGCGCCGAGGCCACCAGCCGGGCGGTGCCGTCGCCGATGCCGAGGCGCAGCAGGATCCACTCGACTGGCGTGGGTCGCGGAGCGTCGACTCGCTCCGTCACACCGCGCCAGATCGCCTCTAGTCGGTCGGCATCGGCGGCCGGAGCCAGCACGGCTCGGCAGCCAGCGCAGCCGAGCAGGTGCGCCTCGATCGAGGCCGCCGCCGAGGCCGGAACCCGGCCCTCCGCGTAGCGGTCGAGCAGGCTGGGCTCGATGTGCCAGGTGTTCATGCCAGTGCCTCCCTCAACTGCGCCTTTGCGCGCATCATTCGGGTCTTGACGGTGCCGCTCGGGATGCCAAGGAGTCGAGCCGCCTCCCGAGTGGTCAGCCCGTCGAGGATGGTGGCCTGCACGACCGCGCGCAACTCGGGTGAGAGGTGGTCGAGGGCGGTGCCGACGTCGCCGTACTCCACACCGAGCAGTACACATTCCTCGGCCGACTCCACTAGGCGTAGATCATGCTCGTGCGACTCCGCCAGCATCGTCGTGGCCGCGGGTCGGTGCCGCAGCGCGTCGAGCAGGCGCCGGACGCCGATCCCCCAGATCCAGGCGGCTACCTCGCCGCGGCCATCCCATCGTCGAGCCCCCCGCCAGACTGCGACGAAGGTGTCCTGAACTACCTCGTCGACCACACCGGGATCGGCGCAACGGCGGCTCAGCCGCAGCACCAGCCAGGGAGCGTGCCGCGCGTAGAGCGCGGCGAGCGCCGTCCGGTCACCGCCGGCGAGCGCAGCTATCAGGTCGGCGTCGACCGGCTGTGGTCCTGCCGTGTGCGCGTTGTCCACTGTGGTCGTCTTCCCAGTCTGCGCCAGCAGATCCGATCAGAAGGAGACAGGAAGGCAGGCGACGCGCAGGCCGCCGCGGCTCGGGTCATGGAAGGTGATCGAGTTCGCCCCACCGACGCGGAACTGCCACTCGACAACCGACTGGGCGTTGCCGTTGCCGGACGGCGTGGTCGAGAAGCTCAGCCATAGCTCGTTGGCTTCGTCGACGGCGCCCCCGACGACGTGCTGATAGTGCCCGGCGGACGTGGACGAGCTGGGGCCGCAGGGGCCGGTGTGGGCATGTACGGAGAAGTCCTGTGCGCCCGCGAACCCCCGTGCCTGCAGCGTTGCCACCGTGCTGCCGTCCGCCGTCTCGATCGTGCGAACAACGGCGCTCGCCCCGGCCGGCACCACGGCGTCGTACGTCCACGCCGGGCCTGCTGTGGAGAAGGTGCCTTCGCTGCGGACGTGATCTGCCGTGGCGCCGGCAGGCGACACGCCACTGGCGAGCAGGACGGCGGCCAGTGATGCGACCGGCACCGCGACGGAAAGGAGACGGAGGTTCATGGTGGTCCCTTCGGAGGAAGACTGTGTGTCAACCCCTTGTCGCCGCAGGACCACGCATCGGTTCACGGGAACTAGGACAGCGTCAGGCGGACTTTTTCTTCTTGGTGACGGCGGGCGGCTCCTCGCGGCGTACGAGCGTCGGGTTGACGTTGTCGGAGACGACTTCGCCGCTGATGACAACCTTGGCGATGTCTTGGCGCGACGGGACGTCGTACATCACGTTGAGCAGGACCTCTTCGAGGATCGCGCGCAGCCCCCGCGCGCCAGTGCCGCGGAGCATCGCCTGGTCAGCGATCGCCTCCACCGCATCGCCGGTGAACTCCAAGGCGACCGAGTCGATCTCGAACAGCTTCTGGTACTGCTTGGTCAGCGCGTTGCGCGGCTCGATGAGGATGCGCATCAGGTCGGCCTCGGACAGCTTATCGACGGTGGCGATCACGGGAAGCCGACCGACGAACTCGGGGATAAGGCCGAACTTGAGCAGGTCCTCGGGTCGAACATCGGAGTAGATCGTGTCGAGCTCGGCGTCGCTCTTGTTGGGCAGGTCGGCGGTGAAACCCAGCGTCTTCTTTCCCGCGCGTTGCTCGATGATGTGCTCGAGACCAGCGAAGGCCCCCCCGACGATGAACAAGATGTTGGTGGTGTCGATCTGGATGAACTCTTGATGGGGATGCTTGCGGCCGCCTTGCGGCGGCACCGACGCCGTGGTGCCTTCGAGGATCTTCAGCAGCGCCTGCTGCACGCCCTCCCCCGACACGTCGCGGGTGATCGAGGGGTTCTCGGACTTGCGCGCGACCTTGTCGACCTCGTCGATGTAGATGATGCCGGTCTCGGCCTTCTTGACGTCGTAGTCGGCTGCCTGGATCAGCTTGAGCAGGATGTTCTCGACGTCCTCACCGACGTAGCCGGCCTCGGTCAACGCAGTGGCGTCGGCGATCGCGAATGGCACGTTGAGCATGCGGGCCAGCGTTTGGGCGAGATAGGTCTTGCCGCAGCCGGTTGGGCCGATCAGCAAGATGTTGGACTTCGACAGCTCGACCGGCTCTTCCTTGCCCTGCCGGGGCGCCGCGACACCCGCCTGCACCCGCTTGTAATGGTTGTAGACGGCGACCGCCAGCGACTTCTTTGCGGCATCCTGACCGATGACATAGCCGTTGAGGAACTCGTAGATCTCTCGCGGCTTGGGGAGCTCCTCCAGACCGAGGTCACTGCCTTCGGAAAGCTCTTCTTCGATGATCTCGTTGCACAGGTCGATGCACTCGTCGCAGATGTAGACGCCGGGACCGGCGATCAGCTTCTTGACCTGCTTTTGGCTCTTCCCGCAAAAAGAGCACTTCAGCAGGTCTCCGCCGTCACCTATGCGTGCCACCTGCGGCGTCTCCTTTGCGTCCGGTCACGACGCCTCGCGCGCCCTGGCCTGTCGTTCCATGTTGACCGTACCGGTAGGCACCGTCAACAGCGTGGATTCGGTTCTAGGCGTTCAGCAGTGTCGCCTTCCGCGACTCGAGCACCGAGTCGATCAGCCCGTAGTCGAGTGCTTGCTCAGCGGTGAGGATCTTGTCGCGCTCGATGTCGCGACTGACCTCCTCGGGGCTCTTGTCGGTGTGCTCGGAGATCATCAGCTCGAGCAGCAGGCGCATGCGCAAGATCTCGTTCGCCTGGATCTCGATGTCGCTCGCCTGACCGTAGCTGCCTTCGGTGTAGGGCTGGTGGATCAGGATGCGGCTGTTCGGCAGCGCCATCCGCTTGCCCTTCGCGCCCGCCGCCAGCAGCACGGCGGCGGCGCTGGCCGCCTGTCCGAGGCACACCGTCATGACGTCGGGCTTGACGAACCGCATCGTGTCGTAGATCGCCGTCAGCGCCGTGAACGACCCACCTGGGGAGTTGATGTAGATGATGATGTCGCGCTCGGGGTCCATCGACTCCAGACACAGCAACTGCGCCATCACCGCGTTGGCGATGTCGTCACTGATCGGAGTACCGAGGAAGATGATGCGGTCCTCGAACAGCTTGGCGAACGGGTCGATGCGCCGGACGCCGTACGACGTGCGCTCCTCCCACTGCGGGATGTAGTAGTCGGCGCGTGGTGCCGTTTGCTGGTGCAGGGGTACGTCGGCCACGAGGGGTCCTCCAAAAGCTGCGGCGAGCTGGCGGTTGGCGGTCATTGAGACTGTCCCATCGGGGGAACGGTGCTCTTGCCGGCGTTTTCGACGTCTGCCTCGCGGGCGACGACATGGTCGATGAAGCCGTACTCCTTGGCCTGCTCGGCGGTGAACCACCGGTCTCGGTCGGCGTCGAGCTCGACCTGGTCGAGGTTTTGACCGGTGTGCTCGCTGATCAGCTTGAAGAGGATCTTCTTGATGTAGATCGACTGCTCGGCCTGGATCTTGATGTCAGACGCCGAGCCGCCGAGCCCGCCGGTCGGCTGGTGCATCATGATGCGGGCGTGCGGCAGGGCGTAGCGCTTGTCCTTGGCACCAGCGCACAGCAGGAACTGCCCCATCGAGGCAGCCAGCCCCATGCCCACCGTTGCGACGTCGTTGTCGATGAACTGCATGGTGTCGTAGATCGCCATACCAGCGTCGACGGAGCCGCCCGGTGAGTTGATGTAGAGGAAGATGTCTCGGTCGGGGTCTTCGGCGTTCAGGAGCAGCATTTGGGCGCAGATCGCGTTGGCGTTCTCGTCCCTGACCTCGGAGCCGAGGAAGATGATGCGCTCCTTGAGAAGCCGCTGGTAGATGTGGTCGTCGAGGCCCGGTGCAGCCGGGCTGGCGGCCATCGAGATGCGAGTGGAGTCGGTGGCAATCACCTGACCGACACTAGCGACAGGTGGGGACAAAGCCACGGCCCCGCGGACCCTGTTCGCCGACAGCGCACGCCGCGCCGGGTGAGATGAGCTCCGGTGGCGGGTCGTTACACTGCCGCGCGTGCCGCCGCACCGCATCCGCCCGGCCGCCCGCGCCGTGGTGATGGACCGCGACCGGCGCGTGCTACTCGTCCACTTCGACTTCGTCACACCCGAGCTGCCGACGGGTCTGTGGGCGTGCCCCGGCGGCGGGCTCGACCCAGGGGAGTCACCTGCTCAGGGGCTGGTGCGTGAGCTCGAGGAAGAACTCGGGCTGACCATCGACGACCCTGGCGCGCCGGTGTGGTGGAAGGAGCACATCTTCGCGCTAGCCCACTGGGACGGGCAGCTCGACACGTTCTTCTTCGTCGAGGTCGACGCCTTCCAGCCGCGGCCGACGTTCACCGAGGCGGAGCTGCGAGCCGAGCACCTCGACGGGATGCGGTGGTGGGACTACGACGAGATCCAAGCGGCGCAGCGGTTGTACGACGAGGGGTTGCGCGAGTCCCCCGACTTCGTCACGTTCACGCCGCGCCGGCTGGGGCACTTGCTCGAGGATCTGCGCCGCGCCGCGCTGCTGCACTTGCTTGGGTACCCCACCACCCGGAGTTTGTGGAGTGTGTCCGGCACCTGGTGCCTGTTGCGACGGGCGGTCGGTTAAGGACCGGAATGCTTGAAGTGCTGGCACGCATCGACGAGTCGATCGCGACCAGCAGTTCTTGATGCGCCGGACATGGCGACCCGCTGTGATGGAGCCTGGAGACGGTCCATGCTCGGCTCTCGGCCGCTGCTGTTGGGGCTGCTGATGCGCTCCAGCGTGCTGTGCATGCGTTCCGGGTGCGATCATCTCGTCGCGCGTGCGCGCGCCACAGGACCGCCGAGAACGGGTCGGCGAAGAGGGCGCCATCGGGGACGAAGATCGCTTGTCACGGGGCGCACCGGTGAAGAAGAGGCGAGTGCGGGCAGAAGCCATCGGATCTTGGCGGAGCCGCCGCTCGGCAGCCGGCAAGGAGTCGGCCAAAGCGAACCCCGGCGTCGTAGCGATAGGTCAGGATCGAGCACAGGCCGAGGAGCTCCCGGTTCTCCAGTTGAGGCGGGCAAGGCCCTCGCCAGCCGATGGCGCGCCCTCGTCGTACCGGACCCACCTGGCGATGTTATCGTGGCCCACACCACCAGCTTGCGCCGGTTGATGCCGGTGAACCAGGCGCCTGCGCGCACCTCGCCGCCCCAGACGATCACCTGAACAGGAAGGTGCGACACCGCGACAGCAGGCTCATGCGGCACTCGATCCCAATGCGCAGCTCGGCGGACATCGGAGACTACGACGGCCCAGACCTGTTCGGCGCCACAGGCGGCCGATGTCGATGGACGCCGGCTGCAGCGGGAACGGCCTATGTGGTCGCTGTTCACGTCGCAACCTCACCGTCGCTGGCCCCGATCGGGATCTCGCTGTCCGCCGAGACTCGGTCTCGACGATGTAGTCCGACGTGCTTACGAAGGCGTTCAGGCATACAAGCGTCGAGCGTCGACGCCCAAAGACGAGCGCCGCAGATTCAGCCGCCGCGACCGCGCTGCTGCGCTCAACCTGGCGGCGGCGGTCGTGTTCTCAGACGCCACGAGACAAGCCACGGCGCGGCATCTACCCGAGACGCCGGACATAAGTGCCGTCTGACTGGCAATCGCGCTAGGCTGTTGAAGCGTCCTACTGGGATTCGCTGTCCTCCGGCGTTCTCGACGACGTGCGCGTCAGCGGCGGCGTGCCCCCGCAACCGGCAATCCGCGACCATCTCCGGCAGGCGTCGGTGACTCCGGCATGTCGACCCGTGGATGCCTCGCGTTCGCCTGCGCCGCCCCGGCGTACCTCCGCGACCATCTCAGGCAGGTGGCTGTGCTCCATCATGTGCTGGATGTACTGCCGTGCGCTGCGCCCGGCGGAACAGGTGCGAGGTCGATCTCCTCGCTGACCCCGATCGCCTCGGCCGACGCGATCTCGTCGAGCAGGAACTGCGCGGCCATGGCGTCGCGCACCCGGCGGCTGAGCTCGTCCGCGAACTCCCTCCTCGCTCTGCCCCTCGGACTCGAGGTAGTCGGCCTCGGTCATGCCGGCCGCTGAGAGCTGGTCGTTCAGCGAGTCGCGGCGGGCCTTGATCTCGTCAGCGACTGCCGAGTCCGGCAGCGGGATGTCGGTCATCGTGAGCAGCTTTTCCAGTACGGCGTCGCGCGCGGCGCTGGCCTGCTCGATGCGCACCGCGGGCGATCCGGTCACGGAGGTCCTCTCAAGCTCCTCGACGGTGTCGAACTCCGACGCCTCCTGGGCGAAGTCGTCGTCGAGGTCTGGCAGCTCCTGTTCCTTGACTGCCGTCACCTTGACGGTCACGTCGACCAACTGGTCTGCGAACTCTCCGCCGATGAGCGTCGACGGGAACGTCTTCTCATCACCCGCGCTCATCCTCCAGCGCCTCGTCGAGGCCCTCGAGCATCGTGCCGCGCCCCACCTGGTAGCTGATACCGGTCGCCTGCGCCTCCTCGATGGGCTCGCCGTCGTTCGCGGCCGACAGGTCGATGGTCACGAAGTCGTCCTGCGCGGCCGGCCGGTCGACCGGGGTCAGGCTGCCGAACCGCTCGCGCAGCAACTCGATCTGCTCGTCGACGTCGTCGTCGGTGACCGCAGCATCCTCGATCTGCACCTCGAACCTGATGTAGTCGGGCAGGGTGATCTGCGGCTTGACGTCGAGCTCGGCGGTGAAGTTCAGGTCGGCGCCGTCGTGGAAGTCGCCGAGGTCGACGTCGGGCTGGCTCATCGGGGTGATGTTGTTGTCCTCCAGCGCCTGGACGTACAGCTTCGGCAGCGCGTCGTTGACCGCCTCGTCGAGCACGTAGTTGCGCCCGACGCGCTGGTCGATCACCATCGCGGGCACCTTGCCGCGCCGGAATCCCGGCACGTTGATCTGCTGCGCGATCTTCTTGTACGCCGCGTCGAGGCTGGGCTTGAGCTCCTCGAAAGGCACCTCGACGGTGAGCTTGACCCGGGTCGGGTTCAACGGCTCGACGGCGCTCTTCTGAAGTTGATCTCCTACTTCGTTCTCAGGCGAGTTTCACGGGCGAATGTCGGGGCTGGCGGGTTCGGTTGGAGTCGGGGCGACAGGACTCGGCACCTGCGGTCTCCTGCTCCCAAAGCAGGCGCGCTAGCCACTACGCTACGCCCCGGCGTACAGCAGCCGAGAGTCTAGACGAGTCGCGCCTGCAGCGGCCGCATCGCCGTGAGATTCCCCATCGCCGCCACCACCACCTCGCCAGCAGGTAAACAAGGCGTCATGCAGGGGTGACCTTTTCTTGACCTGCCAAATCGGCCTCGGGGAGCTCCCGAGCGTCAGGCGGATCTCGGGGAGAGCGACTCCCCTCGCCCCCAGACGGTGGTGGCCCCGTCGGCGCGCCAGCCGCGAGCGGCGTACCACCGGCGGCTCGACTGTTTGCCGCCAGGACCCAGAGCGCTGCCTCGTCGAACCCGCTGGTCCTCAGCACGTCGAGGGCGGCGTCGTGCAGTGCCGTGCCGGCACCCCGACCCCGCATCGTCGGATGGGTGTAGATCGCGTACACCTCGCCCAGGTCTGCGTCTGCTCGCTGGGGTCGGCGTCGTCTGTAGGCGATACGGCCCGATCGCGTAGCCGGCCAGCGTGCCAGCCATCTCGGCGACGAGGAACGACGCGCCCGGCCTGCCTTCGGTGACGTTGTCGCGCCACCGCTCACGGAACCCCTCCAGCGTCAGCCCGGCGAGATGCGCCGCGGGGACGAGGCCGGCGTACGCGTCGCGCCACGTCATCGAGGTTGATCACGGCGAGCCGGTCGACGTCGGCGAGGGTGGGTTGGCGAACGACGGCGCTCACGGCGGTTATCGTCTCAACCCGTTCCGCTGCGAGCGCGCGTGCGGTGTGTGCCGACGACACGAGTTGGAGTTCGCTCTGCCGAGCATCGGACATGGCAGCATGTACGCCGCGTGCAGAGGTACGGCGAAATGTCCCGCCGCCGGACCTCGGCCGTACGCGGGTGTAGCTCAATGGTAGAGCCCCAGCCTTCCAAGCTGGCCATGCCGGTTCGATCTCGTCACCCGCTCCAGTATTTGCGCAGGTCAGCGACCTGCAAGGGGCCGGCAAACCATCTTGATGTCGAGGCTTCGTGCCACTGCGTGCCAGTACGTGCGACTACGAACTTCGTTTCATCGAGGCCGCAACCTGTGGACAAGCGCGAAGCGTCGGCGCTGACGCCTATGTGCTCACAGCAGAACGCGGCGGCTCGATCGCTGCCCGCTGCTCGGCGTCACGACGGATGCATCAGCTCATCGGGCGCTTCGCGGCGGCGTTGGTGAGCCGCCGCGGATGCCCTTCACCAGAGCGGAGTCCTGAAGCCGCCGATGCGACGGTGACCGCGCATCTTGTCCATCTCGCTGATCTGACGTTGAACGCAGCGGCGGCTGTGGATGCGGAGGTGCGACGGCTCGTTGAGCAGGGTATCGGCTGGGGCGACATCGGCCGCGCCCTTGGGGTCAGCGCCAGGCCGCGCGGCAGAAATACGTAGAGCACAAGGACAGAGCCCATGGATCTTAAGCCTGCGGTAATACCGAGTTATACTCACTCTATGAAGACGGCCATCTCGGTTCCCGACGACATCTTTGCCGACGCCGCGAAGCGTGCGAAAGATCTCGGCATCAGTCGGTCAGAGTTCTTCAGCAGGGCCGTGCAACGGTACTTGGACGAGCTCTCGCGGGAGTCGCTGACCGCGCAGATCAACCAGGTCCTCCGCCTTCCCGACTACGACGATGAGGCGTCCGCAGTCGCGGTTGAAGCAGGTCGTCGTCGCCTCAGCGAGGCCGAGTGGTGATCCGGCGTGGCGAGATCTACTGGGTGGACCTCGGTGAATCCTCGAGGAAGCACGCCAGCAAGCGACGCCCAGTCCTCATCGTCCAGGCGAGGACGCTTACAACGCCGGTGGCCTGAGGACCACTCTCGCGGTCGTCATTACGTCGAACACGTCGAACGCCGCGATGCCGGGCAACGTCTTCGTGCCGGCCAACCCTCGGGCCTGCCCAAGGACTCGTCAGTCAACGTCACTGCCTTCGTCACTCTCGACAAGTCCGACTTCGAAAACACCGCAGCCGTCGGGGGAGTTGCCCGCTTACTTGATGGACGACGTCGACCGCGGCCTCCGCCTCGTCCTCAACCTCTGAGCAGTTGTTCCGAAACCAGCGACAACAAGCGTTGTCGCTGGTAGGCTTCTGGAGAGGTGTAACCAACCGTTGCGATCTTCGATCGCTGCCTGGCGGATGAGACTGAGGGTCGTCCGGCGACGTCGGAACACTGGTGCGGGTGAGCCTAGAGGTGTCCCGGTGGGAACGCGACCCCGTGGTGCTGGCTGACCTGGCCAAGGGCAAGATGCGACGCAAGATCCCCGAGCTGGCTCAGGCGTTGACCAGGGTCGTCTGCATACCGCTTAGCCGCGCGGACTCCTACTGACCGCTGGCGAGTCGATGGAACCTTTGCCCGTGCCAAGGTCTCTTATCTAGTGAGGGCACAGGGGGCGAGTGGAGCGCGACGAAGGGACTTCTCGGAGTACGTGAGCGTCCGGTGGACTGCGCTAACACGCTCAGCGGTCCTCTTAGGTTGCACGGCTCATGAGGCCGAGGACCTAGTGCAGAACACGCTGGCAGCCTGCTACGCCTCCTGGGACAAGGTCAACAAAGCCCGAGAGCGTGACGCCTACGTGTACCGGGTGTTGGTCAACATGCATGCCAGAGCCGACGCAGACGCTGGTGGGGGTGAGCAGCCAACGGCCGACATGCCAGAAGATGCGGTAGCCGATCCGACCCACCAGGTGGACGACGCGAATGCGATTCCGGGTGGCTCTCGACGCTCTCAGCCCAGGCAATAGAGCCGCTGTGGTGCTGCACTACTACAGCAAGCTGAGTGAGTCAGAGACGCTCAAGCACTGGGCGTTGCACCGGGAACAGTCAGAGCCGGCTCAATCGAGCGCTGGCTCAACTCTCCCTCCGACCCCACAACGTCATCGACCTAGAGACGGAAGGCGTCATGAACGAGGACAAGGCCACCCGGCTTTATTCAGCTTGACAGCTGACTCGATACCGCCCATACCGCGCCCGCGTGCTGACCAACTGATTCAGCAGGGCAAGCGTGTCCAGCGTCGTCAACGTCTTCTGCGCGCAGGCAGCGTGGCAGCCGTGGCCGCTCTCATCATCGGTGCCGGTGCCCTGTGGCTGCCCGGTTTTAGCGGCTCAGCGCAACCACCCATTGCCACGAACCAGACCACCGCTCCAAACGACTCCGTTCGTTCGACCACCCTAGATCGGAGCAATAGAGGCGAGTTGCCTACCGCCCCGGACGGGACTCGCTGGCTGGGGTACCAGGGGTCATGGTGGCTATCCCGACCGACTGGAGAACTGAGTCCGGTAGTGCGTTGACCTACCGCTCCATAACACCGTGTTCTTTGAAGCCAGCCATGAGCTCACCTGCGCCGGGAGACGCCCACCGGGTGTCTCATTTGCGTATCTACGAAGAGTGTTGTCCGAACACATTGAGGGTCTGCTCCCCGAGAGTTGGGGCAAGTCCCGCCGCTCAGGTTGAACGTTCGCCGCAAACCGACACGGATGGAAGGCGAGACCGAGATCGCCGAGGGCGCCCTGCTCGTGGAAACAGCGAACGTTCTGCTCTGGAGCGGATTCACCAGACCCGGCCCGGCAGTGAACGCCGTACTCGATACCACCCGTCTGATACCCGAGGGCTACACGGCCGACGTATCCCGGGGATGTTCGATGACAGTGACATAGCATAACTCATGAACGGAGCTGGCAGTGGTCACCGCGTTGCCCGAGGGGCGTCTGCGACATCGTTTCTGGTAGCGACCGACAGAGCAGGCAGCGTCGTGCCGGTAGGGACGACAGTGATGGCGGAGGTAGATCGGCAATCGGGCGGCGGAGAGACGGTGCTGCTTCTCAAAGCCGGTGAAGGAGGTCGCGACGCCATCGTTACGGGTCCACTGACGCTCGTCGGGGTGCGTTGGCATTGGGGACCATGTCGCCCTCTGGCCCTGCAGGGACGGAGATCGTCGGCAGTCCCCGCTTGTGCTGAGCGTGCCCGGCCTAGGAGAAGTGCACGCCGGGGAACATTGGCTGGGGCTGGGGGTTACTTCGATACCACTCGATGACCTTCCCGTAGATGTTCCCGACTCTTGTGGAACCTCCAAGGTGGTTGATTTTCGCGTCGAGGAGGACGACTCACCCCGACGCCCTCAGTTGGTGCAGGACGAGCAGGCACCTGCATCGCTCCCGACCTGCAACGCGGCTGACGAAGATGTTCGTCAGGTACGCAGTCGGCGACTCAGACACCTTCCCACATTGGGAATCGGTGTCCATGGCGATCAGCGGTCAACCCGTGTTGTCGATCGATGACATCGCCGCTGCGCTGTCGAACCGCAAGATCTGGAAGATCTGTCCGGCTGACTGGGACGTGTACGGCGCTTCATCGTGTCCCGTGGACCCCATCACCAACGCTGTCGTAAACGATGCCTTGCTCGTCTACTCAGCGGAGTACGGCAACGTTATGCGCCGACCAGAAGCGGTCCGCTACCTCGCGGACGCTTGGTCGTCCTCCCAGGCCCAGAAAGTGGCGCTCGTGCGCCAGCGACTCGCTCTCGTGCTCGCGTGCTGACAAGCAAGGTCAACTTCGAAGCGTTGATTTGACGCTCTCAGAACCCTGACCGGCTGCAACTGGCCCCGGTCTTTCATGAGGGTCACCATTGATTGATGGTGCTGCAACGTGTACTGGTGTTGAGCATGGTCGCGGGTACGCCGGGAGCCCGGCTGTCGAGCCGGTCCGGTTCTCCGGTTCCTGGTAGTGGATGGACGGTTTGGTCAGGCTGGCAGCGGGATGGCTGCGATCCTCGCGAAGGTCGCGACGATTGCATCGGCCCAGGGCCAGGTGACCGGCGATGCGGAGTCTTCGCCGTCGGGCGCTGTGGTTCGGGCGGGCACGTGCAGCAGCCGATGGCGCAGCGCCTTCGGCTCGGCTTTCGTCAGTTCGCGGACCCAGGCCGAGGCCGCAGCCAGGCGACGAGGTCGGCAGCGATCGCGGTGGTCGTCAGCCAGGCTCGGTTGATGGCGAACTCTTGGGACAAGGAATCAGCCCAGGCCGGTGTTTTTGGCGTGTCGGATCCGGTCCTCGACGCGGGCGTGGGCGCGGTGCCGGGCCTCCAGGAACGCCAACTGTCCGGTTGCGGTGTTGGTGGCGATGGCCTAGTAGCGCCAGCCCGTCGCGCTCTTCGAACAGGGACAGTTGGGCGCCGGGGGTGAGGGCGTTCGCGGCGCACGATGATTCGCATCCGTTCGGGCCAACCGGCCAGGTCGAGCAGCCCATTCAGCTCTGCCCTGGGCGCCGTCTCGGATCATCAGCGTCGGTCGCGGGCGTCCACCTTCGCGGGGACCATTGTGATGGCTTCGCGGAGCTTCTCGGTGATCGCGAATCCGACGCTGCTTTACTCCAGGCTCCGGCCGCGGACTCGGCCTTGCTCGGTGAGCCGACAGCAGCTGGTGGGAGGCGCCGGCGCCGTCGGCCCGGATCAGCAGGTTCTTGCGATGCGCCGCGGGGATCTGGGTGACCGCGAAGCGGCACCTCATCGATGTGGTGGTCAGCGGCGGTGTTCAGGCCGGCGTTCCCGGTCCGCAACTTGGCGGTGAGGAACTCGGTTGTGTTGTCGCACCACGCCGAGCGGGTGGAACCCGAAGGTCTTCTTAAACGTGGCCGAGGCGTTCTCTTTATCGCTGTGCGCGACCACGATCGTGGCATCCACGTCGAGGACCACGACGTCACCCAGATCGGTGCCGGCCACCTTGCTGGCCGGCAACCTGGCAACTGCGCCTGCAAGCGTGGCGACGCACCCGGGCCCGGGCGACCTCGATCCTCTTCAACGCTGCCGGGGTCAGCTCATCGAGCGTGCGCCACACCGTCGGCGGCGAGGCCGGCCCACACGGCAGCCTGGTGGCGCAGCTTGTCGATGTCGGCGATCGCCTCACCACCATCAGCCAGCATCACCGCGACGTCGACCAACACCCGGCCGCGGTCATGAACCCGGGGTGAACGAGCGACGTCAGCGCCTTGGACACCTCGGCCGTCAGACCCAACCGATCCGCCAACAGCCGCAGACCAACGCTGCCCGCGTGGGCACCACGCCGGTCCCGTCACCAGTTACAGACAAGCCAGCCGACCACGAAGTACGCTTCACCTACCGAGTGCCTTCCACCTGGGAATATTTGAGCTGTCAGTCAAGTTTCCCCTGCTGGACAGGCACTTCAGTGTTCCCAGCACGAGTCGGCCGATCAGCCGTGAACGATCCGGGCTAGCGAGCGCAACGCCCGCTGTTATGCGGCACGTTATGCACGTGATCGCCGTCAGGGTGCGTCATATAACGCCGCGTGGTCACGACAGGCGAACGAGAATGCACGAGTGGTCGCGACCCCGGTCCGTTCCTCCATGAACCGTTCGTGGTCGCGACCGTTAAGTCTGTGACCATCTACTGAACTTCGGAGCCGGCGGCGAGGCCAGACCTGCCCGGAACCGTCCGTCGAGCGCGCGGTGGAAACTGAGCGAACCGCTCGTCGCGCGGACTTGACGGTTTCAGCTATCCGCCGCGAGAAGTGCGGACGCCCTGACGGGCGGCGGGAATTCGCAAACTACTTTGTCTCGACTCGCGGACCCGCTCACTCGGATCCCCAGATTTCAACTTCAACGCACCTATCAGCGCCGCTGACCGACAGGTCAATGCGCGTGATCCGGTTCGGCGTGTCGTGCCATTCGTGTGCCAGTACGACGAAAGATGGCTGACACCATGAGGGACGAATAGGACAGCAGCCTGACTGTATTGGGATAGAGTGGCGCACAACGGAGCGCACGCAACGGCTCGATCTCGAACGTCCAAGCTGGCCATGCGAGTTCGATTCTCGGCACCCGCTCGGAGTTTCCCACAGTCAGTGGGTGCATTGAGAAGTACCTGGCGCGTTCGTCTGTCCACGCATCCTTCTATTCACCGAGGACCACGAACGTGGCGGCTTCCGCGGGATGGTCCACTTCGAGGTAGTAGTCCTCTGCGCGCATCCACCGTTCGATCAATCTCGATCGCCTTCCCCGCGCGCCTTCAGTCGGCGTTCACGTACATCCCTGGGTGTCTGCACCCAAACGCTCGCGTCCCAGTAAGGCCGTAGTCGAGGCTTAAGCAGGAAGACGCCCTCCACAACAACGATGTCGCGCGGTTCGACGCTACGGCACGGCCCGGGAGCACGATGCTGCCAATCGAAAGTGGAAAAGCGTGCAGTACGTCGCTGACGAAGCGGTCGGAGTAGTTCACTTTCGAGCCGGACGTGGTCGAAGTAGCGTTCGTAGCCCTGCCTGGGCGTCCAGCATCTCCAATTACGTTCGTCCGGCTGGTAGAAGTCGTCAGCGGCGACGATGGTGACCGCTCGGCCACCGGACGCTCGACGAGCAGCGTTGGCGACGGTGGTCTTGCCCGAACCGGCCAGCCCATCGAAGGCGACAATCGTGGGCTCGCGGGTGGCCAACCTCGCGATTGCTGCCATCAGTTCGCCCGGCGTCACCTGCCTACTTTCCCACTCAGCTGCCGCCATCGGCGCGCGTTCGAGCATGACGACATCGGCCAGGCTCCATAAATCACATTGGGGCTTCAGGGCCTTGCGTGCGTAGCCTGACCGAATGGCGTTCCCCGTGACCCTATTGGCGGACTCCCTTAGCTCGGCGGAAGCCGTGGCCGACATGAGGTGGAAAGAGTGGGGGCATCCTCCGGAGCCGGAGGACCCGGCGTGGTGGCTCGAGACCACGGTTCGTGAGGCTGGCAGAGAAGGACTGCCGGTGACGTTCGTGGCTCATGACGCGACCGGTGACGTTCTGGGGGCGGTCGGTCTGGACACCTACGACCTAGACGAGCGGCACGACACCAGCCCCTGGGTAACCGGCATGATCGTCCGCCGAGATCGCCGGGGCCAGGGGATTGGGCAGACGTTGATGCGCCACCTGGAGTGGTGGGCTGCCGAGCATCGAATCGCCGAGGCCTGGGTCGGCACAGACCTTGCGCTCAGGTTCTACCAGCGGTGCGGGTGGACCCTCCAGGAGACGTTCACGAGGAGCACAGGCCAGCGCGTGGCTGTCCTGTACAAGAAGCTTCTGTAGATCCACGGCCCTTGAACGATTGCCTTGGTTACAAGCAGGTTGAACACGTGACCCAACCAGTCACCTGATCGTGCAGCAGCCCCTGCCCCAACTGGCTGGCCAAGGGGTAGACGCGTATTAAGGTTGCCGGAATGTCGACATGGACCACGCCCGAGCGACCCGAGCCGCCGAACAACCCGATCGACGAGCGGGCCGCGCTCGAAGACCGCCTCGAGTACCAGCGCACGACATTGCTGCTGAAATGCGGCGGGCTGACGCCGGAACAACTGGCGCTGCGGTCGGTGCCGCCGTCGACGCTCTCGCTGCTCGGCCTTGTTCGGCACCTGTCTGGAGTCGAGGCCTGGTTCCATTCGTACGACGGCCAACCGGACCACATGTATTTCTGGGACTACGTGCCGGGCTCGACGGAAGGCTGCGACGAGGTCGACATCGCGCGTGCCGCCGACGACCTGGCCAGCTATCAAGCGAGTGTCGCTCGGTCGCGTGAAGCCGTGACCGGGCGCAGTCTCGACGAAGCCATCCCCGGCGAGGACTACACGCTGCGGTGGATCTACCTGCACATGATCGAGGAGTACGCGCGCCACAATGGCCACGCGGATTTCCTCCGCGAACGCATCGACGGCGCCACGGGCGAATAGCCTGCCGCGATCGGCGACGCGAGCCGATCCTGGCTCGCCGGGTCTGCCGAAGCGGCGGTCAGGTGGCGAAGACGGGAATCGTGAGCTCCAGTTCGAGCCACTGAGCCAGATCCTTGATCTCCCGGTGCACTGCGGCGGTCATCGGCTTGGTGAACTGCACATCCTGGTGGATGGCGTTGACCCGAAGCACGCCGGCTTTGCGGTCGGCGGTGGCGTCAAGCTTGCCGACCAGCCGGTCGCCGTACAGGATCGGCAGCGCGAAGTACCCCAGCGGCGGTTGGCGGCGGGCTTGTACATCTCCAGGTAGTACTCGAACTCGAACAGCTCCATCGTGCGCCTGCGGTCGTGCAGCAGCCGGTCGAACGGGGAGAGCACCGCCGCCCGCCCTGAGAACGGCTGGCCCAAGTACGACGGATCCACCCGCCACGTGCCCTTGACACCCTCAACGCTGGCCGGCTCGCCGGCCTCACCGACGTCGTTCGGCTCCATCGGACTCACCGGTGCCCTGGCGCGGGCGATGCCCAAAGCGTGCAGCCGGCGTTCGTTGCGGATGCGCAGGGCATCGTCTACCGGCACCACCGGGTCGTCGGGGTAGACCCGGGTCGCCAGGTCCCACAGCCGCTCACGGCCCTTGCGCCCGGCGGTCGCGACCTCACCGCGCTGCACCATGAAGTCGAGGAGCTTGATGACGTTCTGGTTGTTGGTCCACCCGGTCGAGGCCCACGGCACCGCACACGTGTCCGGCAGATCACGCGACGGCAGCGGACCCGAGGAACCGAGTCGGTCGAGGATGTCCCGCCGGCACGCCTCGTTGGCCTGCACCCAGTCGCGGATGTGCACCTGCCAAGCGCGCAGTTCCCCGCGCCCCGGCCACTCGGCCATCTCGGCCCGAAAGAGCGCCAGGTCTTCGCTCGGCCGGATCAGTGCGCTCAGCTCGATCAGCTCCCGACTCTCAAGTGCGGTGGACAAGTCACTTGTCGAGTACGACGACCCCAGCCGACTCCACGCAACCAGATCGGCATTCGGTGCAATGGCGGCAGTCGGGTCGATCTGAAGCAAAGTCAGGTGGCGCACCAGGTCGAGCAACTCGGTCGGCCGCGTGCGCTCCAAGAGCTGCGCACGTACGGCGATGCGCCGAGCGTCGGCGCGAGACAGCCGGTGCACAGTCACGATGGGAGGCTATGCCACGGGGCGCCGAAGGCTCAGTTCTGCATCACGCTTGATGGTGGAGGTGTCGCAGCAGCCGTCGGCCGGTCTACGGCCGCTGGAATCGCGCGCCCGAGCCAGCCGAGCACCAGAATCCCCGCGAGCGCGGAAGCGGCGACCACCGCCCAAGGAAGCCACGCTGCAATGGCGAACAAGGCAACGACGGCGGGCGCCAGCACCTGCGCCGTCGTGAACGCGTACTGGTAGGTGGCCATGTAGCCCGCGCGGCTCTCCCTCGGCGGCAGCGCCTCCGACAGCGCACCGGAGACCGGGAAGAAGACCTTCGTTCCCGCCACCAGCAACGCCCATGTCGCGAACGCGTACGGCACCAACCAGCCGGCAGGCACCCAGAGCATGAGCCCAGTGAGCCCGGCCCAGACCACATAGATCAAGGCACCGGCCCGCAACGACTGGGTACGTCGATAGCCACCCAAGGCGTCCACCACCTTGACGCCGTACACGCTGGAGAGCAGCGTGCCGGCGGCCAACAGCGCGCCAGGTAGCCACGCCGGTCCATCGAGAACGTCCACGACGAAGAACGGCATTCCCACCAATGCGAAGTCCACCGCTAGCCCCACCAGACACACCGCCGCGATCAGGGCAAGGTAGCGGCGATCCCGCAGCACGGTCAGCGGACCAACGGCAGCCCCTGTGGGTCTGTCCACCTGCGCGGTGCTGACGAACGCAGCGAGCAGCACCGCCGCGACCACGAAAGTGCCTGCGTCCACTATGACCAGCCACCGCAGGACGGTGTTGCTCTCCCCACCAGCGCGAGCGCCGCAGCCAACGTGCCCAGCCCGAAGGCGGCTGACCGCACCATCGCGACAAGCGCGAACGGACGCTCCTTCGCGACGTTGGTGCTCACATCAGCGATCAGCACGAAGACCGAGCAGTAGAACATCTGTGTGCCAACCGCCAACAGCCCCGAGGAGAGGAAGACGCCGACGGCATCGGCTGCGACCACGTACCCGGCGGCTCCCGCACCCTGCAGCAGCTGCGCCAACACCACGACGGCCCGAGGGCCGAAACGGTGCGTCAGGCGCCCAGCCAACGGCGGCACCGCGAATCCCAGCATCGTCGCGACGGCGACGACAGCGCCCGCGGTTTGGACTTCCAGACCGACCACGCGGGTGGCGTACACCAGGGCGAGTGGAAGAAACAGACCGGAGCCGAAGTTGTCGATAGCCAGCGCGGCAAGCAGTCCGACCCTTGACCGGTCCAACGCCGGCCAACCGGGACGCGTCACGCTCCCAAGCTACTGGTCGACCACCCCGGAGCCGGCGTTATTGCATTGTGACCTCCGAGAGCGGGGTTACATCCCGGCGGCGGGAACAGCGTTCCCACAGGCGTCAACGTTCCGCTGTCAGTGGCACGTTCTCGCCTCGGCTGTTCTGGGGATGTATGTACCCTTTGCGTTCGGCTTGTCACGGTAGGTAAATCCGCTAATACTTGACGCACCAGTCGTCTTCGGGTAACGGAGAGGGGTCGTCACCATGACCCTCAGCGACCTCACTGGCATACCCCCGGCCCAACGGGCCGAGAACCGCCCGCAGCCCGAACGCACCGCCGCTGTCATCGCTCAGGCGGTCATCGAGAGCCACCCCGATGTCGTCTTCGCCAAGGATCTGGACGGGCGGCACCAGCTGGTGAACTCGGCTACCGCCCGGCTGCTCGGGAGGCCGACGCATGAGGTGCTCGGTAAGACGGTTCGTGAGCTGGTAGACGCCACGTCCGCTCTCCACATGGAGGAGCAGGACCGCGACATCATCGCCACTGGCGAGACCCGAGTTTATGAGGAGACGCTTACGATCCAGCCGGGCGATGCGCGGACCTTTGTGACGACGAAGGGACCGATCCTGGACGACGAGGGGGCTGTCGTCGGCGTCTTCGGTGTCTCCCGCGATATCACCGAGAGCAAACGGTCAGCCGAAGCCTTGCAGCGCAGCCAAGACCAGTTGGCGCACGCTCAGCACATCGCCGGCATGGGCAGTTGGGACTGGGACCTCGCGTCGGGCGCCATAACGTTGTCTGCCGAGCTGCACCGCCTCTACCTCAACGACCCACGCACCTTTGTGCCGACGTACGAGAACTTCTTCGAGAAGATCCACTCCGAAGACCGGGCCGCAGTCGCGCAGGCGGAGCAGGAGCTCATCCAAGACCGCGAGTTCTTGAGCGCACTACTCGACAGCCTCAAGGAAGGCATCGTCGCCTGTGACGCCGAAGGCAGGCTGACGCTGTTCAACCAGGCCGCACGCGAGTTCCATGGGGTCACCCCGTCGCCGGTCGGTCCTGACCAGTGGGCTCACTCGTACAGCCTGTACCGGCCGGACGGTCAGACTCCGCTACAGAAGGTCGACATCCCCCTTTTTCGCGCGCTGAATGGCGAGACGGTGCGCGAGGCGGAGATGGTCATTGCGCCGACCGACAGCGATCGGCGTACGACGCTGGTCAACGGGCAGGCGTTCTACGACGGCGACGGCACCAAGCTCGGAGCGGTGGTCGCCATGCATGACGTCACCGAGCGCCGGGCTCTTGAGGACCGGCTGACCTACCAGACCATCCATGACGCCTTGACAGGGCTGCCGAACCGCGCACTATTCGCCGACCGACTCGGACATGCTCTCAGGCGCATCCAGCGGCGCGATGGCGCCGTGGCGGTGCTGTTCGTGGATCTCGACGGCTTCAAGGTCGTCAATGACAGCCTGGGCCACCAAGTCGGTGACCAACTGCTCATCGCCGTGGCGGGACGGATAGGAGACTGTCTGCGACCCATCGACACAGTGGCTCGGCTTGGTGGCGACGAGTTCGCCGTCTTGGTGGAGGACGTCGCCGACGCCCGGCAGACAATTCAGCTGACAGAGCGGATATCCACAGCGTTGCGGGAGCCGTTTGCGTTGCCGGATCGCAGCGTTCAGGTGACGGCCAGCACTGGCATCGCGATCAGCACCACCGGCAAGGAACATCCCGATGACCTGGTGCGGAAGGCTGACATCGCGATGTACAAGGCCAAGCGCACCGGTCATGGTCGCTGGAAGTTGTTCGACGACGACATGGACGAGGAGGCGCGCAGCCGCCTCGTCGTACAGAACGATCTAAGCCAAGCCATCGAGCAAGGGCAACTGCGGCTGCACTACCAGCCGAAGATCCCGCTCACCGGCTCCAGCAAGCCGATCTGGATGGAGGCGTTGGTGCGCTGGCAGCACCCCGAGCGGGGCCTGCTGCAACCGGCTGACTTCCTCGCGCTGGCCGAAGAGAGCGGTTTGATAGTCGAGCTCGGGCGGTGGGTGCTGCACGAAGCATGCCGCCAAGGACAGCGCTGGCGACAGACCCACCCCCGCCAGCCGATGGCTGTGTGCGTGAACCTGTCCGCCCGTCAGTTCCACGGCGGCCAACTGGCGAGCGAGGTCGAGCACGCGCTGCGGACCGCCGACCTTCCCCCCGAAGCATTGATGCTGGAGATCACCGAGAGCGCCATGATGCAGGACGTCGAGTCAGCTGCCGTGACGCTCCGGGCGCTGAAGTCGCTTGGCCTGCAGATCGCCATCGATGACTTCGGGACCGGTTACTCCTCGCTGTCGTACCTTCACCACTTCCCGGTGGACTGCCTAAAGATCGACCGCTCGTTCATCTCGAACCTGGAGTCAGCCAGGCATACGCGAGCTCTAGTGCAAGGCATCATCAGCCTTGCCCACGCCCTAGGAATCACCGTCGCGGCCGAAGGCGTGGAGACTGCGGCCCAGGCAGCTCGGCTGCGCGCGATGGGCTGCGACTCCGCCCAGGGTTACCACTTCGCCCGGCCCATGCCAGCTGACGAGGCGGCGGCAGCCGTTCCTGAACTGATGAGCTGAGGGGCGCTCAGCGGCGTCGCTGACAGGTCGGGCACCAGAACAGGTTCCGACCTTCCAGCACCCGGGTCCGCACGATCGAGCCGCAGGCATGACAGGCCTGCCCGTGGCGGCGGTACACGTACACCTCGCCCCCATGGTCGTCGATGCGAGCCTGTCTTCCCATGGACGCCGGCTCGTGTTCGGGTCGCACTGTGTCAATGCGGCCGGTCTGGACGCCGTACTCCATCAGGTCGACAATGTCGTGCCACAGCGCATTCCAGCGCCGACTGCTCACCTTGTGCCCCGGCGTCAGCGGGTGCAGGCGAGCGCGGAACAGCGATTCGGCACGGTAGACGTTGCCGACTCCTGCCAGCACTGACTGGTCCATGAGGAGCGCGCCCACTGACTTCTTGCTGGTGCGGATCCGATCGAAAGCCTTGGCCGGGTCGGCATCCGGCCGCAGCGGGTCGGGTCCAAGCCTGGCGAGGATCTGCTCGACCGACTCCTCCGACAGCAGTTCGCACGTCGTCGCGCCGCGCAGGTCGGCGTACGCCATCGGACCGACCAACCGGAGTCGCACAGCCCCGACGGGGTCGGACGGGGTGCCCTCCTCGACCCGGAAGGCGCCGATCAGGCCGAGGTGCACGTGGACCACGCCGCCGCCCTCGAATCTGATGAAGAGGTGCTTGCCTGCCGACTCTGCGAGCTCAAGTACGTGACCGTCCACCGCGGCGGCGCCATCGGTGAACCTGCCCTGCGGGCTGCTGACCTCGACCGGCTGACCGCCGAAGGCGGCGTTCAGTTCTCCCGCGAGCCGGAAGAGGGTGTGGCCTTCGGGCATGCGTCCTCCGTGAGGCGGCGCGAGCGGGTCAGGCCTCGTAGTCGGTGAGCTGAGCGATGCGGCGGCGGTGTCGGTCGTCGTCGCTGAAAGCGGTGGCCAGGAACACCTCGACGAACGACGTGGCTTCGTCGAGGGAGTGCATCCGGGCGCCGATCGAGATCACGTTCGCGTCATTGTGGAGGCGGGCCAGCTCAGCGGTCTCGCGCGACCAGGCCAGGGCTGCGCGTACGCCGACCACCTTGTTCGCCGCGATCTGCTCCCCGTTGCCGGAGCCGCCGATCACGATGCCGAGGCTTCCGGAGTCGGCCACCACCGCTTCCCCCGTGGCGAAGCAGTACGGCGGGTAGTCGTCGTCGGCGTCGTACGTCGTCGGGCCGTGGTCGACCGGCTCGTGGCCCTGGTCGCGCAACCAGGTGTCGAGGTGGGTCTTGAGCTCCAAACCGGCATGATCTGACCCGAGGTGTACACGCATGGCGCTCATCCTGGCACGCCACACTCACGACTTGTCAGACTCCACTGCACCTATAGCGGTCGCACGTTCTGACAACTCCAAGAGGCGGGGGGGGGTCAGCCGAAGGTGGGGTCTTCGGTGCGGGTGCGCTTGAGCTCGTAGAACCCCTCGGTGGCCGCGACCAGCCGGACGCCGTCCCAGAGCTTGCCGGCCGCCTCGCCCTTCGGCGCAGGCGTCACCACCGGGCCGAAGAACGCCACCCCCTCGACAGCGATGACCGGAGTGCCGACCTCCATGCCGACCTGGTCCATGCCCTCGTGGTGGGACTTCTTCAGCGCCTCGTCGTACTCCTCGGAGTCCATGGCATCGGCCAGCTCAACCGGGAGTCCAGCCGCGGTCAGCGCGGCGTCGATAGTGGCGCGGTTGCGCTCCTCCCTTGCACGTGGAGGCGAGTCCCTAGTTCGGTGTAAAGCCGGTCGAGCGCCGCCGGGCCATGGGCCTGCTCAGCCGCCGTACACACACGCACGGCTCCCCAGGTGGCGTCGAGAAAGGCGCGGTAGTCGTCGGGCACGTCATTGTCCTGGTTGAGGTACGCCAGGCTCATGACGTGGAAGGAGGTGTCGACGCCCCTGACCTTCTCGACCTCCTTCATCCATCGCGAGGCGATCCACGCCCACGGGCAGGCAGGATCGAACCAGAAGTCGGCGGTGAGGCGGCCGTCGGCCATGAGCTCTCCTTTGAGCTGGGGGCAAGGTGACATCCGGGACCAACCGGCAACTCCGGTACGGCATTCCCGGACCCCGTGGGAGGATGGCGCAATGCCTGGCATCAACCTCACCCGCGACGAAGCGGCCGAACGCGCTCGCCTCCTCGACGTCACGAGCTACGACGTCTCACTCGACCTGACGACGTCCGAGACCACATTCGCCTCAACGACCGTCATCCGGTTCGGCTGCCGTCAGCCCGGTGCCGAGAGCTTCGCTGATCTGGTCGGCGCGACTGTCTCCGAGATCGTGCTGAACGGTCAGCCGGTCGACGCCTCGGCGTACGCCGACAGCCGCATCGCGCTCAGCGACCTCCAGGCCGACAACGAGCTGCGGGTGGTTGCCGACTGCGCATACAGCCGCAACGGCGAGGGCCTGCACCGCTTCGTCGACCCGGCGGACGGCAAGGTGTACCTCTACACCCAGTTCGAGGTGCCCGACGCCAGGCGGGTGTTCACCACGTTCGAGCAGCCCGACCTCAAGGGGGAGTTCAGCTTTCACGTCACCGCGCCGTCGCACTGGCAGGTGATCTCCAACTCCCCCACCCCCGCACCGGAACCCGTCGGCGACGGTGTGTCGGTGTGGCACTTCGAGCCAACGAAACCGATCTCGACCTACATCACCGCGCTGGTAGCCGGGGAGTACGCCGTCGTCCGCGACGTGTACGCCGGCACGCGGGGAGATCCCGCTCGGCATCTTCGTGCGCGAGTCGCTGCTGCAACACCTTGACGCCGACGACATCTTCGAGGTGACCAAGCAGGGGTTCGAGCTCTTCGAGAACGCGTTCGACATGGCCTACCCGTTCGGCAAGTACGACCAGCTGTTCGTGCCGGAGTACAACATGGGCGCGATGGAGAACGCGGGATGTGTGACGTTCCGCGACGAGTACATCTACCGCAGCCGGCAGACCCGCGCGGCGTACGAGAGCAGGGCCAACACGATCCTGCACGAGATGGCGCACATGTGGTTCGGCGACCTGGTGACGATGAAGTGGTGGGACGACCTGTGGCTCAACGAGTCGTTCGCGGAGTGGGCGGCGCATCACGCCTCGACGGTCAGCACCCAGTACGACGAGGCGTGGACGGCCTTCTGCAACGCGCGCAAGACGTGGGCCTACCGGCAGGACCAGCTGCCCTCGACGCACCCGATCGCCGCTGACAACCACGACCTGGAGGCTGTCGAGGTCAACTTCGACGGGATCACCTACGCGAAGGGGGCGTCGGCTCTGCGGCAGCTGGTGGCGTGGGTCGGCGAGGAGGAGTTCTTCGCCGGGCTGCGCTCCTACTTTGACCGCCATGCCTACGGCAACACCGAGCTGACCGACCTGCTCAAGGCGCTCGAAGAGACGTCCGGGCGGGAGTTGGGGTCGTGGGCCAAGGAGTGGCTGCAGACGTCGGGAGTCAACACGATCCGACCCCACTTCACGGTCGACGACGCCGGGAACTTCACCTCGTTCTGCCTCGAGCAGACCGCCGCTCCGGACTTCCCGACGCTACGGCGCCACCGGCTGGCGATCGGCCTGTACGACCTCACCGACGAGGGGCTCGTCCGACGGTCGAGCGTGGAAACCGACGTAGCCGGTGACTCCACCGAGGTAGCGGAGCTCATCGGGCAGCCGCAACCAGACCTGGTGCTGCTCAACGACGGCGACCTCACGTACGCGAAGGTGCGGCTCGACGAGCGCTCGCTTGCCACCGTGGTCGCCAACATCGACAGGTTCACCGACTCGCTCGCCCGGGCGCTGTCGTGGGGTGCGGCGTGGGACATGACCCGCGACGCGGAAATGCGCGCCACCGACTGGCTCGAGCTCGTGCTGCGCGGCATCGGTACCGAGACCGACCTGACGGCGGTGCGTTCGCTGGTCTTTCGCACCAGTCAGGCGGTCACGCTCTACACCGCGCCGAACAACCGGGAGGCTGCCCAGCAGCGCTGGGAGGCGGGCCTGCTCGACTTGGTCCGCAACGCCCCGGCAGGCAGTGACCAACAGCTCGCGTTCCTGCGCGGCCTTGCCGGTACGGCGTGCTCCGCCGAAGCGCTCGACCTGCTCGCCGGGCTGCTCGACGGCTCGGCTCAGCTGGCCGGGCTCACCGTCGACACCGACCTGCGCTGGGAGCTGCTGAGTGGGCTGACCCGGGAGGGCCGGGCCGACGACTCGGCGGTCGATGCCGAACTAGAGCGCGACAAGACCATTTCGGGCCAGGAGTCGGCGGCGGCAGCACGGGCGGCGATGTCCACGGCGGAGGCGAAGGCGAGGGCGTGGACGGACGCGGTGGAACGCGACGACGTACCCAACGAGACGATGCGCAGCATCGCGTTGAGCTTCAACCAGCCGCGACAGGACGATGTGCTCAAGCCGTATCTCGGCCGCTATCTCGCCGCAGCGGAGCGCATCTGGGAGGAGCGGGGCGTCCATCACGCGTCGACGGTGCTGGAGTACATGTTCCCGCGGCTGTTGGCCACGCAGGAGACCCTCGACACTGTCGACGCTTGGCTGTCGTCGACGTCGGCCAACGCGGCCGCCCGGCGGCTCGTCTCCGAGGGCCGGGCCGACGTGGCCCGGGCGCTCGCTGCTCAGCGCCGCGACGCCGAGGGCTGACTCCCCGGGCGCGCTCCCTGGCGGCTGCGGCAAAGATCCGACGGCTAGCTCGCCAGAACGTGTTGTACGTCGGATCTTTCAGCTGGGATGTCGGTTAGGGCGTGTCGGTGTGCAGGGTCGCCGGGGGGCGAGCCAGCTCGGCGAGCAGCTGCAGCCCGGCGAGCAGACCTCTGGCCAGGTCGCCGGCGGTGAACGCCGACTGCATGGTGATGGCCGCCAGTGCCGCCTGCCGGTTGCCCAGCTGTGTGCGCACCGCTGCTCCGGTGACGATGTCGAGGCTGCGGACCTGCGGGTCGACGTGGATCAAAATGCTGTTGGCGGGGTCCGCTAGGGCTGCGTGCAACCGCTCGGCGCGCTGACGCGGATCGCCGTCGGATGGCCCGACGTGCACCGAGAACGTCCGGCCCGACAGCTTTTCGGCGTCTCGGATGGCCTTGGCGATTTCGTCGCGCTGCAACGGGGTGAACGCCTCACCAACGGACACTGGCACCGCCGGTCTGCGTGTCCCCGTCAACCGCTCCGCTCCCGCTTGCCGGGCCAGCCTGCGAGCCGGCTGCGGAGCGGGTGGCACCGGTGGCATGAGTTGCTCCGGTGAGCTGCGGCCGTTGCGGGGTCGTCTCGACCGCTCCGGGCTCTGGCGCGCCGAACCACTCAGGCTGGGCGTCCCATGGTTGCCCCGGGCTGAAACGCGGGCCCTTCGCGAGTGACGGCGCCATCACCAGCAAGGAGATGACCACCACAACGAGTAACGGGATGCCCACAAACACCAGCAGCGTCTCGAGCATCGACGTCGCGGGGGGGTCGGGCCAACTTGCCGGGGCGTCCGTGAAGGTCACATTCCCACGGTACTGCTACCCGGCCTTGTGTACCGTTTCGGGTGCACGCCTGGCGGCCTCACGGTACGGCCCGAGTGCCCACGGCATGAGCGGGCGCCGTCCGCTGGCGGCGTACCTGGCGCTTGACTGACAAAGGATGGATGTGGCGGTTCCGGTCTGCAGCGAAGGCGACGACCTGTGTCGGCTGGTGCACGACGTCACCGGCAATGAATGGCTGGCGAAGGCGTCGAACTGGCTGATCGCCAAGCCGCTCGTGATCGTCGGCCTGGTCATTCTCGGACTTGTGGTCCGGTGGTTGCTCCACCGCGCCATCGACAGGGTGGCCAGTCGGGCCGCGGAGGGCGCCGTACCGACGGTTCTCGCGCGGGGGAAGGTCTCGGAGATCCTGCTCGACGACAACCCCGCCGCAGCGGAGCGGCGCCAGCAGCGTGCCGCCACCATGGGCGGCCTGCTGAAGAGCATCGCCACGGCCGTCATCGCCGCAGTTGTGCTCCTCATGGTGATGTCAGAAGTCGGCGTCGACATCGCTCCGCTGATCGCGAGTGCTGGCATCCTCGGCATCGCGCTCGGCTTCGGAGCGCAGACGCTGGTCAAGGACTTCCTGAGCGGCATCTTCATGATCATGGAGGACCAGTACGGCGTGGGGGACGCTGTCAATCTCGGCGAAGCGACGGGGACGGTCGAGGCTGTCGGCCTGCGGGTGACGCGGCTGCGCGACGTCAACGGGACGGTGTGGTACGTGCGCAACGGCGAGATCCTGGCCGTGGGGAACATGAGCCAGAACTGGGCCCGCACGGTGCTCGACATCCCTGTCGCCTTCTCCGAAGACCTCACCAAGGTGAGGGGGTTGCTCGGGGAGGTGGCCAACGATCTTTGGGAGGACCCCGAGTACCGGGCCGACATCCTCGAGGAGCCCGAGGTGTGGGGCGTCGAGCGGTGGGACCCCGATGGCGTCGTCGTGCGCGTGGTGCTCAAGACGGCGCCGCTGCAGCAGTGGAGCGTCGCCCGCGAGATGCGCGAGCGCATCAAGCACCGCTTCGACGAAGAGGGCATCGAGATCCCGCTGCCGCAGCGCATGGTCTGGCATCGCGACGCCCCCGCCTAGCGCAACGCGACTCGCCTCCGCCGATCAGCTGCCCAGGGCCGCGTCGAGGGTGATCGGCGTACCGGCTAGGGCTTGGGAGACGGGGCAGCCAGCCTTGGCGGCTTCGGCCGCCTCGACGAACTCGTCGCTGCTCATTCCGTCGACCTGCGCCCGCACCGTCAGCGTGATGCCGGTGATGCCCTCACCTGGCTGGAAGGTGACGTCGGCTCGGGTGTCGATCGCCTGGGGCTCGTGCCCCGAACCGGAGAGCCCGTGCGACAAGGCCATGCTGAAGCACGAGGCATGAGCCGCCGCGATGAGCTCCTCGGGGCTGGTCTTGCCATTCGGGCTCTCTGCTCGCGAGGGCCACGACACGTCGTGGGTGCCCAGACCGGAGGAGTCCAGGGAGACCTCGCCGGCGCCCTGGAGAAGGGACCCCTCCCAGTGCGCGTTGGCGGTGCGGGTAGTGGCCATGATGGCGTCCTCTCGTTACGTCGACTGTGACATCCCCATCCTGCCTTCCACGCCAGGGCGCCTCGGCGGGTGGGCGGTCAATGACCTGGAACAATGGAGCGGTGCGCACACCTGACCAGCAATCGTTCTACGACGCCGTCGGTGGCCATGAGACGTTCGTCCGGATCGTCGCGAGGTTCTACGCCGAAGTCGCCGAGGACCCGCTGCTGCGCCCGATGTACCCCGACGAGGACCTCAGCGACCCTGCGGCGCGGCTGACGATGTTCCTGGAGCAGTACTGGGGCGGCCCGACGACGTACTCCGAGCAGCGCGGGCACCCCCGGCTCGGCATGCGACACGCCCCGTTCCCGGTGACGCCCGCCGCACGTGACCGCTGGTTGACCCACATGCGGTCAGCTCTCGAGGAGTCCGGCATGTCAGCTGAGCACGTCGCAACCCTTTGGGAGTACGTCGTTCGGGCGGCGCACTTCCTCGTCAACACCCCCGACGATGAGCCACAGAAACCCGGCTTGCCCATCGACACCACGGGCACTCCCAGCGTCACTCAGTGAAGCAGCGGAGCACGTCACGCTCCCCTTGGTTGAGCCGTCTCGGGCCGGCCGGTGGCGACGTCGACCGCCGTCAGCACCGTGGAGGCCTGGCCGTAGATCACCCGGTCACCGGCTCCGTCGTCGTCAGCGATCTCGTAGCCGATCGAGAAGGAAGCACCGCCGATCCGCGCCACCCACATCTCGATCCGGTACGGCTCTGGGCGGAAACCCATCGGTCGCCGGTAGTCGATCTCGGCCCGCACAACCACGACGCCCTCGGCCAGTGCCTCCGCTCCCCGCTGCGGCGCGTGCACGAACAGCATGTCGACCCGCGCCTCTTGCAGGTACTCAAACCAGGTGACGTTGTTCACGTGACCATAGGCGTCCAGGTCCGACCAGCGCGGCTTGAGCGGGAACACGTGCCGGGTCACACGACATTGTGACAGTAGGCTTTTCATGCCGTCGCACTCTCGGAGGACCTGTGCCCGAAGCTGTCATCGTCGCCACCGCCCGCTCCCCCATCGGTCGGGCACGGAAGGGATCGCTGAAGGAGCTGCGTCCCGACGATCTCGCCGCCTCGATGGTGGCGACGGTCTTGGCGAAGGTCCCCGAGCTCGACGCGGGCGACATCGACGACCTCATGCTCGGGTGCGGCATGCCCGGTGGTGAGCAGGGCTTCAACATGGCGCGGGTGGTTGCGGTGTCGCTGGGCTACGACCACCTGCCCGGCACGACGGTGACCCGGTACTGCTCGTCGAGCGTGCAGACCTCCCGGATGGCCTTCCATGCCATCAAGGCCGGTGAGGGCGACGTCTTCGTCTCCGCGGGTGTCGAGATGGTGTCCCGGTTCGTGCACGGCAACTCCGACAGCCACCCCGACACCAGGAACCCGCGCTTCGCTGCGGCCCGCCAGCGCACCGAGGACTCAGCGCTCGGCGGCACCGAACCGTGGCACAACCCTCGTGAGGACGGCCTGCTGCCTGACATCTACATCCCCATGGGACAGACCGCCGAGAACGTCGCGGCGTCCCGGGGTCTGAGCCGGCAGGAGCTCGACGAGTTCGGCGTCCGCAGCCAGAACCTCGCCGAGAAGGCCCTGGCCGACGGGTTCTGGCAGCGCGAGATCGACCCCGTCACCCTTCCCGACGGTACGACGGTCACCGCCGACGACGGTCCGCGAGCCGGTGTCACCTACGAGGCGGTCTCGCAGCTGAAGCCGGTCTTCCGCCCCGACGGCGTGGTGACCGCCGGCAACTGCTGCCCTCAACGACGGCGCCGCAGCCGTGGTGATCATGAGCGACACCAAGGCCGCTGAGCTCGGTGTCACGCCGTTGGCGCGCATTGTGTCGACCGGCGTGAGCGCCCTGTCGCCGGAGATCATGGGACTGGGCCCGGTGGCGGCCTCCAAGCAGGCCCTCGCCCGAGCCGGCATGGCGATCGACGACATCGACCTGGTCGAGATCAACGAGGCGTTCGCGGCGCAGGTGGTTCCGTCGTACCAAGACCTCGGCATCGACATCGACCGCCTCAACGTCAACGGCGGCGCGATCGCCGTCGGTCACCCCTTCGGCATGACCGGCGCGCGACTGCAGGCGACGATGCTGAACTCCCTTGACTTCCACGACAAGTCGACGGGCCTCATCACGATGTGCGTCGGCGGCGGCCAGGGCATGGCGATGATCCTCGAGCGCCTGAGCTAGAGCCGCGAGCGCCAGCCGCCGTACAGAGTTGTCAGAACGTAGTGCACCTATGGCGGCAGTAGAGACTGACAAGTCGCTGGGGTCAACGTACGTTCAACCGTAGCCAATACGGTTGAATGTTAAACTATTCCCCACTACCCTGGGGGTATGACTCAGTGGCTGACCCCGGATCAGCAGCGGGCCTGGCGGGCCTACATCGTCGGCACGACGCTGCTGATGGAGCATTTCGATCGACAGCTGCGCGAGAAGCACCGGCTCTCGCTCCCAGAATACGAGATCCTGGTGCGGTTGTCAGAGGCCGACCGACGCGCGTTGCGGATGGCGGAGCTGGCGGACTCGGTCAACTACTCCCGCAGTCGGGTGACCCACACGATCGCTCGGATGGAAGCCGCGGGGTATGTCGAACGGCGCCAATGCCCCGACGACGGTCGGGGTGTTGTCGCGTTCATGACCGAGGCAGGCTACGCCAAGCTCGTCGAGGCGGCACCCGTGCATGTCGAGTCCGTACGTCGAGCGCTCATCGAGGTCGCCAACGACGAGGACCTGCAAGCCATCGGACGAGTGTTCTCCAACGTCATCAACGCTCTGCAGACCGGTCGGGACGACCCGCTGATCACCACCGCCGAGTCCGCCTGACGAGCGTGCGCCATCGGGGGCTGTTCAGTCGCGCGTGAGCCGCCGGTAGGTCACCCGGTGCGGGCGCGCCGCCTCGGCGCCGAGGCGCTGAACCTTGTTGGCTTCGTAGTCGGCGAAGTTGCCCTCGAACCAGAACCACTTCGCCGGGTCAGTCTCGTCGCCCTCCCACGCCAAGATGTGTGTCGCCACCCGGTCGAGGAACCACCTGTCGTGCGAGATCACCACCGCGCAGCCAGGAAACTCCAGCAGCGCGTCCTCGAGGACTGCAGCGTCTCGACGTCGAGGTCGTTGGTGGGCTCGTCGAGCAGCAGCAGGTTGCCGCCCATCTTCAGCGTCATGGCCAGGTTCAGCCGGTTTCGCTCACCACCAGACAGCACCCCGCCCGCTTCTGCTGATCGGGACCCTTGAAACCGAACGACGCGATGTAGGCGCGGCTCGGCATCTCGAAGTTAGCGACCTTGATGTGGTCGAGCCCGTCGGAGACCACCTCCCAGACGTTCTTGTTCGGATCAAGGCCACCACGGCTCTGGTCGACGTACGAGATCTTGACGGTGTTGCCAACGGTGAGGTCGCCGTGTGTCGGGTGTCTCCTCGCCGGTGATCATCCGGAACAGGGTCGTCTTGCCGACACCGTTGGGACCGACGACCCCGACGATGCCTGCCCGCGGCAGGCGGAACGACAGGTCGTGCATGAGCAGCCGGCTGCCGTAGCCCTTGCCGAGACCGTGCGCCTCCAGCACGACATCGCCAAGGCGCGGACCGGCCGGGATGTTGATCTCCTGCAGGTCGACCCGCCGACCGCGCTCCGCCTCTGCCGCAAGTTCCTCGTACCGCGCGAGCCGGGACCGGCTCTTCGCCTGCCGGGCCTTGGGGTTGGAGCGCACCCACTCGAGCTCGCGCTCCAAGATCCTCTGCCGCTTGGCGTCCTTGCGCCCCTCGACGACCAGCCGCTCCTTCTTGGTCTGCAGGTACGTCGAGTAGTTGCCCTCGTATGGATGGGTGCGGCCGCGGTCGAGCTCGAGGATCCACTGCGCGACGTTGTCGAGGAAGTAGCGGTCGTGGGTGATGGCGAGCACGCAGCCGGCGTACGACCCGAGATGCTGCTCGAGCCACTGCACACTCTCGGCGTCGAGGTGGTTGGTCGGCTCGTCGAGAAGGAGCAGGTCGGGCTGTTGTAGCAGCAGCTTGCACAGCGCCACCCGGCGCCGCTCCCCGCCGCTGAGCCGGTCGACTGGTTCGTCAGGCGGGGGCAGCGCAGCGCGTCCATGGCCTGTTCGAGCCGAGAGTCCATGTCCCACGCGTTTGCGTGGTCGAGGTCGGTCTGCAGGTCGCCCATCTCGGCGAGCAGCTTGTCGTAGTCGGCGTCGGGGTCGGCGAGCTCTTCGGAGATCTCGTTGTAGCGGTCGAGCTTGCGCTTGACGTCGCCGACGGCCTCCTCGACGTTCTCGAGCACCGTCTTGTCCTCGGTCAGCGGCGGCTCCTGCAGCAGAATGCCGACCGTTGCGTCGGGGTCGCGGATGGCGTCACCGTTCGACGGCTGCTCAAGTCCGGCCATGATCTTGACCAGCGTCGACTTCCCGGTGCCGTTGGGCCCGACGACGCCGATCTTGGCGCCGTGCAGGAACGACAGCGTCACGTTGTCGAGCACGACCTTCTCACCGAGCGCTTTGCGCACGTTTCGCAAGGTGAACACGTAGTCGGCCATGACGCCGAAGCCTACAGGTGGGTGGAAGTGATCGAGGCGGTTGCCCTCGCGGTCTTTCACGTACCACCGCCCGCCGCCGCGGCGGTGGATTTCCTGTAGTTCCCGCTGCCGGCTGAGCCGGACACGACCGACTCAGCCTGGATGGACCCCTGAAGTTCATGCCCATCGAGGACCAGGAAGGACTCGTCGGGGTCCATGGTTGCCATGGCCTCGTCGAGGTCGCTGATGGCAACCATTGGCCCATCGCCGGCAGAGTCCGCATCCACCCCGGAGTCATTGCGGCAGCCGATCTCGCGGCTGACGACGTAGTTTCCACTGATCCGGTGTCAGCATGACTCGGAGTTCGATGCCGTCGCGGTTTGTCCCGGCGAAACCGCCTGGAACGTCCCGGACCCCGCGGAACTCTTCGCGGAGCATGCGCCACAAGTCGTCCCGGGGCGGTAGTTCGCGGCGAACCTGGTCGCGGTCGACCGGAGGTAGCGGACGGTACTTGCGCACGTGCTCGATCGCCCAGGCATGTACTTCCTGAGCCACCTCGTTGGCGTAGGTCGCCAGGTCGGCGTGCCGGGGTAGCGGCACAATGCCATCGGGCAGGGGCTGCACGGAGTAGTGGATCACCGAGAGATCGTCGACAACGCCGTCGCTCTCACCGTTGCCGGTTCATGCGCGAAAGCCGACGGTCACGGGCTGCAGGGCTGCCCGGTACGACAATGCCTCAGGCCTCTGAAACAACCGTCGCGATTCGGGCACGGACTCCATCCAACGTTATTGGCCGAAAGATCGTCTCGAACGATCTGCGCCATCGCGCAGGAGACGTCGCCGCCGTCGGTCGGGAACGGAACAGCTGGAACCGATCAAGCGATCCGCCTGCTGCAGGGCGCGGTGACGATGTACGCCGTCACCTTTCGGCGTTCCAGATCGCGCTCGATCTCAGCGGCCTCATCCGAGAATCGCACCGAGATCGTGTGGTCGAGGACCTCAACATCCCACCCTCGATCGAATCGAAGATCACCGCAGGTACGCCTTCACCTCCTCAGGTGTTGCAACTGCCGTCGTTGATTCGAACGCAACTCACGCTTGCTTGTGTCGGCACGCTAGGATGCGTCCGGACACTTAGGATGCGTCCGGCAAGAGGGCCTCGTCCGACGTCGTCGTAGGGGACGGGCTCGACCCGCTCGATGTCTTGCAGCGCCTTCACCGCCGCCTGGCTGTCGTCGACCGGCGCCTCGACCTGGCGTGGTGACTTCCGGAACCGGCTGACGCCGCGGTTGAGGTCATGGCCGACCGCTGTGGCCTCGAGGATGAACCGGGAGTTTCGCACGCCGTCCTTGGTCCACTCCTCCGTTTTCAGCTTTCCGATGACCACCACCGGGTCGCCTCGCCGTACCGAGTCGTGCACATGTACGGCGAGCCCGCGCCAGCACTGCACCGAGATCCAGTTGGTGATGCCGTCGACGTACTGGCGCTGGTTGCGGTCCCACCGCCGAGGTGTGGTGGCGAGCCGGAACGTCGCCAGGTCGATGCCGCTGCTCACCTTGCGATGGTCGATGTCGGTGCCGACGTGGCCAACCATGTGCAAGACGGTGTCGGTCATCGGTCCTCCTGCTGCCGGCGGTTTCTCCCAGCCTGTCGGCTGGAGCCGTCGAGCGCAGGGGCGCGCGGTCATCTGTGGACGCGGCAACGCAGCTCACCCTCGAGGAGGTCGCCGGACAGCTCGACGGGAACGACCTGTCCCGGCTCCTCCTGGACGACGAAGAGCGTTGTGCCGTCGAGCAGGAGACCGTCGCCGGTGGGCAGTGTCTCGTCGCCAAGGTCCACCGGGCGGACCTCACGGGACCGGATGTCGATGCGGAAGAGCTCCCGGTGTCGGTGTGGACGCTGATGAGGTAGCGGCCGTCGTCGCTGGCGCTGATGCCGTTCAGGCCAAAGCCGTCATCGGTCGGGACCACCGTGTCCTCGAGGTCGAGCCACGTCAGCATCTTGCCGGGGTCGGCGACGTCGAGCGGAACCCGGTAGACGACGTCGCGGTAGGAGTCGGTCACATAGGCGGCGTCGGTGGTGAAGGTCAGGTCGTTGATCAGCGTCTCGCCCTCTCCAGGGCTTCGAGCGAGGTGACCAGCTCACGGGTGTCGAGGTCGTAGACGAACAGCAGCCCGGTCGTCCGGCCGGCGACGAAAAGCCAGCCCTCAGGGTGGACCTTCAGTCCCGTGGCCGCGGTGCGACCGTCCGCGCCCGCTGGCAGAAACTCCTCGAACTCTGCGGCCCCAGCGGCGGCGCGGAAGATCGTCCCGTCGGAGGTGCTGCCGACGTAGAGGTCACCTGTGGCCTTGTCGACCGCGATGCCCTCGGGGAAGACCGCGTCACCGGGAACGACGATGCCGGGGGGTTCGCCGCCTCCACAGCCGGCTGTAACGACGGCGATCGCAGGGAGGAACATGCACATACTCCTAGGGAACTTGGAACGCATAGTCCAAGATACTAGCATGCATGTCTATGGCCGACATCAAGCACTTCGACGAGGCGCAGGCTCTGCGGCGGGCGATGGACTTATTTTGGCGTCGCGGGTACGACGGGACCTCTCTCCAGGACCTCGTCGACGAGCTGGGTATCAGCCGCTCCAGCCTGTACTCGACCTTCGGCGACAAGGACGAGCTCTTTCGGGCGGCCCTGGAGCACTACTGCCGCGTGGAGGCGGGCCCCCGCCACGAGCTGTTGCAGCGACCCGGATCCGTGCTCGACGCGATCCGGGATCTGCTGACCGGCATCGCCGCAGCGCCGACGATCCATCCCGACCGGCGCGGCTGCCTGGTCGTCAACGCGGCGATGGAGCGGGTGCCGGGCGATCCCGAGACGGCGGCGGCGGTGGCCGCCCAACTCGGACGATTCGAGAGCGCCTTGCTCGATGCCGTGCGGCGCGGGCAGCGCGATGGTGAGCTCGATCCCGGCCAGGACGCTCGGTCGGTGGCTCGGTTTCTGGTCACGCTCGTCCAGGGCATGCGGGTCGTCGGCAAGGCCGCGGCAGACCCGGCGATGCTCGAGGACGTCGTCGGGGTGGCTCTCGGGGCCATTCGCCGGGTGTCGTGACCCCCTGCTCTTGACACCGTCGGGTGCAGGCCCTCGGCCTGCACCTGACGGCGCGGAACCAGCTCGACGACCAGCGTCTACGCTGCGACCGGAGCTAGTGCACCGGTTCGCGTCAGCGGGTGGCGGGCGCTGCACTCTCGGTGGGGAGTCCGGCTTCGACCCAGTCTTGAATGCCATCGGCGTACTTGCGGACGTTGGTGTAGCCGAGGCGCTCGAGCTTGGTTGCGACCTGGCCGCTGTTCGGGCAGGCGGAGTTGGAGCAGTAGGTAACGATGGCGGCGTCCTTGTCGGGCAGCAACTCGGCGGCGCGGGTCTCCACGTCGTCGGCGACGAGGTTGAGGGCACCGGGCAGGTGCTGCTGGCTGTAGTAAGACTCGGGCAGGGCGTCTACGAGGGTCAGGGCGCCGGCGTCGAGCCCGGCCTTGACTTCGTCGCGGGTGACGGGTTGCGTCATGTTGTGCCTCCTATTGAGTAGTGCGGACCGTCCGGCCAGTCGCCGGATCCGGTGTTTGGGACTAGAGTCCGGTTATGACTCAAGACAGTACCGGACTGGAGTCCGCTTCGTCAACGACCGGGGCGGGGCATGTTTCGGGATGCCGCACGGAGCTGCCGGTCCTGGACGTGGGAGTGGTGCGCGAGCGGGCAGATGCGGCCCGCAACCGGGTGCGGGTGTTGGCCGCGGCGGAGCGGCTGTTCGCCGAGCGCGGCGTCTCTGGCGTCACGATGGACGACGTAGCTGCGGCGGCCGGTGTCGGAAAGGGGACGCTGTACCGGCGGTTCGTCGACAAGGGTGGCTTGGCGGTTGCCCTGCTCGGCGAACGCGAGCGTGAGTTGCAGGGACGTATCCTGACCGGTCCCCCACCGTTGGGTCCCGGCGCGCGCCCGGCTGAGCGGCTCGCAGCCTTCGTCGTGAGCTATCTGGCGTTTCTCGAGCGCCAACTGGACCTGGTGTTGCTATCCGAGACATCCACCCCAGGCGCGCGGATGCGCACCGGCGCCCACGCCTTCTGGCGCCAGCACTGCCGCTACCTCCTGCGCGAGGCCGCAGCCCCCGATGCGGAACTTCGCGCGGACCTTCTCCTCGCCGGCCTCGCGGCCGAACAGGTCAGGCACTGGCTGCGTGTCGAACACCGTCTTCTCGACGACCTCGCTGGGGGCTCTCAGCCACCGCCGTTGCGCTCGCACACCCGGTCGCACGGGAATCGCCTGCCGTAATCGCAGCCGAGGAAGACCCCAGCCCTAACGCCTGAGTGCGACCGCGAGCCCGTCGCGACACTGCAGGTAGGCGTCGATCTCCCGCTGCATCGGCGCGACGACGTAGGCGTCGGTGACCCCTCGATGGCGGCGCGCAGGCGCACGCTGGCACGGTGCGCGCGGCGTCTGGCGGAGATCCGCGCGGCGAAGCGGCTGGCCGCCGCCACCAGCAAGCCCGCTATAACGCCACCGAGCAGGAGCAGGGTCGGGACCGGAAAGCCGTTCCAGTCGAGACTGCCCGGCTCGGGAAGCCGCAGGTAGGCGAAGAAGGCGAGCGCCGCCAGCCACAACGCGCCAGCGAGGGCGGCGAAGAACAAGATCCACTGCAGCACCCGTACGGCGCTCCACCAGGCCGGGTCCTTCGACACTCCCAAGTCGGTGCCGCCGACTGCGGTGTCAAGCGCGTCGGTGAAGTCGTCGAGGCGCGACACTGACGCGCGGCGCACCGACGCGGCCCACGGTTGGGGCATCCCGACTGTCACGTCGTCGGCGACCGAGCGGACGGCGCCGTCGACCCGAGCGCGCTGCACCGACGAGGCCGGCGGGATCGACGTACGCGAAACGCGGAGGGCAGCCGCGTCTGTCGTGGCGAGGGACCGCTCCCGCCCGGTCGACGAGTCGAGGTGGAGCCGGCGCAGCGGGTCGGGCTTGAACCGCGACAACCACTTGGTCACCGGCCAGCCGGTGGCCTGCTTGGCCCTCAGCATGGTCGTGGACTCGATCGCCTTCACCACGACGGGGACCCCGGCGGCGTCGGCGCACGCGTCAAGCAGGTCACCCCGCGCCGTCGCCTGGATGTCACCCGGATTGGCGGCACCGGTGTGCGCGGCTAGCCGCTCGGCGCTCGCCCGGATGTCGGCGGCGAGTCGTTCGCGTGCGTATCTCTTCTGCGCCACCCGGTCGACCAGCGCTTGGCGCAGCTCCGGCAGCCCGTCACCGCGAGCCGCTGAGGTGGCGATGAGCGGAACATCGGCAAGGCCGTCGAGCTTGAGCAGCCGGCGTACGTCGGTCAGGCAGGCGTCCACCCGATCCGGAGCCAGTTCGTCGACGTGGTTGAGCACAACGAGCATCACCTCCGAGTGCGAGCTCAGCGGCCGCAGGAACCTGTCGTGCACGGCCGCGTCGGCGTACTTCTGTGGGTCGAGCACCCATACCAAGACGTCGGCGACCTGGACCAGCCGGTCGACCTCCACGTGGTGCGCCACCTCCGTGGAGTCGTGGTCGGGTAGGTCGAGGAGCACCAGGCCGCGCAGGTCGCGGTCGGTCGTTGACTCATCGAGCGCACCCATCCGGCTGATCTGGTGCCGCGGCGGAATGCCGAGCCAGTCGAGCAGCTCACCAGCGCCGTCGGGACCCCACGAGCAGGCGAGCGCCCAGGAGGTGGTGGGCCGCCGCACGCCGACCGCAGCCAGGTCCAGGCCGCTCAGCGCGTTGAAGAGCGAGGACTTGCCCGACCCGGTCCCTCCCGCCAGCGCGACTACGGTGTGCTCGCCGGACAGCTTCAGCCGGGCACCAGCGCGGTCGACAACGCCGCGGGCGTCGGCCACCAGCCCCGGCTCGAGCCGCCCGTCGGCGGCCTGGACGGCCGACTCCAGACCGACCAACCGGTCGACCACGTCGGGCTGTCGTCCGGCCACCTTGCGCAGCGTGTCGACGACTGCGCTCACCGGCGGTCCCCGAGCCAGCTGTCGGCCTCGATCTGCCGGGACAGGTCGAGCAGCTGGTAGCCGGCGCCAGGCGCCACGGCATGGGCATCGAGTACGTCGAGGAACCGCTGCTGCTCGCGTCCCAACAGGTCTGCGACCCGTGCATGCAGGTCCTTGTGCGCAAGCTCAGCCAGCCGGCGTACGGCCTGGTCACCGAAGACCGCCTCAAGGATCTTCTGACCCACCACGGCGGTGCCGCCGGCCACGCCAACCTCTGCACCGCTCACCCCGGCCGTGTGAGCGAAGATCACCATCATCAAAGCGACGCCGAGCCCGTTGACGCCGTAGGACAGCACCCGGGCCGTGGCCCGCCTGTCGCTACCCTCTTCGCGCACCAGGTCGAGCACCCCGCCCTGCCAGTCCCGCACGCTGCGCTCGACCAGCGGCCGCAGGTCGCGCGATGCCCGGCCGATGTCGCCCGGCGCCTCCTCGAGCAGGGCGGCCCCGGACGGGAGGGACCGCCAGGCGAGGGCCGCCCGCTCGGCCGCTGATTCCGCATGCTCGATGATGAGCGTCTCCAGGCCGGACTCGACGGCGACGGTGAGCTGCTGGACCGGTTGGGGGCGCCCACGGGCGGCGTTCCAGATCCGATCCCGCAGCCGGCCCACCCGGTCCTCGAGGCTGCGGAGCAGCTCGCCGGTGCCGACGAACTCCTGCCAGCGGGCCAGCACCTCACCGCGCAGCATCGAGCCGTCCTGGGTCGCCTCGTCGACCGCGGCGAGGCTGTCGGCGTACGCCTTGGTCACGTCGGCGCGCAGCTGCTTGGCGATCTGCTCCTGGGTGTCCAGCGCCGAGCAGACCACCCGAGTGCGGTTTCCGAGGGAGGCGATCGCGCCGTTGAGCGTCTGCCGAACGACCGCGGTGCGCGCGGCGGAGTCGGCCGCCAACGAGTCCAGCCACCGCCGGATCGGCGCAACCGTCTCGGCGGGCAGCAGGCCGTCCTCGGTCACCGGTGACTCCGGCACCGTGAAGAGCCGCGCGTCGCCGAGCCCGCGCTCCGTCAGCATGCGGGCCAGGTGGCTGCTGACCTCGCGGACAGCCGTGGGGGTGGTGCGGTCGAGCACGACAGCAACCGCTGTACTGCGCTCCGCCGCCGCCTTCAGGAGGTTCCAGGGCACCTGGTCGGCGTAGCGGGCGGCCGACGTCACGAACAGCCACAGGTCACCGGCCGCCAACAGCTGGGCGGCCAGCACGCGGTTGCGCTCCTCGACGGAGTCGACATCAGGCGCGTCGAGCACTGCCAGGCCGGCCGGCAGCCGCTCGGTCGGGACCAGTTGCAGCGCGCCCTGGTCGCCGGTGGCCCGGTCGGTGCGCTCCAGGTCGGGCAGCAGCCGGTCGGCGCCGAACCACTGGGCGTCGGCCGGGTTGTGCACCAGGACCGGCGAACGGGTGGTCGGGCGCAGCACGCCGGTTGCGCTGACCGGGGTGCCGATCAGCGAGTTGACCAGCGTCGACTTGCCCGCGCCCGTCGACCCGCCGACGACAGCGAGAAGCGGCGCCTCGATCTGCACCAGCCGCGGCACGATGTAGTCGTCGAGCTGCTTGATCAGGTTGCTGCGCTCGGTGCGGGCGACCGGGGCGTCGGCGGACTCGAACGGCAACGGGTTCTGCACGAGGCCTTCCCGCAGCCGCACCAGCAGGCCGATGAGCTCGGTGGGCGGAGCGACGTCGTTCACGTGCCCTGCCCTCCCACTGGTTGCGTCCTGTTACTGCTCAGTGGCAGTTTAGGGCGTCACCAGCTGGAGCCGGCTGTTGACAGCTCGTCGCGGGCGCTGCTCGAGCCGTCGGGCAGCAGGACGTGGCGACGGTGCTCGCGTACGGCGGCGATCAGCTCGGCCTCCCGCGGCAGCTCGGCGCGGCCCGCCACACCTCTGACGATGCGGTCGCGGACCAGACCCAGCTCGGTCCCGTCGCGCTGGAACTGCCGCACCCGGTCGCGCTGCGCGCGGCCGAACTGCTTGGCGTGCCGGCGGGCGGCGCGGCGACCGCTGGTGGTGGCGATGTAGGGGATCTGGGTCGGTTTCAGCCACCCGTAGGCCGTGTAGTCCGTCAGCCGCGCCGCGACCAGCGCGCGCTCGTGTCGCCGTACGAGGAGAAGCACGGCGAGCAGTGCCAGCAGCGTGGGCAGCAAGATGGCGACGTACACAGCGACCAGCTCGTCCCTGACGGCGAACGAGGCGATCGTGTTGTAGCCCATGTGCAGCAGCGCAGCTGCACAGAAACCGGCGACCGGCGCGAGGATCCGGACCCCGAGGTGGCGGTGGCGGACCGCGAACCCGATCCCCGCCCCGGTCATCATCGTGAACATCGGGTGCACGAACGGTGCGGCCACCCCGCGCCAGAAGAACAGGCTTCGTACGGCGTCCAGCGCGGCGTCGCTGTCACCGGCGGCGTACACCTGCTGGAAGAGCTGGCCGTAGTAGACGATGTTCTCGGTGAACGCGAACCCGATGCCGATGAGTCCGCCGTAGACGACACCGGCTACGACCGCGTTGAAGTCGTGCCGCCGCCACAGCACGATCGCGAAGATCACCGCCGCCTTGGCGGGCTCCTCAACCCAGGGCGCGATGAAGACGGCGCTGCGGGCGCTGGCGACGTGCATGTCGCCGACCTGGGCGGCGAGCCATGCGTTGAGCTTGAGGGAAACGTACGTCGCCCCGAGCGCTCCCCAAAGAAGCGCGAGGACCAAGAACTTGGTGGGTTCCGGGCGCATCCGGTCGAGCCACAGGAACGCTGCGCCAAGGGGAATGACGGGCGCGAAGGCGAACAGCAGCGCCCACAGGAACGCCCGCCGTCCGATCACGCCATGCAGGTCGGAGTGAATCGCCCAGATCGCCAATGCAGCAAGCGCGGCGACGACGAAGACCCCTGCGATCCGCAGGGCGGTGCTGGTTCGGGTGGTCTGCACCGCTCGGGTGCCCTCGACCGACGGCCGGGACTCCGGCACCGCGGCTGTCACCGTGCCAGGCTACCTGGGGGCCGCGTGCTGGCGCCGCTTGGCGGAACGGCAGAGGTCGCCGTCTCAGTAGACTCGGCGGGACGCTTAGCGTCTTGGCGCTCGTAGCTCAGCTGGATAGAGCAGTGGACTTCTAATCCACCGGTCGCAGGTTCGAGTCCTGCCGGGCGCACCAACAAAGGGCCGGTGAGAGGCCGTTTACTCACCTGACGACCGGTTGGGCGACGTTCGAGGGCACAGCGAGCCACGCTGGGTCGAGCCGGTCTGCCACCCGGTCAATCGTGTACCCCGAACTGTTCGATGACTCTAGCCAGCCTCGCTGTCGAAGCCGGAGCCAATGTGGAAGCGGTGCAACGGATGCTCGGTCACGCAAGCGCCGCGATGACCCTCGACGCGGTGTGCCGGAGGTCGTGTGGCGTCAGCCCGTCGAGGCCCAACCCGGCAACTCAGCCGAGGAGACAGTCGTCAAGGCCAGTTACCGGGCGGCCTGTGATTCAAGGGATCAACTTCGAGAACTTCGACTTCCACAATGTCTACGAGGTCGCTGAATCCAGCACGCTGCACCCGGCGTTCCAGGAGTAACGCGTCGCTGGTCAATAGTCGCGGCGTTCGGGTTCAGCGTGGTGTCGGGGCCACCCTTTAGCCTCGGTCAATAGATCACACCTAACCCACTCAGGGGGGACATGAACGACCGAGGATGGACGTCCCGCCGAGACGAGGCTTTGCAACTCGCACTGCTGGACTGGATCTACGAGTCAACGCGGGGTGCGGCGATCCCCCGGCTTTCGGCGTTCGCTGACGCACAGCCAGAGCCCCTGGACAGCGACGCGCTGGAAGCCGCCGTCGCCGCACTGGAGAGCAGCGGCCTCATCCGCGTCAATGGGGGCTTGGGTGGGCTGCGATCATCAAGCGCCCAGGTCACCGAACGCGGCATCACCGTCCTGCGTGCACGGCGGGACAGACGCTCGAACGCAAAAGCGCGTGCCGTGGCCGCTCGGGAAGCACTGCTCGACTGGCTGTATCAGCAGAAGCGAGAGGGCGTGCACTCCCCGATCTTGGAGCGCATCAAGGAGGACCCGCGCGGCCACTTCGAGGGCGACCCCTTCACCGATCAGGAGATCTCTGATACGGGTGAGCACCTCAAAGCAAGGGGCCTCATCAAGGGGAGCGGAGGATGGGGTGCTCCCGTCCTCAGCGCCGCGATCGAGCCGCTGGGCGAGGAGGTGGTGGAGAACTTCGACGGCTCACTGACGGCTTGGGCGTCCGCTCAGCGCGGCGGCGTTGAGCAGTTCGTGACACGCTTCAACGCGCCGGTGTCGGGGCAGGTCGGCATCGGCACCAACGTCACACAGACACAGAACCAGGGCTTCGACGCTGGGACGCTGCTTGCGCTGGTTCAGGATGTGCGCGAGTCGGCCGGCGACGTGCCAGCCGCCGAGCAGGCGTACTTCCTCACCTACCTCGACGTCATCCAGGCCGAGGCGACCAACCCGGAGCCCAACATCGCCGTGATCGAGAGCAGCGGCGGACGGTTGAAGGGCATCGCTTCCAAGGCTGGCAACGCTGGGCTGTCTGCGTCCGTCGGTGCGCTCGTGCAGTTCATCGCCCGAGCAGCCGGGGCTGGTTGACCTGGTTGGAGGAGGTCCCCCATACCTCGAAGGGTGGATACTTGGAGACTGGTACCGAAGTGAAGCGATCGAGAGGATCGATATCGGCGCCAATTCGCTGGCGCACGCCCTTATCCTGAGGACGTGCCCACCAGCCCCGATGACATCGTCTCCTTCTCGTCCCCTCCCGTCGCGGAAGTCGTGACATCGGTGCGGTTTTCCGCGATGCCCCTGGAACTCTTCCTCTCGCTGGGCACTCTTCGAAACTCTCTATGGCGTGATGAGTTCCCGAGGTTTGAGCAACAAGCGAGATACGAGCCGCCCACGGAAGCCTTCGGTGGATCGGGGTCTTGGGCCTTCGAGTTTGCATTTCAATCAGCGCCGCCGCTTCCACGGATCTGGCTGATCTCGGAGTCAGGGAACGATCTGCTGCAGGTCCAGGCGGACTGGTTCGCGGCCAACTGGCGGGCCCAGGTTCAAGGTGAACACAATCCAGTTGTTGCGTCCTATCCTCGGTGGCGGGCTCGTCGTCAGGCATTCGCTAAGCACTGGGCAACTGTGTCGAAATGGATGGAGGAGCATGGGCACGCGGTCGTACCAAGCCAGTGCGAGGTCACGTACATCAATCACATCCGGCCAATCGGAGGCGTGTGGGGTACACACGCAGAAATTGAGAGCGTGCTGCCCGGCGTCCGGATCCCGAGTGCGTCCGGAACGCTCCCAGAGCAGATCAGTTGGCGCTCTCAGTCGCTCATCCCCCCCAGCGAAGAGGTCCCCGAGGGGCGCCTGCACGTCTCGGTGACACCGGGCTTTGTCGGTCCGGGCCCGGAGCCTGCACCTATCCTCGTGCTTGAATTGACGGTGCGGGGAGCGCCGCCCAGCGATGGCGACCTGCTAGGTTTCTTGAACCGAGGACGCAAGACGATCGTCGAGACGTTCCTCAGCATCACTAGTGATGCGGCACGAGAGGCATGGGGACAACAATGACCGTGGAGTATGCGGAGAGCGCGTCGGCTTGGTCACACGGGCTAGGTGTCGACCTGCGAGAAGAAGAGGTTCGGTCACACCTGACAGTTGCCTCGTCATCGCAGGGCATTTGGCAGGCGAACCTCCGGCCCATGTTCAAGCGTCCCGCCAACTGGCTACCTGAGGTGGCTGCTCGCGTCCGTTATCTGCTGACCGAAGTTGGGGCCTCAATCAGCCACGAGGCGGTGAACGCTTTGGGCTTCCTGCTGGAGGACCCCATATTCGAGGGAACCCCGATGCCGATGTTGAGCCCGGCTGGTGAAGGGGGCATCGCTGCCGAGTTCCGTCGCGAATCGGTGGAACTGCAGATCGAGATCGATGCCGGTGGCCAGGTTAGCGTCTACGCCTACCAGCGCGGCGGGGTGGAGTGGGAAGGCCCGATCGACAATCTGCCGGACGGGATCGAGAAGTGGGCCTGGCGCCTCGGCCACGGCTCGCCCCTGATCCCGGTCGATGGCTGACAGCCCTACTCCAAGACCGCTCGTTGACGATCCCCTCCACATCGCCGACACAGAAACTGTACTACGCGTCGTCCAGGCCGGGTTCTTCACCGGTGAGGTGATCCAAAGCCACGCGTTCCAGGATCAGTCCCTGGACAAGTGCAAGGGTTGGGGCCTGGCAGATTTCTGCGCCTCTGTCGCCTTGAAGTCGATCTGGGAAGCCGAGAGCGGCGATGTTGATGTTCTGTTGAGTGACTTTTCCCCGGGCGCGGGGCTAGCCGAGATCCCGGTGGCAGCGCTGCGAGGGCTGCACACGAAGGGAAATCAGCCCGTGCCACAGGGTGTGATGCATGATCCTCGCCACGAACGGCCATGGCACGCCGTGGTGTTCACCCTCGGTGGAGGACAGAGAAGCAAGGCGGCACGGTCAGCCATCGTCGCTCAAGCGAGTTGGTTCTGGCATCCCGACTGGTGATGGCTATGCCATTAGCGGACCACCGCTGCCTGTCGTAGACCTGGACATCCGTGCTGTCCGGCCACCCGCACGACCATCACGAATCGCAGCCGTGGCCATCGCCGTCGGCGTCAAGCCCATGCGGGTCGCTTCCGGTGACGCGGACCGGCTGCCCGACGTCAGCACAGTCCACATCGGGCGGATACGGCGGAACGCAGGGGTTGTAACCAGAGGCACACCGACCTCCGCTCGCAGGTCTCTGCGGCGTGAAGGGGCGCGGCGACGGCTTCGGTGAGGGCGTGCTCAGTGGCGCCCCGAACGAAGGACAGTGCCCCCACAGTCCTCGATCGGCTGCACGGGCGTTTCTCTCGGCCCGGCGCATCGTGTTGATGTACCTGTCGTTCGGCTCATACAGCACTGCCTTCGCGAACCCGCCGCGCACCAGTGACAGGTTGACGAACGTCGACCCCGCCTTGTCCTTGGACCACAGGTACAGCAGTAGCCGGCCGTACGGGTCAACGCGCTGCTGGTCCGGCAGTACCCACACCTTCGACCCGGGCGGAGCCAGCCGACCCAGTGCCGCGCTTGCCGCGGGCCCGTAACAAGCCACCGGCTGAGACGGGTCCACTGTCTCGGGGGTGTCGATCTCGAGCAGGCGCACGGCGGTGTCCGTCGTCGAGCGCAGAACTCTGCCAGGTCGTTGACCGCGCAGGTGGAGGGTATCGCCGTCGGCGATCGACAGCACAACTGCGGCTTGTGCACCAGCCGGTACGCCGCGGGGTGAGGACTTCACTGGCTTGGGCAACTTCGGCTTTGGCCGTTTTGGCTTCTCCGACGGTGGCGCCACCTTCTTGGGGGGCTTGGCCGTCTTGGGCGAGCGTGACGGTGACCGGGACCCAGGCGGGACGGTCGTCGTCACCGTGACGGTCGCCGACTCAGCGCCATCCGGTGGCTCTGCTGTCGCTGGGGCCGCTGAGCCGGGCGGACTGGCGTCGTCCTCCCGGACACTGCTGGCGAAGCCCAGCAGCAGCACCACACCGATCGTGGTCCAGACCTTGTGCCGGGCGGACACGCGTTCGGCTAGCCCTTCAGTCGGGACCGGTGTAGCGGAAGGTGTCCAGTCCTCTCGCCATGTCGCCGACGTAGATGAGGTCGCGCCTCCACAAGGCGCCCCAGGCCGTCGTACCCGGCTCGATGCCCTGTGCCACGCGCCTCGGCGCGCTCGGCTTGGAGTAGTCGACCACCTGCACGCCGGCGTTGTAGGACCCGAACGCCACCAGGCTGCCGCGAGACGAGAACACGTGCACCGAGCAGACCGGCGCGGGCGTGTCCGCCGGGATGAACCACTCGCTCAGCTCGGTTGCCCGGGTGAGCTTGGGACTGAGGCGTACGGCGACCACGCCGCCACCGGCGGTGTCGACCGTGTCGGCGCCGTCGTCCTCGCCGCACGGGTGGTGGAGGTCCTCGTCGGCCACCAACATGACCCGTGGGTGACTGTCGAGGAACTGCGCCTCGTGGTGGTAGCGGATCGGGTGATGGGAGGCACCGCGTTCGTGCAACCACCGCAGCATGACGACCGGGTTGCTGGGATCGGTGATGTCGATGACGAACGTGCTGCCCGTGTTGCCGGCCTCGTTGGCGTAGCTCCCGCCCTCCGCCAGCAGGATGATGTCGCGGAGAGCGGTGGTCCCGTCGGCCTGCTTGACCGGGTAGTTGGGGTACGTCGTGATGTCGTGGGTGTGCGTGAAGGGCGCGCCCACCGGCTTGTCACCCCGGTAGGGTGAGTCCTCCCATAGCATCACCGGGTTTCCGTTGAAGATTCGCACCGGTGCGCACGGGTTGTCCGCAGCCTGCGGTTGGCACCGTCCAATGGGCGTCTTGATCAGCGGCCGGATGTCGTAGATCCGCAGACCGTAGCGACCGTCTCCACTGACGCCGCTCCCACCCGAGGGAAGCCACAGCCGCCGGCTGTCAATGATGTCGCCGTTGTGCGCCTCCCCGTGCTCCGGGCCGACGAACTCCGCCAGCTTGACCAGGTTGGCCGGGTCGGTCGCGTCGAAGAACTCCGACCGGTCGGTCCGGGTCTCCTGGGTGGCGGTATTGCGCCGGGTGCCGTTGAGCACGGCGAAGTGCCGCTTCGACCCGTCCCTGCCGTAAACCGCCGCGTCAGGTACGGCGTCAGTGCGGTTTCCGGGCAGGTAGGCACCGATCTGCCGCGGGTTTGCGGGCTCGGAGAGGTCGAAGATGCGGAAGCCCTCGCCGTACGCCCCGACGTAGAGGCGTCCTGCCTCGGCGACCACGTGGCCGCCCGTCGCCCCACCGTCGTGGTCCACGTGTTTGACGTTCTGCTCGACCCCAACCGCCATGGGGTTGCCCGAGGCGTCGTGCACGGCGTGGTCGTGCTCATCAGACCCTACGGCGACGGCCGAGGCCCCAAGCAGTGGAATTGCGGCCACCAAGGCCAGCCCAACAGGTACGCGCATCGGTTCACCCTCCAGTCGGCCGGAACTGATCGTAGCCAAATATGTGACACACCGTCCAGAACTCGCGTTTGACCGGCTTGCTCCGTCCTGGGAGTACTGCGCTTGATGGCTGCGGTGATCTCGGGCCGCAGCGAAGCTCGGCCGGGGAGACCCCCTGTCGCACGAACGCGTGAGCGGGGCAAGATACCTGCGTACATCGGTGGCGATGAACAGCACCCGACTCCACTCCACGCCCCTGATCCAGTCAGTCGAAACGGAGAATCTGTGCAAGAGATGCTGGGAGCCGGCACCCAGGAGCCGCTGCCGACGCAACGCGACGCGTTCGACATCCCCGACGACGTCGCTTATCTGAACTGCGCATACATGTCGCCACAGCTTCGGCGGGTGACCGAGGTGGGGATGGCTGCGGTGCAGGGCAAGCAGCGGCCGTGGAGGATCGGCCCGGCGGACTTCTTCGACGATCTCGAACGGCTGCGCACGCTGTTCGCACAGCTGATCCACGGTGACCCCGACGGCGTGGCGGTGGTGCCCGCGGCCAGTTACGCGCTGAGCACCGCGGCGGCGAACGTGTCAGCGTCTGCTGGGGACCGCATCGTCATCCTGGCCGACCAGTACCCGTCGAACGTGTATCCGTGGCGCGACCTCGCGCAGCGGTCGGGCGCGACAGTTGTCGCCGTGGGGCGTCCGACCGACGGCGACTGGACGGCCGCGGTGGTCGAGTCGATCGACGAACGAACGGCCGTCGTCGCAGTACCCAACTGTCACTTCATGACGGGCGCGCTGATCGACATCCAGATGGTTGGAAAGGCGGCACGGGCGGCCGGTGCAACGTTCGTCGTGGATGCGACCCAGTCACTTGGCGTGCTGCCACTTCAGGTGGACGACATCGGCGCCGACATGGTGGTGGCAGCGGGGTACAAGTGGCTGCTTGGTCCCTACAGCCTCGGGTATGCGTGGACCGCGCCGCACTGCCGCGACTGGCGGCCGTTGGAGCAGCATTGGGCTGGCCGTGAGGGAAGCGAGGACTTCGCCAACCTGACGTCGTACACCGACGCGTTCCGGCCCGGTGCTCGCCGCTTCGACGGCGGAGAGGCGAGCAACTTCGTGCTCGTGCCGATGGCGGTTGCCGCTCTTGAGACGGTGGTCGAGTGGTCGGTGGAGCGCGTCGCCGCGACCGTGGAACCGCTGACGGCCGCGGTCGTCGACGGCGCCGCGGCACTTGGTCTGTCGGTGCACGCCAAGCCGCACGCCAGTCACATCGTCGGGCTCAGACTGCCCGCCGGATCCCCCGGTGCAGTTGTCCAATCGTTGGCAGCGGCGAATGTGCACGTCAGCGTGCGCGGCGAGAGCCTGCGCGTGTCGCCGTACGTGTTCAACACCGACGACGACGTTGCGCGGCTTCTCGAAGCGCTTGGGGCTGCCCTGTAGCCGCCACAACTCGTCCGTACCCGCCGCGAACGTTTCGGCGGTACGTTGAGACCGTGCCTAGTGGCTCATCCGGAAAGACGGCCGGCGTCTTCGACGCGAGGCCGCGAAACCGTGCCTGAACCAACCACCCGTCGGGGCCGGGATAGCAAGGCGCGGATCGTCTCGGCGGCTGCCAGGCTGATGTACGAACGCGGCGTCGGAATGACCACCGTCGACGACATCCTGGCTGCGTCCGGCACCGGGAAGAGCCAGTTCTACCACTACTTTCCCGCCAAGGACGCCCTCATCACCGAGGTGTTGGCACACCAACTCGACAGCATCCTCGAGGCTCAGAGCCGCTTCGCGCTCGACTCGTGGGACGGGATCGACACCTGGTTCCAGACGTTGATCGAGGCCCACGAGAGCCAGTTGGGCCTGCACGGTTGCCCGTTGGGATCGATAGCGGGTGAGGTCGTAGAGCAAGGTGAGCCCTTACGGCTCAGCGCCGCCGATGCGTTCAACCGCTGGGAGTCCGCGTGGGCGGCGGCGCTTGCGGCCATGCAACGTAGCGGTGAGCTCAAGGAGACCGCAGACCCCGCCGCGCTAGCCGAAGCCCTTCTCGCGATCGTCCAGGGTGGCTACCTTCTCTCATCCGTCAAGCGCGAGGTGCGCCCGATGCGGGCAGCCGTGGAGGCAGCCGTGGTCTACTTACGGTCGCAGTCGCCGCCTCCCAGGGAAGGGCGCGGACCGGACTAAGGGACGCCTCGACCGCCGCACTGGGTGTACCACGGGGTACAGTCAGCCCGTGCGCTTGCCGGTGCTGCGATGAACACCCCCAGAGAGGGGGATGGCGACAAGGGCGCCGCCATCGCGGACTACGGCTTCCTCTCCGACTGCCACTCCGCCGCGCTTGTCGACCGGGCCGGGTCCGTCGACTGGTGGTGCGTGCCGCGCTTCGACTCCCCGTCTGTGCTGGGCCGCCTCCTCGACGCCGAAGCCGGCCACTGGTCGCTTAGTCCCACCGACGACTTCGCGTCCGAGCGTCAGTACGTCGGAGACAGCCTCGTGGTGCGGACAGTGTTTCGTACGTCGGGCGGCGACGTCGCCGTCACCGACGGGCTGGCGCTGGCTCCGGGTGCCCGCGGCCACGACATCGGCCGCGAGAGTCCACACGTGCTGCTCCGTCGGGTCGAGGGACTCTCCGGGACTGTGTCAATGCGCACGGAGCTGGCACCGCGCATGGAGTACGGCCGCACCGAGCCACACCTGACCAGCGTCGAAGGTGGCGTGCAGGCCGACGGCGGCCCAGTTCAGCTCAGCTGCACCGGGCCGGTTGAGTTCGTCTGCTCCGACGGGCTGGTGCACGCGGACTTCTCGGTCGCGGCTGGTGAGACTGTGGACTTGCGGCTGAGCTACCAGCCGTCCTACGGGCCTCGACCCGGGCCCGGTGGGGAACCGAGCATCGAGGACACCCTGGCCGGCTGGGAGTCCTGGTCGGCGCTGCACACCACCTACGACGGTGCCTTCCCCGACGACGTACGCCGCAGTGCGCTGGTGCTTCAGGGGTTGACGTTCGGCCCCTCGGGTGCTGTCGTGGCCGCCGCCACCACGTCGCTGCCGGAGCAGCTGGGCGGCGAGCTGAACTTCGACTACCGCTTCGCGTGGCTGCGAGATCTCAGCCTCACCGTCCGCGCCCTGTGGATAGCCGCCTGCCCGGACGAGCCGGCTCGGCTGTTCGACTGGCTGTCTGGCAGCGCTGGTCACGTGCGCGACGAGCTCATCCAGATCATGTACGGCGTGGAGGGCGAGCGCGACCTCACCGAGCACGTGCTGGAGCACCTGTCCGGCTTCCGCGGTAGCACACCGGTCCGGGTCGGAAACGCGGCGTGGGAGCAGAAGCAGCTCGACGTACTGGGTGAGGTGCTCGACGCCGCACACCTGCTGCGCGACCAGCTCGGGGAGCTGGCCGGGCCTACCCGGCAGCTGCTCGTGGCCCTCGCCGACCGCGCCGTCGACAGCTGGCAGGATCCGGACGCCGGCATGTGGGAGGCGCGCGGCACCCAGCGGCATTACGTCAGCTCCAAGGTGATGTGCTGGGTCGCCCTCGACCGGGCCACCAAGCTCGCACCCATGCTCGGCGACGCGGCCGATCCGGACAGCTGGGCAACCGCCCGCGACGACGTACGTGCCGCGGTCCTGGACCGCGGTTGGAGCGACGAGGCCCAGGCTTTCACCGGCGCCTTCGAGTCCGACGAGCTCGACGCCTCAGTGCTGATGCTTCCCCTCGTCGGGTTCCTGCCCGCGACCGACGACCGGATGCGCGCCACCATCGACGCCGTGGAGCAGCGGCTCGGCAAGGGCGGGCTGGTACGCCGGTGGGCCGACGACCCGAGCGGCTTCTTGATCTGCACGTACTGGCTCGTCGAGTGCCTCGCGCTTGCTGGCGAGCAGGAGCGAGCGCGGGCATGGTTCCGCAGCGCGACCGACCACGCAAACGACCTCGGACTGCTGTCGGAGGAAGCTGACCCGGACACCGGGGAGCTGCTCGGCAACTACCCCCAGGCGTTCTCGCACGTAGGGCTCATCAACGCCGCCTGGCGACTTGGCCAGCCGGCTTCTGCAGATCCGCTCACCTGAAGGAGAGGAACGACATGGCGACAGGACGGCTCGAGGGGAAGGTGGCGTTGATCACCGGCTCCGACTCCGGCATCGGCCAGGCGACGGCGATCGAGTTCGCGAAGGAGGGCGCCGACGTCGTCGTCAACTACCTCCACGACGCGGACGGCGCCGAGAAGACCCGCGCCGCCGTGGCCGCCGAAGGCCGCAAGGCAATCGTTGTGCAGGCAGACGTGACTGACGAGGACCAGGTAGCGTCCCTGTTCGACCAGGCAGTCGATGCCTTCGGCTCGCTCGACATCTTGATGAACAACGCCGGCGTGGACGCTTCTGGCAAGGAAGTAGCCGAGCTGTCGACCGAGGTGTGGGACCACGCCATCCGCACCAACGTCTACGGCCCGTTCTTCTGCTGCCGTCGCTTCATCCAGCTCCGGCTGGACGCCGGCGGCGAAGGCAAGATCATCAACGTCTCGTCAGTCCACGCGGACAACCCCAACCCCGGTGGCGCCGACTATGACTGCTCCAAGGGCGCCATCCGGATGCTGACCCGCACCCTCGCGCTCGAGCTGGCCCCGCACAAGATCAACGTCAACAGCCTCGCGCCGGGGATGGTGCTCACCCCCTTCAACCAGCCCGCGATCGACGACCCGGAACTGCTCGAGGAACAGGTGCAGAGCATCCCCTTCAAGCGCGCGGCGGAGCCAACCGAGATCGCCAAACTCGCACTGTTCCTCGCCTCCAGCGACGCCGACTACGTGACCGGGGCGTCGTACGTGATGGACGGCGGCCTGATGATCAACCTCGGGCAGGGTGCATGACCCACAACCAGAGATCAGGAGCCTGATATGTCAAGTAACGGAGCACTCGGCGCTCTCAGCCGCGGCATGGTCGCCGGTGCCGTTGGCACCATCGCCATGACGGCGTCGGAACGGCTCGAGATGGCGGTGTCGGGACGTGAGGCGAGCCAAGTCCCCGGCCAGGTCGGGGCGCACCTCCTGCCGGGAAGGGACCCGGACTCCCCTCCGACGTCGCGCGGCTGAACAGCCCCGTGCACTGGGCGCACGGGATCAGCATGGGTGCCCTGCGGGGTGCCCTCGACCTCGCCGGCCTGCGCGGACCGCAAGCGAGCGTCGTCCACTTCGCCCTGTTCTGGGGCGGAGACGCGGCCCTCTACCGCGCGCTCGGGGTCGCCGACGTGCCCTGGCGTTGGGAACCCGATGAGCTCGCTGCCGACATGCTGAGCAAGGGCGTGTACGCCGCAGTCACCGGTGCCGTCTACGACGCCATGGCGCGCGATTAGCGGCAGCACTGCTCTTACTGCGACCCATGGCCCGACTTGCCGCGACGATGCGCTGTTGCACCTGGGACGCCCTCGGGCCTTCTCAAGCACGTCTTGCTGCAACCAAAGCGGTGCTCACACGATCAAGCGGATTATTATCAGCGACACACGTGACGTTGACACTCATGAGGACAGCATGGCTGGATTTGAGCGGTACGCGGTGGTCGAACCGGCTACGTCAGCAGCAGTATGCCAAGCACTTCGAGATGCGATTGACGACGTCAGGCGCATAGCGCTAAACCTAGAGCCGGAGTGGCAGCCCAATATAATCCCACTCAAGCAGGAGTCGATTCGTATCATATTCGTATTGGCGCAAGCCTGCGGGAGAATCGAGTACATCAGATTCAGTAGGCGCTGTTAACCTTGTGGCACTCACGGGTTCTCAACGAACGAGCCTGCGTGTCGTGGTGGTACGTCGTGGCTGGCGCTGCCTCACCCACTCGGGGCCTGGTCAGGTGCCGTGGCGTAAGCGGAACGTTCGCGGCTCACCGATGACTGGCCGCCCACCCGACCGAAGGGTTCCCGCAGTCCTTGACGCAAGGGTCCAGTGAGCCGACGGCTGGGCCCCGACTCGCAGTCGGTGGCGATCGGTGGCGTCGACGGAGCGGCGCGCCCGACGCGCCAGACGGTTCGAAGCGTTCGCGCAAAGGCCGGTCACGACGGCTCAACAATCAATGCTGCCGGTTTGATCTCCCGTTCTACGGGCAGCCCAAGGACGATGTCCGGCGCCGTCTTTGGTTACGCATTGTGCGATCTCCACGCCGTCCGCTAAGTCGGTAATGGGGCGTTCTTGCCGAGGACGAACCCAAAAAAGTGGTCGCTCCTATCTGGCGGCACGGCATCCAGCCGGAAGAATCGGACATCGGGCGGATGCGACAAAAAGTAAGACGGCGTTCGCAACCGCCTCGATCGATCAACGCAATCGGGAAACACCTGCGTCGCTGGCCGCGCTGGGATCGCAGGCCCTCGGTGTGGTGCCCGATGCAGCGTTTGGTCGGCCAAGCAACGCTATGCCCGCGGTGCGGACCACCGTTAGTGCGCCCTTGGGGACGGCGTGCATCTTTGACCTCTACGCCGGGTACGGGCGGGCATGACGTCGCTCCCCCAGCCAGTGCCAACGAAGCCAGCGAGCAACCGTCGGTCGACTCGCTGACCTTCATCGGCAACGCCACGGTGCTGCTTCGGCTCGGCTCCTTCACCGTGCTCACCGACCCGAACTTCCTCCGCAAGGGGCAACGCGCCTACCTGGGCCGGGGCTGTGGTCGCGCCGGTTGCTCGACCCGGCGGTGACGGTGCACGACGTACCGACGCTGGACGCTGTTGTGCTGTCGCACCTGCACGGCGACCACTGGGACCGGGTGGCCCGAGCCGGTCTCGATCGGCGGCCACCGCTGGTGACGACCACGCACGCCGCCCGGCGGCTCAAGCGGCAAGGTTTCTCCACACACGGGCTGACCACCTGGACCGACCACGTGCTCGCCAAGGACAACGAAGAACTGCGGGTGGTGTCGCTCCCCGGCGTGCATGCGCGCGGACCCGCTCGGAAGGTATTGCCGCCGGTGATGGGCAGCCTGCTGGAGCACCAGGTCCAGGGCGAGACCCGGCTGCGCGTCTACCTCAGCGGCGACACGCTGACCGGCGACCACCTCGACGCCGTACACGAGCGTTACCCCGACATCGACGTGGCGGTGATGCACCTCGGCGGCACCCGTGTGCTCGCCTCGACGGTCACCATGGACGCTCCGCAGGGCGTCGACTTCCTGCGCCGGGTGCAGCCTCGCGCCGCGATCCCCGTGCACTACGACGATTACAAGATCATGCGCTCGCCGCTGTCGGCGTTCTTGGAGTCGGTTCGGCAGGCGGACCTCGACGATGTGGTCAGGCCGGTACGCCGCGGGGAGACGGTGGCCTTGCTCTGATCGCGACCGGTGCAACGTTGAGGAAGCCCCGGCAGGGAGCCCGCGGCGTAGGGTGGCGAACGTGAGCGACCGGCTGGTGTGGATCGACTGCGAGATGACCGGTCTCGACATGGCCGCAGACGCGCTGGTCGAGGTCGCTGCCCTGGTGACGGATTCCGAGCTCAACGTGCTGGGTCCCGGCGTCGACATCGTCATCAAGCCCCCGCCGCCGCGCTCGAGCAGATGAGTGACGTCGTGCGCGACATGCACACAGCCTCCGGCCTGCTCGACCAGCTCGACGCCGGCGTCGACCTGGCGACGGCAGAGGACGCCGTACTGGATTATGTGCGCGCGTACGTGCCGACGGTGCGGAAGGCCCCCTGGCGGGCAACTCCGTCGGCACCGACCGGCTCTTCCTCACCAGGGACATGCCGACGCTCGAGGCGCACCTGCACTACCGCATCATCGACGTCTCGTCGATCAAGGAGCTGGCGCGGCGCTGGTTCCCCCGGGCGTACTACGCGAGCCCGCGCAAGGGGGGTCCACCGGGCGCTTGCCGACATCCGCGAGAGCATCGAGGAGCTGCGTTACTACCGGGAGGCGGTGTTCGTGCCGCCGCCCGGACCGGACTCCGACGCCGCCCGCGCGCTGGCCGCGAAACACCGCGGCGCCCTGTTGAGCGACCCGCAGCCGGACTCCTAGCCGAGCCGCCTGAGCCGCTACACTTTCTGCCGCTGTGGCCCACCGATTGCGGGTCGATTGCGCAGCATGGTGGGTGTAGCTCAGCTGGTAGAGCGCCGCGTTGTGGTCGCGGATGTCGCGTTCGAGTCCCGTCACTCACCCCAGCCGGATGTCGCGGCTGGGTAAACGTTCTTCAAGGGGTTATCACGCATGGCTCAAGGAAAGAAAAATGACTCACTCGGGTGTCTACCCAAGTCGTCGTACAAGACGACCGCGCCTACGTCGCTCATCGGAGTTCTCGTCGCCCGGCGCTGGTCGACAACGATGATGGTGAAGGCTTCGCCGCGAACGACGCTTGGCGTTATATCACCTGGCTGACGATCGGCTATATGGTCAGTCGTGGCCTCGCAAAGGCTGGCAGCTACGAGCGCGAGCACGTCAACGACGACGACAACTAGCGCTTGGCCTGGCATCTACCGGCCTTCACCTCGTCAACGGTGGAGGCCGGTCGCTTGTCTGAGGAGCCGGTGGAGATCGCCTCGCCCGCCAGCGCGCTTCGACCCCCAACGGCGTGGGTACACCGCTCGGCATGGAGTGGTTGAGCGAAGAGAACGTCACCGCGGTCGTCGACTGGGCAGTCCGACTCGTCGAGATCGCCGGTGCACTGATCATCTTCGTGGGCGCGGTCATCGCCCGTCGGTTCGTGCTGGTGGCCATCCGCAGCCGCAACCCCGAGGCGTTCGTGCCGGTGCGCTTGGACCTCGGCCGCTACCTCGCGTTAGGGCTGGAGTTCCAGCTCGCCGGTGACATCTTGCGTACGGCGATCGCACCCACGTTCTATCAAATCGGCGAGCTGGCTGCGGTTGCGGCCATTCGTACGGCGCTCAACCGCTTCCTGGGCAGGGAGATACGCGAGGAGAAGGCGGAGCTTGCCCGGAACGAGTCCGGGTCCGACGAACCGCCCGACCAGCGGGCCTCAACCGGGAGGCTGCGATGACCCAGCTGCTCGATCAGGCCGCCCTGATCTGCACCGTCGCCGGCCTGATAGCCGGTGCCGCGACGGTGGCAGCGACGCGTGCAGGCCGGCTCGGGCTGCGAGTCGCGCTCGACTTCCTGGCTCGCCGCGAGCCTGCTGCGACTCGCTGGCCCACCCACGCTTGTCGCGGCGGCGACCGCGGCGGGCCTGCTGGTGATTCGTCAGCTCGTTGCGCCTCCTTTCGCGAGAGCCGCACTACACCCTGCCCCGCAGCCACACCGAGCACCGACCGTCTTCCGACCGCCACATCGCGGCAGACGGTCGCCGCGTTACGGCGGTCAACGGAGCGAACGCGCCACTCCGGCAGGCGGTCTCGGTGCTGTTTTGCTCAACACCGAGACCTGAGCCTACGGGCTTCCGGGCGACCACAGACCGTGGTCTCTCGTGCCCATTCTGCAGCCGCTTGACACGCGGCGGCCATGCCAAGACACGCAAGGAGGCGTCAACGCCGCCCGGCGGCGTACGTCGCACGCGACGGCAAAGCACCCCCTCACCGCCCCCGTACGTCTTCCGACACGCGACGGCAAAATCACCCCCTCACCGCCCGACGGCGTACGTCTTCCAACACGGCAAAAGCACACCCTCAGACGCGTACGGCGCCGCCCTGGCGCAGCCACCACCGCGCCGCCTCCCTGACCGGAGCCGGCCAGTCAGCACCCTCGGCCAGCCCCGTCAGCACCCGCGCCTGGCGCATGCCCAGCCCGTACAACAGCGCCCGGTCGACAACGGAGTCATCGCCGCGCAGCAGGGCCGGCAGCTCGTCGAGGCCCCGGCTGCTGTCGATGTGGCCCAGCGTGTGCCCCAGGTCACGCGCCACTGCTGGCGGCGCCTTCGGAAGCCACTCCAGGACCGGTTCCTCCTGGTCCGGCCCCGCGAGGTAGCGCAGCAGCCGAGAGAACCGGGCGGCAAGCGGGTCGTCGACGCCGTACCGCTCAACCTCACCGACCAGGGCCGCGGCGACGGGGCCACGGAGCGGGCTGCCCTGCAGCGCCAGACTCGCGTAGTGCATGAGTACGCTGCGACCCGCGAAAGCGCCTCGCGTACCAGCCGCGGCGTCATCTTGTCCTCCTCGTACAGCCCACAGGCTGGCAGCTGGGCACATGCCGTCCGCGCGATCCGCTGCGAGACGCGGCGCGCCACGCCCGGGTCGACGATCTCGCCGTGAGCGGCGACCTTCGCGAGCTCCTCGTGGCCCGCGACACCACGCGAGGCCAGCAACAGCCGTTCGCTGGCTGCCTCGGGCATCACCAGCGTCAGCTCCTCGAAGACCACCGCGCTGGCGTCTGGTCCGCGTAGCCGAGACACGACCGACCGCTCGATCTGCTCGAGCTGGCTGGCGGAGTAGGAGCCGCCCTGGATCTTGGCAGCGACCGCCTCCACGGCGGCGGTCAGAACCTGCGGTGACCGCGTCGTCAGCATCTTGTCGAGCACGACGTCGGCCGCCGCTGGCGCCGTCGAGATCTCCAGCACCCCGATCGGGTCGTTGACGACCTGCACGGCGGGATCGTCCAAGAACTCGTCGGTCGCCCGCAGCAGCCACTGGTGAGCGACCGGGTGCTCGAGCAGCAGGCGGATCGCCTCCATCCGCTCCAGGTACGCCGCGCCGACGCTGCGGGTCAGCTGGTTGATCAGCGCCGTAGAGAGGTGCCGCCATACCGAGCCGTGCACGTACATGCCGCGGGTGGCAGCGACGTGCTGGGCGAGTGCGGTCCATTCCGGACCCGTTCCCGGGCCGGCGAGCAACGCATCGAACAATGCGTCCAGCCGCTCGTGGAACCCCGTCGACCGCGGGTCCAGGACCGGCGCCCAGGACGCCAAGCCGTCATCACTGAACTCGCGCCGTTGGGCGTTCACCACGCTGGTGAGCTGGCCCTCCTGCAGACCAAGCACCCGTTCGTAACCGACCAGGACCGAGTACCGCGGCGTGGCCTTGCCACTTTCCCACCGGCTGACCGCACTTCGATCAGCCTGTACGCCGACCGCGCTGAGGGCGGCGTTGAACGAGTCACCAAGTGCCAGCTCGGGGTCCGGATGGTGCAGGCGCGACATGAGCAGCAGCCAGCCGACTCGGGCGTGCACGTCGACGGTGCTTGCCCGGACCGATGTCGTGTCCTCCGGCACCTGGTACGGACGCCCACGCCGCCCCGCTGCCATGGTCAGCCCCTGCCATTCCCCCGTCGGAATCCGATGCGCTCATCGTACGCGGCGGGTCGGGGGCGGCCCGGCGTCACCGATCGGCGTAACCGACTGACATGGCAGAGTCCAGCCATGGAGCGGTACGACGTCACCATCGTCGGCGGGGGACACAACGGGCTGGTCGCCGCGGCGTACCTCGCCCGCGCGGGCCTCCGCACGCTGCTGCTCGAGCGCCTGCCGCACACCGGTGGGGCAGCCGTCAGTGCCCGCGCGTTCAGCGGCGTCGACGCCCTCCTCTCCCGCTACTCCTACCTGGTCAGCCTGCTGCCCGAGCAGATCTGCTCCGACCTGCAACTGCGTCTGCAGCTGCGCTCACGGTCCGGTCGCGTCGTACACCCCCACCTGGCGTAACGGCCGGTCGACCGGCCTGCTGGTCGAGCGGGACGAGGGCAGCCGCACCGCCGACTCGTTCCGCGAGCTCACCGGTGGGGATCAGGAGTACGCCGCGTGGCGGGCGTTCTACGCAGAGGTGCGGCGGGTCGCGCAGCTGCTCGCCCCCAGCCTCACCGAGCCGCTACCAGCGCAGCCGGAGGTGGCCGCACAACTCGGACCCACCTGGTCGTGGCTCGTCGAGCAGCCGCTCGGGGTCGAACTCGACCGGCGGTTCGCCGACGACACGGTGCGGGGAGTGGTTGCGACCGACGCCTTGATCGGCACCTTCGCGTCGCTGTACGACGAGAGAGCCGGCTGCAGAATCGGTGCTTCCTCTACCACCTGATCGGCAACGGCACCGGCGAGTGGCGCGTCCCCGTCGGCGGGATGGGCGCGGTGACCGACGCGCTGCTCACGGCGGCGCTGTCGGCTGGGGCCGACGTACGAACTGAAGCGCAGGTCACGGCTGTCGAGGCCGACGAGGCGGGCACGCAGACGACGTACACGACGCACGACGGCGAGCACAGCGTCGACTCGCGGCTGGTGCTCAGCGGCGTTGCGCCGGCGGTGCTCGACGACCTGCTGGGGCGGGCACCTGCGACGCCGCGGCCGGCGGGGTCGCAGCTCAAGCTCAACCTGCTCGTCCGTCGGCTGCCGCGCTGGCGGTCCGGCGTTAACCCCCGCCAGGCGTTCGCGGGCACCGTGCACGTGGCCGAGGACTTCAGCCAGCTCGAGGCGGCGTACGGCGCAGCGGCGGGCGGGCGGCTGCCCGACCCGATGCCCGGAGAGCTGTACTGCCACACGCTGACCGACCCGTCGATCCTCGCCCCGGACCTGGCCGAGCAGGGCTACCAGACGCTCACCTACTTCGGCGTACACACTCCCGCTGGGCTGTTCGCCAACGACGGCACAGCGTCCGAGCAGGCCGTCGACCGGGCTCTGGCGCGCTGGACGCTCACCTGGAGGAGCCGATCCGCGACTGCCTCGCCACCGACGCCGACGGCCGGCCGTGCCTGGAGGTGAAGACGCCGCAGGACATCGAGGCTGCGCTGAACATGCCCGGCGGCCACATCTTCCACGGCGACCTGCAGTGGCCGTGGCTGGCGGAGGACAGCACGGTCGAGACACCGGCCGACCGTTGGGGCGTGGCGACCGGCGTCGACAACGTACTGGTCTGCGGGAGCGGGCGCGTCGAGGTGGCGCGGTCAGCGGGATCGGCGGGCACAACGCCGCGATGGCGGCGCTGGAGATGCTACGACGGGCATGACGGCGCCGGCGGCAGCGGCCGCACGAGACCGTCGCGCAGGTAGATGTTGTGCCCGCAGACTGTGCTGACGACGTGGTAGCGCTCGGTGCGCACCCGCTGGAACGCCGCGGTGTCGAGCCCCCACCAGTCGAAGTCGCCGATCTCGACCAGCCACGTCGGCGCGGAGTCACCGCGCAGCGTGGCGACCAGCTGGGTCAGGCGTGGGTCGCGCGCACGGATGGGCAGGCTCCAGGCGTACTTGTACGGGGTGGAGAGCCCAGAGATCTCGATGATCGCGGGGGAACCGTAGGCCAGCACGACACTGTCACCAGGCATGGACGCCGACCGCAAATACGTCCCGACGATCTCGTCGCGCGTCCCCTCAACCCGAGCGGTGGCCACCTGACCCACACCGACCAGGCAGCCCACCACGGAGGCCGCGGTCACCACGGCTGCCGCCAGCTGCGGCCACAGCCGAGCGAACGACCGTCGGGTCGCCAAAGCGGTGCCCATCGCGAGCACCGGTCCGAACTGCAGGAGGTAGTGGGTCCACCAGCTGCCGCCGGCGACGACGGAGAACACGACGTACCCAAACATCGCCAGTAGCGCGAGTTTCAGCCGCACGGGGCCGTCGGCTCGGCGAACAGCGGCGAAGAGCTGCCACGTCAGCACGGCGAGCCCGGTGACGACGAACAGCGCTAGCACGCCGGCGAGCCGATCCAGCGGCATCGAATCCGCAGCGCTGTGGATCACCTCGACCGCGCGCACACGGAACCAGAAGACCGCGTGCCACAGCTTGACGAGCCCGGGCCCCTCGTCGCTGTCCGCCCAGACAGCGGTGGTCACCAACGGCAGGAGAAGGCCTGCGGCACCAGCCGCGAGCAGCCGCCAGTTCGTGCGAGCTGCCGCGGCGAACATGATGGCGGCGAAGAGTCCCGCGTCGATGAAGTTCTGCTTCACCAGAAAGGCCATGGCCGCCAGCATCCCCGCTGACGCCGCCAGTGAGAGCGCTCGGGCACCCCCGCGGCCGAGCGATCTCCGACGGTCGGGCGTGTCGAGACCCTCGGACGATGTGCGACCGTCGTAGGTGGCTTGCAGCGTGAGCGCGCAGCTCACCATGACGAAGGCCACCGCGATGCCCTCCCCGGTGAGGGCGAACCCGGCGAAGCTGAAGCTGGAGCTGATCGCGGCCGCCACGACGGCAGCGGCGAGCCCCCCACGCGCGCCGTTGATCAGCCGGCCCGCCCACCATGCGGCCAGCACGGTGATGAGACCGAACAGCAAGGCCAGCACCCGTAAAGTGACGGCGCTGTCGCCGACCACCGTCGCCAGCCGGAAGATCACCAGCAGAAGCGGTGGCCGGTCGACCCACTGGTCGCCGTACAGTGACGAGCCGTCGCCGGTCCATTGGCCGGCGACCATGAGGAACCCGCCCTCATCCGATTGCAGCGGCGCATCGAAGAAGGGGAGCCGCAGCAGCACGGCCAGTGTCAGCGCCAGAGCCAGCCCCCGTCGTGTCAGCGCCAGAGCCAGCCCCCGTCGGGGAGCTCGACTCGACGCCGCATGCACACGACCGAACCTAAGTTCGACCGGGGAACCGCCGGCGAGAACTGCGTGAACCCGCGGCTAACTTTGGGCCGCGTCTTGCTCCTCGTCGCCGTTGACCTGCCGGACGAGCGCTGCAGGTGCGACGGTGCGGTAGGCGTCCTCGCACAGCTCGGCGAGCTCGGCAAGGTCGATGCCGCGGTCAAGGCGGACGCCGACCCAGCCGCGGTGGCCGACGTACGGCGGCCGGAAGAACCGCTGCGGCTCGCTGGCCGTCAGCGCCTGCTGGGCTCCCGGCGGGGCGGCGCACCACAGGTGCGGGAAGTCGAGGTCGTGATGCCCCCGCCACCACACCGTCACGAACGACTTCTTGCCCCGCACGAAGAAGGTGGGAACCCCGTGGCTGAGCCGCTCCTCGACCTCGGGCAGATGGGCACACGCCCGGCGTACGTCGTCCACCACCGCCTCGTCTTCGGCCACGTGCCGATGTTACGGCGAGCCGCCGGGCCGCTGATATGCTTCGTTGGCTTCGGCGCCATTAGCTCAATTGGCAGAGCAGCTGACTCTTAATCAGCGGGTTCGGGGTTCGAGTCCCTGATGGCGCACAAACTCCTGTCCGATCTCCTGACTAGCGCAGCGTCTCCTCACGCATGCAGGTTTACATTGTCAGTCTGGGGGAACATGGCGGCGCAGGCATTCGATATCTCAGGAGGTTGCGGTGCGCGAGACCCAGCTTGCCGTCGACGTAGAAACGAGCTTCCAGCAGGCGCTGAACACGTTCTTCGCTTTTCTTCCGAACCTGTTGGCGTTCATCGTCATCTTGGTGATCGGCTACATCGTGGCCAAGATCATCAAGACCTTGGTCAGCAAGGGTCTCCAGAAGCTCGGCATCGACCGGCGGCTGCACGAGTCCGACGCCAGCAAGTACGTCGATGCGGTGAGCCCCGGCGCCAGTCCGTCCAACGGCATCGCGACGGTGATCTTCTGGCTGGTCTTCGCCTTCTTCTTCTTCTCTGCGATCGGCGCCCTGAAGATCCCCGCCTTGACCGTCTTCATGAACCAGGTCCTGGCCTACCTGCCCAACGTCGTCGTTGCCATGGTCATCTTCGTGGTTGCGGCGCTGATCGCCGGCGCCGTCGCGGCGGCGATTCTGCGCGTCATGGGCGACACGCCCACCGGCAAGGTGGCCGCCAGTGTGCTTCCGGCGCTGGTGATGGTCATTGCGTTGTTCATGATCTTGGACCAGCTGCAGATCGCTGAGGACATCGTACGGATCACGTTCGCGGCGACCATGTTCGCGTTGGCGCTCGGCCTCGCCCTCGCCTTCGGCCTTGGTGGCCGACCGATCGCGCAGAAGATGCTCGAGGACGCCTACCGGGCAGGACAGCAGCAGAAGGAGCAGATGAAGCAGGACATCCAGGCCGGTCGGCAACGCGCGCAGAGCGAGATGAGCTCGGCGCAGAGCCAGTACCAGGGTCCGCCGCAGGGTCAATACCAGGGTCCGCCGCCGGGCCAGTACCAGGGTCCGCCGCAGGGCCAGTACCAGGGTCCGCCGCCGACGCAGAGCTTCGGACCTCCGCCGGCCGGAGGCGCATCAGCTCCGTCGTACGGCGACCAGCAGCAGTACCCGCCGCGGTGACCTGCCGAACTTGACTTCACCCGCCCCGGGCGGCTGGGCAACTTCAGGGACGGCCCGAGGGGTGGCGCGGTGCAACGGACTCCGCCACTCCTGTGGTGACCGCTCGCGGTCGCGGGTTCACTGCCTGACGACGAATGGCGGGCTGGCGATCTGATTATCCGGAGTGATCGCTGTCATCAAATGCAGGCTGCCATCGGGCATGAGACCTGACACCGGCGTAAGCGTGGCTTGACTGTCGCTGAGTTCGACCAGCAGAAGGTGCGCCTGACCCGTCCACGCCTGCGTATGTGCCTCGGCGAACTTGGCTGGTTGCTCTTCACGCAAATTGCCTCCGGCGCCGGACACCACGAAGGTACGACCGTTCACTTCAGAGAGCTGGAAGTTGTGCTCGTGACCGGCGAGCACCAAACGCACACCGCCTCGGTCGAACAAGGGAACTAATGTCTCCAGCATCTCGGCGTCGTTGCTGTGCGAAGGACCCGCGCAATAGACGGGATGGTGTGAGAACGGGATCCGCCACCTGACTGACGGTTGGGCGAACACGTTGCGCAACCAGTCGTGGTGACGCGGGTCTTGGAAGAATCGGTGGACGTGCTCCTCGGGTACGGCTTGTGAGGAATCAATACAGACCAGTTCGACGTCCCGCCCATACTTGACCGTGTAGAACAGCCCCGGCCGTATTGAACTGCCGGCGCTGTTCTCCCCGAAACGTGTCGCCGTGTGGAAGTTGTCCTCCAGTTGCGCGCGGTCGTCGCTGCCCTCGGTGTCGGTAGTGTCGTGGTTTCCCACCGCCGGATACACCGGCACTCTCGCCAACACATACCGGTAGGGCTGGAAGTAGCTGGAATACCAGTCGTCGTCCTCCCCTCCGCTCTCGTCGTCGACCGTCCCCCGCTCCCCGCGGTAGATGTTGTCGCCCAACGAGACCACGAACCGCACGTCCCGCTCAGCCACTACCAGGTCCAGCACCTCGCCGATACGGCGTTGTCGACGGCTGGACTCGGTATCCGACTTGATGCCAACCCCGTAGTCCCCGAAGGCCGCGAAACGCACCGGTGGGGTCGGCTCCGTTGGGTCCGGATGTGTGCGGAAGCGCAAGTCGTAGGACCGACCCGCGGCGGCAAGGTCGTAACCGCCGTGTGGCACCGGCACCCAGTCACATCGCTCCCCGGCGGCCCACGGCGAACCATCGACCATCACCCGGTACCGGTACTCGGTGTCCGGCTGCAAACCTTCCAACCACACCCAGGACCGATCAGAGGTTCCGGCTTCAGCCACGACCCGACCGTCAACATCAACCACCTGGACTCGACTGTCCCCGAACGGTTCGGCACTTGCACCCACACAGGTATGGCGACCCGTCAGCTCTTGCAGTTGCTGATCGTCCACGATGTCCCACCGCGACGAAGAATCGCGTCGACGGAACCAGAAGGCACCCCACGCCACCAGCACACGGTCGTGAGACACATCGCCGAGGTAGACAAACGGCTCGACATGCACCACCGAGTCATTCACTCAAAGATCGTAACCAGGCGGTCTCCTCGTCTGCACCGCGTCAACTTGTACTCCGCGCCGTTGCTGTCGGTCTTGACAAACGAATCGGCGCGACGGGCGGAAGTGTCACGCCGTGTTCGGAGGCTGAGGCTTTGCCCTTGGCGGGGGACGTGCCCGCACTGAGCGTGTCCATTCCTGTCTCACGTGTGTACGCCGGCCCGCTCCGCGAGTCCACGGACATAGTCGGCTTGGCCTAGGTGCGCCAGGCAGTCGCCGATAACACTGACCAGGCGCACGCCTGCCGTGACCGGTGGGTCCCAGCTCGTGTCGGCGACGCGAGCAAGCTCGCCGGGAGTCACTCCCTCGACGTACCGCAGCGTCATGGCGTGCACAGCCGCGTGGTAGCCGTCGAGTAACTCGGGGCCAACTTGCACCTTGGCAACGTCAGCGCTGCTGTGGCCGTAACCGTGGACGTCGGAAGCGAATGGCAGGCCGAAGCGGTCGCACCAGCCGTCCCGCGTCCATACCTGCTCCTCGCCACTCAACCCGCACACGTGGTCGTCCTGAATTCTCGTTAGGTGCCAGATCAGCCACGAGATCGTGTTCGCATCCGGACCGGGCGGTACGTCGCCTGCTCCTGGCTGATGGCACTACAAATCAGCTCGACTTGGTCACGCACCCTCGAGAAGGCGTCCCGCAACAACTCACGCGCTGCGTCGTCAGAGGGCTCACGGCCCATCCATTCCTCCTCTGTCATGGGGAGCTGCCGGGGCAACGGTACTGACAGCACCTCAATTCGCAAGCCAGCGTGACAGGCATCGGGAAGAATGTGGCCGGTGTACCTGACCATCACCTCGACGGCGCCGGCGGCGACGGACCTCGGCTACCTGCTGCACAAGCACCCCGACCGCGCGCAGCAGTTCGACGTCTCTGCCGGCAACGCGCACGTCTTCTACCCGGAGGCTACGGACGAGCGGTGCACCGTGGCGCTGGTCCTTGAAGTCGACCCGATCGAGCTGGTCCGCGGTAGGAGGTACGGCGGCGATGCGTCCGCACTGAGCCAGTACGTCAACGACCGGCCGTACGCCGCGTCGTCGATGCTCGCCGTCGCGCTCGGCAAGGTCTTCCGGACCGCGATGGCCGGCACGTGCGCCGCGAAGCCCGACCTGGTCGACAGGCCGCTACCGCTGGAGATCCACCTTCCGGCTCTGCCGAGCGTGGGCGGCGCCCCCATGGTCCGGCAGCTCTTCGAGCCGCTGGGGTGGTCGGTGGAGGCAACCCCGATCGCACTTGACGAGACAGTCCCCCACTGGGGCGACTCTCGATACGTGCAGACGCGGCTGCGAGGAACAATGGTGCTCGCGCAGGCGCTGTCGCATCTGTACGTGCTGTTGCCGGTGCTCGACAACGCCAAGCACTACTGGGTGTCATCCGACGAGGTCGACAAGTTGGTCCGCGCCGGTGACGGCTGGCTGGCCGATCACCCGGAGCGCGAGCTCATCACCCGCCGATACCTCGCCCATCAGCGGGAGCTCGTCGCCACGGCCACGTCCCGACTGGCCGAAGTGGACGACCTTCCGCCGGAAGCCCTGGACAACGCTGTCAACGACGACGAGGAGGCGCGCGACGCCCTCCCGCTGGTGGCCCGACGAAGGCAGGCGGTCCTCGAGGCACTCCGACAGGAGGGAGCAGCCCGCGTCGTTGACCTCGGTTGCGGGGAGGGCGCGCTGCTTCGGGAGCTGATCCAGGACGCCAGGTTCAGCGAGGTTCTTGGCGTCGACGTGTCTCCGCGGGCGCTTGCGGTCGCCGAGCGGCGGCTGAACCTCAACCGGATGCCCGACAGCCAACGAGCCCGACTCCGACTGATGCTGTCGTCGGTGACCTACCGGGACGAGCGCTTGGCGGGCTACGACGCGGTCGTCCTCATGGAGGTCGTCGAACATCTCGACCCGCAGCGCCTCCCCGCGCTGGAGGACACGGTCTTCGCCCAGGCCCGACCCAGGACCGTCATCGTCACGACCCCGAACGTCGAGCACAACGTGCGGTACGAGCGGCTCGCTGCCGGGACGATGCGCCACCGCGACCACCGGTTCGAATGGACCCGGGCCGAGTTCGCCGCCTGGGCGACTTCGGTGTGCGAACGCACCGGCTACGTCGTCCGGTTCGCCCCGATCGGCGATGACGACCCGGAGGTCGGGCCTCCTACGCAGATGGCCGTGTTCAGCCGCACAGACGACGCCCAGCAAGCGGCGTCATGACCGAACTCGCCATCCCCGAGCTCAGTCTCGTTGCGCTCATCGGCGCATCGGGCTCCGGAAAGTCGACGTTTGCCCGCGACCACTTCGCCCCGACCGAGGTGATCTCGAGCGACTTCTGCCGCGGCCTGGTCTCCGACAACGAGAACAACCAGGCCGCCACCGCCGACGCGTTCGACGTGCTCAACTACATCGCCGGAAAGCGGTTGGCGGCCGGCCGGCTGACGGTCATCGACGCCACCAATGTGCAGCGCGATGCGCGTCGGGAGCTGGTCGAGCTGGCGAGGGCACACGACGTACTGCCGGTCGCGATCGTGCTCGACCTTCCCGAGCAGTTGTGCGTCGCCCGCACCGCCAACCGACCGGACCGGGACTTCGGCGTGGCGGTCGTACGGCGGCAGCGCGAGCAGCTGCGTCGGTCACTGCGCGGCCTCGCCAAGGAGGGCTTCCGTAAGGTCCACGTGCTGCGAAGCGTCGAAGAGGTCGCCGCCGCCACGATCGTCCGGGAGAAGCTGCTCACTGACTTCCGACACGAGCACGGACCCTTCGACGTCATCGGGGACGTGCACGGCTGCCGCTCGGAGCTCGAGACGCTGCTCGACACACTCGGCTACCGGCTCAACCGGGACGAGCGCGACCGCCCAGTCGACGCCGTTCACCCGGAAGGCCGACGGCCCGTCTTCGTCGGTGACCTTGTCGACCGCGGTCCGGACTCGCCGGGAGTACTTCGCCTGGTGATGGGCATGGTCAAGTCGGGCCACGCGCTGTGCGTGCCGGGCAACCACGAGAACAAGCTCGTCCGAGCGCTCGGGGGACGGCAGGTGCAGGTCACCCATGGGCTGGTCGAGACGCTGGCCCAGCTCGACGCGGAGACCGAGGAGTTCCGCAACGAAGTCGCGGAGTTCTGCTACGGCCTGATCTCGCACCTGGTGCTCGACGACGGTCGCCTCGTCGTTGCCCACGCCGGCCTCAAGGAGGCCTACCACGGCCGCGCGTCCGGGCGGGTCCGCAGCTTCGCCCTGTACGGCGACTCGACCGGCGAGACGGACGAGTTCGGCTTGCCGGTTCGCTACCCCTGGGCGAACGACTACCGCGGCCAGGCGATGGTGCTGTACGGGCACACCCCCACGCCGGAGGCCGAATGGGTGAACAACACGATGTGCCTCGACACGGGTTGCGTGTTCGGCGGCAAGCTGACCGCCCTTCGGTACCCGGAGAAGGAAGTCGTCTCGGTGCCAGCCGAGAAGGTCTGGTACGAGCCCGTGAAGCCGTTCCCGGTGGCCGGTGAGCCTGCACCCGTCGACGTACGTCACCACGACCAGCTCGACATCAACGATGTGCTCGGGAAACGGGTCGTCGAGACTGCTCATCACGGGCGCGTGACGGTCCGGGAGGAGAACGCGGCAGGTGCGCTGGAGGTGATGAGCCGGTTCGCCCTGCACCCCCGATGGCTTCCGTACCTGCCTCCAGCGATGGCGCCGGCCGCCACATCGAAGCGTCCGGGCCTGCTCGAACACCCGGACGAGGCGTTCGCGTCGTACGACTCGAGCGGGGTCACGGACCTGATCTGCGAAGAGAAGCACATGGGCTCGCGGGCGACAGTCCTCGTCTGCCGCGACTCTTCGGTCGCCGTGGCCCGGTTCGGCGCGACCGGTGGTGAATCGGGTGCGGTCTACACGCGCACTGGCAGGTCGTTCTTCGGCCCTGACCTCAGCAAGGCGCTCCTCGACCGAGTCCGGTCGGCTGTCGACGCCGCCGGGCTGTGGAAACAGCTCGACACAGACTGGATCCTTCTCGACTCTGAGCTGCTGCCGTGGTCGGCCAAGGCTGAGGACTTGTTGCGGGACCAGTACGCCGCCGTCGGCGCGGCCGCGCGAGCAGCGCTCCCCGCTGCGCTCGCGGGGATGCAAACCGCTCGTGGTCGGGGGGTCGTCCTCGACGGCCTGCTCGAGCGGACTCGCGCGCGAGCCGCCAATGCGGAAGCCTTCACCGCGGCCTACCGGCGGTACTGCTGGCCCACCGACGGACTCGACGGGGTCGGCATCGCGCCTTTCCAGGTGCTCGCCACGCAGGGACGGACCTATCACGATCGCGACCACGGCTGGCACCTCCAGGTCGCCGATCGGCTCGTCGAGGCCGGGCCTGACCTGTTCCGGCCGACGCGGCGCATTCGCGTTGACACCTCCGACCCCGACTCAGTTGCCGCTGGCATCGGCTGGTGGGAGTCGCTGACCGCTGACGGAGGGGAAGGAATGGTGGTCAAGCCGTTCGCCAACCTGACGCGTACTCGGCGGGGGATCGCTCAGCCGGGGCTCAAGGTGCGGGGTCGGGAGTACCTCCGCATCATCTACGGCCCCGACTACACCGAACCGCAGAACCTCGCTGGGTTGCGCGACCGGAATGTGAACCACAAGCGATCGCTGGCCTTGCGTGAGTATGCGCTCGGGCTGGAGTCGTTGGAACGACTTGCCCGCGGTGAGCCGCTCTGGCGAATCCACGAAGCAGTGTTCGCGGTGCTCGCGCTCGAGTCGGAACCGGTCGACCCCCGCCTCTAGTTCTGTTCCGGTCCTTCGTCATCCACGACGGCGGCGGCGCTGCGGGCCCTCGACCTTTCAGGTCAGAGACACCGGCGCGCCGCCGCAGCGCTTGTCCAAATTTTGTCGCATGACGTATGCTACAAGGGTTGGCACAGAAAGGGTGGGTAGCCGATGAAACTCATCTTCGCGCCGGTGTTCGCGTTGGTGATTGGGTTCGCATTCTTTGCCGCCGTGCGGTGGATCCCGTACTTCGTGCGCACCCGGATGGCTCCGTTCGACGCAATGTTGACTCTCGCTGACGTCAAGGCGGACGAGAATGTGCGGGCCAGGTTGGAAGCCCAAGCGGCTCGTCGGCACGTGTGGGGAGCGGTTGGTACCGGCGCCGGTTACAGCGCCGGGCTCATGGCGTCGATACTCCCCGACCCGACCGTCTTCGACGACGCCGGTGCGCTCGCTCTCGCGGGGTTGTTTGTCGGGTCTGCTGTCGGGCAGTCGCTGAGCGCCTTGTTCCCGGTCAATCCGCCTCACGGCCCGGTCCGGGTCACAGCAATGCAGCCACACGGCATGGCCGAGTACTTGCACCGTCGCGAAATCGCTGTCGAGATCGGCCTGGCGGTTCTCGGCTGGGCCAGCGTCGTTGCCGGCACGCTGGCATTGACGAACCGTGTCGACATACCGGTTTCCCACGAGACTGGCCTGGCTCTGGTCCTCGCTGGTGCGCTGCTGGGGGTGGTTGCCACCACAACGCTAGTGGGGCAGCGTTGGCTGCTGACTGCGCCGCTGCGTGCCCAAGACGAGGACCAGCTCGTCGCCGCGGACATTGTGTTAGCGGTGGGACTGCGGGACCTGTTCGTGATGACGATATCCGCGACGCCACTAGCGGCCAGTACGACCTGGTTCCTGCCCGACCGAGCGTGGTGGCTGCCCGCCACCTTCACCGCCGCAGCCCTGGTATCCGTGGGCGCCGCTCTAGGCGTCCGCAAGCGACCGAATCTGGCCCCCGTGGCTCACCGGCTGACCGCGCGGAGCCGAACAGCATGACCCTACTGGCAATCGACCATGACAGTGTGGTCCCGCCGTTCGAACAGCTGAGGACCCAGGTAGCGGCGATGACCGTGACCGGCGAGCTGGAACCAGGCCAGAAACTGCCCACCGTTCGTCAACTCGCAAGCGATCTCGGCTTGGCTGCGAACACGGTCGCGCGCGCCTACCGCGAGCTCGAGGCCGACGGTGTCATCTCAACTCAGGGCCGTCGTGGAACGTTCGTGCGGAGCAGACTGTTTGAGCAACAAGATGCCATGAGTCCCGAGGGCGCAGCGCGTCAGGCCGCGATCAACTTCACCCAGACCGCCAGACGCAACGGCATGTCGTTGGCTGAGGCGACCCGACTGGTCGAGGCTGCCTGGCCCCGTACGACGAGCTGACACGGCCGGCCAGCAGCGCGTTCCATCACGCTGGCGACGAGCCTCGACCGCGCCAAAAGTCCCAGTCGCGGGTCATCAGCTTCTTTGGTCTGAGTTCGGCAAGCTCCAATCCGCTTAGCGGTGGGCCACGAATCATTCACGACGCCCCCGGCGGCAGCCGCGTCAGCTACTCGCCGGGGGTCGTCCCCGTCACGTAGACAAACGTACTTCGGTATTCCAAACCCACCGTAACGGCTCAATCCGGTGTGGTGGCACATCATGAGCGCGGGTGCCTGAGGTGCTTCAGACCAACGGGGAGGCGCTGCGAAGGGCGAGCCCCAGTCCGACGATCAAGACCAGTCCCGCGGTCAACACCGGTCCGTGTTTGACGAGGCGCGCAACCCTGGGGTTGTCGCCGAGCGACCGAAGACGGCCCAACCGTCCGGGGCCGGGCGATGACGTAGCCGACGGCGATGAGGGTCGCGGCCATGCCCACGCCGTAGACGAGGACGAGAGCCACGCCGAAGCCGGTGCGGCCCAACCCGATCGACGCAAGTAGGACAACTAGGGCGGAGGGACTGGGAACGAGTCCACCCGCTACGCCCATGCCGACCAGGGTCAGTCGCTTGTATCCACGGTCGGTTGGCGGCCGATCATGCTCATGCGCGCCCTCCTCACCGGTGGAACGGACTGCGGGTCGACCAGCACCGCCACGGATGGCTGTGCTGCCACCTCGATCTGATCGTGCCCGTGGACGTCATGGCCGTGATCGTGCCCGTGGGCGTCGTGACTGTGGTCGTGCTGGTGGGCGTCGTGACTGTGGTCGTGCCCGTGGGCGTCGTGACTGTGGTCGTGCCCGTGGGCGTCGTGACTGTGGTCGTGCCCGTGGGCGTCGTGACTGTGGTCGTGCCCGTGGGCGTCGTGACTGTGGTGGGGCACGTGGCTGTGGCCGTCCCCGTGGCTATGGCCATCCCCGTGGCCGTGACCATGCTCAGCGCTCAGGGTGTCGTACCCGCGTCCCTTCAAAGCCGCCCGGAGCAGGCCCAGCCCCACGAGCGCAACGAGCACACCGCTCACCACGCCGAGGACCGCCAGGAGCGAATCTCCGGCAAACGAGGCCCCGGCGTGGAACAGGAGCCCCAAGACCAGCACACCCGCCGTGTGAGCAAGTGTGACGGTCACGCCAACCAGGACTGCGTCTTTCGGGGTGCCGCGGGTGCCGACCATGTAGGCGGCCATGATCGTCTTGCCATGCCCGGGCAGCGCCGCGTGAGCGGCGCCGAGCACCAGTGCAAGCAGCAAGGCCAGCAGTCCAACAGGAAGAGTCAGCTCGGAGCCACCGACGAGTCGCTCGAAGAAGGCGGTTGCGTTCGCGAGGGCTTGGGTGACGAATCCGGCCTCCGACGTCGTAGGTGTCGCGCCAACGTCGCTGCTCTGACCGGGAGCGGTAGCCAACTGGACGCTGCGCTGGTCGAGGGGAGACGACAAAAGATCGTTCGGATAATTGCGGAGCTCGTCGCTGACGCTCTCCGCCGGCACCGATGGGTCGTCTAGTGCTACGCCGTTCCCCACCGCGGTGATCTCGCGCCAACCCAGCCGATCGCCGAGGTAGTCATCGGCGAACTCGACCACCGCCGGCTCCGAGAGGTCTGCGGCTGTGGTGAGGGCGCACTCCAACCGGCTTATCTCCAACCCGGCCGCGCCCGGGAGGTACGTAAAAGTTGCGCTCGTGACGCTCCAGCGCAGCGGTTTGTCGTTCACCGCTATCCGCAGTTCTGCTGCCACGGCATCGCACTGGCTGGCGGCGAAGACGTCGCGCTCCTGCGCAGTCACCGTGTCGTCGCCGTCGGTGTCGACGGAGTCCCGTTGCTGGAGTGTCGGCAACTCGGCTGAGTCGACGACCGCGGTGTTGTCTATTCGATCCGGAAAGAGCAGGAGCCCGTTGTAGTGGTTGATGGTGAAGTTGCCCAGTGGGTGAGCGCTAGCCGGTAGAGCAGGAACGAGGAGGAAGAGGGCAACTGAGACCGCCAGCAGCGCCGTTCGACGCAGCCAGACTCGGCAGCGTCCGGAGGTACGCGCCATCTCACCGATCCCGGGTAAGCGCGGCTAACGCCCGGCGGGCCTGGGGTGCCTGAACCGGGGAGAAGTAGGGGTTGATGGCAAGTGCTCTGCGCAGCGACCTCTCGGCCGCAGCATCCATGCCCAACGCCTTCTCGATCATGCCGCGATGGTAGGCGAACACGGCGCTTCGGGTTCCGAGCCGCGCGGCTGCGCGGGCATGCACGAGCGCCGCCTCGTCGCGCCCGTTGACGTGCAGGGCCCATGCGTACGCGTCCTCAACAAACACATTGCGGCGCTGCTGCTGCCAGGCGCTAGCAGCAGCCTCGAGCGCCTGCTTTGGGCGCCCGTGAGTCGCGTCGTACAGGGCGATCTCAAGGTCGACGTTCACCCCAGCAGCCTGGAAGAGTCGCTGCTGCGCCCTGATCAGGTCGTCCTGACGGCGAGCCTCGCGGTGGCGACCGATCGACCTCAGCAGGTCGGCGTACTCGGCTACGTAAGCCGGGCTCGGGAACCGCTGGATCACGGTCCGGTAGTCCTCCAGCGCTTGCGCTGTGTCGCCGCGCGCCGCCGCGACCTTCGCCCGGCCGTAGAGCAACGGGACGTACGACGGCGCCTCGCTCATCCCTTTGTCGTAGAGCCGACCGGCGGCCTTGAGGCGGCCAGAGTTCCATGCCAGCTCACCCAGCTGGAACAGGGCGAAGGCTCGATCATCGGGCGTGTACGCCACGTCAAGTGCACGGCGCATTGCATAACGAGCCCCCGCGAGATCGCCGCGCAACTCATAGGAGTAGGAGACGCGGGTGTACGACGGGACGCCGGGCTTGAGGTTCACCATCCGTTGCAAGGCACGGAACGCCTGCTGGTACCGCCCTAGTTCGATCAGCGCATCGACGAGGACACCCTGGTTGACCGAGTTGTAGCGGTTGATCTGCTGGGACTTGCGCGCGAGTCGTAACGCGCGATCGAAGTCGTGTCGGGCGGCAGCCAGCGCTGCCTTGCCCGTCAAAGCCGGAGCATTCTCATCCGGGGACACCTGCAAAGAACGGTTGAGAGCGCCTGCTGCCTTCGTGTAGTAGCTGGGATCACCAGTCACCCGGGCCTGCTGCACGTACGCCAGACCGAGGGTCGACCAGGAAACCGCATCGTCAGGGAGCCGGCGCAGCCTTGCCTGGAGTGAGGCGATGAGATTGCTGAGATCTCCGTTGCTGGCGACAGCCGTCGCCGGCACGGCGCCAGGCAAGCCTTGCCGTGGTGATGCGGGAGCGTCCCCGCTGTTGGCGACGACAGCAGCGGTCACGAACATGACGACGGCCAGTGCTACCGCCGAAATACCGAACCGCAGGCCCCGCCGATATGTCATCGACTCTTCCCGTTGTCGGGATAAGCAGTGACGACAAGGTTGTCGGTGTACTGACCAGCCGCCGCGTCGTAGGTTCCACCACAGGTGACCAGGGTGAGGGTCGGGCGGCCATACTGCCGGTAGACGCTGGAGGACGGGAAACTCTCCCGCGGATAAAGCGTGGCCTCCTTGACCCGGAACGTGGCCTTGGTGCCGTCAGCACGTCGGATGGTGACCACGTCGCCGATCTGGATGGCCGACAGTCGGTAGAACACCGCGGGACCTGTGGGTGAGTCGACATGACCGACGAGCACTGCCGAGCCCGGTGCCCCGGGGGCCGGCCCGTCCCGCCACCAGCCGACGTCGCCGTAACGAGTCGGAACCTGCAGGGTCCCCGCGACGACGTTGAGCTCGATGAGATCTTCGTCGAGTCCAAGGCTTGGGATGGTGACAGCAACGGGTGACGCGACAGGCTGGTTCGACCGCGAGACCGACTCCTGCTTCCGTTGATCCGGACGGGCGTCCTTCTTCGATACCGGTACGGCGAGCCGCTGCCCGATCTCTAGGCCAGCTGAGTCATCCAACGAGTTGAGCCGGGCGATCCGTCGGACCATCACCTGAGGGTCCGCATGCGGGGCGATGGTCGCGGCGATTCCCCACAGGCTGTCTCCTTCCCCGACAGTGATGAACCGCTTTGGCTTGGGGTTGTCCGATTTACCGTCAGGTCCCTTGTCGGGGCCACGGTCAGGTCCCTTGTCGGGGCCACGGTCAGGTCGCCTGTCGGGGCCACGGTCAGGTCTTGGTCAGGTCGCCTGTCGCCACGTTGCTCCAGACCTGCGTCGAGTGCAGGGAGCGCCGCACCAGCAGGCGCGCGGAGGTCACGCGCGCTGCCGCTGCTCGGCCGCTGTGTTGTTGTCTCAGTCGAACCCAGGAGGTAGCCCGACGTGAAGACCAAGGTCAGCGACAAAAGCCCGAACGCGACGCCCAGCGCGGACCGCGCAAACGTGTGGTGACGGGTGGGCTTGCGCCCACCCGTCACCTCGCTACTACTCATTCGGTCAGCTGTGAACTTCCTGGCGACCGCGACGCAGCACCGTCACGCCAACCGCGCCGAGGCCAAGGCCAAGGAGTCCGGCAACTAGACCGAGCACCGGCACTCCACTGTCTTCCGCAGGTGCGGGTGAGACAGTCCTCGGACTGGTGCCCTGGGTTGCCGTTCCACCGGCGCCAGCACCCACCGCGCCGGTGGGGGCGAAGACGCCCGAACCGGAGTGCGGCATGGCGATGTACGGGAACGTCGACTCGAACGCCAGATCGTTGGCGTCGACCGCGTCGCCCGCAGCCAGCGCCTCAACAAGCTTGCCCGTACGGACAGCGCCCTCAAGCGCCTGCAGCTCGATGTCAACGACGTCGTCCATGAGCCGGCGCCCGTTCGGGAAGCCCTGCGTGTCACCAGCGAGCACACCGAGGCGGTTGGGCTGAGCGGTAGGCGCAATCGAGGTGTTGAGCCGGAGCAGCTCAGCCGGCTGAACCTTGCCCATGGGCATGTTGAGCCCCTCGACACCGGTCAAGAACACCGCGAACAGGTCGTCACGCGGGGTCTTGGGCGCCGGGATGCCGTAGATGGCTTCGATCAGCTTCGGTACCTCGGGGTCGTTCACCCGGTCGACGGCCGGGGCGACACTGGCGTCGTTCTCGGGTGCCAGTGCGTTGAAGGCGTCCTTCAGACCGGCCGGGATGACGACCTCGTTGACCAGCGGGTTGCCCCAGCGAGAAACCTGGACGAACTTGCCCTTGTAGCTCTGCGTGCCGTCGGCGGCCTGCATCTTTATGCTGCGACGATCGTTGGTCGCCCACACGCCGATGACGGGGTCCTTGCCCGAGGTGATCTCCGAGATCGGCACCTGTATTGCCATGGACTGAACGTTGTAGCCGGCAAGAGTGTCGTTACCGGTCTCGCTGAGGTCGGTGCCGTACAGCAGGTCGAAGATTCGCAGGTCCAAGAAGAACGGGTCGTCCGCCTGGCCGGCGAAGCTCGCTCCGCCATTGTCAAGTCCGACGACGGCTTCGTGGCGCAGGGCTGCGTAATCCGGCATGGAGGCATCGCCCACGTAGGAGGGTGCAACCGGAGCGTCTCGCAGCAGCGTCGTGGTCTTGCCATCCTCGATCTTCTGCAGGGTGTACGTCTGCTTGAACAACAGGTTCTCGTCGTTGAAGGACGTGACCGGCCCGTTGTTGTACAAGAAGGTGTCCAGGCCCCGCTTGTCGATCGTCTTGAACATCCACCGGTAGGTGATGTCGGGCTTGGCGTCGCCGTTGTTGTCGATGTTGATGTTGTAGCGATGAGCATCGCCAGTGCCGAACATATAGAAGTTGGGTCCGCCCGCCGGCTCCTCGAAGGGCCACATTGGAGATCAACGTCACCATGTCTGGGTCGTCCGGGCTGACGAAGGCGTACAGGTCGGTGTGGTCCACCAGTGGGTCATGGCGAGCGGCTCCTCACGGTGGCTGGATGCGGTGCTGAATTCGGCGCCGAGCAAAACTGCAGCCCGTAGAGAGGCAAACGCCGCGATCGCCGCAGCATCGTGCGGATTGAATCCTTTGGTTGATCCCTTCTGAACGAGGCGTCACACGTGGTCTGGTCGTTGACGCCACCATAACCCGTTGCATGGTTACGGCTCGAGGTGATCCGGGCTGTTGTGACGAAGGCGTAGACAGGTCGGTGACCCGCCGAACGTCGATCGTCTTGGGCGAAGCTGAGGTGACTCACGGTGGCTGGATGCGGTGCCGTGAATTCGGCGCCGATCGCGACGTACACCGGCCGCCACTGGACCGTCTTGTCAGCATCGTCTCGCTGCATCGCCCGTTGCTTGCCATCCTCGGGCCAGTCGTTGGAGGCGAAACGTCGCGTGACGTCCGGGCCGCGCGCGTACAGGTGGAGAACAATCCACCAGGGGGTCATGCCGATCGTGAGGCGACTCACGGTGGCTGACGATGCGTCGCGTGGATTCGGCGCGAGCCGAACGCCACTGATGGCAGGTGCGGTCGAACGTCAAGGACGCGTCGGTGTGGGACGTGGGCAGCGGGCCGGGTGTCGACCAGTCCGGCGCGCGACGCACGAACGGCTAACTGTTGTGACGGTTGAGCACTTCTACGTCTGACGAGGCGTCGCGTCATACACCGCCGCCACTGATGGTCAGGTGCGGTCGTCAAGGAGCACCATAGCCGCGTTGCCGGTGCGAGGCCTCGTCAAGAAGCACGGGTAACTGCGTACGGTTGTGCAGGTGTGACGTGGCCGGAGACGGCGCGGTATCCGGATCCAGCCGCGCCGGGGGTGGCGAACTCGAGCAGACGTTGTGCTGCAGGTGGTCAAGAAGCAGAGCGTACGTCGTGTGCAGCGGGTCGGGCGTCGACTAGTCCGGTTACCAAGCTCCCCACCAGGGCAGCGACCTCGTGTCGCCCCAGCCGGAACGTCGCCACGCAGATCCCTCCTCGCCACAGCGACAGCACCAGCAGCTCACCGTCGTCGTACCACGAAAGCCGCATTGCTCGTCCCTCCCCGCGCTCGTCCATGAAGACGTCGCCATGCGCGGGCAGCGCCGCAATCAGATCCATGCGCCGATTGTGCCGCTGAGCGCGAACCGGCGCTAGAGGCCTGCACCAACCGGTGCCCTACCGCGGCGGGCGCACGCCGGTGAGCCAGTCCGCCGCCTCGCGAGTGATGTAGCGAGGCGCAGTATGCCCACCGTCGAACTCCTTGTAGGTGACGTCGTAGCCGCTGTTCTCCAGCTCGGGCACGATTCGCCGACTGCACACATCAATCGGGAGGACTGGGTCGCTCGTGCCGTGGGAGATGAAGAAGCGCGGTTCGCCGTGCTTGACCTGCGCCGCGGAGAACCCTGGTGAGAACGCCATCACGGAGTCGAAGATGTCACCGTTCCCGATTCCCAGCGACAAGGCGTAGGAGGCGCCGTCGGAGAAGCCGCCGACCGCAAGACCGCTCACCGGGTAGGCGGTGGTCACGTCCTCGAGCAGCTGGTCGATGCGCCGCACGTCTGGCCCGTAGCTGCCGTGGATGACGTCCCACGACGGCAGCTGCGATTTCGGTGCGAGCAGGAGCAGCCGGTGCTGGTCGGCGAATGGCAGCAGCAGGTGCAAGACCCTGCCCGGCTCGCCGCCAGCCCCGTGCAGGAGGACGACCAGGCGCATCGGCCGCGCATCCTCGACGGGCGGCACGTAGGCGCGTCCCAACCGCTCCCCGTCACTGCCCGTGAAGTCGAGATAACCCGTGCGGCCAGCGGTCTCAACCGGCTGGCGGGGCCGGAAAGAGAGCCGCCCGACCATGCCGGCGGAGCCGTGGGGAGCCACCCCAGGAGGTGCGGGAGCCACGCTCCGGACTGCCGAAGCCGCCCGCGTCCGCCACCGGCGTCACACGCCGCCAGTACCGCGGCCAGCCCCGCGACCCCACCGCTGAGCATGAACCTGCGGCGGGAGAACTCAGACCGTCGCGCGATCACGGCCTACCACCCAACGGTCACGAGCTCCTGCCGGAGCAGGTGCAGAAACGGCGTGGTTGTCACGAGAGTCTCCTCCGAGACGCAGCGATCAGTCGTCAGCGACCAGCAGCTGCTCGAACGGTACGACATCATCGAACGGGTCGAGTGGACCAGTTGGCCGGTTGCGGGCCACCTGATCGGCGAGCTCGCCGGCGGCCCGCGCGATGCGGCGGTCTAACGCCCCGGCGCCGTCGCCTCCACCGCCCCAGTCCGACGATGCGGCGAACACCCCTGTGGGGACGACGACCGCCCGCAGGTGGGAGAAGAGCGGACGTAGCGCATGCTCCAGTGCCAGCGAGTGCCGCTCGGTGCCTCCGGTCGCGGCGATGAGGACCGGCTTGCCCGCGAGGGAGTCCTCGTCGAGGACGTCGAAGTACGACTTGAACAGACCGCTGTAGGAGGCGCTGAAGATGGGACTTACCACGATCAACCCGTCAGCCTGCACCGTGCTCGCGATCGCCGTGCGCAGCGTCTCGCTGGGGAAGCCGGTCAGTAGATGGTTGGTGACGTCGCGCGCGTAGTCGCGCAGCTCGATCATGTGGACGCTCGCCTCGACCCCGTGACCAGAAAGCGCGCGTTCGGTCGCGGCCGCCAACCGGTCACCGAGCAAGCGCGTCGACGACGGCTGGCTGAGTCCGGCCGTGACGACGGCCAGGTTCCTTCCTGTCATCGGGCACTCCCTTGCACCTCTACCGCTGGCCGGTCGATGTCGGCTGGCTCGCGGATCGACTCGGCGGCTGCCTTGAGGCTGGCATGAGTCGGCGCGTCAGGGACATGCGCAGGACGCAGCGCGTCCAGCTCCTTGCGCAGCACCGGCACGACTTCCTCCCCAAGCATGTCTAGTTGCTCCAGCACGGTCTTCAGCGGCAGCCCGGCGTGATCCATCAAGAACAGCTGCCGCTGGTAGTCGCCGAAGTACTCGCGGAACTTCAGCGTCTTCTCGATGACCTGCTCTGGCGTGCCCACGGTCAGCGGAGTTTGTTCCATGAACTCCTCCAGCGACGGGCCGTGCCCATAGACCGGTGCGTTGTCGAAGTACGGACGAAACTCGCGTACGGCGTCTTGCGAGTTCCGCCGCATGAACACCTGACCGCCAAGTCCCACGATCGCCTGGTCAGCCGTGCCGTGGCCGTAGTGCTCGAAGCGCCTGCGGTACAACCCGATCAACCGGATGTAGTGCTCCTTGGGCCAGAAAATGTGGTTGGCGAAGAACCCGTCGCCGTAGTAGGCAGCCTGCTCGGCGATCTCGGGGCTGCGGATCGAGCCGTGCCATACAAACGGGGGTACGCCGTCCAACGGGCGCGGCGTTGACGTGAACGACTGCAGCGGCGTGCGGAACTTCCCTTCCCAGTCGACCACATCCTCGCGCCACAGCCGGTGCAGCAGGTCATAGTTCTCAATGGCCAGCGGGATGCCGTTGCGGATGTCCTGACCGAACCACGGGTAGACCGGCCCGGTGTTTCCGCGGCCCATCATCAGGTCAACGCGACCGTCGGCGAGGTGCTGCAGCATCGCGTAGTCCTCGGCGATCTTCACCGGGTCGTTGGTTGTGATGAGCGTTGTCGCCGTGGACAGGATGAGGCGCTGCGTTCGAGCCGCGATGTAGCCGAGCATGGTGGTCGGTGATGAGGGGACGAACGGTGGGTTGTGGTGCTCCCCCGTCGCGAAGACGTCCAGGCCCACCTCCTCCGCCTTCAGCGCGAGTCTCACCATGGCCTTGATTCGCTCACCCTCCGTGGGAGTGCGGCCGATGGTCGGGTCCGGTGTGACGTCACCCACCGTAAAGATCCCGAACTGCATGTGGACTCCTCTGAAGTCTGGCCGAGCTAATTGATTGCTCAACTACCTTAACGAACCGACTCCTGCCGCTATTCCTGGGCCCCGGCGTTTCTGCTCCCGGCGGGCGGGTACCGTCCCGCCGTCCTGATCGTGCGGATCCCGGCACGTGTGTTGGGCACCGACCACTTGAGGAGGGAGTTTCCGTGGAAGGCTCGACAGTTCTGTGGATCGTCTTGGGAATAGTTGCCTTGCTGGCTATCGCCGCCGCGATCTACTTCGCCACTCGCAAGCAGAAGGACACGCGTCGGCGCAAGGCCAAGTCCTTGCGAGAGGACGCGAAACCACACGTGGAGTCGCTCCGTGAACGCGAGGCAAGTGCGGAGCAAGCACACAGCCGTGCGCAGCGCGCTCAGGCCGAGGCGGAAGCGAAGGGCTCCGAGGCCCGCAAGCTGCGAGAGCGGGCCCAGCGCGAGGAGCAGGCCGCTAGGGAGTCGCGAGAGAAGGTCAAGGAGCGCCTGCGGAAGGCTGACAAGATCGATCCGGACACAGACCACCGCAAGGGTTGAGCCCGACCGCGCCCGTTACTTAACTTTAATCGCGCAGTTACCAATAGTCACAAAATACTCAGCGTGGTCAATTCCTCACATTCCGGTGGTTACTATGAGTAACGGTTTAAAAGGGTGGAACTTCTCACCGAGTAACGAGTCCGACACGTACTGCAGTGACACCCTTCGATTGAATGGCTGGTGCCCCTTCCTCGGCAAAAAAATCGCTGCACCGGATTCCCTTTTCTGACATTGTTTAGGGCATGCTTGGGACAAGTGCGCCAACCGAACCGGTGGCGACTCCGACATGCACCGAAAAGGGACTCTCATGCGCAACATCGCTCGCAAGGCCATCACAGCTACCCTCACGATCGCGGCCACTGCAGCGTTCGGTCTCGGCGGCGCGTCCGAAGCCTGGGGCGGCAAGACCTCCTCCTGGGAGCGCGGTGGCACCTCATCTTGGGAGCGTGGCACCTCGTCCTGGGAATGAGGACGGGGCAGCTTTAGGCGAGCCGCTGCAGAGCGGGAACTGACACAATCTGTCCCACACGCAGTACCGTCCTCCCATGCCCTCAGTTCGGCTGCGGCGGTACTCAGCGTTGTCCAGTGCCGCGCCCACGGGCAAATCGCGGTCCGGAGCATCACGGCTAGAACTGACGGCTGCCAGTGTCGGGGTACTGGCCTTAGGTCTCACAGCGGCCGGATTGGCTGTCTTGCACTATTCGGCGCCCTCGGTTGAAGAGAGCGCTTGGCCGTCGGTGGCTGATCGAACCTTGGCCGCACTCGTTATCGGGCGCGCTGCTCATTGCGCTGCATACAAGACCTCGCCGAGGTGTCGCTGCTGCTCAAGGCAGCGTGGAGACCATCCAGCTTGACGAAGTGTTGTTTGTTCCTGCGCTGGTCATTTTGGAGCCTTGGCAGAGCATCGCCGTTGTAGCCCTGGCATCGCTGGCTGGGAGCATCAAGGCCCGTCGGGGCTGGGTGAAGACCGTCTTCAATCTGGGCCAGATGACCTTAGCTACTTCTGTTGGGCTGTCGGTCGTCCAGCTGCTGGGGGTCACCCCGACGTCCGCGCCAAACACCAGGGACGCGCTAGCTGGCATGGTCGGTGTCTTGGCCCTGACCACGTCGTCCGCCCTAAGCGTGCGGCTGATGGTTTCCTATGCATCGGGAGCCCCACTCCTGCCGCTGCTCAAGGAAATCGGTGGCCGTTTCTTGCCCTGGACGGGCGCGGTGATGCTGGGTGGCGTGGGAGTTATTGCCGTGGGTGCGGAGCCGCTCTCGGCGGTGCTGGTGCTCGGGGTGGTTGCATTCGTCCACCGAGCTTACGCCGCGAGCGTGACGCAACAAGCAGCCCGCCGACAGTCCGAGCGTCTACAAGAGGCCATCCTTTCGCTCCGGTCTCAAACTGACCCGGACACTGTGCGCGAGGACCTGCTATACGCGGCCCGGAACCTGCTCGGGGCGGATATCGCCGAGATCGTTGCCGAGGACGAGCCGGATACTGCCCAAGTGCCGAGCGCGCCGCTGTATCAGGGCCAGCGCCTCCGAGTGGCGCAGCGCCACGGTACGGGACAATGGGATGATCGCGATAGACACACCCTGCGCACGTTGGCAGGTGTGGCTGGAGACATCCTCCGCTCGGTCGATCTGATTACCCGGCTCCGCACCATCACCAACTCGCAAAGCGAGGCAGTGATTGCGCTCGACATGGACGCTCGCATCACCTTCGTCAACCCCGCCGCCGTACACATGCTCCACGCCAACGACCCTGACGAACTGCTGGGTCAACCGGTACAGGAGAAACTTCCGCTGAGGCGGCGGCGGCAGCGGGTCGACTTCGCCACCATGGTGGCTCGCCAGGCTGTACTGCAAGATGCCGACGGAGCACTCGGGCCGCCCGACGGTGACACCCTCGACATCGCCTTCAGCATGACACCGCTGCGCGCCGAGGGAGCCCACGTCGGCGCAGTGCTGGTCCTGCGGGACGTCACCGAGCGCCGCGCGTTCCAAGACGAGCTGACCCGCCGCGCCCTCCATGACGAACTCACCGGGCTGCCCAACCGCCGGCTGCTGCTCGAGCGGATGGACCATGCGCTGGCCCGGTCCACCAGCACCGGCCTCCAGCACGGATTGCTTTTCCTTGACCTCGACAGGTTCAAGCTGGTCAATGACTCCTACGGGCACATGGTCGGCGATAAATTACTCGTGCAGGTAGCCAACCGGCTCCAAGGTGGCCTATCGCCGGCCGATTCCGTGGCCCGAATGTCCGGAGATGAGTTTGTTGTGCTTATCGAGGACGCCAATGAGATCGAAAAGGTAACCGCCGTTGCCGAACGGTTGTTGCAGATGTTGCAAGATCCCTTTGAAGTCGACGGGCACCATATCTTTATGTCGGCCTCCATTGGCGTCGGATTAACCCGCCCGGGAGAGGGTTGGGACGACGCATTGGCAACTGTGGACGCGGCCGCCTATTCCGCCAAGGCCGCCGGGCGCAACACATACGCAATCTCGACTGACACATCCGTCGAGAAGAGCAGGGCACGCCTCGACCTCGAGGTGAGCCTTCGCCAAGGGCTGGACGACGACCAGCTGGAGCTGCACTACCAGCCGGTCGTCACCACCGAAGACGAGGAGATCGTCGGCGTGGAGGCGCTGGTGCGCTGGCGCTCACCGCAGCGCGGCGTGTTGTGGCCGCAGCAGTTCGTACCGCTGGCAGAGGAAACCGGGCTCATCGTCCCGATGGGCCGATGGGTGCTGGAGGAGGCCTGCGGTGCGGTGCGCGAGTGGACCCGGGATAATCCAGCGCGCCGGCCGCTGACGGTCTCGGTCAACCTGTCCGCACTGCAGTTCGCTCAGCACCGGCTCGTCGAAGACGTCGCCGCCACGCTGCGGTCGACCGGTCTTCCGGCTGCCCAGCTCTGTCTGGAGATCACCGAGACCGTGCTGATGACCGACACCACGATCACGACGGCAACCCTTGACGCGCTGCACGACCTTGGCGTGCGCGTCGCCATCGACGACTTCGGCACGGGCTACTCCTCACTGTCGTACCTCAAGCGGTTCCCCGTCGACGTCGTGAAGCTTGACCGGGCCTTCATCGAGGGGGTCGTCACAGACCCCGTCGACACCGAGATCGCTGGCGCCGTCATCCGGTTGGCGGCTGCGCTGGGCATGCAGGCAGTGGCGGAAGGCGTGGAGACCGACACCCAACGCCGGATGCTGGTGCAACTCGGTTGCCCGCTGATGCAGGGCTACATCACCGCTCGTCCCCTCCCACCGGCCGAGTTCTTGGACTTCTGGCGGCGCAGCCAAGGCGACCCAACGGTTGCTGACCTGCAGGTTCACCGCTCGCTCAAGCGGCACCGGCGGACTGGCCTCGCCGCCCCGTGAGCCCCGAGGGCGCCGGTGGACGGAAGGCCCCCCAGGGCACTCGCTCAGGTGCCAGCGACCTGAACTGCGCGGGAAGCTGAGAAAGCCCAGAGTCGTCCTGGGCCTGGGTGGATAATGGGTCCACGCCCGAGTTTGAGGAGTCCCCGTGTCAGATCGGTTTCGTCCAGCCACCTACCCTGTCCCGGCGAGCGAGGCATTGGTCGAGTTCATGCGCACCGGCTGGTCAGACGGTGACGACCAGGTCGAGCGCCTCGACGTGGTTCCTTGGGCGGCGGTACGACGGTCAGCGCTCGCGCAACGCTTCTCCGGAGAACGGCTGGTCATCCCCGCTGGCCCCCTCAAGTCGCGTGCCAACGACACCGACTACCGCTTCCGCGCCGACACCGCCCACGTTTACTACACCGGGAACCAGACCTCCGATGCGGTGTTGGTGATGGACGACGGTGAGCCAACACTGTTCTTCCGGCCGCGGCACGCAAAGAACGACGACGCCTTCTGGCGCGACGGACGGTACGGCGAAGCGTGGGCAGGGCGGCGGTTGTCCCTCGGTGAGGCTCAAGAGGTCTTCGGGATGCCCTGCCGCCACCTTTACGAGTTGCCTGACGTGCTCACCTCCGGCGGCCCGACCCGCGTGCACCGTGGCGTAGACGCCGACGTCGACGCTCTGATCCCTCCGCACCCGGATTCCGGTGCCGACGCTGAGCTTGCCGTGCATATGTCGGAGATGCGGCTGGTCAAGGACGACTGGGAGGTCGCCCAGCTCCAGGACGCTATCGACGCCACCATCGTCGGGTTCGAGGACTCGGTGCGGGAGTGGGACAACGTCTTGATGTACGGCGAGCGCTGGATCGAGGGCACGTTCTGGCGCCGCGCCCGGGCCGCCGGCAACGACGTGGGCTACGAGTGCATCGTGGCGGGTGGGCCGCACGCCACGACGCTGCACTGGATTGAGAACGACGGGGCGGTCACCCCCGGACAGCTGATCCTGCTCGACATGGGTGTGGAGAACCGGTCGCTCTACACCGCCGACGTCACCCGCACGCTGCCCGTAACCGGACAGTTCTCCGCTGACCAGCGCCACCTGTACGACCTTGTGCTGGCCGCCCAGGAAGCAGGGATGGCAGCGGTGCAGCCGGGAGCGCCGTACCGAGCCTTCCACCTGGCTGCCATGACGGTGCTCGCGCATGGGCTGGAGGACATGGGGATCCTGCCGTGCTCGGCCGAGGAGGCCCTGGAGAAGGAGAGCGGCGTGTACCGGCGCTGGACTCTGCACGGCACCGGGCACATGCTCGGCCTCGACGTGCACGACTGCTCAGCGGCACGCAACGAGAACTACACCGACGGCAAGCTGGAGCCGGGCATGGTGCTGACCGTCGAGCCGGGTCTGTACTTCCAGTCCAGCGACCTGCTGGTCCCGGAGTCCCTGCGCGGCGTCGGCATCCGCATCGAGGACGACGTCTTGGTCACCGACGACGGCTGCCGGAACCTTTCCGGCGCCCTCGCTCGCAGCGCCGATGAGGTCGAGGCCTGGATGGCTGATCTGGCCCCCCGCGTCGCTTAGGCGATCACAGGTAGAGACCCGTCTGGCCGTCCTCGAGTCGCTCGGCGGCGACGGCGTGCAGATCGCGTTCGCGCAGCAGGACCAGCGCCTCGCCGCGCACCTCGACCTCGGCCTTGTCTTCGGGGTCGAACAGCACCCGGTCACCGACCTCGACCGTGCGCACGTTGGAACCCACACCAGCGACTCGGGCCCAGGCCAACCGCCGGCCCATCGCCGCTGTGGCCGGGATGACGATCCCGGCAGAGGACCGCCGCTCGCCTGCCTCCGCGTCGAGGCTGACCAGAACCCGGTCGTGCAGCATCCTGATCGGCAGCTTGTCCTCAGCCGGGGTTGTCTTACGACTCACGGTCTCAGCACTTCGGTGTCCGGTCCGGCTGCGTCAGCCGGCCAGCTTGCGGATCACGAGCACGACGGCGACCACGCCAGCCGCAACCGCTCCCGCCTTGGTGATGTTGTCGCGGTTGGGGGAGCCGTCAGCGTTGACGAACAGCGCCTTGGTGCTTGCCGCCTGCCGGCTGGCAATCGTCTTGGGCTGCACGCGGTAGACGAGCGTGTCGATCGTGCCAGCCAACCGGTTGCGGGTCACGGCGATGTCTGAAGAGATCTGGTCGGGCGTGCGATCACCGGAAACCTTGCTCAACGAATCCTCCTGCTGTCGGTTGCGGGTGCCAGTCTCGCACGCCGATGGCCTCGGCCGGTGCCGCGGTCACCGCTCAGGACCGTGTCCCAGCCGAGCGGGGGTCGAATCCGAACGGCAGCTCCAGCCGGTGGGCCCTCATCAACGTGTCGTCGCAGAGTACGTCGGCCGTCGCGCCGTCGGCGACGATCTGTCCGTCTGACAGCACCACAGCTCGCGGGCACAGTTCGAGCGCGTAGGGAAGGTCGTGGGTCACCATCAACACCGTGATGTCGAGGGAGCGGATGATGTCGGCGAGCTCGCGGCGGCTGGCCGGGTCGAGGTTCGACGAGGGCTCATCGAGGACGAGGATCTCGGGGTCCATGGCCAGCACCGTCGCGACGGCGACTCTGCGGCGCTGGCCGAAGGACAGGTGGTGCGGCGGGCGCTTCGCGTACTCAGCCATGCCAACCTGGGCGAGCGCCCGCTCCACCCTGGCGTTCAGCTCCTCACCCACCAGGCCCAGGTTTGCCGGGCCGAAGGCGACATCGTCGGCGACCGTTGGCATGAACAGCTGGTCGTCGGGGTCCTGGAAGACCAGACCGACCCGGCGCCTGATCTCCCGCAGGTGGGGTTTGGCCACCGGCAGGCCACCCACCTCGACGCTGCCGTGACCGGCCTCCAGGATCCCGTTGAGGTGCAGGACCAGCGTGGTCTTGCCCGCTCCGTTCGGCCCGAGCACGGCGACTCGCTCCCCTTGCTCGATCGCCAGGTTGACGCCGTACAACGCCTGGTGTCCGTCCGGGTAGGCGTACGCCAAGTCGGTCACGGCCAGCACCGGACCGCCCGCTCTCATTGCGCCCACCACGCCGCCAGCGCGGAGGCCGCTGCGGCGGCGGGCAGGAGCATCGCGACGCTCCAGTCACGGGTGGAAGCCCGAGCCGGGGTGAGCCCCGGCAGGCTACCTGAGTAGCCGCGCGACAGCATTGCGAGGTGAACGCGCTCGCCCCGCTCGTATGACCGGACGAACAACGCCCCCGCGGCGTGCCCGAGAACTGGCCAGTGCCGAGGCTGGGTCGCTACGAAGCCGCGCGACTCCCGAGCGATGCGCATGCGGCGAAGCTGATCGCTGGTGACGTCGAGGTAGCGGATCATCATCGCCATGATCTGGACCAGTTGCTGCGGGAGCTTGCCCTCCAGACCGGCGAGGAGATCCCGTGGCTCGGTGGTCGCCGCGAGCAGCAGACCCGCCGCCACCCCGAGAGTCGCCTTGGCCAGCAGCGACAAGCCGGCCTCAAGTCCGTCAGCCGACACCGTGACGCCGAGGAACTGGGTGCGCTCCCCGACGGCGATGAACGGCAGCAGAACGGCAAAGACGACGAACGGTGTCTCGACGACCATCCGCTTGGCCAAGTACGAGACCGGGACCCGCGAGCAGGCGACGGCGACTGACAAGGCCAGCGCGTCGAGGCCATATGCCCAGTACTGCGTGCGTGGTGTCGCCACCACAGCCAGGACAAAGATCAGGAGCGCGATGAGCTTGCACTCGGCCGGCATCCGATGCAGCGCAGAGTGCCCGTGGTAGTGCAGGCGGTGGCCGTGCCCGGCGCCCAAGGCAGGTCAGTTCTCGGAGCTAGCTGCGCGCCGACGTACGACGTAAGCGAGACCACTGGCACCGAGCAACACCACCGTCACTCCCACCACTCCGGCGATGCCCCCGCTGAGGCGATCGTTCGACACATCCTGCGTCGAGTAACCCGCCAGTGGTGAGTCGGCGGCCACGCTGGATTTCTCCTTGGCGGCCAACCCCTGGTCAGCGGCCACCTTGTTAAGGCCATCGGGGTGCCCAGACGCGTAGTAGCTCGCCAACCCAGCCAGGGCCAGGCACACCAGCACGGCGATGACCGCGAACGTCCTCGTGGACGGGCCGCTGCGTGGGGAGACCCTCGAGGTCGACTCGGTCGTCATGACGTCGCCGGCTTCGTATGGGTGCGGATCTCGAGGGGTCTTGTCGACAGCAAGTGCCGAGCGGCGTACACGAGATCGGGTCTGACCGCCAACACGCTGCTCACCGTGAGTGCGGTGATGACTGCCTCTCCCACTCCGATGAGGACATGCCATCCGACCATCGCTGCCATCAGGGTGGACAGCCGGATGTCGGCGGTACCGCCGAACTCAAATAATCCGACGAAGGCGAAAGCCGCGGCGGGAACCGAGATCAGCGCCCCGAGACCTGCTCCGGCCACGACGGTCTTGGGAGAGTTCGGGCCCACTACGGTCACGATCTTCACGATGCCCCATCCGACGGCGACGGTGACGATCCCCATCAGCGTGACGTTCGTCCCGAGTGCGGTGAGCCCGCCATCGGCAAACAGCAGGCTCTGCACCAACAGCACAGTGCTCATGCACAATATGGCCGTCCATGGGCCCACCAGAACCGCGGCCAGCGCGCCCCCCAGCAGGTGGCCGCTCGTTCCGGCCCCTACGGGGAAGTTCAGCATCTGGGTGGCGAAGATGAAAGCAGCGACCAGCCCCGCCATCGGCGCCGTCTTCTCGTCCAGCTCGTCGCCAGCCTTGCGCAACGCGACAGCCAACGCCCCTGCGGCCACGACACCGGTCGCAACCGAGGTTGGCGCGTTGATGAACCCGTCGGGGACGTGCATCCGGCCTCCTGGTCGGAGAGTGGCAAGCCGCGGACTCGGCTCGATCGCTTACTGCCTATCATATGCAGTTGCGAGCAATTGGCAATAAGCCCCGCTGGCGGCCGCTCCCGGCACTCCTGGGACCTAGGATTGCTGGGCAGCGGCCGTAGCCCAACGGCAGGAGGCACACGGTTTAGGTCCGTGACAGTGTGAGTTCGAATCTCACCGGCCGCACCCGTGTCTTCGCTATCCGGCCAGCCGATCGGCGACCACTGGCGCCATCGCGCGCAGCGCCTTCCCGCGGTGGCTGATCGCGTCCTTCTCCTCGTCGTCCAGCTCGGCGCTGCTGCGCGTATCGCCGTCGGGGGCGAAGATCACGTCATAACCGAAGCCGCTGCTGCCGCGCATCTCGGTGAGCACGCGGCCGCGCAGGACGCCGTATTCGACATGCTCTCGCCCACTGGGCAGGCACAAGGCGAGCGCACAGCGGAACTCCGCTCCCCGCCGCTCTTCCGGCGTGCCGCTGAGCTGCGCCAGGACCAGCTCGTTGTTGGCGGTGTCGTCCTTGGCCAGCCCCGCCCACCGCGCCGACAAGACCCCCGGCATGCCGTTGAGCGCATCGATGCAGATACCGCTGTCGTCGGCCAGCGAAGGCAACCCGGTGGCGACTACACCGGCGCGCGCCTTGAGCAGCGCGTTTCCTTCAAAGGTCGCCTCGGTCTCGGCTGGTTCGTCGTACGGCGTCACGTCGTCGATTCCGAGCACGTGCAGGTCGGGGAGCGAGACGCCCAGGATGCGGCGCAGCTCGGCGAGCTTCTTGGTGTTGCGCGAGGCCAGGAAGACCCGGGTCACGAGCCGAGCGCGCGCTGCTGGATCGCGGTCAGGTCGGCGCACCCCTTGGCGGCCATGTCGAGTAGCTGGTCGAGGAGGTCCCGCTCGAACGGAGCCCCCTCGGCGGTGCCCTGCACCTCGACGAACCGGCCGTCGCCGGTCATGACGACGTTCATGTCTGTCTCGGCGCGGACGTCTTCTTCGTAGGGCAAGTCCAGCCTCGCCTCGCCGTCGATGATCCCGACTGACACCGCAGCGAGCGACTCCATCAGTGGCTCACCGGCCAGCGCGCCTCGGCCCCGCAGGTCGGCAACGGCGTCAGCCAGCGCGACGTACGCGCCGGTGATCGCCGCGGTGCGGGTGCCGCCATCAGCCTGGAGGACGTCACAGTCGACGACGATGGTGTTCTCACCCAGCGCCTTGTAGTCGATGACCGCGCGCAGGGATCGGCCGATGAGCCGGGAGATCTCGTGGGTGCGCCCTCCGATCCGGCCCTTCACCGACTCGCGGTCGCTTCGGGTGGACGTGGAGCTGGGCAGCATGGCGTACTCGGCGGTCACCCAACCCAGCCCGCTGTCTCGGCGCCAGCGGGGTACGCCAACGCTCGCGCTCGCCGCGCACAACACTCGGGTGCGGCCGAACTCCACAAGCACCGACCCAGCGACGTGGTCGAGCCAGTGGCGGGTCAGGGTGACTGGGCGCAGCTCATCAGCGGCACGGCCGTCTGCTCGGGTCATGCACGCGACCCTACCGACCCCACCCCCTCCCGCACCGTCGAATGGTCGCTCCCGTACGGCCGAGTGGTCGCTCGCATACTTCGATCACAGGTCAAACTGGTTCCCTGGTGCCGCGAGTTCGATGTTGCCGTCGAAGTGCGGCACGGCCTCTGCGAGGACGTCAGTGGGCGAGTGCCACGGTGGGACATGCGTCAGCACCAGTCGGCCGACGCCGGCTCGCGCGGCGGTCCCGGCGGCCTCCCTGCCGGTCATGTGGAGGTGCGCGGGGTTGTCAGGCCGCTCGCGAAAGGCCGCCTCCGCCAGCAGCAGGTCACACCCGGCCGCCAGCGTGTCCAGCGCCGTACACGGGCCGGTGTCGCCGCTGTAGACCAGCGTGCGCCGACCGTCGCTCAGCCGCACCGCGTATGCCGGTGGCGGGTGGTCGACCGTTGCGGCGTTGACCGTGAACGGGCCGATGGCGAACGGCTGCTCGGGAAGGGCCCGAAAGTCGAACTCCGCACGCATGCCGTGGGCTGGGTCGAGGTCGTAGGCCCTCGCCATCCGCTCCGCCGTGCCGACTGGGCCGTAGACCGGCAGCTGGCCAAGAGGTCCGTCAGGGCGGTGCTTGCGGAACACGTAGAAGCCGCACAGGTCCAGGCAGTGGTCGGCGTGCAGGTGCGATAGGACGACGGCGTCGATCTCTGCGAGGTCGACGTAACGCTGCAGGGGCCCTAACGCACCACTACCGAGGTCGAGGAGCAGCCGGAAGGTGCGGCCGTCGTACGGCGCTTCGAGCAGGTAGCACGACGCCGCCGACTCCGGCCCGGGGAGGGAGCCCGAACAGCCGACGACAGTGAGCTTCACCGCACGGGCTCGGCGAACCGGTCGACCAGCTCGAGCTCTGGACCAAGGAAGCGTCGCCCCACGTCACGGAACTCGGCTGGATCACCGGTGGTGAGAAAGCGGTGGACCGGTGGTGGGAGGTGGTCGGGGCGCTCCAGTCCCTGCCGCACCAACAACGCGTAGACGTCCTTCGCGGTCTCCTCAGCACTCGACACCAAGGTGACGCCGTCGCCGAGCACGTAAGAGATGACGCCGGTGAGCAGCGGGTAGTGCGTGCATCCCAGCACGAGCGTGTCGACGCGCTGCCGAACCAGCGGGTCGAGGTACTCGTGGGCGACCTCCAGCAGCTCTGGTCCGCCGGTGACGCCCTCCTCGACGAACTGGACGAACCGCGGGCAGGCCCTGGTGGTCAGCGCGACGTGTGGCGCCGCGGCGAACGCGTCGTCGTACGCCATGGACGTCTTCGTCGCCTCCGTGCAGATGACCCCCACCTGACCCGAGCGGGTCGCCGAGACAGCGCGCCGGGTGGCCGGGAAGATCACCTCGACGACAGGGACGGGGTAACGCTCCCTGGCGTCCCGCAGCATCGCGGCGCTGGCGGAGTTGCACGCAATAACCAGCGCCTTGACGCCGACATCGACCAGATGGTCGAGGCACTCGAGCGCGTACTGCCGTACGGCGCTGATCGGCTTCGGCCCGTACGGCTGTCGGGCGGTGTCGCCGAGATAGACGATCGGCTCGTGCGGCAACTGGTCAAGCACCGCCCGCGCGACGGTCAGCCCGCCAAAGCCCGAGTCGAAGATGCCGATGGGTGCGTCTGCCACGGTGGCGAGCGTACGACGCTCGGGACTGCTACGGCGAACCGCCGGTCGACCGCCGTCGCTCCCCTTCGCCGACCCAAGGCTGGCGGCTGATAAGACTGACCGCTAGTTGGCCCGCCAGCCGAGCTGGCGGTCAGTTATCGGCAGGTCGGTCGTCGAACGGCAGCGTCGGCTGGGGCGGCCCGTGAGCTGGGTCGACACCATCGAAGAGCGAGCTGACTGACTCGCCGGCATGGACGCGGGAGATTGCCTCGGCGAACACCTCGGCGACCGTGCGCACCTGGAGCTCTGGCCAGTCGCTGGGTCCCGGCACGGTGTCGGTCGTGACCACCTCGGTGATCATTGGGTGGTCGCGCAGCCTGGTGACGGCCTTGCCGACGAACAGGCCGTGGGTGCACGCCACCGCCGCCTCGGTGCAGCCCTGTTCGGCGAGCTTGTCGAGCAGTTCGACGATCGAGCCGCCGTTGGCGATCTCGTCGTCGAGGACGACCGCCTTGCGACCGGCCACATCGCCGACGATCGCGTCGATTACCACCGTCTCGTCGTCCAGCCGCTGCTTGCTACCGGCCGCCACCGGCAGGCCGAGGAGCCGGGCGAACTGGGTAGCGGTCTTTGCGTTACCCAGGTCCGGCGAGACCACGACCGCGTCGCCGAGGTTGCGACCTCGGAAGTGTTCGGCCAGCACGCCGAGCGCTGTGAGGTGGTCGACCGGAACCGAGAAGAAGCCGTGGACCTGCGGGGAGTGCAGCGTCATCGTCAGGATTCGGTGGACGCCGGCGGTGACGAGCATGTCGGCGACCAAGCGGCCGCCGAGGGAGATGCGGGAGGCATCCTTCTTGTCCGACCGGGCGTACGCGTAGTACGGGATTACCGCGGTGATCTGGGCAGCCGAAGCTCCCTTGGCTGCGTCGATCATCAGCAGCAGCTCCATCAGGTGCTCCTGCGTCGGCGGCACGAGAGGCTGTACGAGATAGACATCGCGCTGACGACAGTTCGCCTGCAACTGCACCTGGAGGCAGTCGTTGCTGAACCGGTTGACCTGCACCGGCGAGAGGCCAACCGCGAGGGAGTCACAGATGGCGCGGGCGAGCCCGCCATGGGCGCTGCCGCTGAACACGACGATCTCGCGCACAATCACCTCGCCGAGTAGAGCCGCCGGCTCGAAGCCTACCCGCGGCCCGGCGGCGGTTGCGGCAGCCTTGGGTCGGCCGCCCGCGCCGAACCGCTGACCGAAGTCGGAGATTAGGCGGCGATTCGGCGCCGTGGCCCCACTTTGGTCAGCACTTCGGCGAACTTGGTTGCGGCCACCAGGACTTCTCGGACATATCGGGGATCGTTCATCACGTCTTCCCAGGCGAACCGCAGAACTAGCCATCCGTCGATGACCAAGAGGTTGTATCGACGAGCGTCACGCGCCAAGGCAGTACGTCCCCCATGCCACTCGAAGGAATCCGCCTCGAGGACGATACGAAGTCGATCATCGGTGAGATCGGGACGCACTCCCGGACGCAGCTGTACTTGCGGTCTGACCGCCAATCCAGGCACGCTCAAGGCGATGGCGCGGAGAACCGACTCGAAAGGGTTCGCCGCCAAACCGGACGCCTGCTGGGCCACTGCCCGTATCTGCGGACAACCCGGGCCTCGGGCGCCATCGGCGATGCGATCGAGCACGCCATGCGCGACTCCGTGCCGAAGAGCCGAGTCAGCTATGGCCAACGCCTCATCGAAGGGCAGTGAGCGCAAGCAGTGCACAAGGGTGGTCTCGCAGCTAGTTGCCATCCCGTCGATCTGGTCCTCGCGTAAATTGCCCCGGTGCACTTGGGCCTGCGGAACGGAGGGGACCGAACGCCACTTCGGGACCAGCACGTGCGGTGTGCGTGGCACTTGCTTGACCTCCCAGCCGTGGTACAGGGCCGCATTGGTAAGGCACAGGACTCCGTTAAGCCTGCCGGCCGCCGCTAGCGCCGCGTCGATCTCGCGCAATCCGTAGCGGCCACGCGCTAGCCGGACTACGTCGCCAGCAGCTACTGCCCGTTCGAGGTCCGCCCGACCCGCTAACCGAACGAGTGTCGCCCGGGTCGCGACTCCCCCTAGTTGGTGCAGCCATTCGACCACCGACATGGGCCTATCGTGGCTTGACGCGCTCCCCGGCGCACCCGGCTATCCACAGCCGTGCCGAACCCCTGACCGAAGTCACCGAATCAGCCCGTTTTCGAGTCTGAAAGCGGACTTCGGTCAGCACTTCGGCGGGTATCAGGGGCAAGCGGCTCGCGTCGGCAGCGTGTGGGCGCCTGGCTTAGGCCCAGAGTTGGCCCTCGAGGCGCTGCTCCGCCTCGTCGATGGTGCCTTCGTAGGCGCCGGTCGAGAGGTACTTCCAGCCACCGTCAGCGACGACGAAGACGATGTCGGCTGCCTCCCCCGCTTTGACGCAGCGGGCGGCCTGGGCAAGCGCCGCGTGCAGGATCGCGCCGGTTGATATGCCGGCGAAGATGCCCTCCGCTTCCAGCAGCTCACGGGTACGGCGCACGGCGTCGCGCGGGCCTACCGAGAATCGCGAGTCGATCAGCTCAGCGTCGTACAACTCAGGAACGAAGCCCTCGTCGAGATTGCGCAGGCCGTACACCAGCTCGCCGTACCGCGGCTCGGCGGCGATGACACGCACCGCGGGCTTGTGCTCGCGGAAGAAGCGACCGACACCCATCAGCGTGCCGGTCGTCCCAAGCCCCGCGACGAAGTGGGTCACCGACGGCAGGTCGGCGAGGATCTCGGGGCCGGTGCCCTCATAGTGCGCCAGCGCGTTGGCGGGATTGCCGTACTGGTACAGCATCACCCAGTCGGGGTGCTCCTCGGCCAACCGTTTGGCGACGCGGACCGCCTCGTTCGAACCGCCCGCCGCCGGCGAGCTGACGATCTCCGCCCCCCACATCTGCAGCAGCTGACGACGTTCGATTGACGTGTTCTCCGGCATCACGCACACCAGCCGGTAGCCCCGCAGCTTGGCTGCCATCGCCAGCGAGATGCCGGTATTCCCGGACGTCGGTTCGAGGATGGTGCAGTGCGGCCTCAGCTGACCGCCCTTCTCGGCGTCGACCAACATGCGCACGGCAGCGCGGTCCTTGACGGACCCCGTGGGGCTGCGGTCCTCGAGCTTGGCCCACAGCCGTACGTCGGGAGAAGGCGACAGGCGCGGTAGCCCGACCAGCGGTGTGTTGCCGATCGAGTCCAGCGCCGAGTCATACCTCATCTGCCGGACTGTCCCCCGGCCACCGCCGGCAAGACGACCACGACGTCGCCATCAGTCACTGTCGTGTCGAGCCCGCTGAGGAAACGAACGTCCTCGTCGTTGACGTAGACGTTGATGAAGCGCCGCAGGTCTTCCCCCTCGAGCAGGCGGCTCTTGATGCCCGGGTTTCCGGACTCGACGCTGTCGATGACCTCGGCGAGCGTCCCGCCGCTACCGTCGACCGTCTTGGCGCCGCCTGTGTAGGTGCGCAGGATCGTGGGAATGCGGACTTCAACTGCCATGGGGACTGTGCCTTCCGGGTCGCGAGCGCGGCGTCACTGATGGATATCGACCTGTTCTTCGGTGACAATGCCGTCAACAATCCGGAACGAGCGAAATTCCACCGGACCCGCACCGTTTCCACACTCTGCCGTCGACACGAGCACGTAGTGCGCGTCGGGTTCTGCGGCCAGGCCGATGTCTGTCCGGGAGGGGTACGCCGCTGTGGCGGTGTGCGAGTGGTAGATCACGACCGGCGCCTCATCGCGATCGTCGAGCTCCCGCCAGACCTTCAGCTGCTCCGTAGAGTCGAAGCGGAAGAACGTCGGTGAGCGCTCCGCGTTTGTCATCGGCACGAAGCGGGTCGGCTCGTCGCCGCCAACGGGGCCAGCCACGATGCCGCACGCCTCGTCGGGGTGGTCGCGACGGGCGTGGGCGACGATCTCGTCGTACACCTCCCGCCCGATCCGCAACACGGCTCAAGGATAGGTCGCGCAGGTCCGGCTCGCCCGTGGGAGATCAGCGCCGGACGGCGTCGATCAGCGACTCGAGCAGGTAGCCCAGCCAGCCGTAGATCTCATAGACCGGCAACCGCTCGTCGTTGTCGTCGAGCGCCTCCCAGTAGTCCTCGTCCTCCGCCGTGACACCCAGCCGCTCCGCGAGCGTCAGCCGCAGCGCGGTCAAGCACCGCATCCACGCCCGCGCCTGTGCGGGGTCGACGACGAACTCCAGGTCGCCGACCTCCTCCTCATCGACGCGGCCGATCGTGTCCAGCAGCACCGACGCATCAGCCACCTTCGCCTCGCGCAGGCTGCGCTCGGTGTAGCGCCGGAACTCAGCAGCCGCCTCTTCGTCGTCGAGGTGCGCGTTGGGCAGTAGGCGCAGCAGCGCGGGATCGTCCGGCGCCTCCCTTGGCCCGTCGACCGACAGCATCGCCTCCAAGGGGTCGGCAGCCGGATGCGGCGTACCCTCGCCGTCGCGGAGCAGCTCGATCAGCTGGCGGGTCAGGTTCGCCAGCAGCCGGGCGGCGTACGCCGGTAGGTCGACGTACACCGACCCCTTGCGGTGTGGGCGGAAGTGCGTCATCCGTCGCTCTTCTGCAGCGTCGCCCACAGGCCGTATGAGTGCATGGCCTGCACATCGCGCTCCATCTCCTCCCGGGTGCCGCTGGAGACGACCGCCTTCCCCTCGGTGTGCACCTGCATCATGAGCTTGCGGGCCTTGGAGTTCGGGTAGTGGAAGTAGTCGGTGAACACGAAGGTGACGTACGACATCAGGTTGACGGGGTCGTCCCACACCAACGTGAGCCACGGCAGCTCCGGCAACACGACCTCGTCGGTGTCGGGGCGCTCGACCGTGATGGCGTCCGGGGCGGTCACCGCCTCATTCTCGCCTAGTCTGAGTCCGTGCACTCGACCGCCTTGCTGACCGACCACTACGAGCTGACCATGGTCCAGGCGGCGCTTCGCTCCGGCACCGCCCAGCGGCACAGCGTCTTTGAGCTGTTCGGCCGCCGACTGCCAGGGGGCCGACGGTACGGCGTGGTCGCCGGCACCGGGCGCATGCTCGACGCTGTCGAGTCGTTCCGCTTCGACGGCGCTCAGCTCGACTACCTCCGCGAGCACCAGGTCATCGATGAGCGCACTCATGAGTGGCTCGCCGGTTACGCGTTCACCGGAAACATCTGGGGTTACGGCGAGGGCGATGCCTACTTCCCCGGCAGTCCGCTGCTGGTTGTCGAGGCCAGTTTCGCCGAGGCCGTCGTCCTCGAGACACTGTTGCTGTCGATACTCAACTTCGACTCGGCGGTGGCCTCCGCGGCTTCCCGGGTCATCGCGGTGGCCGAGGGGCGGCCCTGCATCGAGATGGGCTCTCGGCGTACCCACGAGTCGGCAGCTGTGGCGGCGGCGCGGGCGGCGTACGTCGCCGGATTCGACACGACGTCGAACCTGCAGGCCGGCATGCAGTACGGCGTCCCGACCCGGGGCACCGCGGCACACTCCTTCACACTGCTGCATGACAGCGAGCGAGATGCGTTCGTGGCCCAGGTCGAGTCGCTGGGCCGTGACACGACGCTGCTCGTCGACACCTACGACATCGCCGAGGCGGTGCGGGTCGCCGTCGACGTCGCAGGGCCAGATTTGGGCGCGGTCCGTATCGACTCCGGCGACCTCGGCGTGTTGGCCCGACAGGTCCGGGTGCAGCTCGACGCCCTGGGCGCGACAAAGACCCGAATCGTCGTCACCGGTGACCTCGACGAGTTCGCGGTGGCCGGTCTTGCTGCGGCACCGGTCGACGGGTACGGCGTTGGCACGTCGCTGGTGACCGGCTCTGGGCACCCAACCTGTGGCTTCGTCTACAAGCTTGTCTCCCGTGCCGCATCGACGGCGTCGGACGCGCCGATGGTCTCGGTGGCCAAGCGGAGCACCGACAAGACCTCACGCGGTGGTCGAAAGTGGGCGCTGCGACGACGCAACGCCGCAGGCGTCGCTGAAGTCGAGGTCGTCGGCATCGACCAAGAGCCTGCCGACGACGGCAACGACCGGCCGCTGCTGCGGGCGCTGATCCGCAACGGTGAGATCATCGGCCGGGAACCCCTCCTCGCCGCCCGCGAGCGGCACCGAGCCGCCGTGGCCGAGCTGCCGGTCGAGAGCCGCAAACTTTCGCGCGGGGAGCCCGCGATCGAGACGGAGTTCGTCGGCCGAAGGTAGCGGCCCTGGCGGCTCTGGCCACTCTGGCGCCAACAGCTAACGTGAACGGCAGTAGCCGCGCCCTGAGGAGGAGTTGTGATCAAGGCCCTCATCGTCGTCGACGTGCAGAACGACTTCTGTGAAGGCGGCAGTCTGGCGGTGGAGGGTGGCGCCGACGTGGCGTTTCGCATCAGTCAGCGCCTGCAACGCTGGTCGGAGGCGGCACCGAACGAGCGGGAATACGCCGTCGTCGTTGCTACCCGCGACCACCACATCGACCCCGGCGACCACTTCTCGAGCCATCCTGACTTCGTCGACTCCTGGCCTCCCCACTGCGTCGCTGGAAGCGACGGCGCGGCGTTTCATCCCAACCTCGGCACCCAACCGTTCGACGCCGTCTTCCTCAAGGGCGAGCACCAGGCGGCGTACTCCGGTTTCGAGGGGACGGCGGCAGACGGGCGACCGCTCGCGCAGTGGCTGCGCGAGCACGATGTCACCGACGTCGAGATCTGCGGGATCGCCACGGACTACTGCGTTCGGGCCACCGCACTCGACGCCCAGCGGGAGGGCTTCTCGGTCCGGGTGCTCACCGACCTGGTCGCCGGGGTCGCCGCGCCGACCACCGACGCAGCGCTAGCGGAGATGCAGGCGGCCGGCGTTGCGATCAGCTGAGCGTCCGTCCTCGTCCCCACCGTCCGGCGGCGCTGTCAGCCGAGCGGAACTGCGCGAGCACCTGCTCCACAGCCGCATCGCCGGGGAGGTCGCCACTCCGCGCAGCACCAATCTCGGCAACTTCGCGCGGTGCAGCGCCCGTGAGCCGCTTTACACCTTTGGGCTGGACTACGGCAGAGAGTGGACGCCGGCCGCCATCCTCGCGCTGATGGCGGCCACGGTGGGCGTCTCTCCCGACGAGGCGTTCACCGAGGGCGTCGACACGATCGATCCCGACCGCACGCTCGACGCGCTGGACCGGATGTCGGCGCGCATACGGCAGGCGGTCGAGAGGCGCGAGCGGGTGCTACTCGCCACCGGACACCCCGGTGCCCTGCTGGCCATCCATGCTGAAATCGCCCGGACGCTCACGGCTGCTGGGTGCCAGCTGCTGACGCCCGCTGCCGGGCAGGTCGTCGACGTCGACGACGGCTCGCGCCCTCACATCGTCCACATGGCTGGCGTTGCGATGGTGAGCAGCGGGGCCGCGCTCAAGCACACTCACTCGCCCGGGCCGATGATCGCGATGCTGCAGGACCTTGCCACCCGGGAAGAAGCGCCGCCCGACCTGGTGATCGCCGACCACGGGTATGCCGGCGCGGCCGGTCAGGCGGGTGTGGCGGCGGTGGGGTTCGCCGACTGCAACGACCCGGCGTTGTTCATCGGCGAGGCGCTCGGCAAGGTGCTCGTATCGGTGCCGCTCGATGACGGCGTGCTGCCGGACCTCTACGCCCCGCTGACGGCGTACCTGCTGCGCGGCCTCTAGTGCACGACCTCGGGGAGATCCTGCAGGCGCGGGTCGTCCTGGTCGGCGAAGTACTCCGAGTGGCTGGTCGCATCGTGACCCTCGGGCGCCTTCATCGCACGGAAGATCATCGTGGTCACGGCGCATACCACGAGGTTGGCGATGATCGCGAGGAACCCCGCGTAGATCACGTTCGGAGTGTCGAAGCCCAGCTCTGACAGCGGGAACGCCGAACCCCCGAAGTGCTCCTTCGTAACTGTGACGGTGCCGTCGGCGTTGAAGACCTTCTGCTGGATCTGGTACGTCGCCCAGAACCCCACCGCCATGCCCGCCGCCCAGCCGGCGATGAGCGCCCACCGGTGGAACCAGCGGGTGTACAGGCCGAGCACGACCGCAGGCAACGTCTGCAAGATGATGATCCCGCCGATGAGCTGCAGGTCGATGGAGAACTGCGGGTCGAGCGCGATGATCGCGACGAGAGCGCCCACCTTGACGACAAGCGACGCCAGCTTGCTGCTCTGGGCCTCCTGGGCCGGCGTCGCGTCCTTGTTGATGTACTCCTTGTAGATGTTGCGGGTCCACAGGTTCGCGGCCGCGATCGACATGATGGCGGCGGGCACCAGCGCGCCGATCCCGATGGCGGCGAACGCCACACCGGAGAACCAGCTCGGGAACATCTGGTCGAACAGCAGCGGCACGATCGTGTTGCCGTCACCCGGCTCCCCAGCCTCGGGGTCGGCGCCGATCGGGACGATCCCGGCCTTGATCGCCATGTAGCCGAGCAGCGCCAGCAGCCCGAGGATGAAGCTGTACGCAGGCAGCGCCGCCATGTTGCGCTTGATCACGTTGCGGTCGCGGGAGGCGAGGACGCCGGTGATCGAGTGCGGGTAGAGAACAGCGCAAGCGCCGAGCCGAAGGCGAGCGTCGCGTACTGCAGTTGCACCGGACCGGCCAGCAGCACACCGTCGGCCGGGTTCGGTGAGGCGGCGAACTTCTGCTCCGCCGCCCCGAAGATCTCCTGCCAACCGCCGAGCTTGTAGGGGATCACGATCACCGCGACGATGATCACCAGGTAGATCAGCGTGTCCTTGACGAACGCGATGAGGGCCGGCGCGCGCAGTCCGGAGTTGTAGGTGTAGGCCGCGAGGATCGCAAACGCCACGATGATCGGCAGGTGCCCGGTCACGCCCATCGCCTTGAGGACCGCCTCGATGCCGACCAGCTGCAGGGCGATGTAGGGCATCGTCGCGACGATGCCGGTGATCGCGACGAGCAGCGCCAGCGTCGACGAGTCGTGGCGGGCCCGGACGAAGTCCGCCGGCGTGACGAAGCCGTGCACGTGGCTCACCGACCACAGCCGGATCAGCACGAGAAACACCATCGGGTAGACGATCACGGTGTAGGGGACCGCGAAGAACCCGATCGCACCGGCACCGAAGACGAGAGCTGGTACGGCGACGAAGGTGTAGGCGGTGTAGAGGTCACCACCGATCAGAAACCAGGTGACCCACGAACCGAAGTTCCGGCCGCCCAGGCCCCACTCGTCAAGGTGCTCGAGGTCCTCGGCCTTGCGCCAGCGCGCCGCCAGGAACCCCAGCGCGCTGACAAAGACGAACAAGAGCCGTGAAGACGGTGAACTGGACCCAGTCGACGTTGTCGAACACGGCGCTATCTCCTCGTCATCCGGTAGACGATGAGCGTGCAGGCGACGCCGATCCCGATCGCGGCGAGCTGGTACCAGTAGAAGAACGGGATCCCCGCGAGGTCGGGAGACACCCGATTGAAGAGCGGCAGAACGAGCAGCGTGGCGATCAGCGGCAGCAGCAACAACCAGTTCCAGGGACTGTGGTCGGAGCGCTTCGCGCGGTCAGTGCTCGCGGGGTCGTCGGCCATCGTGAACGCATCTCGGCCCCTCGCGGCCCGTCTCACCGGCGACTGTCTGACCCGGTCGCGGGCCCTGCCAGCGGGTTCTGCTCGGCAGAGAATGCTACTCACCCGCACGCCACTGCGGGTGCCGACGGGCGTCGGCGGGCCGCCGCGATCCCAAAGGGGGCCCCGACATGCGACAGCGGGCTCCGGCATACCGGAACCCGCTGCTCTCGCTTCCCTCGTCACTTGTTAAGACGTTTACCGACCCGCATTTGGTTGCGCCGGTGGCCGAAAAATCTGCCGCGCAACGTCACAGGTTGCCGCGCGCCGCCTGTTCGCGCTCGATCGCCTCGAACAGCGCCTTGAAGTTGCCCTTGCCGAATCCGAGCGAACCGTGCCGTTCGATGAACTCGTAGAACACCGTCGGTCGGTCGCCGATCGGTTTGGTGAAGATCTGCAGCAGGTAACCGTCCTCGTCGCGGTCGACAAGGATCGCGCGCTTCTTGAGCTCCTCGATCGGCACCCGCACCTTGCCGATGCGCTCCCGCAGCTCAGGGTCGTCGTAGTAGGAGTCGGGGGTCGGCAGGAAGTCGACGCCGTTGGCGCGCAACTGGTCGACGGTGCCCAGGATGTCTCCGGTGGCGAGCGCGATGTGCTGGCAGCCGGCGCCCCCGTAGAACTCCAGGTACTCGTCGATCTGTGACTTGCGCTTGGCGACGGCCGGCTCGTTGAGCGGGAACTTCACCCGGTGGTTGCCGTTGGACACCACCTTCGACATCAGCGCGGAGTAGTCGGTGGCGATGTCGTCGCCGATGAACTCGGCCATGTTCACAAAACCCAGCACCTTGTTGTAGAACTCGACCCACTCGTCCATCCGGCCCAGCTCGACGTTGCCGACGCAGTGGTCGACCGCCTGGAACAAGCGCTTGGGGTGGTCCGCCGGCCGCGTCACCCGCGTCGTCGCCGCGACGTAACCCGGCAGGTAGGGACCGGAGTACCGGCTGCGGTCGACGAGCGTGTGCCGAGTCTCTCCGTACGTCGCGATGGCAGCCATCCGCACCGTGCCCTGGTCATCGGTTATGTCGTGCGGCTCCTCGAGAATGGTCGCCCCCATCCGACGGGCGTGGGCGATGCACTTGTCGACGTCGGGCACCTCCAGCGCCAAGTCCACGACACCGTCGCCATGCCGGCGATGGTGGTCGAGCAACGGACTGTCCGGGCTGACACCGCCCTTGAACACGAACCGCGCCGAACCGGACTTCAGCACGAAGCCCTTGTGGTCGCGGACACCCGTTTCGGGCCCGGTGTAGGCGACGAGGTCCATGCCCAGCGCGAGCTGATAGAAGTGCGCCGTCTGAGTGGCGTTGCCCACCACGAAGACGACTGCGTCCATTGCCGTGACCGGGAACGGGTCCCGGGACTCGTCGTAGTCCACCAGTCCGACCAGCTGCTTGAGCTGCTCGAGGGTGAGGTCGGCCTGGGCTTCTTGGGGGGTAAGGGTTTCGCTCATGGCCGGATTGTGTTCGTCACCGGGCAGAGTGCGCAACACCTGCGTAGACTGTTGAGCAAGTTGTCCAGTCTGTGAGGAATGGCCACGCCATTCGGTGGTCAGCTTGCTCACCGGCACACCCCCGAGGAAGGACCCGAAAGTGGCCCTGGACTCCCTCGACGAACGCTTGCTGCAGTTGTTCGCGGCAGAGCCACGCATCGGCGTACTGGAGGCGTCGCGTCGGCTGGCTGTCGCCCGCGGCACCGTGCAGGCCCGCCTTGACCGGCTGCAGCGCTCAGGTGTGGTGCGCGGCTGGGGGCCTGAGCTCGACCCCGAAGCGCTCGGCTACCCGGTGACCGCGTTCGTCACGCTGGAGATCCGCCAAGGCGGTGGCCACGACCCTGTTGGCGAGCATCTGGCGCAGATCCCCGAGGTCATCGAGGCGCACACCGTTACCGGCCCCGGCGACCTGTGGTGCCGGGTGGTGGCCCGGTCGAACTCCGACCTGCAACGCGTCCTCGATGCCGTCGTCTCCTACCCCGGTATCGAGCGTTCCGCCACGATGATCACGCTGGCGACCCAGGTGGAGCCGCGGATGCTTCCGCTGCTGGCCACAGCGACGGGCGAGGTCTAGTGACACGCCTGACCGGGTCTGGCAGACTGCCGAAGGTCCACCTTTACTCGGATCGTCCGGCACGTGCCTGCCGGTGAAGGGAAGTCTTCGTCATGGCCACTGTGTCATTCCAGAACGCCAGCCGCCTCTACCCCGGGGCGACGACGCCCGCCGTTGACAAGCTCAACCTCGAGATCGGCGACGGCGAGTTCATGGTGCTCGTCGGTCCCTCCGGTTGCGGGAAGTCCACCTCGCTGCGCATGCTGGCCGGCCTCGAAGAGGTCACGGAGGGCCAGATCTTCATCGGTGACCGCGATGTCACCAACATCGCCCCCAAAGACCGCGACATCGCCATGGTCTTCCAGAACTACGCGCTCTACCCGCACATGACGGTGGCTGACAACATGGGTTTCGCGTTGAAGCTGGCCGGCGTCAGCAAGGAGGAGCGAGCCAAGCGAGTGGCTGAGGCCGCTGAGTTGCTCGGGCTGAGCGAGTTCCTCGACCGCAAGCCGAAGGCGATGTCTGGTGGTCAGCGCCAGCGGGTGGCGATGGGCCGGGCGATCGTGCGCAGCCCGCAGGTCTTCTGCATGGACGAACCACTTTCCAACCTCGACGCCAAACTGCGCGTCACCACCCGCACGCAGATCGCCTCCCTGCAGCAGCGGCTCGGAACCACCACCGTCTACGTCACCCATGACCAGGTCGAGGCCATGACGATGGGCGACCGGGTGGCGCTGATGAAAGACGGCATTCTGCAGCAGGTTGACACACCGCTCGCCTTGTACGACGACCCTGCGAACCTGTTTGTCGCAGGGTTCATCGGCTCGCCGGCGATGAACCTTCTCGAGGGCCAGCTCACCGAATCAGGCGCCACGATCGGCGGCCAGCCCATTTCGTTGCCGATCACCGCCCAGGATCGGGCCGGCCACACCGGATCTGTGACGATCGGCATCCGCCCGGAAGACCTGCGCATCTCCGACAACGGGCAGGGTCTGCCGGTCAAGGTGCTCGTTACCGAAGAGCTCGGTGCCGACGCCTACATGTACGGCTGCGCTGAGACGACGGACGCCACCACCACGCTCGCCGGTGGGCCCGATGTCATTGTCCGGGTCGGGGCGCGCCACCACCTCCAGAAGGGCTCAACCGTTCGCGTCACAGCAGACCCCAAGGACATCCACGTGTTCGACACCGAGACGGGCGAGCGCGTCGGCAGCCGCAAGACGTCTGCTGCGTCGGTGGGGGGCTCCACCGCGTCGGTGGGGGGCTCCACCGCCCGCTGACCTCGCCACCGGTCAGCGCGGTCGCCGTACCCTGAAACCAACGGCGACGGCGGCAAGCATGACCACGAACGAGATCGCGAACAACAGCAAGAAGAGGGTGGAGGCTGGCAGCGTGTCGCGCCACAGCGCGTACACGACGCCGGCCCCACCGATGACCAGCACACCGCCAAGTCCGTCACTCATCTGGATGGCGGCCGAGTTCGCGCCGCGGTCCTCGGCAGGTGAGTAGTCGAACAACAGCACGGAGTTGCTCGACATCGCCAGGCCCATCCCCAGCCCGGCGACGATGAGTCCGATCCCTGCCAGCCACGCCGGCACGACGAGCGCGGCGGTGGCGATCGCGGCCGTCCCGGTGATGAGCACGCCGACCGCGGTGACCGCAGCCCCTCGGCGCACGAGCTGGTAGCGGGGGCTCTTCAGCCCTTGTCGGCCTTGCCACCACGACCCCGTTGACCAGCCAACCGCCGTACCGGCCACGGCAAGCCCCGCCATTGTCGGCGTGGCGCCTCTGTGCTCAACCAGCATCAACGGCACATAGGCCTCGCAGCCGAAGAAACCGCCAGCCAGCACCCCGCGGAACGCGACGACAGCCGGCAGGCCCCGTCTTAGCCGCAGCGTTCCCGCCGGGAACAGCTCGCGGGCGGCGGCAACGATCAGTACGAGGCCGATCGCTGACGCTGCACCGGCCGCCACCCAGCTGGCACGTTCGGCCTCGATGCCCGCCCACTGCAGCAGCGCGGCGCCGGCCGCCATCGTCGCGGCCAGCAGCACGCGTCGCGATCGTCGTACGTCGGATCCGGTGCTGCCGGCCATGCGCGGCAGGATCACCGCGAGCGGAATCGCGACCAGCGGCGCGAGCGCCAAGAACGCCCACCGCCACGACACATACTCCGTGAGCCCGCCGGCAATGAACGGCCCCAGGACGGAGGGCAGCACCCATGCGGTGGAGAGCAGCGACATGACCTTGGGTCGATGCGATTCGGGGTAGCACTGGGCGATGATCACGTAGACGGCGACGATGACGAACCCCGCCCCGATTCCCTGCACGACACGTCCGGCGATGAGCATCGGCATCGACGTACTCGACCCCGACAGCACCAGACCACCGGCGAACGCCGCCGCGCCGAACGACAGCGGCAGCCGGGGGCCGATGCGGTCGCACAACTCCCCCGCCACTCCGTTGGCGAACATCGCCGCGCCGAGAAACCCCGTCAGTGCCCAGGGGTACAGCGCCAGGCCGCCGAGCTGCTTGGCGGCCACCGGCAGCGCCGTGGCGACCGCCATGAACTCGAAGGCGACACAGGCAATGAGCGCGAAAATGCCCGCGGAGAGCACCCGGTGCGGGGAGCTGAGCAGGCTGGGCGTCAGCTCGTCTGTCGAAGTGGCCAACCGGTTACGTCAGCTGTCGCTGTCGTCTTGGCCAGCAGACAGCGACTCCCACACCTGCTTGCAAGCGGGGCACACGGGGTACTTCTGCGGGTCGCGGCTGGGAACCCAGACCTTGCCGCACAACGCCACGACGGGTGTTCCCATCACCATCGCCTCGGTCAGCTTGTCCTTGCGCGCGTAGTGGCTGAAGCGGTCATGATCGCCGTGGTCGAGGGACTCCTCGGTACGGCGGTCCTCGAGCGTTTCCGGCGCGGGACCGAGTGTGGTGCTCACCTCGGGCAGTCTACGGCGTGCCCGGATCCGGTCTAGTTCATGCTCGGGTCGTCGGGGAAGTTCGCCACATAGGCCAGCTCGTGGTGCTGGCGTCGCAACACGGTGCTCCACAGCCCGGCCGGCTCGGGCGTCAGCACGTCGGTGGGTACGGCGTTCACGACGTACCACGAACCCTCGGCGATCTCAGCCTCAAGCTGCCCTTCGCCCCACCCCGCATAGCCGGAGAACACCCGCACCCCCTGCAGGTCCGACAGCAACGACTCGGCTGGCAGGTCGAGGTCGACCAACCCGTACTCGCCACTCAGCCGCTTGAAGCCGAGGTCAGGACCGGCGCCCACCGCCAGTCCCACCGCCAGTGCCGAGTCCTGCGCGACGGGGCCTCCGGAGAAGAGCAAGGGCGGCTCGACAACTGCCTGACCCCACCCGGGCAGCACGACCTCGAGCGGAAGCTCAGACGGCCGGTTGAGGACGACCGCGAGAGCGCCGTCGGAGTCGTGGTCGAGGACGAACAGCACTCCGCGGCGAAAGTTCGGGTCGAGCAGGCGAGGCGTGGCGACGAGCAACTGCCCCGTGTGAAACACCATCAGCGGCCTCTCCCCGATGCGGCGTCCTTGACAGCTGCCGCTACCGCCTTGTGAACGTCCTCGTGGAAGACGCTGGGGATCACATAGTTGGCGTTGAGCTCGGTGTCGGAGACCGACGACGCGATGGCATGCGCCGCCGCAACGAGCAGCGGTGACTCGATCGTCGACGCGGCCGCGTCGAGCAGGCCCCGGAACACTCCGGGGAACGCCAACACGTTGTTGATCTGGTTGGGGTAGTCGGACCTGCCCGTCGCCACCACTGCGGCGTGCTGGCGAGCCACAGCAGGGTCGACCTCCGGGTCGGGATTCGCCAACGCGAACACCACAGCGTCGGTTCCCATCGCCGCGATGTCGTCGCCGTCGAGCAGGTCCGGGGCAGACACCCCGATGAACACGTCGGCGCCGCGAACTGCCTCCTTGAGGGAACCGGTGAACGAGGCGGCGTTGGTGTGCTCGGCGATCCAGCGCAGCGACGGGTTCAACCCGGCCCGCTCCGCGTGGATCACGCCGTCTACATCGGCCACCACGACGTCCTTCGCGCCAGCCTCGACCAGGAGCCGGACGATTGCTGTGCCGGCGGCTCCAGCACCCGACATCACGATGCGCACCTGGGCGAGATCTTTGCCGACCACCCGCAGCGCGTTGGTCAACGCGGCGAGCACCACGATCGCCGTACCGTGCTGGTCGTCGTGGAAGACCGGGATGTCGAGCAGCTCCCGCAGCCGGGCCTCGACCGTGAAGCAGCGGGGGGCAGAGATGTCTTCGAGGTTGATCCCGGCGAAGCCGGGGGCCAGCACCTGAACCGTCCGCACGATCTCGTCGACGTCTTGGGTGTCGAGGCACAGCGGCCAGGCGTCGATGCCGGCGAAGCGCTTGAACAGCGCTGCCTTGCCCTCCATCACGGGTAAGGCGGCAGCCGGTCCGAGGTTCCCCAGGCCGAGCACGGCCGATCCGTCGGTGACCACGGCGACGGAGTTGCGCTTGATCGTGAGCCGGCGGGCGTCGTCGGGATTGCGGGCGATCGCCAGGCAGACCCTGGCCACACCAGGGGTGTACACCATCGACAGCTCATCGCGGTTGCGGATGGGGTGCTTCGACGCCATCTCGATCGTGCCGCCGAGGTGCATCAGGAACGTCCGGTCTGAGACCTTGTGGACGTCGACCCCGTCCACTGAGTCCAGCGCAGCGACGATGTCGTCGGCGTGAGTGGTGTCGCGGGCAGCACAGGTGACGTCGATCTGCAACGAGTCGGCGCCCGACGCCGAGACGTCGAGTGCGGTGACCAGCCCTCCGGCGCCCTCGACGGCGTGAGTGAGCTGGCTTACCCCAGCTCCTCCGGCTGGTACGACGAGCCGGACGGTGATCGAGTAGGAAACGGACGGAGCGGCGACCATGCCCCCATGCTATTTGCCAAGCGTGACTTGCCCTTGCTTGGTCGGGATCAGCTCGATCCAGGTGTTGCCGGCGGGAACAATCACGTCGTCACCGGCCGTCGTTGACAGCTGCAGCGGGCTGCCCTTGTCCTTCTTGCTCCACACACACTTCAGTGCCTTGTCGCCGTGCACCAAGACCGCGTCTCCGGTGCCGAAGAAGAAGGTCTCGGGCACGAAATAGCCGCCCGGGTCGACGTATCCGGCGTCTCCTACCTCGACGCGCAACAACAACAGGTTGTCGGCGATGAAGTCGTCCTGCGGCTGCGTGTACGAGGTGGGCCTGGTCCACCCGTTGCCTGAGTAGACCCACGAGGTGGTGTGGGACTCGGAGAACTTTGCCTCGACGGTCCTGACCGGCACGGTGCCAGCAAAGTCGCTCTCGTCCCCGAACGGCAGGTAGGGATCACTCGGTGGCGCCCAGTTCCGTCCGGGGTTGGCAGCCGTCTGTGTGAGCTTGACGAAGAGGTTGTACGGCACGGGGCGGCTTTCGTCGCGATAGAACCCGGTCGGCCCCTCCGTCGTCTCCCTCACCGTAGCGATCTGCGCATTGGCGATTCGCTTGGCCGTTATCGGAGCTCCACCGGAGGCGACCATGGTGGCGTCGACCGGCTTGAGGATGCCGATGTCGGAGGCCCGCATCGATCTGACCGGACCCACGACGGTTGGCACCGTCGTGTAGTAGAACGCAGCGAGCCGGGTGAGACCGCCCTCGACGAGCTCCTCCACGATCATGTCGGCGGAGGAGAGGCCGATCTGGGGCGCAGAACCGGCTGTGTTGTCGATCTTGACGGCATAGACCGGGTGGCTCGGCAGATCCCCCTCGAGGGTCTCGCCGGTCAGCGGCCACACACCGTTCAGCTGAACCGCGGAGGCGGTGCCGGCCACCTCATCGGGACCGTCGCCGACGTCCGATTCGGGGCTGACGTCAGATTCGGCGCTGACGTTCGTTTCGGCGTCGCCGTCGCCACCGCCACAGGCCGCGAGGGCGAGCGAGACAAGAGTTGCGAGGGCGGCAGCCGTAAGGCGGCGGCGGTGCGGGCGCCGGGCACGCCGCACGGAGGGTCGAGCAGGAAGCATGGCGCAAGTGTGCCGCAGGGCCGTCCTGAATTCAGGACGGCCCTGCCGAGAGGCGTGTCACCTAGTCGGGTCTGCAACCCGAACGGTCAGCGGTGACGGAGCGTGCCGCCGTACCACGACGAGGTCCACAGCGGGTCGCGCTTGACCGGCGTACCTGATCGTGACGCGTGCAGCAGCCACACCCGGCCGTTGTTGCGGCCGAGGAAGATGGCCGTGTGGTAGATGTTCCCACCGCTGTGGAAGAACATCAGGTCCCCGCGACGCATCTTGCGCTTGGGGATGTGCCGCACGGCCGCATACTGCGCGTCGACGGTGCGCGGCAAGGACAGCCCCGCCCGACGGTAGGAGTACATCGGCAGCCCCGAGCAGTCGAAGCGGTTGGGGCCGGCGTAGCCGTAGGTGTAGGGGTCGCCCTTCTGGTTGACGGCGATCTGGACGGCGTGGTGGATCTTGGTTGCGCGCTTGGTGCGGTGCGCGTCAGCGGGAGCGGCGGTCACCAGCGTCATTGTCAAGGCGGTGACGAGCAGGACGGGGAAGGCGGCGACAATGCGACGCCAGGCTGCGAAGGCAGGCATGGAAGGTCTCCTTCTCACGCCTGTGAGGTGAGCTGTCGGGTTCGAGCGAGAAGGTGCTCGGCCGCCACGGATGGCGACTTAACCCCGAGCACGATTGCGGCGATCCGATCTGGTCGCTGCGCCGTGCGGGAGTGGGTCCCCCACTCCTGCCCCGTGTGAGATGTCATTTCGTCTAGGCGGCGGGAATCACCTGCGCTTGGGGGCAGGACTCGGCGTCCAGCGCGGGTGCTATTCAGTTAGGTCTGGGCGATCGTATGCCTGCTCTGGAAAATGTCAAAGCCCGAGTTGGGGCGGGAACCGCATTCTTAGTTTCCGCGTTCCCACGGCGCTGAGACGGGCGTCACTGAAGGCGACCAAGCAGCCGCGCCACGTCACCACTTGGGCGAGGAACTAGCGCGAGAGCCGCTCACGGCCGGACAGCGGTGACCTGGTCATCGGACACTTGCTGTACCGGATGCGAGCGGCTCCCGCGAGCCTGCGTCAGTGCTTGGCCAGGTATTCCTTCAGCGCCTTGCGGCCGAGCTGTGAGACGTTGAGCCCTTCCTTCTCGGCTACCTGCTGGGCCTTGTTGCGTACGGCCGGATTCACCCGGAAGGCGATCTGCGGTGAGGCTTTCCCGCCCTTCTGGGACTCATCGAGCGACGGCCTGCCGGCCTTGCCGCGCTTGCCCTTGGGCTTCACCGGCGCACCTGGGTTCTGCGCGCGCTCGTCCATACTGGTCTCGGTTGGTTGGTCGGTCATGGGTACCCCTATCGGGTTCTCTCCAGGGCTGGTGCCCCGGGTGTACCTCTATTATGTCAGACACAATCAAGTTTTGTTAGACACTACTCCCGGCGGCTCTCCCGGGGACGATCAGTCGGCGGTTTGCCGGAGCAGAGCGATGCGGTCGAGCAGGCTCTCCAGCGACTCCTCGAACTCGACAGCGGAATGGTCCTCGGCCAAGGCGCCGCTCAACCGCTTGACGACGGGGTAGTCCGCCAGGTCCTCCGACTCGTTCTCCCCTGAGTCCAAGACGTCAAGGGGACCGACATCGGCACCGAGCGACGACACCTCAAGCAGCAGATGGCCGAGCAGGAAGCTCGTGAAGGCCCGGTACGCCGCCACCGCTGCCTTGTCGCTGAACCCTTCATCGATCAGCCCGTTCAGGAAAGACTCCACCCAGTGCAGGTTGCGCAGTGGCGGCCGCAGCCAGGGAGCCTCAGGCGGCCGAGATGCAACCAACGGAAATGCAATGGGATGGGCAAGCGCGATGCGGCGCACCCCGTGAGCAAGACGCTGCAGGAAATCGGGCCAGCCGTCTTGCGGTGCCTCGATTACGTCCTCGTCGTCATACATTTCGCCGACGATCGTGTCGACGATCCCGTCGAGCAGTTCCTCTCGACCGGGTACATAGCGGTACAGCGACATGGCCTCGACGCCAAGCACCGCCCCGAGCTTGCGCATCGTGAGGTCGAGCAACCCGTGCTCGTCGATGAACTGCACCGCCGTGGTCAATATGCGCTCCCGGTCAAGGGGCACGCGCGCCGACGGCAGGGTCCCCCCCTCAATCACGGCGACATCGGCATCAACGACGCCATCGCTGTCTGGCGCTGGCATGCTGCCTCCTCTGCCCAATGAGCGGATCGGGTGGCTGTCTCCCGCCTACCTAATACCTACCCACGCTAGCCATCGCCATGCGCCTGTGCGTGGCACAAGGTGGGCGGCCAAGTTCGCGGCACCGACTATGCGCCGATCCCTCTTGAACAGGTTCCCCTTTACGGTGTAAGGTATCGCCAACATCGGCTTACGGTGTAAGCACCAGCTGATCGGCTTGCGGGAGTAGGAGGCGCGGTGCACGCAGACGAGCCCCTCGACGCCGTGATGGTCGAGGTAGCCGCTGCGCTCACCAAACCCGCTAAGGCAGGCGACGCCGGCCGCCTCATCACTCAAGCCGCTCTGGACCATCTCCCCCACGTCGACTTCGCCAGCATGTGTCTTGCGCGCGGCCGAGCGCCGGTGCGCATGCTGGCTCCTACCGATCCCCGGGTGCTCGAGGCCGATAGGCTGCAGCACGAGTTGGCGGAGGGGCCGTGCCGAGATGTCATGGCGACGTCGCGGGCCGCCCGCTCGGTCGATCTCGCCCAAGATCCCCGCTGGCCGTTGTACGGTCCGAAGGTCGCAGCGTCAGGAATCGCCGCCCAGACGACCCTGCCACTGCCCGTGTCGGGCAACGTGCGTGCATGCCTGAACCTGTACTCACTGTCAACCGGGGCTTGTGGCGGGTCCCCAGTGGTAACCGGCCTGTTCGCCACCCACGCCGCCGTGGCGCTTGGTTACTGTCTGCAAATGAATGACCTCGCCGAGGCGCTGGAGCGGCGCAAGGTCATCGGGCAGGCGATCGGGATCGTCATGGAACGCTATCGCATCGACGAGGAGGCGGCCTTTGCCTTCCTGACCCGGGCCTCCCAGACGGGAAACGTCAAGCTACGCCGCGTCGCAGAACACATCGTCACCGAGGTAGACGAGCGCTCCGAACGGCGCGGTTGAAGGCGGCCCAAATGGGCACACAACAGCTACGGCGGTCGGCCACCCGGGTTGGTTGAGCCGCCTAGACCGACGGCGTTCAACCAGGAGCGTCCGGTCGCTGGCGGGTCGGGGCGATACAGGCGTCCCGACCCGCCGCTTACACCCCCCACTCGACTTGTCAGACTCCATTCGACCTATGGGTCGACTACGTTCTGACAGGTTCGGAAGGAGGAGGGGTGTCAGGCATTGAGCGCAACAGGGCCGTTGTCACCGGTGGAGCCGGCTTTCTGGGTTCGTGGGTATGCGAGCGACTGCTCGAGCGTGGTTTCGACGTCGTGTGCGTCGACAACTTCAGCACGGGTACGCCGGCGAACCTGAGCCATCTCACCGCTTCCCCGTCCCTCGACGTAATCGACCAGGACGTGTCGGCACAGCTGTCCGTCGACGGCCCCGTCGACTGGGTGCTACACCTTGCCTCCCCTGCCTCGCCGCTCCACTACCTGCGGATGCCGATCGAGACGTTGCGAGTGGGCAGCATGGGCACGATGAACGCGTTGGAGCTTGCCCGCCGTCACGATGCGCGGTTCGTGCTGGCATCGACGTCGGAGGTGTACGGCGACCCGCTGGTGCACCCGCAGCCGGAGCACTACTGGGGCAATGTCAACCCCGTCGGGCCGCGCGGGGTCTATGACGAGGCCAAGCGCTTCGGCGAGGCGTTGACCACCGCCTACCGCACCGCGCACGGCGTCGACACCGGCATCGTGCGCATCTTCAACACGTACGGCCCGCGGATGCGCCCCGACGACGGTCGAGCGATTCCCAACTTCGTGAGCCAGGCACTTCGGGGCGAGCCGCTCACCGTGGCCGGCGACGGCACTCAGACCCGCTCGATCTGTTACGTCGACGACACGGTCGCGGGCATCCTCGCCGCCGCGGACAGCTCAGAGGCTGGACCGATCAACATCGGGAACCCTGACGAGATGTCGATGCTCGACCTCGCCGAGCGCATCCGCCGGCTCACCAAGACGTCGTCACCTATCACGTTTGTCGACCTGCCGACCGACGATCCCAAACAGCGCTGCCCGGACACGTCGTTGGCGCGCGAACGGCTGGGGTGGACGCCGCAGGTCTCGTCCGACGATGGGTTGGCCCGCACCGTTGAGTGGTTCGCTGCCCAGCGCCTGCCCGCCTGAACGGGCGTCCACTCCATGTCGCATCGCCCGATGCCTGCCTAGGTGTACCGGCGGTCTCGGGGCACGGCGAGCTGACCCTGTAGCCGGGCCGGCAGCACCCACACGGGGTTGGAGAATCCCACGACAGTGCCGTCGTACCGGCGGACCATCGCCCGGATGTAGACCCCTCCACCGCGAGCTACGTCGGTCGACCAACGCCCACCCACCACGCGACGTGCCGGCACCGTTACGCTCCGGTTCGCGGGCTGCAGCACATCAGCGCCGGCCCGGTCGCAGCGGCCCACGACCAGCTCGAGGAGTCCGTTTCTCGGCAGCGCCGTCGCGGTGACTCGCACCGGCACGGTTCGGTGTCGGGTCAAGAGCACCCCGCCCATCGGCACCCGGCCGTCGACGAGCAGGTCGAGCTCCCCCCGCCACCACAACGGGTCGAAGAACCACGCCCGACCGGCGGCCATCGCCGCGCACAACTCCCCGCTGGCGCGGCTGCCCGCCCAGGTGCCGGTGACCCAGCGTGCCGTCGCCCGGTTGAGCCAGTCGTCGCCGGCGTGGTCGTCGCTGACTCCACTCGCGGTGAGGAAGACCGCGTTCCGAGCCGCTACGTCGAACGCTTCCGCCAACCGTTCGACCTGCCTAGCTGTGCCGATCTCGATGATGTCGGCCCCGAGGCCGTTGGTGGTCACCAGCTGACGGGCCAGCGACGTGCCCGGTGCCGGGTGGTTGATGCTCACCACCGCCCCGTGCCGGTGCAGGAAGCTGACCATGGCGCGCTGAGCTTCCACCGACGGGTCCTTGACGGGCGTGGTGGTGTCGTACGTCGGCAGCGTGCCGTCGCCGCCGAACGCGTTGAGGTGCTCGACGAGTGAGATCTCCGAGGCGGCGTACTGCGTGATGCCGGGGTAGCGCGCGCGATAGGCACGAACCAGGCCGCGGAGCAAGGCCATCCCGTCGGCGGCGGACTGCCGGTCTCGCAGAAAGCGCAGCCGGTCGACCACCGCCTGAGCCGTCGCGGCGCCGACGGCCCGCACCCCGACCCGCAACTGCTTGATCGACGCGTCGCCGGCAACGGTGTCGGGCCACAGCTTCGCGTGGTCGGCGCGCAGGTCCATCCGCACCCGCTGCCATCCGGTACCGGCCACCGGCACACCAACGATCCCCAGCCGGCCGCTGTCTGCTCGACGGTGTCCGGGCGGGGCGCCGATCCGGTACTGCAACCGGTACTGACCGGCTGGGCGCCTCCCCGAGGCCGGGCGGTAGCTGGAGGCGATCTCGACCACCACAACGGCTGACTCGCTCACCAGCTCGGGGAGTACGTCGAGCTCGAGCACCGTGTCGACGTAGCTGGTGGTGTAGGCGAAGTTCCACGCCTCACCCTCGAGAAGGTACGACGCCGGCGACCCGTCGACTGGCCCGGTCACCCGCACCCGCAGCGCGCCACCAGCTTCGTCCGGCGAGTGCGGCGTCGCGACGAACTCGTGATCCGCAAGCGGTGGATTCCCGCTGGTGTAGGGCACCCAGGTCCACGCCAAGCCGTTCTCGTACTCCTGCTGACCGTCGAAGCCGACGGCCCGGCGGTAGCCGAGCGCCGCCACCCGGAAGTCGTGGTCGGTCCACCACACGACGTCCACCCCGAGCCGTTTTGCCTGGTCAAGGTGGGCGTCCATGCTGGCCGTGCCCTCGCTGAAGGAGCCGTGGATGTGCATCGCCATCGTCACCGGCCCGCCCGTTCCAACCGTCGACGCGGCGGCGCCGGATGCGGGTAGGCCGAGCGTGCCGACGCCCACGAGGCCGCCGGCGGCGAGCTTCAGGAGGTCGCGGCGGTCGAGCGGAGCCGTGGGCAGGGCAGGACGGTTACGCTCCGGAAGGGTCACTCACGCAGTGTGACAGCAACTGGGTGGCAGCGCCGACGACCGCATCGACACTGATGCGCAGCAATGCGGGATCGGCCGTGCTCCCCCACGGGTTACCCCGCCCACCGCCGTGCCACAGCGCAACGTGCGGCCCCTTCTCGGGTGGTCCCCACAGACCGGGCGGGACGGGACCAAAGAGCACCACGGAAGGGGTGCGGAAGGCTGTCGCCAGGTGCGCCACGCCGGTGTCGCCGCAGATCACCAGCTGGGCGCTCGCTACCAGCGCTGCGAGCTCGAGCAACGTTGTCTCGCCGGCAAGTACGCCTACCCTGCCACCCGCGTCAGCCGCTACTCGTTGGGCTAGCTCACGCTCGCTCCCCGAGCCGGTAATGACGACCGGGCACCCCGTCGACGCAGCCCAGGCCGCCACCTGCGCGAACCGGTCGACAGGCCATCGCCTCGACGCGAAGGCAGCTCCGGGATGGATGACCACGGCGCCGTCGACCGCGGGGTCAATCCCCGGGGTTGGCAGGGCGAGGTCGGCGGGGTCGGCTCGGACGCCGGTGGATTCGGTCACCAACCGGCACCACCGCTCCACCTCGTGCTCGGCGTCGGTCCAGGCGGGGCCCCGCACCTCCGCTTGCTCGCAGCCGAAGGCCAGCAGCCGACAAGGAGCCAGCCCCTGCAGCAGCCGGTGGCTTTCCGGCCCGCGCCCGTGGAGATTCACCGCGACCTCCGGAGCTGGGCCTGGCCACCGCAAGGGGGCCAGCCCAGCGGCAGGGTGCACCCGGTCGGCCACCCCCGCGAGCCGGACCAGCGGCTCGAGCGCAGCCGGCGCGGCCAGCACCAGCTCATGACCAGCGAAGGCCGCGCGCAACCCACGCAGGGCGGGTACCCCGGTCAGGAAGTCGCCAAGCCCGAGCGCCCGCAGCGCGACGACGGAGGGCGGCGAAGTCAGGGCCACGACCCTTCGGTCGACGGAGTGACGACCAGCTCCCGCACCTCGCAACCCGGGGGTTGCTGCAACGCGAAAATGATCGCGGCTGCGACGCTGCCCGGCTGGTTGAGCTTGGCGTCCGGCGGCGGCTTGTACTGCTCGTCGCGGTCGTCGAAGAACGGCGTGTGCATGCCACCCGGAACGAGCAACGTCACGCCGAGCCGACCGGCCGTCTCAGCGGCCAACGACCGCGTGAAGCCAACGATCCCGAATTTCGACGCGCAGTACGCCGTGGCGTCGCTGACGGCGCGTAGCCCCAAGGTCGAGGCGATGGTGACGACTCGGCCGTGCCGGCTGAGCAGGTCCGGCAGCGCGGCCCGCACGACGGCCGCCGTACCGAGAAGGTTGACCGCGATCACCCGGTCCCACAGGTCAGCGTCGACGTCCTCGAGCTTCCCGCAGGCGTCGATGCCGGCGCAGGTGACGACCGCGTCGATGCCGCCGGTGCGCTCCGACACAGCACGCACCGCCTCCTCTGCGGCCCGCCGGTCAGCGAGGTCAACCTTCTCCTGGTCAACGTCGCCCTCGGCGACAGTCCGGTCCAGAACCACCGGACGCCCGCCAGCGGCTGCCACTGCCGCTACCGTCGCTGCCCCCAAACCGGAAGCACCACCTGTCACCAGCACCGTTCCCAGGCTCATCAGCTCGTCTCCTTCGTCATGTCGGATTCGGTCATATCTGGGCGCTCGAGGCGCTCCGCTGGCGCCGACGTCACCGCCACCTCGACCAGCTGGCTCGTCGAGCGACCCGCAAGGTACGGCAGCACAACCGCCTGTCCACCCCACCGGTCCAGCGCCGCGCCCTCGGGCACCGTGGCACCCGCGTAGTCGCCGCCCTTCGCCCAGATGTGCGGACGCAGCCGCTCCAGGACCTGCAGCGGGGTGTCCTCGTCAAACACCAGGACGGCATCGACGCATTCCAGCGCATCCAGCACGCGGGCCCGGTCCTCGACGGGAACGAGCGGGCGAGACGGTCCCTTGAGCCGACGCACGGACGCATCCGAGTTGAGGCAGACGATCAGGCAGTCGCCAAGCTGGCGGGCCGCCCGCAGCGTCGCGACGTGGCCGGCGTGGAGCAGGTCGAAGCAGCCGCCAGTTGCCACCACCACCTGGCCGCGCTTCGTCATCCGCACAGCCAACTCCTCGGCGGACACCGGCGGGGCCGCGTCGTCGACCAGCGGTCGCACCGGTGTGCGGAGCCCCGCTGGGCCGCCGGCAGCGACGTACCCCGACGCAGCGCTGACGGCCTCCTGCACCGCTTCGGTAAGGACGCTGCCCGCCCCCAGCGCGAGCGCTGCGGAGACCGCGAATCGATCACCCGCTCCGCACGGGTCGACGCAGTGCACCTCCGGCGCAGGGGTTACCACCGGCGAGCCCTCGCCGTACGACAGCAGTGCTCCACGCGCACCAAGGGTGACCGCCACCGCTCGCGCGCGCCAGGCCGACGCAAGGCCGTCCGCGTAGGCCCGGATGCTGGCAAGGTCGCTTACCGAGTCCCTGTGCGCAACGCCGTAGCGGGCTCCCCATGATCGTGCCTCCGGCTGATTGGGCGTGATCAGGTGCGCACCCTTGACAGGCTCAGCGCCCTTCGGGTGGGGGTCCCACACCAGCGGACATCGTGACGGTAACCGCGACAGCAGTTCCCGCATCGCCGGCACCGCGGTCGTTCCGCGACCATAGTCGGCGACGAGTACGGCCGAGGCCCGCTCGAGCAGATCAGCCACGGCAGCGGGTACGTCGCCGATGCGCCCCGCGGCCCCGCCTCTGTCGATCCGCACCAGCGACTGGCCGCTCGTCCGGACCCGCTGCTTCACCGGCGTCGGGCCGTCGTAGGGCAATGAGACGACGTGCACGCCCGCCAGCAGCTCGACCAGTTGGTGGGCTGGTTCGTCGGTGCCGAGCGGGGCCACCAGCACCACCTCGTGACCGTCCTGCGCTGCCATCAACGCGGCCAACGCGGCACCGCCGGGCCGGTAGTGCTCCACAGGGTCGTCGACAACCGGGACCGGCGCGTCCGGCGCCAACCTGCCGACCCGCCCCACCAGGTCGATGTCGAGCAGCGCATCCCCGATGACTACGAGTGGACCGCGACGCCGCCCCGGACGGATGTGCGAGACCGGGTTGGCCGTACTCGGGCGGTTCTGCGGAGGAGCGTCGTCGGACCGCAGCAGGTGCTCGCGGGTTGGCCGTCGGGTCGGCTGCCCGCGCGCGTCGTCCACCGCCGCGCACAGGATGTGCAATGCGACCAAGTGCAGCTCCTGGACTGTCGCTGTATGCGGCGCGTCGATGCTCAGCGCCTCGTCGGCGAGGTCGGCCAGCTCGTTCGGGCGGGGGCCGGTGAACGCCAGCACGGTGAGCCCGAGGTCGCGCGCCCGCCGCGCGGCTGCTACCACGTTGGGACTGGTGCCGCTGGTTGACAGCAAGGCCACCACGTCGCCGGGGCGGCCGTGCGCCTGGACCTGGCGGGCGAACAGCTCCTCAGGCGGGTAGTCGTTGATGATCGCGGTGAGGCTTGACGTCTCAGCGCTGAGGCAGATCGCCGACAGTGGGGCTCGCTCGAGCCGGTAGCGGCCGACCAGCTCGGCGGTCAGATGCTGCGCTTGGGCGGCGCTGCCGCCGTTACCTGCGGCCAACACGCGGCCCCCGCGGTCGAACACCTCGGCAAGCAGGCACCCCCACCGGTGCGCCACGTCGGCGCAGCCGTCGAACGACTGCACCGCCTGGCGCAGCTGCTCGACGTGGTGGCGGGCAACCGGTGCGGGCGCAGTCATCGCAGCGACCCCACCGGCAACTGGGCGTGCCTGGACAGCACCGACGCGTAGACGTCCTCAGTCTTTGCCGCTACCCGCTCCCAGCGGTAGCTACGGGTCGCTCGGGTGAAGCCAGCCTTTCCGTACGCCGCCTGCCGCTCAGGGTGGGCGAGCAGCTCTCGCAGGGCCGCAGCGAGCAGGTCAGGACGGCGGGGTGGCACGAGCTCGCCGGTCACTCCTGGCACCACGGTGTCGAGCAGCCCGCCCACCGCCGACCCGACGACTGGACGGCCACAGGCCATCGCCTCCAACGGCACGATCCCGAAGGGTTCGTACCACGGTACGGCGACCACCACGTCGGCCGACTGCATCAGCCGAGGCACGTCCGACCGGGCGGCCCGACCAACGAAGCGGACCCTGTCGGCGACCTCGTGTCGCGCGGCTAGCGCGCGCAACCGGTCAACCTCGGGGTCAGCCTCCAACGCTTCGGCTGCCGGCCCGCCAGCGATGACGAGCTCGACGCCCGGCAGCGACGCCAGCGCCTCGATGACGTTACCTACTCCCTTCCGCTCGACCAGCCGCCCCAGCACCAGCAGCCGCGGCCGGCGGTTGGCAGGTGGTGGACCGGGCACGAACGAGTGCACGTCGACGCCACACGGGACGACGCTCACCCGGGCATCATCGAGCCCCAACGCCCGCAGCTCGCGCACCTCGTCGCTGCAGGTGGCGATGACATGATCGACGGCAGCGCACAGCTGCGTCTCCCGGCGAACACGCGACCGCGGGCTGGTGTCGCGGGCACCCTGCTGGCGACGCTTGACGGTGCCGAGAGCATGAAACGTCTGTACGACGGGAGCCCCCGTCGTTGCTGCGGCCGCGATTGCGGCGACCCCGCTCATCCAGAAGTGGGCATGCACCACGTCGTAGCCGTGCGCCGCCCAGCGCTCCGACAGGTAGTCGGAGAACGCCGGCATGTACTGCAGCAGCTCGTCCTTCGGCACCTCAGTTGGCGGCCCAACCGGCACATGCTCCACGGCGTAGCCGTCGGTCGAGTTGACGACGGGCGGAGCTGAGGGATGGTCGCGGCGAGAGAACACCGTCACCTGGTGCCCGCGCTTGACCAGACTGGCGGCCAACGCCGCGACGTGCACGTTTTGACCCCCGGAGTCAACGCCTCCCACACTGGCCAGCGGGTTGGCGTGCTCAGACACCATGGCGATCCTCATAACCTGCCACCTTGCTCTTCCGACGCACCGTCGGTCGGCGAGTCCCGGCCGGTCAACTTCTCGACGGAGCGCACCACGTCATGAGCCGTCACTGACGCCAGGCACGGGTGCCCCGGCACCGGGCAGCGCGTTGCCCGGGTGTCCCGGCACGCGGCCTGCTGGTCGCCAAGCAGCACACAGGGCACCCGGTACGGCGCCCAGCGCACCGCCGGCACCGTCGGTGCGAACAGCGACACGACAGGTGTGCGCACAGCCGCGGCGAGATGCGCTGGGCCGGTGTTACCGACGACAACGGCTTCGGCTCCCGAGAGCACCGCAGCGAGCGCCGGCATCCTCGTGCGGCCACCAAGATCGGTGGCCACACCACCAGCCGACACCTGGGCGGTGAGCACCGCCTCCGCTGCCGCCCCGGTGACCACGACCTCCCAGCCGGTGTCGCGCAATAGCCCGGCGGTCTCGGCGAAGCGGTCGGCGGGCCAGGCTCGCGCCGGCACGGAGGTTCCCGGGTGAAGCACGACGTACTGGCGGCTGCCGACGAGCGGTGTCACGTCGGGCAGTAGTGGCTCGTTCACCCGAAGCGCCCCGTCGTCGCCCGCGGGGAGGGAGAAGGCGGCTGCCGACGCGAGCGACAGCGCTCGTTCCGCTTCTGGCAGATCGTCGGCGACCCGGTGGCGCAGATCGAGCAGCGTCCCTGGATAGTCCTCGCTGATGGCCCCCACCCACGGAATCCCGGCCAGCCGCAGCAGCAGTGCGGTCGGTAGCGGCGACTGATGAAACGACGTAAACACCAGCGCCTTGTCGAAGCGCCGTTCGCGCAGGTGGTCGACCAGCGCCGCCACGTCGTCGGGGGTGACCGCTGGGGGCGCGGCGTCGATCCACGGGCATCGCCAGCCGATGACGTCGTACACCCCCGGCAACAACCGGGCGCTCGCGACGCCTTGCGGGCTTGCCAGTACGACGAGCTCGTCGGCACCCGCGGCCATCGCCCGGAACGCGGGACCGGCCAGCAGGACGTCTCCGGCATTGTCGAGCCGGACCGCGAGCAGCCGGCCGCTCACCAGCGACCCGCCAGGACGCGGTCCACCGCCACCTCGAGATCGGGCGCTACCGACGCCGCGCCGGCCACTTCGGCTTGCCGGGTGGCGGCAGTCGGAACCAAGATCCCGGTTGCTCCGGCGGCTTCGGCCGCCTCGACGTCGCTGCCGATGTCACCGATGACGACGCAACGGGCAGGGGTGACGTCGAGCTGCTGGCAGGCCGCCTTGACCATCCCCGGTGCAGGCTTACGGCAGCCGCACCCGTCGTCTCGGCCGTGCGGGCACACCTGCCAGACGTCGAACGGTCCAAGCAACCGGTCCACCTGAGCGTTGACCGCGTCGACCTGGTCGGCGCTGATGCGGCCGGCCGCAACGCCTGACTGGTTGGTGATCACCCCCACCCGCACTCCGGCCGACCGCAGCCGGTCCAGAGCGGCGTTGGCCCCGTCTACCGCGGTGACCAGCTGGGCGTCACCGTTGTAGGGCACGTCGTGCACCAGCGTGCCGTCGCGGTCGAACAGCACCAGGTCCGGCGCCCCGCGCCACGGACGGGCGCGGCGGTGGATCCACAGTCCCTTGCCGGTGTGCCAGGTAGCGACCGGGGGGATCAGCACGCTGGTCAGCAGCATGCGGCGTACCTCGTCGCTGTCGCGCGGACCCGGCGCGATTCGGGCGGCGGCAAACTCGGCCACCCCGCCCAGCCAGCTGACTGCGGCGATGGCCGCAGCGCGGCGTCGGCCGGTCAGGGCTAGCCCCACAGCGGCGGCAGCTGCCACCGTCACCGCGACGTGGCGAGGTCGGCGTCCGGCCGGTGCGCCCACGCGCGAGCGCCAGGCCTTGCCGTGCAGCCGGCGCATCAGGGCGTCGTCGGCGTTGCCGGCCTGCTGGCGCACACTGACCCAGTCGTCGGCGGGGCGGACCGGGTGAGCCACCTGCCGCTCCCCTGTCGTGATCTTGCCCTGCGAGCGAGAGACGCGCAGTCCCAGGTCGGCGTCTTCTCTGAACGCCCGAGGGAACCGCTCGTCGAAGCCACCGACCGCAGCCAACGCCGACCGCCGGTAGGTCAAGTCGGCGGTGATCCATTGAGCGGTCGCGAGCCCGGCGGTGCTTCGCTCCCAGTCTGTTGGCCGCCGCCCCTGGGGCAGGGGCACCCGGACCCGACCCGCGATGCCGGCAGTGTCGGCATCGGCGGCCTGCAGGTCGTGCCCGAGCCGATCGAGCCAGTCAGGGTCCGGTACGACGTCGTCGTCGAGGAAGCTCACCCACTCCGTGCGAGCGAGCCGCCAACCGACGTTGCGCGCCTTGGCCGGGCCGCCACCACCGGAACCGACGACCTGGAGGTTCGCAAGCGCGACATCGGCAAGGGCCTGTGCGAGCGGGTCGCCGTCGATCCGGTCGTCGACGACGATCACCGCCTGTGGTGCTGGCCCGGTGACCGCTGCGGTGGCCAGCGCGTCGAGCAGCAACCGCAGACTCGGCCGTCCCACGGTCGGGATCACGACAGTGGTCGCCAGCGTATCCATCACGGCGTGGCCGGTCGACGTACGACGAACGGACCGATCGCCAGCAGGTCGACTGGGGCGGAGCCGAAGCACTCCAAAGCGTCGCGCGGGTCGTCGACCATCGGCCGGCCCGCCGTGTTGAGGCTCGTGTTGATGACGACAGGCAGACCGGTGCGGTGCTCGAAGCGCTCGAGCATGCGGGCGACCAGCGGCTCAGCGTCGGAGTCGACGGTCTGCACCCGCGCGGTGCCGTCGACGTGGACGACGGCCGCGATCCGGTCCCGCCAGTGCGGTGCGACGTCGTGAACGAACAGCATGTACGGCGACGGCAGCGGTCCGCGGGAGAAGATCTCAGCAGCCCGCTCGCTGCGCACCATCGGCGCGACCGGCCGAAACTGTTCGCGACCCTTGACGTCGTTGAGCCGCTCCAGGTTGGCCGGGTGACCGGGGTGTGCCAGCAGCGACCGGTGCCCGAGCGCCCGCGGCCCGTACTCGCTGCGGCCCTGGAACCAAGCGACGATTCCATTGTCGGACAGGCACTCTGCGGCGGCGTCCGCCACGTCAGCGGGCCGGGAGTAGGGCACTCGCGCCGTGGTCAGCCAGGCCTCGATCTCGTCGTCGCTCCAGCTGCGACCGAGGTCGGCGCCCGGCATCGGTGCGGTGATGTCCCCCATGTCGCGAGCCACCTGCAGTGCGCCGCCGAGCGCGGTGCCGGAGTCCCCTGCCGCCGGTTGCACCCACACCGATCGATACCGCGTCTCGGCGGCGATCCGGGTGTTCGCGACACAGTTGAGGGCGACTCCGCCGGCGAGGCTGAGGACGTCACCACCGCTTCGGCGCGACATGTCCTCGACGAGCTCGAGCAGCACCTCCTCGAGCCGGCGCTGCACGCTGGCGGCGAGGTCTGCATGGTCTGCGGTCCACGGCTCGGAGGCGGCGCGCGGCTTCACCAGACTGGCCCAGTCGACCGGGTCGGTGTGGAACCCGCCGTCGCCTGTCGTGTAGACCGATCGGCGCAGCTCGTCAAGGTAGCGCGGAGTCCCGTATGACGCCAGCGCCATCACCTTGTACTCGTCGCTGCTGCGCAGGAATCCGAGGTGCTGCGTGACGTCCTCGTAGAGCAGTCCGAGCGAGTGCGGCAGCGCCTGACTGGCGAACACCTCCAGCATCCCGCCGTCGTACCGACCGGCCAGGTGGCTGACCGACTCGCCGGCCGTCGAGCACCAACACGTCGACGCTGTCGTACGGCGACGCCAGCCCCGCCGATGCCGCATGCGCCACGTGGTGCGGCACATACCGCACCGAAGCCGGATCGAGTCCAGGAAGTGCGGTCGCCAGGAAGTTCGGTGCGGTGCGTGCATACGTCAGGCGCAGGTGGTCCCACGGGTCGTGCAGGCCCATCTGCTCGGCGGGTTTCGCAAGCGCCGGGTCGAACGAGTAGGCGACAGCATCGAGTTCGAGGCGTCGATGCCCGCGTGCTCCAGGCACCAGGAAGCCGCCAGCTCAGGCAGCTCCCACGCCGCAAACGGCACCGGGCGCTTACCGTGCTTACGCCGGGAGAACCGCTCCTCCTCCGCCGCAGCGACCGTGACGCCGTCGACCACCAGAGCCGCCGCCGGGTCGTGGAAGATCGCATTGACGCCCAGAACCTTCACCGGCTGCTCCCTTCCCGCCTTTGTGCTGCTTACCGCCTGGATTCGGCTCCGTTTCCGAGAAGTGCCCACTTGTCTGCGCCGAGGAAACGATTCTCGGCAGAGAAGTGCTTCTCTTGTCCAGAGAAGTGGTTGTGAACCCTGTCACTTCTCCTCACCAGTTCGAAAGGAGGGCAAGGTCGGCCTCCGCCGGTCAGGCAGGCGGGGCCTCGCAGGTCAGGCCCCGTTCCAGGCTCTTGCATGAATGGCACGTGCTAGGGAACCCTTCGCACGTGCGGATCTCTGTGCTGGGGACGGGTTACCTGGGAACCACCCACGCCGCCTGCCTGAGCGCATGCGGGCACCACGTGGTGGGGATCGATACCAACCGTGAGCGCATCGCCTTCCTACAAAGCGGCCGCGCGCCGTTCCACGAACCGGGACTTGCTGAGCTGCTCAGCCAAGGCGTGCGCACCGGTCGACTGGCCTTCGACACCGACTACTCCGCTGCCCGCGATTGTGACGTCCACTTCGTCTGCGTCGGCACGCCGCAAAGCGCCGGCAGCTCCGCTGCGGACCTCTCGGCGCTCTGGTCGGCGGTGAGTTTGCTCGGTCCCCTGCTGAACCACCCGTGCGTTGTCGTCGGCAAGTCGACAGTGCCCGTCGGCACGGCCGCCAAGGTTCGGGATCGGCTGCGTGAGCTCGCTCCCGCGGGGTCTGCTGTCGACGTCGCCTGGAACCCGGAGTTCCTTCGGGAGGGTCATGCTGTCGAGGACTCGTTGCGACCGGACCGCCTGGTCTTCGGAGCGGAGACGAACGACGCCGACCAGGTGCTGCGCGACGTGTACGCCCCGCTGCTGGCAGCCGGCGTTCGTTCGGTGCACACCGACCTCGCCACCGCAGAGCTGGCGAAGGTGTCAGCGAACGCGATGCTGGCCACACGAATATCGTTGGTCAACCTGCTGGCCGAGGTCTGCGAGGCGGCTGACGCCGATGTGGCCGACCTCACGACGATCCTCGGGCTCGACGAGCGCATCGGCTCGCTGTTCCTGAGACCCGGCCTGGGGTACGGCGGTGGGTGCCTGCCGAAGGACACCCGTGCGTTCGTGGCACGCGCTGAAGAGCTTGGCCTTCATGAACCAGCAGGGCTGCTCCGCGAGGTCGACGCGATCAATATGCGCCAGCGGGCCCGCACCGTCGACCTGGCCGTCGCACTGCTTGGGGGTCGGACCCGCGGCACCACCGTCGGCGTCCTCGGGGCAGCCTTCAAAGCGGGTTCCGACGACGTACGTGACTCCCCTGCGCTCGATGTGGCGGCGACGCTGGCGGCGCGAGGAGCCGCCGTGCGGGTGTATGACCCGCAGGCCACCCCGAACGCCCGCCGCGTGCACCCTGAGCTCGAGTACGTCGAGGGTGTCGAGGCGGCGTGTCAGGGTGCTGACCTTGTGCTGGTGCTGACCGACTGGGCGGAGTTCGCCGGGGTTGACCCGGTGTCGCTGGCTGAGGTGGTCGCTGTTCCGCGGATCATCGACGGCCGGCTCGTACTCGACCCCGACAAGTGGCGGGCCGCTGGGTGGGCTTTCCACGCCCTGGGTCGAGCAGGGAGGTAACTGCGGTGCGGGTGCTGCTGTGGCATGTGCACGGCTCGTGGACCACGTCCTTTGTGCAGGGCGGCCATGACTACCTACTCCCGGTGCTGCCTGATCGCGGACCGGACGGCCGGGGACGCGCACGCACCTGGGACTGGCCCGCTCAGGCTGTCGAGGTGCCGCCTGCTGCCTTGGCTCACCAGGACATCGACGTCATCATCCTGCAGCGGCCAGCGGAGCTTGGCCTAGCGAAGGAGTGGACGGGCCGGAAGCCGGGGCGCGACGTGCCGGCGGTGTACGTCGAGCACAACACGCCAGGCGGCGGTGCCGCCACCAGCCGGCATCACCTTGCCGACCAGCAGGAGATTCCCGTCGTGCACGTCACCCACTTCAACCGGCTGTTCTGGGACTGTGGCTCGGCGCCGACCGAGGTGGTCGAGCACGGCATCGTCGACCCGGGTCATCAGTATTCCGGCGACTGGGCCCGGGCCGCAGTCGCGATCAACGACCCGGTACGTCGCTGGCGTGCGGTCGGCACGGATCTGCTGCCTGCGCTGTCCGCCGCTGCGCCGTTGGACGTCTTCGGGATGAACGCGCACGAGCTGGGCAGCAAGCTCGACATCGCCCCTGAGCGGCTTTGGACGTTCGAGGACCTGCCACAACAGCAGGACATGCACCGGGAGATGGCCCGTCGGCGGGTCTACCTGCATACCTCCCGTTGGACCTCGTTAGGGCTCTCGCTGCTCGAGGCGATGCACCTCGGAATGCCAGTTGTCGCGCTGGCCGCCACCGAGGCGGTGCGGGCGGTGCCGCCGCAGGCCGGAGTGGTGTCGACGCGCCTTGAGGAGCTCGTTGCTGCGGTGTGGCGGTTCGTCCACGACCCCTCGCTGGCACAGGCAGTCGGGGCGGCCGCGAGGGAGGCAGCGCTGTCGCGGTATGGGCTCGGCCGCTTCCTGGGGGACTGGGACCGCTTGCTCGCCGAGGTGTCGGCGACCGGTGGCGTAGCGTCCCGAGGCACGGACGCCAGGTCGACGTGGTGAGCTGAGGCGAGCTCACTCACACGTGAGGAGGCTCGATGCGGTTCATGCTGGCCGAGCGGGGCACGCCGGCAGACCTCGATCGGTTGAGCGCCGCAGGCTACGTCTTCGACCTCAAGATCGACGGGATCCGCGCGTTGCTGACCGTTGGGCCGTCTGGAGTCGATCAGCGGACCGACGGCGGCAGGACGGCCTCGGCAGTGGCGATGACGTCTCGCAATGGTCTCGATCTGACCGGCCGTTACCCCGAACTCGTCGATGCGTTGGAGCAGGTAGCGGCTCAGCGCCGTGGTGGGCGGGCCGTCGGAGAGCTGGTCTTGGATGCCGAGATTGCCGTGCCCGGTCCGGACGGTCTGCCATCGTGGCCGCTGACTCATCGGCGTACCGCTCAGCGGTCTGCCACGCGACAGCTGACCAAACAGCTGCCGGCGCGGCTGTATGTGTTCGATCTGCTCCGCCTGGACGGCGGCGACACCACCGGCTGGCCGTTGGCCCGCCGTCGGGCTGCGCTTGAGGAGTTGTCAACACAATGGCCTCAGCAGGTCACGCTCACCCCGAACAGTGCCGACGTCGGACCGCTCTGGGACTTGGTGGTCGAGCAAGGGCTGGAAGGCGTGATCGCGAAGAAGTCCGACAGCAGGTACCGGCCCGGCCGCTCCAGGGACTGGGTGAAGATCAAGGCGACGCAGACGCTCAGTTGCCTGGTCGGCGGCGTCGAGTGGGCTCCCGACGTGCCGACTGAGCCCCGGTCGCTGCAGTTGTTCCTGGTCGACCCGGCCGGCGAGCTCGTGCCAGTAGGGAAGGCTTCGGCTGGGGTGAACGCCGCACTGCGTCCGGCGTTGTTGGACGGCTTGAGCCATCCCCCGCTCATCGTCGAGGTGGAGTACTCGCAGGTGACGCTCGCGGGCGTGCTGCGCCACCCCGTCGTGCGGGCGGTGCGCGACGACATCGACGTACTCCACTGCTCGACCGACCAGCTGAGCCCAACCGGCCCCTGACCGGCGAGCTCTGGGCAGTCGGGCCGACCCAGCTAAGGAGCTACCGAGGCGACTGGGCTTGTCCGCAATGAGCGCTGCTCGTTGCTGCGACGCACGAGCACCCGACCCGCGTCGACGCGGACCTCGAACGCTTGCTGCGACTGCGTGGCTGGGCCGCGCTCGATCTCGCCGCTGTCCAACCGGAAGCGGCTGCCGTGCCAGGGACACTCGATGCAGTCACCCACGACCTGCCCCTCGTGCAGTGGTCCACCCCGATGAGTGCAGCGGTCGTTGAGGGCGTAGATGCGGCTGCCTTGGCGGAGCAGCACGATCGGCACGACGCCCACGGTTGCCCCAACCGGCTGCCCGTCGAGAAGGTCGACGTCGGCTGCCACGTCTGTCCACTCCGTCGGTGCTCCGGTGAACGCCGTCGTGTCGACCCCGACTCCCAGCGCATAGGCGAGGTGGCCACCGAGCCAACCACTGAAACCGACGACGCCAGCCCCGGCCAGCGCCAACCCCACTCCTCTAGCGTGCTTGCCCTGCCGCCGAGCCCGCCAGGAGGCGACGTACAGGCCGACACCCGTGGAGTTGGCAACCGCGTGCACGAACCCGACGCGACGCTCGGCGCCAGAGGTGTCCGACCAGTCCGACGCGCCCGTGATGGCGGTCGGTACGGCGGACAGCACTCCGAGGGCGACCAGCTTGCGCGCCGCGTCGCGGCTGCCCTGCCCACCGACGAGGTCAAGCCAGCTGGCACCGAGCCACGACCCGATCGGGACCGCAATCAGCGCAGGATGAGCCGGATGCCCCAGCTGCGTCCCCGACAGCGCGTCCTTCACCAGTCCCGGCTTCAGCACTTTGCCGACGGCTTCCGCGACAGCGTTCGCCGGTCGGTCCAGGGCTGTGACGTTCTCGATGGCCTTCGCGGCTCGTTCAGCAAACATGTTCGGAGTGTATGCACGGGCTTGCCGCAACGCCTAGGCCCCTGGGAGACCCAGGAGACCTGCCCCAAATCGGGCTGCCGGTACGCCGAACCGTTGAGGACGCCGACCCGGGCTGGATGACGACGTGGCAGCATCGTTCAGCACGGAGTGCCCACCCCCGCCTCTGATCGACCTTCCTGAGAGACCTGGCGAAGTTCTCCGCGATCGGCCATGCCAGGAGCCGGTCAGTGGCCAGCGTGGCCGTGGTGCTCGTCGCTGATTGCCGGGGCGGTGTGCTCGGCGTGGTGGTACTGATGGACGACGGCGTGTCCTCGGCCGCGGACGATCAGCCATCGGTTGACCGGCACGGTGACCAGGAACGCGACGGCGAGGGCGACGGCCAGGCTGCCCCAAAACAGCCAGCTGGTGAGCCCGGCGTCCATCGCGCCGGGGATGCTGAGCATGATTGCGTTGTCGACGATCTCCATGACGGTGATGGAGATGGTGTCGGCGGCGAGCGCGACCGGGATCGCCGCGGACAGGGCGAGGCCAGACTTGAGCACCGGCCGGATGGTCAGGGCGTAGCCAAACACGAAGGCGAGCGCGACGGCCAAGGCGACGGTCTGCAGGTCGGACCAGCCCAGTGCGGTGCCGATGACCATGCCGAGAACCTCCCCGATGGCGCAGCCGGTGAGGCAGTGCAGAGTGGCGCTGACCGCCAGTCGGGTGAGGGCGGGGCCGGCTGCGGCCGCGGTCGTGTCGGTCATGTCTGCTCCTGGCGGCTCCGGGTGGTCGTGGACGGGGGTGGGGTCGCGCGGCTGCCCTGGGCGGGTTCCGGGGCGGACCGGTGGTCGACGGCGGCGCCGCCGTCGGCCCGGTTGGACGCCAGCGCCTTGAAGGAGCGCAGCCGCAGGCTGTTGCTGACCACGAACACCGAGCTGAACGCCATCGCGGCGCCGGCAAGCATCGGGTTGAGCAGCCCGGCGGCGGCCAGCGGCAGCGCGGCGACGTTGTAGGCGAACGCCCAGAACAGGTTGCCCTTGATCGTGGACAGGGTGCGGCGGGACAGCCGGATCGCGTCGGCGGCAGCCCGCAGGTCCCCGCGGACCAGCGTCAGGTCGCTGGCCTCGATCGCCACGTCGGTGCCGGTGCCCATCGCCAGGCCGAGGTCGGCCTGGGCCAGGGCGGCGGCGTCGTTGATCCCGTCACCGATCATCGCGACAACCTTGCCGCGCTCCTGCAGGCGCTTGACGACGTCGACCTTGTCCTGCGGCAGGACATCGGCGATGACGGTGTCCGGGCCGGGGTCGATCCCGACCTGCTTGGCCACGGCGCGGGCGGCGCTGGCGTTGTCGCCGGTCAGCAGCACCGGGGCCAGGCCCAGCTGACGCAGCTGGGCGATGGCCTGCGCCGAGGTGGGCTTGATGGCGTCGGCGACGACCATGACTGCGCGGGCCTTCCCGTCGACGGCGACGGCGACGGCGGTCTTGCCGTCGGCCTCCGCAGCCGTCTTGGCCCGCTCGAGGTCGGCTGGCAGCGGAAAGCTCCACTCCTGCAGCAGCCGGGTTCGGCCCACCAGGACGGCAGAGCCGTCGACGACGCCCTGCACGCCGAGGCCCTCCAGGTTCGTGAACCCCTCGACGGGCGGGAGCTGGCCCATTCGCTCGCTGGCGCCCTTGGCGATGGCCTGCGCGATCGGGTGCTCGGAGGCGTCCTCCACCGCACCGGCCAGCCGCAGTACCCGGTCGCGGTCCTCGCCCGTGGCAACGATCACGTCGAGCAGGGTCATCTTGCCGGTGGTGACGGTGCCGGTCTTGTCCAGCACCACGGTGTCGACCTTGCGGGTGGACTCCAGCACCTCGGGGCCCTTGATGAGGATCCCGAGCTGCGCACCGCGGCCGGTCCCGACCATCAGCGCGGTCGGGGTCGCCAGGCCCAGCGCGCACGGGCAGGCGATGATCAGCACGGCGACGGCGGCGGCGAAGGCGGCGGCGATCCCACCGCCGGCGCCGAGCCAGAATCCCAGGGTCGCGGCGGCCAGCAGCAGCACGATCGGGACGAAGATGCCGGAGACCCGGTCGGCCAGGCGCTGCACCTGGGCCTTGCCGTTCTGGGCGTCCTCGACGAGCCGGGCCATCTGCGCCAGCTGAGTGTCGGCCCCGATCCGGGTGGCGCGCACCACGATCCGGCCGCCGGCGTTGACGGTGGCGCCGGCAACGGTGTCTCCGGCACCCACCTCGACGGGCACCGACTCGCCGGTGAGCATGCTCGCGTCCACCGCCGAGCTGCCGTCGGTAATCACCCCGTCGGTGGCGATCTTCTCGCCGGGCCGGACGACGAACAGGTCCCCGACGGCAAGCTGGTCGACGGGGATGCGCTGCTCGACACCGTCGCGCAGCACGGAGGTCTCCTTGGCGCCGAGCTCGAGCAGAGCCCGCAGCGCCGCGCCGGCCCGCCGCTTGGAGCGGGCCTCGAAGTAGCGGCCGGCCAGGATGAAGGTGGTGACGCCGGCCGCCGCCTCCAGGTAGATGTTGGCCGACCCGTCCCCGCGGTCGATGGTCAGATCGAACGGGTGGGTCATGCCGGGCACGCCAGCGGTGCCTAGGAACAGCGCGTACAGCGACCAGCCGAGCGCCGCCAGGGTACCCATCGAGATGAGCGTGTCCATCGTGGAGGTGGCGTGCTTGAGGTTGGTCCAGGCGGCCCGGTGGAACGGCCACGCCCCCCACACCACCACCGGCGCGGCCAGGGTGAGCGATAGCCACTGCCAGTAGGTGAACTGCAGGGCCGGGACCATTGCCATCGCGATGACCGGGACAGTCAGCACCAGCGAGACGATCAGCCGCTGCCGCAGCGACGCAGTCGGGTCGTCGGGCTCACCCCCGGCATCGGTGGCTGCCCGGTCCATCCCACCGACCGCGTTGCCAGCCGGGCGGGGCCGAAAGGGCAGCGCAGCGGTGTAGCCGGCCTTCTCCACCGCCGCGACCAGGTCCTCGGGGGTGACGTTGTCGCCGAAACTGACCCGTGCCTTCTCGGTGGAGTAGTTGACCGTCGCGCTAACCCCCTCCAGCTTGTTGAGCCGCTTCTCGATCCGGTTCGCACAGGACGCGCAGGTCATGCCACTGATCGCCAGGTCGATCGAGCCGGCCGGCTCGGTGGTCGGGGTCGGGCTGTCGGTGATGGAGCTCATCACCCCTCCTTCGGTGGGGGCGTGCGGACGGTGGACGCTGAGGGGGTACGCCGCTAGGGCGTCACCGGCCCGCGGTCTAGTGGCCGTGGCCGTCCGAGGAGTGGCCGCCGTCGGCGGCTCCGGACGGGACGGGCTCGGTCGGGGCAGTGGGGACCGGGACAGTGGGGCTGGTCGTCGCGCCGTGCCCGGCGTGGCCGCCGCCGGAGGAGGCCGTCTTCCGGTCGCCGGCGGTCGCCCGAGCGGTGAACGAGGCGGTGCGAACGGTGTCCTGGTGCCGGAAGTCCAGGAACAACCCGTAGTCACCCTCGGTGGGGGCGCTGACATAGAACGTGATGCCGGGGCCGGCGGGGGTGCGGCCGTCACCGGGTTCGCCGTCGGGGTGCACGTGCAGGTAGGCCAGGTCCCCGTCGCGCAGCGCGACCAGGTGGCCGTAGGCGGCGAGGTAGGGCTGCAAGTCGGTAACCGGCTGGCCGTCCTTGCTGACGGTCAGGGTCAGCTTCGACTCCTGCCCGGCGACGAGCTCGCCGTCCAGGGTGACGGTGTAGCCGCCGTCGACGGTGGCGGTGCGCTGCGCCGCGGGTAGCGGTCGCGGGGAGTAGTCCCCGGCGACCGACAGGTCCGCGCCCAAGGTGATGGCGGTGGTGCTGTCGCCGGGAGCGAAGTCAGCGAACACCCGGTACTCCCCGGCGGTCGGCAGGGTGACCGGGACGGTCCAGGTGCCGGTGTCGTCACGGCTCGGGTGCAGGTGCTGGAAGCCGGTCAGGTCCCGGCGCACCAAGATCAGGTGCAGGTCCTTGTCGTGGGTGGGGGTGTAGGCGGTGACCGGCTGGCCGTCCGGACCGGTGATGGTCAGGCTCAGGGTCGCGGGCTGCCCCGCGGACAGGGCATCCTGGCCGAGTTGCAGGGTGTAGCCGTGCTGGGACATGGCGAGGCCTCCAGGCAGGTCGGCGCTGTCCGCGCCACCGGTGTCGGTGAGGCGGTCGGTGTCGCCGGGGGTGGCGGCGCCTGAGGTCGTCGGCCCGTGCGCGGCGCCGTGGCCGCCGTTGGCGTGGGCGCTGTCGTGCGGGGCGTCGGTGGCGTCGGTGGCGAAGCCGATGGGGCCGGCGGAGTTGCCGACCGCGGTGGCGCCGCCGAACACGACGGCCAGGGCGACGGCGAAGGCACCGAGCTTGGCGGGGGCTTTCATGATGGGTTCCTCACTGCGCTGGTTGCGCTGGCCGGTTCGGGTGGCCGGGTTGGCCCGGCTGGGATGGGCTGTACCGGGCGCTGAGTCCTTCGTCCGGCGGTAGTGCCGAGCGGCCTGGGGTCAGGAGCCGGCGAGCTCGAAGCCGGCCTCGTTGATAGCCTCGCGGGCCTTGGCCGGCTCGATGGGGCCGTCGCTGGTGATGGTGACCGCGCCGGTGGCCAGTTCGACGTCGACGTCGCGGACGCCCTCGACCTTGGTCAGCTCCTCGGTGACGCTGCTGACGCAGTGCTCGCAGGTCATGCCGGTGACGGTGTATGTGGCAGTGCTCATGGCGAATGTCTCCTCGTCGTGGTCTGTCGGGCGGTGGGTCGGTAAGGCAGCGGGGATCGGGAGTGCGGTGGTCAGAGAGCGTCGCGTGGCGTCAGGAGCGGACCAGGCGGGCGATCGCCTCGGACGCCTCGCGTACCTTGGCGTCGGCCTCCGGGCCGCCAGCGGCGGCGGCCTGCACGACGCAGTGGCTCAGGTGGTCCTCGAGCAGGCCGAGCGCGACGGCCTGCAGCGCCTTGGTCGTCGCCGAGACCTGGGTGAGGACGTCGATGCAGTACTGCTCGGTCTCGACCATCCGCTGCAGGCCGCGGACCTGCCCCTCGATGCGCCGCAGCCGCTTGAGGTAGTCGTCGTTGCGGGAGATGTAGCCGTGCGGGCCGTTAGCCGGGCTGTTCATCGCGCTGCATCCTGTGTCGTCGCCGTCACCTGGTTCCAACACCATACCCCCCTATGGTATTTCATGCAAACTTCTGCCGCCGACTGAGGGGGCGCGGCCGGGACGGTGAGCAGCGCCAGTGGGGCCAGCGCCGGGAGCGCGTTGCCGACCGGCACGAGCGCGAGCGAGCGGGCCGCTGAGGCCGTGGGTCGTCACCTCGCCTAGGACGTTTCCTCGAGGTAGCGGTGGACGAACTGCACGGCCATCGCCCCCTCGCCCACTCCGGAGGCGATCCGCTTGACCGAGCCGTGCCGGACGTCGCCGGCGGCGAAGGAGCCGGGGAAGCTGGTCTCCAGGTAGTACGGCTGTCGGTCCAACGGCCAGCAGGCCGGAGGGTTGCCGCCTTCGAGAAGGTCCGGCCCGGTGACCAGGTAGCCGGCGGGGTCGCGGATGATGCTGGTGTCCTTTGCCCACTCGGTGTGCGGACGGCCGCCGATGAGGACGAACAGCCGGCTCACGGCCACCTCTGTTTCCCGGCCGGCGCGATCCAGCGTGACCGCTTCCAGGTGGTCGGTGCCGGTCAGGGCGGTGATCCTGGTGCGGGTGCGGATCTCCACGTTCGGGGTCTCGCGGAGCCGGTTGAGCAGGTAGGCGGACATCGAGGCGGCGGGCTTGTCGTCGCGGATGACCAGGATGACCTTGCGGGCGTAGCCGGCCATGTGCATCACTGCTTGCCCAGCGGAGTTGCCGCCGCCGACGACGTAGACGACCTGGCCGGAGCACATCGGCGCTTCGGTGGCGCCCGCCTTCCCTCAGCAACCGCCAGGGATCCAGATGGTGCCAGCGCATGCCCATCTGAAACCTCCAGCCGCGACGCGGCAATTGTCACCCGCCTGACCTCCCGAAGCAGATCCGGTACATATCGCTGGTCCACCACCCCCCGCGCACGCACGTCGCATGGCCGTCCGCAGCCGATCCGCTAATGGCACCTACCCGAGGTGGCGGCGGCGAAGCAGGAGTCAAGCAGAGGTGGAGTCAAGAACTGTCGGTGGTCGAAGATACATTCGAGTTATGGAAAGCGAAGAGCGAACTGACGCTGATGGGCACGAGCGCGAGCCACTCGCTGGTGGTCAGCCGGCTAGCCGGTGGGCTGTCCGCGAGGACGCTGTGTCGGCGACCCTGGACAGCATCGGTGATCTGCAGCGGCAGATCTGTGCGCTGCAGGCCGAGCAGGTCCGGCAGGTAGCTGCGTTTGTTGACCAGCGCACCTCCCTCGACGCTGACCTTGGGGTGCCGGATTCGCCGGGGCGGTACCGGTCGCTGATCGCGGAGGTGTCGTTGGTCTGCCGGCTGTCGACCTTGACCGCGCAGTCGTTCGTGGCTGACTGTTACAACCTGGCCACCAAGCACCCGCACACCCTGGCGGCGTTGCGGCACGGCAGCTGAACGTCACGACGGCCCGCGCGGTCGCCCGCGAGACCCAACTGCTGGCCGACCCGGCCCAGCAGTCGTTGGCTGACCAGGTGATCGCCGAAGAAGCCGCCGATGTGCCGCCGGCCAAGATCCGTGGCCTGGTGGAGCGGCGGGTGATCGAGATCGACCCCGACGCAGCCGCCCGCAAAGCCACCCGAGAACGCGCCGACAGACACGTTACGGTCAGCCCCGCCACCCCAGGTACGGCGTACCTGGCGGCCTACCTACCCGCCGAACAAGCCGCCGCGTGCTGGCACGCCCTCGACGACCACGCGCGCAGCCGCGCGCCGCCGGCGATGACCGGTCGATCAGCCACCTGATGTGCGACACCTTGGTCGAACGCATCACCGGCGCCGCGACACCCGAGGACGTGAAGGTGCACCTCAACCTGGTCATGACCGACACCACCCTGTTCGGTGCCGATGACAACCCCGCCGACCTGACCGGCTGCGGACCCATCCCGCCCGGTCGCCCGGCTGATCGCTACCACCGGCAACACCTGGGTCAAACGCCTCTACACCGACCCCCTCGACGCCACCCTCACCGCCGCCGACACCCGCCGGCGCCCTTCGACGGCGACTTCATCACCATCCGCGACCAACACTGCCGCGGCATCAACTGCGCCTCCCCCATCCGCGACATCGACCACATCATCGAGTACGCCAACGGCGGGGCCACCACCGCTAACAACGGCCACGGAACCTCCACCAACTGCCACACCACCCGAGAACACCCACACATGCCTCTACCCCGACACCGGCGCGATCATCTGGACCACCCCAACCAACCGCACCTACCACTCCCTGCCGCCGGTCGCGCTTGGGCCGGCGGCGCCACCGGCCGTCAACGTCGACACCGATCGCGGTTGTTGCATCCGCCGCCTTCAACGATGGAACAACGGCTGATTAGGTTCTACTCGGCACGGCAGCGCAGCCAGCCGGTGAGGCGGCAGCAAGCCAACTACCAGCGGACGGGACGGCACGAAGGGAAGCACCGGCGGAAGGGCAGAACCGCTCGGCAGAACCGCCGGAAGGCTGAATCGCCTTCGCAATGATCACAGTGTGCCGGCGCTCGCGGCGGGCTGTCGATACTCAGGTTGGGCGGCCGATCACTTCATGCACGTTGACGTTCCTGTGACAGGGGGTCGACGGCACTGCGTGGTCGATGCCCAAACATGCACCGGCGTCGCGACGCCGCAGCCAGGTTGGCTCAGCCGCCCAGCTGGCCGAACAGCTTGATGTATTGAGACAGGTGCCGGTCCCCCAAGAACTGGCTGCGGACCCGGTCGCGGGCAGCGTCGCCAAGGCTCCGTGCGCGGTCGGGGTCTGCGAGCAGACCGCAGACGGCTTCGCCGCACGCCTGCAGGTCGCGCGGGTCGACGAGGATACCGTGGACACCGGAGTCGATCTGGTCGGGGATGCCGCCCACAGCCCCGGCGACCACCGGACGGCCCTTCCACATCGCCTCGGTGACGGTGAGGCCGAAACCTTCGGCGAAGCTCTTCTGCACGACCACGGCAGCCCGGCGCTGGATCGCGTTGACGATGATCGCGTTCTCGTCGAGGTCGTCCATGGGCACTCGGACCAGGTGCACCCGACGGCGTACGTCGTCAGGTAGCTGCGCCCACTGCGCAACGCACTCCGCGAGCACCTCCGCGCCCTCGGGGTCATCGGCGACGCCGGAAACATCCGGACCGACCAAGAGCAGATGAGATTGGGGGTGTGTCTCGGCCACATGGTCGGTGAACGCCGTCATCACCCCTGCCATGTCCTTGAGCCGGTCCCACCGGCTCACCTGAACCACGAGGGGAGCGTCGGCCGGTGGAGGCTCGGACGCCCCGTCGGTGAGACCGGAGTGCCGACGAACAGTGCGTGACGAGCCGTCGCGGCCCGGAAAGGTCACCGGCTCCTCCTCGCGACCGTTCGGGGCAAGGCCAACCGTTCGCAAGATGCGATCGACCTCCACCGGGTCGAGTTCACAGTTCTTCAGGGAGAAGGGGTCGATGGAAGGCGCGATCACCTGCAAGCGCTCTGGCGCTACCCAGTCGGGGGCGTACTGCGCCCGCGTGAACACCAGCGCGTCGGCGTTCTCGACGTAGCGCCGAAGGAAGTCCCAGGCCTGCTCGGTGTGCTCGGTGGACTGGTCGGCTCCGATGTGGCAGCGCCAGATGACCACAGCCCCGGCTTCGCGCAGTACGTCGACCAACCCCGCTGTCTGCGGGTCGTGGAGCAGGACGACGTCCCCACGGCGTACCCGCTGCTGGAGGTCGGAATGGTGGTCTTCGAGCACCGCGGAGTACAGCGAGTGCTCTTCGGGGCCGAGTGGGCCGCCGTCACCTGGCGAGCCGTGCAGGAAGTTGTGCAGCCGCTTTGTCAGCGCGAAGAAGGGTGGGTCGCCGTGGATGACCAGCCAGCGGGTGTCGACCTCGGCTCCGAGAGCGTAGGCGATCAACGCTTGCAGCATCTCCGCGACTCCGCCGCCTGACGCGGTGGAGTTGATGTTCCACACAACACGGTCGTCGAGAAGCTCCTGGGCCTTCCCGATGATCGCACGGAACCGCTGCGACTGCTCTGCTGGCAGCAGCTCAACGAGCCGCTCAAGGGGAGCGGGGGCGAGTGGCACCTCGTGCAGGCGACGTGCCGTTTGCTCTGTGGTCATGTCATCCTCTTAGCCGCAGTCGTTAGGCGGTGGACCAGAAGGCGCGCGCAACTTCTGTGCCGAGTGTGACATGAACGAACCAGCCACCCGCCGCTGCCGGGCCGGTGTCGTTCTTGCTCTTCGGGGGTCACAGCAGATGCATCAGGCGGCCGCCGGCACGGTCAGTCGAACGAGCGAGTGCTGCGGCCCGTCGAGGTTGCGCTCCGCCCATGCCGCCACCGACTCCTCCTGAGCGAACAGCACCACCTGACGGCCCTCGTCAGCGAGCGCCTTGCACATGCGCAGTATCGCCACTGTGCGGGTAGGGTCGGCCTGGACCGTGACGTCGTCGAGCAGCAGCGGGCTCACCGTCGACGCGTTGGCCAGGTGCTCGGCCAGCGCAACCCGCAGCAGCAGGTAGACCTGCTCGGCCGTGCCGACACTGAGCAACTCCGCCCGGCGTAGCGCCCCGGTCTCAGCCTCCACCCGAACCGCCAACGTCTCGGGGTCGACTCGCGCGCGGCGGTACCGACCGCCGGTGACCTGTGGGAGCCACTTCTCCAGAGCCGCGCTGAGCACGGGTGCGAGATTGTTGTACGTCGTCTCCTGCGCTCTCGCCAGGAACGACTCCGTCAGATCGAGCACCTGACCGAGTGACCTCACCCGGTCGAGCTCGCATTGCGCCCGGTCGAGGGCCTCCTCAGCCTCTGCCACACTCGGGATGGACCGCTCGCGCTCGGCGACCTTGCCGTGCTGCCTCGAAGCCTCCTGGGACAGCTCCGCTTCACAATCACGAGCACGCTCGAGCCGTTCTCGGCGCGCCACGAACAATGCCTGCGCAGTCTCCCGGTGGAGGGGATAGTCCGCGCCGGCCTCCGCTGCGGCGACCTTGAGCGCTTCAGTCTTAGTCTGGAGTTGTTCGAGTGCCGCGTGCGCCTGCTGCTCTGCCGCTTCGGCCGCCTCGGCATCGGCTGCGGCTGCCGCCTGCAGCTCCTCAAGGCTGCGCCCGTCGAGCAGCGCCTGCAGCTCCTGCCACCGGCCGCGCTGCTGGTCGGCCTCTTCTAGCGCCGCGCCGCGGTCGTGCAGCCATCGCCGCAACCGCCCGACGAGCGCGTCGGCGTCCGCCGCGGTCGATCCGAGCGGGTCATCGGGCCCGGTGAGGTCGAAGCGGCGGGCGACTCGAAGCAGCTCCTCGAGAGCTTCGCTTGTCGCCTGCTCTGCGCGCTCGGCCGCACGTTCGGACGCCAGCCGGTCGCGCAGCCGCGCCTCGAGCTCGTCGCGCCGTTGCGCGTGACGAGCCTGTTCGGCGCGGGACGCGCAGCCGCGCTCGTACGCCGCATAGCCCTGCATCGCGTCAACGTGACCGTCGCACCCCCGGTCGCGGAGCGCCTGCGCCAGTCGCTGCTCGCTGGACTGCCGGGCGCGCTGGTCGGCGTCGTACTCACGGAGCCAGCGATCGAACGCTTCGCGTTGAGAGCGCACCCGCTGAGCAAGGTCGGCAAGAGTGCGCAGCTGCGCGGCGTCCGCCGGCAGTCCCAGCCTGGCCGCCTCGTCGGCCGCCGCCTGCCGACGCGCTGCGCTCGACGACGCCGCGGTGCCGGCTGCGTCGAGTCGGGCTTGAGCGCCAAGGTAGGTGTACTCGGCGCGGGCGTTCGTCTCGCGGCACTGTCGCAGGTCTGCCCGCGCCGCTTCGAGTTGCTCCTCGAGCGTGTCCGCCGAGCGCGCCACTGTGCTGGTGCCACGGCGGGCAGTGCGTCGTACGACCGCGCCGGTCACCACAGCACCGGCACCGATCGCAGCAGAGGCCACTCCTGCCACGGGTCGGCCGGACACAACGAGGAGGAGCGCGACGGCGAAGAGCAACGCCCCAACAACCCATGCCACCGCGGTGAGACGCGACGGACCCGAAGCCGCGTGAGCAGGGTTCCGCTATGGCGGGCGGCTGCGAGAGCAGCGGACTCGTGCTGTTCGGCGCGCTGGACCGCTGCGGCAGCCTGATCACGCTGCCGCACCGCAGCTTCCACGTCAGCGAGCAGCCGCGGGTCAACCGCTGCGACGGGCGCTGCCAACCTCTCGATGAGCGACCGCAGCGCAGCCGGGTCGGCCTTGACGGCCGCTGCGACGGCCAGATCGGCGATATCGGGAGGTGCACCCGGTTGCGCTCGTCCCGCTCGACGACGGCGGCGGCTTGCAGATAGTCCTCACGAAGACGTTCGACGGTCGGGTCGACGGCGACGTCGCCGTGGGGGGCGCAGGCAAGCCGTCGATCTCGGCCTGCAGATCTTGCGACGACGGGCCCGGCAACGATGGAACGTCGGGCGTCGACTCCCAGCCGCCCAGCGCTCGGGCGACCTGCTGGGCGAGCGCATCGTCGCCGCTGGTGCTGCCTGGTGCAGCGTCCGGCACCGACATCGCCAGCGCGCCAGCTCTGGCGATTCGGGACTGGCTGGCGCTGGCCTTGGCTCGCTTCTCGTCGGCAAGTGCCTGCGCCTGAGCGACCGCTGCCTGCGCTGAAGAGAGCCCTCAGCGACCTGGATCAGTCGTTCGGCGGCGTCGTTGGCCGCCTCGGCTGCCGCACGTTCGACCGCCGCCGCCGCGGCAGCTTCCTGCGCAGCATCCGACTCGACGACGAGGCGCAGGTAGTCCTGGTGGGCGCGCTGGGCTTGGTCGTACGCCGCGCGGGCGCGCTCGTGGTCATCAAGCGCCCGCCGCAACGGCCTTCTGGAGTTCACCCGGTCGAGTCCGACGTGGTCGCTGGAGTACTTCTTCAGCGCGGCGAGCGCAGCTGCTGCCGTTTCGTCCCTGCCAGCGGTGGCCGCGGCGCGCCGGATGTCCGTTTGCAGCTCGTCAGCGGCGTCGAGCACACGCAGCAGCTCGGCCTGGTTGACGCATGCGGTCGCCGCGAACGTACGCCGGTTGAGCCCGAGCCATCGCGAACCGTCAGGTGCCCCGTCGTACATGATCTCGCTCGAGAGGTCGCGACCCCGCTCGTCGACGGCACAGCAGTCGACCTTGCCGTCGAGGTCATGCCGCAGCGTCACCGTGCGGCCGTCGTCGAGCCGGACCTCGCACCTGACCTTCCAGGAGTTGCGGTCCCACGGGCGACGCCGATCGGCGAAGTCACGGTCTTCGAGCTTGTTGGCCCCTTTGCCCCGACGGCGGCCGCACAGCGCAGCGTAGATCGCGGCGTGCCAGCTCGACTTCGCCGACTCGTTGTCACCGTGCACGACGGTGAGACCGGGGCTGAGCGTCAGCGTTTCGTTGACGAGGGGACCGAACGCCTCGGCGGTGACGGACTTGATGTGCACCGCTACAACACCTCCAGCTCGTCGGAGCGACCAGCGAGGGAACGCAGCCCCGTGGTGAGCACCTTGCGGCGTACGGTCTCGTCAAGGCCGGGGTCACCCTCGACCAGACGAACGAACTCGCCCCGCACAGACTTCTCGAGGCGGAGCTCGTCGAGGTCGTAGGCGACGCTGATCTGCCCCCGACGCGCGACGAGCGCCTCCAGGTGGTCCCAGCCGCCATCGACGTCACCGAGTCGTACGTCGACCTCCGGCTCGACCTCGCCGGTAAGCGTCACCCGCACCACACCTGCCAGCCCCTTGACGTCGGCCGCGACCCGCTCACGGACCTCGCCAGAGTGGGTAACCCCGGTCAGGTCGACGACCCGGTCGTGCACCTCCGACACGGCAACCCGGTGGCGCGTGCGGGTCGGAGTTCCATCGCTGGCGATGTCGGCGACCACCGCGCCGCGCTCCCCTGACTCACCGAACGTCAACGGGTCGGGGTTGCCGGGATAGGTGTGCCACTCGGCGTCGCGAGGGCTGTGGAAGTGCCCGCAGAACGCGTGAGCAAGGCCGGCGGCGGGAATCTGACGTGCACTGAACGGCGCGTGCGGTGCCTTACCGTCCTCTTGCCAGCGGAAGTCAGAGCTCTCGCTGCCGTGGATGAGAGCCACGTTGACGCCACCTCGGTCGACCTGGAAACCGTTGCCGAAGAAGCCGTCGGTGTTCGCTGGGGCACAGTGAGCGGCCCCCCACAACGTCAGGCCAGGCGTGAGCTCCACGGGCGTCAACCGCGCCTCGGTGAAGACGTGGACGTTGGGTGACCAATCACCTTGGCGGTAGAGGCTCTGGTCGCCGTACCAGTCGTGGTTGCCGGGTGCGAGGAAGACGGGGCGTGGGTGTAGGCGCGCAAAAGCGCGCGCAGGAACACCCGGGTGTCTGGCGTGAACCTATCGTGCTCGTAGAGGTCGCCACCGCACAAGACCGCGTCGACGTCTTCGGACTCGGCGAGATCGCAGATGCGGGTGAGTGTGGCCCGCAGCGCCCGCCGCCGAGCGCGCGCCAGGTCGCGACCCGCCCACCTGAACGGCGTGTCGAGATGCAGGTCGGAGAAGACCAGCAAGCGCACCACGCCACCTCCTCATCACTACTACGGTCGCGACTGCGAACCGTTGCAGCAATGATGCCGATGCCCACCGACAATTCCTGGCGCAACTCACAACGTGTCGCCTGCGTCCTGATCCGCGCGGTTGCGGGCGGTACGTCGACGCCAGCGCATCGGGCGGTGGGCGACCTCGCGTGAGGTGGCTCGCAACCGGTCGACGGCATGGGCAGCCGGTGGCCGGTCCTCCCATTCGCGTTGCCGGCGTTCGCGTTGGCGGGTGCGCGCGGAAGGCGACGGTCATCGAGACAGTACGGCGGGAGGGCTAGCTGGCTGGGAGCTTAATGTCGTATTTGGGTGTATCCCTGTGTTCAGGGGCACCCCTTGCGTTTGCGGGTGACACACGCTGGTGTCTCCCTACGAGGGGTTGGTTCCCGGTGAACGCCGGGACGCCTCCGGCGGCATCAGTTGTCGTCGCAGCGAGCGACGCCGGTGCGCATACGGCGTGGGGCTCTATGCGCTGCCGTCTGTCCATGTCGCTCGATACGGTGAACCGTGCCAATCGTACGTCTGCGCCACACTGCGCGCGCCCTGCTCCTTGACATGAACGACCGTCTCCTACTGGCGAGGCATGACCTGACTTCCCGCCACTACGGCACCGTGTTGTGGGCCCCGCCTGGTGGCGGGGTGGACCCCGGTGAGTCACCGGTCGACGCTGTTCTGCGTGAAGTGATGGAGGAGGTCGGACACCGGTTCGTGCCGACGAGGTCCGGCATGTCTGGCATCAAGAAGTTGTGTCGCCCAGGTACTCCAAGAACTGGGACGGCGCAATCCACGACTACTTCCTCGTACGGTGCGAGTCCTTCGCCGTGAGCGGAACGTGGACACCCGAAGAGTTGGCGGCGGGCGAAGGCATCACGGAGTTTCGGTGGTGGACGCTCGCAGAGATGGACGCCGCTGGAGGCCCCCGAAGTGTTTGCCCCTCGGCAACTACCGACCTTGCTTCGTGACCTGCTTGTTGAGCGAGCGACCACGTACCCCATTCACATCTAGAACTGTCACCCCGCACTTGCTGGGTGTAGCGCACGCCAGTGTTGTGTGACCCTCCGCGACTCTCAGGGACTTCACTCCTCGTCGTTGCGGCGGCGTCGTCGGATGGGGACCACGTCTGCGTTGATGCTTGTTGGTGCGCCGGAGGTCGTTGGGTGGGTGTCGCGTAGGTGGACCGCGAAGAGCGACATGGCGTGAGCGTCGAGCATCAGGTTGAGGTGTCGCACTTGGTCCTTGAGTTCGCGGTTCTCGCGTTGGACGGCGATTTGTTTGTCCCTGTCGGGGCTGACGCGTGATGCGGTGAGTTCGGCGGTGAGCGCCTTGAACTTGGCGGTGATGCCGTACTGGTTGTCCTCGGTGGCGTCCTGTCGGAAGGCGCGGGCAATGGCGTCGTGTCCGTAGCCGGTGAGTCGTTCAATCTCCCGCTTGGTGCGTGGCGATTTGTCGTCGGCTGCCATCTTCTCGATGGCTTCGACGATGCGCTGGAAGGTCTCGTCAGAGGTGCGTTTGCGTTGCGGTGCTGGCATCAGTCGTCGTCCTCTGCGGTGGTGAGTTCTCGTCGGAGCCGGGCGAGGTTCTGTCGGTCGCGGCGCACCCGGGTGATGAGGTCTGGGTGTCCGCGTGGGTTGTCGAGGGCGAGGTCAATTCGTTCGATGGCGTTGGTGATGACTGGGGTGTGGTTGGGGGTGAAGAGGGCGTTGGCGCGGTCGTCGCCGATGCAGTAGTGGTCGGTGAGGTGGGGGCCGTCGGTGCCACAACCGCTGGTGGCTGGGTTGAACATGCAGTCGTTGCTTCAGGCCGAGGTGGAGCCGGTCGGCTACTTGGTCGGCTAGGCGTGCTGCACGTTCGGGGTCGGTGACTATCTGGGCGCGGAAGTTGAGGATGTCGGTGGCGGAAGTGCCCTGCGGGGGTGTGTCGCCGGTGATGAGGTTCATGGCTTCGTCACGTAGGACTGCGCGGCGGGCTCCGTCCATGTGGGTGATGGCGCGTTGGCGTCCGTCTGTTCGACTGTGTGTCCGACGGTTTCGGCGGCGACCACTCGCAGGGCGGCGGGGACCTCTTCACGCCATGTCTCGGCGGCGTACAGGTAGCGGTGGGTGGTCTCGACGCTGGCGTGCCCGAGTAGTTCCTTGACGGTTAGGACGGGGTTGGCGAGGAACTAGGAGTCGTCGCTCGCCTCGCGGCCTTGGCGCATGAGCCCCGCGAGCATCCGGACAGCGAAGGTGTGGCGCATCGTGTGTGGCCGACGGTGACGTGAGCGGGTGGGCGGTCGGCGTGGCCGGATTGGTGGACTCGGTGGCGGGCGTCGGCGAAGAGGTCGTCCCAATACTTGATGGTGGGCGGCAACCCGCCACGGGCCAGGAACAGTCCGAGCGGCTCGTTGGTGCCGTCGTCGAGGATGGTGACGGCTCGCGCGCGGTCCTCGTAGCTGAAGTTCACCAGAGCAACCTTGCGGCCCTCCACCGACACTGCTGGTTTGCCACGCAACGTGGTCAACCCGTCGGTCACGAGAAGCCGCCCTTCGCGCTTGAGGCGACGGAGACGTGGCTGTGCCTTGATGACCTTCGAGGCGCGTTCAGTCTGTCGGTAGAGGTCGATGGCGCTGGCAGCCTCAGCGGTGATGTAGACGAACCGGGCGACACCACCTTTGCCGCTGCGCTCGAAGGCGTGCACCCCGTCAGCAGGCATGTCGCGGGGGTAGGGCAGTTCGCCGTCGAGAGATGAGTCCAGGGGTGGTGTACGACGGGATCGACGCCCGAGCGTGTCGTGAGGTCGTAGAAGACGGTCACCGCGTGATCCTCAAGAAGACCGCTGAAAGTCACTTGAGGAAGGACACCGCGATGACCGTCGACCCCCACAGTATTGACCTTGCCCAGTTGATGAGTGAGCACCTGGAGCGTGCCGAGCCTCATCTGCTGCGCGCAGTTGCTGCGGCTGTTCGTGCAGGCGTTGATGTCCCGCGGATGCCGATGCCGCCTGCGGCGCCGCGTACGGCACCCGGAGCCCGGAGCGGACCAACTCCGCAACGGCTACCGGTCCCGGGAGTTCGACAACCCGGGTCGGCAACGATCGAGCTGGCGCTGCCCAAGCTGCGCACCGGCTCCTACTTCCCCGAGTGGCTGCTGGAGCGCCGCAAGCGGGCCGAGAAGGCGATGGTGTCGGTGGTGGCCACCAGTTACCTGCTCGGGGTCTCGACCCGGCGGATGGAGAAGCTGGTCGAGCAACTGGGTATCACTCGGCTGTCGAAGTCCCCAGGTCAGCGTGATGGCCAAGGACCTCGACGAGCACGTCGAGTCATTCCGCACCCGGCCGCTAGACGCCGGCCCGTACACCTTCGTCGCCGCCGACGCGCTGACCATGAAGGTCCGCGAGGGCGGCCGAGTGGTCAACAACCACGTGCTCATCGCCACCGGCGTCAACGCCGACGGACACCGCGAGATCCTCGGGCTGGAGATCGCCTCGGCGGAGTCTGAGGGCCGGCTGGCTGAAGCTGATCCGCGGGCTGGTCGCTCGCGGCCTGTCCGGAGTCAAACTGGTGACCTCCGACGCCCACACCGGGCTGGTCGCCGCGATCCGCGCCACCCTGGACGGCGCCGCCTGGCAACGGTGCCGCACCCACTACGCATTCAACCTGATGGACGTGTGTCCCAAGGCCAGCTGGGGGTGGGTCAAGGCGATGCTGCACTCGATCTACGACCAGCCCGACGCCGCGGCGGTGCGCGCCCAGTTCGACCGCGTCGTTAAGGCCCTGGCCGACAAGCTCCCGGCCGTGGCCGAACACCTCGAAGACGCACGCCCGACATCTTGGCCTTCACCGCATTCCCAAAGAGATCTGGCGCCAGATCTGGTCCAACAACCCCAACGAACGCCTCAACCGCGAGATCCGCCGCCGCACCGACGTGGTCGGCATCTTCCCCGACCGCAACGCCGTCATCCGGCTCGTCGGCGCGGTCCTGGCCGAGCAACACGACGAATGGGCCGAAGGCCGCCGCTACCTCGGACTCGAGGTCCTCGCCAAGTCCCGACTCGCACTGGTCACCACCGGCCAAACGCCCAACGAAGAGGAGGACCTGACACCGGCAGCACTCACCGCCTAGAGTGCCCAGCAACGGATCACGCGGCGACCGCGTTCATCCACCACGTCCCCGGACTTGGCCGCACAGCGGATCTCATCGCCTCGGACGACCGCCAACCGGAAAGAGCTGAGGGGCAATGACTAGGTTCTCGTTCATCAGTCGGACCCCTACCCCACACAGTTGACCGGCGCTCGATGTCGGCGCGTGAATCTATGCTGCCAATCATGAGCCAGAACGACGGTAAGCACGTCTTCGTGTCGTACGTCCACGAGGATGACACCGAGGTTGACCAGCTATGCGAAGTGCTGGAAGCAGCCCAAATCCCGTACTGGCGAGACCGCAAGTCGCTCGGCCCGGGTGACGCCTGGAAGGCGAAGATCCGCGAGGCGATTCGCGACGGCTCGTTGGTGTTTCTGGCCTGCTTCTCCGACAACTCGCGCGCACGAAGGACAAATCGCATATGAACGAGGAGCTCACGATCGCGATTGACGAGTACCGCAAGCGGCCTCCGGGCCGCACGTGGCTCATCCCTGTCAGGTTCGACTCGGGCGGTGTCCCAGAGTGGGACCTGGGAGCCGGTCGAGTGCTTAGCGACCTTAACTACGCAGATCTGTTCGGCAAGGCTTACGCCGCTCAAGCAGCGCCCTGGTGACGACGATTCACGGCGTGATGGGCGACAAGCAGCTCGGTGCCGCCGCCGCCCTTGAAGCCGTCGAGCAGGCGACCACCACTGACCGCGCCGATCTGTTGAAGCGGCTCACAAAGGAGATGCTGGTCGACCCGGCGCGCCGGATCGAACTTGACGGTCTAGTGTCCCAGGAGGTCCAGCGTGTCCTAGCGGTGCTCAACGACCCGCAGCGTGTGGCCGGTCCGCTCCCCAAGAGCGGCAACGAGCAGATCGTCCGCTTCGCCGCCGAGGCTGAGCAGCTCTGGGAGCTCACTAAGCCGTTTTGCGCTGCCCTGCAGGTGGCCGCCCGGTGGGGGACGCCCGACGCGCTGACCCCGTGGACCAACGGCATCCGGTCCTTCGTCCAGGCTGCCAACAAGGTGCAGAGCGGCATGGCTGGCCTGTTGGAGCTTCGGCACCTGCCGGGCATGGTGGCGCTGATGACTGCCGGACTCGCTGCCGGATCGGCTCAGCGGTGGGACAATGTGAAGACACTGGTGGTCGATCCCTCGATCCGAGACAGGCACGAGGCCAAGCCGCTAGCCATGCTCGATGCCACCGACCCATATAGGCCGTTCGACAACCAGGAGTGGACGCCCAACACCCTCGCTCGTGGGGTTCGCGAAGGCATCCCCTACGCGCAGGCGTTGGAGGACTTCACCGAGAAGCGCGTCGGGAAGTTCCGCACGCCGGTGGCTGAGTGGTTGTACGCCATCCTGCAACCTGTTTTCGTAGACCAATGGCCCGACGAGGACTCCTTCGGCGCTGAGTTCGACCGCGCCGAGGTCATGCTGGGCGTGTTGGCGCAGGACGTCGTCAACGTACGGATAGCGGCCACCCCAGACGGCGAAGGCTGGGGTCGGTCGAACTGGTTCGGCCGATCGACCTGGCGGGCCGCGCACTACCACGGCAACCCCGTGGAGGACATGCTGCACGAGCTGGCGACGGAGGGCGACCTGTGGGGACCGCTGCGCGGCGAGCTCTTCGGCGGTGACGCCTCTCGCGCCAAGGCGGCACTGGACAGCTACCGCGACACCTTCCACAGATCGCTCAACGCAACATGTTCTGAGTCAGTTTTGCGGCCGCGAAAAGGGTCGACCCGTGCGACAAGGTCGGGTGTACGTCGAGCGTGACGTCGCCGTGCCGTTCGACAACGGGGACGGCGACGTCATTCTCCAACCTCCACCTTTGCGGACTCCGCGACTCAAGGCGCGGCTCCTGGGCGACGCATAGCATTTCACGCGGATCAGGAAGAGACGATGACCATGCAACCCAGAACCGAGGACGGCTCCTACGTCCCTCCTCCGCGAGCCAGCGACCTACCAGCGAAAGTGGCGGAGTCGGTGGCAGCCGGCTTGCGGGAGATCGAAGACCTTCAGGCAGTCGTGGACGGCGCTGCCGAGGTGTTGCAGGCTGCCGCCGGCAGGCTGGCCGCGAGCGACGAGTCGGAGGGCGACAACGGCTTCGCCGAACTGTCGTTGGGGGCGGCAGAAGCGCTGGGAAGCCGCATCCAGGAAAGCCGCGAGGTCCTCGGGACCTTCAACATCGCCTTCTTCGGCCGCACCGGGGCTGGCAAGAGCACTTTACTGTCGGCTCTCGGGGGCCTCGACGGCGCCCGGGTGTTACCCGGTGACCAGGACTGGACCACCGATGTGGCCGACATCGAATGGCAGGGATGCCGACTGTTCGACACGCCGGGTACTGGCGGCTGGGGCCGGACTCGCAGCAGGGCCGAGCTCGAGGAGAAGGCCCGCGGCGCCGTCGAGCGCGCGGACGTCGTCATCCTCTGCTTCGACGACCAGAGCCAGCAGCAGGCAGAGTTTGAGCGGGTCGCCGAATGGGTCCGCGCCTACGGCAAGCCGGCCATCGCCGTCCTCAACATCCGCAACGGACGCTGGCGCCATCCGGCGAAGGTGCACGACGAGGAAAGCCGCAAGGCCCACTCCGATACCGTGCGGCAACACGTCGACAACATCAACGGAGAACTGGCCGCGATCGGGCTTCCCGGCGTCCCGGTCGTGGCGATCAACTCGAAACGGGCGCTCGTTGCCCGGGCCGCCCAGCCTTACCAGGGCCCCGATCTAGAAGACGTCAAGGGCGAGCTCGCGGTTTTCGGCGTCGAGTATCTCGACGACTGGTCCAATCTGCGCGTGCTCGAGGACCTGATCGCGGCGTGCCTGGTCGTCGGCGGGCAAGACCTGCGGCTCGCGTCCATGCGCGACGGTCTGCGCTCGGCGCTGCGGGAATGGGCCGAGGGGATGCGGATCTTCAGCGAATCCGCCCGCGTGCAGTCGGAGGTGACCGAGCGCTCGGTCGGGCAGATGTTGGAGGTGCTCGGGTACCCGGACGACGAAACGCGGGCCACACACCTTGACGCCGGCAATGACGACACCGATCTGCTCACCGCGCTGGAGCGCTTGCGCGAGCAACCTTTCGACGCTCAGGTCGTCGGACAACTGAGGACGCATGGTCGCCATCTCCTGCGTGCCCACCTGGGAGTCGAGCGGAAGAAGTCGCTTCGGCGCGCCGAGGACCTGATCATGGACTCCTTCGAGTCCGAGAAGAGGGTCAAGCGAGGCAAGTTCGAGAAGGTCGTCTTCGACGAGGACGCGGTCGCTGCGGCGCTCGCCGCCGTCGCCCACAAGATCGACACCTTCCTGGATGCGCAGCTCCAGCTGTCCGGCACGGAGGGCATCGAGGACCTAGAGCTCCTCGAGCGACGTGGCGTGCGGATCGAGGGCTCGGCAGGGGCCGGAGCGCGGACGGCGAGTACGGTGCTTCGCGCCGGTGGCGTGCTCTCCGGGGGCGTGCCACGCTCGCTGTAATCGCCACTACCAACTTCTGGAACCCCGGGGGCTGGACTGCCGCGGCGATCCTCGCAGGGCTGTCGCTCGTGTCCGCGCTGACCGGCTGGCTGGGCAGGAAGGCGAGGAATCGCGCGGAGAAGCAGCGGGTCCGTGCCCGCGCCAAGGCCATCGGCCAGGCGCGCACCACGGTCGCAGCGCAGTTCGACCTGTGGGAGACTTCCATCTCAAAGCGTTCGTCGATGGAGCCTGGGAGCAGGCAGCGGGTCCCCTGCGGGCGCTCCTCACGCGGGCCCAGGTAAATCGGCAGGGCATCGCCGAAATTGAGGCGCTGGCGCGCTCGCTGACGGCCCAGGCCACCGCGATCCCACACGCGCCGCAACCGGAGACCGTCATCGCGCGCGCTGTCGTGCTGGTGGTCGATGCGTGTCCACCTGTTCACGGCCCCTCGAGTCGCCGTAACTCCGCGGTGAAAGATGCAGGGCACCACTCAAGAATGTGGGAGCGAAGCGCGTCGAGATCACCGACGATGTCGCCTTTGCGTGGGACCATTCCGTTCGCCACGTCTTGTACGGCCTGGGTGCATTCCTGCACGCGCATGTCTTCGTAGTCGCCGCTCACTCTGGCGAGCAACGCTCCGATGTCAGGTAACTGATCACACACCGGATCCTTCAGCAAGTCGACCCGCAACGTCTCAGCTCCGAAGGTGACATCGACGAACCCCGTTTCGGGATCGTAGGAGAGATCAGGATCTCCCTCGGGAGCTGACCAGCCACCGTCGATGAGAGCCTGGCATGACACGACGTTCACCGCTTCTTGCATTTCTGCGTGCTGGGGAGTTCGTCTTTGCATATCTGCGTGTTGGGGAGTTTCGTCGCTTGCGGTTGCGGCCCTCGGGGGAGTGTCCGCAAGCTCTCGCGTGCCGCAGCCGCTAACCGAGACGGCGACAACGAGGACCCAAAGGAACGTGGTCAACAGCGAGCGCTTCGGCATCTCAGTACTTCCAATTCGGATAAACGGCATGGATACCATCGCGGTCCGTGTCTTGGTAACCGTTGAAATTTGGTGAATGCGCCCCCATTGTCCTACCTCGACGACCATGGACACGTCACTGCCTTCAACCTGCCGGTGGTGACCTCGTTCAGCGTTCGCCACACCGTCGGCGGCGACGCGACCGCACCGAGCACTCCGCCCTGGTGGCGCAGCACGTCGATATCGGCGATCGCCTCACCACCATCGGCGAGCATCACCGCCACATCGGTCAGAACCCGGCCACGGTCATGAACCGGTGTGAACGAGCGTCGCGCCATCGCCTTGGACAGTTCGCTGGTCAGGCCCACTCGGTCGGCCAACAGCCGCAGCGCGACACTGCCCGCGTGGGCCACCACGCCCGACCCGTCGGCGGTGACAGACAACCCAGACGACCACGAAGTACGCTTCACCAACGGAGTGCCTTCCACGCTGGAGAACTTGAGCTGTCGCAAGTCCAAGTTTCCCCTGCTGGGCAGGCACTTCCGTGCTTCTACGCGCCAGTCAACCCGCCGAACCGTGAACGATCCGGGCTAGGTCTAGGACTCATCTCGCGAATCAGTGGCGACGCACTAGCGGCCGACCGCGTAGCCCTGCATGCCGCGCGGGTTCCCGGCCGCGCGAAGCACCCCGTCGTTGCTTCGACTGACGGCACTCGTCCTGCTCAGGGCCCAGGGGCCTTTAACCTGCACGATGTGACCACGGTGTCGAAGTGCCTTAATCGTCTCCGATCCCACGCGACTCTCGACAGTAAGGCATCCCGGCTCGGCTTGTCGGGGGTAGAAGGACGACGGGAAGTGGGTGGTCTGCCAGGCCGGCGCCTCAATTGCTTCCTGGAGGTTCATTCCGTGATGAACATGCCGAAGGAAGAACTGCAGTGTCCACTGGTCTTGCATGTCTCCGCCGGGGGTGCCGAATGCCAGGTATGGAGAACCGCTTCTTAGCGCGAGCGAGGGGGTCAGGGTCGTCCTCGGGCGCTTGCCTGGTGCGAGCGAGTTCGGGAGATCGCGATCGAGCCAGAACATTTGGGCGCGGGTCGTGACTGAGAACCCCAATCCCGGCACTGTCGGTGAGTCCTGGAGCCAACCACCGCTCGGAGTTGCGGAGACAAGATTACCGAACCGATCAGCGACGCTGAGGTGACACGTGTCGCCGCCATGGACCGGACCGCGCTGCCGGCTCATTGGTTCACCGAGACTGCCACCGCCTTCATGAGTCCGGCCCATCGGAGTGCTGGGCAATCGCGGTGGACGTCCGTTCACATGTCCCGGATGGAGACCTTCCACGACGGCCCGGTCTCCTATCATGGTGCGACGGCGGGCGTTGTACTCAGCGGATAGCAGCTCGTCCAGAGGAACATCGACATGCAATGGGTCTCCGTAATAGGCTTCCCGATCGGCGAACGCCAACTTCGCGCATTCGGTGACTACGTGAATCAGTTCGGGCGAGGAGCTACCCAGAGCTCCGATGTCGAAGTTCTGTAGAAGCGCGAGCTGCTGCAGAAAGACGGGTCCCTGGGTCCAAGGTCCCGCCTTGAGTACGGTGTGGCCCTGGTAGTCAAACGCGGTGGGCCTCTCGATCGTCGCTCGCCAATCCTTCATATCCTCATAAGCGAGCAAACCCGTGTGTGGAGTGCCTGTGACGTCCATGACTTCTGTGGCGTAGAAGTTGGCAATGGTCTCGGCCACAAAGCCTTCGTAGAAAGTTACCCGCGCGGCCTCGATCTGTTCGCAGCGGTCGTTGCTCGACGACTCGGCCCCCCGAAGAATGCGTGTGTAGGTAGAGGCAAGATCCGAGTTGACAAACATTTCTCCGGCATGGGGTGGGTGTCCGTCTGGAAGCCACACATCGCGCGAAGTGTGCCAGTGCTCAGCGAAGAGATGCGAGGCGTCCTCGACTGCCGCCGCGATGGAGGGGAGAAGAGCGAAACCTCCACCCGCGTACTCGAGCGCATACTGGAGCACCTCTCGTAGATGCATGCTTCCGTTCTCCCGCAGCATGAGCATCCAAGCACCGAATGCGCCAGGGACAACAGCTGGAAGGAGGCCAGTGCCGGGAATGATGTCTAGCCCCAGGGACTCGAACGCCTCAATCGTCGCGGACGCCGGCGCTACGCCCTGCCCGCAAATCACAAACGGTTCATTGGCGTTCGCGTCCCAAGCCAAGATCGGGACATCTCCGCCTGGACCGTTTAGGTGCGGCTCCACCACCTGCAGTACGAGTCCGGCGGCGACTGCAGCGTCGAAGGCATTCCCGCCGGATTCAAGCACGGCCATGCCACTTTGTGACGCCAGCCAATGAGTCGACGACACCATGCCAAATCGGCCTACCAACTCTGGGCGTGTGGTGAACAACCTCACTGCACTCTCATTGCTCGAATTATCACTAGCGCGGTGTAGGCCCGCGTATTCGCTACCGACCGGCTCTTTCGAAGCGATAGGTTTGGGGATTTGTGCTGCATGGCGGGCCCAGACCGTACTCGACCTCTCCACGGCCTGGATCAGCGATCACCCAAAAGACGGTTCGCATGTCTTCTGGCTGCGTACCATGCCTACAGATCGATTCGGGGGCTCCTTCGTGATCCGAGAGGATCGCGCGAAGCTGACCCGATGTGAGGGTCCCGGGCTCCACAGCGCGCAACAACTTTGCGACGCGTAATCCACGATTGCCTGAACGTGCGGCGTGATGAACGCTCCGCTCGTACGGTCGCATCCTGGGGTGAGCGTAGTGATTCTCGTGGTGCAGCAGCCCGCGATCGTCGACATGCATTTCCACCATGGCAGCGGGGTCCTCCGTTCTCATAGGTTGGGCACAGGGGACCCCGTCGCCCATTCGGGCGGCGACGAGCGAGCGGGCGAGCGCCCATTCGGGCGGCCGGGCGGCGATTCGGCCGGGCGGCGCCGGGCGAGTGGCATCAGGCGACCCCCGGGACGACCTCGGCGAAGTGGCAGGCGACCGGGTGCCCCTGGCCGCGCTCGACGAGCGGGGGCTCCTCGACCGCGCAGATGTCCTGCGCCTTCCAGCAGCGGGTACGAAAGCGGCAACCCGACGGCGGGTTCAGCGGGCTGGGTACGTCGCCGGCGAGGATGATGCGCTCCCGTGCCCGCTCGGCGCGCGGGTCCGCGGTGGGGGCGGCGGACATCAGGGCCTGCGTGTATGGGTGGGCGGGCGCGCCGTACATCGCCGCGCGGTCGCCGATCTCCACGATCTTGCCGAGGTACATCACGGCCACCCGGTCGGAGATGTGCCGCACCACGGACAGGTCGTGCGCGATGAAGATGTAGGCGAGTCCCATGTCCACCTGCAGGTCCTCGAGCAGGTTGACGATGCCGGCCTGCACCGAGACGTCGAGTGCCGACACGGGTTCGTCGAGGACGAGCAGCTTCGGCCGCAGGGCCAGCGCGCGCGCGATCCCGACACGTTGGCGTTGCCCGCCTGAGAACTCGTGCGGGTATCGGTTGCCATGCTCGGGGCTGAGCCCCACCCGCGCCAGCAGCTCCGCAACCTGCTCCTTGCCGTCCTTGCCGTACAGCCGGTGCACGATCAGCGGCTCGGCGATGATGTCGTTGACCGGCAGCTTGGGATTCAGGGACGCGAACGGGTCCTGGAAGACGACCTGCAGGTCGCGTCGTACCGGTCGCAGCTGCCGGTTGCTCAGCTGGGTGAGGTCCTGACCCTCGAACAGCACCGCGCCCGACGTCGGTCGGTGCAGCTGCAGGACGGCCCGTCCCGTCGTCGACTTGCCGCACCCGGACTCACCGACGACGCCGAGGGTCTCACCGGTGTTCAACGAGAACGAGACGTCGCTGACCGCTTGGACGGCGCCGACCACGCGGCGGAACACCCCGCTGCCGCGTACCGGGAAGTTCATGACAAGGTTCTGTACGTCCAGCAGGGTCCCGCCCGCGGATCGGGTCGGTGTCGGCGCTGCGGTGGGCTCGGCGGTCATCGGGCCCGCTCGCTCTCGGTGCGAAAGAAGCTCGAGGGGTCGTCGACCGCGGCCAGCTGGTCCCAGTGGTGGCAGGCGGCCAGGTGCCCTGGGTCATCGGTCCCGGCCAGCGCGGGCTCCTCGGAGTGGCAGCGCTCGGTCGCGAGCGGGCAGCGGGGGGAGAAGGAGCACCCGGTCGGCAGTTCGATCAGGGACGGGGGGCTGCCGACGATGGGCCGCAGTCGCGTCCCGACGACCTCGTCGTGGGCGGGGATCGACCCGAGCAGTCCGGCCGTGTACGGCATCCGGGCTCGGTAGTACGTCTCGTCGGTGCTGCCCATCTCGACCGCCTTGCCGGCGTACATGACGAGCACCCGGTGGGCGACTCCCGCCACGACGCCAAGGTCGTGGGTGATGAGCACGATCGCGGCGCCAACCTGGTCCTTGACCTCGACGAGAGTCTCGAGGATCTGCGTCTGCACGGTGACATCGAGCGCCGTGGTCGGCTCGTCGGCGATGATGACGTCGGGGCTGTTGATGATGGCCATCGCGATGATGGCCCGCTGCCGCATGCCGCCGGAAAACTCGTGCGGATAGTTCTTCAGCCGGGCGCGGGGCTGCGGGATGCCGACCATGGCCAGCGCCTCCTCGGCCCTGGCCGTCGCCGCCCGGCGCGGCATCAGTTCGTGCGAGAGCACCGCCTCAGCCAGCTGCGAGCCGATGGTGTGCACCGGGTTCAAGGCGGTCATGGGGTCCTGGAAGATCATCGCGATCTTGCGCCCCCGCAGCGACCGCCGTGCCGCCGCGGACATGCTCAGCAGGTCGTCGCCGCGGAAGGTGATCGTGCCGGAGATGTTGGCGTTGCGGGGCAGCAGGCCCATCACGGCCATCGAGGACACGGACTTGCCCGAGCCGGACTCACCGACGATCCCCAGCACCTCGCCGGAGTGCAGGGCGTAGGACACGCCCCGCACGGCCTTGACCACTCCGTCGTCGGTGGGAAAGTCGACGGCGAGGTCCTGCACCCGCAACAGCTCCTCGTCACCCACCCGACGCTCACCGAAGACGGCGGTGTGCGCCGGGCGGCGGCTGCCGGCGTCCGCTGCGTGTCTACCAGCCGTGACGTCTTGCGGGTCGGGACCTGCCGAGCCCAGCGAACGCGGGTCCGTGGCCGGTGGTTCGGACGTCGGGGTCGACATCAGTTGCGCACCTTGTTCTGCCGGGGGTCGAACGCGTCCCGCAACCCGTCCCCGATGAAGTTGACCGTCAGCGCGATGCTGAGGATGAACACGCCCGGCCACCAGAACAACCACGGCCGCGTCGCGAACGAGGTCTCGTAGTCGCTTACCAGGCGGCCCAGGGAGGTGTCCGGCGGCTGGACACCGAAGCCGAGGAAGGACAACGCGGTCTCCAGCAGCACGGCACCGGCGATGGCCAGCGTGGCGCTGACGATGATGACGCCGACGGTGTTCGGCAGGATGTGCTTGCGGATGATCCGGTGACCCGGTGTCCCGACCGCTCGCGCCGCTTCGATGAACTCCTTCTCCCGCAGCGACAGGAACTCTCCGCGCACGATCCGGGCCAGACCGGTCCAGGTGAACAGGGCGATGACCACGGCGAGCACCACAGGTCCCTGGTTGCCGGCAACCCGACCCAGCACGGCGACCAACGCGAGCAGCGGCAGGATGATGATGACGTCGGTCAGCCGCATCAGGATGGTCTCGGTCCAGCCGCGGAAGTAGCCGGCGAGCGCGCCGATGGCCACGCCGATGAACGTGCCCAGCAGGCCGACGATGAACGCGATCATCACCGAGATCTGGGTTCCGCGCATGGTCAGCGAGAAGTAGTCGATCCCCTGGTTCTCCTGGCCGAACGGGTGCTCCCCCCACCGCAACCCGTCCCCACCGAGGAAGGTCGGCACCACCGACAGCGTCGGCCGGCCCTCGTCGACGACCGGGCCGATCCCGGTGTAGGGCTTGTCCCACCAGCCGGGGATCGGACCCACTCCGATCGAGGTCACGGCCAGCAGCAGGATCAGCACCAGCAGCAGCAGCGACGACATGGCCGCTCGGTGCCGGAAGAAGCGTCGTCGCACCAGCTGCGCCTGGGTGCGGGCGACCACGGTCATGCCCTGCGCCTGCGCGCTGACCGGTGGGGGTGCGGACATCGGGTCTCCTGTCATGACACGCGGATCCTCGGGTCGAGGTACGCGTACGCGATGTCGGCGAGCATGTTGAGGGTGACCGCCGCGGCGCCGGTCACGACGAAGAACGCCATGGCCGGGTTCGGGTCCACCTCGGTCAGGGCCGTGGTGAACAGCCGCCCCATCCCTTGCCAGCCAAAGACCGTCTCGGTGACGACGGCGCCACCCAGCAGGCCAGCGACGTCGAAGGCGATGAGGGTGGTGATCGGGATCAGGCCGTTGCGGAACGCGTGTCGAATGATGACCGTGCGCTCGTTGAGGCCTTTGGAGCGCGCGGTGCGGACGTAGTCCTGGTTCATGACCTCGAGCATGCTGGCCCGGGTGTAGCGGCTGTAGGTGGCCACCGACACCAGGATGAGGGCCAGCGTGGGCAGCGCAAGATGCGTGGTGGAGTCCAGCAGGTTGCCCCAGAAACCGCCATCGTAGTTCGGCGTCTCGGAACCGAAGGTCGGCACGACACGTCCGTTGACCGCCTCGGCGTAGTTGTCCCAGGCGGACAGCATCCGGTCGACCACGACCGCGAACCCGGTGAGGACACCGGTCCACACTGCGGCCTGCACCGCTTGGCGGCGCTGCAGACCACCCATCGCGTAGCCGACCCCGACGCCGACCGCGACCGTCAGCAGCAGCAGGAGCAGCAGGGTCCACCAGCCGGGGTCGAAGAGCACGGCGCCCAGCGAGAGGTTCGCGACGATCCCGATGACGGCCATCACCAGCGCTGCGTAGAGCACGTTGCGGTAGCCGAACCCGGACAGCAGCGCGGTCAGGCCCACGGCGCTGGCCAGCGCCATCACGGCGACCCCGATCGGCCCGATGCCCGGGCTGTCGAACCAGCCGGTCGCCGACAGCAGCAGGAGCAGCCCGGCACCCCCGACGAAGCCGATCCCGAACGAGACGAGGGTGCGTTGACGGGACCCGCCGATGACGCCACCCCAGGCCAGGCCGGTGACAAGGCCGACCGCGACGGCTGTGCCCACGGTGACCACTGGGTCCCCCAGCCAGTCGTTAACGTCGATGGCGATGTACTGCTTGAGCAGTACCGCGAACCAGAACAGCGGCAGCGAGACGAACACGAACGACGCGAGGGTCGCCGAGTAGTCCAGCCGGCTGTACTGCCGCAGCGCGGTCACGATGCCGACCACGACGCCCACGAACACGGCCATGACGGTCGCTACCAGGATCAGTCGCAGGGTGGCGCCGATGGCTCCGGACAGCAGGAAGGTGACGTCCTGGCCGCGGATGGACTGCCCGAGGTCGCATTCGCCCGCGAACGGCACCAGGCACTTCGCCGCGCCCCCGAGCCAGAGGAAGTAGCGCAGCACCACCGGGGTGTCCAGGTCCAACAGCTCGGTGCGGGCCGCGATCCGGTTCTCCCGGTCCGGCCCAGTGTCCTGCCGCAGGTCCTGCAGCGGGTCCCCGGACAGTGCGATGAGGACGTACGCCAGGAACGTCCCCACCAGCAGCAGGACCGCGGAGATCATCAGTCTCCGGGCGATGAAGGCAACCACGCCGTCGGTGCTCCTTGACTCGATCCGGGGCCTCGACGGGCGAGACCGCGTGGAAGACAGCATGGTACGTGGGAGCCGGTCGGGGTGACCGGCTCCCACGTGTTGCGCTCAGACCTGCCGGTCGACGATCAGCCGCCGATGCGCGACCACTCGTCCATGTTGAACGTCACGCCGGTCTGCGACGCGTTGTTCTCGACACCCTCGATCTCGGACGAGAACGCCGTCACGTTGTTGCCGACGAACAGCGGGATGTTGAACACGTCCTCCCACAGCAGGCTCTCGATGTCGGACCGGTACTGCACCGACTTGGCCGAGTCGACCTCAATGAGCACCTGGTCCCACAGCTTGTCGACCTCGGGGTTGGAGTACCCGTAGAAGTTCTGCCCCGCCCCGGTCTGGTACAACGCGGCTCCCGAGCTGACCACGCCGGAGCCCGCCCAGGCGAACAGGACGGCGTCGTACTCACCGGGGGCACCGGTGAGCTTCGCGCCCCAGTCGATGTCCGGAGTGGGCTGGATGTCGAAGCCGGCCTCATCGCACGAGGACTTGATGAACGCGGCGATGTCTTCGCGCACCGGGTTCTCCGAGTCGAACATGAACCGGACCGGGACCGGCGTCTCGACGCCCGCGTCCTCAAGCAGCTGCGCGGCACCCTCGACGTCGGTCTCGCCATAGAGGTCCTCCGGGAACGCCTCGCTGCGGACGGTCTCGTACTCCTCGTTGATGGGGAAGAACTCCCGCAGGTCGAGCACCTGGGAGTCCGGGTTCACCGGAACGTTGAGGTTCTCCACGATCAAGTCACGCGGGATGCACTTGGCGAAGGCCTGGCGGACCTCGACCTGCTCGAAGACCCGGCCCTCACCCTGCTGCATGTCCACGTGGGACCATGTGAGGTCCGTGGCGATGGTGAACTCGACCTGGCCCTGCAGCCCCTCGAGGGTTGCGACAGTGTCGACGGTCGGGTTGCTGGGGTTGATGATGTCGACCTCGCCGTTCTGCAGCGCGGACAGCGTCTGCGCCTCGTCCAGCAGGCGCAGCACGATCGTCTCGGTCTTGGGCGGTGTGCCCCAGTAGTCCGGGTTCGCGGTGAGGGTCAGCGACTGCCCGGCCTGCCAGTTGTCCAGCAGGTACGGCCCGGACGAGGGGATGAGCTCGTCGGGGAGCAGCTTGCCGGGGTTCATGTCCCAGCCCTTGTTCCAGAACTCCGCGACCGGGGTCAGCGCCTTGACGTCGTCCTCTTGGATGGCGGTGACGAGCTCCTCGGGGGTCAGCCCCGCCTCTTTGGCAGCGACGTGCGCGGGGATGTTGCCAGCTTGGAAGGTGAGTTCCCAGTCGACGTAGGGCTGCTTGTACTCCGCGGCGAACTTCTTGTCGCCGGGCTGGCAGTCGGGCTTGATGACGTCTTCCATGCCGGTCGTGGACGCCGGGCTGAAGAGCGGCTTGCCCTGGGCGTCTGTGTACGAGTCGGAGGTGGACGCCCACTCGAGCAGGACGTCGTCGCAGTCGATGGGCTCGCCGTCGGACCACTCCACCCCGTCGTTGATCGTGTACTCCACGATCAGCGGGTCGTCGCTGGTCTTCTCGTAGGTGCCGAACTCCTCCTCGCGGACGATCGACGCGTCCGCGCCATAACTCCAGAAGCCGGCCCGGGTGCCGTTCTCGACGTAGGTGTTCCAGGTGGCGTTCTGGCTGGCGGTCTGCGAGTTGTAGGCCGTCATCTCCGAGTCCACCGCGACCGTGATGGTGCCCGGCTGGGTGCCTTCCTCGGTGCCGCCTGTTGCCCCTTCGCCGCTGTCAGTTGCGACGTTCTGGCCGGGCTCAGGCGCGTCTGTGCCACCGTCGCCCTCAGTGCAGGCGGTGAGCGCGAGCGCTCCCGCCGTGAGCAGCGATACGAACGCTGCACCCCTGTACTTCGTGGTCAAGATGACTCCTCATCCTTTATGGGCCCGATCCTAAGCTCCAGACGAACACTCCTGCGTCCGCAAGACAAGACGGAGCGCTGCGACGTTACCGACTCGTAACCGAGCGCCCGCCGCCGCAGACTGATGTTCGCGGGCCCGGCTGGGTTGGCCGACCGGGATAACCTCGATGCACGAACGCCTCCGACCAGACCCCGCAGCCCCACCGGGCATGGGCCTTCGGCGTGGCCACCGTCTCCGAGGCAGGCGCCGTCCTCGACGTGTGGTACCCGGACCCGGCCACGGGTGGGCCGGACAGCTCGCCGGAAACCCGAGGCGCTCACGGTCCTGGCCGGCGAGGACCCGGCACGCGACGTCCGTACCGTGGTCGTGCACACGGTCGTCGACGACCTGTCTCGGGCGCCCACTGACGCGTACGACGCGTACCTGCGGCTGCACCGGCACTGTTGCATTAAGCGATCGCCTCAAGGCGTCGCCGCAAGATCTTCGATCCATAGGGCTCGAGCCTCGCCCCACGCCGCCCTGGTCCGGCCACTGGCGGCTTGCACCAGGCTTAGAGAAGTCACTGGCTTCGCGCTACACAGGAAATCTTCCTGCGGAGCCGCGTCGGGATGGCTTAATGCAACAGTGCCAGTCGGCGCGCGTATGTGACCTCGATCGGACTCAATAGGACGAGCGGGATCACTTCGTACGACTACGAGCGACGCTGGAAGCGACCATAGGTCGCTCCAGTCTCAAATTACGTGAGCATCCACGGCCAATAACCGTGAACACCCCACCGTCCGTGGAGCTGCCGGGAATCGAACCCGGGTCCTCTGACGCCGAACCACGTCTTCTCCGAGCGCAGTCTGCATGACGCTTTTCTCAGCCCCGGCGCTTGAGCAGACACATCGCCGACAGGCTCAGTCGCTGTAAGAGTCCCACAGACCCCCCGCGACCGGGGATCTGCAGCAAGCCTCCTTAGTGAGGCCGGTTACTGGCGCGGAGGCGTGTCCAGACCGACCCTTCACCTAGTCGCCGTCAGGCGGCGAGAGCGAAGTCAGTGCGCGTTGAGTTGGCACCTATGGTTTCCAAGGATCGTTTACGAGATGACCCTGGCTCCTCGGCTCGCTTCACGTGGTTGCAACGACCAAAGTCGAAACCGTTCAGCCCCTGTTGAGTTGTGATGCATGAAAGGCTACCCGTCACAACCGACAGGCCGCACCAGAGATTCCCCTTTCACGACAGGCCCACCCAGGGGTGACCCCGGGGCAGCGGGAAGCTCACCGCCTTACTGGGGCGTCGCGGTGAGCAGTGATGGCGCGAGTGCTACGATTGCTACGATTCTCTACAGAGGGGTCGGGACATGCCGGAGCGCCTTGCACATCGAGATCTCCGTAACCGTAGCTCCGAGGTCCTGCGTGAGGTGGCAGCTGGTGCTACCTTCGAGGTCACCAACCATGGTGAGGTAGTGGCCGTGCTGTCGCCGCCAGCCCAGGGAACGGATCTGCGGATCAGGAAGGCTCGCCTGCACGGCGGATTTTCCCGTCTCGCTCGGGTCCGCCGCGACCAATCCGTGCAAGAGGTTCTGGACGACCTCCGCGGCGAGCATTGATCGCCTATATCGACGCGTCCGCAGCAGCGAAGCTTCTCGTTGAGGAGCCCGAATCCGACAAGTTGGCGTCCTACCTCGACGGCTTGCAAACCGATGAGGGACCCGTCTCGAGCGCGTTGCTAGAGACTGAGTTGCGCCGACTAGCCGTGCGGATGGAACTGAAGCAGGTGGCAGTGTCAGAAGTCTTGGGCCGGGTGACGTTGATCGAGCCCAACCGTTCCTTGTTCTACGAGGCTGGTCTGATACCCGGAACTGGGCTACGCAGCCTGGATGCGGTGCACCTTGCCATGGCTTTGCGTCTAGACGACGCGGTGCTGGTGGCCTACGACGTCCGTTTACTCAGGTCAGCGCTTGAGCTGGGGATGGACGTTGTCTCGCCGACTTGAGCGGTGATCTCGCGGGCTACAGCGGCATCCCGCCGGTGACCGCCAACACTTCCCCGGTGATGTAGCTCGACTCGGGCGAGGCGAAGAACACGAACGCCGGTGCCAGCTCGGCCGGCTGTCCCGCGCGACCAAGCGGCGTGTGCTCGCCGAACCCCTCGATGTTGTCGTCCGGCATCGTGGCCGGGATCAGCGGCGTCCAGATCGGCCCGGGCGCCACCGTGTTGACCCGGATACCCTTCTCGGCCACCATCGAAGCGAGCCCCTTGGTGAAGTTGACGATGCCCGCCTTCGTGGTGGCATAGTCCAGCAACTCCGGCGACGGATGGGTCGCCTGAATCGACGAGGTGTTGATGATCGTCGCCCCGGAGTCCATGTGCGGCAGCGCCTTCTTGCACAGCCAGAACATCGCGTACAGGTTGGTCTTCATCACCCGGTCGAACTGCTCGGTCGTGATGTCCTCGATGCCCCCGGGCTGCCCCATCTGGTACGCCGCGTTGTTGACCAGGATGTCGATGCCGCCAAACTCGTCAACTGTCTTGTCGATCAGCTGCTGGCACTGCTGTTCCTCGGTGAGATCACCGGGTACGGCGAGCGCCCGCCGGCCGGCGTCCTCGATGAGCCGCACCGTCTGCTGGGCGTCCTCCTCCTCGCTCTCGAGGTAGGCAATCGCCACGTCTGCCCCCTCTCGGGCGAACGCGAGCGCCACCGCGCGACCGATGCCGGAGTCGCCGCCGGTCACAATGGCCCGCTTGTCCTTCAGCTTGCCCGTCCCCTGGTACGACGACTCGCCGTGGTCCGGCTCGTCGTCCATGTGGCCGGTCACACCCGGGTGCGGGATCTGGTCCTCGCCCTCGGTATCTGGCTGGCTGTGCTGCTGAGTGGGATCTTCGTTGGTCTCTGGTTGCGACGTCATGCGGTCGCCGTACCCGCTCAGTCAGCCGCCCAATCGCCCCTCCCCTCCCGACTTGTCAGCGTGTATGAGACACCTCCACGCTCAAGTCACCCTGACAGGTCGCGAGGGGCTGGACGGCCGCGGGCGTCAGTCGGGCATGCCTTTGGCGCGCCGGCCCAGCTCGCGGACTGTCTCGCGCTCGGCGTCCCGCTTCGCCAGCACCTGCCGCTTGTCGTAGGTCCGCTTGCCCTTGGCCAGGGCCAGCTCGACCTTGGCGCGGCCGTCCTTGAAGTACATCGACAGGGGTACGACGGTGAGCCCGCGCTCGTGGACACGCGACGCCATCCGGTCGATCTCCTTCCGGTGCAGCAACAGCTTGCGCTTACGCCGAGGAGCGTGGTTGTTCCAGGTTCCTTGCAGGTACTCCGGGATGTGGGCGCCGTGCAGCCACACCTCGCCGTCGCTGATCTCCGCGAACGCGTCGACGAGGGTGGCTCGGCCGGCGCGCAACGACTTGACCTCGGTGCCAGTGAGGACCAGCCCTGCCTCGACGACGTCCTCGATGAAGAACTCGTGCCTGGCCTTGCGGTTCTGCGCGATCAGCTTGCGCCCGCGCTCCTTGGCCATGCCGACCATCCTTCCGCACCGAGCCAGCGGGACCGAAATCCGGCGGTTAGAGCCAGCGCACCGGGTCGACCGTGTGGCCGTTGACGTCGACCATGAAGTGCAGGTGACACGCGGTCGAGTAACCGGTCGTTCCCGAGTACCCGATCACCTGACCCCGGTCGACGCGCTGCCCCACCCCCGCGGCGAACGTCGCCAGGTGGTTGTACGTCGTCGACAGGCTCACTCCCCTGACGAAGCCATGGTCGATGAGGATCCGATTGCCGTACCCGACGCTGTAGTACGCCGATAGGACCCGACCGTCGGCGGCGGCGTAGACCGGCGTACCGCAACTGGCGTGGAAGTCGGTGCCGTCGTGCAGCTTCAGCACCCGCAGAATGGGGTGCATCCGCATGCCGTACGGCGACGTGACGTAGGTGTGCCGCACCGGATAGCTCAAGAAGCCGTCGTCATCTGCCGATGCCGTCCGCTGCAGCTGGCGCGCTTGAGCCAGCTCGCGGGCATGTTGGCGGGCGCGGCGCTCGGCGATCTTGCGCAGCCGCTCCTCGACCCGGTCACGCTCCCGCTTCAGGGTCTTGAGCCGGCTAATCTCGGCCTGTTTCGCCGCCGCCATCTCGCCACGGAGTTCGCGCAGCGTTGAGACCCGAGTCACCACGGCTTGCTTGGCGGCCTCGGCTTGCGCCTCTAGCTCGCGTTTCGTCTGCAGGTTCGCGGCAGCGACCGCCCGCTGCTCGACCACCGCCTGCTTTGCCTGCGCGACGCGCTCGACGGTCAACTTCAGCAACACACGGGCCGCCTGAACCTCCTGCAGTGCCACCGACTGCTTGTTGAGAACCGTGTCGGTTGCCTGCAGACCATCGAGCGCGTCGTGCAGCGACTCCGAGTCAAAGGCGATCCCGAGGCTGAAGGTGCCGCCCACCTGAGAACTGGAGACCGCGTACGCCGCCAGCGCCGCCCGGTTGTCCTGTACGTCGGCTCGCCCCGCCGCCAAGTCCGCTCGGGCGTCGCCCAGCCGGGCCACCGCCAGGGTCAACCGCGCCTGCATCTCACGGTCAGTCCGCGCCGCTAGGCGGACTAATGCCCGGACGCCGGCCAACTCCCCCCGCGCGTCAGCCAGGTCGCGGACCGCCCCGTCGAGCCGACCTTTCAGCCTGAACAGCTTGGTCGACACCTCGTCGATGTCGCCGGTCTGGGTATGGATCGCCCGCTCCAGCCGGTGTTTGCGGTGGTGCAGGTCGGAAATGTCGTCGGAGGCGGCGCTGGGTGCCGAACTCGTGCCAGCAACGCTGAGCAGCGACGCGCTGAGCGCTACGACCACGCTGATCCGAGTTCTTGATGTGCGTCCGTTGGGGAGGTTCCGGACCACAGGGAAGGACCTCATGTCTGTGCGGTCGGTTGCGGGCGTCTCGACCGTAGCCCAGCGAGGTCAGACTTTGAGGTATTTACGCGTCATCAGCAGTGTCGGAATCACCGCGAGGGCGAGCGCGATCGCGACGATGAAGCCCATGGCGTCAATAGCGTCGCCCCAGTCGACCCAGGGCAACACCCGCACGTGCTCTCGGAGCCAGGGCACGAAGAACACCATGACGGTGACCACCGACCCACAGGCCAAGGCAGCCCCAACCAGCGCCGAGACCACCACCTCGAGCACGAACGGCAACTGAATGTAGAGGCTGGACGCGCCGACAAGTCGCATGATCCCGATCTCACGGCGCCGCGCCATCGCGGCCAGCCGGATCGTGTTCGACACCTGCAGCACGGCGGCGAGCACCAGCAAAGCCGCGCCGCCCAGCGCCAACCACTTGAGCGCGTTCAGCATGCGATAGATCGGGTCGAGCTCCTTGCGCAGGTCGAAGATTTGGCCGACACCGGCAAGGTTGCGCACCTGGCTCACCAAGGCGACGTTGTCGTCGGGGTCGGCCAACGTCGCCCAGTACGCCGTCGACATATCCGAGACCCTCAGCTCACTGGCAATCGCATCCGGGTTGCCGGCCCGGTCGGTGTGCGTAGCCAAGAACCGCTGGTAGGCGACGTCGCGGCTCTCGTAACGGTAGGAGTCGACGTACTCGCTGGTGGACAGCACCCGCTCGACTGCCTTCTCTTGCTGCTGGGTGGCCTGACCGCCAACACACGCCGGAGTCTGGCTGTTCTCGGCGCAGAACACGATTTTCAGCTCGAGCCGGCTGCCCAGCGTCCGCTCACTGGTCTCGACCTGCGCGCGAATCAACAACCCGAGGCCGACCAGCGTCAAGGAGATCCAGATGGTCAAGATGACAGCGATCGTCATCGAGACATTACGACGCAGGCCGTTGCCGAGTTCGGTGGCCACATATCTCAGTTGCATGGTTCCCTGGTTGTCGTTCGGAGCTGCGTGCCGGGTACGGCGGGCGGCGCAGTCAGGTCTGGTAGCCGTAGAGGCCGCGCGCCTGGTCGCGCACGACCTTCCCTGACTGCAGCTCGATGACCCGCTTGCGCATCTGGTCGACGACGCCGGAGTCATGGGAGGCCATGATGACGGTGGTCCCCGTTCGGTTGATGCGGTCGAGCAGCTTCATGATGCCGACGGACGTCGCCGGGTCGAGGTTGCCGGTCGGCTCGTCGGCGATCAGGATCATCGGGCGGTTGACGAAGGCGCGCGCAATGGCCACCCGCTGCTGTTCCCCGCCAGAGAGCTCGTCGGGCATCCGCTGGCCCTTGCCGTCGAGGCCAACCAGCTGCAGCGTCTCGGGCACCACCTTCTTGATGGCGCTTTTTGGCTTTCCGATCACCTGCAGGGCGAACGCGACGTTCTCACTGACCGTCTTGTTCGGCAGCAGCCGGAAGTCCTGGAACACCGTGCCGATCTGGCGGCGCAGACCCGGCACCTTCCAGCTGGCCAGCCGGTTGATCTCCTTGCCCGCGACGTACACCCGACCATTGGTCGGGCGGGCCTCGCGCAGCACCAGCCGCAAGAACGTGGACTTCCCCGAGCCGGAAGGGCCGACGAGAAAGACGAACTCACCCTTGTCGATGTCGACGTCGACGGTGTCAAGCGCCGGACGGTGGTGGCCGCCGTAGGACTTGGTGACCTTTTCGAACCGAATCACTGGCGAGATTCTAGGTGAGGAGGAACGGCTTGCCCGGCAGGGGAGTGTCGGGCGCGTCCCCGGCTCACTTGCGCAGGGCCTCCGCAGCGGCAAGGTGGAGCTCGCCGAGCTCGTCGTGCTGCGACGTCGCCCGCTGCAGCAGCTGGTCGAAGTCGGTTGCCTGCAACCGCTGATCGGTGCTGCTCAGCCGTTTCAGCAACTGCCAGAGGTCAATCTTCGCGGCGACACCCGACCGCATCGCCTCCAGCTCCAAGACGTCACTAAGCGGCGACCGCCGCAACAGGGTGCCATTGGGCTTGAGCCGGCCGACCTTCTCGACGGCCCAGCCGGCGACGACACGGTACGTCGGGCGCGGGACGTCCAGCCGGTCCATCAGCCTGATCACGGTATCCCTGTCCTTGTCGATCTCGGCGGCCAGCCGAGTGAGCGCCGTCCTCCGCTCGGTGTCGGTCTGGGACTTGGCCGCGCGCCGAACAGCTCCAGCCCGGCGGTGGCCGCGGTCAGGTGATCTTGCAGGTAGATGGAAAGCAGTTGTTCAGCCGAGGGATCCGCATCCGGAAGAAGGTTCATGTCTAAGCAGTACCACGCCCATCCGGCAGCAGCGGACCCACCCGGCACGTCGGCGGCGGCTACTCTTTGCTGCCGCTCACCGAGATGCCTTGCATGATGTACTTGCCGGCCACCGCGAACAGCAGGAACATCGGGAGCACCACCAACACGTTGGCCGCCATCACGACCTCCCACTCCCGCTGCCCGCCCTGCCCGAACTGGTCGAGCACCGACTTCAGACCCCTGGGAAGCGTGAACAGGCTCTCGTCGCGCAGGTAGACGAGCGGCTTGAGCAGGTCGACCCAGCTGGCCTGGAACTCCAGGATGAACGTGATCGCCAGCGCCGGCTTCGACATCGGCAGGGCGATCCGCCAGAACAGCCCGAAGAAACCGGCACCGTCGACGCGGGCTGCGTCGAAGGTTTCCGCGGCAAGCCGCGGAAGAACTGCCGGAGCAAGAAGATGTAGAAGGCCGAACCGAACAGGTTCCCCGCCCACAACGGCACCTGGGTGCTGGCGAGCCCGAGATAGTTCCAGATGAGGTACGTCGGGATCAGCGTGGCCGCCGAAGGGAGCATCATCGAGCCCAGCACCAGTGCGAACAGCGCGTTCTTGCCACGGAACTGGAAGTACGCGAAGCCGAACGCCACAAGTGCACTCGACAGCGTTACCGCTATCGCCGCCGCCATACCCACCACCACGCTGTTGAGCGTCCACTGCAGGAACGGCAGCTGCTCAAGCACCTTGGCGTAGTTGCCGAACTCGAACGGGTCGGGGATCAGCTTGTTGTTGAAGACGTCTTGGCGCGGCTTGAACGAGGCGCTGACGAGCCACACCAGCGGGTACACGAAGATCACCGCGAACACCCCGCAGGTCAGCCAGACGGCGATCCGGCGGGCCCAGCCGGCCCCCACGCGGCGATGGCGACGTCGATGCCGGAGCCACCTCCCGGGCGGCGGCTAACGGGGCGGTGGCGGGCACGCTGGTCATGTCAGTCGACATCAGTCGCTCCGGTAGTGGACGAGTCGTCGGCTGACGACGAGCTGAACGGCAGTGATCGCCATGATGATGAGGAACAGCAGCCACGACAGCGCCGCGGCGTACCCCATCTCGAAGTCCCGGAACGCCTGCTCGAACAGGTAGACGACGTAGAACAGCGCCTCCTCAGGCGGCGGCGTCGTCGTGGCGCCGAAGTACATCGTGTAGACCTCACTGAAGAGCTGCAGCGAGGCGATCGTGTTGACCACCACCGAGAAGAAGATCGCCGGGCTGATCATCGGCAACGTGATGTGGTAGAACCGGCGCCACGCCCCAGCCCCGTCGACGAGAGCCGCCTCACGCAGGTGCGCAGGCACCTCGGCCAAGGCCGCGAACAAGATCAACGTCACCGAGCCGACGCTCCACAGCGACATGATGACGATCCCCGGCTTGATCCACATCGGGTCGGTGGTCCAGTTCGGCGTCGGCAGCGCGAAGGTGCCGAGCACGTTGTTGATCAAGCCGGTCTGGCCGTTGAGCAGCTGCAGGAACAGTACGCCGGTCGCGACAGGCGGGTGACCACCGGCAGGTAGATGACGGTGCGGAACACCCCCTTCAGGCGCCCCGCCGACTGCAGCAGCAGCGCCAGCCCCAAGGCAATCCCGATCGACAGCGGCACGTAGAGGGCGGTGTAGAAGAACGTGTTCTTCAAGGCGGCGTGTGCGTGCGGGTCGTCGAGCGCGTCGGAGTAGTTCTCGGTGCCCACCCACTGCGTCGACGACAGCACGTCGTAGTCGCTGAACGACATCACGAACGTCGCGACCACCGGCCCCAGCGTCAACCCGAGGAAACCGATGACCCACGGCGACAAGAACCCATAAGCGGCCCGGGTCTCCGGGCGCATCACTGCGCGTCCGCGATGGCCTCGGTCGCCTCCTTCTGCGCCTGCTGCAGCGCCTCCTCGGGGCTCTGGTCGCCTTGCAGCGCCCGCAGTACGGCGTCCTCCCAGGCCTTCTTGACCTCAGCGGCGGCCGGTGACGGCGGGTCGACTATTGCGGAGTCCTGCAGTGACTGCAGCACGTCGACGGCCTGGTCGAGCGATTCAATGCCCGACGGCTCGTAGACCTCGGCGAAGATGCGCTCGTCGGCCTCCTTGTTGGCGGTCCACGTGCCGAGGTAGGCGCCGCCGGACTTCTTGCGGTCGGCCTTGCTGGCCTCCGCCGCGGCGATCCAGGCGTCGGTCGAGGTCATGGTCGCCGCGAACGCGCACGCCGCGGTGGGGTTGTTCGAGCCCTTGGGCACCGACCAGGCCTGCCCGGTGGCGTACGTCAGCAGGTTGCCTTCCCTGTCCTTGAACGGCATCGCCGTGACCGGAGCGTTGGGCGACACGTCGGCCAGCACGTCGAGGTACCAGTCCTCCATCGGGAAGGCGCCGAGCTGGTCGGCTACGAACTGGTTGTTGTCACCGAAGAAGTCCCACGTGTCGCGGAACGTCTTGAAGTCCGACCAGCCGCCGTTCGCATCGACCAAGGACACGGTGTAGGTCAGCGCTTCGACCGCCTCCGGGGAGTCCAGGTACGCCGTCTGGCCGTCCTCCGACACCAGCTCACCGCCGGCAGCGGCGACCCACAGCGGGAAGAACTCCGGGATCTTGGGGTCGAAGCCGATGCGCTGGATGCCCGATCCACCCGTCTGGTAGAGCTGCTTCGACGCGGCCATCACGCCGTCCCAGTCCGACACGTCGATGTCGTCGGGGCTCAGGCCCGTCTCTTTCAGGGCGTTGCTGTTGGCGAGGACGAGGCGCACGCTGTTGAACTCGGGGATCCCGTAAATCTGGCCGTCGTACGTCACCTGGCTCACCGCGGACTCGCGGTACAGCGACATGTCGATGCCCTGGGCCTCGATGCACTCGTCTAGCGGCAGCAGCGCTCCCTTGGCGGCGTAGGTGCCCAGCTCGGACCTGGGCAGGTACACGGCGCTGGGGGCTTTCCGGCGGCGACCGCGGAGAGGAACTGCTGCTCGTCGAACGCGCCGCTGGTCACCTTCAGGTCGAGGTCAGGGTAGGCCTGCTTGACCTCCGCGACGCGGGCCTTGGCGATCTCGTCCTCGACACTGAACCCGAGCGTCGTCATGTCGCCGGTGACGTTGATCTCGTTGTCGCTGCCGCCGGCCTTGCCGTCACCGCCGGTCGTTTCGCCGCCGAAGGAGACCTCCGATCCGTCCCCTCCCCGGTGTCGTCGCCGACCCCACCGCAAGCCGCGGTGGCCAAGCTGATGGCCGCCACGCAGCCCAGGACTCGCAGAGATCGTGCGCGCATAATGAATTCCCTCCGTCGCGTAGGCGGAAGAGCCAGATGGTGCCCGTCGCGTCCCAAGCTCCGCCGCTGGTGAAGACAAGGTAAGCGATAGAAGCGCTTCTCGCTAGAGCCGCTTCTCAGGGCGGAACGTCAGGCCACCGCAGCCCGGCGCCAGCGAATGCCCGCCTCGATAAAGTCGTCGATGTCGCCGTCGAGGACTCCGGAGGGGTTTCCTCCTCGTAGTCGGTGCGCAGGTCCTTGACCATCTGGTAGGGATTGAGGACGTAGCTGCGCATCTGGTCGCCCCACGACGCGGCGACGTCTCCTCGCATCTGGTCCAGCGTCGCCTTCTCCTCGGCGCGCTTGAGCGCCAGCAGCTTGGCTTTCAAGATCACCATCGCGGTGTTCTTGTTCTGCAACTGGCTCTTCTCGTTCTGCACCGCGACCACGATGCCCGTCGGGAGATGCGTCAGCCGAACCGCCGAGTCTGTCGTGTTGACGCTCTGGCCGCCAGGACCCGAGGAGCGGAAAACGTCGACCCGGACCTCCTCGTCGGGCACTTCGATAGCGTCGGTCTGCTCCAGCACGGGGACCACCTCGACCGCAGCGAACGAGGTTTGCCGCCGACCCTGGTTGTCGAAGGGCGAGATGCGCACCAGCCGGTGCGTGCCTTGCTCGACGCTGAGCGTTCCGTAGGCGTACGGCGCCTTGACCGCGAATGTCGCTGACTTGATACCGGCCTCTTCGGCGTACGACGTGTCGTAGACCTCGGTGGGGTACTTGTGCCGCTCGGCCCACCGCAGGTACATCCGCATCAGCATCTCGGCCCAGTCAGCGGCGTCGACCCCGCCAGCGCCAGACCGGATGGTGACGAGGGCCTCGCGCTCGTCGTACTCACCGGAAAGGAGGGTGCGGACCTCGAGCGCCTCGATGGTCTTGGCGAGCCGGTCGACCTCGACTCCCACTTCGGAGAACGACGCGGCGTCGTCCTCCTCGCCGGCCAGCTCGAGCAGCACCTGGACGTCGTCGAGGCGGCTGCGTAGCCCGGTGATGCGCTCGATCTCGGCCTGCAGCGTCGAGAGAGCCGGCTGGTCACCCGTTGGGCGTTCGACTGGTCGTCCCAGAGGTCGGGGGCAGCGACTTGCTGGCCGAGCTCCGCGACCTCGGCGCGCATCCCGTCGACATCAAGAACCTGCTCGATGCTGGTCAACGTCGCATCGAGCTGCTTGATCCGCTCAGCGAGATCGGGGGCTGCCACGTCGCAAGGTTACGGCGTGCCTGCCCGGTGTCACCCGTCAGTGCGGCGGGTTGGGCCCTTGGGTTCCTGCGCCCAGTTGCCTTTGTGCTCGGCCTGCTCGTCAAAGGACTCAAAGCCTGACGGCACGTCGGGGTCATCGCCAGCGCCCACGTCTGCCGGGTCGGGCGGCACCGCCGGGTCGCGGTTTGGGGCGTTCGGCACGGCTTCGGGGTCGGTGCCCAGGTCGCCGCGGGCGTCCGCGTGCTCGATGCCCTCTTCAGCCGGCACGCCGTGTTGTTCACTCGGTGAAACGGTCATGTACGGCGGTGTACCCCGCCGCACCGGCGATCATGCGGGCGGGGGAGCGTCGGTGACTATGGGGTCGCCAACAGGGTGCGGACCACGCGCAAGCCAACCGACATGCGGGCCAGGTCGTTGGTCTCATCGGAGGTGATCTCCGAAAGGGTCGCGGTGGCGCGGCCCACCTGGGCGTCGTCGGCTCTCTCCCAGGCCGCCACCTGCTCATCTGCACTGAGGCTGGGATCGGTGCAAGCCAGGATCTGGGCGGTGAGGGCGGCGTGGACGGCGTACAGGTCGTCGCGCAACGATGCGCGGGCCATCGTCTGCCAGCGGTCGTCGCGGGGCAGCGCGACGATCCTGGCCAGCAGCGCACTGAGACCGAGCCGCTCACCGACCGCGAAGTGCACGCAAGCCGCCTCCAGCGGGTCGCGCCCATCGCGCTTGGCGACCTCGACGACCTCCAACGCGGCGTACGCCGGCGGCAACGCCGCGACAGTGGACGCCAGTTCGGCCGGCACGGAGTTCTTGGTCAGGGCGTCGCGCCGGTAAGCGAAGTTCTCCGCCTCGGCACCGGTGAGCACCTCCGGCAACGCCTCGACCAACCGTTGGATGTCGGCGCTGAAGTAGTCGACGGTTGCCCGAGAGTCCAGCGGAGAGCGCCGGTTGTTGACGATCCACCGGCTGGCTCGCTCGATCAGCGTGCGTACCGCGAGCCGCATGCCGGTCTGCACGCTGGCCTCCACCTGGTTGTCGAGTTCGTTGATCGAGGCGAGCATGCGGTCAGCTGCAAAGATGTCCCGGCCCACCAAGTGGGCGCGAGCCAGCTCATCCGCCGTCGCTCCTGTCTCTTGGCTGAGCCGATGGAAGAACGTGATCCCGGCGAAGTTCACCAAGTCGTTGACCACTTGCGTCACGACGATTTCTCGCCGCAGCGGATGCGCCTCCATCTGATCCTGGTACCGCTGTCGCATCTGCGTCGGGAAGTAGCCGTGGAGCTTGCCGCGCAGGAACGGATCGTCGGGGAGGTCGCCGGTCAGCAGCTCCGCGGCCAGCACGATCTTGGTGTAGGCCAGCAGCACCGCCAACTCGGGCGCCGTCAGCGGGATGCCGGCGGCCTGTCGATCCTCGAACTCCTTGGCCGAGGGCAGGAACTCCAGCTCACGGTCCAACAACCCGCGCTTCTCCAACCGGCGGACCCAGTCGGCGTGCACGTGCGTCAGCCCCAGCCCTACCCGCTGGGCGCTTGCCAGTGCGAGGTTCTGCTCGCGGTTGTCGGTCAGCACGAGGCTCGCCACCTCGTCGGTCATCGATACGAGGAGCTCGTTGCGCTGCTTTGCCGTCATGTCCCCTGCGTTGACGACGCGGTCGAGCAAGATCTTGATGTTGACCTCGTGGTCGGAGGTGTCGACCCCCGCGGAGTTGTCGATGAAGTCGGTGCAGATACGCCCGCCGGCGAGCGCGTACTCGATCCGGCCGCGCTGGGTGAGGCCCAGGTTGCCGCCCTCCCCGACCGCCTTGCACCGCAGCTGGGCGCCGTTGACCCGCACCGCGTCGTTGGACCGGTCGCCCACCTCGGCGTTCGTCTCCGTGGACGCCTTGACGTAGGTGCCGATACCGCCGTTCCAGAACAGGTCGACCGGCGCGGTGAGGATCGCCCGCATCAGTTCTGCCGGCGTCAACCTGCCCGGGTTGGTGTCGAGTCCCAGCGCCGAGGCCACCTCCGCGCTGATCGGGATTGCCTTCAGGCCGCGCGAGAAGACCCCCCCACCCGCAGAGATCAACGTCCTGTCGTAGTCGGCCCAGCTGGACCGGGGCAGTTCGAAGAGGCGGCGACGCTCGGCGTACGACGTCTCGGCGACCGGTTGCGGGTCGAGGAAGATGTCGCGGTGGTCGAACGCCGCGACAAGCCGGATGTGCTCGCTGAGCAGCATCCCGTTCCCGAACACGTCACCGCTCATGTCGCCGACGCCCACACAGGTGAAGTCCTCGGTCTGGGTGTCGATGCCACGCTCGCGGAAGTGCCGGCGCACCGACTCCCAGGCGCCGCGTGCCGTGATCCCCATGGCCTTGTGGTCATAACCCACCGAGCCGCCCGACGCGAAGGCGTCGCCGAGCCAGTAGCCGTAGTCCTTGGCCACGCTGTTGGCGATGTCGGAGAACGTCGCGGTGCCTTTGTCGGCCGCTACGACCAGGTAGCTGTCGTCCCCGTCGTGCCGTATGACCCGTGGCGGCGGCACGTTCTCGCCACCGGCGAGGTTGTCGGTGATGTCGAGCAGGCCGCGGATGAACGTCCGGTAGCAGGCGATGCCCTCGGTCAGCCAGGCGTCGCGGCCCGCGGCTGGGCTAGGCAGCCGCTTGCAGTAGAAGCCGCCCTTGGCTCCCACCGGGACGATGACGGCGTTCTTGACCATCTGCGCCTTGACCAGGCCGAGGACCTCGGTCCGAAAGTCCTCCCGCCGGTCGGACCAGCGCAGGCCGCCTCGGGCGACCGGGCCGAAGCGCAGGTGTACTCCCTCCACCCGCGGCGAGTACACGAACACCTCGAAGGCGGGACGCGGCTCGGGGAGGTCGGGGACGCGTGCCGGGTCCAGCTTGAGCGCGATGCTCGGCTTGGGATCGCCGGCGTCGTCGACCTGATAGAAGTTCGTCCGCAAGGTTGCCTTGATCCCCGCGAGGTAGCTGCGCAGGATGCGGTCCTGGTCAAGGCTCGCCACCTGGTCGAGGGCGTCCCTGATCGAGGCCTCGATGTCGTCGACTCGCTGCTGCCGAGCGCCGAAGTCGCCGGCGTCGGCATCCGCGAGATCAAGGTCGAGGTCGAGGTCGGGGTCGAACCTCGAACAACAGCACGAGCAGCTGGGCGATTGGCACGTTGGCCAGCAGCGAGGACTCGATGTACTCCTGGCTGAACGGCGACCCACCTTGACGGAAGTACTTCGCGTACGCCCGCAGGATCGACACCTGCCTCCACGGCAGGCAGCCCGACAGCACCAGCGCCGAGAAGCCGTCGCTTTCGGCGAGGCCGCACCAAACCGCCATGAAGCTGTCCTGGAACCGTTCGCGTACGCCGTCGGGGAACCCTTCCGGCCGGCGCAGACCGAAGTCGTAGATCCAGGCTCGGCCGGCGGGTCCGGTGAGCTCGTACGGCCGCTCGTCCACCACCTCCACGCCCATGGCAGACAGGATTGGCAGCACCTCAGACAGGCTCAACGGCGAACCCGTCCGGAACACCTTGAAGCGGGCCTCAGTGTCAGCCGCGCCGACGGGTGAGTACAGCGACAACCCGATGGAGTCCGGCGCGACCTCCTCCATCCTTCCGACGTCGGCGCCGCCGCCATCCGCGGTCGAAAGTCCTCCTTGTAAGCCTCGGGAACGCTTCGCCGTACGTCCGCGCGAGTTTGGACCCCGTCTCCTCGCCGAACTGCTCGACCAGGGCCGCGGCCAGGTCCTCGGTCCACGAGCGGGTCGCGTCGGCGAGCCGTTGTTCGAGCGCGACCTCGTCAAAGTCCCGCAAGGTCTGTTGGGGCGCGGCGCGCACGACGAAGTGGAGCCGGGCGAGCACCGACTCACTGACCCGCGCGGTGTAGTCAATCGTGTCTGCGCCGAGCGTGGTCTTCAGGATGCGTTGTATCCGCTCCCGGATCTGCGTGGTGTAGCGGTCGCGGGGCAGGTAGACAAGGCAGGACAGGTAGCGCCCGTAGGTGTCCCGCCGGGCGAAGAAGCGCAGCTGGCGCCGCTCGCGCAGGTGCAGCACCGCCTCGGCGACGGGGATCAGCTCCTCCACCGACGTCTGGAACAGCTCGTCTCGTGGATACGTCTCGAGGATGTCCATCAGGGCCTTGCCGCTGTGGCTGTTGGGCGAGAAACCGGTGCCCTGCAGGACCTGGCTGGTCTTGTCCCGCAGCACGGGGATGCGGGTGACGCTCTCGGTGTACGCCGCGGAGCTGAACAGGCCGAGGAAGCGCCGCTCCCCCACCACTTCGCCCGACTCGTCGAACGTCTTGACCCCGACATAGTCGAGGTACGCCGGCCGGTGGACGGTGGAGCGCGAGTTCGCCTTGGTGATGATCAGCAAGGTCTTCTCGCGCGCTTTGGCGCGCACGGCTGGGGGCAGCTTCCCGAACGACGGCGACATGTCCTGGTCCGAGCGCAGTACACCAAGACCGGTTCCCGGAACCGCGCGCAGCACGTCGTCGCCGTCGGCGGTCTCCAGCTGGTACTCGCGGTAACCGATGAAGGTGAAGTGGTCGTCGGCGAGCCATGACAACAGCGCCCGGCTCTCATCGACCTCGTTGTCGGGCAGCGCGGGTGGGCTCTGCTCGCTCGACGACCTGCTGCGCCTGGTCGCGCATCTTGCTCCAGTCCTCGACGGCCTCCCTTACGTCGCTGAGGCTCTGGGAGACGGCACGCGCCAGGTCAGCCACCACGTCGCTCTCGCTTTCCATCGTGAGTCGATCTCGATATGCATCCAGGACTCACGCAGCACCTTGGGCCCGTCCGCGGACTCGACGCCCTCGCCGTCGCATACCTCCTGCAGACAACCGGCGACGTCGCGGCGTACGAGCAGTTGAGGGTGGATCACCACGTGGATCGCGCGCTCTTGCGCCGTGAGCGCCATCGTGAGCGAGTCGACGAGGAACGGCATGTCGTCGGTGACGACCTCGACCACGGTATGACCAGCGGCGGTCCACCCATGGTCGTGCACCGACGGCGTGAACACCCGGACGGCCGCGGTGCCCTGTGGCCGGTCAGCGGCCAGCCGGTAATGGCTCATGGCTGCGCCGAACACGTCGACGGGGTTGCGCTCGATGATGTCGTCGGGCGACCACATGGCGGTAGTAGAGGTTCAGCAGGCGACGCGTCGTGTCAACATCGAGGCCGGCTCCTCCCCGATCACGGGCGCCGGCTAGAGCCGCCGCCTCGTCGACAAGTTCCCGTTTGGCGTCTTCCAGCTTGGTGGGCATGAGGGCCTGGACCTGTTCTGCAACGGCTGCCGGCCGCGACGCGCGATTGACGTCGCGATCACCCAGCGGGTGGGTGACACCTTCGACCTTAGCCCTGCCTTCGGTGCTATAGCCACGGCCGTCCTCTGAGACTTGTCAGTCCCTACTGCCGCGATAGGTGCACTAGGTTCTGACAACTCCTTGGAGCCACGGAGCCTCGGGTTAGAGGTCGGAGCGCAGGTCCCACAGCTGTGGGTAGTACCGCAGGGGCACCCGGCTGCGCAGGTAGGCGGCCCCCGCCGAGCCGCCGGTGCCCGTCTTCGTGCCGATGACGCGCTCCACCATCGTGACGTGCCGGGAACGCCAGGCGATCGCCAGCTCGTCGTGTTGGATCAACGACTCAGCCAGTTCCCAGACGTCGAAGTACTTGTCCCGGTCGCTGGCTGCGGCATGCAGCGAGGCACTCACCTCGGCGTCGGATGTTACGGCGAGACCGCGCGCCTCGAGCAGGGCGAGGAAGCCATCCCACAACGTCGGCTCGTCGAGCCGGCGCTGCAGGCTCGCCGTCTCGGCCTCGGTCAGCCCCTTGAACCGGCGTACGAACGATGGGTCCTTGGCGCCGGAGAGGAACTCCAACTCGCGAAACTGCACCGACTGGAAGCCGCTGGCCGGCGCGAGGTGCTGGCGGAACGCCAAGAAGTCCTGCGGCGTCATCGTCTCGAGCACCTCGATCTGCTCGACCAGCACCCGCTCGATCACATGGACGCGACGCAGCAGGTGCTTCGCCAACCACACGGCGTCGGAGAACATGGCGTCGCGCGCGGTCTCGCACTCGAAGAGCAGCTGCTTGAACCACAGCTCGTACACCTGGTGGACGGTGATGAACAGCAGCTCGTCGTGGGCGGGCGGGTTGGACTCCAGCCGCTGCGACGTCAGCAACCGCTCGAGCTGCAGGTAGCCGCCGTAGGTGAGCTTGGCCCCCGACTCGCCGAAGTTGATGTCGACGCCGGACCAGTCACCCACCGTCGGGTCGGCCAGGCCTGACCGCTCGTCGGTGCTCACCTTGTCAGGCTAGCGGTGGCACAATCCTCGCCATGGATGTGCGCGCCGAGATCAACTACCCGACCGCGACAGTGGAGCAGGTCTTTGCCTTGGTGACCGATCCGCACTTCCGTCGCGCGGTGTGCGAGGCCACGCACGCCTTGGCCTACGACGTCGACGTCGACAAGCGACTTGACGGAACAGCCTCCGTGACCGTTCGCCGTACGATGCCGGCCGAAGTGCCCGACTTCGTCAAGAAGTTCGTCGGCGAGACGCTCGATGTCGTGCAGACCGAGGAGTGGGGTGTCCCTAACGACCTCGGTCAGCGTCAGGCCGACCTGGCGGTGCGGGTCAAGGGGCAGCCAGTGAAGATGACCGGCACGCTGCTCACCCAGGTGGTGGGCGACGGCGCCCGCACGTCCATCCGGGGCGATCTGACGGTGTCGATGCCGTTCGTCGGCAAGAAGATCGAGCCCGAGATCGCCAAGGGAGTCCTCGCCGCTGTGGCCGCCGAGCAACGAACCGCTGACAGGTGGCTGGGCGATTCTGCCTAGAACATGGCTGGGCGAGCCTGCCTAGAACTGTCGGAGCGGTCTGGCACGATGCGGAGCATGAACGACCCAGCCGAGATCTTGATGCTCAGCGGCGTTGCTCGCGACTGCCCCGACTGTCGCGATGAGCGCATCTTCGTGCCCGTTGACGAGTGTGACGGCGAGGGGTGTGAATTCTGCTGTACGTCGTGTGGCGCCGCGGTCATAATCGACCCGGTCTGCGACGACGCCGTGCTCACCGTCCGCGTCGCTTGATGTCGAGCCTTTCCCAACCTTCCCAGCGACCGGGCATTCGCCCGCCGTGATCCGCCATCACAGCGGGCCAGGTCACCGTGCGGTGCCAATCAGATGCGGTGCCACCACAGCGGGAGCGAGCCGGACGGTGGCATTGCGCAGTTGCGAGGTGTCGAAACCCGCGTCGACCAGGACCTGGCGCGTGTCCCGGGTGAGATGACACCCGGCCGCCAGGCGTGACCACAGCGGGTCAAGCCGATCCTGCCAGGGCCGCAGCCAGCTGTCCGGCGCGGCGTGCACGTGTTCGAGGACGTGTAGCGTGCCACCCGGGCGCAGCACCCGGCGTAACTCGGCAGCTGCCATCGCCGGGTCCGACACCGAGCAGAGCACCAACGCGACGAGCGCCGCATCGACGGAGGAGCTCCGAAGGGGTAGTTCTTCGGCTGTTGCCCCGACGAGCCAGGTTGGCGCCGGCGCCCGGCTAACGCGGCGCGCGGAGCGCGCGCGCATCGACGGCTCTGGTTCGACCGCGACGACTTCGGTGACGCAAGCCGGCAGATGCGCGAGGTCGTGTCCCGGGCCGAGCCCGACGACGAGCAGCCTGCCCCGAGCACCGACAAGAGCTTCCGTTCTGCGACGGCCGTAACCGGTGCGCTCGCCCAGCGCAGCCACCCCGGCGAAGACAGCGGCGAAGATCGGGTGGGTATCCCGCATGCGATGGACCCTACGGCCACTGGCCGTGGTCGGGCGATCTACCTCAAGCGAGGGAGCCAGCCGTTCTGGGCTCTCCCACGCGGTCTGCGGCGTCACCAGTACACGTGTGATACACGTGAGGTGTACGGTAGGTGTATGGCCAGGATGCGGACAAACATCGAGATCGAAGACACGCACGTACAGGCGATCATGGACCGTTACGGGCTCCGGACCAAGACCGAAGCCGTCGAACTCGCACTCCGATACCTCGCCGGCCAACCCTTGACTCGTGAGGAGGCGCTGGCGATGCGGGGAGCGCGCGCCATGGATAGGCTCCCGGCGGACATCGGCCCCCGCGGCGCCACGTGATTCTGGCCGACACCTCTGCCTGGGTGGAATACGACAGAGCCACCGGCAGCGCGGTAGATCAACGCCTGACCGAGTTGATCGCGGCCGGGGGCCGCTCGCCGTCACCGAGCCCGTCGTGATGGAGGTCCTGGCCGGCGCACAGGGCAATCAGCGCGCCGACGATCTGCGGCGACTGCTGCTGCGCTTTCGGTTGCTCGGCTTCGACGCGAACACCGATTTTGACGCTGCCGCACGGATCTACCGTCGGTGCCGCAGCTCCGGAATCACGCCGCGAGGGATGATCGACTGCATGATCGCAGCCGTGGCCTGGCGTCGCGGAGCTTCCCTGCTTGCCCAAGACGCCGACCTTGCTCGGGTCGCGCACGTGGTCGGAATCGACCTTGACGAGGCGTCGCTTCGCGCCTGACCGGGCAGGTAGATCGGACGCGCGCGCTCGATTGCCTTAACCGGGCACACAGCGTGAGGGGGCAGCATGCGGCGTGCCGTCCTCATCGATGTCCGTGATGCCGCCGCCCGGCCTCTGCACCACCGACGTCCCCACGAGCAGGAGCCCGGCAGCAACCAGGACGAGGAACCAAACCCATCCTGCGACAACGACCACCTGCCTGTCGCTGTCGATGACATCCAGTCCCATCACGGAGGCTAGCAACGCCACTGCGCCAAGTATCACCTTCATGAGGCTGCCTCTCACCAAAAGTTAGAGGGCCGCCTGGCGGCGTACACGTCAGCCCGGGCACTGCCAGCCGACACGGTAAAACCGCCGGCTCAGCCCATGTGCGGGTAGTGGTACGACGTCGGCGGTGCGAAGGTCTCCTTGATCGAGCGCGGAGACGTCCACCGCAGCAGGTTCAGCACCGAGCCCGCCTTGTCGTTCGTGCCCGACGCGCGGGCGCCGCCGAACGGCTGCTGCCCGACGACAGCGCCGGTTGGCTTGTCGTTGACATAGAAGTTTCCGGCGGCGAACCGCAGCCGCTCCATCGCCCAGCCGATCGCTCGGCGGTCCTGGGCGATGATCGACCCGGTGAGCGCATAGGTGGCGATCGACTCCATCTGGTGTACGGCGTCCTCGAAGTTCTCGTCGTCATACACCAGCACCGACAGGATCGGTCCGAAGTACTCGTTGGCGAAGATCTCGTCTGTCGGGTCGTCGGCAACCATGATCGTCGGACGGACGAACCAGCCGACCGAGTCGTCCACCCGCCCGCCGGCGATGACGTCGAGACTGTCGGAGTCCTGCGCGCGCGAGATGGCGGTCCGGTGCTTCTCGAACGCCCGTGCGTCGATGACCGCGCCCATGAAGTTCGAGAAGTCGCTGACGTCGCCCACGGCGATCGACTCGGTCTCGTCGACCAGGTCGTCGCGCATCCGGTCCCACCGACCGCGGGACGTAGGCGCGGGAGGCGGCCGAGCACTTCTGCCCCTGGTACTCGAACGCGCCGCGGATGAGCGCCGTACGCAGCACGTCGGGGTCGGCCGATGGATGAGCGACGACGAAGTCCTTGCCGCCGGTCTCGCCGACGACGCGCGGATAGGACCGGTACGTCGAGATGTTCTCGCCCACGGTCCGCCACAGGTGCTGGAAGGTCGGGGTCGAGCCGGTGAAGTGGATGCCGCCAAGGTTGGGGTGTGTCAGCGCGACGTCGGACACGGCCAGCCCGTCGCCGGGCAGCATGTTGATCACCCCTGGAGGCATGCCCGCCTCCTCGAGCAGCCGCATGGTGAGGTGTGCGGCGAACTGCTGGGTGATCGACGGCTTCCACAGCACGGTGTTGCCCATCAGTGCAGGTGCGGTGGGAAGGTTGGCGGCGATTGCGGTGAAGTTGAATGGCGTGATGGCGTAGACGAACCCCTCGAGCGGGCGGTGGTCGGTGCGGTTCCAGACGCCCTTGGAGTTCGCCATCGGCTGCTGGCTCAGGATTTGGGCGCCGTAGTGGACGTTGAAGCGCCAGAAGTCGATCAGCTCGCAGGCAGCGTCGATCTCGGCCTGCCAGGACGTCTTCGACTGCCCCAGCATGGTGGCGGCGTTGAGGGTCTGCCGCCACGGACCGGCTGCCAGCTCGGCGGCCTTGAGCAGAATCGACGCGCGGTCCTCGAACGGCATGGCCCGCCATGCCGGTGCCGCCTCGGCGGCCGCCTTGATGGCGTCCTCGGCGTCCTTGCCGTCGGCGCCGCGCGTGACCCCGAGCACCTGCTGGTGGTTGTGCGGCTGGACGACGGTGAACTCCGCGCCGTTGCCCCACCGCTGCTCACCGCCGATGGTCGCCGTGAGATCAGTCTCTGCCTTCTGCAGCTCGACGAGCTTCTGCTCGAGCGCAGCGCGCTCGGGGCTGCCGGGGGCGTAGTCGAGGTTCGGCTCGTTGACCGGTGCGGGAACGGTGGCGTAGGCGTCCATGAGGGAATCTGCCACGGCCTCCCCCTCCCCAACCGTCAGGCTGACTTCTTCGCGGCCCGCTTCTTCGGCTCGGACTTGCTCGTCTTCGCGGTGTCCTTGGCCGCCGGTTTCGTCGGCTTCGCTGCCTGCTGGGTGGGCTTCTTCCAGGGTGGTCGTCCGCGACGATGCGGCCGACTTCGTGCCCGTCTTGGCCGTCGCCGCCGTATCCCCGGCACCGTCGGCGGCTCGGTCGGAAGCCTCTCCCGCAGCGGCAGCCTCCCGCCGCTTCTTCGCCGCGTCCACGCTCGCGCGCAGCGCGGCCACCAGGTCGGCGACCTCCGCGGTCTCGCCGTCGTCGGTGTCGGTGTCAGGCATCGGTAGCCCGGCGACTTTCGCCTGCACCAGCTGCTCCAGCGCCTCCCGGTAGTCGCTGGAGTACCGCGCCGGGTCGAACTCGGCAGTCAACGTGGAGATATAGGACTCAGCCATCCCCACCTCCTGGCTGCGGATGCTCACCGAGTCGTCGGGCACTGCGAAGCCGCTGTCGCGCACCTCGTCCGGCCACAGCATCGTCTGCAGCACGAGCGCGCCGTCCTTCTCCCGCAGCAGGGCCAGCGTCTCTCGGGTCCGGATCGCGACTTTCACCAGTGCGCACTGCCCCGTCTTGGTGCAGCGCGTCGCGCAGCAGCACGTAGGGCTTGGCGCCGACCCCGTCGGCGGCGAGGTAGTAGGCCTTGGAGAAGTACAGCGGGTCGATCTGCTCGGCGGGCACGAACTCCAGCACCTCGATCGACTTCGCGGTCGGCAGCGGCAGCTGGCCGAAGTCCTCGTTGGTGAGGACGACGAGCCGGCCGTCGGGCAGCTCGTAGGCCTTGCCGATGTCGGAGTACGGCACCTCCTCGCCGTCCACCTCGCACACGCGCTTGTACCGGATCCTGCCCCCGTCGGCCTCGTGCACCTGCCGGAAGGAGATGTTGCGCTCCTCGGTGGCGGAGTAGACCTTGATCGGGATCGTCACCAGACCGAACGAGATCGTGCCCTTCCAGATCGCTTGCATGGTGCCTCCCATCGGTGTGCGCTGCCTTCACGCTAGCAACTCGGAGTGCATGTGTCGGGCTGCGTCGGGGCGATTGCGGCCGCCTGCATGCGCTGCTGGCGATGGAGCGAGCCGGTACGGCGGCCCGGCCCGTCGCGCCCGTATCCTGGCGCTTCCCGGCGCCGGCAGAACTTTGACCCTCGATCCCGACAGCAACGGAGGACCTTCCCCGATGAGCTTGACCCGTCCCGTCCGCCTCGCCGGCGCACTCCTGGCCGTCGCTGTCAGCCTCACCGGCTGCGCTGCCGGCTCCAGCGACTTTAGTGCCAGCCCGGCGGCGGTCGTCGTCAAGATCACCGAGCAGGACGGCACCGTCGAGCCCAGCGGCGACACCGTCAAGGTCGAGCAGGGGCAAGACATCACGCTGCTCGTCAGCTCAGATGCCGAGGACGAGATCCACGTCCACTCAGACCCAGAGCACGAGTTCGAGGTCAAGGCCGAAGACGACCAGGAGTTCACGTTCTCCATCGACGACCCGGGCACCTACGAGGTGGAGTCGCACGAGCTCGGGGTCGTCATCGTGAAACTGCAGGTCAGCTAGCCGTTGCCGAGTCGCTCCTCCGACCAGCGAGCTGCTGGCGCATGGCGTCGTCGGCGGGCGCAGCGACCTGCCAGTCCCGGCCGACTATGTGCTGATCGCCGCCGCCGTAGCGCTGCTCGTCTCGTTCGCCGTGCTTGGTCTGGCCTGGCGCACCCGCAGTTTCGCGACGACGCCTCCGGTCACGCGCTGCCGGGCTGGCTCGCGTCGCTCGTCGACTCCCCCGTCACGCGGGCTCTCGTCGTCGCCGCGGCACTGTTGTTCGCAGCCTGGGTGACGATGGCGGCGGTGTTCGGCGTCGACAGCCTGGTCAACCCGACGTTCGGCACGGTCTACGTGCTGCTCTGGGTGGGGTTGGTCCCGGCCGCGCTGCTGTTCGGCCGCATCTACCGGCTGTGCAACCCGCTGCGCTGGCTGTTCCGCGGGATCAACAAGCTCGCTGGCGGCGACCCCAGTCGAGGCGTGCTGCCGTATCCGGCCCGGCTCGGCTACTGGCCGGCGGCCGGGCTGCTGTTCGCGTTCGTCTGGCTGGAGCTGGTCAACCGGCCACGACGCTGGACCTGACAGCGGTGCGGCTCTGGTTCGCTGTCGTGGCGTCGGTGCTCCTGGTGGGCGCCGCAGTGTTCGGTGACACGTTCTTCGAGCGCGCCGACCCGTTCGAGGTGTACTCGTCGTTGGTGGCGCGGCTGTCACCATTCGGGCGGCGCACCGACGGGACCCTGGTCGTGCGCAACCCGCTGGAGAACCTCGACGGCCAACCCGCCGTACCCGGGCTGATGGGCGTGGTGGCCGTGCTGTTCGGCTCCACGGCGTTCGACAGCTTCAAGGACTCCTCCCGCTGGCTCAACTTCTCCCAGCAGCACTCCGTGCACCCGATGCTGCTCAACACCGCCGCCCTGCTCGGCTTCTGCCTCGCGGTCCTGGTGACCTTCACCATCGCGGCGCTGGCGACCGCCGGCATCGGCCACCTGGAGCGGCGCCGCCTGCCCGCGCTGATGGCGCACTCGGTGGTGCCGATCCTCGTCGGGTACGTCGTCGCGCACTACCTGTCGTACTTCGTCGTCGTCTCGGCATGACGACGCTGCAGCAGCTCGGCGACCCGCTCTCACGCGGCTGGACACTGACCTCGTGGCTTGACGGCGTGAACAAATACGCGATCTACAACCACCCCACTGCGCTCGCCGTCACCAAGGTGGTCGCGGTCATCACCGGCCACGTGCTCGGCGTCATCGCCGCCCACGACCGCGCCGTCCGGCTGCTGCCGCGCCGGCACTCCCTCACCGGCCAGCTGCCGATGCTGGTGCTCATGGTCGGCTACACGCTCACCGGCCTCTGGCTCCTCTTCTACTCCTGACCTCGCCGACATGTCAGTGACCGCCACGACCCGCGTCCTACCGCCTGGCCGCCTTTCGCCTCCGGCCGGGGGCCTCGGGTACGCCGGCAAGGTCGGCAGCCATCGCCCGCAGCGCCTTCGTCACCTTCGCGTCGGGCGCGCACTCGGTCAGCGTGCGGCCGTGCACGAGAGCCCGGTCGCAGGCCTGCCGGTCGTCGGGCAGCGTTCGCACGCGAGCCACTCCGCTGACCCGAGCAACCGTCTCCACGATCTCGCTCTCGGTCCACCCCAGGCTGTCTCGGACCCGGTTGATCACGACGTACGGCGTCGCGCCGGGCACGACCTGACTCAGCTCGTGCAGCGCGCGGATCAGGCGGCCAAGGCTGATCGGGTCGGCACCACCAACCACGACAACAGTGTCAGCGGTCTCGAGCGCCTCCAGCGTCGCGCCGTTGCGACGAGGTGCGGCCACGTCGTAGCTGATCTCTTCGTCAATCTCGACGCTGAAGCCGCAGTCGATCACCGTGAACGCGCACACTGCCCGGGCCGTGTCGATGACGTGGCGCAGCAACACCGGCTTGACCTCTGTCCACCGATCTGCCCGAGGAAGGCCGGTCAGCACCCGCAGCGCTGGGTTGACTCGACGGGCGTGGCGGGCTAGCGACTCAGCATCTAGGGCGCCAACGTTGGCTGCCCGAGCGGCAGCGAGCAGCCCAGACGACTCGTCCAGCATGCCCAACATTGGGGCAACGGCGCCGCCGAACACGTCGGCATCGATGAGCAACGTCGCGGCTCGCAAGCGGGCCAGTTCGGCGCTCAACCCCAACGAGACCACCGACCTGCCCGGCGCACCGCTGCCGCCCCAGACGGCGATCACCTGGCCCCGTCGGGGCGGTTCTTGAGCGTCGAGATCCTGGCCGTCCAGGGACGGCGCCACGCTCGTCCAGGCGTCCGCGACTGACACGGCAGCCGGATCGTTCATCGCCTCGGTGAGCACCTCGCGCAGGGTGGCCACATCGTCGGCGAAGACCAACGACTCGATGCCCAGTCGCCGAAGCGCCGCCTCGTCGGCGCTGGATGCCTCAGCGGTGGCGCCAACGACGGCGACGTTGTCCTGCCGGAGTCGGGCGATGACGTCGCGGTCGAGGTTCCGCAGGTGTGCGGAGACGACGGCCACCTGTGCCTGGTGGGTGGCCGCGGCGGCCAGGAGGTCCGCTACGTCGACGCAGCGGCGTACGACGTGAAAGGAGGGGCCCTCCAACGCAGTCAGTAGACCAGCCTCGAACTCAACCGCGCCAACGGCGACGAGCACTCCCGACGACATGGCTCAGCCGCTGATTCTGACCAGGACCACGGTCGCCCCGTTGAGCGCGTCAAGCACCGCGGACGTCTCGTTGGGATCTGGCAACGCGACCACCACCTGCCGGTCCGAGCCGAGTCCAGCAACACCCACATCGCCGACCGACATGACGGTGACATCTGGCAGGACGAGCGTCGCTGAGCGGTTAGCCTCTTCGGGTTTCGGCACGGCCCACACCTCGACGTGGTCGCCCACCGAGATGTCGGCAGGCAGTCCAGCGCTGGTCACTCCCAGCGGCAGTTGGTGAGGAAACGCGGCCGGGTCAGTGGAGACCGCCGACCTGGCCAACAGTTCACCGGCGCCGATATCACGGGTGAAAGCCGCCGCCACCGGCAACGGATCGCCCGCCAACCAGTAGCGGTCAGCGTCGACGGAATCGGTTAAGTGCACCCGCACTGCGCGCAGGTCCGAGGCGCTGACCGACATGCCCGCGCCCACGTCACGGTTAAGGGCCCACACCGCCACAGTGTCGTCAGCCGCGGCGAGCACTCTCGCGCCGATCACCACCGACGCGAGAACAAGGAGAGCGCCGAGCCACAGCCGCGGGTCTCTCCACCGCGACCGGCGCGGCCGGTTCGCCGGGGGCGACGCGAGGCGGCTGTCGGCGTCAACGGCATCCGGTGCGCGGACCGCCGTGCGGTGCAAAAGGGACACGGCGCACATTCTGCCTGGGTGTGTAGACCCGTGGGAAGACTTATCCACACCGCCGCCTCAGCGGTACCGTTTCCCGTCCTCGGCACATGCGACAATGCGGCCATGGCTGGTTCCCCGCCTCGGTTCTACGGGCTGGCAGACGTGGCTGAGGTTCTCAACATCTCCCTAGCGCAGGTCTACGCGCTCGTACGTCGGGGCGATCTCCCGGCAATAAAGATCGGTGGCCGCGGGCAGTGGCGGGTCGAGCACACTGAGCTTGAGAACTACATCGCCAACGCCTACAAGAGCACAAAGCAATACATCCAGGAGCACCCGTACTCCTCCGACGAGCACGCCGACAGCGAGCGGCAGCAAGACGAGTTCGCCGACAGCGAGTTACAGCGAGATGAGCCGGTGCTCGACAGTTAAGCGGGACACGGATAACCGCTTCAGAGCCATCCCTGGCCGCTGCGTCTGACGGCGCCGATGGCGTCGAATGAAACCGTTACCCGCCCGCGTACCGTCGAGCGACGGGGAGCTTCGCCGAGTTCATGTACGGCGAGATCGACGAAGTCAGCACCCACGCGGTCTGGCGTGCCGGTCAGTTTGTCGCCGGCGCGTGAGCACCGTCACCGCGCACCGGTCGATCGCAATCGCACGTAGAGCCGCGGTCATCGGCAGCCTTCCAGTCACCCGACCAACGCCCTCGGGACTTGTCGCGGTGGTGGGGAGGTTGCTCACCGTGATGATCGCCGAGCCGGGGACGACGACCTCGTCGGGCGCGTTCAGTAGCAGCCAGTTAGCGCCGACCTGCACCAACGGACCAGCCAGGGAGCCGACTCCGCTGATCGTCAGAACAATGCGCTGGCCGACCTGCGCCCGTATCCGGTTCAGCAAGGTGACCTGAGCGATCTCGCCACGGGTTCGGTCCGCGACCTCGGCGTCAATCTCGGCCCACTCCAAGGCTCCAGCCTGGCCCTCCAGGTCGGCGAAGAGATCCTGCCAGCGCATGTCGCTGAACGCTAACCATCTGTTGCGCTTCCTGTCATCTGTTCACTTCCGCCTACGAGACCGAGAACCTGTGGATGACCCCTTGACCTGAGACCACATGAAAGCTAGAAAAAGCAAATGCAAGCAAACGAAGGTAAAGGCATGCTATGAGCGCGTCAGGTCTACCCAGCACCCAGCTCGGGCGGGTGCTCCGCTTGAGTCGAGCCGTACTCGCGATCGCAGCCATCGGCGGCTTGGTGAGCGGCGCCTGGTGGGCGACGGCACCTGCTGCGGACGACATCCAGACAATGTTGGCGACGGGTGCGGCGCCGGCCGGTGGGTGGACGCTCGACCAACTGGTTGTCACCATCGCAGCGGGCGCGCTGCTCATCGTGGTAGCGGTGCTGGCCGCGCTCGTTGCACTCAACGTCGTCGGAGCTGTCATGGCGAGTCGGTCGGCGCGGCTTGACCGGCTGGCCGCCCGGATGAGCCCGCGATGGCTGCGTCACTGCGTCTTCGCCTGTTGTGGATTCGCCCTCACCGCCCCGGCCTTCGCCTCGGCCGCGAGCGCGCATGACACCGATACCGACGGTGCATCGGGTCAGCGGCACGTCGCTCGACTCGACGGGCTCCGCTTGCCGGACCTGCCGGCCGCTCCGCCGACGCACGTTGTGACCGTGCGACCCGGTGACACCTTGTGGTCGATAGCGCAGCGCGGGCTCCCGCCCGAGTCCACCGACGGGGCCATCGCCACCCGGGTGAACGCGCTCTATGCGGCGAACCGGCAAACGATCGGTGCCGATGCCAACCTGATCTTCCCCGGACAGCGACTTACGACACCCGGAGGTGCCCCATGACCAGCCACGCACCGACCCCCATCGCTCACGGCGTACCGACGCGCCATTCTCGCGGTTGGGCTGCGAAGCCTCGATCAGCGGAGGACTGCGGCACAAACTACAGCCAGGGAGCTCTTGCTCTCACCTATCCCCTACCCAGCGGGCTGGACTGCACTCCGCGGTCCACCGCGCTGTGCCTCGTGCAGCCCCCAGTGGACGGCGAATCGGAGTCGCGGTCGGAGTCGGAGGCGTGGGCGGCGCGCTTCCTGCAAGCTGTCGTCGAGGTCGTGTCCAGCGACAGGCCACTGGCGCAGCTGGTCCGGTGGACTGACGAGGCGGTGTACGGCGAAATCGCTCGACGCAGACAGCGAGTCGCCTCAGCGCGAAAGGCGCCGACTGCTCGAGCGGGACGCGCTCAGGTGGTGACCGTCCACATCGGTCACCCCACTTCCGACAGCGCAGAGGTGGCTGCTCGAGTCAGCATGGGTGGGCGCTCCCGGGCCATCGCGGCCCGGTTGGACCGGCATCGCGACCATTGGATGTGCACGGCTATCCAGTTCGGCTGACACTGACTCCGACTTGTCAGGGTGACTCACGCCTGGAGTGGGGCCATGGACCCTGACAACTCCGCTCGGAGTTTGCGGTCAGGCGTTACGGCGGGCGGGGTCGCCGTGGCAGCGCTTGAACTTGCGGCCCGACCCGCAGGGGCACAACTCGTTGCGGGCGACCTTGCCGAACTGCTCCTGGGTGTCTTCCACCTGCAGCTCCGGGCGGGCGTCGCCGTCGACGGTGGGAGAGGTGTAGGCGAGCTTCTTCGGAGCGGCCGGCTTCGACAGACCCTTCGCGACGATCTGTGGCCGCTCGTCGGTCGCAACTCCACCGTCGGTCGAGGAGGCGGAACCGTCCTGCACTTCCGCGCCCACAACCGTCGGCTCGGCACGCTGGGGGGCCGCAGTGCCAGCCGCAGCAGTCGCAGCTGGTACGCCAGCGGCCGTCGTCGCAGTCGCCGATGCAGCAACCGCGGCAGGAGCGGCAGCGGACGATGCAGCAGCCGTCTGTCCCGTAGCCGCCGTTGCCACCGGAGGACCGGCGACTAGAGCAGCGGCGGCGTCTTGCAGCCGCGCGGCTTCCTCGTCGGGCTCAGGCTGGGCGACCTGCACCTCGAGGTTGAAGAGGAAGCCAACCGACTCCTCCTTGATCGAGTCCATCATCGCCGAGAACAGCTCGAAGCCCTCCCGCTGGTACTCCACCAACGGGTCGCGCTGGGAGTAGGCGCGCAGCCCGATGCCCTCGCGCAGGTAGTCCATCTCGTACAGGTGCTCACGCCACTTGCGGTCGAGCACCGACAGCAGCACCCGGCGCTCCAGCTCGCGCATCACCTCAGCGCCGAGCGCCTCCTCGCGGGCGTCGTACGCCCGCTGCGCGTCGGTACGCAGCTCTTCGACGAGGTACTCGCGGGTAAGCCCCTCGACGCCGCCGACCTCCTCCTCGAGCTGCTGCTCGGTCACGCCGACCGGGTACAGCGTCTTCAGCGCCGTCCACAGCTTCGGCAGGTCCCACTCCTCGGGAAGCCCTCGGTGGCGCCGACCACGTACGCCTCGACAGTCTCATTGACCATGTCGCGGATCTGCTCATGCAGGTCGGCTCCCTCAAGCACGCGGCGGCGCTCGGCGTAGATCACCTCACGCTGCCGGCTCATCACGTCGTCGTACTTGAGGATGTTCTTCCGGGTCTCGAAGTTCTGGCTCTCGACCTGCGCCTGCGCCGACGCGATCGCCCCGGTCACCTTCTTGTTCTCGATCGGTACGTCGTCGGGGATCTTCATGGTCTGCAGCACCCAGTCGACCCAGTCGGACTTGAACAACCGCATCAGGTCGTCCTCCAGGGAGAGGTAGAACCGGGACTCCCCCGGGTCGCCCTGCCGTCCAGACCGGCCGCGTAGCTGGTTGTCGATGCGGCGCGACTCGTGCCGCTCGGTGCCGACGACGTACAACCCCCGGCGTCATTGACCTCGTCGTGCTCGGACTTGACCTGCTCCTTCATCCGCTCCAGCGTCTCCGGCCAGGCCGCCTCGTACTCCTCGGAGTGCTCGAGCGGGTCAAGACCCCTGCGGCGCAGCTCCTCGTCGGCGAGGAACTCCACCGAGCCGCCGAGCATGATGTCGGTGCCGCGGCCGGCCATGTTGGTGGCGACGGTCACCGCGCCCTTGCGCCCGGCCTGGGCGACGATGTGCGCCTCGTTGGCGTGCTCCTTGGCGTTGAGCACCGTGTGCGGGATGCCGCGGCGCTTGAGCAGCCCCGACAGCCGCTCGGACTTCTCCACCGAGGTGGTGCCGACGAGCATCGGCTGGCCGTCGGCGTGCCGCTCAGCGATGTCGTCGATGATCGCTGAGTACTTCGAGTCCTCGGTGCGGTAGACCAGGTCGGGTTTGTCGGCGCGGATCATCGGCATGTTGGTCGGGATCTGGATCACGCCGAGCTTGTAGATCTTGTCGAACTCCGACGACTCCGTCATCGCCGTACCGGTCATGCCGCCGAGCTTCTTGTAGAGCCGGAAGGTAATTCTGCAGCGTGATCGTGGCGAGAGTCTGGTACTCCTCGCGGATCCGCACGCCCTCCTTGGCCTCGATCGCCTGGTGCAGGCCCTCGTTGTAGCGGCGGCCGTGCAGCATGCGGCCGGTGTGCTCGTCGACGATCAGCACCTCGCCGGTGATGACGACGTAGTCGCGGTCCTTGCGGAACAGCTCCTTGGCCTTGATCGCGTTGTTGAGGAAGGAGATCAGCGGCGTGTTAACCGCGTCGTAGAGGTTGTCGATGCCGAGGTGGTCCTCGACCCGCTCGATGCCGTCCTCGAGCACGGAGACGGTGCGCTTCTTCTCGTCGACCTCGTAGTCGACGTCGGCGCGCAACCGCTTCACGAGCGAGGCGAACTCGTCGTACCACTTCACCGACTCATCGGACGGCCCGGAGATGATCAGCGGCGTGCGCGCCTCGTCGATGAGGATGGAGTCGACCTCGTCAACGATCGCGTAGTTGTGGCCGCGCTGCACGCAATCCTCGATCGAGCCTGCCATGTTGTCGCGCAGGTAGTCGAAGCCGAACTCGTTGTTGGTGCCGTAGGTGACGTCGGACTCGTACGCCGCGCGCCGGTCGGCCGGGCTCAGCTGCGGCAGCACCATGCCGACGCTCAGGCCGAGGAAGTGGTAGATGCGGCCCATCCACTCGGCGTGGTACTTCGCGAGGTAGTCGTTGACCGTGACCACGTGCACACCGTTGCCGGTCAGCGCGTTGAGGTACGTCGGCAACGTGGCGACAAGCGTCTTGCCCTCGCCGGTCTTCATCTCGGCGATGTTGCCGAAGTGCAGCGCCGCACCGCCCATGAGCTGGACGTCGAAGTGCCGCTGCCCGAGCACCCGCTTGGCCACCTCGCGCACCGTCGCGAACGCCTCAGGGAGCAGCTCGTCGAGGGTCTCGCCGGCAGCCAGCCGGCTCTTGAACTCGTCGGTCTGGGCGCGCAACTCGTCGTCGGTCATCGCGACGTAGTCGTCCTCGATGGCGTTGACCTGACGGGCGACTGCCTCGAGCTTGCGGCGCTGCTTGCCTTCGCCGATGCGCAGGACCTTGTCGAGCAGTACAGGCATTCGAGTGGAACTCCCTCGTCAGGGTTATCGGTGGCCAGTCCACCAGGTGAGTACGTCGGTCAGCGGTGCAACCCTGCCCATAGTAGGTGACCTGGCACCCGATCACGACGTCCGCTGGCTGGCGCTGAGGGCCGGCGCCAGGTCTCCCTTCGGAGCCACCTGCACGTCACTGAGGCCGAGCCACTCCGCCAGCTCGCGCAGCGCCGCAGCGAGCTCCGCGGCCGTCTCCACCGGCGCCGAGGCCTCGGCGTACGCCGCCTTGACCAGGAGGACTCCGGCCTTGCGGTCGGCCTTGAGGTCGACGCGCGCGACGAGGTCTTCCCCCAACAGGAACGGCAGCACGTAGTAGCCGTACTCCCGCCGCGGCTCCGGTACGTAGATCTCGATGCGATAGCGGAAGCCGAACAGCTGCTCGGTGCGGGTGCGCTCCCACACCACCGGGTCGAACGGGCTGAGCAGGGCTAGCGCCTGCACCCGGCGGGGCAGCCGCGCCTGATGGAAGAGATAGGCCGGCCGATCCCACCCCTCAATGCGGACGGGGAGCAGCTCCCCTGACTCGACCAGCGTCTGCACGGCCGGGCGCACCTGGGCGTGGTGCATTCGGTAGTAGTCGCGCAGGCACGCCTCGGTGGCGATGCCGTGGGAGGCCGCCGCACGGCGGACGAGCTCGACGTGCGCCTCCGCGTCGGTGGGCTCCCGCCGGCCGAGTACGTCAGGCGGGAGGACCCGGTCGGGCAGGTCGAAGATCCGCTCGAACTGGGCGTTGCGGCCAGCGACCGCAAGATCGCCGACCGTGAAGAGGTAGTCGAGCGCCTGCTGTGTCGTCGACCAGTTCCAACCCCAGTGTTCCTTGGTCCGCGGCAGCCCCTCGTCCAGGTCACGCGGCGTCGACGCGCCGCGCTCCTTGACCTGGGCGAGCACCGAGGCGACGAGTTCGGGCTGCTGGTCGCGGATCCGCCACTCCATCGCGCGGTATCGCCGCATGCGGTGTTGCATGTACGGCCACAGCTCCACCGGCATGTACGCCGCTACATGCGCCCAGTACTCGACCAGCCGACGCGGCCGGCGCTCGGCCGCTCGGGTGAGCAGCCGCACGTCGTACGGACCCATCCGGCTGTAGAGCGGCATGTAGTGCGCGCGCTGGAGCACGTTGACCGAGTCGATCTGCAACACACCGGTGCGGCCCACCGTGCGAGCCAGCGTGCGCATCGTCGGCGGGGTGTGGACCGGGTCGAGGAAGCCTTGGGCGGCGAGCGTGATCCGCCGGGCCTGCGCCCGGCTGAGCTGCTCGCCCCTCACTCCTGGGTCAGCTTGATGACGCCGTAGTCGTAGCCCTTACGGCGGTAGACGACGGCCGGCCGCTCGTCCTCCTTGTCGATGAAGAGGTAGAAGTCGTGTCCGACCAGCTCCATCTCCTCCAACGCCTGATCGAGCGGCATTGGCGTCCCGGGATGAGATTTCTCGCGTACGACGAGTGGCCCGTCTCCGACGACCGTCAGGGGCCCGATCTTGTGTTCGGGCACCTCGTCGTCCTCGGTGTCGGTTGCGTCAGCCGTGACCGGGAGATCCTCCAGTGCCTCGGCCAGGGAGGGTGGGGTCCGGGCGCCGTGGTGCACGCGCCGTCGGTCGGCGGCCTTGCGAAGTTGGGTCTCCAACCGTTCGACGGCCTTGTCCAAAGCTGTCAAGTTGTCCTCGGCAGCCGCCTCGGCTCGGATCATCGGTCCCTTGCTGCTCATCGTGATCTCGACCCGAGTCGACTGGTCGGCAAGCCGCGGGTTCGGTTCCTTCGAGACCTCCACATCGACCCTGATGATCCGATGGTCGTACTTCTCCAGCCTGGTCAGCTTGTCATCGACCTGGCTACGGAACCGGTCAGACACCTCGCAGTGCCGACCCGTGACCACGACCTCCATACACCCGCCTCCTTAGTTCGCATCCCTGCCAGGGCAGTACCCGCGACCTCACCGCTCAACCCCCCGTAGGAGGCACCCGTCCGACCGACCTGGTCTTCGTCCCCACACTCGCCTGCTGAGGCCTTCGCAGCTTGTGCCACTCACTGCCTTCTCCCGGAGAAGGAGAGCGTCTGGCTCTCCCGCGGGGCAGGGCTTACCACTAAGCCGCTCCGTGCTCGGCCGATCAGGGATTGCCGGATCGACCTTACGTGGGCCGTTTCGCCTGCGGCTGGCATCGGCTTGCTGACCGGGCACCGACCAAACGGCGCTCCACCAGCGCAACCACGGACCCGGACGGGTGCCATGGCATGACCCTAATGGGTTGGGCAGACAGCCCGACAGTGCGCGGCTCCGCTACGCCGGTGGTCGACGACGTGTGGTGGCGGCGATGACGGCAACTCCGAGCACGTTAGCTCCGGCTGCTGAGGTCGCGCGGGCCGCCTCGGCCGCTGTCGCTCCGGTGGTGCAGATGTCGTCGACGACAACGACGCACCGGCCGTCCAGTCGTCGCCGGGGGCGGACGGCGAAGGCGCCGGCCAGATTGGCGGCTCGCTCGACCGCGGTGAGTCCCGCCTGGTCGACCACCGGACGGTCGACTCGCAGCACCGGGTCGACCACCGCCGCCACCCCCGACTTCCGCAACGCACGCCCGCATTCGCGGGTGATGCGCAGCAGCGGGTCGTGACCCCGCTCGCGGACGGTACGCCGCGTGGACGGCGCTGGGACCAGCGTGACCACCCCCGGCGACCCGCCGGCTGACCCGTCGGCCGACCGGCCTCTCGCCCGGGACAGTACGCCGAAGACGCTTAAGGCCAACGTCCGACCGAGCGGTCTGGCCAGCGAGAGCCGGCCCTCCTCCTTGTGGGCGACCAACGCCGCCTTGACGACACCGTCGTACTCGGCGACCGCAAAGACCACCGGCAGACCTGGTGGCGATGGCGACGGCTGGGCCTCGAACGGCAGCCTGTCCAGGCTGCTGGAACAGCACAGGCACAGCGCCGGTCCGGGTCGCTGACAGCCGACACAAGCGCCGCCCAAGAACAAGTCGACGGAGGCGGCCATCAGCTCACGCGAGCTCCCCATCGACCCACTGTGCACCGCACCAGGCCGGCAAGCGGGACAGAACCGACTCTTGTGGATGCACCGCCACGCTGTTCAAGGTGTGGACAATGTTCGGTCTCCGGCGCAAGGATCCGACGCTGAACACGCCATGACGAACCAGCGGTCGGATCTTGCCGCAGGGCGGGTAGCGGGCCCGGCGGATCTTGCCGCGGGTCGGGGTGGCAGGGCGGCGCCGGCCAGCCTGGTTAGCCCGGGTAGACGGGAGCGCGGAGCGGGGTTGTCCCGCCGAACCGGTCCCACTGCAGTTCCGGTGTCTGGACGTAGATCTCGCCGTTGCCGCCGCTGATCACGACCGGCGCGTCGACGTTCGGGCCTGCCGCCACGCTGACCGGTTCGATCGGCAGGAACTCACTGACTGCGCGCGCTCGCGACCCGTCGGTGCTCACCTCGAAGGGCTGCCGCTCACCGCCTTGCTCACTAGCCAGCACCATGACAGCCGTTGGACTCACCCAGGCCAGTCCCGTGAGGCCGGTTGCAGTGAAACTCGGACTGACGAGAGGACGCGCCTGGGAAAGCGAGACAGCAGCGGGGTTGCGGGGGGCCCTGTCGATCACCGACATGACAAGCCGACTGGCGTCGCCGTTCCCCAAGATCGCGGCAAGGCGCACACCGTCGCGGGACACGGCGAACGACTCGACCCGGTGACCGTCGATGCCCGGGGCCGGCACCCGGCGTCTCCCCTCGGCAGTCACGGCGTACACCGTCGCACCTGCCTTGGGGTCCCGGTCGACCAGCCAGAGCACCTGGTGAACGTCCCAGGACGGCTGCAGCAACGAGGTGCTGCCCCTGAACCACTTGGCGGGAGCTTCGGCGGAGGCGGCAATGCCCCCGACGAGCACTCGCCCGTCGCGGTGGACCACCGCCGCCAGTGCAGCCGACGGGTCGACGGCGGCGTATTTGGCTCGTTTCGCCGCGGCAGCGATCGGCCCCGGCAGCACTGTGGCGTCATCCTCGGTGACGGTGACGAGACCATCCGGGCTCAGCGCGAACAGCGCGAGCTGACTGGCAAACGCTGGATCGTAGCCCTCGAACTCGTCCACGTCGAACACGCCGTTGACGCTGACACCAGGTACGTCGAGGCGGTTACCGTCGACGGTGAGACTGATCGCCTCGACCTCGGGGAGTTGCCGCATCGTCCAGGTGAGCTGGGCCGCGAAGAGGAGGCGCGCTTCGGCGGAGAGGTCCTCCACCGTCGCACTCAGCGGTATCTCGGCCTGCCCGTTGTCATCGATCGAAACGGCGACGTCGACTTCGGTGTCCAGCGGGACAGCTGTCTCTGCCACTCCGGCGAGGTCACGCGTCGGGCCGAGGAGCAGATCCGACACCAACGCGGTGGCGGTGGTATCGCCGAGGAGCAGATAGACGGGGTCTGGGGTCAGCACCTTCAGGGTCGGGTCGAAGAAGTACAGCGAGAACTCCCGGAAGTACAGGTCGAAGTAGTCGCTGTCAACGAACGTTCCCGCTGCGGGGTCGGTGATACGCCACTCACCTCTGACCCGCTGGAGATGGATCCGCGCCGTGACTGACCTGTGGGCCGGCTTCGCCGACGACCACGAACCCCGTGCGTCGAGCGACCCAAGGACGTCCGTCTTGACCGCCACACTGCCTGGCCGCTCGACGATCGCCTGGTCGTCGTAGACGACAAGCCCCTTGCTCGGGTCCCACGACGCGGCCGCGCTCGGCGTAAGGAACTGCCGGGCCGTCGCCGCGGTCTGGGGATAGGCCAGCATCGCCGCGAAGAATCCCGACACCACCTCTTCGCGGCTCGCCCCGGGAGCCGGCCCGGGCGGATCGTTGCTGATGAGCTCGCTGATGAGCTCCGGCTCACCCTGCACACCGACGGGCTGACCGGGCCGCACGGGTGAGTCGGAGGGGATCGACACACAAGCCGTCGTGAGTACGCCGATCAGCGCTCCCAACGCCCCGCGGCGCAGCACCGCCACCAACGAGGTCATCGCATGCTGCCCCGGGAACCGGGAAAGCGCGCATAAGGCCCGCCAACGGCCACCGGAGCCGCTGGTTCCACCATCTCCAGCGGCAGCGGGGACTCTCCCAACCGGTCGCCGGCCCGCCGCGGCAGCGTCAGCCGGAACAGTGACCCCCTACCAGGGCGTCCACAGGCGTCGAGCCGACCACCGTGCAGGGCGGTGTCCTCGATGGCGATCGAAAGCCCGAGGCCGGTACCTCCGCGAGTCCGCGCCCGAGCGGGGTCAGCCCGCCAGAACCGGTTGAAGACCAAGACTTCTTCGCCGCTCTTCAGCCCGACTCCGTAGTCGCGCACGGTCAGCGCGACGGCGTCGGAGCCGGTGGCCACCGTCACCTCAACGTCGCGACCCTCTCCATAGGTGATGGCGTTCACCACCAGGTTGCGCACGATGCGCTCGAGCCGACGTACGTCGGCTTCGGCGTAGCACGGCTCGTCGGGCACGGACACGCTCACCCGGGTGCCGCGCTGAGCGGCCAATGGTGCCGCCCAGTCGTCCACGCGGCGCGCCACGTCGCGAATGTCAACGTCACTCAGGTCGAGCACCGCGGCCCCGGCATCGAACCGGCTGATCTCGAGCAGGTCGGTGAGCAGACCTTCGAACCGGTCCAGCTCGCCTTGCAGCAGCTCAGCCGAGCGAGCGGTGACCGGGTCGAAGTCCTCGCGGGAGTCGTGCAGGACGTCAGCTGCCATCCGCACGGTCGTGAGCGGCGTACGCAGCTCGTGGCTCACATCGGCCACGAAGCGGCGCTGGACGCGGGAGAGCTCCTCGAGCTGGCGGATCTGTCGCTGCAGGCTGCTGGCCATCTGGTTGAAGGACACGCCCAGCCGCGCGATGTCGTCCTTACCCCGCACGTGCATCCGCTCCTCCAGCCGACCGGCTGCAAGGCGCTCGGCGATGCGGCGGGCCAGCCGCACGGGCGTGACCACCTGTCGGGTAACCAGCCACGCGATGGTCCCCAGCAACACAACCAGCACGACCCCCGTGGTGATCAAAGCACTGCGTACGACGAAAAGGGTCTGCTGCTGCTCGGCCAGCGGGAAGACGTAGAACAACGCGTAGTTCTGCCCGGTGGTGGGAACGCGCAACTGAGACCCGACGACCAGGCCCGGCTCAGCTGGCCGGTCGCGGTCCTTGAAGTAGAGGGTCGAGTAAGCCCACCAGCTCCCGGGCTCGGCCCGGACCTGCTGCATCAGCGCCGCTGGGATCGACCTGCGGTTCACCCCTCCCGATGCCAGGCTGCCGCCGGAACCGTCCGTGCCGGTGCTGGGGTTGAGCGGGCCGATGATCACCACGTCGAACTGGTCGCGAGCCTCGTCGCCCCGTGCCAGCGACCTGATGAGGTTACGAATTTCGGGGCCGACGTCGAAGAAGTTGCCGATCTCGGCGCTGTCGAGTTGGGATTGGGCGTCGTCTGCGCCCAACGCCGCTTGGGCCAGCGAAGCGTCCACCTTGTCGTCGAGGATGCGGTCGGTGACCTGGCGCAGGAGCACCTCCCCGGCCAAGATCGCCAGGACCGCCGACAGGGTCAGCGTGCCGATCACGACCCGGGCCTGGATCGACCGGCGCCATAGGTCGACAAGGTGGCGCACCGGCGCGGTGATGAACCGGACCGCGGCGCTCAGCGCTCGTGCGGCTGAACTGCCCGGCCACCGCTCCACCGAGGAAGCGCCGGGGCGCTGCGGGGCTGCGTCTGGCGAGGAGAGATCGTGCGCCATGCGTTTTATCCGGTAGCCGGTGCGTCGCCGGCCTTGTAGCCGACACCGCGCACCGTCATCACGATCTGCGGGTTCTCCGGGTCGATCTCCACCTTCGACCGCAGCCGCTGCACGTGGACGTTGACGAGCCGGGTGTCGGCTGCGTGCCGATACCCCCATACCTGTTCCAGTAGCACCTCGCGGGTGAAGACCTGCCAGGGCTTGCGCGCCAGGCAGACAAGCAGATCGAACTCCAATGGGGTCAGCGACAAGGGGGTGCCGTTGCGTTTCACCGTGTGGCCGGCGACATCGATCACCAGGTCACCGATCTCAAGCGCTCCGGGGCCGGCCTCGTCAAACTTGCGCAGCCGAGCCCTGAGGCGGGCCACCAGCTCCTTGGGCTTGAACGGCTTGACGACGTAGTCGTCGGCCCCCGACTCCAGTCCAACGACGATGTCGACGGTGTCGTTCTTGGCCGTGAGCATGATGATCGGCACACCAGACTCGTTGCGGATCTCCCGGCACACATCGACGCCGTCCTTGCCGGGAAGCATGAGGTCGAGCAGCACGACGTCGGGATGGAAGTCGCGAAACGCCGTCAGGGCACGATCGCCGGTGGGGCACACCCGCGGCTCGAAGCCCTCGTTGCGCAAGACGATCGTCAACATCTCGGCCAGCGAGGAGTCGTCGTCGACCACGAGAACTCTGCCTCGGTGCGCGTGCACAGGCTCCACTGGGGCCCACTCTCTCGTCCGTCCGGACCGCTGCGACAAACCGTACGGTTTCCAGCGTACGGCGAAGCGCCCGGATCGTCCGCGATCTAGCGGCCAGGGAGAGCCAGCGAGGTCAGTACCGGTAGTGCTCCGACTTGTACGGTCCCTCGACCCCGACGCCTAGGTATTTCGCCTGCTCATCGGTCAACGCGGTCAGCGACACCCCAAGGGCGCCCAGGTGCAGCCGGGCCACCTCCTCGTCGAGGTGCTTGGGCAGGGTGTAGACCGCCGTGGGGTAGTCGGCGGGACGGGTGAACAGCTCGATCTGGGCGAGCACCTGGTTGGTGAACGAGTTCGACATCACGAACGACGGGTGGCCGGTGGCGTTGCCGAGGTTCAGCAACCGGCCCTCACTCAGCACGATGATCGAGTGACCTTCGGTACGGCCGTCAGCGCGCCGCCGGTCTGCAGCAGGCGCTGGGAAGGTCCACACGTCGACCTGCGGCTTTACCGTCGTACGCTCGATGCCCGGCACCGCCGCCAGCCCGGCCATGTCGATCTCGTTATCGAAGTGGCCGATGTTGCCGAGGATCGCCTGGTGCTTCATCCGCGCCATGTGCTTGGCGGTGACGACGTTGAGGCAGCCGGTGGCGGTCACCACGATGTCGGCCTGCTCAACTACCTCATCGAGCGTCGCAACCTGGTAGCCGTCCATCGCCGCCTGCAGCGCGCAGATCGGGTCGATCTCGGTGATGATGACGCGGGCGCCCTGACCGCGTAGCGCCTCCGCGCAGCCCTTGCCCACGTCGCCGTACCCGCAGACCACTGCCACCTTGCCGCCGATCAGCACGTCGGTGGCCCGGTTGATGCCGTCGATCAGGGAGTGCCGGCAACCGTAGCGGTTGTCGAACTTGGACTTGGTGACCGAGTCGTTGACGTTGATCGCCGGGAACAGCAGAGCGCCGTCGCGGTGGCGCTCGTAGAGCCGGTGCACGCCGGTCGTGGTTTCCTCGGTCACGCCCAGGATGCCGTTGGCGATCGTCGTCCACTTCGTCGGCGTCTGCGCCAGGCTGTGTTCGAGCACCCGCAACACCTCGCGCAGCTCGGCGTTGTTCGTCGACTCGGGCGCCGGCACCGCGCCTTCCTTCTCGTACTCGACACCGAGATGGACGAGCATCGTGGCGTCGCCGCCGTCGTCCAGGATCATGTTGGGACCGTTGGTGGCTGGCCAGGTGAGGATGCGCTCGGCGCACTCCCAGTACTCGGCCAGCGTCATGCCCTTCCAGGCGAACACCGGGACGCCGCGAGGGTCATCCGGCGTACCGTCCTTGCCGACAACCGCGGCCGCAGCGGCGTGGTCCTGGGTCGAGAAGATGTTGCAGCTGGCCCAGCGGACCTGTGCGCCGAGCGCAGTGAGGGTCTCGATGAGTACGGCGGTCTGCACCGTCATGTGCAGCGATCCGGCGATGCGGGCACCGGCAAGCGGCTGTGCGTCGGCGTATCGCTCCCGCATCGCCATCAGCCCGGGCATCTCGTGTTCGGCAAGGGAGATCTCGACTCGACCGAATTCGGCCAGAGAGAGGTCGGCAACCTGAAAGTCCATGCCCTCTAGGTTAGTGCCGCCAACGACGACCGCGTGCCGCCGCCCTGCACCCGGGCGCGGGCGGTACAACACTCGACTACTACTTCTCCCGACGCCGCCTCGCCGCCTTCGAAGTCACTTCCGTCCGACCAGTTGGCTGTCATCAACTGGGTATGCCGACCGCATCACGACACGGGTCACCAAGGTGGTGGCCGGGTATCCCCGGTGCGTCAGAAGTCGACCCGCATCACGACACGGCGCAATGTCGGACGGCTGACCTCGGTGAAGCCGGCGTCGTCGAAGACGCCTCTGGGGCCGACGTGAGCCTCTTCCGGGATGACGTCCTTCGTGGCCATGGGATAGCCCTCGATGGCGCGGGCGCCTCGCTCGCGGGCGAAGTCGACCCGCGGCGCGCGCGAGTGCCCGGCTGACGCCGCGCTTCCGGAAACCCACGCGAGTAAGGAAGCACGTCACGGCCCAGACGCTGTCATCGGTCTTGTCCTCCTCGCGACCTATCCACGGGACGCGGTAAACGCGCAGCAGGCCCGCATAGGCGGTGCGCGGCTCTACCGCGCACCACCCGACGGGCTCGCTGTCGAGGTAGGCAACGAGGCCACTGGTCGTGTCCGACTCGCGATGACCGCTGTCGGTCTGCTGGCGCAGCCGGTGGGCGCGCTCTTCGGCGGGAACTGAGGCAAAGGACTCCCGCGGCTGCAGCTTGTACCGCTGGCACTGGCACCTGGCTCCCTCGCCGCGCGTGCCGAAGATCGTCTGCAAGTCTTCCCAACTCGCCCGGTTGGCGGGCACGACCGAGACGCAAGGTTCGCGTGCTGTCACGCGTACTATTCTGCACATTACGAGGTGGGAGCACTGCCCCCAGCGGGGGATGTAGGGCGCGCAGTCGTCAACCAACTGCAACAGCTGCACATGGTTTACGAGGTGGGAGCCCCTGCCCCAGTGGGGAAGCTCCAGATCATCGCCAACCAGCGGCCCCTTTACTAGGCGGTGTTGTCGGGTGGGGTGAAGTAAACCCATTTGTGTTGGACGGGTTCACCGATGGGGTGTTCGTACCGGCGCCCGTCCGGCGGGGTGGGCAGCGGATCATCGGGTGGGTGCGGTCGCCCGACGGTGATCGGGCTGCCGCGGTTGTCGGTGAAGGTGAGCCCGTCGGGAAGGTCGGCGTTGCCGGTGATGAGGAACTGTCCCCGGTGGTGGGCGTCGTGGTGGTAGGGGCACAGACCGATCAGGTTCCAGGTGTTGGTGGGTCCGCCGTCTTTCCAGTGGATGCCGTGGTGGACCTCCAGGTAGGCGCGGGCGACACAGCCGGGGTAGCGGCAGCCGCGGTCGCGGTCTTCGACCAGCCGGCGGGTGCGGTCGGGCACGATCCGCTGGCTGCGGCCAACGTTGACCGGTTTCCCGTCGGTCTCCCAGACCGGGGCGATCGACCCGGCGCAGGTCAGCTTCGCCAACAGACCCGGCGGGAGCGCGGGGCCGGCGTTGACCCAGGCGCCGTCGGTGTCCAGGTGCACATACACCCGGTACTTGTCGGCCCGGCTGGTGGGTTGCACACCGGACAGGGACCGGTTGCACACCTCCACCAGGGCGTCGAAGAACGACACCTGCGGCTGCCCCACCTGGAACAGGGCGTCCTTGGCTTCGCTGATGGCGGCCTGGATCAGCGCGCCTTGGTCGGCGGGGGCGTCCACCACCAGCCGGTACCGGGTGGAGTCATGAAACTGGGTCACCCGCCCCGGCGCGACCGCCTCCGCCGCCAGCCCCTTCGTCGCGGAGCCGTCGGCTGCCTGTTCACCGCCGGGCTCCTCCACGGTGGCGGCGCTGGTGGCGTCGACAGGTGGGGTGGTGAAGGTGTAGCGGGACAGGGTCCGGATCTGCGGCACGGTCGCGATGGTGGCGAACGAGGCGCGGCCTCGTCGTCACAGAACTTGCCCTGGTGCCGGGTCACCGCATGCACCTGCTCAAACGACAACTCACCAGCGGCGAGCTTCCGGTGGGGCAAATCGGTCGGCGACCTGGACCGGATCCCGTACTGGCGCGATTCGCGACGTTGAGCACACCGCACGCGTCAGCGAGCCGGTCCTTGATGTCCACGAGGCGGCTCTCCTCCATACCGTCGTACAGTTCGAACTTGCCCGGGTGCCTACTCACCGCACTGCACCTGCTCAAACGACAACTCACCAGCGGCGATTGGCTTGCCGGTGGTCACCGGCAACTCGGTGCGTGGCTCTCGGCGACCTCGGCGACCTGGCCGGGGCGAGGACGGGGACAGCACACAGGAGTCTGCGAAGTCGCAGGACAGCACAGGCCGGTCTGCAACGTCAGGCTAGTGCTCGACTGACCGCGATGCCGTACATCGCGCCACAGGTCGGTCTGGATCAGCTCAGCGGTCAACTGCACCAGCCGGGCGTTCAACGCCACGTTGAGCGACGGCACGCGAGAGGCTCCTTCGGCTGCGCATAGCCGGTCCTTGATGTCGCCATACAGCTTCGCGTAACTCGCATCCATACCTGCAATCGTACGACTGTTCGACGACAATCACCTGCACGCTGGGTGACGGACGCCAGCGAAATTCCTCGTCGGACAACTCGGCGTGCCGACCGGGACGCCTGGGACCGTGCAAACGATGAGGCGTTCTGCTCTGGTTGGCCGAGCCTCTGTCTTTCCGTCAGCCGGAGGAGGCGACGGCAGCCCGGAAGATGTCGGGCTCGATGAAGATATGCGTCGCCGACGGCACAGCTTGCCTGATGCTGTCCTCGACCGCGTTGATCGTGTCGGTGACGAGCTGAGCGCTGTCGGTGGGGCGCACCGAGATCTTGCAGGCGACCAGGACCTGCTCCGGTCCGAGGTGCAAGGTGCGCAGGCTGAGGATGTCGAGCACATGATCGTTGGCGCGGATGCGCGCGGCGATCAACTCGCGCTCGCGCGGGGCGGCGGCCTCGCCAAGCAACAGGCTCTTGGTCTCCACCGCCAGCACAATCGCCACGGTCACGAGCAGCAGACCGATCGCAACGGTACCGGCGACATCCCAGTAGCCGTTGTCAGTCAGCAGGGTCAGACCAACGCCGAAAAGCGCGAAGATCAACCCGAGCAGAGCCGCGAAGTCCTCGAGCAGGACCACCGGCAGCTCAGGTGCCTTGGCGTTGCGGATGAACTCGCCCCAGCTGGCCTCCCCGGACCTTGTTGGACTCGACGATCGCAGTGCGGAACGAGAAGGTCTCCATGACGATGGCGGCGCCCAGCACGACCAGCGGCACCCACCACCAGTCACTGATCAGCAGCTCGTTCTCCTTGCCAGCATGCACCTCGTGGTACTTGTGGTAGGCCTCGTACAGCGCGAACAGACCACCGACGGTGAACAGCACGATCGACACGATGAACGCGTAGATGTACCGCTCGCGGCCAAAGCCGAAGGGGTGGTTCTTCGTCGGGGCACGCCTAGCGCGCTTCCCGCCGAGCAGCAGCAGCGCCTGGTTTCCGGAGTCGGCGAGGGAGTGGATCGACTCCGCGAGCATCGACGACGACCTGGTCAGCGCCCACGCCACCAACTTGGTGGCCGCGATTCCCGAGGTTGGCGAGCAATGCCGCGATGATCGCCTTGGTGCCGCCTTCTGCGCTCATCGGCCCGCCTGCTCCTCGTCGTCTCGGGACAACCCGATGCCGAGATACGTGGCGGCATACAGGCCGGTGGTCAGCAGCGAGCGCGTAGCGCGCCATCTCGGGTCCCGCTGTCCCTTCGATGGTCTGGCATCGTACGTCGTGGTTCGTCGCCGTCGTCGTCAGCCTCCCGCGCAGCTCCCGGATCGTCGCCTCCTCGGTGCCGTCGTCGAGGATCAGCAGGCTGGGCCGTAACGACGCGCCGGTTTCGGCTCCATCGGTGAACGGGTCGGCGAACACGTCGCGCTGGCGGGTCGCCTCGAGCACCGGCAGCAGATGGGCCGCGTCGGCTGCCAGCGCTGGCCGACCCGTTGTGCGGCGCAGCCCCTCCGCCACCCGTCGGGCGGCCCTCGCCGCGAGGACCGACCCGCCCCACACCAGCGGCAACGAGTCGGCAAGCGCGAACGCGAGATCCTTCGCCGGGTTGCTCGCGATGTCTCGCTGCGGGGAGCAGGCGACAGCGACCTCGTCCAGTGCGCGCGCGACATCGTCGGCGTCGATCTCCGGGCCAACCCCCAACCTGTGCAGCGCCTGCAGCATGACGACAGCGACGGCGAGCGCGTCGTCGGTCTGGGTCGGGAGCAGGGTGCTGTGGCGAGCCTGCGACAACTCGGCGAGCACCGAGTGCGGCGGGCAGGCGGTGACGAGCGCACAGCCGCGGCGTACGGCCTCGCGCACCGCTGACGCGGTCTGGGCGTCTCCGCCGGCCGGCGCCAGCACGATGACCAGGTCAAGTGCACCGGCCCAGCCGGGCAGGCTGGGTCCGGGCCAGGCGACGAACGGCACCGGGCTCCACGGCTCGAGGACCGCCCGAAGCAGCCGGGCGTCCGCACCAGCCGCCACGATCGCGCGGGGCGCGGCGTCCGCTTCGAGCGCGGCGAGGGCCTCGCCGGCGCCGCCTGCCTCCAGCCGCACCCGAGCCCCGGACTCCGCCAGCCGCCGCAGGAGGGGATCGGCCGTCGCCAGCGCGTCCGGGTTGTCCAGTCGGGTGTCGTCGAAGGAGTCCGCCATCGCGTCAGGACGTCCGCTCGGAGTCCACGTCTCCCGTCCCTTCCGGCGAACCGTCCCGGTCGACGCCGTCTGGCGGAGCGTCGACTCCGCCCGATGGTCCGTCCGCGGCGGCATCCTCCGGGGCGCCGCTCGGCTCGCCGGCGCTCGCCCTGCGTGCCTCGTCGACAAGCATCACGGGGATGTCGTCGCGCACCGGGTAGATGAGGCCGCATCCGGTGCAGATCAGCTCGTCGTTGTCGTTGTCGACGTCCAACGAGCTCTTGCAGGCCGGGCACACCAAGATCTCGAGCAGAACCGGGTCGAGCTTCACATGCTCCTCCTCAACAGCGCCGTCACCTGATCGCGGGTGGCTGCCATCGTCGCAGAATTCGTGCCCTCCACGTTGAGGCGCAGCAGCGGCTCGGTGTTCGACGGACGGATATTGAACCACCAGTCCCTGGCGCTCACCGTGAGACCGTCGAGGTGGTCGACGCGGATCCCCGGTTCGTCGGCGTAGTGGGCCTGAACCGCCTCGATCGCCCGCGCGGCGCGGTCGGTGCTGAAGTTGATCTCCCCCGACGACGCATAGGGGTCAAACTCCGCCAGCAGCTGCGAGACGGGGCGGTCGTCGGCGGCCAGCGCCGCCAACAGGTGCAAGGCAGCCAGCAGGCCGGAGTCGGCGTACCAGAAGTCGCGAAAGTAGAAGTGGCCCGAGTGCTCAGCGCCGAACACCGGCGTTCTCCTTGGCCATCACCGCCTTGATGATCGAGTGGCCGACCTGGGTTCGAATGGGAACCCCGCCATGCCGACGGATGACCTCGGGGACCGCCCGGCTGGAGATCAGGTTGTGCACGATGGGTGCCCCAGGCTCCTTCGCCAGCTCTCGTACGGCGATGAGGCCCGTCAGCGCAGAAGGGGGATCACGCTGCCCCGCTCGTCCACCACGAAGCACCGGTCCGCGTCGCCGTCGAAGGCCAGCCCGACGTCGGCCCGCTCACGCACGACAGCCGACTTCAGGTCCTGCAGGTTGGCCGGGTCAAGCGGGTTGGCCGCATGGTTGGGGAAGCTGCCGTCGAGGTCGAAGTACAACGGGACGAGGTCGACGTCCAGCGCACCGAAGACCGGCGGCACCGTGTGGCCAGCCATACCGTTGGCGGCATCGACAACCACCTTCAGCCGCCGCCCGGTGACCTTGACGGTGCCGAGAAGGTGCTCGGCGTACGACGTCAGCATGTCCCGCTGCTCCAGCGCCCCGCGCCCGGCCGGCGCGCTGTTCGCGGCGGACGCGGTCAGCGCCGCCGACGCCTTGGCGTTGGCGGCCACAACCCGGTCGCGGATCGCCGTGAGACCGGTGTCGGCCGCCATCGCCGCCGCCCCGGCCCGGCACAGCTTGATGCCGTTGTACGCGCGCGGGTTGTGCGACGCGGTGAACATCGCCCCGGGCAGCCCTAGCCGGCCAGAGGCGAAGTACAGCTGGTCGGTGGAGGCGAGACCGATCATCACCACGTCGGTGCCCGTGTCGCGCACCCCGTCGGCGAACGCGGCCGCCAGTCCAGGAGACGACGAACGCATGTCGTGGCCGACCACGACCGCCGGGTCGGTCGAGCCGTCGATCACCTCGGCGACGAACGCCGTGCCGATCTGGCGCGCGGCCGCCTCGTCGAGCTGCTCGGGGACCAGTCCGCGCACGTCGTAGGCCTTGAAGATCGCCGCGAGGTCAGCCACGGCTCTCATCCAAGCAGAGCCACGGCGCAGAACAGCACGCCCCGAGCGAGTTCAGAAGTCGATCTCGGCCGGGTCTCGACCGAGGAGTTCGGCGATGTGCTCCACCAGCGTCTCGTGAACCAGCGCGGTGCGCTCGGAGCGGGTCTTGGCGCGCAGCTCGATCGGACGCCGGAACAGCACGATGCGGGCGGGATGCTGAGGTCGGGCTGGAACGACAGCTCCGAACGGCACCCGTTCGCCGGGCCAGTCGTCGCCGAGCCAATCGTCGGGCATCTGTGGAGCGTCCTCGGTGGCGAACTCCACGCCGGAGAGCTCCTTCTCCCAGCGCCCGGCCAACCTGTCGACGAGCGACAACACGAGCTCGTCGAAGTCGTCGCGCCGACTCGGTCGCACAGCCGGGCCACCCGGGCTCAACGGCCCCGGCAGCGACACCGGCCCCCGCAGGCCGCGACCGTGTCGCTCGCGAGTCGGCTCGCGGCGCCGTCCGACGACGGGGAGCACCGGACCCTTCCGCAGCTCGGGCACAAACAGACTCTAGTGCGGTGGCGCAGACACAGCGTCCGCCACCGTCGCAATGCCGGGCTGTGGCCAGAGTGGGCGGTAGCGTCGCCTCGTGAGTCGACGGAGGATGTGCTCGCGCAGCACCTGCGCCGACGCCGCCGTAGCGACGCTGACGTACGTGTACTCCGACTCCACGGTGGTGCTGGGCCCGTTGGCGACGTACGCCGAACCGCACGCCTACGACCTGTGCCAGTTCCACGCCGAGCGGCTGAGCGCGCCGCGGGGGTGGGAGGTCATCCGGCTGGCGCGCGACACAGGGACGCCGGCACCGAGCGGTGATGACCTGCTGGCGCTGGCGAACGCCGTACGAGAGGCTGCCCGCCCCCGCCCCGTCGATGAGCTACCGGACTCGGCGGTGGAGGTCGGACGTCGCGGCCACCTGCGGATGCTGCGGTCGACCGAGGCCTGAGCTGCGCTCAGGGGACCGGCGCGACAGCTGGCCGCGTGATCGACCAGATACCGGAACGAAGCGGCACCGACGTTATCCCGTCGGGGCTGCGGTAGGAGGCCATGCCGGTGATGGCTTCACCCGCGCGCACGCTGACCACGAGGTAGGCCAGATTCCTGCCCTCGGGCGGCTCCCAGACCGTCGCGGCGGCGCCTTTCACGTTGACGACCTGGTTGCGAAGCCTGGTGCCGACGTCGTTGAAGGTCGCCACCCGCAGGCTGCCGCCGATCGGGTCGGGAGTCGTCAGGAGGAGGGTTAGGTCGGAGTCGGGAAGCAGCGGCACCACCGCGGGATCGGTGAGCGCTGCACTGGCCGTTGACACGGTGAAGTCCTCGGCCGGGTCAGACGTGATGGTGGTGACGGCGCCGGTCACCGGCACGTTGCTGCTCACCCGTACGCCGGCCGCTACCCCCTGGGTGATCGGCAGCAGGTCCTCGACGACAACGCTCCCGGGTCTGATCCGGACGTCGGCCAGCTGAGTGGGGGTGAAAGTCCCCGAGGCATCGAAGACCCGCACGTGCACCAGGGCTTCCCTGCGGCTGGTGTTGGTGAGCACGAGGCGCTGCTTTCCCTCGCTCGACGGTTCCGGTGCGTCACCGTCGCGGCGCGAAGCGTTGGCTTCAAGAGGCGGAGCGGGGTTGATGACGACGGAGGTGCTCGGGCCGGCACTCGGCGCGAGCCACTCGCTGCCGACAGCGGAGACGCGGCGGCGCTTGGTCGTCAGGACCGCCGCGACCACCGACCCGCGCGAGGCGTGCGCGTTCACAGTGAGCGCGTCGGAACCCGGCGCAAACCGGGAGAGGTCCAGGGTCCGCTCGGAGAACGGCGCCACCGTGATGCCCCTGGCACCGGCCGGTTCGATCGGCCCGTTGTAACCGAACAGCGCAAGGTCGACGACGGCAACCGCCCGGGTGGGGTTCGACAACACCAACCGTGACCTGGCCCCGACGCTGGTGTCGACGGCGCTGAACCACCAGTCGTTCGCGGCCGCCCCACATGCGCTGGCGGCCAGGCCAGAGGTCTTCACGCTGGACAGCACCGACGACACGACGGCGCTGACCCCGGGAGCCAACCGCCCGACGCACCGACGAGCAGCCCTGCGGTGTCGGGTTTCAGAGCGCGCTGCAGCGGCTCTCCCGCCGTTGTCACGCTGCTCAACGTCGGCCTCGGCGGCCGCCGTAGCGGCGCGACGTCAAGGGCTCCAGGTGCTGAGCTCTGCGGGCCGCCCGCCGGGCTGACAGCAAAGAGCGAGGTAACCGTGTCAGCACCGGAAGGTGGCGGCGGGCACGCAAGCGCGGTTGCGCCCGGCGGCACCTGCTCAGCCACTGGCCGTTGGGGCGGCGGCAGCGTAGTCGACGAGCGGTCGGCGACTGTGACAGCTGACGCCGACGCGAGGACCGCAACAACGGCGACAGCAGCGGACCGGTAGCTCATCGCTGTCCCTCTCCCAGGCCTTCGCGGCGGTGCAGTCCGGGCGCGGCGAGCATCAGCACCAGCAGCCACAGCCCCGCCTGTCCGGCGAGATGCCAACGGCGATCGGACTCAGCGGGTTCGAGCGCCGGCGCTGCGCTGGCCGACTGGTCGCGCGCCGCGTCGATCTGCCACCCTGCCAGCTGTCCTGCACTGGCCCGGGACAGTCCCGGGGTGGCGTCGAGCTGGTCGACCAGCTGTGGACCGTTCGGCGGTGGCAGCACGACGTACTTGATGCCCAGCTCAGCCAGCCCGGCTGGAGCGACCGCCGCGCGCTCCACGAGTAAATCTGTGACAAGGCGGGTCACCTCAGTCGACCCGGCGGCCGGCAGCACGCTGTCGTCACCGAGGCGCACACCGTCGCCGGCGACCACGTCGTACGTCGCTCGGTCAGCGGTGCCGCGGACCACGAGCACGCGCAGCCCGCTGTCGGCGTCGATCGCGTCGACCATGTACGCCGGGAGGGCAACCGCGGTCCGACGGGACAGCTCGCCGCTCGGTGCGAGCACGGCCCACCAGGCGAGCCCGGCCACCGTTGTCAGCACCGCGGCCGCCGTGGCCACCGCGGCGAGCGGTTGCCGCCAACCGAAGCTCCCTGCGGCGATGAAGCGGGTCAGCCCGTCCGCGGCGAAACCGGCTGCAACGATTCCCGCCGCCTGGGCCACGATGACGGGGAAGCCGACCCACACGGGCGCGTGATACAGCCCGCCCGGGAGCTCGACGGTGAAGCGAGACATGACAGCAGCAGTTGCCAGGGCCACGGCGATCACCACCCACGCCCCGGCGACGCCGGCCAACCGGTCCCGACGCAGGAGGGCGAGCACGGCAAGTCCTGCGATCCCTGCAGTCAGCCACCACGGCGCGTCACCAGCCGCAGCGAGGCGGCCGAACGCCCACTGCCAGGCCGGGTCCGTACCTGACCTGGCCCCGCCGTCGGCGCGGCCAGCCTCGGTCAGCACCAGCTCCGGCGTATCCAGGAACCGCCACGACCAAGGGAGCAGTAGTGCCAGCGGCAGCAGCACCGCCAGCAAGCAGTAGGGAACCGCCGACGGTCGGCGCCGGACCAGCAACCAGGGCACCGCCGCGACCAGCAGCACCGCCGCCATCGCCTCCGCAACGGGTGCGAACGCACTCACCGCAGCCAGCACCGCTCCCGCCGCGCAGGCAGCCCCCAGCCGCCGGCCGCCAGCAGGGGCAACCAGCGTCGCCACCGCGGGGACGAGCCACGGCAGCAGGATGGTGGCGACCACCGTGCCAACCCGCCCGGACGCCGTCGCACCGGTCACCACCGGCAGCAGGGCGTAGGTCGCCGCCATCCACACGCGAACGGGCCGGCTCTGCACGAGCCTGCGGGCAGCGACGTACGCCCCGATCGCCGCCAGGACCGGCGCGAACAGCATCACCGCGTCGACGAGGAGCCAGGCCTTTCCCAGCAGCACGGTGCCGGCGAGCGCCAGCCCGGCGACGTACGGCGACGTCCACTCCGTCGAGCCCAGCCGCACCGGGTGCCAGGTTTCGGTGTAGAGCCGCCACCACTGCCCCGCGGAGTCCGGCGCCGGTAGCAACGAGCCGCCCTGCAGAAACCCGTCGCCCCACAGTCCACGCGTCGCCAGCAATCCGACGACCGCCAGCACGCCCACCAGGCTGAGCAGGGGGTGCGCCAGCGTGCTGTGGACCGGGCCGGCCCCCACCGGCAGGTTGACCGCCTCGTCGGCAACCGGACCGGTCTCCAGCGCGGTGGCGTCGCCGCGGCCCGAACGCAACTGGGCGGTCGACGAAGTCGCCGGCCCGGTGTCCCTGAACCCGCTGGTGAACCGGCTGGCCACAGCGTCGATGCCGTTGGCGTACGGCGTCCACCACGGCGGCAGCTTGGCCCGGACGTCCGCTGACCCACTCCGAGCGAGGGAGCGACGCCGCCACCGCGCAGCGACGATGCGATCGGGGCGCCCGAGGACGCTCACCGCCGCGACGAGCTCCTGCCAGGCCGCCCCCGGCAGCTTGCCGAGGAGGTAGCCGAGGGCCCGCAGCACCGAGCCGACCAGCAACCGGACGTACTGGAACGGCAGCACCAGCAGTCTGCAGTTGGCGAGCAGCGTGAAGAGGGCGGCACGGCGGTCCGCTCGCTGGGGATTGGTCGAGGTGTTGGCGATACGTCGTACGCCGCGAGCTGCCGCTTCCGCGTGGAAGACGACCGCGCCAGGCGCGACCACGACCCGACTCCCCGACTTCGCCACCCGCCACCCGAAGTCGACGTCGTCTCGAAACAGCGGCAGCCGGGGATCGAAACCCTCCAGCCGGTCCCAGAGGTCAGCCCGCACCAGCATGCCGGCGCTGCTGACGGCGAGCACGTCGCGCAGCTCGTCGTGCTGCCCCTGGTCGTGCTCGCCGAGCTCCAGGCCCGTCTCGCGGTGCCCCGTTCCGGTGATGGTGACCCCCACCTCCAGCAACCGCCGCCCGCGTGGCCAGGCGCGGATCCGGCAGCCGACAACACCGATCGAGGTGTCGCTCGTCGCTGTCTGGAGCTGGCGCGCCAGGGCGTCCGGGGCCGGTGCGCAGTCGTCGTGCAGCAGCCAGATCCAGGAGTCGGTCCCGTCGGCGGCTGGCCGCACGCTCTGGAGGGCAGCCCGCACCGCTGCGCCGAAGCCGGCAGTGCGCGGCAGGTCGCGTACGGCGTCCGCGCCGAACGCGGCGGCAAGCAGGTCCCGCGAGGAGTCGGTGGAACCGGTGTCGACCGCGACGACCTGGTCGGGAGGTCGGGTGCTCGCCTCCAAGGCGGCGATCAGCGTCGGTAGCCAGCGCTCTCCGTCGTGCGCGACGATGACGGCCGTAACGTGCGGGCGGCCAGCAGCATCGTGAGGAGCACTCATGGCTGCTGGCTACCTTGCGGGGAGGGGAAGTTAAGGACCTGCCCCGCCGCTGCGGGGTGGCCCTACCTTATCGACCGGACCCTGCCGACCGGCCCCCTACCGACCGGAGCTGATCGGTCGACCACCACAACGAGACCGGCAGCTAGACCGCGCGCTTCTTCAGCTTGCGCCGCTCCCGCTCGGAGAGTCCGCCCCAGATGCCGAACCGCTCGTCATTGAGCAGCGCGTACTCAAGGCAGTCGCCACGCACTTCACACGACAGGCACACCCGCTTGGCCTCTCGCGTCGAGCCGCCCTTCTCGGGAAAGAACGCCTCGGGGTCTGTTTGCGCGCACAGGGCACGCTCTTGCCACATGAGCTCGTCGGCGCCGCCGTCGAGCACTTCAAGTTCCCGCACGCCTCGCCCTCCTCGACCCTTGCTTCCGTGCCGCATCGGTTGACGGCATACACGAATTACATGCCTGTAAGACGCGTTACGTCAAGCGGTCGGCGGAATTCGTCTGCGACACGCCGGTAGATGTCCGGACTCGGGTCGAACTCGGGTCGGCGGGTCACGCATTGGCGCGCTAGGCAGCCTGCAGACTGCCCTGCTACATGCCGAACGCGCCACGTTGCGGCGGGGCGCGCCTTTCCGCTACGACTGCGGAGGCCGCTGCCACCAGCTCTGCGGTGGCTGCTCCTCGCCCTCGCGCCGCGACTGATCGGTCTGCGGACCTGAAGAGGCCTCGCGCTGCTCGGCGTGTGCCGTGCCCGACTGCGTTGCCCCGGTCTGTGCTGCCCCCGTCTGGGCTGCGCCGGTCTGGGCCGGTCCAGTTTGGGCTGGCCGGTCAGCTGGCGAACCCTCAGCGGACGAGGGGGCGACGGCAGAAGCACCCTCCGACTGACCCCATTGCGAGGCGGTCGGGTGAGCAGGTGCTCCCCAGGACTGCTGCTGGGTCGCCTCGCGTTGCCCCCACCCCTGCGCAGGTTGCCCCCAGGACGCCTGCGGATGCTGCGGATCGACCGCCGGAGAGTAGCCGCCCTGCTCCGACCCCGAGTAGCCCTGCTCGGAACCCGTCCACGCCGACGCCGGCTGACCCTGCTGCTCGGCCTGCGCCTGCGACTGGTCGCCCCAGCCACCAGCGGCAGTGGCGCCGGCTGCGGTGGCGCCACTGCCGGAACCGGCGCCCCACCCCTGACCTTGCTGACCCCACCCAGGCTGACCGGAGTAGCCCGAGCCTTGCTGGCCCCAACCTGGCTGGCCGTAGCCCTGCTGGCCGGCGTACCCCTGCTGCTGGCCCCACTCCGACGCCGTTGACTGCGACGTCTTCGGCAGCGACTGGAGCGCGGTGTAGGCGAACCACGCCGTCAGGCCGAGGAGTAGCAGGTCAGCCAGACCCAAGAAGATGCCGACGATCTTGCCGGCCCCCAAGACCCCGCCGAAGGCATCGGCGCCGTCCTCAGCACCGAAGCCGCTGAACCAGCAGATCAGCCGCAGCAGCAACGCCACGCCGGCGATGGCGAGGGCGACAAGCGCCACGGTTCGCGCGTTCTTGCTGGCCCCACCGAGGCCGACGGCTAGCGCCAGCGCGGCAATCAGCGAGAACACCAGGAGCGGGTGAGCGAACAAGTGACCGAAGACCGCCGCCTTCCCCGAGAAGTCGAGGCCGACGTCGTCCTCGCTCTTGAACAGCAGCGACAGGGCGCTGATCAGATACAGCGCCGCCACTGCGAGCAGGCCGTAGGCGAAGATGTCGCGCGACTTCTTGAGTGCTTCGGTGACCACGAGAAACCTCCCCGGTGAGGTGCGGCAATCGTGGCCCTAGCCTGCCACACGCGGGGGTCCGTCGGTGGCTAACCTGCCCGTATGCGGATCACCGTGCTGTCCGGAGGCGTTGGTGGCGCGCGGTTCCTCTCCGGGCTCCTGGCGGCGGCGCCCCCACCCGAGTCCTCGATCACCGTCATCGGCAACACCGCCGACGACATCTGGCTCTTCGGCCTGCGCGTCTGCCCTGACCTCGACACGGTGATGTACACCCTCGGTGACGGCATCGACGAGGAACGCGGGTGGGGGCGACGCGACGAGACGTGGAACGCCAAGGCCGAGTTGGCGGCGTACGGCGTGCAACCCACCTGGTTCGGTCTTGGTGACCGCGACCTCGCCACCCACCTGGTTCGCACTCAGATGCTCAACGCCGGCTACCCACTGTCCGCGGTCACCGAGGCACTGTGCGCACGGTGGCAACCGGGAGTCCGGCTGATCCCGATGACCGACGACCGCGTCGAGACCCACGTGGTCATCGACGACCCGGACGACCCCGGCGCCCGCCGCGCCGTGCACTTCCAGGAGTACTGGGTGCGGCTGCACGCACCGGTCGCGCACTCGGTGGTGGCGGTGGGCGCCGAGGACTCGTCTCCTGCGCCGGGAGTGATCGAGGCCATCAAGGACGCCGACGTGCTGATCGTGCCGCCGTCTAACCCGGTGGTCTCGATCGGCACGATCCTGGCCGTGCCGGGCATCGCCGATGCCGTGCGTACGACGTCCGCCGCCGTGGTGGGAGTGTCCCCCATCATCGCGGGAGCCCCGGTGCGCGGCATGGCCGACAAGCTGCTGCCCCTCGTCGATGCCGAGGTGAGCGCGCTCGGGGTGGCCGAGCACTACGGAGCGCGGCGCTTCGGTGGCCTGCTCGACGGCTGGCTCGTGGACGCGGCGGACGCCGCCGACGTGGGGGCTGTTGAGGATCTTGGTCTGACGGCTCGCGCCGTCCCGCTCTACCTCGACGACCGAGCGACCTCGGCGGCCGTGGCCGCCGAGACCCTGGCGCTGGCCAGGGTTGTCAGCACGTGAGGAGCCCTCGCCACCTCGAGGCGTTCGGTGTCAGGTGGCCGGAGGTGCAGCCCGGTGCCGACCTCGCCGCCCTGGTGACGGAAAGCGTGCCGCTGCGCGACGGCGACGTTCTGGTGGTCACCAGCAAGGTGGTGAGCAAGGCCGAGGGTCGGGTCGTCCGCGCCGACCGCGCCGACGCGATTGCCGCGCAGACGCAGCGGATCGTCGCGCAGCGAGGCGCCGGCGTGATCGCGCAGACGCGGCACGGGTTTGTGCTGGCGGCTGCCGGCGTTGACGCGTCGAACACCGAGCCTGGCACCGTGGTGTTGCTGCCCGAGCACCCAGACCGCTCGGCGCGTCGGTTGCGCGACGGATCTACGCAGCGGTTGGCCGCAACGTCGGGGTGGTCGTGAGCGACACCGCCGGGCGGGCGTGGCGGCTGGGGCAGACCGACATGGCCATCGGTTGCGCGGGGATCCTGCCGACGCTGGACCTGCGGGGAACCGCTGACTCCTACGGCAACCTGCTCGAGGTCACGACACCCGCGGTGGCTGACGAGCTCGCCGCAGCAGGTGATCTGGTCAAGGGGAAGGCGACGGGTTGCCCGCTGGCCGTCGTACGTGGCATTGGTGACCTCGTGCTTCCCGTCGGAGAGCACGGCCCAGGCGCGGCCGCGGTGCTCCGCGACGCCGACACCGACCTCTTCGCGCTCGGCGCGAGGGAGGCAGCCACCACAGCCGCGTTGCGGAACCAGGCTGGTGCGTTGGAACGGTTCGCCGCACTCGCACCGGGGACGTGGCGCCGTTCGCCGAGGTGGCCTGCGATGACGAGGCGGTAGCGGTGTCGGTCGAGGTGGGTGCCGCGGCTGGCGGCCTGGCGTCCTGGTTCGTACAGATCGACGTACGACGAGATGCCGGGCCACCCCAGTGGCTGGTCGCTGGGCAGCTGCTCGAGCGCACCCGTGCCGTCGGGGCTGCGTTCCGGCTGACCGGGACGCCGGCTGAGCGCCAGGCGGCGCTGCGGCCGGGCTGGCAGACGGTGGACTGCACGCTTTGGGCGGTTGCGTAGACTCGCGGGCGACATCGCCGTCCCCGGAGGGTTCCCCCGCACTGTGAGCATGAGCAGCCTGTGAGCAAGCCGAACAAGAACCGCGAGCGCCGCGAGATGGTCGAGAAGATGCGCCGCGAGGCGCAGGCGGCCGAGCGGCGGCGTACCCTGGCGATCGTGGGGGCCTGCGTTGCCGTTGCCTTGGTAATCGTGGGCGTCGCGGTGTTCCAGTACGTCCAAGATCAGCGCGAGAAGGACAAGATCGCGGGGAAGGACCTTGCCAACATCGGGGTGGCGGCCACGAACGCCGGCTGCACTCCGGTGCGTGAGGAATCGGGCGAGCGGTCAAAGCGAGCATCAAACCACGCCGGTCATCTACGAGACCGAGCCCCCGAGCTACGGGCCGCACAACCCGTCGGCCGACAACAGCGGCAACCACTTCTACACCGCGGACGACCGCCCGCCGGTCGAGGTGCTGGTGCACAACCTTGAGCACGGCTGGACGATCGTGTGGTACGACGAGTCGGTGGCCGACGACGACGCGCAGATGCAGGTGCTGGAAGCCACCGCCGAGAAGTTCGACCAGTTCGACAGCGACCGGCCCGCGGAGTTCGACCAGTTCGGCTTTGACCCCCGATACAACGTGATCATCGCGCCGTGGACCAAAGATGACGGGCAGGCGCGGGGGTCATCCCCGAAGGCAAGCACGTCGCGTTCACGCACTGGTCGATCCACCAGCCGGTTTACTCACCACCCACGGGTAGCGAGCAGGTCCCTGCGTTCGGGGTGAGCCAGTACTGCGCCACGTTCTCCGGCGCAGCGCTCGCCGAGTTCATGAAGAAGTACCCGTACGACGACGCTCCCGAGGGCTATATCTGGCACTCATGACCAGGCTGCCTGGAGAATCGGTGCTGTGACGCCGGTCGACGGCACCACGACCCCGCCCTGCGGGCACCGGGAGTGCGCGTCTCCCGACCGCGAACGCCTGGTAACGGTCCCGACCGCAATCACCCTGGTCCGCACGCTGGCGACGATCGGGCTGGCGCTGGCCGGCGCCCGCCAGGACTCACTGCCGCTGCTGCTTGCCGCGCTCGCTGTCTACTGGGTCGGCGACATGGCCGACGGTTTCGCCGCCCGGCTGCTCGACCAGGAGACGCGGGTCGGGGCAACTCTCGACATCATGTGCGACCGCATCTCTGCAGCGCTGTTCTACGTGGGGTTTGCCTGGTTCGACCCGAGCATGGCGATCCCGGTGGGCATCTACCTGGCGGAGTTCATGGTCATCGACATGTTCTTGTCGCTCGCCTTCTTGGCCTGGTCGAGCTCGAGTCCCAACTACTTCTACCTGATCGACCGACGCCTGTGGTTGTGGAACTGGTCCAAGCCGGGTAAAGCGGTGAACTCGGCGCTGTTCGCCGTACTGATGGTGTGGACCCGGGAGCCGTGGCTCGCCGGCGCCGTCGCGACAGCGCTGCTCGCGCTGAAGGTCGCCTCGCTGGTGTGGTTGATGCGGCTGCGGCTGCCGGTGCCGGCGGGCTGCCTGCATACGGCCGCTGATACGGCGCCACCGTGAAGCTCCTGCTGGCGACGTTCGGGCTAGCCATCGCGTCGGCGCTCATTCCCATCATCAACATCGAGGCCTACATCGCCGGGATCGCAACGATCGTCGACGACTACGGCGTCTGGCCCGTGTCACTCACCGCGGCCGCCGGACAGACCCTCGGCAAGGCCGTGTGGTACGAGGTCGGCAATGCGTCGATGAGCTGGCCGTACATCCAGAAGAAGATGGCCGCACCGAAATGGCAGCGTCAGTACGAGAAGGTGAAGTTGCGCACCGACGACCGGCCCTGGGTCGGCAGTGCGCTGCTGTTCGTCTCGGCCACCGTGGGGTTCCCGCCGCTGGCGATCATGGCGGTGCTGGCCGGCCAGCTGCGCTTTCACCGCTTGTGGTTCTACGCGACGACGTTCGTCGGCCGGACGCTGCGGTTTGCTGCCGTCCTCGGCGGAGTCTCACTGCTTACCGACAGCGGCCTCTTCCACTAACCCCCCCGCCGAGTGGTCACTCCCGTACCGCCGAGTGGTCACTCCCGTCGCCTAGGCTTCCGACGCCTGCCAATCGTGCGCCAGCAGCGACGACGACCTCATCACCGATCACGCAATCCGCGAGTACGACGTCCGCGCCGATCCGGGCTCCGGGGCCGACCACGGAGTCGACGACTACAGCACCAGCGCCCACCACGGCTGACTCCATCACGACGCTGCCAATCAGCCGGGCGTTCTCGCCGACAGTCGCGCCTGCCCCCACCGAGGTGCCACTCGTCAATGATGCGGAGGCGGCGATGTCGGCGTCCCGAGCCCGCCAGAACTCAGCCGGCGGCTCCCGGTAGGCCGGACTGGTCGCTACGCCAAGCACGAGATCAGCCGATGCGCGGCACAGCGCCTGCGGCGTACCGATATCAAGCCAGTACGCCTGGTCGAGATAACCGGCGACGTGACAGCCGGTCGCCAACAACTGCGGGAACGTCTCACGTTCGATCGAGACGACGTGGCCAGGCGGTATGCGGTCGATGATCTCGCGGGTGAAGACGTAACAACCCGCGTTGATCTGCGGCGACACCGGATGAGGCGACTTCTCGAGGAAGGCGGTGACGTTTCCGTCAGCGTCGGTCGGCACACAGCCATAAGCGCGTGGATCGGCCACTTCGACGAGGTGCAAAGTGACGTCGGCTGATCTGTCTCGGTGAAGCGCCAACTGGGCTCGAAGGTCGTGCTCACTAAGGATGTCAGCGTTCAAGATCACCACCGGGTCGCCTGGTCCGGACTGCAGCCGGGTCGACGCATTCCGGATCGCACCCCCGGTGCCGAGCAACTGCTGCTCCGCGACGTAGACAAGTTCCAGACCCCACTCACCGCCGTCGCCGAGCACGGGCGGAAACCGGTCGGCATGGTGACCCAATGCGAGCACCACTCGCCGGATACCGACTGTTGCCAGTTTGGCCAACTGATGGACCACAAACGGGACTCCGGCGACCGGCAGAAGGTGTTTGGGTTGGGACTCCGTCAACGGGAGTAGGCGGGTGCCGAGGCCGCCAGCCACGATGACCGCTTCCACCCACACATCCAACCACTGCCCTACGTCGGGAGCATCGGAAGGACTTTTCGCCCACACCGACTCTGAACATCACCTGTACGCGCACGGCCGCTGGCTAAGGTGGCCCCATGACTGTGTTGGTGACCGGCGGAGCCGGGTATATCGGTGCACACGTCGTCAGGTTGCTCAGGGATCGCGGCGACACCGTTGTCGTCGACGACCTCAGCACCGGAGACGCCAGCCGAGTTGCTGACACGCCGCTGGTGCAGATCGACATCGCCGCCGACGACGCCGTTGAGAAGCTCACCGCGATGATGCACGAGTACGCCGTCGATGCGGTGGTGCACATTGCCGCCAAGAAGCAGGTGGGCGAGTCGGCTGAGCGCCCAGCGTGGTACTACAGCCAGAACGTCGGCGGCATGGCCAACCTGTTGATGGCCATGGAGTCCGCCGAGGTCACGAAGCTGATGTTCTCGTCCTCGGCCGCAACGTACGGGCTACCGGACGTGCCGGCCGGCACGCTTCTCGACGAGGACGTCGTCAGCCGGCCGATCAGCCCCTACGGCAAGACCAAGCTGATCTGCGAGTGGATGGGCCGCGATGCCCGCGCCGCCTGGGGACTCCGCTGGTCGGGCTTGCGCTACTTCAACGTGGCGGGGGCCGGGTGGCCCGACTTGGGCGACCCCGCGGTGCTCAACCTCATCCCGATCGCCTTGCGCGCGCTCACCAACGGCGAGCAGCCAAAGATCTTCGGCGAAGACTACGACACCCCCGACGGCACCTGCATCCGCGACTACGTGCACATCCTCGACCTCGCGCAGGCGCACATCACCATGCTGGACTACCTCGAGCGCGACGACCGCCCACACGAGATCTTCAACGTCGGCACCGGCGCCGGTGCGTCGGTGCGCGAGGTGCTCGCCCAGATCGCCCGCTCGACGGGGTACGACGTCGATGCCCCCGTGATCGCCCGACGCCCCGGAGACCCGCCGATGCTGGTGGCCGACGTACGACGCATCCGAGAGGTGCTCGGTTGGCAGAGCACCAAGACGCTGGCGGAGATGGTCGACTCGGCCTGGGCGGCGTGGGCCACCACCCACGGTGAACCAGCGGTGCCACCGTCTCCTGCCTGAGCCGGCTTCGGGGCCGGACGGTAAACGCAGGCGCAACGGTTGCCGGTCTTTGGGAAACGTTTGGCAACCAAGACAACCTCTGCCGCACGTTCGCCGTCTTGTCAGTAACTTCAGCGGCTCAACACACCCAAGGAGAACGCCATGCGCAACAGCATCGGTCACCTGACCATCACCCGCTCATCGCTTGCTGCCGCGCTGGCGGTCGCGGGCATACTCGCGGCAGCCCCGACTGCCCACGCTGCCAACATCACCGGCACGAGCAAGGAAGACCGGCTCGTCGGCACCGGCTCCCGCGACGTAATCCGTGGGCTGGGCGGCTCCGACTTTATCGAGGGGCGTCGCGGCAACGACTCCATTCACGACGGCACCGCGGGCGGACAGATGTCGGGTGGCCCCGGAGATGACCGGATTTACGCGGGGCCGGGTGACGACGCCGTACACGACAACGAGGGCCACGACGTCGTCTACACGGGCGGCGGCCGCGACTTCTCCTATGCGGAGGAGGGCAAGGACCAAATCGTCACGGGCACCGGACACGATCGCATCTTTGCCACCAAGGACATCCACGTCGACGAGCTGTACTGCGGCGACGGTTACGACATCGTCTTCTACGACCGCAAGACCCGGGACTTCAAGGACAACCTGCACAAGTGCGAAGAGGTCAAGCTGGTCCGCGCTTACGAAGGTTTCTGAGCCGGTCGACGTTTTCCGCCAGAAGGGGCGTCCGGACACCTGTCCGGGCGCCTCTTCACATCAGGTCTCGTCGTTATCGTCGTCGAGGTCGTAACCGATGGCCTTCACGGCGTCCGCAGCGGACCCGTCGAACGCCATCTGGCCGGCTTTCTTCGGCGCTGACTACGACACCCTCGACGGCACCTGCATCCGCGACTACGTGCACATCCTCGACCTCGCGCAGGCGCACATCACCATGCTGGACTACCTCGAGCACGACGACCGCCCGCACGAGATCTTCAACGTCGGCGCCGGCGCCGGTGCGTCGGTACGCGAGCCGGTCGGTCCCTCGGACAACTTTCTGGTAACGCAAGGCAACCTCTGCCGCACGTTCGAGGTCTTGTCGGTAACTTCAGCGACTCAACACACCAAGGGGAACACCATGCGCAACAGCACCGGTCACCTGACCATCGCCCGCTCGTCGCTTGCTGCCGCGCTGGCGGTCGCGGGCATACTCGCGGCAGCCCCGACTGCCCACGCTGCCACCATCACCGGCACCAGCGGCGACGACACCATCATCGGTACCGGTGCACGAGACCTCATCTTCGGTCGTGGTGGCGGTGACCGGCTATCCGGACGAGGAGGAAACGACGCCATCTTCGGCGGAACGGGGCACGACTTCATCGATGGTGGTGATGGGAACGACACGCTCGACTCCGGGCCAGGCCCCGACTTCGTAGATGGTGGTCCGGGTGACGATATTCTCAAGACGGGTGGCGCACGGGACCACGTCTACGTGTTTAGGGGTGAAGACAGGGTCGTGGCGGGTAGCGGCAACGACCGGATCAAGGCCACCAAGGATGGGAAGGTCGACGAGTTCTACTGCGGCCTCGGCTTCGACGTCGTGTACTACGACAAGAACACTCGGGATTTCAAGGACAACCTACACCGGTGCGAGCAGGTAATGCTGGTGGAGTTCCACGAGTCTGACTGGTACTGACTCGGGGTTTCTGACCGGTACAACAGGTGCTGGTCCACGTCAGCCTGCGAGGGGCGTCCGGGCACCTGTCCGGGCGCCTCTTCGCATCAGGTCTCGTCGTCATCGTCGTCGAGGTCGTAGCCGATGGCCTTGACGGCATCCGCAGCAGACCCCTCGAAGGCCAGCTGCCCGGCCGTTGCTCAGTCACCCCTTACCGGGCGGCTCCGAATGGCCGTCCCCGGCTGACGATTCTCAATCGAACGAGGCGTTGCGGTGAGTGGCTTGCGTGCTCTGCTTAGGCGGACTTGGCATGGTGTCCGCCGTACCGCTTTCTGGCGGCCTCGCCGGAGGTGCCGAGCATGCTGCCGATCGCGGACCAGGACACACCGGCATCGCGGGCTGCGGCGACCGCTTCGAGGACGCGACGCTCGGTGGCGGCCCGATCGGTCACCGCAGCACGGATGGCATGCAACGGCGAAGCGTCGCGAACATCTGTTGGCTCGTGCTCGGCGAAGCGACGCTCCATCTCGGCGGCGTGGTCGAGGATCTCCTGAAGACTGCGGGGCATGGATATCACCTCAAGTACTTTCTCCGGGCGGTCATCGCGTGTCGTCGGCGATGCCGTGCTTGCGTGCGCTGGCGATGATCAGCGGCTCCACGGCCTCCAACATACGTTGCGGGGCGCCGTTTCCGCAACTTAGGTTGCCGTGCAGGCTTTGGTGGCGGCGGTTAGCCGGGATATCTCCTCGAGCCGCCCGGAGTGCTTGACTGGCCCCTGCGTCAGGAAAAACGTCAGGCGGGGGTTCCTACCTCAGGTCTCGTCGTCATCGTCGTCGAGGTCGTAGCCGATGGCCTTGACGGCATCCGCAGCAGACCCGTCGAAGGCCATCTGGCCGGCCTTGAGAACCAAACCGCGTTCGCACAGCTTCAAGACCTGCTTGGGGTTGTGGCTCACGAACACCATCGTGCGGCCTTCGTCCTTCAACCGGTGGATGCGCTTCATGCATTTCTTGCGGAAGGGCTGGTCACCGACGGCCAGCACCTCGTCGATCAAGAAGATGTCGCAGTCGGTGTGCACCGCGGTGGCGAAGGCCAACCGCATGAACATGCCCGACGAGTAGTGCCGCACCTCCGTGTCGAGGAACTTCTCCATCTCCGAAAAATCCAGGATCGAGTCGAACTTGCGGTTGATCTCAGCCTCAGACATGCCGAGGATCGCACCGTTGAGGTAGATGTTCTCTCGTCCCGACAGGTCTGGGTGAAGCCCTGCACCCACCTCGATGAGACCGGCGATCCGGCCCCGGGTGAGCACGTCACCTTCGTCGGGCGTCATCACCCCCGAGATCAGCTTGAGCAGGGTGCTCTTGCCGGAGCCGTTCAGACCCATCAGGCCGATGGTGTCGCCTTGCTCGAGGGTGAACGTGATGTCGTCGAGGGCGGTGAAGGCGTTTGAGAGCGTCTTGCCCTTGATGGCGTTGACGACGAGCTTCTTGAACGTCTTCTGGTTGGCCAGAGTGAACCGCTTCGTTACGTGATCGACGACGACCGACGTACTCATCAAAGCCTCTCGGCGAAGCGGCCCTCAAGTCGCGAGAACACGATTTGGGCGAACCAAAGGAGCACCAACCCGACAGCGAGCGTGATGAGTCCGCGCGCCAAGAGGTACGGCGGCAGTTCCGCCGAGATGGCGTGCTGGGGAGCTTCCAGGGTGGGTATCCAGAAGGAGCGGTCATTGAGGAGCACCGCGGTGCACAGGGGGTTGGCCAGGTAGATCTGTTCGACCCAGCCGTTCAGTTGGCCGCGGACGGCGGAGAACGGGTAGATCATCGGGACGGTCCAGGTGATGACTGTCTGAATCACGTCGACGACGTTCTGCACGTCGCGGAAGTAGACGTTCCAGGCGCTGAGCAGCAGCGCGACAGCCAGCCCCCAGGTCAGCACGATCGCCAGCGCCAGCAGGGCGGGGAGGAACGCTCCCGGATCGGGGCTCCAGCCCACCAGCAGGCAGCCGATGAGCGCGATGACGTACATCGGGACCATGTGGTAGATCGAGACCATCATCGAGGCCACCGGGAACATCTCCCGCGGCAGGTTGATCTTGCGCACCAGTGACTTGTTCTTGACCACCGACCGGGAGCCGGCACCCATCGCGTCGGTGAAGAACGAGACCATGATCATGCCGGCGAAGATGTGCAACGCCCGGTTCTCCAGGTCCTTGGGCAGCAGTAACCCGATTACCCAGTAGTACATGGCGAATCGGACCGCAGGCTTGACATATGTCCACAGCAGTCCCACCGCGGAGCCCTGATAGCGCACCCGCAGCTCCTTGCGCACCAGCAGCTTGAGCAGGTAGCGGCGGCGGAAGACGTCGACCAGTCCGCCGACGCGGCCGGGGTTCTGCAGCGGCCCCGTTGGCTGGGCCGCTGGGGTCAAGGTCTCGGTGGCCACTATTCGACGCCCCCGCTCTCAAGCAGTGCTCCCTCGGCGAAGAACGGGCGCAGCTTGTTGTCGTACATCGACAGTGCTGATCCGATCGCCATGTGCATGTCGAGGTACTTGTAGGTGCCGAGGCGCCCACCGAACAGCACGTTCGGCTCGGCCTTCGCCAGCTCGCGGTACCTCAGCAGCTTTGCCCTGTCGTCTGGGGTGTTGATCGGGTAGTACGGCTCGTCGCCGGGCGCCGCGAAGCGGGAGTACTCGTGGACGATGACTGTCTTGTCCTTCGGGTACCAGTCGCGTTCGGGGTGGAAGTGCCGGAACTCGTGGATGCGGGTGAAGGGGACGTCCTCGTCGGCGTAGTTCATCACCGACGTGCCCTGGAAGTCACCGACGTCCTGCACCGACAGCTCCAGGTCGACAGTGCGCCACGACAGCTCACCGGCGGAGTTGCCGAAGTAGGCGTCGACCGGCCCGGTGTAGACGATCGGGACCTTGCCGACGTACTCGTCTCGCACGTCGAAGAAGTCGGTGTTGAGCCGGACCTCGATGTTGGGGTGGTCGACCATCCGCTCGAGCCACGCGGTGTAGCCGTCGACGGGCAGCCCTTCGTACTTGTCGTTGAAGTAGCGGTTGTTGAAGTTGTAGCGCACCGGCAACCGGCTGATGATGTCGGCGCCGAGCTCCTTGGGGTCGGTCTGCCACTGCTTGGCGGTGTAGCCGCGGATGAACGCCTCGTACAGCGGGCGCCCGATCAGCGAGATGCCTTTCTCCTCGAGGTTGGACGCTGTCGCGCTGTCGTACTCGGTCGCTTGGTCGGCGACGAGCTGGCGCGCCTCCTCGGGTGTCATCCACTTGCCGAAGTACTCGCAAATCGTCGCGAGGTTGATCGGCAACGGGTAGACCTTGCCGGCGTAGATCGAGAAGACGCGGTGCTTGTAGTCGGTGAACTTCGTGAAGCGGTTGACGTACTCCCAGACGCGCTCGTTGGACGTGTGGAACAGGTGGGCGCCGTACTTGTGCACCTCGATACCGGTCTCGGGCTCGGGCGCGCTGTAGGCGTTCCCGCCGACGTGGTGGCGTCGGTCGAGGATCAGAACCTGCAAGCCCAGATCGTTGGCGCAGCGCTCGGCGATCGTGAGACCGAACAGGCCAGATCCGACAATCACGAGATCTACGTTCACGAATTCTCCTGGTCGGTGACGCGCCAAGTCTAACGAAGCAGCCGGGCTCGCTTCCTCAACGCTCGCCTCTGCGAGCGATGAGTTTCCGGTACGCCGCCTTGCGGACGGCCTCGGGAACCAGCCGGTACGACGTCCGGATCGCCACGTTGCGCGCGAACTGCGCGCGGGTGGTGAACCCGAGTTCCCGCAGCTGCACCTGCAACCGCCACTCCGTCTTCGCCATGGCGATGCCGCCGCGACGGGCGTAGGCACCCGCCCCGACCCGGTACAGCACCAATGGCTCTTCGACGTTCGCCACCGACGCTCCCTGCCGGATCATCTTCGCGAACAGCAGGTAGTCCTCCATCAGCGCCAGGTGCCGGTAGCCGCCGGCGGCCTGCACCACCGAGCGCCGGTAGACCACGGTGGGATGGTTGAACGGCTGATGGAAGCGGGCGTAACGGACGATCTCCGCCGGTTCCAGCGGCGGCACCCGCTTGCCCACGATGGCATCGGGTGTCTCCGCGAACTCCAGCAGCGATGAGCCGACGACGTCGACGCCAGCCTCGATCATCGGCACCTGTACGGCGAAGCGGTGCGGCAGCGCGATGTCGTCGGCGTCCATCCGCGCCACGATGTCGTGCGCGCAGGCGGCCATGCCCTGGTCGAGCGCCAGACCGAGCCCGACGTTGGCCTCCAGCGCCAGCAGCGTCGTGGGCACCGGCGAGGCATGGATCAGGCCGGTGATCGCCTCCGACAGCTGGTCCGGGACCGGCCCGTCCTGCACGAGGACCACATCGTCGGGTCGGCGGGTCTGCTCGTGCACCACCGAACGGAAGGCGGCCTCCAGGAAGCGCGGGTCGTCGCCGCCGTACACGCTCATCAACAGGCTGAACTCCTCAGCCATCGGAGCCGTCGTAGGTCGCGCCATCTTGGGTAGCACCCTTCCGGGTGCCACCGGCGAGGACTTCAGCCGTCGGGCGTGGTGCCGTGCGCACGCCGGCCACCAGCCCACGTCCGAGCGCGCGCCACAGCGTCTTCCGGTCGCCGGACTTAGCGAAGGTGCGCGCCCAGCGGCGCACGGTCGAGCCGGCGTACACCGCCTTCTCGGCCGGGTTGAGGCCAGCTGAGCGCCCGAACAGCCACACCTTGTTGCGGACCTCATAGAAGAAGCGCTCGCCCGGGTCGGCGTCGGTGGAGCCGAACGTCGCTGTCTTGTGGACGACAACGGAAGCCGGGCAGTACAACCCGCGGCGGCCGCGGATCAGCCGGGTGGTGAACTCGAAGTCGTCGTTCCACAAGAAGTAGTCGGCGACCGGGAGCCCGCGCTCGCGCACCGCCCGTGCGTCGACAAGCACCGAGACGAACGACGCCGAGCGAATCGGCACGCAGTTCACGGAGGCGGCGTCGCGGCGCTCGTCGCCCCGCAGGCCGGGCTTAACCCGCGGGGTGTTCATCGGGTGGTCGTTGCCGTCGGTCCACACCACCCGCGACGCGACAAGCACCGGAGGATCGCCCGGGTAGTCCCGGCGCGCCGCCAGCAGCGCCTCGAGCGCGCTCGGTTCAGGGACCGTGTCGTCATCGAGCAGCCAGATCGCGTCGCACCCCAGCTCGAGTGCGCGATTAATGCCCAGTGCAAAGCCGCCGGCGCCGCCGGTGTTGTGAGCCGCCGCGAGCACGTCGACGTCGGGAAAGTCTGCACGCAACAGGCCAGCGGTGCCGTCGGTGGAGGCGTTGTCGACGACCACGATGCCGTCAGCGGGGACTGTCTGTCGCTGGAGCGCGCGCAGCGACTCGGCGAGCAGCGCCTGGCGGTTCCAGGTGACGACGACCGCGAGAACGCGCTGGCCCTGTGGCACTCTCGCCGCCTCCGCCCAACCGCCCCGTATGACCCCGGCGAATCATCGTAGATGCACAGTTGGGGCGGTGGTTAAGCGCCGCAACGCTCCGAGGGTTCCGGCAATAGGGGACCTAACAGGCCGTGGCGAGGTCGCTGCTGTGGTTGGCGTCGGGGCGGGACTTGGGCCGCTGACCGCCAGGGGTCGGCGTACCGTCGTCTCTCGCCTCGGACTTCTCGATCGCGCCGGACACCATCGAACGGATCAGCGCCCAGTCGGGGTCGCCCGTGTCGATGCGCGGCGGCACGAACGACACCGTCGACACCGGCAGGGTGCGGGTCTTCATGGCCAGGTCGACGAAGGTACCGATCTCGCTGTGCGGCATCGACGTCGAGATGACCTGCTTGCCGGCGGCGGCGATGTCGCCGAACTTGGCGACAACGGTCTTGGGGTCCAACTGCTTCAACATCGCGTTTAGCACGCATTTTTGCCGGGCCATCCGCGAGTAGTCGTCTGAGGTGGCGCGGCTGCGTGCGAACCACAGCGTCTGGTATCCGTCGAGGTGCTGGGTTCCGGGCTCGATCCATCCGGTGATGTCACCGCCGACGCCGCCGATCGGGATGCGCTCGCCGACGTCGATCGTGACACCGCCGACCGCATCGACGAGGTCCTGGAACCCCTTCAGGTCGATGAGCACGTAGTAGTTGATCGACAGGCCGGTGATCTCCTCGACCGTCTGCGTCGTCGCCTCGATCCCGGGGTCATCGGTCTGCGGGAACAGCTCTGCGTGGTCGTTGGCCCAGGTGTCCACGCCGTTGAGGTAGCACCCGTCGCAGTCGAAACCGTCGGGGAACTGCCGGTCCATGACCGACCCGTCGGGGAATGGCACATTCGCGAGGTTGCGAGGGAGGCCGAACAGCACGGCCCGCCCCGTCTCGGCGTCGATGCTGGCCACCGTGATGCTGTCGGGGCGGACACCGGTGCGCCTTGGGCCGGCGTCCCCTCCGAGCAGCAGCACGTTGTAGCGCCCGCTCTCCGACGCGGTCACTTCGGTGCCGCCGAAGACGGTGGCGATGAAGTCCCGCTGTACGGCGACGACGTGGCTGGCGAACAGCAGCGACCCGGACAATCCCAGGCAGACGACGCCGTTGAGCGCCGTAAGACCGAGCCGCTGGCGTTGAGCCAAACCGAGCGGGCCGGCCATCCGCCACGCATCGACGATGAGATAGGCCCAGCCCACGGCGTACCCGATCAGTCCCAGCCGCAGCACGCCGAGAAACTCCGGCGTGGTGAGCAGCCGAACGAACTCGGCCCGCCAGAGCAGTCCGACGATCGCCAAGGCCGCGGTGAAGATCGCGCCGATGGCGAACGCCCGGACGGCGATTCTCCCGACGCGCTTGTTGCCGGCGACCAGCTGAGCGCTGCCCGGCATCAGCACCGTCATCAGCAGGAGTGTCACCGCGCGGCGAAACCGTACGCTCGCCTCCCCCGGCGCAGCCGTCGACAAGATCGGGGCGTCGGCAGACATGGTGCTCAGTATCACCAGCCCCATCAGTAACAGCCGACTCGACCCGCCGACCCCTGCCCACCGAGTTGTCAGAACGTATTGCACCCATGGCGGCACTGGCGTCTGACAAGTGGCGGGAGGGTTCGGCGGGTAGCGTGAGTGCCATGCCAGACGAGCGGCACCCGGACGACCCGGGGTACGACTGGTTGTACGGCGGCCGGGAGCGCTCGCCCGAACCGCCACCCGACCCGACGGCGACCCAGGCGATGGGAGGGACCGAGCCTGCCCGTTCCTCGTCCGAAGCGCCCCCGCCTGCATCGTTCGGCGGCACCTACGCCGCTCCTAGCGGGGCGAGCCCGGCGAGCCGTCCGGCTCCGCGCTTCGCCACCCCGGTTCAGCCGCCAAGCCGGGGCAGCGCGCCACCGCCACGGCCTCCAACACAGCGGCGGCGCGGCGGCCGAGACGACCGCGCAAGAAACGCAACTGGTGGGTGCGAGGACTGCTACTGGGGCTCCTGGCTTGGCTCGTCTTCTTGGCGGCGGTACCTATCTGGGCCTGGTCCAGCCTGTCGAAGGTCGACGCAGAGCCCAACGGAGACCGCCCATCCGACTCGGGCGGGACGACGTACCTGCTGGTCGGCTCCGACAGCCGCGAGGGGCTCACCGGCCCCGAGAAGGCAGATCTCGGCACAGGAGGCGGCGACGGGCAACGCACCGACACGATCATCCTGCTCGACATCCCCTCGGGTGATGGGCCGACTTTGCTGCTGTCGATCCCCCGCGACTCCTTCGTCACCATCCCCGGCAACGGGGAGAACAAGATCAACGCGGCGTACTCGATCGGCGGTCCCGACCTGCTCGTGAACACGGTTGAGCAGGCGACCGACATCCACATCGACAACTACATCGAGATCGGCTTCTCCGGGTTCGTCGAGGTTGTCGACGCCGTTGGCGGCATCGAGGTCTGCCCCAAGACGTCGATCAACGACCCGAAGGCCGGCGGCCTGAAGATGCAGCAGGGCTGCCAGGAGGTCGACGGGCGAACGGCGCTCGGCTACTCACGGTCCCGGGCGTTTCCGCGCGGCGACATTACCCGCGCGCTGCACCAGCGCGAGGTCATTACGGCGGTTGGCAAGCAGGGGGCGTCGTGGCAGACGATCGTGTTGCCGTGGCGCTACTTCGGCGTGAACAAGGCAGCTGCCGAGACCGTTCGCGTCGGCGAGAACGTCGGCCCGATCGACCTGGCGAGATTCGCGTGGGCGATGGCCCACACCGGCAGCGCCAAGCGCTGCGTCGTGCCCTACTCCAACCTGGGAGCGTCAACGTCGGCCGGGTCAGCGGTGACCTGGGACCAGGAACGAGCCGAGGCGCTGTTCGCCGCGATCAGAGCCGGCGACACCGCCTCGGTCGACTGCTCCCCGCGGTGAGCCTGCGCGCTCACAGCTGGCTTTGTACGCCGTCCAGCAACTGCCGAGCCACCACGATCCGCTGAATCTGGTTGGTGCCCTCGTAGATCTGGGTGATCTTGGCGTCCCGCATCATCCGCTCGACCGGGTAGTCGCGGGTGTAGCCGTAGCCGCCGAGCAGCTGCACCGCGTCGGTCGTCACCTGCATCGCCACGTCAGAGGCGAAGCACTTGGCCGCAGCCCCGAAGAAGGCAAGGTCGCGGTCATTGCGCTCCGAGCGGCCAGCCGCGGCGTAGGTCAGCTGGCGGGCCGCCTCGACCCGCATGCCCATGTCGGCGACCATGAACTGGAGCCCCTGGAAGTCAGCTATCGGTTGGCCGAACTGCCGTCTCTCCTGCATGTAACCGAGCGCGTAGTCGAGTGCTCCCTGCGCGATGCCGACAGCCTGGGCGGCGATCGTGGTGCGGGTGTGGTCGAGGGTATGCAGGGCGGTGGTGAACCCGGTGCCTTCTGGGCCGATGCGCCGCGACGCGGGGATCCGCACGGAGTCGAAGTACACCTCACGAGTCGGTGAGCCTCTGATACCGAGCTTCTTCTCCGGCGCTCCGAACGACACCCCCGGGTCGTTCTTCTCCACGACGAAGGCGGAGATCCCATGTCCGGCCAGCGTCGGGGTCTGTCATCGCGAAGACGGTGTAGTACTCCGACACACCAGCATGAGTGATCCACCGCTTGACCCCGTCGAGCACATAGCCGTCACCGTCGCGCACGGCCCGCGTGCGCAGGTTCGCTGCATCGGAGCCGGCCTCGGGCTCGGACAGGCAGTAGCTGACCATCGCGTCGCCTCGCCCGATGGGGGTGAGGTACGTCGTCTTGAGCTGCTCGCTGCCGCTCAGCTCGATCGGCGTCGAGCCCAGCTTGTTGACGGCCGGGATGAGCGACGATGCCGCGCAGGCCCGAGCGACCTCCTCGATGACGATGCAGGTGGCCAGCGCGTCCGCACCCGCCCCGGCGTACTCCTCCGGGATGTGCGGAGCGTGGAAGTCGGCGGCGCGCAGGGCGTCGTAGGCCACCTTGGGGAACTCGCCGGTCTCGTCGACCTCGGCGGCGTGCGGCGCTACCTTGGCGTCGCACAGGTCGCGCACCGCTTCGCGGATCGCCCGATGTTCCTCCGACAACGCGAACAACGGGAACTCATCGCCCATAGGGCCATCGTAGTCACGGCTACTCGTCGGTAGGGCCGGTGCTGTCCGTCCGCGGGGCGCGGTTGAGCGCTCGCTCCCTGGCCCGGTCGCGGGCCCTCAGCACCAACCTGAGCGCGCCCGCCGCCACTGGGTTGGCGTCAGCCAGTCCCGCCGCTCGGCGCTGGCCGCGGAAGATGGCGCCACGCGTCCTGCTGGCCAACCCGCCTTCTTCGAAACCCTCCACGACAGTGCGTCGCTTACGCTGCCACCACAACGCGGCGTACTCCTCGGCGAGCAGCGCGAGTGCATCGAGCGACGCCTCGAGCAGTTCCTCGACGGTGGCGTCGTCGGGTCGCCGTCCACACTGGCGCCGTTGGGGGCGGAGCTCGTCGAGGTCGCCGACTACCTGGTAGCCGCGGCCACGGATCGTCGCGATCATCTCCTCAGCGCGGACGGTTATCCAGGGGAGCTCCTCCTCGGGCAGCGTGAACCGCACCGGCTCGGAAATCTTGGCCAGCCCGTGCACGAGAGTGCGCTTGATGACCTTGTCGTGCTGGCGCTGGTTGAGCCGGTGCCCCAGCCGCTCGTTGACCCGGCGGATCACCTCGGTGGCCGCGACGCCGACCGTCTCGTTGCTCCACGCCGGCTTCTCGGTCAGCGACGACGCGTCGAAACCAATGACGGTGGCGAAGCGTTCGAGCAACACACCGGCGCCAGCACCGGCCGGCGGCACGGTGATGATCGTGATGCGCTCGGCAGGCACCGCTGCCTCCCACAGCTCGCAGATCTTCGCAACGTCCTGGCGCAGCCAGAACCCCCGCGCCGGGCTCTTAGCGATCTCCTCCGGCTCGCGGATGGCCGCGGCGAACTGGTCCCACGTCCAGGTCTGGTCGTTCTTGACCTCTTCTTGCCACGCTGACACTGCGACCCGGCCGAGGTCACGGGCGGTGACGAGCACGTGTACCTCTGAGTCCCGGAACGATGCAACGGCCTGCTTCACCTGACGCATGGTGGAAACGCTGAGGTGCTCCTCGAGATCAGCGCTGTCGGCGAGCCGCTCGTGTTCACCGCCTCGACCAGCGCGTCCACGAGCCACCGATCCGGGTGTCGTGCACTCCGCGCGGCCGTCGCCCCTGCAGGTCCCACACTGCGAACGCCTGCTGTGGCTCGCCGGGGCCACCGGGGTAGTAGATCTGCTGGGCACGCAGGCCCTCGCGGTTCGCCTTCAGCAGGTTCTGCAGGTACGTCGTGCCCGTCTTGTGCAGGCCGATGTGCAGGTAGACGGTGGCCGGAGGGCTGCTCATGAACGACCCTTCGACGATGGGGTTGGCGTGGTGGCTCCGGGGGTCACTCACGTGCTCCTTGGCTGGTCGAGCGCGGCCCGCAGAGCGTCACCCTTGCTCGGGCGACATCGGCGAGGTCGGCCTGGAAGTCCTGCATCTTGGCGCGCAGCTCGTCGTCGGCGACGGCCAGGATGCGTACGGCGAGCAGGCCGGCGTTGCGGGCGTTGCCGATTGCGACGGTCGCCACCGGCACACCGGCAGGCATCTGCACGATCGAGAGCAGGGAGTCCAGGCCGTCGAGGTACTTCAGCGGCACCGGCACACCGATCACCGGCAGCGGTGTCACGGCAGCGAGCATGCCCGGCAGGTGCGCGGCGCCGCCAGCGCCGGCGATGAGCACTCGGAGCCCCCGCTCGTGCGCCCGCTGCCCGTACGCGAGCATCTGCGCCGGCATGCGATGCGCCGACACGACGTCCACCTCGAACCCCACACCGAACTCCGTGAGGGCGTCGGCTGCCGCGGACATCGTCGGCCAGTCGGAGTCCGAGCCCATCACGATGCCGACCGCCGGGGACTCCGCCGCGTCCATCACCTGACAGTACCGGCGAACCAGCCGGCCGCATGCCGAGCGCGTTCACGCACCTGCTCGAGGTCGTCGCCGTACGCCGTGACGTGTCCGACCTTGCGGCCTGGCCGCACAGACTTGGCGTAGAGGTGCACCCGCACCGCGGGGTCGCGTGCCTGCACGTGCGGGTACCCGTCGTACAGCTCACCGACACCGCCGAGGATGTTGACCATCACCGTCCATCGGCTGCGCGCCGCCGGAGAGCCCAGCGGCAGGTCGAGAACGGCGCGCAGGTGGTTCTCGAACTGGCTGGTGACGGCGCCGTCGATCGACCAGTGTCCGGTGTTGTGCGGTCGCATCGCCAGCTCGTTGACCAGAACGCGCGCCGTCGCGGGTCTGGAACAGCTCCACCGCCAGCACCCCATCGACGCCGAGCTCGGCCGCGATCCGCATGGCGGTCTGCTGCGCGGTGACTGCCAGCTGCGGGTCGAGGTCGGGTGCCGGGGCGGTCACCTCCACGCAGACGCCGTCGCGCTGCACGCTTTCGACGACCGGGTACGCCGCCACCTGGCCGCTCGGCGACCGCGCGACCAGCGCCGACAGCTCGCGGCTGAAGTCGACGCGCTCCTCAGCCAGGAACTGCACGCCCCGCGGCGCCTGCGCGAGCACCGCCTCGGCCTGGGCCTCGTCGGCGACCAACCAGACCCCTTTGCCGTCGTATCCGCCGCGAGTCGTCTTCAGAACGAGGGGAAAGCCGCCAAGAGACTCGGCCACGCTCGAGACGTTAGCGGCCCCCTGGCCGAAAGAATCAAGCAGCCGGAACCGCGGCTGTGCAACGTCAAGTTGCGCCAGCCTCTTTCGCATGACCGCTTTGTCTTGCGCATGGATCAGCGCCGCAGGACCCGGCCGGCAGGCGATGCCGTCGGCCATCAGCCGCTGCAAGTGCTCGGTCGGCACGTGCTCGTGGTCGAACGTGACGACGTGCGCGCCCTTCGCCCAGGAGCTCAACGTGTCCCAGTCGGTGTAGTCGCCCACCGTCGTGTCGACGATCACCTGCGCCGCCGCACCGTCAGCCGCCTCGGCCAGCAGCCGCAGCGGCACGCCCAAGCCGATCGCCGCCTGCTGCATCATGCGCGCCAGCTGACCGGCGCCTACGACGCCGACGATCGGGCTGCTCACGGCCGACACCTTATTGCCCGCCCGCATTGGCGCGCCCCGGCGGCAACCGCGGAGCCCGTTCAGGTGTCGTAGCGGTGTCAGGCTTTCCACCGGAGGAACCGTGAGCAAGGCACCATGAGCAGCCAGGACTTCGTGCGCGAGGTGTACGACGCGTCGTACCGCCGCCTCGTCGTACAGATGCTGGCCCTCTGCGGCGACCAAGCAGAGGCCGAGGACGTGGTGCAGGAGGCGTTCGTCAAGGCGATCGGCCAGGCGGGTCGGTTCGGTCAGCTCGACAACCCCGAGGCGTGGCTGCGCACCGTCGCGATGAACGGCCTGCGCAACCGCTGGCGACGTACCGCTGTGCTGCGCCGCGTCACGCCGCGCATCCCCGGAGTCCAACAGCGGGCGGAGCTGTCACCCGACCACGTCGACCTCGTGTCGGCGCTGCGGCGACTGCCGGTGGAGCTGCGCGAGGTGCTGGTGCTGCACCACCTGGCCGACCTGCCGGTGGCGGAGGTATCCCGCGCGCTCGGCGTACCCGAGGGAACGGTCAAGGCGCGCCTCGTCCGGGGTCGAGACCAGCTGGCTACCGCAATGTCTGAGCGCGAGGAGCCCAACCATGTCTGACTTCGAGAGCTTCCGCCGCGAGGCCGGCAACGAGGTGGTGCCGCCGGACTTCGACGAGCTCGTCGCGACCTCGCGGCGCCGCCGCCGTACCGCTGCCGGCTCAGCCGTCGTCGCGGTGGCCGCCGTGGTGAGCGTTGTCGCGTTCGGGCTCCAGGGCGTGTACGGCGACCAGACCGCCCCGGTGCCGCCAGTCGGCCCGACCCGCTCCCCCACGCCGACCCCAAATCCAACCCCAACCCCTAGCCCGACCAAGGACACCTCCCCATCACCCGAAGAACGGCCCGACCGGCTGACACCGACCCAGATCGTCAACGACGAGAACTCGACCATCTCCGATGTCGCGGTGTCTGCCGGCTCGCCAGAAGTAAGGGCAGTGATCTGGCAGTTCTGCGGTGAGGGAGGCGGCTGCAATCACCAGCAGTTTGCGCTCACGGTGACCGGCGACGGCTTCAAGACGTCGCACGACATCGCCCTCCCCGGCCGAGTGGTGAAAGTCGTGGCCGCCGGGGCAAACTCGTTCTTCGTTACCTTCGGCCGCAGCATGAGCCTCGTCGACAGCGATGGGAGCGTGTCAGCGATCCAACTGGACAAGAAAGCCAGCCCGCTGGTGGCTGGAGAGGTCTTCGTAGGCGGCGGAGTGCAGGGGCCAATCGGCTACCCCCACCTGGCGCTGAACCCGGCCACAGCGATGGCACACCCAGTCTCCGAACCTCCCCACAACGGCACCTTGATGCTCGAGCGGAACACGAACGGCACGTTGGTGGGAGTGGTGTACGACTGGCAGGCAGGCACGCAGAGCAGATCAGTGATTTGGTCGCGCGACGGAGGGGCGAGCTGGAACAAGCGCCTGCTAGTCGAGGGCAGCGACCTGGTCAGTGTCATCCCCTCGGCGTCCGTCGACGACGTGATGGCCGTCGTACAAGGCGGCGATGGCGCCACGCTGTTCCCATTCGACAAGGTGCACCGAAGCGTCGATGGCGGGGCCGCGTGGGAGACCATCGACGAGAGCCAAGGCGACATGGCGTACCTAGGCTGGTCATTGGTCGCGCCCGACGGCAGCCTTCTCGTCAACATCGAGGCGTGGAGCGACGCGCGACACAATCGTCCCAGCGCTCAACCCGCTGGCATCTACGAAAGCAACGGTGGTGACTGGTCGGACCTGCGTTTCGTGCAACCGCCTGATGGTTCTCAGCCAGAGGGGTCAGTGAGCGACCTAGCGCTCGGAGACTACGCCTCGACGGACTCCGGCGTCCTCCGCCTGTGGATCTACGACTCCACCGGTGGTCGGTTGTTCGAGTCGGGGCCGGGCATCCACACCTGGGCCGAGGTGCCGGCGCGCTGACCGCACCCAGCATCGCCGAGATGCGCGCGGATGTTGTTTCGGAGTGAGATTTGCAACCACTACGCGCATCTCGACGAGGGTCCGCGCTAGGGCGAGACCTTCGCACGTAGGCTAGGGCAGCCCGTCCCATCATCGTTGGAAGAGCGCGGTCTTGCTGCAGCGGTTACGCCAACTCGCCTCGGAGATGATGAAGTTCGGCGTTGTGGGTGCCGTCGGCTTCGTGGTCGACGTGACGGTGTTCAACACGCTGCGCTACCTCGGCGACCCCGGCGTACTCGAGCACAAGCCGCTGACCGCCAAGGCCATCTCGGTCGCCGTAGCGACGGTGGTCACCTACCTCGGCAACCGGCACTGGACCTGGTCGCACCGCGCTCGCAGCGGCGCCCGACGAGAGATGACCCTGTTCTTCTTCTTCAACGGTGTCGGCATGGCGATCGCCCTGGTGTGCTTGGCCATCTCCCACTACGTGCTCGACTTGCGCAGCCCGCTGGCTGACAACATCTCCGCCAACGGCTTCGGGCTCGTCCTAGGTATGGCCTTCCGGTTCTGGAGCTACCGCACGTTCGTGTTCCGCCACCATCACCCCGCAGAAAGGTCCGAGTCTCCCGTCGCCCTGACAACGCCAAGCTCGGACTCTTAGCGCATGCACGCGGGGGCAGATACAGCACCGAACCCCTCGGCGGTTCTGGCGGCGTTCCGGGTGCCGGGCCGGGTTGTCGACATGGTGGCTGTGCCGAACGCATGGTCGAACCGGGTATACCGGTTGACCACCGATCGGCATCAACGGTTCGCGGTCAAGGAGCTCCGCAACCCGTGGGGGGATCCAGGTTGGCGCGACTGGCTGGACGCAGCCTGGGACTACGAACAGCGTGCGTTTGAGGCAGGCGTTCGAATGCCGGAGCCGATCCCCAACCCCACTGACGGTGGCTGTCTGGCGTGGGTCGAGCGCAAGGGCGAGGGCGCGCCGGCGCCGGTACGTATGCACGTCTGGGTGGACGGGGGCACCCTCCAGCATGAGCCCGTCCCGCTCGCTGTTGCACGCTGGGCCGGCCAGACGCTGGCCATCCTCCACCAACTGGGCGTGAAGCCTGCCAATCGCGCGGTCTTCCCTACCCCGAACACCGATGTCGCCGATCGGTGGTCAGAGCTCGTCCAGTCGGCGTACGCCGCTCGGCTGCCGTGGGCCCGCCGCCTTGACGAAGTCGAACCAGCTGTTCAGACGATCGCTGACCTGGTGAGGTCGGCGGGCCATCAGCCAGGGCGCGAGGTGATGAGCCACGGCGACATCGATCAGAAGAACCTGCTGATCTCCCCCGACGGGCCAGTTCTGTGCGACTGGGACGTCGCCGCCCCGGTCGTGCCGCAGCGGGAGCTCACCGACGCCGCCATGTCCCTCGCCGACTGGGAACGCCTGGACGTCGCCCACGAGGTCGTTCGTGGTTACGTAGCCGGCGGCGGCGAGTATGCCTCCATCCGAGCGGCCGATCTCGGGCCGTCCATGATGTCGGGACTGGACTGGCTTGCCTTCAACGTCGACCGTGCAACCGGCCGACGGCCCGCCGCTGCGCACGAAGCAGCACTCAGCGCTCAGTTGGTTTCAGACCTGCTGGAACGCCTACCAGCCCACGTCGAGCTCGCTGTGCGTGCGGAGGAGGTCTTCGCCCCGGTCCCGGTCACCGGCGGTACGGCGTCCAGCGACGGTCGGCGCCGCTGTCCCCGGACAGGCCGTCCGGGTTGCTGAACAGCAGGTCGGTCATCGCCAGCTGCAGGGCCTCCACACGTGGCACGTCGGGCAGCACCAGTCGGCCGCCCTCGCTCCCCTCGAAGATCACCAACGTGCCGCAACCCAACAGCCGGTCAACCACGCCGCGTTCGTAGCGCACGTCGGCGACGCGGTGCAACGGGATCTCGCGACCGGTTCGAGTGAAGATGCCCGACCGGCTGATCAGGCGACGGTTGGTGAGCGTGTACGACGCCGTCCGCCAGCGCAGGAACGGGCGCACCGTGAACCACAACACCGCCAGGGCAGCCACCGCGAGCACGAGCCACCTGAGCTCGACGTAGCCTCCTCCGCTGGAGACCCCAGCCAGCAGGAACCCCGTCAGCGCACACGTGCAAAGCAGGGCGAACACCGGCAGCACGAGCGCTTTCCAGTGCGTTCGGGTGAAGGCCACGACGTACTCGCCCTCGCCGAGCCGCCTCGCGGAGATGCCCATCCGCCCTCCTGACGTCTCCTGCTTCCCGACTCGTTCGATGGTGTCACGTCGGCCGTTGAACGTGCAGAACCTCGCCGGCGGCAAGCGCAACCTGGCTCTGTCGAGTGCGCACCAAAAGCCGCCCGGCCGCGTCGATCCCGACCGCCTCACCTTCGTGGGTCTCTCCGCTGGGCATGGCGACGCTCACCTGTTGGCCGAGCGTTGCGCAGGCGTCGACGTACGCCGAGTGCAGCCCGTGCTCAGGATCACCGCCCCAGCGCTGCCAGTCGGTCAGCAACCCCTCGAGGGCGCGCAGGATTGCCCGGGCGAGCACGGTGCGGTCGGTGGTCGCCGCGCCCGCCAGCGCGAGCGACGTGGCGTGCGGCACCGGCAGCTCAGCGGCCCGCAGCGAGACGTTGAGCCCGACGCCGATGACAGCAGCCGGCGGGTGGCCAGGGGTCTCAACCCGCTCGACCAGCAGCCCGGCCACCTTGCGGTTGTCGATGATGACGTCGTTGGGCCACTTCAGCGCGGCCGGCACGCGCGCCTCGTTGCGCAAAGCTGCAGCCACTGCCAGGCCGGCGAGTAGCGGTAGCCACGACCACCGCGCCACCTCGACATCGTGCGGCCGCACAAGCGCAGACATCGTGAGCCCCGAGCGAGCCGGTGTCGTCCACTCACGGCCCAGCCGGCCCCGACCAGCCGTCTGGTGCTCGGCAATCACGACGTGCCCGGACACGCCGTCTTGGGCGGCCAACTCGGCCAGCACAGCGTTCGTCGACGGGGCCGACGGGAGGACCTCGAGGCCGGTCCACAACGAGCCAGGAGTGATCAGCGAGCGGCGCAGAGCGTGCGCGTTGAGCGGCGGTCGGTCCAGATCGCCGTACATCGAGCTCATCGGTGTCCACGCTACGCTGCCGTCCGTGAGCGACGCCGACATCCACACCACGGCCGGCAAGCTCGCCGACCTCGAGCAGCGGCTCGAAGCGGCGGTGCACGCCGGGTCGGAGCGCGCGATTGAGAGCCAGCACGCCAAGGGCAAGCTGACCGCTCGCGAGCGGGTCACGCTGCTGCTTGACGACGGGTCGTTCGTTGAGCTCGACGAGCTTGCCCGGCACCGCTCGACGAACTTCGGCATGGAGCGAAACCGCCCGTACGGCGACGGGGTGGTCACCGGCTACGGCACGATCGACGGCCGCCCGGTGTGCGTCTTCGCGCAGGACTTCACCGTGTTCGGCGGCAGCCTCGGCCAGGTGTTCGGCGAGAAGATCGTCAAGGTGATGGACCTGGCGATGAAGACGGGCTGTCCGATCATCGGCATCAACGACTCGGGCGGGGCGCGGATCCAGGAGGGCGTGGTCTCACTCGGGCTGTACGGCGAGATCTTCCGCCGCAACGTGCACGCCTCGGGCGTCATCCCGCAGATCTCGCTGGTCATGGGCCCCTGCGCCGGCGGAGCGGTGTACTCCCCTGCGGTGACCGACTTCACGGTGATGGTCGACAAGACCTCACACATGTTCATCACCGGCCCCGACGTGATCAAGACGGTGACCGGCGAGGACGTGACGATGGAGGAGCTGGGTGGCGCGCACACCCACAACTCCAAGAGCGGCAACGCGCACTACCTCGGCTCGGACGAGGACGACGCCATCGACTACGTCAAGGCGCTGCTCTCGTACCTGCCTCAGAACAACCTCGAGGACCCACCGGCGTACGACGGCGCAGCCGTCGACCTGAGCGTCAACGACGTCGATCGGTCGCTCGACGCGCTCATCCCCGACTCCCCCAACCAGCCCTACGACATGCATTCGGTGATCGAGGCGGTGCTCGACGACGCCGAGTTCCTCGAGGTGCAGGCGCTGTTCGCGCCGAACATCCTCGTCGGCTTCGGCCGAGTGGAGGGCAGGTCGGTCGGTGTGGTCGCGAACCAGCCGATGCAGTACGCCGGCACACTCGACATCGACGCCTCGGAGAAGGGCGCGCGGTTCGTGCGAACCTGCGACGCCTTCAACGTGCCGGTGCTCACCTTCGTCGACGTACCCGGATTTCTTCCCGGCACCAGCCAGGAGTGGAACGGCATCATCCGGCGCGGTGCCAAGCTGCTCTACGCGTACGCCGAGGCGACCGTGCCGCTCATCACGGTGATCACTCGCAAGGCCTACGGCGGTGCGTACGACGTGATGGGGTCCAAGCACCTCGGCGCCGACATCAATGTGGCGTGGCCGACAGCGCAGGTCGCGGTGATGGGTGCGCGAGGCGCGGTCAACTCTTGTACCGCACAGAGCTCGCCGCGGCCGAGGACGTGGAGGCCATGCGAGCCGACCTCATCGCCGACTACGAGGACACCCTCGCCAACCCCTACGTCGCCGCCGAGCGCGGCTACGTCGACGCGGTGATCGCTCCGCACGAGACCCGGTCGGAGATCGTGCGCTCACTGCGGTTGCTGCGGAACAAGCGAGAGACGCTGCCGCCGAAGAAGCACGGAAACATCCCGCTGTGAGTGACGACGCCGCCGCACCGGTGTTGCGGGTCGTCCGGGGACACCCGACCGACGAGGAACTGGCCGCGCTGGTGGTGGCGCTGGCTGCTCGTCGACCCGCCGACTCCGCAGCCGCAGCTGTCGACGTACGCCGATCTCGGTGGTCGTCGCCCGAGTCCAGGCTGCGCGGCGCACATCGCCCAGGTCCTGGTCGTTGGCGAGCAAGCGCCTTCCCCCGCTGAACCGGGGAGACTGATGACCGATTCCCAACTTGGGCGTTTCACCTACCGTTCAACCGCGTTCGCTGGGCACGCCGCGCCGCGGCGACATCGGCTTCGCTGTCCATGACGTCGAATGCGAGTTCGAGTTTTGTCGGTGGTCGGGTTTAGGTTGGATGCATGTTCGACACCGACGTCTCCTCCCTTGATCCTGCTGCCACGTTGGCCGCCGCGACGGAGGCGCGGGCGGTTGCTGACCGAGCGGAGGTGGTGACTGCTCGAGGTCGCGGCGCATTGGGGTGACCTGCATGGCGACCTCGAGCAGGGAGTCGACCACCGGTCGTTGCCGGGCATGGAGCAGCTCATCAGCCTTGGTGGGGAGGGCACACCCGGAGGTGGCCGGAGTTCGCCCCGGCCGAGCTGGGCGCCGAGCTGGCGATGTCGCCGTATGCAGCCGCTCGGCTCATCGGCGACGCCTTGGACCTGCGGCACCGGCTGCCCCTCCTGTGGGCGCGGATCCTCGCTGGCGAGGTGCGGCCGTGGATCGGCCGCAAGACCGCCGAAGCCACCCGAGAGCCTGTCTGCTGAGACCGCCGCGGTGGTGTCGACCGGCGGGTGACCAAATGGGCGCACTCGTTGTCGTGGGGCCGGCTGCTGAGAACATCATCGCCGCCGCCATCATCGCCGCCGACCCAGCCGCCGCGCAGCAGAAGGCACGCCAAGCTGAGCAGCAGCAAGGCGTATGGGTGGGCCAGTCCAGCGACCATGGCATCAAGGACATCTACATCCGCACCGAGGCGCCGAACGCGATCTGGTTCGACGCCACCATCGACCGGGTCGCCGACAGCCTCGCCGCTCTCGGCGACACCGACAGCAAAGACACATCCGCCGCGCACGCGCGGTCGGGGTGCTGGCGCAGCCGCAACAAGCACTCGACCTGTTCGGCACCACCGCCCGCCTCGCCGCTGGTGGCGATGCCAACCCAGACCCGCAGACCGCAGCCCCCGCCGTCGGAACAAGCGGTGTTGACGCGCGGCCGCCGGCGACCCTGTACATCCACCTCAGCGAAGACTCCTTCACCCGCGACGGACGGGGTGGCCAGGTTCGAAGGGGTCGGGCCGGTCACCATCGACCAAGTCAAGAAGTGGCTCGGGCACTGCCAGGTCACCGTCAAACCGGTGATCGACCTGACCAACCAGGCACCCGTCGACGGCTACGAAGTCCCCGACCGGCTCCGCGAAGCCATACACCTACGCAGCCCGGTCGACGTGTTCCCCTACGCCACCAACACCACCCGCACCAAACAAGCCGACCACTCCGACCCCTACATCGACCCCGGTGACGGCGGCCCACCAGGCCAAACCCGGCTCGACAACCTCGCCCCCATGGTCACGTTCCATCACCGGATCAAGACCCACAGCCGATGGCACGTCAAACAAGTGTTCAACGGGGTCTTCGTCTGGCGATCACCCCACGGCCGCTGCTACCTCGTCGACCACAACGGCACTCAAACGGCAACTAAAGCAGCCTGACTACGCTCTATCCGCTGAACGGGTGCCTGCTGTGCCGTGGCAGCACGGCGCAACCAGCGTTCCGGGCGGCAGGCAGGCAGTCTGCTTCGCCTCGATAGGGTCGCCGCTATGACTGCTGGCGCCGAGCAAGCCGACTCCGCCGTCGATACCGTCGCCGACGCGTTCGTCGAGGACTACGTCGAACTCGATCCGCTCGCTGCGACGTACCTGGGGATCGGTGGCCATGACCACCAGGTAACCGACCTCTCCCCGGCCGGCTTTGCGGCCAGGTACGACCTCACCCGTCGCGCTCTGGCCACCATGGAAGCCACCCCAGCTACCGGCGACAGAGAACAGGCAGCCAAGGACTCGTTCATCGAGCGCCTGACGGTGAGCATCGACCAGTACGACGCCGGGACGTCTCAGTCGCAGATCAGCGTGATCACCAGCGAGCTCCACAACATCCGCAGTGTGTTCGACCTTATGGACACCGACTCCGTCGGCGCATGGGACAACATCAGCGCGCGGCTCGCCGCGCTCCCAACAGCACTTGACGGCTATCGCCAGACCCTCACGAGCAGCGCCGAGAACGGGCACGTCTCAGCTAAGCGGCAGATCGCCGCGGTGGCGGCCCAGGTCCGCGCCTGGACCGGTCAAGAAGGGGAAGCTGGCAACTTCTTCACTTCCCTGGTGCAGCACCGCAACGTCCCAACCGCGCAGACGTCCGAGTCGCAGATCTTCGACCTCAACCGGAACGCCGTCGTCGCCAGCGACGCCTTTGCTGAGTTCGGCGGTTTCCTCGAGCAGGAACTACTACCTCGAGGCCGCGAGAGGGACGGTGTAGGCCGAGAGGCATACGCCATCGAGTCGCGGGCATTCCTCGGCGCCACGATCGATCTGGAAGAGACCTACCACTGGGGCTGGGAGGAGCTACACCGCATCGAGCAGGAGATGGCGCGGGTGGCTGGTCGGATCGCTCCTGGCGGCTCAGTCGACGACGCGGTCGCCGCCCTCGACGCCGACCCACAGCGAAACGTCCAGGGCAAGGAGAACTTCCGCGCCTGGATGCAAGAGCTGGCGGACAAGACCATCGCGGAGTTGACCGACGTCCACTTCGACATCCCTGAGCCGGTACGCCGCATCGAGTGCCGCATCGCTCCCACCAGCGACGGCGGTATCTACTACACCGGTCCCAGCGAGGACTTCTCCCGACCCGGACGGATGTGGTGGGCGGTCCCCGACGGCGTCGACACGTTCTCCACCTGGCGCGAGGTCACGACCGTCTTCCACGAGGGTGTGCCGGGCCACCATTTGCAGGTCGCCCAGACGGCGTACCGCAGTGAGCTGCTCAACCGGTGGCAGCGCACGATGTGCTGGGTGTCCGGCCACGGCGAGGGGTGGGCGCTGTACGCCGAGCGGCTGATGGACGACCTCGGCTACCTGCAGGACCCTGGCGACAAGCTCGGCATGCTCGACGGGCAGGCGATGCGCGCGGCGCGGGTGATCATCGACATCGGGATGCACCTTGAGCTGACGATCCCTTCGGACAACCCGTTCGGCTTCCACCCCGGCGAGACGTGGAACGCCGACCTCGGCCTCGAGTTCATGCGGCAGCACTGTCGGCTGGGCGACGCGATGATCCGTTTCGAGGTCGACCGTTACCTCGGATGGCCAGGCCAGGCTCCGTCGTACAAGGTCGGTGAACGCAGCTGGCTGCAGGCGCGCGAGGAGGTCCGCCGACGCAAGGGCGACGCCTTCGACCTCAAGGCATTTCACCGCGCCGCTCTTGATCTCGGCTCCCTGGGGCTTGACCCGCTGCGCGAGGCGCTCGCTCGGTTGTGAAGGTCATCTTGGCGTCGGCGTCGCCGATCCGGCGCAAGATCCTGCAACAGGCTGGGATCACTCCCGAGGTTGTCGTGTCCGGTGTCGACGAGTCGGCATTCACGGCCGAGTCACCAGCCGAGCTGGCGGTGATGCTGGCGACGGCGAAAGCCCAGGCGGTCGCGACGACAACGCAGGTGCCGGACGGGCTCGTGATCGGGTGCGACTCGTTACTCGTTCTGGACGGGCAAGCACTGGGCAAGCCCGGAACCGCAGAAGCCGCGGTGGCGCGGTGGAACCAGATGCGCGGAAGGTCGGGCGTCCTGGTCACCGGCCACTGCGTCGTCGATGTCGCGGCTCAGCGTCAGGTGAGCGCTGCCGCGCACACCACGGTGCACTTCGCCGACGTGTCCGACGAGGAGATCGACGCGTACGTCGCGACCGGCGAGCCACTGCACGTCGCGGGCGCGTTCACGATCGAGGGGTACGGCGGCGCGTTCGTCACCGCCATCGAGGGCGACCACTCCAACGTCCTCGGCATCTCCCTGCCGCTGCTGCGCACGCTGACCGCGCAACTGGGTGTGCCGTGGACGTCGCTTTGGCGCGACTGATAGCGCACCGATACCTCTGCCGCCGCGTGTCGGCAGACGTACGGCGGGGAGCCTCAGACCAGTGCGTTAGCCGTCGCGTGTCGGAAAACGTACGTCACTCCACCGGGAGGCCGAGGCTGCGGGCGATGAGGATCCGCTGCACCTCGGAGGTGCCCTCACCGATCTCGAGCACCTTCGCGTCGCGGTAGAAGCGCGCGACCGGGTACTCCTCCATGAAGCCGTAGCCGCCGAACACCTGGGTGGCGATCCGAGTGGCGGTCACCGCAGCCTCGGTCGAGTAGAGCTTCGCCACGGCCGCCGCCTGCTTGAACGCATCCCTAGGCCGGCCGGCGTCTTTCAGCGCCGCTGCCTTGTAGGTGAGGCAGCGGGCCGCCTCCGCCATCACCTGCAGATCCGCGATCTGGAACGCCACCCCCTGCTTCGCGCCGATCGGCACGTTGAACGTCGTCCGCTCCCCGGCGTACTGCACCGACATCTCGAGGCAGGCCTGGATGCATCCGACGGCTAGCGCCGCGATGGCGACTCGGCCGTCGTCGAGCGTAGCGAGGAACTGCCCGTACCCCCTGCCGCGCTCACCGAGGAGGTGGTCCGCCGGCACGTGTACGTCGGTAAGGCTCAGCGGGTGCGTGTCGCTGGCGTGCCAGCCGAGCTTGTCGTAGGCGTTCTCCACCACGAACCCCGGTGTCCCGGCCGGGACGATGATCGTCGACACCTCGGCCTTGCCGCCCTCGCGCTCACCGGTGCGAGCCGTGACGGTCACCAGCGACGTGATCTCCGATCCGGAGTTCGTGATGAACTGCTTGCTTCCGTCGATCACCCACTCGTCCCCCACCAGCTGCGCACGGGTCTTGGTGGCGGCCGCGTCCGAGCCAGCTCCCGGCTCGGTCAGGCCGAACCCGGCGAGCGCCGTCCCCGCCACCAGGTCGGGCAGCCACTTCTCGCGCTGCTCGGCGGTCCCGAACGTCAGGATCGGGTTGATTCCCAGCCCGACCGCGGCCTCCAGCGTGATGCCCATCGACTGGTCGACGCGCCCGATCTCCTCGATCGCGACACACAGGCTGGTGAAGTCGCCGTAGTCGCCGGCGCCGCCGTACTCCTCCGGAGCGGTGAGTCCGAACAGGCCCAACTCACCCATCTGGCGCACTGTCTCCACGGGGAAGGTGTGCTCCTTGTCCCACCGCGCTGCGTGCGGGGCGATCTCGGCCGCCGCGAACTCGCGGACGCTCTTGCGGAAGTCCTCGTGCTCACGGGACAGTTCAAAGCTCATCGGTGCCCTTTCTCTCAGCCGCTGGGGCCGACGTCGGTGTCGCCACCGTAGCGCCCAGCTAAACCGGCAGCGGCTGGTGGATCCCGCGCCGCTGCGCCGCCGCAGCACGCGCCGCCAGTCCCTGCGTGCGCCCTAGACTGCCGCTCGTACGCCGTCAGCCACGCCGAGGAGCACCAGTGCCCGAGCTGAGCAAGGTCCTGATCGCCAACCGCGGCGAGATCGCCGTACGGGTGGTGCGCGCGTGCCGGGACGCTGGCATCGGCAGCGTTGCGGTGTACGCCGACCCCGACCGGGACGCCTTGTTCGTGCGGCTGGCGGATGAGGCCTACTCGCTGCAGGGGTCGACTCCGGCTGACTCCTATCTGGCCGTCGAGAAGGTCCTGGACGCGGCGCGGCGCTCCGGCGCCGACGCGGTCCACCCGGGCTACGGATTCTTGGCGGAGAACTCCTCCTTTGCTGCCGCAGTCATCGACGCGGGCCTGGTCTGGATCGGTCCGCCACCGGCTGCCATCGACGCCCTCGGCGACAAGGTGCAGGCCCGGCACATCGCCCACCAGGTTGGCGCGCCGCTGGTGGCCGGCACGCCAGACCCCGTCAACGGCGCTGACGAGGTTGTGCAGTTCGCCAAGCAGCACGGCCTTCCGATCGCGATCAAGGCGGCGTTCGGCGGCGGTGGGCGCGGCCTGAAGGTGGCGCGGCATGAAGCGGAGATCACCGAGCTCTACGAGTCGGCGGTCCGCGAGGCGGTGACCGCCTTCGGGCGGGGCGAGTGCTTCGTCGAGCGTTACCTCGACAGGCCGCGGCACGTCGAGACCCAGTGCCTCGCGGACTCCCACGGCAACGTGGTCGTCGTGTCGACCCGCGACTGCTCGCTGCAGCGGCGGCATCAGAAGCTGGTCGAGGAGGCGCCGGCGCCGTTCCTGTCGGAGACGCAGACCGCCACCCTGTACGACTCCTCCAAGGCGATCCTCAAAGCCGCCGGTTACGTCGGCGCAGGAACGTGTGAGTTCCTGGTCGGCCAGGACGGCACGATCTCGTTCCTCGAGGTCAACACCCGGCTGCAGGTCGAGCACCCGGTCACCGAGGAGGTGACGGGGCTTGACCTGGTGCGCGAGATGTTCCGCATCGCCGCTGGTGAGGAGCTGGGGTACGACGACCCGCCGGTCAGCGGCCACTCCATCGAGTTCCGGATCAACGCCGAGGACGCCGGCCGCACCTTCATGCCCGCACCCGGCACGCTGACCCGCTGGCGCCCACCGGCAGGCCCCGGCGTACGGCTGGACGGCGGCTACGACGAGGGCGAAACCATCCCCGGGTCGTTCGACTCCCTGATCGCGAAGCTCATCGTCACCGGCCGCGACCGCGACGTCGCGCTGGCCAGGTCCCGCCGGGCGCTTGCCGAGTTCGATGTGGGCGGCATGCCGACGGTCATCCCGTTCCATCGTCGCGTCGTGGACGACCCGGCGTACATCGGCGACGGGCAGGCCTTCGCCGTCCACACGAGCTGGATCGAGACCGAGTTCGACAACACGATCGAGCCGTACGCCGGCGACGTCGCCGCCGCGGAGCCGGCCGAACGGGAGGTCCTCACCGTCGAGGTGGGCGGTAAGCGGCTGGAAGTGTCGTTGCCTGCCGCACTCACCGCACGGTCGGCATCGTCGACCGCAGGCACCCCCAAGAAGCCGCAGAAACGGTCGGCGGCCAAGAAGTCGGGAGCGGCGGCAGCGAGCGGGGACTCTCTCACCGCCCCGATGCAGGGCACGATCGTCAAGCTCGGCGTCGAGGACGGTCAGGTCGTCGCTGCCGGCGACCTCGTCGTGGTCCTCGAGGCGATGAAGATGGAGCAGCCCATCAACGCCCACAAGAGCGGCACGGTCGCCGGCCTCTCGGCTGCGGTCGGCGCCACCGTCACCAGCGGCACCGTACTGTGCGAGATCAAGGACTAGTAGCGGGTCACCGTGTAGCTGTCCGATGACCGGTCCCAGCTGATCATCCCGTGCTCGAACCGGGCGCGCAGGCCACCGCTGATCTCGTAGACGTCGGTGGTGGGGTAACCCAGCCACGAGTCCGCCGCCCCGGCCGTCGACCAGCGGTCGAGGATGCGCCCGTACAAGACGTGCGCGCCGGTGCGTGGAGTGCTGTAGATCATCCCGCGAACAAACCTGGCCTTGTGACCGTAATCAGGTGCCTTCATCACGCCGGTCTGCGGCCACCGGAGATTCGACGCCGGTCCACCCCACTGCCGGTAGGCCGACAGGATCGGACCGATCAGCTCGCGGGCGCCGGTGTAGCGGCTCCAGAAGATCCGCCCCTGCGTGAACTTCTGCGCCGAACCGTTGTCCACCGCGTACTCACCGCTCACCGGTGTGCCCACGCTCGAGTTCGCGCCGCCGATGCTCCGCCAACGGGCGATGATCGGTGTCGGCTCGATGTTGAACCACGTCGAACGCAGCCCGAAGTGCCATCTGAAGTCCTCGCCGGTCATGTACGCCGTTCCCGAGCTGCCGTCAAGCACCACCTGGCCGACCCGCCCGTTCCAGGCGCCGTTACCGTCGCGGCGGGTAATCCGGACGTCGATCAGCCGCCCGATCTCGGGATAGGCGCTCTCCAGCGAGCCGGCATCGACCTTGACCGTCCAGCTGTGCACGGAGTTCCCGGCGTAGTTGTCATACCGGTCCCGCTTGGCCGGCAGGTACGCCGTGTTGCCGGCGGCCGTCCAGCCGCCCGACGATGCCGAGAACTGGGTGAAGGCCGGCTCACCTTGGTAGGTGAGGATCCGCCGAGCGGTCGCCTGGACGGCCAGGTTCGTGGTGCGCTCCTCAGCCCCCACCCCGCCGTACACCTGGCAGGCGGTGGTGTCACAGATCTGGTAGTAGCGGTCGGGGTTCTGCGACCGCTCCCACGCGGCGTACGACCGGGCGGCGACGGCCTGCGAACGCAGCGCCGGCGTCTTCCAGGAGGCCGGCATCTCGTAGGGGAGGACGCCTTGCACGTACTTGTCCATCGGGAGCAGGTTGACCGTGTCGCGCGCCACAGCGCCTGGGTAGGGCCGCACGCTGCGCAGGACCCCGCGGTAGCGCCTGCCCACGACATCACTGCCGCCAGGGATGAGCAGCGTCAACGGCCCGCGCGCGTAGAACTCACCGTCGCTCTGGAACGTCGTCCGACCGTCGGGTGGCTCCCAGCGGTGCCATCCGGAGCCGTCGTGGAACTGCACGGCGGTCGTGCCGTCCGGAACCGGCGTCAGCCGCCACCTGTCGATGCGGTCGCGCACGGGCAGCCGCCAGTTGGCCCCGTCGCGCAGGTCGCGCACCCCCAGACCACGGTCCGGTCGGACCTGCAGGTCAGAGCTCCAGTCGGCGCTGATCAGCACCCGTACCCGACCCTTCGCGCGGGCGAAGGCGGTGCCGGGGTAGTAGAACGAGAGGATCTGCTCGTAGGAGAGCCCTTGCAGCGCCGCGCCCTGAGCGCCGTACTGGCTCATCCCCCGGCCGTGGCCGTAGCCCCGACCGTTGATCGTCCACGTCTTGGTCACGGGCACGTAGTACGTACGGTCAGCCGACGCGCCCGCGGCCGTGACGACCACTACCAACGGCGCGACTACTGCGGCAGCGAGCAGCGCGGTGGCGGCCGACCGCGGTCGGAGGCGAGAAGCCGACGGCCTCATGAGTAGCTCACCACCGTCGTGTGCCGCCCGGCGTCCCAGGCGATAGTGCCGTGCTGGAACCGGGCGAGGGCACCCGTCTCGGTCGGGTGCACGGGCACGGTGGGGAAACCGAGGGGACCGGCAGCTGATCCGGTAGCGATATAGCGCTTGAGGATCGCGCTGCGGACCAGCGTGGTGGCGCCGGTCGGTTTCGACCAGAAGATGCGGCCGCCGTCGAACTCCGCCGACAGCCCGGTGTGGTCGACGATCGAGCGCAGGTTGCTGTGGGGGTAGCCGAGCTTCCCGTCGGTCTCGCCGACGCTGAGGTACTTGGTCAGGATCGGACTGCGGTACAGCGTGTTGAGCCCGGCGTCGCTGCTGTACATCCGCCCGTTCGCGAAGCTGGTGTGACGCCCGCCGTTCTCGCCCTGCTCGCCGAGGCGTACCTCGCCGAGCCTGCTCTTGATGCCTCCCAGCGCGCGCCACTGGGCCTCGATCTGCGACTCGTAGTCGCCGAGCCGGGTCGCCACCCGCTCACGCAACGTCGGCAGCCAGGCGTGCACCTGCTCCCCCGGGCACGATGTCGACATCGCGGCACGGTGGGCGGCGATGCGGGAGAATCTCCTGTCGTAGATGAAGGGCCGGCCGTACGCCCCGTGGTACGCCGTCCCCATCCGCCAGGCAATCAGCTGCACCAACGAGTGCTTCATCGACCGGGTCGCATTCTGCGAGGTGAAGTCCCCCATCAACGAGATGCCTGTCGTGTCGACGTTGTAGTCACCCGCATGCGACCCGCGGACCGGAGGCCGGATGCCACCTCGGCGGCCCTCGTAGATCTGCCCGTACCGGTCGACGAGGAAGTTGTAACCGATGTCGCACCAGCCGCGCGACTGGGTGTGGTACGCGTAGACGCCGCGCACCACCGCCGCAGACTCCGACTGGGTGTAGCTGTTGCTCCCCGCCGTGTGGTGCACGAACACCGCCTTGAAGGTGTCGCCGAACCGCGGCTTCCAGCATTGGTCGCCAAGGCTGGGATCCACGCCCCACTCACTGCGGTCGATCACGTCCGGAAGTCCCGGGAACGTCCCTGCTTCCGGGCCAGACCGCCCGGTCGGGGTGGCGGTGCTCATGGTGGTCACCGCGTCGTACGACGACGTGCCGGGATCGATCGCGTTGACCCTCAACCTGGTCGGCGATGATCCGTCGGCTGAGTACACCGCCACCTCGAGACCGTTGGCCGCACCCACCCAGGCCGGCGCTGTGCCGTCGCGGACTGAGTCCTCCTGTCGCGGCGCAGGACCCTCATCGGGGTCGATGACCAGTGCGGTCCAGTCGCTCCACGTGCCCTGGCTGCGCGAGCGCACGCTCACCGTCGTGCCCGGAGCGGCGGAACCGGCGTCCCACGTCACACCGACCATTGCGAACCCGTGCATCCGCGGCTTGCGTACATGAGCCGCCAGCGTGGCGCCGTCCGCCGCGGCGCTGCCGGATCTCTCGCCTTCCAGCCGGGCGACGATGCTGCCGCGGTCCTCCTCCTGCACCGCAGGCACAGCCAACTCGGTGACCGTAGGCGGCACCGGATGCGGTTCTGCCTGCGCCGCTGTGCCCGCAGGGGCGGGAACCGCGGCGACCTGCGCCTCGGCCGCCGTGCGGGGGGTGCAGACGGCGACTGCGGTGAGAACGGCTACTCCAGCGATCAACGGGCGTGACCCGGCACGGGCACGTGCGCGGTTCCGGCTCGTGGCGTACCGGCATTGAATCTGACTCCTCGGACGGGAGAAGCGGCTTCTCCACGGTCACGAACGGGTGGGACGGATGTGAATTCTGTGACAACAGAGAAGGATTATTGCCAGAAATGCGACGTAATAGCCACTCAGGGTGAGGGATTCTTAGAATCCCCCCATGTAATTACATCGAATGCAATTCAATTAAAGGAATCGACCCCGGGCGTTAAACGGACCCCCGAGCAGGTACTCAGCAGCGATTTGGCGCGGTATGCATGACCCAGGGCATGGAACACCTGCACAACGCGCCAAATCGAGCGTGGGAGCGGGTGAGGTCAGTCAGTCCGTGGGAGCGGGCGAGGCTACGGATCACCGGCGGGTGTGCAACCTGCGCGCCGCCTCCGCGACGGACCCGGAAATCGACGGATAGACCGTGAACGCGTGGGCAAGGTCGTCGACGGTGAGCCGGGCAGCCACCGCTAACGCCACGGGGTGGATGAGCTCACTCGCCCGTGGTCCGACGACAACTCCGCCAATGACGATTCCAGTGCCCGGCCGGCAGAACAACTTCACGAAGCCGTCATGAACGCCTTGCATCTTGGCTCGCGCGTTTCCGGCCAGCGGCAGCACTACCGTCGCTGCCTCGATCTCGCCGGCTTCGATGGCATGTTGGCTCCAGCCAACTGTGGCGATCTCCGGAGCGGTAAACACGTTTGACGAGACGGACTTCAAGTCCAAGGGGGTCACCGCGTCACCGAGCGCGTGCCACATCGCGATCCGACCCTGCATGGCGGCCACCGAGGCGAGCATCAACACACCGGTGCAGTCACCAGCCGCGTAGACCCCCCTGGCCGACGTACGCGACACCCGGTCGACAGTGATGAAACCGTCCTGGCCGAGGCTGACGCCGGCGCTTTCCAGGCCCAGCCCGGTGGTGTTGGGCACAGAGCCGACTGCGAGCAGGCAGTGCGAGCCTTCCAGCTCGCGTCCGTCGGTCAACGTCACGCGCACCAGGTCACCGTCGCGTCGTACCCCTTGGGCGCGGGACTCGCTCAGCACGGTCATCCCGCGCCGGGTCAAGACGTTCTCGAGGACCGTGGCCGCATCGGCGTCCTCGCCCGGCAGCACCCGGTTCCGGCTGCTCACCAGCACGACGTCGACACCTAGCGCGGTGTACGCGCTGGCAAACTCCGCGCCGGTGACACCGGACCCGACGACGATCAGGCGACGCGGCACCTCGTCGAGGCCGTAAACCTGTTCCCACGTCAAGATGCGTTCCCCGTCGGGCGGCGACGACTCCAAGACGCGTGGAGAGGCGCCGGTGGCGAGAAGTACGGCGTCCGCCTGCAACCGCTCTTCGCTGCCGTCAGCGCCGATGGCGACGACCGTGTCGGGGCCGTCCAACCGCCCCGTACCCTCGATCACCCGCACGTCCTCCGTCGCCAGCCGCCGCGCGATGTCAGCCGACTGGGAGGCAGCCAACGACATCACCCGCGCGTTGACCGCCTTCAGGTCGACGCAGGCAGCAGTTGCCGCTGGATCACTACTCGCGGCGAGCCGCACGCCGAGCTCGGCAGACTCCTGCACCGACGTCATGACCTCTGCGGTCGCGACCAGCGTCTTTGACGGCACGCAGTCGGTGAGCACAGCTGAACCGCCCAGCCCGTCGCGTTCGACGACGGTCACCTCGGCTCCGAGCTGGGCACCCACGAGGGCTGCTTCATAACCCCCCGGACCACCGCCGATGATCACCACCCGAGTCACCCGAGCCACGATAACCTGCATGCCGTGCCGCTCTATGCCGCCTACGGCCCGAACATGGACCCCGACCGGATGAGCGCCCGGTGCCCCCATTCGCCGTTGCGTGGGACTGGTTGGCTGGTCGGGTGGCGGTTGACCTTCGCCGGTGAGGACCACGGGTGGGACGGCGCGCTAGCCACCATCGTCGAGCACCCCACGTCGCAGGTCTTCGTGGTGCTGTACGACATCACCCCCGAGGACGAGCAGCGACTCGACGACTGGGAGACGCAGGTCTACCGCAAGGTCCGACTCCCCGTACACACCCTCGAAGGCGCGCAGGTGGCCTGGATGTACGTCCTCGACGCCTACGAGGGGGGCCTGCCCTCGGCTAGCTATCTCGGCATCCTCAGCGAGGCGGCGGAGGTGGCTGGTGCACCCGCGGACTACGTCGAGGACCTGCGGCGGCGGCCGTGCCGGTCACTTGGGCAGTGACCTGACGCTTACGGCGCTTGAGCGCGCCAGAGCGCTTGCGGCGGTGCGAATATCCGGTCACCTTTGAGGGGGTATTACCGTGGGAGCACCCGCCAGAAGACTCGCCGCGTCTGAGCGGACAGCGGTTCCACGGCGGCGAACAGGACCAGAGCCCCCGGATGCGGTTAGCGGAGCGGATGTGACAGACCAGGTAGTAGCGGCCGACGAGCGCTTCCCTCGCTGCGGGGCGGCACGAACCGTCGCCGAAGCCTGCACCGGACTGGTCGACGACCTGTGGGGGGGTGGTGGGCTTCCCAGCGTGTACCTGCTGTTGGACGGTCGGCTGCGCTGCCAGGCTGCGCGCGGCTACTTCCAGGTGGTTGACGGATTCCAGCCCGGCACGGGGGTCATCGGCCGGGTGATCGCCACCGGCGACAGCGAGATCGTCGCCGACGTCAGCGCGGACCCTGACTTCATCGCCGCTATTCCGGGGATACGAGCTGAGGCGTGCGCTCCGGTGCGGGTGCACGACGAGGTGGTCGGTGCGGTCAGCATCGAGTCGCGCACCACGCTTCCTCCCGACGTCGACGAAACCATGACAGCCGCGGCGGCCCAGCTCGGACGGAGTATCGAGAGGGTGGGGGGGCTGCCGCCGGCCTCCCTCGCCGAGCGGCTGGCGCGCATCGCCGTCGGCTTGTCGGCGCTGACCGACGTCGCCGAGATCGAGGCCCGCTCCGTCGAGGCGGCGATTGAGCTGTCGACGATGTCCAGCGCCGCGCTCAGCCGCTGCGACAGCACGGGCAGCTGGTCGATACGACACACGAGCGGACCGCTGGCCGAGGCGCTGTGCAGCTGGAGCGACGCTGACCACCAGGTGATCGCCAGCTGGGTGCAGGCCGGCACGTCGTCACACTTCCCCGGCGGCGCCAGCGCTCCGCGCGGTTACGAGTTCTTGTTGCGGGCAGGGGTGCGAGCACTCGCCGTACAGCCGCTGGTGGCTGGGGGACGAGTGACGGGCCTGCTCATGACGGCTGACACGCGATCGATCGAGCACGACGCGACGATCGGCGCGGCGATGGAGCTGCTGGCGACGCAGACCGCCGGCTCGTTGGCCACCGCCAGCGCCATCCAAGAGCTCAGGCACCGGGCACTGCGCGACCAGCTGACGGGTCTGCGCAACGCCGCAGCGTTCACCGACGACTTACGTCGAGCGGCGTCGCGCGCGTCCGACACTGCGGGCGTTGACGAGCTCGCCTGCTTCATCATGGATGTGGACCACTTCAAGAAGGTCAACGACACCTACGGCCACCCGGCTGGCGACGACCTGCTCCGAACCTTGGCGACGGTGCTCGCCACCGAGCTGCGCGAGGGCGATCAGATCTACCGGATCGGAGGCGATGAGTTCGCCGTGCTGGCGGCGGCTGGCGGCATCGCCGAGATCTCCGCGATCGCCGATCGGCTGCTGCGAGCCGCGCGGCGTGTCCGCACCACGATCTCTATCGGCGCGACGCCGCTGACGTCCTCCGACCCCGAAGCCGCCCGCTTGACCGCCGACCGGGCGCTGTACCAGGCCAAGGCAGCCGGGCGGGATCGGACGGTAACCGCCGCCATCGGGGCCATCAGCGATCGTCAGCCAGTGCACCGCACGACAGTGGAGGACTACGTGTGACGGTTCCGCCGGACCTGCGCGCAAAGGTTCGGTCCTGGATCGAGCACGACCCCGACCCGGACACCCAAGCGGAACTTGGCGGGTTGCTGTCGGCGGCCGAGTCCGACGCCGCCGTCCTCACCGAGCTGAACGACCGGTTTGGCCAGCGCCTGGTGTTCGGGACCGCAGGCCTGCGAGGTGAGCTGGCGGGAGGTCCGAACCGGATGAACCGGGCTGTCGTCCTGCAGACGGCGGCGGGGCTTGCGTCGTACCTCATCGACACTGGAGGTGCCGACGCTGTCGGCGCTGGGACTGGGGGTGGCGGGACCGTTGTCGTGGGCTTCGACGCCCGGCACAACTCCGACGTCTTCGCTCGCGACACCGCCGCGGTGCTCCGCGGAGCGGGGCTCGGAGCGGTGGTGTTGCCGCGCCCATTGCCAACTCCGCTGCTGGCGTTCGCGATCCGACGACTCGAGTGTGTCGCCGGCGTCATGGTGACCGCCTCGCACAACCCGCCCCGCGACAACGGCTACAAGGTGTACCTCGGCGACGGAAGCCAGATCGTGCCACCGGTCGACGCCGAGATATCGACGCGCATCGATGCGGTTGGACCGCCAGACTCGATCCCGCGCGGCACCGACTGGCAGGTGCTTGACGAGTCGATCGTGCAGGCGTACGTCGACGCGCTGGCGCAACTGCCCGACCCCGCCGGGCCTAGAGATCTGGCGCTCGTCTACACGCCGCTGCACGGCGTGGGTAGCGACCTGGTTGGGCAATCCCTGGTCAAGGCCGGTTTTGCCGCTCCGCTGGTGGTGCCGGAGCAGGCTCGGCCGGATCCGGACTTTCCCACCGTCGCGTTCCCCAACCCGGAGGAGCCCGGCGCCATGGACTTGGCGATGGCACTGGCCGCCTCGACCGGTGCCGACGTCGTGGTTGCCAACGACCCCGACGCCGACAGGTGCGCTGCGGCAGTGCCGACCGAGCGCGGTTGGCGGATGCTGCGCGGCGACGAGGTGGGGGCACTGCTCGCTGACGCGCTGTTGCGACGCGGGGTCCGCGGAGTGTTCGCCACGACCATCGTGTCGTCGTCACTGCTCGCCCGGATGGCTCTCGACCATGGCGTCGAGTTCGCCGAGACGTTGACCGGGTTCAAGTGGATAGGGCGGGTCCCCGGTCTCGCCTTTGGTTACGAGGAGGCCCTCGGCTACTGCGTGGCCCCTGATCTGGTCCGCGACAAGGACGGCATATCCGCTCTACTCCTGCTGGCCGAGCTTGCCGCCGCGCTCAAGGCGCAGGGTCGCACCCTGCTGGACCGGCTGGACGAGATCGAGCAGGCGTACGGCGTGCACGCAACCGACCAGCTCTCGGTGCGGGTGGCGGACCTTTCCCTCATTGCCCAGGCGATGCAGCGACTGCGCGCCAGCCCACCCGCGCAGCTGGGCGGGTTCGCCATCGATCAGGCGGATGACCTCACCGCCAGCACCTCCGGTCTGCCCCCCACCGAGGGGCTGCGGTACCGGCTGCGCGAGAACGGCCGCGTCGTCGTACGGCCTTCGGGTACTGAGCCGAAGCTCAAGTGCTACCTCGAGGCCGTGGTGCCGGTCGGCGCTGGCGGACTGGCCGCTGCTCGCCGGATTGCGGCTGACCGGCTGGCGGCGATCCGGCGGGATGTGGCGACGGCTGCGGGTCTCACGGTTGAGTGACTCAGAGGAGCAGCAGGCCGGCACAGAGGGCAGCTACCGCAACTGCCACCAGCGGCAGCACCGCCCAGGACACCATCGGCTGCGTCGAGGAGCCGCTCGGCGAGCCTTCCGGCGGGCTGCGGCCAGCTCGTGGAGCCGCGACTCGACGTACGCCTGGTAGGTGCCGCCGGCGTGCGGGTCGACCGCGGAGTCTCCGAGTCGCTCCGTCCGAGGGCTCCGCTGCCCCCCATACCGAAGAACCCCGGGGTGGCATGGCCGGGCCTGGACTCCCGCACGATCGAGCGGGCCGACCGGCTCACGCCGAGGCCGTGGTAGACCTTCGTCGGCGTCACCACCCGCAACGTCTGCAGCACGAGGGCCTTCTCGATGGATGACCAGGGGATGAACGTGTCGCTCACCATGTTGTGCAGCACCACACCGTTGGTGTGCGCCACCACCAGCGGGCGGATCAGGACCACCCAGGCGATCAGGCAGAGGATGACGCCGAAAAGGATGGTGCCTTGGTTGGCGATGGGGTCCGACACCGACGCCAACGCCAGCAGGAGGCCGGCGCCGACAGCCACGTAACCCAGCACGCGGCCAGACAACGGAGCGAAGGTCTCGATGACCGGGCCGGCAGCAGCGCCTGCTTGGTTGGCCACGAACCTCACTGTAGTCGGCGAGCGAACCCCGCCAGGCCGTCGATCGGGCACCGCGAAGGCGAATGCTTTCGCGGCCTCGGCCGGAGCCAGACTTCGGGCGTGGCAGCACCTGTTCTCTCCCCTCCAGACGTCGAGGAGGTCGTCTCCACCCCTTCGGCGTTGCGCCGCTTCCTCCGCGGGCTCCCCGGTGTCGACCAGGTGGGTTGTGAGGCGCGCGCCGCCACGTTGGCGTCTCGCTCCATCAAGACGACCGCCAAGGCACAGGCGCTCGACCTGGCGGTCTCGATGATCGACCTGACGACGCTGGAGGGCCAAGACACCACCGGCAAGGTGCGCGCTGTGCGCGAAGGCGCAACGCCCCGACCCCACTGACCCCTCCTGCCCAGCGGTTGCTGCGGTCTGCGTCTATCCCGACCTCGTCTCGACAGCACGTACGGCGCTCGGGGACTCCGGAGTCGCGGTCGCCTCGGTTGCGACGGCGTTCCCGTCCGGCCGGGCGGCGCTCGAGGTCAAGTTGCGCGACACCGCCGACGCGATAGCGGCGGGAGCCACCGAGATCGACATGGTCATCGACCGGGGGCCTTCCTCAGCGGCGACTTCACCAAGGTGTACGACGAGATCGCGGCCGTCAAGGCCGCGTGCGCGCGACGAGCGACGGGCGTGCCGCTGCTCACCTGAAGGTCATCCTCGAGACCGGTGAGCTGATGACCTACGACAACGTGCGCCGCGCGTCGTGGCTGGCGATGCTCGCCGGCGCCGACTTCATCAAGACCAGCACCGGAAAGGTGCAACCAGCCGCCACCATGCCCGTCACCTTGGTGATGCTGGAGGCGGTCCGCGACTTCGCTGACGCAACCGGCCGGCAGGTCGGAGTCAAGGCCGCCGGCGGCATCAGCACCGCCAAGGACGCGATCAGGTACCTGGTGATGGTCAACGAGACAGTCGGCGACGACTGGCTGACGCCCCACCTGTTCCGCTTCGGAGCCTCCCGGCTGTTGAACGACCTGCTCATGCAGCGCAGCAAGCTTGCCACCGGCCGGTACGCCGGTCACGACTACTTCACCCTCGACTAGGAGACGCCACCATGGCCTTCGAGTACGCCCCGGCGCCGGAGTCCCGCGCGGTGGTCGACCTGGCGTCGTCGTACGGCTTGTTCATCGGCGGGTGAGTTCGTCGACGGCAGCGGCTCGAGCTTCAAGTCGGTCAGCCCGGCGACCGAAGAGGTGCTCGCGGAGGTCGCCGAGGCCACCGAGGCCGACGCCGACAAAGCCGTCGCGGCGGCCCGCCGGGCCTACGCGCGCACCTGGTCGACGATGCCGGGCTCGGAGCGGGCGAAGTACCTTTACCGCATCGCCCGGATCATCCAGGAGCGGTCTCGCGAGCTCGCCGTGCTCGAGTCGCTCGACAACGGCAAGCCGATCCGCGAGGCGCGCGACGTCGACGTACCCCTCGTCGCCGCGTACTTCTTCTACTACGCCGGCTGGGCCGACAAGCTCGAGTACGCCGCCCCTCCTGGCAACCAGGCGGGAGCCGCGGCCGCGCGCCCGCGCCGCTGGGAGTCGCCGCGCAGGTCATCCCGTGGAACTTCCCGTTGCTGATGCTGGCGTGGAAGGTGGCCCGGCGCTGGCCTGTGGCAACACCGTGGTGCTCAAGCCGGCGGAGACGACAGCGCTGACAGCGCTGTTCTTCGGCGAGATCTGCCAGCAGGCCGATCTGCCGCCTGGGGTCGTCAACATCATCACCGGTGCCGGCGAGACCGGTCGGGCGCTGGTCGCTCATCCCGACGTCGACAAGGTGGCCTTCACCGGCTCCACCGAGGTCGGCAAGGAGATCGCCCGAGCGGTCGCCGGCACGAAGAAGTCCCTGACCCTGGAGCTGGGCGGCAAGGCGGCCAACATCGTCTTCGACGACGCACCGATCGACCAGGCGGTCGAGGGCGTCGTCAACGGCATCTTCTTCAACCAAGGGCATGTCTGCTGCGCGGGCTCGCGGCTGCTCGTCCAGGAGAGCGTGTTCGACGACGTGATGACGAGGCTGAAGCGTCGGATGAAGACGCTACGGGTCGGTGACCCGCTCGACAAGAACACCGACGTCGGAGCGATCAACTCCCCCAGCAGCTGGCCAAGATCCGCGAGCTCACGGCTGTCGGCGAGGCTGAGGGGGCGCAGCGCTGGTCGGCTCCGTGCGAGCTGCCCGACCGGGGCTACTGGTTCGCGCCGACGGTGTTCACCGGTGTCTCCCAGGCGCACCGATCGCGCGCGAGGAGATCTTCGGTCCGGTGCTGTCGGTGCTGACGTTCCGCACCCCCGCCGAGGCGGTCGAGAAGGCCAACAACACCCCGTTCGGACTGTCGGCCGGCGTCTGGACCGACAAGGGCTCGCTGATCTTGTGGATGGCCAACCAGTTGCGCGCGGGCGTCGTGTGGGCCAACACGTTCAACCAGTTCGACCCGACCAGCCCGTTCGGTGGCTACAAGGAGTCGGGCTACGGCCGCGAGGGCGGTCGGCACGGGCTGGAGGCCTACCTTGCCCACTAGGAGCTCCGCCAGCGGGCAGCGGTTGGACGTGCGCAAGACCTACAAGCTCTACATCGGCGGGGCGTTCCCGCGCAGCGAGTCCGGCCGCTCGTACGCCGTGCACGACGCCAGGGGCACCTTCTGGGCGAACGCCGCACAAGCCTCCCGCAAGGACGCCCGCGACGCGGTGACGGCGGCCCGCAAGGCGTTCGGCAGCTGGTCGGGCAAGACGGCGTACAACCGTGGCCAGGTCGTCTACCGGGTCGCTGAGCTGCTCGAAGGGCGGCGGGACCAGTTCGTCGAGGAGGTGCAGCGCGGCGAGGGGGTCGGCAAGCGCCAGGCCGAGACGGGCGTCAGCGCGTCGATCGACCGACTTGTGTGGTACGCCGGGTGGGCCGACAAGCTCGCCCAGGTCGTCGGCAGCAGCAACCCGGTCGCCGGACCGTACTTCGACTTCTCGGTGCCTGAGCCGACCGGTGTCGTCGCGGTTGTCGCGCCGCAGAAGTCGTCGCTGCTGGGGCTGGTCAGCGTCGTCGCGCCGGTGATCGTCACCGGCAACACCTGCGTCGTCGTCGCATCGCAGACCCGGCCGACGCCGGCGGTGGCGCTCGCCGAGGTGCTGGCGACGTCCGACGTCCCCGGCGGTGTGGTCAACCTGCTGACCGGAAGCGCGGCGGAGGTGGCGCCGTGGCTGGCCTCGCACATGGACGTCAACGCGATCGACCTCACCGGTGTCGGTGACGCTGGGTTGCGGACTGAGCTGCAGGCAGCCGCTGCCGACAACCTCAAGCGGGTCTTCCTCGGTCCGGCAGACGAGCCGGACTGGTCGGCCGACCCTGGAACGGCCCGAATGCGGGCGTTCCTCGAGATCAAGACCGTCTGGCACCCCATCGGCATCTGACGGCCGCTGCGGACCGGCGGGGAACCACCGCCGTCTCTCGTGGCCCGCCGCGATGGCATTATCCTGCCGGGTGACCCCCGTTGGATCCGACCGAAAGGTTCTACATGAACTCGAACACCCGCCGGTAGCTCAATCGTCACTGGCGCTGCCCGCGGAGCAGGTGCCGCGGTCGCCGCCCGGCTGGCCGAGGACGGACATCGCCATCGGCGTGCTCGACCTCGACGAGGCGAACTGTGCCGCAACCGTCGAGGGCATCACGGGTAAGGGCGGTCAGGCCGTCGCCGTAGGCGTCGACGTGTCAGTTGCCGCCGCCGTGGACATCGCGGTTGCCCGGGTGACCGACGAGCTGGGCCCCCAACCGTCGCGTGGTCAACAACGCCGTGCATCACCCGCGACAACCTGCTGTTCAAGATGACCGAGGACGACTGGGATATCGGTCCGGCGAAGTGTGCATCTGCGCGGTGCCTTCTTGATGAGCAAAGCGGTGCAGGCGCATATGACAAAGGCGGGCTGGGGACGCATCGTCAATCTGTCGAGCACCTCCGCGCTCGGCAACCGCGGTCAGGCCAACTACGCCGCAGCCAAGGCCGGAATGCAGGGCCTTTCACCAAGACGCTGGCCATCGAGCTCGGCAAGTTCGGCGTAACAGCGAACGCGATCGCGCCAGGCTTCATCGTGACCGAGATGACGGCGCGGACGGCTGAGCGCCTCGGCGTCGACTTCGAGGAGTTCCAGGCGGCCCGCGCCGCCGAAACGCCGGTGCCTCGCGTCGGAACACCGGACGACATCGCCCATGCGGTGTCGTTCTTCGTCAGCGAAGGCGCCTCGTTCGTGACTGGTCAGGTGCTGTACGTCGCCGGCGGCCCGTGGCTGAACCCACGACGTAGTCCGGCTCTTCCCGCCGACACGGGTCAGCCACGGCTCACGTTGGTCGGTGTGTCGGTCCGATTGACGTCGCGACATGACGCGCACCTTCACGACGTACGGCCGCTGTTGGTGAACACCTTGGCCACAGCGACTGGGTCACCATCGACCAGCAGCGCATCGACACCTTCGCTGACGCGACCGGTGACCACCAGTGGATCCATGTCGACCCGGCTCGGGCCGCCGAAGGGCCGTTCGGCACCACAGTCGCCCATGGCTACCTGACGATGTCGCTGGTGCCGGCGCTTGTCGCGTCGCTCATCGAGTACGCCGGCTGGTCGCTCAGGATCAACTACGGGTCCAACAAGGTGCGCTTTCCACAGCCAGTTTCAGTCGACAGTCGCGTGCGGGACCGGCGCGGAGATCGCCGACGTCACGGTGGTGGCTGCTGGCACCCAGGTGGCCCTCAAGGTGACCGTCGAGGTCGAGGATAAGTAGGGCCAGCGGGCTGCCACCGTCGAGCCTGGTTGCGGAGGTCCTCACGCTACTGGCGCCCTAGACCATCGTGTCGGGGACGCTGGACTCGTCGTTTGCGGAACCACACCAGCCAGGCGACGCCGCCAACAAGGACGGCCACCGCACCGCCTGCCAGCAATCGACCATCGACCGGCGGATCGGCCCCCTGCGACGCCTGCCCTACCGGCTCTCATGACGGTTGCGGGCTTGAGGACGCCGAACTCTGCCGCGTTTCCCATCTCGGCCACCAAGCAGGCCAACTGGTCACAAAGTCGTCGTATGTGCCCACGACATAACGACGCCCGACCGCCAAGTCCGCATCCGTGGAGCTGGCGGCGCCTTCGAACAAGCTGATGGGCCACGGGGACTGTTCCTGACCGGTCTGGACCCAGATCTCGGAGGCGAGATCAGGGCCTCGCCAGACCTCGACCTGGAAGCGGGTGAAGCCGTCCCCCGTCTCCTCCACCGTCCCGACGAACAGCGAGTCGGCATCGGCAGCAACGTCAACGAACTCGACCAGCAGCGCACGACGCAACAGCCTGCCCACTGGGCACTATGGCGACCCCGATACTCAAACAAGCGCCAACGACCGCCAAGCCCGTTCTCCGCATCATGACCGGCCCTCCATCTTGTGCTTTGCTCATCAGACGCGCGCGCCCGCCAGGTGGTTCCGTATCGCCCGGTTGGACAAGCACTCACCGCGCCGACTCCGGTTGCTGCCAGCAGATCGCGACGAGCCTTCACCCAGGTGGGCGCTGAGCCCGAGCACAGGGGCCGGCGAGCTGCCACCCGGCAGCCGTGGCGGAGCCTCACGATCGTCGCGCTGGATGAACGCCGGCCCACGAGAACGCCAGCCGCCAACTGGCGCTCGGAGTCGCCAGCCGAGCGCCTGCAGCGCGCAGGCTCCGCCGAACTCTGCACCGCAGATCCGGCCGTCGAGTTGGCGAGCGGAACTAGCCCGTCCGGCACCATCCCTGGCCGTACGCCGTCAGAACGCCAAGCGCCAGCGCCAGGCTGACGACCACTGTGAAACGCAGCAGAGCGCCGGGGACTCGAGGTCGAGGGAGGAGACGGACACCGGGCGAGGATACGTGCCACGTCGAAGCAACTCGCTGCCGGAAGTGTCGGTGATCTGATGTCGTCGGGCACGATGGCGGTGGTGCGCGACCGTCGGGCGCCGACGGGAGCCGAACGCTCGAAAAGGTCGGGTTCACCCTGGACCTTGATGAGAACATCAGCAGCTGCCGGCCTCGCGGAGATCGTACGACGCATCCAGGCCGTCGTCCTCGACGTCGAAGGCTGCACGGCAACACCTGAGGATACGTGGCGTCGACGCGAAGCCGAGGTCGAGACACTCGGTTCCCACAACGGCAACACCTGGACGTTGCAGCAACTCCCTCCTCCGGGATCGTACGACGTGCCGGCAACCTGACCCAGCGAAGCACGATCGGTCCACATTGTCGGCGCTTGATGACATAGTCGTCTGTATGTTCGATCGTTCCCCGGATGCCCAGCTCGTCACCGATTTGGTGGCGGTGCAGGAGGCTGCCCGGTGCTGGACCCCGACGCAGCTGCCGTGGATCTGATCGAGCAGCTGGTGGCGTGGGACCGGGTGAGTTCCTGGGTGGAAGCCCAGCGGCTGGACACCATGCGCCGGTTCCAGGCCGCCCGCACCGACGCTGACACGGAGATGTGCGCCGACATGAAGGCGGCGTTGGCGACCAAGACCCCGAGCGAGCGGGCCGCGGTGCTGCGGATGCGCGCCAACCTTGACGCCGAGGCGGGCAAGTTCGCCGCCGAAGAGGTCGCGTTGGCGTTGAACATCTCCCCCACCGCAGCCCACAAGCAACTCACGTTGGCGAACGACCTGCACGCGGTGCACCGTGACCTCGGTGAGGCCCTCGAGCTCGGCCAGGTGTCCGGGTTCGTGGCGTCGATGGTGGCTGCGGCGACCCGCCGGTTGCCGGATCAGGTGCGGCGGCTGCTTGATGAGGCGGTCACCGCTGATGCGGTGGAACAACCCGCCGGCAAAGCGATCGCCGCTGCCCGGGCGAGGGTCGCTGAGGCCGACGAGCACGCCGACCTAATGGCCCAACGCGCGGCGGAGGACCGGCGAGGTGTTCGTCAAGCCGATGGATCACGGGGTCGCCCTGCTCGGCGCGGTGCTGTAGCCGAGGACGCGATCCGGGCGTTCAACCGGATCGATGAGCTGGCCCGCACCTGCCGGGCAGCCGGTGACCCCGCCACCCTGGACCAGCTCCGCGCCGATCTCCTCGCCAGGACGCTCACCGCCGCCGACCTCGGCGACACCGCACGCGACACCCACCGCCCCGACCAGCGAACCCGCCCGGGCGGGTAAGCCGGTTTCGGTGCAGCTGGTCATCTCACTCAGCAGCCTGCTGGGGTTGGACTCCCGCAACGGGCTGCTGGACGGCTACGGCACCATCACCCCCAGTGTTGCCCGCCGCATCATCGCCGCCGGTGACGAGGTCACGTTGACCCGGTTGCTGTGCGACCCGATCACCGGGGCCGTCATGGTCACCGACCCAACAAAGTACCGGCCCGACGCCGCCACCCGGCACGCCGTGGTCTGCCGGGACCGGCACTGCCGGCTGCCGGTCTGTGACGCCCGGATCCGCGACCTCGACCACAAACACGCCTTCGCCGACGGCGGCCTCACCAGACCCGACACCCTGCAAGGGGTGTGCGAGCGGTCCCACCTGGCCAGGTCCCATCCCGGCTGGGCCGTCACTGGTGACGCCGACACCGTGTTGACCTGGCACACCCCGACCGGGCACCAGTACTACTCGCTGCCCCACCGGCGACCGGGTACGGCACCGGCCCACCCGGCGAACTCGACAACCCCTACACCTACCCGGCTGGCTCAGCCACCACCAACAACTCCGCGCCCACCTCGACGCGCGCAGCAGGCGCAACACGACGCCGCCTAGTAGGACGCCGCTTAGTTCGTTGCGCTGCCGGGGCGCCGTTGCACTTGCCCGAGTGAGGCCGCGGGGGCGGGCGGGATCTGCTGGCTAGCTGCGCGGCGCCGACCCGAAGGTTCTAAGGGAGGGGCTGGTGGGGACTCGACGGGCCGTCAAAGAGCGAAGCGAAGGCCCGAGAGCCACACCAGCACCGACCGGAGCCAGCGGGACGGACTAGGACAACGGGCGGATGGCGGTGCGGTGGAGACATGCAGGACGTGCGTCTCGGCGGTGGGCTGCTCAGTGGGCTGTCTCAAGCTGTTCCAAGCTAAGTGATCCGGTCCAGAACCAACGTGCCTCGACCGCTCGTCGGAACCGTCGCTGACGTCGTACGCGCCGTCGAGCGCCTCCTCAGCTCGAGCAAAGCGCGCGGGGTCGTCGCTGAGCAGCGTCATCAGCGGCTCCCCCGCCCGCACCTGATCACCCGGCTTGGCGTGCAGTACGACGCCCGCACCCGCTTGCACCGGATCCTCCTTTCGGGCCCGCCCGGCGCCCAGCCGCCAGGCCGCCACGCCGACGCTCAACGCGTCCAGCCGGGTCAGTGTTCCGGACCCGGGTGCCACGACGACATGTTGCTCCCGAGCTTCGGGGAGCGGCGCGTCGACGTCGCCGCCTTGTGCGGAGATCATCGCCCGCCATACGTCCATGGCCGACCCGTCAGCCAGCCGGTCGGCCGGGTCGACGTCGGGCCGACCCACTGCCGCCAGCATCTCGCGGGCGAGCGCCAGCGTCAGCTCGACGACGTCAGCCGGCCCGCCACCGGCCAGCACCTCCACCGACTCCTGCACCTCGACGGCGTTGCCGACGGCCCGGCCGAGCGGGGTCCCCATGTCGGTCACCAGCGCGACAGTCGACACACCGGCGTCGGTGCCGAGCTCGACCATCGTCCGCGCCAGCTCCTGCGCGGACGCGAGGTTCTTCATGAATGCCCCGGACCCCACCTTGACGTCGAGCACCAGCGCGCCGGTGCCCTCGGCGATCTTCTTGCTCATGATCGAGCTGGCGATCAGCGGGATCGACTCGACGGTGCCGGTGACGTCGCGGAGTGCGTAGAGCAGCTTGTCAGCGGGCGCCAGGCTCGCGCCCGGCGCGCAGATCACCGCGCCAACGCTCTCCAGCTGCGCCAGCATCTCGTCGTACGACAGATCAGCCCGCCAGCCGGCGATGGACTCCAGCTTGTCGAGGGTGCCGCCGGTGTGCCCGAGGCCACGCCCGGACAGCTGCGGTACGGCGACCCCGCACGCCGCGACAAGTGGCGCCAGCGGCAGCGTGATCTTGTCACCGACGCCGCCGGTGGAGTGCTTGTCGGCCGTCGGCCGAGAGAGCCCGGAGAAGTCCATCCGGTCTCCGCTGGCCATCATGGCCGCGGTCCACCGGCTGACCTCTCGCCGGCTCATCCCGTTGAGCAGGATCGCCATCGCCAACGCCGCCATCTGCTCGTGCGCGACTGCGCCGCGGGTGTAGGCGTCGACGACCCAGTCGATCTGCGCGTCCGACAACTCGGCCTTGTCGCGTTTGGTGATGATCACGTCGACGGCGTCGAACGCCTCAGCCATGGGGAAAGCCCCTTCCGCTCACGATGCTGTCACTGGAACGCTGGAATAGCCCCGCAGCACGAACGTCGGCCGGCGGACCGGTTCCGCGGCCAGCGACAGCGAGGGGAACGTGGTGGCGAGCAGGCTGAGCGACTCGGCCAGCTCCATCCGGGCCAGCGGCGCGCCGAGGCAAAAGTGGACGCCGGCGCCGAAGGCGAGGTGCGGGTTGGGGTCGCGAGTGGTGTCAAGAACGTCGGGGTGGTTGAACACCGTCTGGTCCCGGTTCGCCGAGCCGAGTAAGGCGGCCACCTTTTGACCGGCACCAACCGTTACGCCCGCCACCGTGACGTCGGTCGTTGCGGTCCGTTCGAAGAGCTGAAGCGCCGAGTCGTAGCGCAGCATCTCCTCAACGGCCAGCTCAGGCGCCGCCTCGCCGCTCACCAGGCGCCGCCACTGATCTGACGAGCTCAACACCGCGACCAGACCGTTGCCGAAGACATTCACCGACGCCTCGTGCCCGGCGTTGAGAAGCAGCGCTGCTGACGCGACCACCTCGTCCTCGGTCAGCCCGTCGGCGCCCCGCTGAGCTCGCAGCAGGTCGCTCAGCAAGTCGTCTCGCAAGTCGCCACTACGCGCCCGCATCAGGGCGCGGAGGTAGTCGGCGAACTCCCGGCTGGCAGCTAGCGCCGCCGCTTCCACCTCGGGCGGGACCGTGGGCTCATACATGCGCACGATCGCCTGTGACCACCCGCGTAGCTGCGCGAAGTCGGCAGCCGGCGCGCCGAGCAGCTCAGCGATCACGAGCACGGGCAGCGGCTCGGCGAAGTCCTTCAGTACGTCGAAGGCACTGGGGTCCACCTGAGCCAGCAGCTGCGAGCCGATCGCTGTCACGCGCGGTCGCATCCGCTCGATGTGGCCCCGCGCGAACGCCCCCGACACCTTCCGCCGTAGCCGCGAATGTCCGGGCGGCTCCTGCTCCATCATCTGGTTGCGGTGCAGCAAGTTGAACGGCTCGAAGCGTTCCGACGGCTCGCGGTCGCGCCAGATCCGACCCAGTGCACGGTCGCGCAGCACGGCGTTGCATGCATCGTGAGTGAACGCCAGCCACATCTGGCTGGGCTCGTGCCAGGCCACCGGCGCCTTGCGACGCATCTGGGCAAAGGCGGGGTAGGGGTCAGCGACGAAGTCGGGAGCTGTCAGGTCGAGGTCGCAGTCGGGGACAACCATCACGGCTTCGGGCACCTGTCGACGGCGGTCATCGACGGTCGAGGTCTTCGCGGCCGAACGCGTCGGGCAGCACCGCACGCATCGCCTGTCCCCCGCGTGGGGTCAGCACCTGCAGGTCGGGCCCACCATGTTCCCAGAGCAGCTGCCGGCACCGGCCGCACGGCATCAACGGGGCGCCGGCCGAATCCACGCACGCGACGGCCACCAGCCTGCCTCCGCCGCCCGCGTGCAGCGCCGACACCAGCCCGCACTCAGCGCACAGCCCCACGCCGTACGACGCGTTCTCGACGTTGCAACCGACCACCACGCGACCGTCGTCGACAAGTCCGGCGGCGCCCACGGCGAAGTTCGAGTAGGGCGCGTAGGCACGGCGCATCACGTCGGTCGCGGCTGCGCGCAGGCTCTCCCAGTCGATGTCGATGGACATCAGATCGACTCACCTCGTCGGTACCTGAGCCCGTCGGCGGCCGGCATCCGCAGCCGTTGAGCCGCGAACGCGAGCACCAGCAGAGTGGCGACGTACGGCGTCATGCCGGTGAACTCCCGCGGCACCGAGTCGGTCAACAAGAACCAGGCGAAAAAGCCCACGCTGATGGCACCGAGGACCCCGGCCGAGGCGACCCGGCCCTGCCGCAACCGCCACAACGCGTAAACGGCCAACCCGATCCCGACCAGCAACAGCAGGGCATGCACCGCGTCGGTCGACCGCAGCGTCAGGCTGTCGGTATAGCCGAACATCAGCGAGCCACCGACGATGCCGCCCGGGCGCCAATTGCCGAAGATCATCGCGGCCAGTCCGATAAAGCCACGGCCGCCGGTCTGACCAGTCGTGAAGCCGCTTGATGCCACCAGCGCCAAGTAGCCGCCGCCGATTCCCGCCATGGCACCGGAGACGATCACCGCGATGTACTTGTGGCGGTACACGTGGACGCCGAGGCTCTCGGCGGCCGCTGGGTTCTCGCCGCAGGAGCGGAGCCGCAATCCGAAGGCGGTCCGCCACAGAATCCATGCCGAGGCGACCACCAGAACCGGCACCAGCACGGTCAGCAGCGACAACCGGCTGGTCAGCGCCGCCACCACCGCGGCCAGGTCGGAGACGACGAACCAGTGCTGGGTGGCGATGTCGGCCGCCGCGTCGCTCACGCCCGGAATCGTCATCTCGGTGGGCGAGGCCAGCCCGGTGAGCTGCTTGACACCACCGCCCTCGAGATTCTTGAAATACGCCTCGGCCAAGAACTCGGCCGCGCCCAGGCCGATGATGTTGATGGCCACGCCGGAGACGATGTGGTCGACTCCGAAGGTGACGGTGGCCACGGCGTGCAGCAGACCGCCGAGCGCACCCATCAGCGCCGCGCCGAGGACTCCGATCCATGGGTCGTAGTAGTACGTGAAGTAGGCGGCGCCCCAGGTGCCGAGGATCATCTGGCCTTCCAGCCCGATGTTGACCACGCCAGCCCGCTCACTCCACAAGCCACCCAAGGCCGCCATCAGAATCGGACAGGTGGCGATAGCGGCTGCTCGCAGCGTTCCGGTGGAGTCGATCTCGTGAACGCCGGTGATCACCCGCACCGCCGAAAGCGCGACGATGACGAGGACCGTGATCAGCAACCACGCATGGGAGAACTTCCGAGCCCGCATCATCCGGGCCTGCGGTGTCGCGGTCGTCGTACTCATGCGGAGACCGCCTTGCCCTTGGCGGTCTTGTCGGCCTCCAGCGTCTCCGTCACCGAGCGCTGTTCGAGCTTGGTGCGGTAGCGGCGGACGACCTCGTAGGCGACCACGACCGCAAGCACGATCACGCCCTGAGTGATCTGAACGACGTTGGCGGAGATGTCGGTCTCGAGCGTCAACCGGTTCGACTGTTCGTTGAGGAAAGCGAAAAGCACCGCCCCGACCAGGATGCCCACCGGCTGGTTGCGGCCCAGCAGAGCTACCGCGATTCCGGTGAAGCCCAAGAACGCCTGAAACGTGGTGCCATAGGAGTACGCCGCGCCGAACAGCGAGGGCATCCAGATGAGCCCGGCGATCCCGCCGGACATCAGCATCGAGTACACCACCATCTTGTTGACATTGACCCCACTCGCGACGGCAGCGGACTGGGATGCGCCCGTCGCCCGCAGGTCGAAGCCGAACCGCGTCTTGTTGAGCAGCACCCAGAAGCCGATCCCCCCGAGCACGGCCAGCAGCCCAAGCGCCCACACCGGCCCGTCCGGCTCCGCGAACGGGAACCATCCATCGACGCGGCTACCGTCGGGAATCACCTCCGTGCGTACGCCGTTCCCGACCTTGACGCCGTACCGGTTGAGCAGGTAACCGACGAGGGTGATCGCGATCGCGTTGAGCATGATCGTCGAGATGACCTCACTGACGCCGCGGGTGACCTTCAAGACGCCAGCGATGCCGGCCCACGCAGCACCCACCGCAACAGCGAGGAGCAGGGACATGAAGACGTTGAGCAGTCCCGGAAAAAGAGCCGCCCCGGCGAGCGAAGCGGCGGCGTACGAGGCGAGGGTGTACTGGCCCTCCACACCGATGTTGAACAGGTTCATCCGAAAGCCGATGGCGGCCGCGAGCCCGGCAAGGTAGATCAGCGACGTCTGGTTCACGATGTTGACAAAGACCCGATCGGCCGGCCTGGAGAAGATGATCTCCCAGAACTCGATGGCCGAACTCCCCGACAGCGAGATCACGATGCTCGTGATCAGCATGGCCGCGGCCACGGCGGTCAGCGGCGCCAGCAGGCCCATGCCGAAGCGGCGAACGATGCTCAAGAGGCGTCCTCATGCGCACCCGTCATTGCGGCCCCGAGGTCTTGTGGCGTGACGTCGCGAGGGTCGAACTCTGCCACCAGCCGACCGCGGTGCAGCACCTCTATCCGGTCCGAGAGCCCGATCAGCTCGTCGAGGTCCGCAGAGACCAGTAGCACCGCGAGGCCGTCTTTTCTCGCCCTCTTGATGTGTTCCCAGATCGCCGCCTGGGCACCTACATCGACACCTCGGGTCGGGTGGGAGGCGATCAACAGCGCGGGAGCGCCGCTCATCTCCCGCCCGACGACCAACTTCTGCTGGTTTCCGCCCGACAGCGCCCGGCACAACGTGTCGGTGCTCGGCGTACGGACGTCGTACTGCTCGATGATGCGGTCGGTGTCTTCGCGAGCGCCCGAACGATCGATCCACATTCCCTTGGCCACCGGCCGCCGCGTCTGATGCCCGAGGATTCGGTTCTCCCATAGGGGCGAGTCGAGCAGCAGGCCGTGGCGGTGCCTGTCCTCGGGGATGTAGCCGATGCCCGCCTCCCGCCGCCCACGAGTTTCCCAGCTGGTGATGTCGACGTCGCCAAGGCGCACCTGTCCGTACGTCGCCTTGCGAATGCCCATGATCGTCTCGACCAACTCTGCTTGACCGTTGCCTTCGACGCCGGCGATTCCGAGCACCTCCCCACGGTGGATCGTGATCGAGATGTCGGTCAGCAGGCTGCGTCCACGCGGGTCCACCACCGAGACGTTTGCAAGCTCCAGTTGAACCTCGTCGGTGACCGTTGAGCCCTCCTTTGCAGGAGTGGGAAGCTCCGACCCGACCATCATCTCGGCCAGTTCGTGCTTGGTGACACTGCCCGGCCTTGCCTGGCCCACAGTGGTGCCGCGGCGCATCACCGTGATGTCGTCGGCAATCGCCAGCACCTCATCGAGCTTGTGGGAGATAAAGAGGATCGTGTGGTCCTCCTCCTTGAGCACCCGGAGGTTCTCGAACAACGCGTCGACCTCCTGAGGCACCAAGACGGCCGTGGGTTCGTCCAAGATGATCGTCTTGGCGCCGCGGTAGAGCACCTTGAGGATCTCGATCCGCTGCCGGTCTCCGACCCCCAACTCCTCGACCAGTTGGTCAGGGTCGAGCCCGAACCCGTACCGGTCGGAGAGTTCGGCGACAGTTTTGCGGGCGGCGTCACCGATGCCGTGCAACTTCTCGGCTCCCAGCACGACGTTTTCGAGCACGGTGAGGTTGTCGGCGAGCATGAAGTGTTGGAAGACCATGCCGATGCCGTGCGCGATGGCGTCGGTAGGCGAGTGGAGCTGGACCTCCTGGCCACCCAGGATGATGGCGCCCTCGTCCGGCCGTTGGACGCCGTACAGGATCTTCATCAGCGTCGACTTGCCGGCGCCGTTCTCGCCGATCAGGGCATGTACGGTGCCGGTGCGAATGGTGATGTCGACGTCATGGTTTGCCACCACTCCTGGGAACCGTTTGCCGATGTCCCTCAAGACCACTGCGTGTGTCGTGGCAGTGTCCGCCATGTGCCTCCCTCAGCTAAGGCGTCTCAGGCACCTTTACCGCACCGCTCTTGATCTGCTCGGCATAGCCGTTGATGACGTCGGTGATGTCGTCGATGAAGCCACCTGAGGTGGAGTAGCCGACGCCGTCGTCTTCCAGGTTGTAGGTCTGGTAACTCGTCAGCGGCTTCCCATCAGCGACCGACTGGATCATGTCGAAGGTGGCCACGTCGACCCGCTTGAGCATCGACGTCAAGATGTGCTTCTTCTGCTCCTCGGTCGCGGTGAGGTACTGGTCAGAGTCGACCCCGATCGCCCACTTGCCCTCGCCCGCCTCAACGGCCGCGTCGAAGACACCAGAGCCCGAACCACCGGCGGCGTGGTAGACGATGTCGGCCCCTCCGTCGTACATGCCCGCGGCAGCGGCCTTGCCACCGGCCGGGTCGGCGAAGCCGGAAAGGTTGCTTTGCTCGATGTAGGTGACGTCGACCTCGATGTCGGGGTTGACTGCCTTGACGCCGGCTTCGTATCCCGCCTGGAACTTCTGGATGAGCCCGTTGTTGACGCCGCCAACGAACCCGACGTGGTCAGCCTCGGTCTTCTCGGCAGCGGCGACTCCGACGAGGAATGACCCCTCGTGCTCGGCGAAACCGAGGTAGGCGACGTTCTCGTTGGGTTCGTCGGGTGTCGGGTCATAGCCGTCAACGACCGCGAAGTTCACCTCGGGATAGTCCGGCGCCACCGCGTCGACGGCCTCGCTGTAGGCGAAGCCGATGCCGATGATTGGGTTGTAGTCGCCGTCGGCCATCTGACGCAGCCGGTCTTCGCGGGCCGACTCCGCTTCGCCATCTTGCGCTTCGCCCTCGGTGCAGGTCGCACCGAGTTCTTCGACGGCTCGCTGCATGCCCGTAGCAGCTGAGTCGTTGAACGACTGGTCGCCACGTCCACCGACGTCGTACGCAAGGCCGACCTTTGGCCCGTCGCCGCCAGCGTCACAGTCCAGGTCGACTGACCCCCCAGACGTACCGTTGCCAGGATTGTCATCCCTGGCACAGCCGGCCAAGGCGAGCACGGCAGCCGCCCCGACTGCTGCAATCCTTGTCGAAAGACGCACGACAACTCCTTCCTCCCGGCGCACACGAACAAGCGGCGCGCATCCGCACGGAGCCTATTGCCTTCCGGCACGCAACCAGACATCAGGATGACTCCGACGAGGTGACGATATCGCTTTGTGACCTAAGCCTCGTCGCTGGCGAGTGCCGAGAACAGTCGTACGCCGACCGCGATGGCCGACTCGTCGATGTCGAACGTGCCCTGGTGCAAGTCACCGGAGTCGACTACCTCGGGGCTGCGCACTCCGAGCCGAACCAACGCGCCCGGCGTACGACCGAGGATCCACGCGAAGTCCTCTCCGCCGAGGCTCTGCTCGGTGTCGGTCACCGCCTCGGGGCCGAGCACCTCGGTCGCCACGGCGCGGAACCAGTTCGTGGCCGCCTCGTCGTTGACGCACGGCGGCACGCTCGTATGCATGTCGACGTCGACGTCAACGCCGAACGGAACGGCCAGCGACCGGACCAGCTCGGGCACGGCCCGATGCACGGCCTCCCACACCGCCTGATCGAGGCAGCGGATGGTCCCCTCGACGAAGCCCGAGCCCGGTATGGCGTTGGCGGCGGCACCAGCGTGGACCTGGCCCCACACCACGCTCAACCCCGACCGCGGGTCGGCCAACCGGGTCAGCAGCCCCGGGAGGCCGGTGATGACGGCACCAAGCGCGAAGACCAGGTCGGCGGTGAGGTGCGGTCGTGCCGTGTGGCCCCCCGGCCCCGTCATCGTCACCCGGATTCGGTCGGCGCCGGCAGTGATCGGCCCGGCGCGAAAGCCGGCCATTCCGACTTGCAGCCGTGGGTCGCAGTGCAAGGCGAAGACCCGCTCCAACCCGTCGGTCTCACCGTCGCTGAGTACGTCGAGCGCTCCGCCCGGCGTCAGCTCCTCTGCTGGCTGGAAGATGAGCCGGGTGGCGCTGGGCAGCTGGTCGCGATCGTGCAGCTCCTTGAGCACCAACGCGGTGCCGAGGACGATGGCGGTGTGAGCGTCGTGGCCACAGGCATGGCAGACGCCGTCGACCCGCGACCGGTAGGGGACGTTCTTCATGTCGGGCAGCGGGAGTGCGTCGATGTCACCGCGCAGGCCGAGCGTCGGAGGAGCACCCGACGGCCCCGGTACGTCGCACACAACGCCTGTTCCGGACGAGAGGACCCGCGGCTGCAGCCCGGCGGCCTCCAGCCGCTCCACCACCAACCGGGTGGTGCGATGCTCGTGGCGGCCGAGCTCCGGGAGCCGGTGCAGGCCCCGGCGGAACTCGACGAGCTCCGGCTCGAGATTCTTCGTGAGACGTTCGATCTCGTCGGATAGGCCGGGCTCAAGCACTCACCCAGTCTCCCACCTCGGCGGCCACCGATTCGTCCGACCCAGCGCGGACACCTTGAGCTGCGGTCCAGCCGGACGAATCCCGGCGGGCGGGGTCAGAAGGCGTCGGGCGGTTGGTAGACGCCCCAGACCTCACGGAGCGCGTCGCACACCTCACCGACAGTCGCCTTCTCGGCCAGCGCCGCCTTCATCGGCAGCAGGACATTGTCGGTGCCGTCGGCCGCCTTGCGCAGGTCGTCGAGGCGGCGGTCGACCTCGGCTTGGCGCCGCTCCGCGCGCAGGCGGGCCAGCCGCTCAGCCTGCTGTGCCTCGATAGCCGGGTCGACGCGCAACGGCTCGTAGGGCTCGTCGGCGTCGATGGTGAACCGGTTGAGCCCCACCACGGTGCGCTCGCGGGAGTCGATCTCCTGCGCGATTCGGTACGCCGCCTTCTCGATCTCGTTCTTCTGGAAGCCGGCCTCGATTGCCGCCACCGCCCCGCCTCGCTCCTCCACCGACTCCATCAGCGAACGGGCGGCCGACTCCAGGTCATCGGTCAGCGACTCCACGGCGTACGAGCCGGCGAACGGGTCGACCGTCTTCGTCACGTCGGTCTCGTAGGCGATGACCTGCTGGGTCCGCAGCGCCAGCCGGGCCGCCTTCTCGGTTGGCAACGCGATCGCCTCGTCGAAGGAGTTGGTGTGCAGCGACTGTGTGCCACCCAGCACCGCAGCCAGGCTCTGCACCGCCACCCGCACGAGGTTCACCTCGGGCTGCTGCGCCGTCAGCTGCACGCCGGCGGTCTGGGTGTGGAAGCGCAGCATCATCGACTTGGGGTTCTTCGCACCGAACTCCTCGCGCATGACGTGCGCCCAGATGCGCCGAGCCGCGCGGAACTTGGCGACCTCCTCCAGCAGCGTCGTACGAGAGACGAAGAAAAAGGCGAGCCGGGGCGCGAACGTGTCGACGTCTTGCCCCGAGGCGATGGCGGCACGGACGTACTCGATGCCGTTGGCGAGCGTGAACGCGACCTCCTGCGCGGGCGTGGCACCCGCTTCGGCCATGTGGTAGCCGGAGATCGAGATCATGTTCCAGCGCGGCATGTGCTCCCGGCAGTACCTGAAGATGTCGGTGGTCAGCCGCAATGACTGCTGCGGCGGGTAGATGTAGGTGCCCCGCGCGATGTACTCCTTGAGTACGTCGTTCTGCACCGTCCCGGTCAGCTGCTGGCCGGAGGCGCCCTGCTCCTCGCCGACCAGTTGGTAGAGCAGCATGAGCAGCGCCGCGGGTGCGTTGATCGTCATCGACGTCGACACCTCGTCGAGCGGGATGCCGTCGAAGAGCAGCCGCATGTCCTCGATCGAGTCGATCGCGACGCCGACCTTGCCGACCTCGCCGGAGGCGATGTCGGCGTCGGAGTCGTAGCCCATCTGGGTGGGCAGGTCGAACGCGACGGACAAGCCGGCCGTACCGGCCGCGATCAGCTGGTGGTAGCGCTGGTTGGACTCCGCGGCGGTGCCGAACCCGGCGTACTGGCGCATTGTCCACGGCCGCCCGGTGTACATCGACTCGTAGACGCCACGGGTGTAGGGGAACTTCCCTGGATGGCCCAGTTGTGCCTCCGGGTCCCAGCCCTCCAACGCGTCCGGCCCGTAAACCGGCTCGAACGGCAAGCCGGACTCGGTGCCCTCCGGGATTCCGGGACCGCTCATGCGCCACACAGTACGACGCCGACAGGCGGCCCGGCGACGAGAGCCTCACGTCCGCTGGCGAGCCGCGCGGCGACCCGGCAGTGGAGGTCGGGTCAGCCGGTCAAGAGGTAGGTGCGGCGTTGCCGCCACACGCCGTCGTCCTCATGGACGAACAGCTGAAACTTCTTCACCTCGAACGCACAGTCGAAGTCGGCGAGGGTCTCGTAGGCATGGTCGAGGGCATCGTCGTCGAGGTCGTGGGCGATCGTCACGTGCGGGTGGTAGGGAAACGTGAGCTCCTGCTCGAGCGGACCGCAGCGGACATCGCCGGCAAGCTGCTCGCACATCGAGATGCCTTCGCTGAGCGCGATGAACACCACCGGCGACACCGGGCGGAACGTCGCCGTTCCCCGCAGCCGGATCCCGAACGGCGGGTGCTTCGCAGCCACTATGGCGAGGTGCTCCTCGACCGCCGGCACCCCATCGCCGACGTCGGTGGGCGGCACCAACGTGATGTGCGACGGGATCGCGTGCGCTTGCCGGTCGCCGAAGTCGATGCGGTGCTTTTGTTGGAGGGCCGCAGCAAACGGCTCGGGGATCGCGATGGCGACGCCGATCCTGCACATCGCAGCGACTTTATCGCCTCATCGACGCATCGGCAGGGGGAAGGAATCCGACCCGGTCATAGACGGCCGCCAACGTCGTCCTGGCCACCGCGCGAGCCCGGTCGGCGCCTTCAGCCAGGATCGCGTCGAGCTCGGCCCGGTCGCTGAGCAGCTCGGTGGTGCGCTCCCGGAAGGGCGTGACGAACTCCTCGACGAGCTGGCCGAGGTCGTTCTTCAGGTCGCCGTAGCCGCGGCCGTCGTACTCCGCGGCGATGTCGTCCACCGTCCGGCCGCTCAGTGCCGCGTAGATCGTCAGCAGGTTCGACACTCCCGGTTTGGCGGCCTCGTCGAAGTAGACCTCTCGACCGGAGTCGGTGACGGCGGAGCGGATCTTCTTGGCCGACCTGCGGGGGTCATCGAGCAGCTCCACGATGCCGGCTGCTGACGAGGCCGACTTGCTCATCTTTGCCGTCGGTTCCTGCAGGTCGGCGACCTTGGACGTCTCCTTGAGGATGTACGGCTCCGGTATCACGAACGTGTCGCCGTACCTCGCGTTGAACCGTGCCCCGACGTCGCGGGTGAGCTCGAGGTGCTGGCGCTGGTCCTCCCCACGGGCACCCGGTGGGCCTGGTAGAGCAAGATGTCGGCCGCCTGCAGCACGGGGTAGGTGAAGAGCCCCACCGTCGTTCGGTCGTGCCCGCCGCGAGCCGACTTGTCCTTGAACTGGGTCATCCGGGCCGCCTCGCCGAACCCGGTGAGGCATCCCAGCACCCAGGCGAGCTGGGTGTGCTCGGGCACGTGCGACTGCGCGAACAGCGTGCACTGCTGCGGGTCGAGGCCCATCGCGAGCAGTTGGGCCACCGACGCCAGCGTCCGCTGGCGCAGCACAGCCGGGTCGTGCTCGATCGTGATCGCGTGCAGGTCGACGACGCAGTAGAACGCGTCGTGGTCGAACTGCAGCGACACCCACTGCCTGACCGCGCCGAGGTAGTTCCCGAGGTGGAGTGAGTCGGCGGTCGGCTGGATCCCGGAGAGCACCCGGGGACGGACAGGGGCAGCCAGCTCAGCGGTCGACGACATCAGGTCATTATGTCGAGGCGTTCTTGCGGTACGCCGACGAGCCGGCGCCGCTGGGCGTCGTAGCCGCTGCGCCCGCCGCGATGTCCTCCCCGGCCACTGCGGGCTCCGCTGGGCCGGACGCCATCCCAGCTGGGTGCTCCGCCGGGCCGTCGTCCACCGATGGCTCGACTCGACCGTTGGAACTGGCTGCGGCGGGCTGCTTCTCGGCTTTGGCGACCTCGACCCGCACCCGCGCGACGCGGCGGCCGTCGAGCTCGGTCACCGTCAGCTGGTGGCCGTCGAAGGCAGCCCCCTCCCCGAGGGCGGGCACATGGCCGAGCTGCGAGACGACGTAGCCGGCCACCGTCTCGTAGGGCCCATCGGGCAGCACCAGCCCGGTCCTGTCCTCGAAGTCGTCGAGGTTGAGCAGGCCGTCGACCTCCACCTCGCCGGTCAGCGAGTGGGCCTCCTCCGGTTCGTGCGCGTCGTACTCGTCCCGGATGTCGCCAACCAGCTCCTCGACGAGATCCTCCAACGTGATGATGCCGGCCGTGCCGCCGTACTCGTCGACGACGATGGCCATGTGCGCACCTTCACGCCGCATGTCGCTGAGCGCTGAGAGGAGGTGCCGCGTCGAGGGCAGCATGAGCACGTCGCGCAGCACCTCCCGCACCCGCACCGAGCGTCCCGCGAGCTCTGGGTTGAACAGGTCGCGGACATGCACGAACCCGATCACGTCGTCGGAGGACTCCCCGATCACGGGGTAGCGGGAATGCGGTCGCTCCCGGGCGAACTGGGCGGCCTTGTACGCCGGCATCTGGGCGGGGAGGAAGTCGACCTCGGTGCGCGGCACCATCACCTCACGGATCTGGCGGTCGCCTGCCTCGAACACCTCCTCGACGATCTGGCGCTCCTCGGTGCCGAGCGTCTCAGAGCCCGACACCAGCTGGAGGATCTCGGCGTCGGTGATGTGCTCCCGATGCGCCTTGGGGTCGCCGCCGAACAGGCGTACGACGACGTTGGTGCTCACCGAGAGCAGCCAGATGACGGGCCGGGCGAGCTTGGCGATCCGGTCAACCGTTGGCGCCACCCACAGCGAGATCGACTCGGCCCGTTGCAGGGCCAGTCGCTTCGGCGCGAGCTCGCCCACGACCAGGGAGGCGTAGGAGATGGCCAGCGTGATGGCGACCAGGGCGGTGTTGTAGGCCACGGTCGGCGACATACCCCAACCGGCGAAGACGGGCGCCAATCGACCGGCCAGCGTGGCTCCACCGAAGGCAGCAGACAAGAACCCTGACAACGTGACGCCAACTTGGACCGCTGCGAGGAAACGGTTCGGGTCGGCGTTGAGTCGGCCACCGTCGCGCCGCGCCGGCCCTGGTCCTTCAGCGCCTTGGCCTGGCTGTCCCGCAGCGAGATCAGGGCCATCTCGGCGATGACGAAGAAGCCGCCGAGCAGGATGAACAGACCGACCAGGCCGATGTCGCGAATCGTGCCGCTCATCGCGCTCCTGCCCGTCGGGCAGGCCGCAGCGAGCGGCACTGGCTATAGCAGGGGTCGTCGGTCAGCCGATGGGAAGGCCCGTCCATGGCGTACCAGCGTAATCGGTCGACGGTTCCGTGCCGGCAAACCGAGTTGATCGCCTGACGTGCAGCGCGAGAAGGTGGCCCGATGCGGTTCCCGGACGACGTACCCACGCTGTCAACCGGCGTGGTGACGTTGCGGGCGCACACCACGGACGACATCGAGGGTGTGTACGAGCAGTGCATCGACCCGGTAAGCCAGCGCTGGACGACGGTGCCGGTGCCGTACACCCGACACGACGCCGCCGACTTCGTCGCTCGCCGGGGCGCAGCGTGGGAGGAGGACCGGGACTGGGGCTTCGCCATCGAGGCTGACGGCGGCGCCGGACCCAGCCGCTTCGGTGGCTCGATCAGCATCGGGCCGAAGGGCTCCGGGATCGGCGAGCTGGCTTTTGGCGCGCATCCCGGCGTCCGGGGCAAGGGTGTCATGAGCGCGGCGGTGAAGCTCATCCTCGACTGGGGGTTCGGCCGGATGGGCCTGCACACCGTGACGTGGGCCGCCAACGCCGGCAACTACCCGTCCTGGCGGGTGGCGTGGCGGAACGGCTTCACCTTCGAGGGCTCCAGTCGCGCGACGCTGCCCCAGCGCGGTGAGGCGCTCGACGCCTGGCACGGCACGCTGCTGGCGAGCGACTCCCGGGAGCCGAAGACCCGGTGGCTGCGCCCTCCGCGGCTGACGGCAGAGCGCGTCGTGCTGCGCGATGTCGCCGCGGCCGACGAGCGACGGTACGTCGAGGCGACCACTGATTCGGAGGCCTTGAGGTGGCTCGGCGCGATACCGCTGCCCCGCACTCCCGCGGAGTTCCGCCTGATGTATCGGGACCGGCTGCTTTCTGCGTCGCTCGGATCGGCGCTGCGGTGGTCGATCGCCGACGCCGAGGACGACACCTACCTGGGAACGCTCAACCTCTTCGGACTGGGCGGACTGGACTACAACTCAGGGGAGGTCGGCTATCACGTCCATCCCGACGCGCGGGGGCGCGGCGTCATGACGACCGCCCTGCGGCTGCTGATCGGGCACGCGTTCACCCCAGACGACGCCGGTGGCCTCGGGCTGCAGCGGATCAGTCTTGGCGCTGCGGCCACCAACCCGGCATCGCAGCGAGTGGCCAGGGCGTGCGGCTTCACCGAGACGGGCCGAGACCGGCGCTGCTACAACCTGCCCGACGGCAGCGTTGTCGACCTGCTGCGCTTCGACCTGCTGAACGACGCTGCCTGAGGATCCGGCTGCCCCGCTACCGCTCTTCAGGCGGCGACGTCCGGCGAGGCGGCTCGCGCCTGCCAGCCAGGGGTCAGCGCTCCCAGGGCTCCCGCTGCGGCAACGGCGTAGGCGACGTGCGGCACGATGTCGGCGACCCAGTCCTTTGCTCCCCACGTCCGCGGGTCGGTAACGCCCAAGACGGTCATCGGTCCGTTGCCCGCGACCATGGCCAGCGCCCACGCGACGGTTACCGTGGCCGCTCGACTCCGCGGCCAGCCGGTTGCTTGCAGGGCGGCCAGCCCTACACCGGCAGCCGTACCTGCGGTGGCTCCGAGCAACGACCCCAGGGCGGTTGCCCGCGCTTTGCTCTGCTCTTCGTCGCCGGGGACACCCTTACCGGCTAGTTCCAGCCCCCGCTCGACGGTCTGCTCCGGTGTTGAGCTCGCCGGGCGCCCGCGGACCGCCATGTCGAGGAAGGTGGCCGCGTTAAGCGCTGTCGTGCCGGCCGCGCCGGCGATTGCGCCTCGGGTGAGGATGGCACGAACGGATGTCATGGAGCCTCCTTGCGTGGCATGGGCTAGGCCATCTTCTGCTGCAGGTTGTCATCGAGGGCAGCAAGGAACTCCTCGGTCGTGAGCCAGGCCTGGTCCGGCCCGACGAGCAGTGCGAGGTCCTTGGTCATCTTGCCCTCCTCGACCGTCTCGACGCAGACCTGCTCGAAGGCCTCGGCGAACGAGGTAACGTCCGGGGTCCCGTCGAGCTTCCCGCGATGCTTCAGTCCGCCCGTCCAGGCGAAGATCGAGGCGATCGGGTTGGTGGACGTCGGCTTTCCTTGCTGGTGTTGGCGGAAGTGCCTCGTCACCGTGCCGTGCGCCGCCTCCGCCTCCACGGTCTTCCCGTCGGGGGTCATCAACACCGAGGTCATCAGCCCGAGCGACCCGAACCCCTGGGCGACGGTGTCGGACTGCACGTCGCCGTCGTAGTTCTTGCACGCCCAGACGTACCCGCCCTCCCACTTCAACGCCGCCGCGACCATGTCGTCGATCAGCCGGTGCTCGTAGGTGAGGCCCGCCGCCTCGAAGTCGGCCTTGAACTCCCGCTCGAACACGCCTTGGAAGATGTCCTTGAACGCGCCGTCGTACGCCTTGAGGATCGTGTTCTTCGTGGACATGTAGACCGGGTAGCCGCGTTGCAGCCCATAGGAGAACGAGGCGCGGGCGAAGTCCTCGATCGACTTGTTGAAGTTGTACATGCCCATCACGACGCCGCCATCTTCAGGCATCTCGACAACCGTGTGCTCGATCGGCTCGGCGCCGTCAGAAGGGGTGAACGAGATCGTGACGGTGCCGGGTCCGGACACCTTGAAGTTCGTTGCGCGGTACTGGTCGCCGTGGGCGTGCCGGCCGATGATGATCGGCTTTGTCCAACCCGGTACGAGCCGGGGGATGTTGCTGATGATGATCGGCTCGCGGAACACGACGCCACCGAGGATGTTGCGGATCGTGCCGTTGGGCGACACCCACATCTTCTTGAGCCCGAACTCCTCGACCCGCGCCTCGTCCGGCGTGATCGTGGCGCACTTGACGCCGACGCCGTGCTCCTTGATGGCGTTCGCTGCGTCAATGGTGATCTGGTCGTCGGTGGCGTCGCGGCTCTCGATGCCCAGGTCGTAGTACTCGAGGTCGATGTCGAGGTAGGGGTGGATCAGGCGGTCCTTGATGAACTGCCAGATGATCCGGGTCATTTCGTCGCCGTCGAGCTCGACGACGGGGTTCTGCACCTTGATCTTGGACATGAGGCTCGGCTCCCAGCGGGTCGACGTACGAAAGATTGCTTGACATCAAGATATCGGCTCAACCGCGCGGTCCGCGAGTGGCAGCGGCGCTTGACGCGCACGACCGACAAGCCACCGACGCCGTCGAGCGGGTCAAAGTCAGCGTCCTGGCTCACCACGGGGATGCCGTGCGCCACCGCCGTCGCGGCGATCCACAGGTCGTTCACGTTGATCCGACGACCCCGCTCGGCAATCTGGACCCGAAGCGCAGCCCACTCAGCCGCACGTCGTGAGCACCGGTCGGCCACCGCCTCCAGCGAGGCGGCGGCCCTCGTCGCCGTGTTCGGCGCTGCCAGCACCCCGGCGGCGTCACTACGGAGATGGCGACCTCACCCGTGAGAGCGCATAGCCGTCGCTTCGTGCGCGATGAACACCGACGAGCGGTTGACCGGAGATCACCTGATGGGGCCGAGGTCGTCTTTCAGATCGTTGCGGAGTGCGGGATCAGCGATCGACAACCGGCGGAACATGTCCTGAGCACGCGGCGCGTTCGGTGCCACCAGGCGCGACGTACGGCATGACGTTCCTCACCCGCGGCCGCCATCACGCGCGGTGCGGAGGGAACGTGAGAGCCAGCGTTGTAGGCATCGTCAACTGTCGCTTTCCGCTCGAACGGGTCACCCGCGGCCGCCCGTTCAACGAGCCGCGCGGTGTTGTTGCGGAGGTCGGGTTGTAGGCATCGTCAACTGTCGCTTTCGGTCCGCTCAAGGCGGAGCACGCTCACGGCGAACTCGGCGTCTGCCCAGGTCAGGTCCCACGTCGCGAACCGATGCTCGAGCCGGAAGCCGGCCGCAACCAAGTCGGCGTCGAAGTCCTCCAACGCATAGCCGCGCTTGGTCCCAAACCCGACGCGGCCATGTCGTCTTTCAGGTGGGCGAGAGCACGGCGCGTTCGGTGCCTGGCGCGACGTACGGCATGACGTTCCCCGCCATCACGCTGCGTCGAACGGGTCGGGGTGGCTCGGCACTGCCAGGTCGCCGACGAGCCACGCGGGACCGGGATGATCCTCCCGCGCAGCAGCGATGCGGTCGATGTCGACGCCCACCACGACGTGACCCCGCGCGGCCAGGCACCAACGCGGCCGGGTCGCATCCAGGACGCGGGCATGCCGCGGCAGCATCGCATCCAGCAAACGCGCGCGAGGTCGGTACCCTCCCTGGCCATCCGTCGGAACCGCTCGACGTACCACTGCGAGTGCTCGGGACCGTGGTCGGTGAGCCAGCGTGGCGGCGTACCCATGACCTCTGAGGTTAGCCCGGGGCACCCGACCCCTTCACCCGTTCCGATTGCGCGGCGTCGCGGTTGCTAGCGTCGGGCGTACGTCGCCGCACTCCCGCCATAGGAGCACCGCCCGTGAGCGCAACTCCCGTCAAGGTCGCCGTCACTGGCGCAGCCGGCCAGATCGGATACAGCCTGCTGTTCCGGATCGCCAGCGGGTCACTGCTGGGGCCAGACACCCCGTGGAGCTGCGGCTGCTCGAAGTCACCCCAGCGCTGACCGCGCTTGAGGGCGTGGTCATGGAGCTCGACGACTGCGCGTTCCCGCTGTTGTCCGGAGTCGAAATCGGCGACGACCCCAACGCGATCTTTGCCGGCGCTAACGTCGCGCTGCTGGTCGGTGCCCGGCCTCGGACCAAGGGCATGGAGCGCGGTGACCTGCTCGAGGCCAACGGCGCGATCTTCACCGGCCAGGGCAAGGCGCTGAACGAGGTAGCCGCTGACGACATCCGCGTGACGGTCACCGGCAACCCGGCCAACACCAACGCCCTCATCGCGATGAGCAACGCGCCAGACATCCCACCCGAGCGGTTCTCGGCCCTCACCCGGCTCGACCACAACCGGGCGCTGGCCCAGCTGGCGAGGAAGACCGGCTCGAGCGTCAACGAGATCACCAAGATGACTATCTGGGGCAATCACTCCGCGACGCAGTACCCCGACATCTTCCACGCCGAGGTGGGCGGCGCCAACGCCGCCGAGGTCGTCGCCGACCAAGACTGGCTCGAGAACGACTTCATCCCAACCGTGCAGAAGCGCGGCGCGGCCATCATCGAGGCCCGCGGCGCCTCGAGTGCGGCTAGTGCAGCCAGCGCCACCGTCGACCACGCCCGTGACTGGCGACAGGGCACGCCTGACGGCGACTGGGTGTCGATGGCAGTCGTTTCTGACGGGTCGTACGGCGTCCCCGAAGGCCTCGTCTCGTCGTTTCCGGTCACCACCCAGGGCGGGGACTGGCAGATCGTCCAAGGCCTCGACATCGACGACTTCTCGCGGTCCCGTATCGATGCCAGCACTGCGGAGCTTGGCGAGGAGCGCGACGCGGTCCGCGACCTCGGCCTGATCGGCTGACCGCGGGCCGCGAGTGCGGTCAGCCGTGAGGGCGGCCTGCCGTGGAGCCCCGACTGGCGGGGGTTGTCAGGAGTGGAACTTCTCGCCTGCCCCGAGCATGCGGGTGAACTCGGCGAACCGCTTGGCGCGCGTCTCTGGCCGTTTGGCGGTGTGCAACCGGAACAGGAACGCATAACGGTTGGTCGAACTCAACAATGCCCAGAAAGCAGCGGCGTCGGGGTTCGCCTCGAGGAACTCCTGCAGATCTTGGGGCACCGTCATATCCCGCGAACCGCCGTACGCAGCGTCCCACCGGCCGTCGGCTTTTGCCTTCTCGACCTCCGCAAACCCAGCGGGGCGCATCCGGCCCGCCTCGGTGAGGGCTTGCACCTTGTGGGTGTTGATCTTGGACCAGATGGAGCGGGGACGTCGTGGTGTGAACCGTTGCAGGAACCAGTCGCCGTCGTAGCTGCCTTTTTGGCCGTCGATCCAGCCGAAGCACAGCGCCACATCAACGGCCTCGTCGTAGGTGATGGAGGTGATGCCGCTCGCCTTCTTGGCGATCTTCAGCCAGAGTCCGGTGGTGTCGTGCTGGTGATCGTCCAGCCAGCGCTCGAACGCGGCGGCGTCGGGGAACGCGATCAGCGGCCAGCCGTCCTTGGGGTGAAGTTCGACGGCAGCCGTCATGGGATCAATACTCAACCATGACTGAGACGACGGCGACCGACTTCGTGCTGACGGTGCAGTGTCCCGATAGGCCGGGCATCGTGCACGCGGTGTCGGGGTTCCTCGTCGAGCAGACGGCGAACATCGTCCAGAGTCAGCAGTACGGCGACCCGGAGACCGGCCGGTTCTTCCTACGAATGCAGTTCCACGTCTCGCCGGGGGCCACCGACGTTGCCGACCTGCGCCGACGGTTCCGTGACGTGGCGCAACGCTTCGCGATGGAGTGGGCGCTGTGGGAGTCCCGCACGCCGTACCGAACACTGATCCTGGTGTCGCGCTTCGGCCACTGCCTCAACGACCTGCTGTTTCGGTGGAGCACCGGCTCATTGCAGATCGAGATACCAGCGATTGTCTCCAACCACCGCGACTTCGAGAAGCTCGCCGCGTCCTACGGGATCCCCTTTCACCACATCCCGGTGACCGCGGACACGAAGCAGGCGGCGGAGCGGGAGTTGCTGCGGCTGGTCAACGAGTTCGGCATCCACCTTGTGGTGCTCGCCCGCTACATGCAGGTGCTGTCCGAGGACGTTTGTCGGGTCCTCAGCGGACGGGCGATCAATATCCACCACTCCTTCCTGCCGAGCTTCAAAGGCGCCAGGCCGTACCACCAGGCGCATGAGCGTGGCGTCAAGCTGATCGGTGCGACTGCCCACTACGTGACCACAGCTCTCGACGAGGGACCGATCATCGAACAAGACGTCGCCCGCGTTGATCACGGATTCACCCCCGAGGACCTGGCGTCGGCTGGACGGGACGTCGAGAGCCTTGTCCTTTCCCGGGCGGTCCGGTGGCACACCGAGACGCGCGTCATGCTCAACGGCCGCAAGACCGTCGTGTTCCGCTGATGCGGTTGACGGAGCTCTCAGCCCTCAGCGCCTGGTTGGGATCACTGAGGCGAGGAACACCATCCCAACACCGCAGATTGCCATCGTGGCAAGGTCGACGAAGCGGCGACGAATCCGCAGCATCCCGGCGCGCTCATCAGGCAGAACCAGGCGCGCCATGAAGGCAAGGCCGAAGCTCCCACCCATGATGGTCACCCCCGACCGCCAGGCTCCGGAAGCGGCCATGACCAATCCGACCAGCAAGACAGCGACCACGATCAGAAAGATGATCCCGCCCGTTGTCGACGGTTTCTTGAGCCAACTCACCCCGTGCCGGCCGCGCGCTCGGCCGCCTCCACGACGTTGGTCAACAGCATCGCCCGGGTCATCGGTCCGACTCCGCCGGGCATCGGAGCGATCCAACCGGCTACCTCGTACACCTCCGGCGCGACGTCGCCGACAAGGCCGGCGTCAGTGCGCGACGTACCGACGTCTAGGACGACGGCGCCTGGTTTCACCATGTCGGCGGTGATCATCGCCGAGACGCCAGCCGCGGCAACCACGATGTCGGCCCCGCGCACCTGCGCGGCCAGGTCGCGGGTACCGGTGTGGCACAGGGTCACCGTGGCGTTCTCGCTCCTCCTGGTCAGCACCAGACCCAGCGGGCGACCGACGGTCACGCCGCGGCCGACGATGCACACGTCGGCTCCGGCGACGGGGACGTCGTACGTGCGCAGCAGCTCCACGATGCCGCGCGGCGTGCACGGAAGCGGCGCGTCGTCCATGTGCACGAGCCGCCCCAGGTTGGTGGGGTGCAGGCCGTCAGCGTCCTTGCTCGGGTCGACGAGCTCGATCGCCGGATGCGCGTCGAGGTGCTTGGGCAGTGGGAGCTGCACGATGAAGCCCGTGCAGGCCGGGTCGGCGTTGAGTTCGGCGATACGGTCCTCGAGGAACTCCTGGCTGATGTCGGCCGGGTGGTGTGAGCGGATGGAGGCGATGCCCACCTGTGCGCAGTCGCGGTGCTTGCCGGCGACGTACGACATGCTGCCGGGGTCCTCGCCCACCAGCACCGTGCCGAGGCCGGGCCGCACTCCTCGCTCGGCAAGTCGCGCCACCCGGTGCGCTAGATCAGCCCTGATCGCCGCCGCCGTCGCCTTGCCGTCGAGGATCTGAGCCGTCACGGCGCCGATTGTGTCACGCGCTGCCCGAAGTCCTGCCGTCGCCGATGGGCCCGGCGTCAACGCAGTGATGATGCGTAACTGACCAAGCCACGGGGTGCCCCTGCTGGACCCTTTGCCACGCCCGTACCCACATAGGCTCCGCCAGCCGAAAGTTGTCCACATTCCTCTTGACCGGCTCATATGGGGCAAAGACTGTCGGCGGTCGAAGATATGTTCCGACCTATGACTAGCGCAGGACTCCCCGACGGCCTTGAGCCGACCAACCCAGATGCTGCAGTGTCTGACCAGCTGCGGAGTGATCGGTGGGCGGTGCGTTTGGACGCGGTGTCGGCGACCCTGGACAGCATTGGTGACTTGCAGCGGCAGATCTGTGCGCTGCAGGCTGAGCAGGTCCGGCAGGTTGCGGCCTTCGTTGACCAGCGGAACTCTCTTGACGCTGACCTTCGGGTGCCGGATTCGCCGGGGCGGTACCGGTCGCTGATCGCTGAGGTGTCGTTGGTCTGCCGGCTGTCGACCTTGACGGCGCAGTCGTACGTCGCCGACTGCTACAACCTGGCCACCAAGCACCCGCACACGCTGGCGGCGTTGATGGCCGGGCAGCTGAACCTCACCACCGCACGGGCGGTTGCCCGGGAGACCCAGCTGCTGGACGACCCGGCCCAACAAGCGCTGGCTGACCAGATCATCGCCGAAGAAGCCGCCGACGTGCCGCCGGGCAAGATCCGCAGGCTGGTGGAGCGCCGGGTGATCGAGATCGACCCCGACGCAGCAGCCCGCAAAGCCACCGCCGAACGCGCCGACAAACACGTCACTGTGAACCCAGCAACACCCGGCACTGCCTATCTCGCCGCCTACCTGCCCGCCGAGCAAGCCGCTGCGTGTTGGCACGCCCTAGACGACCACGCCCGCGCCCTGCGCGCCGCCGGCGACAACAGGTCGATCAGCCACCTGATGTGCGACACCCTGGTCGACCGCGTCACCGGCGTCACCGAACCCGACGACGTCAAGGTGCACCTCAACCTGGTCATGACCGACGCGACCTTGTTCGGTGCTGACGACAACCCCGCCGAACTCACCGGCTGCGGGCCGATCCCCGCCCCGGTCGCCCGGCTGATCGCCACCACCGGCAACACCTGGGTCAAACGGCTCTACACCGACCCCCTCGACGCCACCCTCACCGCCGCCGACACCCGCCGCCGGCGCTTCGACGGCGCGCTGCGCGACTTCATCACCATCCGCGACCAACACTGCCGCGGCATCAACTGCGCCTCCCCCATCCGCGACATCGACCACATCGTCGAGTACGCGAAAGGTGGCCCCACCACCGCCAGCAACGGCCACGGAATGTCCACCAACTGCCACACCACCCGAGAACACCCACGCATGAAGGTGGCGCCAGACCCCGACACCGGCGCGATCATCTGGACCACACCGACCAACCGCACCTTCCGCTCCCTGCCGCCACCAGTACTCGGCGCCGGCGCAACCACCACCGACCAACGCCGCCACCGCAACCGCATCCTCCACCCACCCCGCTCCCACCTCGAACAACGATTCACCCGGTGCCTCATCAAACACAAACGGTCCCGGTGATCGGTCGCCGGCGACCAGCGACGGGGGCCGCGCCGGCGACCGCAGTAACCGCATGCTGCGGAACCCGTGAGCCCAATGTGGTGCTCAGTTCTCCGCGCCCGCAGATGTTGATGTCACGGTTGCTCAGTGCGCGAAGTGGCGGGCGCCGGTGAAGTACATCGGCACCCTGGCGGCCTGTGCGGCGGCGATCACCTCGTCGTCGCGCTTGGACCCACCGGGTTGTACGACGGCTCGCACGCCGGCTTCCACCAGCACCTCGAGCCCATCGGCGAACGGGAAGAACGCGTCAGAGGCGGCGACCGAGCCGGCCGCTCGCTCGCCCGCGCGCGCCACCGCCAGCCGGGCCGAGTCGACCCGGTTCACCTGACCCATGCCGACACCGACCGTGGCGCGGTCAGCGGCCAGCAGCACCGCGTTGGACTTCACCGAACGGCACGCCCGCCAGGCGAACGCCAGGTCGCGCAGCCCCTCTCCGTCGAGCGCGTCACCGCAGACCAGCTGCCAGTTCTTGGGGGCGTCACCGTCGGCCTGGAAACGGTCCACGACCTGCGCGAGCACTCCGCCGGTGATAGGGCGCCACTCAACGAGAGATCGGGGCGGCGCAGGGGACCGCAGCAACCGCAGGTTTTTCTTCGCCGTCAAAGTGACGAGCGCCGCCTCGTCGAAGTCGGGCGCCACGATGACCTCGGTGAACACGTCCACGAGCTGGTCCGCCATCGCGGCGGTGACTGGTTGGTTGGCGGCGATGACGCCGCCGTACGCCGAGACGGGGTCGCAGGCGTGTGCCTTGGCGTGCGCGTCCGCCACATCAGTGCCGGTCGCGATCCCGCACGGGTTGGCGTGCTTGATGATCGCGACCGCGGGGTCGTCGAAGTCGTAGGCGGCCCGGTGGGCGGCCTGGGCGTCGATGTAGTTGTTGAACGACATCTCCTTGCCGTGCAGCTGCTCGGCCTGAGCCAGCCCGGGTTCGGCGTTGAGGTCGGCGTACAGCGCGGCGGGCTGATGGGCGTTCTCGCCGTACCGCAGCACCGTGCGGCGCTGCAGCGTGATGCCGGCGAAGTCCGGCCACCACACGTCGGGGTCACCTGCGACCTCCTGGGCGAACCACTCGGCGACCGCCACGTCGTACGTCGCGGTGTGCGCAAACGCCGCGGCGGCCAGCCGCTGTCGTTGCCGCAGCGTGAAGCCGCCGTCGCGCACGGCGGCAAGCAGCTCGTCGTACTGGTGCGGAGAGGTGATGACCGCGACGCTCGCGCAGTTCTTGGCGGCCGCTCGCACCATCGAGGGACCGCCGATGTCGATCTGCTCGATGCACTCCTCGGGCGAGGCGCCGGAGGCGGCGGTCACGGTGAAGGGGTACAGGTTCGACACGACGAGGTCGAACGGCTCGATGCTGAGCTCGTCAAGCTGCTGGCGATGGGACTCCAGGCGCTGGTTGGCGAGCAGGCCGGCGTGGATGCGGGGGTGCAGGGTCTTGACGCGCCCGTCGAGGCACTCGGGGAATCCGGTGACCTCCTCTACGCGCGTGACGTCGATGCCTGCCTCGGCCAGCCGCGTGGCAGTGGAGCCGGTCGAGACGATCGCCACGCCAGCCGCTGCCAGCGCGGACCCGAGCTCGTCGAGCCGTTCCTTGTCATACACAGAGATCAGCGCGCGCCGCACCGGCCGCCTGTCGTCGTTCACGGAATCGTGACCTTCCTGCCGTCGAGCGTGAGTCCGCACCGAGCGATCTTGCCGACGTACTCGACAAGCATCTCGCGCTCGGCCGCCTTGATGCGTTCGTGCAGGGTCGCCTTGTCGTCGTCATCGGCGACGGGTACGGCGGCCTGCGCGACGATCGGGCCGGTGTCGACGCCGGCGTCGACGACGAACAGTGTGGCGCCGGTGACCTTGACTCCGTACGCGAGGGCGTCGCGCGGGGCATGCACGCCGGGGAAGGAGGGGAGCAAGGCGGGATGGGTGTTGACGAAGCGGCCGCCAAACTTCGCCAGAAACGTCTCGCCCGCTAGCTTCAGGAACCCCGCCGAGACGACCAGGTCCGGAGCGTATGCCGCGACGTGCTCGGTCAACGCAGCGTCCCATTCGGACCGGCTGGTTGCCGTCGTGAGAGGAAGCTCGAACGTGGGTACGCCGCCTTCCGCGCCCGTTCGACGCCACCGGTGCCGACCCGGTCGGCACCCACCGCCACGACCGCGGCGCCGTACGCCGGATCGGTGCAGGCGTCGAGCAGGGCCTGCAGGTTGGAACCAGCCCCGGAGACGAGCACCACGAGTCGAGCAGACACGGACGCGGGCGCTCCTGGGGATGGTGTGGGCGGACGGCGCGCTCACCATACCGAGCCGACGGGCAGCCCCTACCGGGTGTGGTCAGGAACTGCCGGCTCGTCGGACGCGACGGACTCCTGCTGCTGAGGTGATGCGGCTCGAGAGCGGCCCCGCGTCGGCAGCGGCCGCCGGGTGGCCAGCCAATGCATGGCCGCGGCCGCGACGACACCGCCGAGCAGGCACGCAGCGGCGCAGGCCACAACGGTGGGGAGCAGGTAGGGACCTACGTCTTGCATCCGACCGGGGCCAACGGCGCCGGCGCTGAGTCCGGTCAGCAGGCCGAAGCCGACGCCCGCGGTCAGCCCGGCTACGCCGCCGCGCAGCGCCGCTGGCTGCAAGGCAGCGGCGGGATAGCGGCGTACCGCGAGCAGCCCCGCGACTGCCCCAGCGGCAAGCGGCACGGTGAGAACGGCTACCTCCCACCATGCTGAGCCGTCCGTGCGCGGCACCGCTGCGAGCAACGGGAAGGCCGGCAGCGGCCCGGTCGACACCTCGCCAGGAGCCACGACGGTGCCTGAGCCGACAGCGAAGCCTGGCCCGGCAAGAAACGCTCCGGCGCAGAGTACGGCGTTGGGCAGCAGCGCGAGCCCGACCAGTGCTATCACCGCTCCCCCGATCAGACCGGAGTGCAGGCTCCTCCGCGAGGGTCACCGCTGTGCCGAAGTGGGTGACCAACGCGACGGTGGTCAACGCTGCGCTGGCGGCCATGAGGACGGCGGCGCCCCCCATGCCGCCGTGCAGCGCCGCGCGGGCCTCCTCGGGCAGCCGGCCGAGGAGTTCACTGCTGCGGCCAGACCCTCGGATGACCCCGTGGCCCCCGAAGACAAGGCCCAGGAGGAGCGTCGAGCACGCGGTGCGGACGACATCGGCATGCACGTCCGACGACCACGTGAGGCCCAGCACGCCAAGGGCGACGGCGCAGTAACCGAGACCGATGGCGACGGCGCCCGCAACGAGATCTCTCCAGGAGCGGTCGCTGGCGTGCCCCCCGACCCACCGCCCGCCTCGATATAGCAGCCAGCCGATCACGCCGACACTGCCAAGGGGGACCAGGGTGATCGCGACGCCGTCCAGGTGGACTCCCCTCCATTGCCGACCAGCCACGAGAGTGCACCGACGCGGACGGCGTCGGCGAACGTGCCCGAGTCGGCCGCGAACCACGCAATCACAGCCACGGTCACGAAGGGGGTGATGCCGATGACCGCCGTCCACGCGGCAACGACCAGGCCGTACCCCGCGAGTGGCGGCCCGCTCCTCGCTGGCTTGGTGACGGCAGGTGACGCAGGACGAGAGAGCAGGTCAGTCATTGCCGTTCATGGTCGCCGAGACACCGCCCGGGCAGGTGGTGGACACGCCGCCCGCACGCTGCCAGCCGCTCGCCTGTGCCAACCCCCACCCCAAGATCCGACGTCTAGCACGCGCTGACGTGCCCAGCGTCGGATCGTTCGCAAGGGTCCGGCGGAAGAATCCGACGTGATGACCGCTATGGCGTGCTGAGCGTCGGATCCTTGAGCAGGGAGGTGGACTCAGAGGGAGGAGCTGAGCAGGTCGCGCATAACGTGCGCAGTCTCTGAGGGTGTCTTGCCTACCTTGACCCCAACGGCCTCCAGAGCTTCCTTCTTGCCCTGTGCTGTGCCTGCGGAGCCCGAGACGATCGCGCCGGCGTGGCCCATCGTCTTGCCCTCCGGTGCCGTGAAGCCGGCGACGTAGGCGACGACCGGTTTGGTGATGTGCTCCTGGATGTAGGCGGCGGCCCGCTCTTCGGCATCGCCGCCGATCTCACCGATCATCACCACCGCGTCGGTGTCTGGGTCGTCCTCGAAGGCCTGCAGCGCGTCGACATGAGTAGTGCCGATGATCGGGTCGCCGCCGATGCCAATCGCGGAGGAGAACCCGAGGTCGCGCAGCTCGTACATCATCTGGTACGTCAGCGTGCCCGATTTCGACACCAACCCCAGCCGGCCGGGCTCGGTGATGTTGGCCGGGATGATGCCCGCGTTGGACTTACCGGGGCTGATGAGACCCGGACAGTTGGGCCCGACGATGCGAGACGTGGCGATGTTCTTGGCGTAGGCGAAGAACTCCGCCGTGTCCTTGACCGGCACGCCCTCGGTGATCACCACGATCAGTGGTATGCCAGCGTCGACCGACTCGATCACCGCCGACTTGGTGAACTTCGGGGGGACGAAGACGACCGAGACGTCGGCACCGGCAGTCTCCACCGCCTCGGCCACAGACCCGAAGACAGGCACGGTCTCGCCGTCGAAGTGGACGCTTTGGCCGCCCTTGCCCGGTGTCACCCCGCCGACGATCGTGGTGCCGGAGTCCAGCATCCGCTGCGTGTGCTTGGAGCCTTCGGAGCCCGTCATCCCCTGCACGATGACCCGGCTCTGCTCGGTCAAGAAGATCGCCACGACGTCACGCCCTCTGCTCTTGGGGTGCAGGTGCCGCGGCAAGCTGTGCGGCCCGGTCCGCCGCGCCGTCCATCGTGTCGGCACAGGTCACCAGGGGGTGGTCGGCCTCGGCGAGGATACGCCGGCCCTCCTCGACGTTGTTGCCATCGAGCCGGACCACCAGCGGCTTGGTCGCGGCGTCGCCGAGGATCTGCAGGGCGGAGACGATGCCGTTGGCCACCGCGTCGCAGGCGGTGATGCCACCGAAGACGTTGACGAACACACTCTTCACCTGGTCGTCGCCCAAGACGATGTCGAGGCCGTCGGCCATCACCTCAGCTGACGCGCCGCCTCCGATGTCGAGAAAGTTGGCCGGCTTGACGCCGTACGCCGCACCGGCATACGCGACCACATCGAGCGTCGACATCACCAACCCCGCTCCGTTGCCGATGACGCCCACCTCGCCGTCGAGCTTGACGTAGTTGAGGCCCCGCGCCTTGGCGGCCGCCTCCAGCGGGTCGGCTGAGGCCTTGTCCTCGAACGCAGCGTGCTCGGGGTGGCGGAAGTCGGCATTCCCGTCAAGGGTCATCTTGCCGTCGAGCGCCTCCAGGTTCCCATCGCCCAGCAGCCCGAGGGGGTTCACCTCGACCAGGGTCGCGTCCTCCTCGACGAACACCTGCCACAGCTTGCGGACGATGTCGACAGCCTCCTCGGTGACCTGGGTCGGGAAGCCGGTCGTCTCGACGATCTCGCGTGCCTTCGCCTCGTCGACGCCGACGAGCGGGTCGATGGCGACCTTCGCGACCGCCTCCGGGGTGGTGTGCGCCACCACCTCGATCTCGATCCCGCCTGCGGTGCTCGCGATGCATAGGTACTGGCGCGCGGCCCGGTCGACGAGGAACGAGAAGTAGTACTCCTCGGCGATGTCGGCGATCGGTGTGACCAGCACGCGACGTACGGTGTGGCCCTTGATGTCCATGCCGAGGATCTGCTCGGCGTGCGCCAACGCCTCCTGCGGGTCCTGGGCGAGCTTGACACCGCCGGCCTTGCCCCGGCCGCCGGTCAGCACCTGGGCCTTCACGACGACGCGGCCTCCGAGCTTCTCCGCAGCCGCACAAGCGTCCTCAGCTGTCTCGACAACCGTTCCCAACGTCACCGGCACGTCGTGCTTGGCGAACAGCTGCTTGGCCTGGTACTCCATCAGATCCACGAGTGGTTGCCGTCCTAAGCTGTCGACTCGGCTGCTGCGAAGATGTCCTCGGAGCCTAGCCACGATGAGCCGACTCAGCAGCCTCGGGGTGACTCAACAGCTGGAAGGACACCCGATGACCGACTCGTCAGAGTCGCCACTCAGCACGCACACGATCAGCTCGGAAGGGTTGCGGCTGGCGGTGTGGGAAGGCCCCGACAATGGCCCTCCCGTTGTCTTCGTGCACGGCTTTCCTGACACCCATGACGTCTGGGAACCCGTCGTTGAGCGGCTGACGGACCGGTTCCACTGCATCGTGTACGACGTTCGCGGCGCCGGTGCCTCCGACCAGCCAGCGACCGGGGCTGACTACTTCTCCCCCCACCTCGTCACCGATCTGATCGCCGTGATGGATGCGTTCTCCCCCCGCCGGAGGGTGCACGTGGTCGGGCACGACTGGGGTTCGGTGCAGGCGTGGGACGCGGTGATCAGCGAGCCGTTCGACTCGCGGCTGACCGGACGGATCGCGTCGTTCACGTCGATCAGTGGCCCCTGCCTCGACCACGTGCGCAGCTTTGTCACATCGGCATTGCGCGACGGCTGGGACCTGCGTCAGCAGGCGCTGCAGCAGGCCGCTCGGTCGTGGTACGTCTACGCCTTCCAAGTGCCGGTGCTGCCTGAGCTGGTGCTCCGCCGGCTGGCGGAGCGGATGCTCTCCAACCGGCCAGAGGGCAGCCGCCACTTCGCTGCAACCCTGCCGCAGGACGCTGCCCACGGCGTCAACCTTTACCGGGCCAACCTGCGGCACCGGCCCCGGTTCGCGGGCGGGCCGCGAACCGCACTGCCGGTCCAGCTCATCGTCCCCCTGCGGGACAAGTACGTAACGCCAGCGCTGGTCGGCACTGTTGAGGCGTTCGCGCCCGACTTGACCCGGGTCCAGCTGGACGCCGGCCACTGGGTGCCCCAGACTCACCCCGACGAGCTCGCTCGCCTGGTGGCTGCCTTCGTCACCGAGGTCGAGTCGCGCCGGGGCTAGCCGGCGTCGGCTCCTAGGGTGGAGTTGACCCAGGCAACGACGTCGGTGGTCTTCGCTCCGGGGGTGAAGATCTTGGCCACCCCCAGCTCTGCAAGCAGCGGGATGTCGTCTTCGGGGATTATCCCGCCGCCGAAGACCACGATGTCGCTCGCGTCACGCTCCTTCAGCAGCTCCACCACTTTGCGGAACAGCGTCATGTGCGCCCCCGACAGCACCGACAAGCCGATCAGGTCGGCATCTTCTTGGATCGCTGTCTCGACGATCTGCTCCGGCGTCTGGTGCAAGCCGGTGTAGACGACCTCCATACCGGCGTCGCGAAGCGCGCGGGCGATGACCTTGGCGCCTCGGTCGTGCCCGTCCAGCCCGGGCTTGGCGACCACGACGCGAATCGGGACCATGAACCACGAACCGCCTTCCCAACCGCGCGGAGTCGCCCGACACCTGACGCGTGCACACTAGCCAACGGACACGCCAACCGGTGCGTTCGGGTGACGAGCAGCCGGCCGGCTGGTGACCCGGGGCTCGTCTCCTGCGGGTCTCAGATCGCCGCCCTGACGGCTCGACGGCGCTTAGACTCTGGGAGACATCGGCGAGACGAGGGGTGTGGTGCCATGTTGCGGTTGCCTGACGGCAAGGCTGGCGTCCTGCCGAACCAACACCTGGAAGCGGCGATCGCGGCGCGAGTGATCGACGCGGGCAAATACACCATCCCGCACGGCAATATTCAGCCAGCCAGTTTGGATCTCCGCTTGGGTGACGTCGCCTACCGGATCAGATGCAGCTTTCTTCCAGGAAGCCAGTCCGTGGACCGTCGAGTGAAGGACTACATTATTGACGAGCTGGATCTGCGCCGCGAAGGCGCGGTCCTGGAGACGAACTTGCCATATTTGGTTCCGCTCAAGGAGCGTTTGACGCTCCCGCAAGGCATCCGGGGTAAAGCGAACCCGAAAAGTTCAACCGGGCGGGTCGACGTCTTTACCCGAGTCATCACGGATTACAGCGCACGATTCGACGAGATCGAAGCCGGGTATGAGGGGCAACTCTACCTCGAGGTCGTTCCGCTATCCTTTCCCGTGCGGGTGCGTGAAGACTCTTCTCTCAATCAGCTACGTCTTTCCACCAGTCATAACCAGCTCGCTGATGAGGAAATCCGTACAGAGCATCGAAAGCAACCGATGCTCTTTGCCGATGGTAGAGCTGTACCGGACGGCGACTTGGCGCTGTCCGCGGGTCTGTTTCTGAGTCTGAATTTGCGTGGTGATGCGCAGGGGCAGGTTGGATATCGCGCTCGCGGGAGTGCACCCCTTCTCGACATGACAAAGACGGGACTCGCCGACCGGGAGCCCTTCTGGGAAGCCGTCCATCGTGAGGACGGGCACCGCGTCGTTCTCAGCCCGAAGAACTTTTATCTGCTGATGTCCCGCGAGGCTGTTACTATCCCGCCCTCACTGGCGGCTGAGATGACCGCCTACGATCCGACGAGTGGCGAGCTTCGTACCCACTACGCCGGCTTTTTTGACCCTGGCTTCGGTTACGATCCAGATGGTAACTACATGGGCGCCACGGCCGCCTTAGAAGTCCGCGCGCACGATGTGCCATTCATGGTTGAACATGGCCAACGTATTTGCAAACTCACATTCGAGCGGATGCTGGAAGAGCCGACGCTACTCTATGGTCAGGGTATCGGGTCGAGCTACCAACGGCAGAGCGAGGCGCTCGGTAAGCATTTCCGCTCGGCTCAGGTGACCACCCGACACGACGAACGGCTCCCTGCCGGGCCGCCGGCGGCAGAGCAACTCGAGTTGCTCTCCGGGGCGAGTAAGGCTGCGAATGATCGCCACCGATCCACAGGGTCCTCGTCGGCGGTTTCGCAAACCCTGTTCCAAGCCGATAGTCTCCTGAGGCGGTCGAACTGCCGCTCTTCACCATCTCCGGAAGGTTTACTCGCCCGTGTCGTTGCATCGTGCTGGCAAGGCCCGGCGTCGGCGGCTTGCTCCTCGATGATCGTAGGGGCAGCCCTGCTGATCGCCGCTGTCGGAACAGCGACCGTCGGCCAGGCGATTGCCGGCGACGACGACACCAGACCAGCCGCTGACCGCACCCATACCGTCGGTGGGGGTTACGTCGTCAACACAGCGACGTTGGCGCTTGCCTCCCGTGACGCGACGAAGATCAGCCGGTCGGCGACCCGCCCCGCGACAGTTCCGGTGAACAAGAAGGACGCCACAACCAAGGCCGAGAGGCGTTTGCTCGTCCGCTACAACCTCCTGCGGGAAGCGGCCAACAACGCCGGCCCGCGGGGAGCGGCAACAACGCCGACCTGCGGGAAGCGGCCAACAACGCCGAGAAGTTCGCGAAGCGGCTGTCGAGCAACCAGTGGGTGCTGCCCACGACTGGCTTTCGGTTCACGGCGATGTTCGGCGTAGCCGGTCCGTACTGGGCCTCGGGTTACCACACCGGTATCGACTTGGCTACCGCCTACGGCACTCCCGTCGTCGCCGTCGGCAACGGCACCGTCGTACAGACCGGCTGGGATGGGGCGTACGGCAACCAGATCCGCGTGCAGCTGCCGAACGGTGACCAGGTCTGGTACAACCACCTCAGCGCCATCGAGGTAACCCCGGCACGCCGGTCTTGAAAGGCCAGCCGCTCGGCCGCGTCGGCGACACCGGCAACTCCTTCGGCTACCACCTGCACTTTGAGTACCGGCTCGCTTCGGACCTGTCATCAGCCGTCGACCCGGTGCCGTACTTCCGCGAGCACGGCCTCTCCATCGGCTGAGTCGCCGCAGCCACCGCTCCTCAACACCCAGGTACGTCGGCCCTCGCCCGTAGCATGAGAAGCGACATGTCCGCGCTTCTTCCGCTGCCGCCGCTGGCCGACACCGCCGCTCCGGTCGACCCGTCCCCGCCGCCCGGTCGGCGGCGTCAGCCCACCCCTGATGAGCTGTTGGAGGGCTTGAACCCCTCCCAACGAGCGGCGGTGACCTCCGAAGCTGCGGCCCTGCTCGTCGTCGCTGGAGCGGGGTCGGGCAAGACCCGGTGCTGACTCGGCGTATCGCCTGGTTGCTGGCGCAGCGCAAGGTCCACCCTGGCTCAATCCTTGCGATCACCTTCACCAACAAGGCGGCTGCTGAGATGCGGCAGCGGGTCGAGGACCTCGTCGGTGGCCGCGCCAAGCTCATGTGGGTGTCGACATTCCACTCTGCGTGCGTCCGGATCCTGCGCAAGGAGGTCACCCGGTTCGGCTACGGCTCGAACTTCTCCATCTACGACGACGCCGACTCACGCCGGCTGATGGCGCTCGTCTGCCGAGACCTCGACCTCGACCCGAAGCGCTACAACCCGCGCGCGGTGCTCAACTGGGTGAGCAACTGCAAGAACGAGTTGCTCGACCCCGCCGCCGCGGCCGGCACGGCCCAGAACGCACTGGAGCGGGTGTTCGCCGAGTGCTACACCACCTACCAGGCACGGCTGCGCGACGCGAACGCGCTGGACTTCGACGACCTGCTCATGACGACGGTGCACCTCTTCCAGGCGTTCCCCGAGGTGAGGGAGACCTACCGGCGCCGCTTCCGCCGCGTCCTCGTCGACGAGTACCAAGACACCAACCATGCGCAGTACGCACTGGTGCGGGAGCTGTGCGGGGCGGGCGATGGCCACCCGACGTACAGCCGACGGTGACCTCGTCGGAGCCACGTCAACCGACGGCGACGCACCGGCCGCCGAGCCCGCCGAGTTGCTTGTCGTCGGAGACGCAGACCAGTCGATCTACGCGTTTCGCGGCGCGAACATCCGCAACATCTTGCAGTTCGAGCAGGACTTCCCGAAGGCGACCACGATCCTGCTCGAGCAGAACTACCGCTCGACCCAGACGATCCTCGACGCCGCCAATGCGGTCATCTCCCGAAACCTCGGCCGCAAGGCCAAGAACCTATGGTCCGACGCCGGCGACGGCGAGCCCTTACCGGCTATGTCGCCGACAACGAGCACGACGAGGCTCAGTTCGTCGCCGAGGAGATCGACCGGCTCACCGACGAGGGTCTCGCCAAGCTCGGCGACGTGGCGGTCTTCTACCGCACCAACGCCCAGAGCCGGGTCTTCGAGGAGGTGTTCATCCGGGTCGGTCTCCCTACAAGGTCGTCGGGGGGGTGCGCTTCTACGAGCGGCGTGAGGTGCGTGACGCGCTGGCTTACCTGCGGCTGCTCGCGAACTCCAACGACACCGTGTCGCTGCGCCGCATCCTCAATGTGCCCAAGCGGGGCATCGGCGACCGGGCCGAAGCCTGCGTCGAGGTGCTCGCCGCTCGCACCGGGGTGTCGTTCTGGGAGGCGCTGCGCAAGGCAGCCGACGCCCCAGGCATCGCTACCCGCTCGCTGAAGTGCATCGAGTCGTTCGTCGCGATGGTCGACGGCCTGCAGCATCTGGTCGCTGACGGAGCCCGCCCCGACGAGATCGCCGAGGCTGTGCTGACGAGGTCCGGCTATCTCGCTGAGCTCGAGGCGTCGACCGACCCGCAGGACGAGACGCGCGTCGAGAACCTTGGCGAGCTGATGGCGGTCGCTCGAGAGTTCGCCGACGAGCGCGACGACGCCACGCTGAGCGAGTTCTGGAGCGTGTCGCGCTGGTTGCCGACTCTGACCAGATCCCTGACGACGACGAGGCGGGCGGCGTGGTGACGCTGATGACGCTGCACACCGCCAAGGGCCTGGAGTTCCCTGTCGTGTTTTTGACCGGGCTCGAAGACGGCGTGTTCCCCCATGCCCGGTCGCTCGGCGACCAGCCCGAGCTCGAGGAGGAGCGCCGGTTGGCCTACGTCGGACTGACCCGGGCGCGCCAGCGGCTGTACGTGTCGCGGGCGCTGGTGCGGTCGGCGTGGGGCGCCACAGCACAACCCTGCCTCCCGGTTCCTCGACGAGGTCCCCGCGACGCTGGTCGACTGGCGCCGTACCGAGAACGCTTCCACACAATGGGGTGGGTCCTCAGCGTCGACCCGCTACCTCAACGGCGGCGGTTACCTGCCGTCGTCGGCGACCGCCACCGCCGTACGCCGCCGCGCCACCTCGCTGCCGGCCGCCAAGCCGACGGCGGGCACCCGCCCGGTCCCGGTGCTTGAGCCGGGTGACCGGGTGGTGCACGACACGTTCGGCATGGGCGCGGTGATCGCGGTGGAAGGGCTGGCCGACAAGGCGGTCGCCTCAGTCGACTTCGGATCGACAGGCGTCAAGCGCCTGCTGTTGCGGTACTCCCCTGTGGAAAAGCTCTAAACCGGCGCGAGAGCCGCCGCGAGGTCAGCGATCAGGTCGGCCGGATCCTCCAGCCCGATCGACAGCCGTAGCAGCCCGGCAGCGGGCTTCGCGTCCGCAGCCACCGGTCGGTGGGTCAGCGCGGCCGGATGCTGGATCAGCGTGTCGACGCCACCCAGCGAGACGGCATGGGTGATGAGGCGGCACGCGGACGCCACCCGGACCGCACCGGCGTAGCCGTCGGCCATCGTGAACGCGACAACGGCGCCCGGTCCTGACTGCTGGCGGCCGATGAGCCCGTGCGGGTCACAGCCCGGAAGCCCGGGGTAGAAGACGTCCGCGACGCTTGGTGCTCCTGCAGCCAGGCGGCCACCTTCTGAGCGCCGGCTTGCTGGGCACGCACCCGAGTGGAGAGTGTCTGCAGGCCGCGGTGCAGCCCGTAGGCGGCCATCGGGTGGAGCAAGCCACCGGTGACCGCCCGGATCTGGCGCAGCCGAGCCGCGTGCTCGGTCGACGTGGCCACCACGCCGCCCATCACGTCGCCATGTCCTCCCAGGTACTTGGTCGCCGAGTGCAGGACGAGGGCGGCACCGTGACCGATCGGCCGCTGCAGCACCGGGGTGGCGAACGTGTTGTCGACCAGCACCGGGACGTCGCCCACCTCGCGACACAGCGCCGCGATGTCGACCAGTTCCAGCGTCGGGTTGGCGGGGGTCTCCACGACGACAAGGCCGGTGTCGGGCGCACCAGCGCACCAACGGACTCAGCGGTAGCCCAACTGACCTCGGTGCCCAGCAGACCCGAGGCCAGCAGGTGGTCAGACCCGCCGTACAGGGGTCTCAGTGCCACCACATGCGGCCTGCCTGCCGCAACAGCAGCCAGCAGACACGCACTCAGCGCGGCCATGCCGGTGGCGAACGCAACAGCATCGGGAGCCTGCTCGAGCTCAGCCAGCGCCTTTTCGAACCGGGCCACGGTGGGATTCCACAACCGCTGATAGACACAGGAGTCGCCGCCCATGCGGCGGTGACCGGCGGCCAGGGACTCATAAGACGCGCCGCCGCCCTCCACGTCACCAAGGGGGTACGTCGCCGACAGGTCGATCGGCGGTACGTGCACCCCGAGCGCGGCAAGGTCTTCGCGGCCGGCATGCACAGCAGCCGTGTCGATGAAGTCAGCAGACATCGCACCCCTCCATGTCAGGTAACGTCACTGAGACTGCACCTCCGAGCGCGGTTGGGCAACAGAACGGCGCATCGTTCGTGCAAACGCGGCCCTGGTGAACGTTGTTCGAAGAGAACGTAGGCTAAGGCCATGCCAGCGCAACAACGTTCGAGCTCGGTGCAGCTCACACCCGGCCCACCAGCCCGCCATAGACCTGCGCTCGATGTCGTCGACCGGGCGATACTGCGCGAGTTGAGCCTCGACGCCCGCATGCCCAACAACGCCTTGGCGCTCGCCGTCGGGGTTGCCCCCTCGACCTGCCTGGGTCGGGTCAGGTCGCTGCGCCAACGAGGCGTGCTGCGAGGCTTCCACGCCGACATCGACCTGGAGGCGCTGGGCCTGCCCATCCAGGCTCTTGTCGCCGTCCGCTTGAGCACCCACTCGCGCGACCACATCGACCAGTTCCAAGCCCACGCGCAGTCGCTACCTCAGGTGCTCGGCACCTTCCACGTCAGCGGGACGAACGACTACCTGCTGCACGTTGCGGCCGCGTCGCCCACTGCGCTGCGCGACTTCGTCGCCGACTCCATCACCACGCAGTCTGCTGTGCTGCACGCCGAGACGAGCCTGATCTTTGAGTACCTGCGCGGGCAGGCCGGTTATCGACCCGGCGCCTGCGGGTCAGGCCGGCTAGGTCACCAGAAGACGGCTACGGCGGCGTTGGACAGGGTCAGCGCCAGCAGCGCATAGAACAACCCGCCCGGAACCGACTCCTTGCGCCGGTTGACCCAGCAGAGGATGGCGATGACCAGCGCCACCAGGAGCTTGACCCCGATCTTTGCTTGGTTCACCTCGCCCTCATCCGCCTCGATGACCCCGACGAGTAGCACACCGCTCAGCACCTGGATGAGGGCGCCGTGCAGCATGGCCGAGTTCACCACCTTGACCTCGTCGCGCACCTGCACGAACGCACCACCAAAGAGGGCGGCGAACCCGACGAGGTGCAGCAACAGCAGCGCGTCGCGGGCGATCTCCACCTAGCGCCCTCGACCAGGTCTTGGTACTCCGGGTGCTTGTCGATGTAGTGCCGCACGAACGAGCAGGCCGGCCGCACCGACAGTCCCCTGCTCCGCGCCTCGTCCAAGGCACCCTTGACGAGCGCGCCGCCCAGCCCTTGGCCGCCGTACGCCGGGTCGATCTCCGTGTGCGGCATCGTGATGGTGTCGCCGGTCACGTAGTAGTCGAGGACTCCGACGCGGCTGCCGTTGACGTAGATCTCGAACCGGGACTGATCGGGCACGTCCTTGACCTCTGGCATGCCCCCATTGTGTCGGCTAGCGCCAGCAGATAGCGAGCGGCTCAGCGCGCGAGCTGCACCTCACTGCGAGCAAGCCAGGCGTCGCGCAGCCAGAGCGGTGTCGGGGAAGTCGCTGACGACACCGTCGACCCCTGCGTCCAGCAGCCGCCTGGCCTCTGCAGCCGCCTCGCCGTGAGCCTCAGGTGTTGCACCGCGCCGGTGGTCGGCCGACAGGAACCGGTTCTCGTTGCGCAGCGTCCAGGCATACACCGCCAGCTGCGCGGCATGTGCCTCAGCGACCGAGGTCGTCGGCGCAAGCAGGTAACCATCTGGGCTGCGCGGGATCACCAGGTCCTTGTGAACCCCCACGCCGAAGGCGTACGTCGAGATCTCACGGAGGCCACTGGCGGTGATCAGGTCGGCGTACGCCCGGCCGTCGCCCGAGATCGTCAGGTCGTACGGCGACCCGGTGGCGTCGACGAGCTGAACCAGCCGCACCTGGGTGCTTCGGCTGAGCCGGCGCAGCACACTCACCCCGAAGGACTGCACCAGGACCTCGGCGTTCGGTCGGTCGAGGTGGTGGCTGAAGATCTGCCAGCAGCGGCTCGTCAAAGGGCAGGCCGATCGCGTCGAAGTACGCCGGGTGCTTGAGCTCGGGGCACACGCCGATGACTTCCCCGCGCCTCCGGCTCTCGATCTCGACCAGGCGCAGCAGCTCGTCGAACGTCGGCACATGGTGCTTGCCGCTGAAACGGCAGTTGGCCGGGCGCAGCTCGGGAACCGCTCCAGTGCCCTGAGGTCTTGCAGCTCGGCCACCGTGAAGTCCTCGGTGAACCACCCCGTCACGCCACATCCGTCGACGAGCTTCGTCGTCAACCGGTCAGCGAACTCTGGGTGGCTCGCGACGTCCGTGGTCCGCGAGAGCGTTCTCGTGCCGGCACACCAGCACCCCGTCCTTCGTGCAGACCAGGTCGGGCTCCACGTAGTCGGCACCCATAGTGCGATCGCAAGCTGATACGACCCCAGCGTGTGCTCGGGCCGGTAACCGCACGCACCGCGGTGACCGATCACCAGCGGCGTCCGGTCCAGTCCGGCGGCAATCGTCACGACACCAGCGTGGCCCGAGCTGGTGGCTGCGCACTGACGGCTGACGAAACGTTGTGTGACGGGTTACCGAACATCGAACGGGCTTCCGGGCGACTTGGCGACTTGCGCCGTAATTCGTTCGCCGTAACAGCCAGCCACTCCGTACGGTTGAGGGCGCCATGCGCTCCCTCCCCCTGTCCGATCCGGGCATCCCTGACGTCCGCTCGCCTGCCCGCTACCTGTGGTGGGTGACGCGGGGGCAGTGGCCTACCGTGCTCGGGGGCGTCGCCTTCGGCATCGTGTGGATGGTCGCGCAGTCGGTGATGCCGGCAGTCATCGGTAGGGCCATCGACGAAGGCGTGACGGCCGAGGACCTCGGCCGGCTGTGGTTCTGGTCGGCCGTGCTGCTCGGAGTCGGTGCCCTACAGGCGGTAGCGGGCATCGCACGGCACCGGTTCGCCGTCGCGAACTGGCTCATCGCGGCCTACCGCACCGTGCAGGTGGTGGCTCGGCATGCGGTGCGGCTCGGTGCCACGTTGCCTCGCCGGGTGTCGACAGGCGAGGTGGTGTCGATCGGCGCCACCGACCTCAGCCACGTGGGCAACGCGATCGAGGTGCTGGGGCGGGGCGCCGGCGCGCTGGTCTCGTTCCTCGTCGTCGCCGCGATCTTGCTGAGCTCGTCGACGACGCTCGGCCTCGTCGTGCTCATCGGTGTGCCGGCACTGCTGCTGTTGCTCGGACCGCTGCTGAAGCCACTGCAGAAGCGCAACCTGGCTCAGCGGGAGATGATGGGCGAGCTCAACTCGCTCGCGTCCGACATCGTCGGCGGGCTGCGCGTCCTGCGCGGCATCGGCGGCGAGGAGGTGTTCCACCGTAGGTACGTGACCGAGTCGCAACGCGTCCGGAACTCCGGAGTCGAGGTGGCGAAGATGCAGTCGCTGCTCGACGCCCTGCAGGTGTTCCTGCCCGGTGTGTTCGTGGTCGTCGTGGTCTGGCTCGGCGCCCGGTTCGCTGTCGAGGGCACGATCTCACCCGGGGAGCTTGTCGCGTTCTACGGCTACTCGGCGTTCCTGATGATCCCGCTGCGCACCGGCACCGAGGTGGCCAACAAGGTGATCCGCGGGCTGGTGGCCGGTCGGCGGATCTGCCGGGTGCTGTCGGTGGAGCCCGAGGTGCAAGACGTCGGCGCGCGGCAGCAGGCGTCGACTCAGGCAGAGCTCGTCGACGTTCAGTCCGGGTTGCGAGTGCAGCCCGGTCGGCTGACCGCCGTCGTGAGCGACGTACCCGATGAGACGGCCGCGCTAGCCGACCGGCTCGGTCGGTTCGCGGACGGCCCGGCCCTGCTCGACGGGGTGTCGCTGTCGGACCTCGAGCGCGACTTCGTACGGCGGGCGATCCTGGTCAGCGACTCAGGTGCCACGCTGTTCAGCGGCCGGCTCCGAGACGAGCTCGACGTGCGCGGCACCGCGACCGACGACGACCTGATGGCCGCGATCGCCACGGCGTCGGCCGACGACGTACTGGAGACCCTTGACGACGGCCTCGACGCCCGGGTCGAGGAGCGCGGGAGGTCGTTCTCCGGAGGGCAGCGGCAGCGGCTGGTGCTGGCTCGCGCCCTGGCCGCCGACCCCGACATCTTGGTGCTGGTCGAGCCAACGTCGGCAGTTGACGCCCACACCGAGGCGCGGATCGCGGCCCGGCTGCACGAGCACCGTCGCGGTCGCACCACGGTGGTGACGACGGCGAGCCCGCTGCTGCTCGACCACGCCGACGAGGTGGCCCTGGTCGAGCACGGCTCGGTCGTGCTCAGCGGGACGCATCGAGAGCTCCTCGACGACCCGCGCTACCGCCGGGTCGTGGTGCGAGGAGAGGACGAATGAAAGAGCTGTTGCCGGTAGCGGACTTCCCGATGGTTCGCCGCTACGCCCGTCGGCTCGCGCGCAACCACCCCCGTGAGCTCGCCGTCACCGTCACGCTGCACGTGCTCGCAGCGATCGCGGGCCTCGCTGCGCCGCGGCTCATCGGCGACCTGGTGCAGGCGGTGTCGCGGGGAACCACCGTGTCGACTGTCGACAAGACGATCATCGCCATCGCTGCCTTCCTGCTCGCCCAGACGGTGCTGACTCGGTACGCCCGCTACCTGTCCTCAGCGCTCGGTGAGAAGGTGCTGGCGGAGCTGCGGGAGGACTTCGTCGACCAGGCGCTCGACCTGCCGATCAGCACGGTCGAGCGAGCCGGCACCGGTGACCTGCTGACGCGCACGTCGCGCGACGTTGAGCAGCTCGGCTGGTCCGTCCGGTACGCCGTACCCGAGACGATCATCGCGCTGGTCACGACGGTCTTCACGATCGGCGCGTGCATCCTGGTTGGCGCGTGGGTGCTGGTGCCGCTGATCCTCGGTGTGCCGGTGCTGTACGTCGCGACCCGGTGGTACCTCAAGCGGGCCAAGGACGGCTACCTGCGCGAGTCAGCGTCGTACGCCGCGATCAACGCCAGCCTGGCTGAGACAGCCGAGGGAGCGCGCACCGTCGAGGCGCTGGGCCTCGACAAGCGTCGGCTCGACGTCATCGACGCCGACGTCGCGGAGTCCTACGCCGCCGAGCGCTACACGCTGTACCTGCGCACGGTGTGGTTCCCCGCCGTCGAGATCGGCTACCTGCTGCCGACGGTGGTGACGCTGCTGTTCGGTGGATGGCTTTACACCGAGGGGTACGCCGACCTCGGTGACGTGATCGCGGCGACGCTGTACGTGCAGGCGCTGATCGACCCCGTCGACCGGCTGATCTCGTGGCTCGACGAGCTGCAGATGGGTGCGGCCTCGTTGGCCCGGCTGCTCGGGGTGGCGATTGTTCCGGACGACCGCACCGCAACAGGCCGCGAGCCCGACGACGAGCGGATCGACGCCGCCCGGGTGCGGTTCGCCTACCACGACGACCGCGACGTGCTGCACGGGGTCGACCTGCATGTCGACCCCGGAGAGCGGGTCGCGATGGTTGGTCCGTCGGGTGCCGGCAAGTCCACGCTCGGGCGCCTGCTTGCCGGCATCCACCCGCCGCGGGCCGGCTCGGTCACCGTTGGCGGCGTCGGCATGACCGAGCTCCCGCTGGACGACCTGCGCGGCCATGTGGCCCTGGTGACCCAGGAGCACCACGTGTTCGTCGGGACGGTCCGGGAGAACCTCGCGCTCGCGATCGACGACATCGCCTCAGACGACCGGCTGTGCAACGCGCTGGCCGCCGTCGACGCCCTGGGCTGGGTGCTTGCCCTTCCGCAGGGACTGGACACCCGGATCGGCTCGGGCGGTCTGCCGTTGACGCCGGCCCAAGCGCAGCAGATCGCGCTGGCTCGGTTGGTGCTCGCCGACCCGCACACGCTCGTGCTCGACGAGGCCACGTCGCTGATCGACCCGCGATCGGCTCGTCACCTGGAGCGCTCGCTGGCCGCCGTATTGTCCGGACGCACGGTGATCGCCATCGCCCACCGCCTCTTCACCGCGCACGACGCCGACCGGGTCGCTGTCGTCGAGGACGGTCGGATCGCTGAGATAGGTTCGCACGACGACCTGATCGCCGCGACGGTTCCTACGCCGCGCTGTGGCAGTCCTGGCACGGTGAGAGCGAAGGAGCACCGGTGTGACCGAGCGTCGATCGCGGGCGTCAGTGAGCGCGGCCAGCTGGAGCAAGTGCTGGTGACTACCAGCGCGCGCGTCGTCCGTCGTGACGTGCGCAGACCCGATGAGCGACGAGCTCGAAGTCGGCTGGTGCAGGGCGACGAGTCCTTGACCACGATGCGCGACGGCGTCGTTTCGCTCCTGATCTGGGTGGAGCGGTGGTGGCTCGAGCACGTCGTCGCGCGAGTCAGACGTGGCGACGTCGAGTTCCCGTGGACCGACGAGCATCCGGACGCCGACTGGGAGCAGGGCGATCTCCGCTGGCGCGGTTGCTCGATGCGTACGACGATCGTGCGCGACCGGCCGTCGCCATCGTCGCCGGCCTAGATCTTGAGTACGTCGCCGCGCCCGACTCGTCCCAACCGATCTCGGTGCGCGCGGTCATGCTGCACATGATCGAGGAGACGGCCCGCCACCTGGGCAGCAGCAGATCGACATCCTGCACGTCAGGAAGCTCCGTGACGGCGTCACCGGCGTGCTCGCCGCAACCACCTGAGCGCACGTCGACTGAGGGAGACCAATGGCCAGCGACGACCCGATGGACACCGAGAAAGTTCTCGCGGCTCTGCAGCGAGGCGCTGCCCACTGCAGGCGGAGTCGATCTTGACGATGACAACGATGGCGGGAACGTTGCCGGGGTGTCGGTGGAGCGGCTGTCAAGCCAAGCCTGCGGTCGTTCGTGCTGGCGGGCTGTCGAGGACACCTATCTGCTGGTCGAGAAGATGTCGGCGCTGGGCGGCGGGCACGGCCCTGAGCGTCGCCGCCGTCGACCCAGGGGCAGCAGGACCCCGACGACGCGCGCTCGGCGCGTTCGTTCGAGCACGAGGTCAAGGCAGTGGCCGCGCTGCACGAAGTGATCCCCCGCACCACCGGCCAGGAGCCGCGGAGGGGCGACGGCGTTGGAGCACCTGCTCGAGCACGTCATCATGCGCAAGCAGCAGCAGATCGACTTCCTGTGGCACGCGTCCAGTCAGGAAGAGCCGCTCGCCTGGACGCTCGCCGCAGGCGGCGAGCGCCGAGGCGTCGCCGTACAGTCGCTTGCTGTGTGGGACGTCGCGATCGTCGAGCCGGACCGGCGGGCGCTGCGGCAAACGCCAGATCGCCTTGACGGTGAAGGCGGCGCGGCTCACCGGGTCGTTCGAGCGTGCTGCTGCTTGACCGGTCGTTCACTTCCCTCGCGACAAGGCTTGCCGGCGACGGCATTGCCCGCATGCGCTGGACGTGGGCCGGTCCTCAGCGTGACCGGTCGTTGCCTGCCCCACCACGACCTGGTGCCGGTGCGCCGGCTGCGCGTTGCCCATCAGCGGCGCTGTCGCGGAGCGGTCGATGGCCAGACCGGCGTACGTCGTCCCGCGCACCGTTTTCGACAACATCGTCTCCAAACCCGCCCCTTAAGGTCGAGGCGGCACCGGTCGCCACCGGTAAAGTCGAGCTTCTTCGCCGCCACCGCGTCGTCGGTCGGCGAAGACTCCGTCGGAGTGCCGGCGTCGTCGTGCGGTGATCGACGACGAGATCGAGGCCGAGGTGGTCATCGGCTCTGACGGCGCGCCTTCGGCAGTGCGCGGTTCCTCGGCCTGGCACCAAGGGTGGGCCGGCGGGCGCTGGCGATCCGCGGCTTGCCGCGCCGACGCCCGCTGAGTCGACGCAGGGGCAACAGGTAATCGCGTTCGGCCGCGGGAGGCAGCCGGCGTACGCCTGGTCCCATTCGACAGCGCGGGGCGACGGTCCGAATTGACGAACGCTTGAGTGACTCCATCAACTGCGAGCTGACTGGTTCTTTCCGGAATCGAATAGCGTTGTTGGCAGCCGCGGCCTGGAGGTGATGTAGCCGAGTCGCGACCACCTGCTCGCGAGGCACCGACCCGTGGAGCGACTGCTACCAGGGGCGACGGCCGGCGGCGGCTAATGGCAAGGACACCACAACGTGCCGCACTGACAACCCCTCCATTGCGCCACTGGTGGTGGCGAGCAGCCGCCGACGGCCGGGTGCTGCTCCGCTCCCAGGCGACGCGGCCGCCGGTCTTGAGCCGCCGTAGAACACAAACGCCGTGATGACCAGGGAGAGGGCATCTACTACGCCGTCGCAAGCGGGCGAACTGCTGGCCTCCACGGCCGCTCTGCAGCAACGTGGAGGCGCTTGCGGCGACCGACCTCGCCGGAACCCAGCGACCCTTGAGCGTCGCCTGGTAACTCAACCGGGAGGGCGGGTCGCAGCGTTGCTGGAGCGGCAGCGCCTGGCCAAGGGTGGCGGTTCGATCCCTGACCGGCGAGGGCATTACCGGCACACCTGGGCGCGCGGCGTCACGGCTTGTCTCGGATGCCTCGCTGGTGCCACTGGCGTGGCCGCCGCAGCCGTGCGTGTCCGCGCGCACGATCAGGCGGTCTTCGATGACCTCGCCGAAGTTGGCCTCGAAGGGACTACTGACGCGCCGATTTGTGCGGCACCTCGTTGTAGCGGGATACGAGGCGTACGTTTGGCAGCCGCTGACCGTCTCGAGCTGGTAGGGCCCGGGATTGGGCACTCCAGGTCTGCAAATGGAAGGCGTCAACTAGACGCCGCAGGTCGCGTTTGCTTTCAGGTCCGGCCCTTGACCCAGTAGGCGACGGCCGCGGCTACGTCGTCGTTGTCAAGGGCCTGCAGCTCACCGGCGCAAAGCTGCTCCTCCGAATCCCAGTAAACCCGGGCATCGTTGGAACCCACGTGGTTGAAGGCGACCTGGATGCCGTCTACCGGGCTGCTTCGTCCCGCCGGCGGATTCTCGACCGGCTGCGTTCCGTTAACCGCGGCGTTGAGGTAGAGCTCTCGGTCGGCGAAGAGATCACCCAGGTCGGACTTGCACCAGAACGTCCCCGCGTACGGCTGCGTTTTGCTGATGCACTTCACCCGCTCGGTGTCCGGCTCGATCTCGGAGAAAGGGAACCGCCCGGGCGAGGGCACGAAGCAGTCGCGCGGGTCGAAGAGGTAGCGCGCGAAGTCGTAGAGGGCGCGCTTTTGAAACGGTGCGGGCACGGCCGCCGGGTCAGAGCGAGGGTCATCAGGGGCGTCGGTGGTCAGGTCGTCGGCGAGGTCTGCGGGTCAGAACCCGCAGGTCCAGTGGAGTCGCTCGATAACTCGGTCGCCTCCCCGTTTGGGTCGCCAAGGCCGGGCAGCCAGGTGGCCGCGACGACCGCGAGGACCGCCAACAGCATGGTGAGACCTGCGAGGACCGGCTTCCGGCCGGGTCTGCGACGTGGTTGCAGCAGTGGGCGAGATGGTTCGCTGGCGCCTGCTGGCGACTGGACAGTCTCCGCCGGTCGTGCATCAGCTGGTTGCCGGGTGTTGGTGGTCCACGTCGCTGTGGCAGAGCTTTCAGTCGCGGCATCCGCAGGCACCGCCATGGGAACGGTGCCGGCGGGGTGTTGTCGACTCGCTTGGGACAGCAGCTCTCTGGTTTCGTCTACCGTGGGCCGCTGCGTCGGATCCTTGCTGAGCAGCCGTAGCAGGATCGGCGTGAGGACACCGGCCCGCTCAGGTTCCGGCACCGGCTCGTTGACTACGGCGTGCAGGGCGGCAAGCAGGTCATCCCGTTCGAATGGGCCGTTCCCCTCCACAGCGGTGTACAACGTGGCACCTAGCCCCCACAGATCTGCCGGCGGACCGGCCGCTTCTCCGCGGGCGCGTTCGGGCGCCAAGTAGGAGGGCGAACTCAACACCAACCCGGTGATGGTCATCGCCGGATCCCTATCGCGGCGCGCGATACCGAAATCTGTGAGCACCGCGCCTCGCCTGGTGAGCAACACGTTTGCGGGCTTCACGTCGCGGTGCAGCACGCCAGCTTCATGTGCCGCCTGCAAGGCGTCGAGCAGCGACTCGCCAATGGCAATGGTTTCGGCGACGCCCAGCGGCCCGGAGTCGCGGATGACGTCAGCTAGCGTGGGAACTTCCAGCAGTTCCATCACAATCCACGAGCGCTCGTCCTCGGCGAACACGTCGTGGACACTTACAGCGGCGACGCTGGCGACACCCCCAGCGGCGCGGGCCCCCGCACAACCCGCTGCTGCGCCTGTCGGCGCTCCCTCTCGCCGAGGTGAGGCGGCGATACCACCTCCTTGATGGCCACTGCCCTGTCGAGTGTCTCGTCACGCGCAGCCCACACCACGCCCATCCCGCCCTGCCCGATCACACGCAGCAAGAGGTACCGCCCACCGACGACCCGGCCCGATAGGAGTGGATCACCGAGCTCACTCCCACTCAATGGTGCCGGGGGGCTTGCTGGTGACGTCGAGGGTGACCCTGTTGATGGCTCGCACCTCGTTGGTGATCCGGGTGGAGATGCGCTCGAGTACGTCGTACGGCAGCCGGGCCCAGTCGGCGGTCATCGCGTCCTCCGACGTCACCGGCCGCAGTACGACGGGGTGCCCGTAGGTGCGACCGTCGCCTTGCACGCCAACCGAGCGGACGTCGCCCAGCAGCACAACCGGGAACTGCCAGATGTCGCGGTCGAGCCCCGCCTTGGTCAGCTCCTCCCGGGGCGATCGCGTCGGCCTCCCGGAGCGTCTCGAGCCGGTCCGCCGTCACCGCGCCGACGATGCGGATCGCGAGGCCCGGGCCGGGGAAGGGGTGCCGCCAGACGATCTCCGGGGGTAGGCCCAGCTCAACACCGACCTTGCGCACCTCGTCCTTGAAGAGGGTCCGCAGCGGCTCGACGAGCTTGAACTGCAGGTCTTCGGGCAGTCCGCCGACGTTGTGGTGCGACTTGATGGTGGCGACGCCGGCGCCGCCGCCGGACTCCACCACGTCGGGGTACAGCGTGCCCTGCACCAGGAACTCCACCCGCTCGCCAACCGCCCCGGCCGCGGCGACGATCTCGCGCTCCGCCCCTCGAACGCCCGGATGAACTCGCGGCCGATGATCTTCCGCTTCTCCTCGGGGTCGCTCACCCCGTGGAGCGCGGTCACGAACGTCGCGGAGGCGTCGACCACCCGCAGGGTGACCCCGGTGGCGGCGACGAAGTCGCGCTCCACCTGTTCGGCCTCGCCCTTGCGCAGCAGGCCGTGGTCGACGAAGACGCAGGTGAGCTGGTCGCCGATCGCTCGTTGCACCAGCGCCGCGGCCACCGCCGAGTCGACGCCGCCAGAGAGGCCGCAGATCGCCCGCTTGTCGCCCACCTGCGCTCGATCGAGTCGAGCTGCTCCTCGACGACGTTGAGCATCGTCCAGGTCTGCCGGCAGCCGGCGATGTCGACAAGGAAGTGCTCGAGGACCTGCTGGCCGTGCTCGGTGTGCAGCACCTCCGGGTGCCACTGGACCCGGCCAGCCTCCGGTCGAGAGCTTCGAAGGCTGCAACCGGTGCCCCAACCGAGGCGGCCAGCGTCGTGAACCCCTGCGGCGCGAGGGTCACCGCGTCGCCGTGGCTCATCCAGGCGCGATGCAGCCCCGGTACGCCGGCCAGCAGGGTGCCGGGTCGGTCACCTCGATGTCGGTGCGCCCGAACTCCGACAGGCCCGTGCGGCGTACCTCGCCGCCGTGCCTGCGGCCATCGCCTGGAAGCCGTAGCAGATGCCGAACACCGGCACGTCGGAGTCGAAGATGTCGCTACTGAGCTGCGGCGCGTCCGCGGAGTAGACCGACTGGGGGCCTCCCGCTCAAGATGATCGCCGCCGGCTTGCGGGCGAGCATCTCGTCGACCGGCATCGAGTACGGCACGATCTCGGAGTACACCCTCGCCTCGCGGACGCGGCGGGCGATCAGCTGCGCGAACTGCGCGCCGAAGTCGACAACCAAGACGAGGTCGTGATCGGGGATCAAACGCGGCCTCTTGTCATCAAGGAAGAACACCGGCTCGGGAACCTGCTGAGGCAGCCAGTCTAAGCCGCGGATCTTTTTCGGTCCAGGCGTAACCCGGCCGGAGTTGGCGTCGTTGTGCAAGTGAATCGAGAGTGGCCCCGCCTGAATGGCGGCGGCTAGTTTCTCGCCCGGTGCTTCATGAGCGCATGAGCATCGGACATCTCAGGCCCGATCATCCCTCCCTCCCCGATCGGGCCCTGAGTTCTGTCTAGGGACGATCCTTGACCGTCGGCGCGTTGGCCGAGGACGACCGCAACGGCCACCAAGGCGACGAAGCCGAGTGCAGTCAGCAGCACGTGACCGGGCCAGTCAAGGCCCCCCAGTGACAACGCCAACGCCCAGACGACGACGGTCGCGACGCCGACCGCGCCGGCATGCATTGCCCAGCGGACGAGGAACGGCCCCGGCAGCGCGGACTGAGGCGCCGAGACCGACAATGCAGCGAGACCAGCGTGCACGAGGAACAGGCAAAGCGCAGGAACCACTGACCAGCCCAGTGCGGTCGCGTCGGTGACAAAGAACCAGTGCAGCCCGATCATCCCCACCACCAGCGCGCCGAACGGAGAGTCGGGCCGGGTCGACGAGTAGGCAGCCAGGGCCGCCACGACGAGGCTAAGGAACATATTCGGCTCAGCCCCCGTCCAGCCCACACCGACCATCCCGACAAGAGCCGCCGCGACGACAACGGCGCGCACCGCGACCCGAGACCATGGTCCGCTGGTCAGCGACTCCCGCAGCGGCATGCGGTACGACGTCAGGCCGCTCACCGGTGTGCCAGCCGAGGCGCAGCAGCGCGACGACCGACGTCGCGAAGGATCTGGTCGAGGCTGCCGGGACCGCGCCAGTCAACAACGGGGATGCCGGCGCTGGTGACCTGCGCGATCTCGACCTTGCGTTCCAGCATGCGAATCCGCCAGGCGAGCGTCACGAAGCCTGCCTCGTCGTTGTCATGTGCCACCGTCGTTGGCATGGTGTCGACCACCACCAAGGTGAGTCCGCGACGGGCCAAGGCCAACGCCCGTCGCAGCGTCGCGCTCGACACGAGCGGCGACATCATGATGACGAGCGTGCCCGGGTCGATGCGATAGCGCGCGTTGATCTGCTGCTTGTCATAGGTGCCGCCAGGCTGGGTGCGAGCCAACGCCGCGAGCATCCGCCGAAGATGGGCAAGTCCGGTGGCGGCTGTGTGGACGGTCGGGTTCCCGGCGCCGAAGATGCGCATCGCCACCCGCTCACCCCGCCGGATGTAGTGCTCGCTCACTGCCGCTGCTGCGCGGATCGTGGTGTCGAGGCTGCTTGCGGCACCGTCGATGCCGTCGCTGCGGCCGACGTCGTTGGTGGCATCGACGATGACCAGCACCTGGCTGTCGTGATCGGCGTACGTCGAGGCGACGTTGAGGCCGCCGCTGCGCAGCGACGACGGCCAGTGGATGCGGCGCAGCCGGTCACCGACCTGAAACGGTCTTATCGTGTTGAACTCGCTGCCCTCGCCCGGCCTGGCCGACCGGTTGAGCCCGACCAGCCCCTGCGGATGAGGGTTGGGTGCGCGGTTGTCGAACATCACCGGCGCCGGCAGGGTCAACAGGTGCTCCTCCTGCATCGGGATCGGGCCGCAGCGAAACGCTCCCCATGGGCCGGTCATCGTGAGGACGCCCGGCCCGACCCGGTGCTCACCCCAGCGCACGGCGCGGACTCCAAAGGAGAGGTCGACGGGGCGGTCACCCGCTGGATCGACAAGGACGGTCAGCGCACGGCGTACGGGTTGGATCTGCAGCCAGGGGGAGTCCCTGATCACCGCCGACACCGCGTGGACGCCCAAGGTGCCGGCCACCTGGTAGTGCAGGTACGTCGACTCGCCCTCCCGTAACGACCGCAGCCCCAACCGAGTCGACACGACAGGCTGCGCCGAGGGGCGGGTGAGGGTGCCCCAGGCCGCGATCACGATGAACGGCGTCGCCATCACCACGAGGTCCGGGCGGTGGGTGGCCAGCGCCAACCCGAGCAACGCGATTGCGGCGCCAACCGCTCGGAGGTGGGCGTTGGCCGGCCGCCACCGCCGGAGCCTTTCCGGCACACTCATCGACGTTGCAGCACCTCCCGAGCTGAGGGCGTCGGGACCGTCGACAAGACGCTGGTAACGACTGTCGCCCGCGTCACGTTGCTCATCCACAGCTCGGGCTTGAGGGTGAGCCGGTGGTCGAGAACCGCGTGTGCGACGGCCTTGACGTCTTCAGGGGTGACGTAGTCGCGGCCCTGTACGACGGCGTACGCCCGCGCAGCGAGAGTCAACCCGAGGGCTCCCCGCGGTGATGACCCGACGAGCACGTGCTGGTGGACTCGGGTAGCCGCTGCCAGCGCGACGCAGTACCGGCTGATGTCGGGGTCGACGGTGGCTGTCTCAACGGCTGCCTGCATGTCGCCAAGGCCCGCTGCGTCCGTCACGGGAGAGAGCACCTGCTCCTCACGCTGTCGCGCGAGTCGTCGGTTGACGATCTCCCACTCCTCGCCGGTGTCGGGGTACCCGAAGCTGACGCGCATCAGGAACCTGTCGAGCTGCGCCTCGGGCAGCGGATAGGTGCCTTCGTACTCGACCGGGTTAGCTGTCGCGATGACGTGGAAGGGAGTCGGCAGCAGAAACGTCTGCCCCTCGATGGTGACCTGGCGCTCTTGCATCGCCTCCAGGAGCGCGGACTGGGTCTTGGGTGGGGTTCGGTTGATTTCATCGGCGAGGAGGAGGCCGGTGAAGAGCGGTCCGGGACGGAACTCGAACTCGCCCTGCTTCTGGTCGTAGACGAACGACCCGGTCAGGTCGGCCGGCAGCAGGTCGGGGGTGAACTGGGCTCGTTTGAAGTCCAGCCCAAGCGTCTGTGCGAACGACCTCGCGGCCAGCGTCTTGCCGAGACCCGGAAAGTCCTCGAGCAGCACGTGACCGCCCGCCAAGATGCTGCTGAGCACCAACGCCAGCGGCTCGCGCGTACCGACGACCGCTTCGCCGACTCGGTCCAGGATGTCGCCGCAGCGGCTACTGACCGTTGCGAGATGGAGTGAGCTCGTCATAGCGACTCGATTCGGGTGAGAAGGCCAGGAAGCTGGTCGAAATGCCCGCGCCGGTAGCGCGGCGGACTGTCCAGATAGGCAGCGACCTCATCGCCAAGGATTCGACGCGCCGCCTCGGGGTCTTGGTCTCGGTCGACTCCGTGCCGACTGATAAGCAGCCCGTCGACGACCCGGTTGAGACTGTCGTGCACCTCTGCCACGACTAGCTGGGGATCGGTGCCGTCGTGGAAACTGTGCGACAACCGCGAGAAACGAGGGTCAAGCCCCCGCTGGTAGGCCCGGGAGCGGTGCGCTGGCACCCAGTCGGCTTCGTCGACTGAGGCTTGTGCGTCAACGACAACGCCGACGAACGTGAATGCGGCGGCGGTGACCAAGGCGAGTAGCAACGGCTGCGGATGGGTGCCCAGCCACGCAGTCAGCACCCACAACACGAGCCAGGTGACCAAGGCGGACAACGCTCGATGACGCCACCTCGGCAGGTCGATCACGGCGCTGGTTCCTCGTCACGCGGCCTCCTTGACACGCGGTCACCCAGCTCGGTGCGAAGCACTTCCAGCGCTCCGGCAGCCGCCGCTCGGTGCTGCTCCGTTATCGGGTGGCTAGAGAACCGCGCCTCCCGGTACAACGCGGAGAGCCGCCGGATGGCCTCCTCGTCCAGGGTGTATGCCTCGAGGACTTCTCGGGTGAACTCCGCTGACGTCATCGACGGGTCCCGGTAGAGGCCGGTGTCGCTCACCGCCTCTTCCAGCGCCAGCCAACAGGCCACCACGGCGTTGCGCGGAGTACCCGAACTGAGGTCAGCCAGCTGACCTTGCACGGCGTCGACAAGGCGCCGTGCAACCTCGCCGTCGAAGGCGTCGAGCTCGGACGGCGTGAAGCCGGGGACCGTCGGCTTACGGCGGCGGCGCTCCACCGCACCCCAGAGCACCCACGCCAGCAGTCCGGCGAAGGCGAGGAGCAGAGCGTAGAGCACGAACCACAAACCGCGGGGCAAGTCAGGGGCTTGCTGCGGCTCGGACGCAGACGACGGGCTGGCGGTCGCCGCACCGGCGCTCGGAGTCGGCGTAGCCGTGGGGGTAGTAGCTGTCGAAACCCCGTCGGGGGACCGCACGATCGGCGTCGTGCTCGCGGTGGTGATGACGACGGCGAGTACGACGCACAGCAGCGCGAGCAGCCCAACGCCCCAGGCACCCCTTCTCACGCCAACCACTGTATGCACGGCCGCCGGCAGGCGCTGCGGGTTGGCGTCGTCAGCCGGCGAGGTCGGCGAGCGCCCGGAGGCCGTCGTAGACGTCGACGTACCGCGTCGTCAACGGGGCGAACCCCAGGCGGACGCCGTCGGGCTGCCGGAAGTCGGGGACGACTCCCTTGTCGATCAGGCGCAGGGTCAGGTCGCGGGCGTCGGGCCGGCTCACGGTGACGTGCGAACCCCGGGCCGATGCCGCTCGGGGGCTGGCCAGCCCGAAGCCGAGCGGCGCCAGCCACTCGTCGTACAGCGTCACAGCGAGGTCGGTGAGCGCGGTCGACTTCGCCCTGATCGTCGGTACACCGGCTTCGGCGATCATCGCCACTCCGGGCTCGACGGCGGCCAGCGACAGGATGCTCGGCGTGCCGGTCAGCCAGGCCTTCATGCCGGCAACGGCCTGGTAGCCGTGCGCCATGTCGAACATCTCCTGCCGGCTCCACCAGCCCCAGATCGGCTGCTTGAGCTCCGCCTGCCGCTCTCGGCGTACATAGGTGAAGGCCGGCGCGCCGGGTCCGCCGTTGAGGTACTTGTAGGTGCAGCCGACGGCAGCATCGACTCCGTCGGCCTGCAGGTCTATGGGCACCACGCCGACCGAGTGGCAGAGGTCCCAAACCATCAGCGCACCGGCGGCGTGCGCGGCCGCCGTGATCGCCGCCATGTCGAGCAGGGCGGCGGAGCGGTAGTCCACATGCGACAGCACGATTACCGCCACCGTCGAGTCGAGCGCAGCCTCTACCTGAGCCGTGCTCACCCCGTTGACACCGGTCTCCTCGAGCCACCGGATGTCGAGCTGCCGATGGGTGGCAAGGGCCTCCACGATGTAGCGGTCGGTGGGGAAGTTTCCCTTCTCGATGACGATCGTCCGCCGGTCTGGCCGAGCGTCAAGACAGGCCGACAGCACCTTGTACAGCGCCACCGTTGTCGAGTCGCCGACGATCACCTCGTCGGTGCGGGTGCCGAGAAGCGCCGTACCGATCAGGTCGCCGATGCGGCTCGGCAGGTCGAACCAGCGGTCGGTCCAGGAGCGGATGAGGTGGTCGCCCCAGTCGTCCTCGACCACCTCCTTGACCCGCTCGGCGCTCGCCTTGGGCAGGCGACCCAGCGAGTTCCCGTCGAGGTAGATGAGCGCCTCGTCCGCGATGACGAACTCGTCGCGGTAGCCGGCCAGCGGGTCGGCGGCGTCCAGCGCCTCCGCCTCAGCCCGGCTCACTCCCGACTTGTCAGACTCCAGTCGACCCATAGACCGACTACGTTCTGACAACTCGGTGGGGGAGGCGGGTGACAAGCCGGCCGCCGAGCGAGGCGGGCCGGTCGTCGGCGTACGGGTTGATCGCCCGCGCTTCAGCGATCGCCGCCGGGTCGAGGTCGGTAACGGCCAACCCCTCGCCCCGCGTCACCTCGGCGACGCGCCGCCCCTGCGGGTCGAAGATCGCCGTACCGCCGGAGAAGGTCAGCTCGCCGCACCGACCGGTCAGGCCGGCCAGCACGACGTACACGCCGTTGTCGAGCGCCCGCGCGGCGTAGTAGAGGTCGCGCCGGTGCTCGCTGCCGACGACGTACGCCGACGGGCACAGGTAGCCGAGCGCGCCGGCGTCGGCGGCGGCGCGGGCATGCTCGGGGAAGCACCCGTCGTAACAGATGCCGAGCCCGAGGTGCCAGCCGTCGATCTCGACCGACCCGCCGGCGCTGCCGGGGGTGAAGACCGACCGCTCTTCCTGCCACAGGTGCTGCTTGGAGTAGGCCAGGTCGACCGCGCCGTCGGGCGAGCAGCACAGCGTCGACAGCGTGCGCTCACCATCGGCGTCGCCCGAGGTGGCGACCGCGGCGCCGACCAGCACCGCAGCCCCCGACGTTGCAGCAGCTCCGGCCAGCGGCAGCAGTCGCTCGTCGTCAGCGGTCACGACGCAGCCGGCCTCCGCCTTCCACGTCATCGGGTCGTAGCCGGTCAAGAACAGCTCCGGCAGTACGACGACGCGAGCACCCCTGGCCGTCGCGACCCCCACCCAGTGCACTGCCGACGCCACGTTCGCCTCGACGTCCCCCGCGACCGACGCGGCCTGCACCGCCGCCACCCGCAGCGGCCCCAGCGTCACAGGACAACGACCTCCACGCGCTGGAACTCCTTCAGGTCGGTGTACCCCGTGGTCGCCATCGAGCGTTTGAGCGCACCCACCAGGTTCATCGTGCCGTCGGAGACCAGCGACGGCCCGTGCAGGATCTGCTTGAGAGTGCCGACGGTCCCGATCTCGACCCGCTCCCCACGGGGGAGGCTGGCGTGCCGCGCCTCGGCGCCCCAGTGGAACCCCCGACCCGGCGCTTCGGTGGCCCTGGCGAGCGGTGACCCGATCATGACCGCGTCGGCACCGCAGGCGATGGCCTTGGCCACGTCGCCGCTGCGGCCGATCGACCCGTCGGCGATGACATGGACGTACCGGCCGCCCGACTCGTCCAGGTAGTCGCGGCGGGCTTCCGCCACATCGGCGACGGCGGTGGCCATCGGTACGGCGACCCCGAGCACCGTGCGGGTGGTGTGCGCCGCGCCGCCGCCGAAGCCGACGAGCACACCCGCCGCGCCGGTTCGCATCAGGTGCAGCGCGGCCTGGTAGGTGGCGCAGCCGCCAACGATCACCGGCACGTCGAGCTCGTAGATGAACTGCTTGAGGTTGAGCGGCTCGGCCTGACCGGAGACATGCTCGGCCGAGACCGTCGTACCCCTGATCACGAACAGGTCGAGGCCGGCGTCGATCACCGACTCGGCGTGCTGCTTGGTCAGCTGGGGCGACAACGCACCCGCGACGGTGACGCCCGAGTCGCGCATCTGCTTCACCCGCCCGACCATCAGCTCGGGCTTGATCGGCTCGGCGTAGATCTCCTGCATCCGGCGTACGGCGTCGTGGCCGCGCAGTTCGGACACCTCGTGCAGCAGCGGCTCGGGGTCGTCGTACCGGGTCCACAGCCCTTCGAGGTCGAGCACGCCGAGCCCACCGCAGTGGCCGAACGACACCGCGGTCGCCGGCGACATGACCGAGTCCATCGGGGCGGCGAGCACGGGGATCTCGAACCGGTAGGCGTCGATCTGCCAGGCGACCGAGACCTCTTCCTGGTCACGGGTGCGCCGGCTCGGCACGATCGCGATGTCGTCGAAGGAGTAGGCGCGGCGGCCGCGTTTGGCCCGGCCGATGTCGATGTCCATAGCTGACCTGTTCGCCGGCTCAGCGCGACGAGTAGTTCGGCGCCTCGGCTGTCATCTGGATGTCGTGCGGATGCGACTCCTTGAGCGACGCCGCGGTGATGCGGATGAATCGGCCCTTGGCTTGCAGCTCCCCGATTGTCCGCGCGCCGACGTAAAACATTGACTGCTGCAGCCCACCGAAAAGCTGGTGCGCGACGGCAGCCAGGGAGCCGCGATAGGGCACCTGGCCCTCGATGCCCTCGGGCACAAGCATGTCGTCAGCGAGCACCTCAGCCTGGAAGTACCGATCTTTGCTGTACGACCTCTTGCCGCGCGACGACATGGCGCCGAGGGAGCCCATGCCCCGATAGGACTTGAACTGCTTGCCGTTGACGAGCACTAGCTGTCCGGGACTCTCTTCGCAGCCAGCCAACAGGAGCCGACCATCACCGAGTCAGCGCCAGCGACGATTGCCTTGGCAATGTCACCGGAATGCTGCAGACCGCCGTCAGCGATGACCGGTACACCAGCCGGACGGGCCGCCTGCGACGCCTCGTACACGGCGGTGACCTGGGGCACGCCCACCCCTGTGACCACTCGCGTCGTGCAGATGGAGCCAGGCCCGAAACCGACCTTCACCGCGTCGGCGCCAGCGTCGACGAATGCCTGGGCGCCAGCCCGGGTGGCGACGTTACCGCCGATCACCTGAACGTGAGCCGTTGCCGAGTCGGTCTTCAGCCTGCGGACCATGTCTAGCATCAGCCGCACGTGGCCGTGGGCCGTGTCGGCCACGAGTACGTCGACGCCGGCCTCGATCAGGGTTGTCGCGCGCTGCCAGGCATCACCGAAATAGCCGATCGCTGCGCCGACCATCAGCCGTCCGGCGCCATCTTTGGTCGCCTTGGGGAACTGCTCCGACTTCACGAAGTCCTTGACGGTGATAAGCCCCACGAGATGACCGTCAGCGTCGACGATCGGGAGCCGCTCCCGCTTGTGCCGTCGCAGCAAAGCGGTGGCGTCTTCGCGCGAGATGCCGATCGGGGCTGTCACGAGCGGCATGGGGGTCATGACCTCGTTGACCTTGGTGCCCGCCCACTCCGCAACCGGCGTGAACCGCAGGTCGCGGTTGGTGACGATGCCCAGCAGCTTGTCGTCGAGGTCGACCACCGGCAACCCAGAGACGCGGTACTCGCCACAGCGGTCGTCGAGGTCCTCCAGCGTCGCGTCCGGACCGATCGTGACCGGGTTGGAGATCATCCCGGTCTGGGTCCGCTTGACAAGGTCAACCTGATACGCCTGGTCCTCGATCGACAAATTGCGGTGCAGCACGCCAAGTCCACCCTGCCGCGCCATCGCAATCGCCATGCGTGACTCGGTGACCGTGTCCATCGCTGCCGAGATCAACGGAACCTTGAGCTCGATGTCGCGGGTCAGCCGTGACGTGGTGTCGATATCCGCGGGCACAAGATCCGACTCGCCAGGAAGCAACAGCACGTCATCGAACGTCAGCCAGAGGGGCGCGAACATCCCCGTCATGCTGTCGGAGGTGACATCCATCGTCCTATCGTACGGCGACCACGCCCGCGGACGGTGGAGGCCGGGGACAAACCGACGAGGACTCGAAGCGCCGTCAACGGTGTCGCCAAAGCAGCGAGCGAAGGCGCGAGAGCCCGGCGGGCTGGACCCGGCCGGGCTCTCGACGAAGATGCGCTCTGGACTAGTGGCTGTGGCCGTGACTGTGACCGTGGCCGTTGGCGTCTGCGTCCGGCTCCTCGGGCTTCTCCACGATCAGCGTCTCGGTGGTCAGCAGCAGCGCGGCAATCGACGCGGCGTTGGCAAGTGCCGACCGGGTCACCTTGACCGGGTCGAGCACGCCCTGGCTGACCAGGTCGCCGTACTCGCCGGTCTCGGCGTTGAAGCCGTGGCCCACGCCCGCCTCGCGCACCTTGGCCACCACGACGTACCCCTGGTAGCCGCCGTTCTCGGCGATCCAGCGCAGCGGCTCGTCGACCGCGCGTCGCACGATGTCGACCCCGATGGCCTCGTCACCGGTCGCGCCGAGGCTGTTGTCGAGCCCCGCGGTGGCGTGCACCAACGCGGACCCGCCGCCGGCGACGATGCCTTCTTCGATGGCCGCTCTCGTCGCCGATACGCCGTCCTCGATGCGGTGCTTCTTCTCCTTGAGCTCGACCTCGGTGGCCGCGCCGACCTTGACGACGCACACGCCACCGGCGAGCTTGGCGAGGCGCTCCTGCAGCTTCTCGCGGTCCCAGTCGGAGTCGGTGTTGTCGATCTCGGCCTTGATCTGGTTGACCCGCGCCTGCACGGCGTCGGCGTCACCGTTGCCGTCGACGATCGTGGTGTTGTCCTTGGTGATGACGACGCGCCGGGCCTGCCCGAGCACCTCGAGGCCCACCTGGTCGAGCTTCAGCCCAACCTCCGGCGAGACGACCTCGGCGCCGGTCAGCACGGCGATGTCTTGCAACATGGCCTTACGCCGGTCGCCGAACGCCGGCGCCTTGACCGCTGCCGCGGTGAAAGTGCCCCGGATCTTGTTGACGACGAGCGTCGACAGCGCCTCACCCTCGATGTCCTCCGCGACGATGAACAGCGGCTTGCCTGCCTGCACCACCTTCTCGAGCAGCGGCAGCAGGTCGCCGATGGAGGAGATCTTGCCCTGGTTCAGCAAGATGTACGGGTCGTCGAGGACCGTCTCCATGCGCTCTGCGTCGGTGACGAAGTACGGCGAGATGTAGCCCTTGTCGAACTGCATGCCCTCGGTGAACTCGAGCTCGGTGCCGAACGTGTTGGACTCCTCGACGGTGATCACGCCGTCCTTGCCGACCTTGTCGAAGGCCTGGGCGATCAGCTCCCCGATCTGTGCGTCTCGAGCGGAGATCGTCGCGACGTGGGCCATGTCTTCGGTCGAGTCGACGTCGCGGGCGGCCTTGACCAGCTCGTCGTTGATGGCTTCGACCGCCTTGTCGATGCCGCGCTTGAGCTCCATGGGGTTCGCCCCGGCGGCGACTGCGCGCAGGCCCTCGTGAACCAGTGCCTGAGCGATGACGGTGGCGGTCGTCGTACCGTCACCCGCCACGTCGTTGGTCTTGGTGGCGACCTCCTTGGCGAGCTGGGCGCCGAGGTTCTCGAACGGGTCGTCGAGCTCGATCTCGCGGGCGACCGTGACGCCGTCGTTGGTGAGGGTCGGTGCCCCCCACTTCTTGTCGAGGACGACGTAGCGGCCCTTCGGCCCCAATGTCACCTTGACGGTGTTGGCAAGCTTGTCGACTCCGCGTTCGAGGGCCCGGCGGGCATTCTCGTCAAACTCCAAAAGTTTCGGCATGAGGTGCGTTCCTTACTCAGATGGTCTTCGCGTGGGTGGCCCGGTGGGCACGCTGACTACGCCCCGGGGCCCCGGTTGAGGGACCGCCGGGGCGCAGCTGGCGAACGATTCGGTTGCTCTACTTGTCGACGACAGCGAGGACGTCGCGGGCTGAGAGGATCAAGAACTCCTCACCGGAGTATTTGACCTCGGTGCCGCCGTACTTGCTGTAGATCACGGTGTCGCCGACGTTGATGTCGAGTGGGATTCGGTTGCCGCTGTCGTCGACGCGTCCCGGGCCGACCGCCAGGACTTCGCCCTCCTGGGGCTTCTCCTTGGCGGTGTCAGGGATGACCAGGCCTGAAGCGGTGGTCTGCTCGGCTTCGAGCGTGCGGACGAGGATGCGGTCTTCGAGCGGCTTGATGCTGACAGACACGTGCTGACCTCACCTTTCACGGGATGAGAGAGGTGTGCTTATGGGCGATGTGGGTGCGAGCGGTTCACGTCGTCGCGGGTGCCATGAGCCGTTCGCGGTTGGCACCCTCGGGTGGAGAGTGCCAACTCCGAATCTATGCGCTCTTTAGCACTCGGTCAAGCCGAGTGCCAGCCAAAGAGCGGCGGCTCCCTTCAAACTCCAGACCTGTCAGAACGTAGTCGACCTATAGGCCGAGTGGAGTCTGACAAGTCGCCGGGGACCCTAAATGGCTGGGCAACCGCCCGGCTTGGGCATAGCCTCGTCGACCGTGTCGGTTTCCGTCGAGCGGGTGCCAAGGTCGGGCGCGGTCGAGCTGGTCGAAGCTCTCCAGCGGTGGGCTCCTCCGCATTGCTACGTCGGCGGCCTACACGCAGGCGACGTGGGCTGGTTCCTGCGGCTCGACGACGACGTGGTCGACGGTGCCATGCATGTGGTGCGCGACCGCGGCGAAGTGGTGGCGGTCGCCATCGCCGAGCCGCCCGAGGTGTTGCGACCGCTGGTGCGTCCGGACAAGATGCACGACTTCGACGTAGCGCACGGCTTGATGGAGCTTGTCGACGCGATACCGGCAGGCTCGCAGGCTTACTCCGACGCCACCAGCGGATCCGCGTTTCGATCGCTGTTGAGCTCCTCCGGCTGGCAGCTCGACCCCGACCCGTGGGTAGCGCTGTACCGGCCGCTCACGGAAGCCGACGGCGAGTACGTCGACCCCTGGTCGAACACGCTGGAGTCGACGCAGGATGTGGCTGACCGGGTCGCCGTACAACGCTCGGCGTTCAAGGGGTCCACGTTCACCGTTGACCGGTGGCATCAGATGGCGGCCGGACCGGGCTTCGACCCGGCGTATGAGTACCTGCGTCGCGACAAGGACGGTCGCCCGGTCGCCGCTGCCACCGGGTGGTCGGCAGGCGCCGGCAAATGCGCCATCCTCGAGCCGGTCGGTACGCACCCTGACCACACCGGCGCCGGGCACGGAAAGGCGGTCTCGCTTGCGGTGATTGCAGCACTGGCACGCGGCGGCGCGAGTGGGGTAACCGTCTATACGCCCGTATCGAACACCGCCGCGGTGCGGACGTACGAGTCGTGCGGACTCCGGCAGGTCGAGACCACGCACGCCATGACTCGCCCGGTCACGTGACGTACGCCGGCCCAGGGGCTTACGCCGGCCCAGGGGGCCGAAGTAGCACATCTCGTGGATGCAACGCTCTAGCCACACGTTGACCAAGAGCGGTTCTTGGTGTGCGCGGCTCAGTCGACAGAATCCGTTAGCCGCGCAAGCAGCCGGACGAGCGTGCCGTACTCCTCAGTCGAAAAGGCCCCGCTGATCTGCCCTCGGACACCGTCAATGAGAGGTGCGATGTCAGCCCGTTTGTGAGCACCGTCGGGAGTGAGCCGCAGCAACCCGGCCGACTCCACGAGCAATTGTTGCGACTCCAGGCCGGCTACCACTTCGCGAATCACTTCTGGCCGATCGAAGGGCGACAGCGAGGCAACCAGCTCGGTGCGGCTGATCGGGCGACTGCGCAGCGTGCTGAGTATCTGCCAGCCCCGCCGGTCGATACCGGTACCAGCGAGCGCACGGTCGAAGGCCGCGTTAAGCCGTGCATCCGCCTGCTTGAGCCACCAGCCAATGGGTCGCCGGAGCGCTTCCTCTTCGGTGGTCATGTGCCCGCTTCCTTCCCACCTGTGTCCCTGTTTTTGGGGTCATAGGGTTCTCGGGGGTCATAGGGTTCTCGGGGGTCATAGGGTTCTCGGGGGTCATTGTGCCCACCGCACTGTTCGTGGGCTTCCGGCTATCGCTGCTGGGTGGCCCCGATGGCTGGCCGGGCTCGTTGGTGCGGCTAGCGTCCTTGCTGGGCGGGCGGCGGTCGACTCAGCCGAGCGACATGCGCCCTCAAGCACCAGGGGGACGAGCAACCTCGAGTCGGTGGCTCGTCTCAAGCGACGATGGTGGTGACCGGCATAGACGAGTCGGCGGGCAGGTCCCATGCTGATGGCTCGCGGCCGCGCCGTACCAGCTCTGAGCCCAGCGCCGCCACCATGGCGCCGTTGTCGGTGCACAGGCCTGGTCGGGGCACCCGCACCTCGATCTGATGTCTGGCCGCGCGCTCCTCAGCGAGCGCTCGCAAGCGCGAGTTGGCTGCCACCCCGCCCCCGATGACAAGGTGCGCGGCGCCCGTCTCTCGACATGCGTCGACGGCCTTGCGAGTGAGTACGTCGCATACGGCCTCCTGGAACGACGCGGCGACGTTGGCAATGGGCACCGGCTCACCCCGTTGCTCCCGGGTCTCGACCCAGCGGGCTACCGCTGTCTTGAGCCCGCTGAAGGAGAAGTCGAACCGATGGCGTTCCAGGTCGCGGCTGCTCGTCAGTCCGCGCGGAAAGTCCAGCGTGACGTGACCGCCTTCTCGTGCGGCGTTGTCGATGTGCGGACCACCAGGGAACGGTAGACCGAGCAGCCGCGCCACCTTGTCAAATGCCTCCCCCGCAGCATCGTCGATCGTCGCGCCGAGCGGCTCGACCTCAGCAGTTATGTCGTCGATGAGGAGCAGGCTGGAGTGACCGCCGCTCACCAAGAGGGCAACGCAGCGCTCGGGCAACGGGCCGTGCTGGAGCTGGTCGACGGCGACGTGGGCCGAGAGGTGGTTGACGCCGTACAGCGGCTTGCCGAGTGACAGCGCGAGCGCCTTGGCGGCCGCTACCCCGACCAGCAGGGCGCCGGCGAGGCCGGGACCGGCGGTCACGGCTATCGCGTCGACGTCGTCCAGCGTCACGCCTGCCTCGTCAGCCGCCCGCTCGATCGTCGGGACCATCGCCTCTAGATGGGCGCGGCTTGCCACTTCGGGCACCACGCCACCGAACCGGGCATGCTCCTCGACGCTCGATGCGATGGCGTCTGCGAGCAAAGTGTTGCCTTGTACGATCCCGACGCCGGTTTCGTCGCACGAGGTCTCGATGCCCAGGACAAGCGGATCGGTTGTCACCCAAGCGATTCTGCCGTTGTCAGAGAAGCGCCGCGGCATCCGGGCGGCTCCCACCGGGGTGATCGGCCAAAGTGCAGGGTGGATTGGGCGCCAAGTGCCGGTGTCGCGTCGCGGGCAGGTGCGGTTGTGGCGTTGATAGCTTATGCTCGGCTCAATTGTGGCCTGTATGCGCGTTTTGCACCGGGCCCGGTAACCCCTCCGACCAGGAACGGCACCAGGTGAACATCACCATGCACCGACTTTCGCCCATCGTCCGCGCGCACAAGACCCGCCGCCCCATTCTCACCCTCCTGGGCGTGCTCGCTCTCTGTCTCGGGGTGGTCCCGGGTCCGGCGCTGGGCCACGACGAGGACGTCCCCCCGGCGAAAGCTCTGCCGTTGGGGGCCGAGCAGACAATCGCCGCCGTCGGGAGTCAGCTTGCCTTCACGCTTTCGCAGCTGCTCGCTTCGGGTTCGGCGGTCGGGGACCACGGCAACGACGCCTCGCACTCCGCAAACGCCCACAAACTCGACCGTGAGCCGTTCCGGGCCAGTGGGGACAGCCACGCCAGAGGCAGTGACCTGGCCTTCCAGGGTCGGCTGGTGGTCGCCGGGGCCTACGAGGGTGTTGGCTTCTTCAGGCGGGTCAACGGCGGAAACGGCCTGGAGCAAGTCTCGTTCTACGACTGCCCCGGTGCCCAGGGTGATGTCTCGATCAGCGGTGACTATGTCTTCGTGTCGATCGACTCCCCCGGGTCCAACAACAAGCAGTCCGATGTCTGCAACAACACCCGGACCAACTTGAGCGACAGCTCGCTGAGCAAGGAGGGCATCCGGATCGTCGACATCTCCGACATTCGGAACCCGCGTCAGGTGGCGTTCGTGGAGACCGAGTGCGGTTCTCATACACACACCCTCATCCCCAAGGGCGACACGACGTTTATGTACGTCGACTCCTACCCGATCGTGCAGACGGCGAGTTGCAACGACGTCAACCACCCGGAGGGGGAGTTCTCCGTCCTGCGGTTCCCGACCGCCGACCCCACGCGGGCGCGGATCGTCAGCACTCCCGACGTCATCCCGGCAACCGCGGCCGATGCCGTCGGATGCCACGACACTGGCGTGCTGATCCGCTCGAACAAGCGCGACTTGGCGGTGGCCGCCTGCCTCGGGGCATTCGCGATCCTCAACATTGAGCGTCCGGCCGACCCCAGGGTGCTCTCGGTAACCCAGAACCCGTTTATGGAGCTTGACCACTCGGGCGGCCTGACCTGGGATGGGAAGGTCGCCATCGTCAGCGACGAGCACGCCGGAGCCGCCGGCGGCGGTGGCTGCTCACCGGACTCCGACAGCCAGGTCGGCGCCATGTGGTACTACGACATCTCCCGGCCGCGCCACCCCGAGCTCAAGAGTCACTTCTCGCTGCCTCGGGTACCACCGGCCGACACCCCAGAGGAACTCGAGCGCTTCCGGTGCACCACCCACAACTGGAACGTCCTGCCCACCAGGAACCAGTCCCGTTACATCGCGGTGTCGGCCTACTACTCGGGCGGCCTGGCGGCGGTGGACTTCAGCGATCTGACCAATCCCAAGGAGTACGCCCACGTACTTCCCCTGGTAAAGGGCGAGAACCCCGACATGTGGTCGGCGTACTGGTACAACGGCCGGGTCCACAGCAACGAGCACGCGTCGCAGCTCGGTCTCAGCACGTTCAAGATCGACGGACTGGGCAACCGAAACGTCCGCTTCTTCGCTGACCGGCTGAACCCGCAGACACAGGTGGTCGCTGGGCTGGCGCGTTAGCCGACTGGTGCAACGCTAGAGCGGCTTCTCCAGCACCAGACCGTCGACGCTGCCGGCATAGTAACCGCGGCGGCGGTGGATGTCCGCGAACCCTTGGGCGACGTAGAACTCAAGAGCCCCTGCGTTGTCGGCCGCCACCTCGAGCAGCATCCGGCGACAACCCCGCGAGCCGGCGATGTCGCGTAACGCCGCCAGCATGGTGCTTGCTCGGCCCTCTCGTCGATGCTCTGGCTGTACGGCGATCCGTAGCACGTCCGCTGTATCTCCAACGCACATCAGCACGGCGTAACCGACGACACGCTCGCCACAGCTCGAGACAATGAGGTGTCGAGACCCGCCGGCGGCAGCCGTGACCTCGGCCGCGACGGCGGCCCGCGACCATGCGTTCGCGCCGAAGATCTCAACCTCGAGGCTGGCGATCTGGTCCAGGTCGTCCAGCTGAGCAACTCGAAGAGCGTTCACAGCACCGGTTTGCGAGCCGACGGGGCAGCCACATCGGGACGCCGTAAATAGAGCGGCTCCGCCGGGAGAAGCCGCGCGCGCTCCTCAACAACCAGTCGGGCCAGCATGCTCGCGTCGGGGTACTCAGGAGGCACCGCCCGCGGGAAGGCCTCGGGGTACAGCACCGCCCCGCGTCCTGCCACCGGCCCGTCGAATGCCACTGTCGAGGGCTTGGCCACGGCTGGTTCGCTGAGCCGGCTCCCGCCTGCGTCGTAGCGTGCCCAGTAAACCTCCTTGCGCCTCGCGTCGGTGGCCACGATAAGCGGCTCGTCGACGGCTACGCCCGCGGCAACCACGTCGAGCGAGCAAACCCCCACGACGGGTACGCCGAGGGCAGCGCCCATCGTCCGTGCGGTGACGATCCCCACTCGCAGACCCGTGAACGGTCCCGGCCCCACCCCAACCGCGATTCGGGTCAGTTGGCGCACAGAGACGCTGGCAGCGTCGAGGGCGGCGACGATTCCCGGGGCGAGTAGCTCGCCGTGGCGCAGTGGGTCGACGACGGCGTGGCTGCCGACGACCGACGAGCCATCGTGCACCGCGACGGTCACCGCAGCCGTGGAGGTGTCAAAGGCGAGCAGCATGCCGCTCACCTGGCGTCTCGAGCAGCGAGTCAAGAGGTACGCCGGCCCAGCGGTTGCCCACCGGCGTAACGGTGATCACCCGAGCGTCACGCCCATCATCGTCGGCAGGCGGCGGCGACTCCCGGCGGGAATCATCAGCCGCACGCGCTAAGTGCACCTGCAGCCGGTCGGCCGACAGCGGCTCAGCCACCCCCTCCCCCCACTCAACGACGGTCACCGCGTCATCAACGAAAGCGTCGATGTCGAGGTCGTCAAGCTCAACGCCGCCACCCAACCGGTAGGCGTCCACGTGCACGAGCGACGGACCGCCGGGCTGCTGCGCCGGGTGGACCCGGGAGATGACAAAGGTTGGCGAGGTGACCTCGCCCCGCACCTGCAAGCCGGCGCCGATGCCCTTGGTCAGTGTGGTCTTGCCCGCTCCCAGGCCGCCCCCGAGGACGATCACGTCGCCCGGCTGCAGCAGCGCCGCGAGCCGGCGCCCCATGTCGGCGGTCTGCTCAGCCGAGTGCGTGCACACCTGTACCGGCGGTGGCAGTGGCACCGACGCTGGCGCGCCACCGACGCCCGCGTCACTCAACGGGTGCCCCAGCCCGCTCGACCAGACGGCACAGCGCCGCGTTGACCTCGCCGTACCGCTCCAGCAACACCATGTGCCCAGCACCAGCAAGCTCGATGAACTCGGCAGTGGGCAGTTGTTCGGCAATGCGCCGGCTGTGGGACAGCGGAGTGACGAGGTCGTTTCCTCCGCACAAGAGGAGGGTCGGGATCTTGGAGAGCGCGGCCAGTGCCGGGTACTTGTCGTACTCATCGAAGCCTGGGTAGAAGTCAGCAATCACGCCAAATGGGGTGGCCGCCAGCATCTCGTCGACGAAGTCGACGTACTCCCCAGGCACCGGACCCCCGAAGGCGTACGCCCGGGTGACAACAACACCTAAGTCAGCGCTGACACGGCGGCCGGTTTCGACCAATCGCGGAGCGCGAGCCAACGCGGCCACAACTGCCGGTGAGAGCTTGTGCGCAAAGCGGCCGGGCAACCCCGGCAGACCCAACGCCCCCGCCTTGAGGCCGCCTGCGCTCGTCGAGATCATGGCGGCTCCGACAACGCGCGACCCAAACCACTCCGGCCGCTGATCGGCCAGCGCGACGATCGTCATGCCACCCATCGAGTGACCAACCAGCACGACCGGGTCGTCAGCGGCCAACTCGTCGAGTACGGCGGCGAGGTCCCGGCCGAGCTGGTCGATGGTGCACTGCTGCGGCCGAGACCGCCCAGATCGACCGTGCGAGCGCTGGTCGTAGAACACCATCCGGACCTTGCCCCGCAGCTCCGCCCGCTGGAAGTGCCAGCAGTCGAGGTTCAACGCGTGGCCATGCACGAAGACCAGGGTGGGCGGCCGGGCCGATGGGGTGGCGACCGCGGCCGTCACATCCAGCTCATCGACCTCCGCGTAAAGCTCCAGCGAGTCGTCGGCGACGACGACGCGAGGCTTTGCGCGCAGTGATCCCAACGGCTCGATCGTTGCGGTACGCCGCCGCCCCACCACCTTGCGCTCGGTAAGGACGCGTGCTGCCACACCTGCAGCGAGCACCCCGATCGCCGTTCCGGCAAGGCCGACGTACCGCTTGACGACGCTCGGCTTGGCGACGTACCGCTTGGTGCCGTGTCGCTTTGTGCTGTGTCGCTTGGTGAAGCCGCTCACCGCACGCCTGCTCCGACGTAGCGGCGGGGAACCCGGGCACCGATCCGGGTGACGATCTCGTAGCCGATGGTGTCCGCGGCCTGGGCCCAGTCGAACGCGGTCGGCTCACCACGCGCGGCCTCCCCGAACAGGACGACCTCGTCGCCTGCCCGCGCCGGGTCGTCGCCGATGTCGAGGACGAACTGGTCCATGCACACCCGCCCCGCCACCCGGTGCCGTCGCCCGTTCAGCAGGACCGGTCCGGCGCTGGAGGCGTGCCGGGGAACACCGTCGCCATATCCCAGCGGCACCACGGCCAACGTCGTCTCCCGGTCGGTGACGTAGGTGTGGCCGTAGAGACGCCAAGCCCTGCGTCCACCCGCTTCACCAGAGCCAGCGCGGCCCGCAAGGTCATGGCGGCTCGAAGCGGCACCGGGCTCGAGCCGTCAGCGAACGGTGTGACCCCGTAGATCGCGATCCCTGGGCGCACCAGGGTGAACCACGTCTGAGGAGCAGCCAGCACCGCCCCGGAGTTGGCCAGGTGCACGTGCCGCGGTTCCAGACCGGCCGCGCGCGCTTCATCCACGCCCGCCTCGAACGCGGCTGTCTGGTCCGCGATCGAGGGATGGCCGGGCTCGTCGGAGCGAGCCAGGTGCGACCAGACGCCGGTGACCTCGATGTCGCCGTCGGCCTGCCGCTTGGCCGCTAGCGCGGTAAGCCTGGCCCACTCGTTTGGGCGCGCCCCACCGCGGCCGAGCCCGGAGTCCAGCTTGAGCTGTACGGCGGCCCGCTCGCCGACCTGGTTCGCTGCCGTCGCGATCTCCAGCAGCTGCGCGCTCGAGTAGGCGGCAAGCTCAACGCCGGCGGTGATCCCCTCGTCGTATCGCTCGCCGGGGACAGCGAGCCAGCTGAGGACCGGGCCCGTGTCGCCGGCAGCCCGGAGCTGCAGCGCCTCGTCGAGGAAGGCAACGCCGAGCCAGCTGGCACCCCCCGCACGAGCGGCCCGAGCCGACTCGACGATGCCGTGCCCGTAGCCGTCGGCCTTGACCACCGCCATCACGTCGCGCCCGCCGACGTGGTCGCGCAGGGCGGCGACGTTCGCGCTGATGGCGTCCAGGTCGATGACCGCCTCGGCGCGGGGCCTGAAGTCACCGCCGGGCGAGACCGTGGAGCGCGTCGTCATGATGCGTCCATTGTGTCAACCCGAGCGGATGTGGCTGGGATTCAGCCAGAAGACGCCGAAGTAGTCAGTGACCTAAAGCGCCTATCAACGCGATGACCTCGCCGGTGACCTTGCACGTCCAGACTGCGGCACCGTCGCGCACCACAGCGCAGAGTGGATGACTGTTGGGGTGAAGTGGGCATTCGGGCCAGACCGCGCTACGTGACGCAGCTGCGAGCGCTTCAACCTCGGCATCTTGAAGCTGATCAGCGACAGTCGCCATTTGCTCAGGGGAGGAGTCTCCCCGCATCACCCAGACCCCCACGCCGGAACCGTCTGGCCAGACGAGCATTGCGGATTCCTGAGCATCAAGGTCCGCCCAAGGCTCATCGACAACAATTGGGCGGATCGCGCGTTGGGCGTCTACATCTGCGAGAGCAGCGGCGATCGCAGTAGCTAACCCGTCATACACAAAGGCTCTCCCAACTCGAGCGCTCACTGGAAGTGGCGCGGATCGCTGCGGGCAGCGCGTCGACGACCGACGAGGCACTGATCGGGCCACCGGTTGAGGCGATCGTCGCGGCGGCGCCGTGCAACCACGCACCCACCGAGGCAGCGTCGAAGCCCGACATCCCGGCCGCCAGCAGCGTCCCGATGACCCCCGACAGCACGTCGCCGGAGCCCGCCGTGGCCAGCCACGGCACCCCCGTCGTGTTGACCCGGACTCCACCAGCGGGCTCGGCAATGACGGAGTGCGCACCCTTCAGCAGCACCACGGCATTCCAGCGCGACGCGGCCGCTCGAGCGGAGCCGAGCATGTCGTTCTCGACCTCCGAGCGCTCCCTGTCGAGCAGCCGAGCCAGCTCCCCGGCATGCGGCGTCAGCACCACCGGACCGTCACAGCGGGAGGGAAGAAACCGCAGACCGTCGGCATCGACCACCGTCGGCAGCCGCTCCCCCAACACCCGCGCCACCTCGGCACCGAGATCGTCCCCGAGGCCCGGCCCGACCGCCCACGCCTGCACCTGGCCGGAGCCGATCACCACCTCGGGGTGCCGCTGGCGAACGAGCTCGGCGCTGGCGCCGTCGTACCTGACCATCCCCGCCAACCCGGTCGCCACGCTGGCCGACACCACCAGCAGCCCGGCACCGGTGTACTGCGGCGAGCCGGCCACGACGCCCACGACGCCGCGGCTGTACTTGTGCGCAAGCGGGCCCGGCTGCGGAACCAGCCGGCGTACGTCGTCGGGCTGCAGCACCTCGATCACCGGCTCGGCGAGGTACGGCGCCAAGCCGATGTCGACGAGCTCCACGACTCCGGCGGCAGCGGCAGCCGGCTGGACGAAATGACAGGCCTTGTGCGTACCGAACGTAACGGTGAGCTCAGCGGTCACGTGCTGCCCGTCGACCGCGCCGGAGTCGACGCCTACTCCACTGGGCACGTCGACGGCCACGACTGGTGCCGCCAGCCCGCCCGCCACCTCAGCTGCTCGGCCGCGTAACCCCGGCTTGCCGCCGATGCCGACGATGCCGTCGAGCACCAGGTCGGCGTCACCAGGTTCGTCGACGACGACCCCACCAGCGCCGCGCAGGTCAGCGAGCCCCTCCTCGTGCGCCGTCTCGGCGAGCAGCACCGCCTCCACCTGGGCGCCGCGGCGGGCCAGCCGCGCCCCGGCAAACAGCGCGTCCCCTCCGTTGTCGCCGCTGCCCGCCAGCACCAGCACCCGGCTGCCGTAGACGCCACCGAGATAGTCAGCGCAGGCGCTCGCGAGCCCGGCAGCGGCGCGTTGCATCAGGGCGCCAGCAGGCAGCGTGCGCATGAGCGCCGCCTCGGCGGCGCGCACCTGGTCGACACTGTGGGCGAGCCGCATGTCAGCCCTCCAGGACCACGACGGCCGACGCGATCCCGGCGTCGTGCGACAGCGACACATGAACCGACGCGACCCCCAGCTCAGCAGCCCGCGCAGCCACCCCCCCAGCCATAGTGACAAAGGGCCGACCACTGGAGTCGTTGTGCACCTCCGCGTCGAGCCAGTGCAGTCCGTCCGGCGCGCCTAACGCCTTGGCAAGCGCCTCCTTCGCGGCGAACCGGGCAGCCAACGAGGCGAGCGGCACCTGCGCCTCGGTGGCGGTGAACACCCGCGCGCGGAGGCCGGGAGTGCGGTCGAGGGTCTGCCGGAAGCGGTCGACGTCGACCACGTCGATGCCCACTCCGACGATCACTGCGCGCTGGGCCGACTACTCGACAGTGACGGACTTCGCGAGGTTGCGGGGCTGGTCGACGTCGTGGCCCTTGGCGGTGGCCATCTCGCACGCGAACACCTGCAAGGGCACGGTCGCGACCAGCGGCTGCAGCAGGGTGGGAACCGAGGGCAGTGTCACGAGCTGATCGGCGTACGGCGCCACCGCCTCGTCGCCCTCCTCGGCCAGCACGATCGTGCGGGCCCCCCGCGCCCGCACCTCCTGGATGTTGCTGACCATCTTCTCGTGCAGCTGGCCACGCCCCTGCGGCGGCACCACGACGAAGACCGGCACCCCCTCCTCGACGAGTGCGATCGGGCCGTGCTTCAGCTCGCCGGCCGCAAACCCCTCGGCGTGCATGTACGCCAGCTCCTTGAGCTTCAACGCCCCCTCCAGCGCCACGGGATACCCGACGTGCCGGCCGAGGAAGAGTACGGCGGGTGCGTCCCGCAGCTCGCGTGCGACCACGCGCACCGGCTCGACCGTGGCGAGCACCTTCGCGACGGCAGCAGGCGTCTGCTCCAGCTCATCGACGATCGCGCCGATTTCGTCACCGAACATGGTGCCGCGCACCTGCGCGAGGTACAGCGCGATCAGGTAGCAGGCGACGATCTGGGTCAGAAACGCCTTCGTCGACGCCACTGCGATCTCCGGGCCGGCGTGGGTGTAGAGGACGGCGTCGGACGCGCGTGGGATCGTCGACCCGTTGGTGTTGGAGATCGCCAGCACCTTGGCCCGCTGGTCGCGGGCATGCCGCAGCGCCATCAGCGTGTCCATCGTCTCACCGCTTTGGCTGATGGCGATCACCATCGTGTCGCGGTCGACGATGGGGTCGCGGTAGCGGAACTCCGACGCGAGCTCGACCTCGCACGGGATCCGGGTCCAGTGCTCGATGGCGTACTTCGCCACCAGGCCGGCGTGGAACGCCGTACCGCACGCGATGATGATGATCTTGTCGATCGCGCGAAGCTCCTCGTCGCTGAGCCGCATCTCGTCGAGCTGCAGCCGGCCCGCGGCGGTGTACCTGCCGAGCAGCGTGTCGGCGATGGCTTTCGGCTGCTCGGCGATCTCCTTGAGCATGAAGTAGTCGTAGCCGGCCTTCTCGGCCGCCGCGATGTCCCAGTCGACGTGGAAGCGCTTGCCCTCGGCCGGGTTGCCGGCGAAGTCGGTGACCTCGAACCCTGATCGGGTGATCGTGACCACCTGGTCCTGGCCGAGTTCGACGGCGTCGCGGGTGTGCTCGATGAAGGCGGCGACGTCGGAGGCGAGGAAGGTCTCGTCAGCGCCCAACCCGATGACGAGCGGAGAGTTCCGCCGCGCCGCCACGACCCGATCAGGGTCGTCGCACGCCACCGCCACCAGCGTGAAAGCGCCGTCCAGCTGCTTGCACACGCGTTGCATTGCGGTGGTCAGGTCGGCGCCCACGTCGAGCTCAGCCTCGAGCAGGTGCGAGGCGACCTCGGTGTCGGTCTCGGAACGCAGCTCGTGGCCGGCCGCCTCGAGCTGGCCGCGCAGCTGGCCACGCCCTCGGGGGTACGACGACGAACACGGGCGTCCCTTCCTCGATGAGGGCGATCGGACCGTGCTTCAGCTCCCCGCCGCAAAGCCCTCGGCATGCATGTAGGCGAGCTCTTTCAGCTTCAAGGCGCCCTCGAGCGCCACGGGGTAGCCGATATGACGGCCGACGAACAGCACCGACGAGGCGCCGCCGAGATCCGCGCCAGCTGGCGGACCGGTTCCACGGTCTCCAGGACCTCCTGGATGGCGCCGGGGACCTGCTCGAGCTCCCTGACGACCTGCCCGATCTCGTCGCCGTACTTGGTCCCGCGCACCTGGGCCAGATACAGCGCAATGAGGTGACAGGCCACGATCTGCGTGAGGAAGGCCTTCGTCGACGCGACGGCGACCTCAGGGCCGGCGTGTGTGTACAGGACGGCGTCGGACTCGCGCGGGATGGTCGAGCCGTTGGTGTTGGAGATCGCGAGAACCTTGGCTCGCTGCTCGCGGGCGTGCCGCAGAGCCATCAGCGTGTCCATCGTCTCGCCGCTCTGGCTGATCGCGATCACCATGGTGTCCCGGTCGACGATGGGGTCGCGGTAGCGGAACTCCGACGCCAGCTCGACCTCGCACGGGATGCGGGTCCAGTGCTCGATGGCGTACTTCGCCACGAGTCCGGCATGGAACGCCGTTCCGCAGGCGACGATGATGATCTTGTCCACGGCGCGTAGCTCGTCGTCGGACAGGCGCATCTCGTCGAGCGACAGCCGCCCGCCACTGAACCGGCCGAGGAGGGTATCGGCGACCGCTCGGGCTGCTCGGCGATCTCCTTGAGCATGAAGTAGTCGTAGCCCGCCTTCTCTGCGGCGACGATGTCCCAGTCGACGTGGAATCGCCTGCCGTCGACAGGGTTGCCGGCGAAGTCGGTCACGTCCACGTCGTCACGCGTGATTGTCACGACCTGGTCCTGGCCGAGCTCCAGTGCCTCTCGCGTGTGCTCGATGAACGCAGCGACATCCGAGCCCAGGAAGTTCTCGCCGGCGCCGAGCCCGACGACGAGTGGTGAGTTGCGCCGCGCCGCCACCACCTTGTCGGGATCCGCGCTCGAGACTGCGACCAAGGTGAAGGCGCCCTCGAGCCTGCTGCTCACCGTGCGCATCGCCGTGGTGAGGTCGACGCCGGTGCCCATCTCCAGCTCGAGCAGGTGGGCCGCGACCTCCGTGTCGGTTTCCGATACGAGCTCGTGGCCACCGGCTTCGAGCTCTGCGCGGAGGAGGCCAAAGTTCTCGATGATGCCGTTGTGAACGACGGCCAGCTGGCGAGCACCCCCCAAGGTGCGGGTGCGCGTTGACGTCGTTCGGTGCACCGTGCGTCGCCCAACGGGTGTGTCCGATGCCGCTGGTCGACGCTGGCGCGGTCAGTCTCGGTCAGCGCCTTCTCGAGATGGGCAAGCTTGCCGGCACGCTTCTCCACGAACAGGCCATCCAGGCCGGTGAGTGCCACCCCGCCGAGTCGTAGCCGCGGTACTCGAGGCGTCTCAACCCCTCGACCACCACGTCGAGGGCGGGCCTCGCGCCCACGTAGCCGACGATTCCGCACATGGGCCACAGACTACTCAGACCGTGACCGCTTCCACCCGTGGCTCGCGCCACCGCGCCCGGCCCGATCCGTCCAGCCGAAGTGGTTGCGGTCGTGATCGCCGAGCTGATCGTTCCGGACGGGTCACTACCCGGTCCGGTTGAGCTGTTGCGGAGCTGGCGCTCCCGGCTGGCGACAGTTCCCGTGGCGGGTGTGCTGCCCGACCGAGCCCCACCTCGCCCGACGGTCGTCTCCGCAGGCGACAATGAAGCACATGCCCCTAGAAGCTGCGTCGCCGTACGTCGAGCTCGACCGGGCTGCCTGGAGCGCTTTGGCGGAGTCCATGCCGCTGCCACTGTCCGCTGAGGAGGTCGAGAGGCTGCGCGGCGTCGGGGACGAGCTGGACCTCGCTGAGGTCGCTGACGTCTACCTGCGCGAGGTCCCATCTCGCGGCTCCTGAGTCTCTACGTGCGCCACCTCGGTGCGCTGCACGACGCGACGGAGTCGTTCCTCGGCGCCCGCCAACCGCGCCGTACCCCCTTCGTGATCGGCATCGCCGGCTCCGTCGCGGTGGGCAAGTCGACGACGGCGCGGCTGCTGCGTGGAGCTGCTCGCCCACTGGCCCGAGCACCCGGACGTCGCCCTGGTCACCACCGACGGGTTCCTCTACCCAAACGCAGAGCTGGAGCGCCGCGGCCTGCTCGACCGAAAGGGTTTTCCCGAGTCCTACGACCGGCGAGCGCTGCTCCGGTTCGTCATCGACATCAAGTCGGGCAGGGACGAGGTGAGCGCCCCGGTGTACTCACATCTGGAGTACGACGTGCGGCCCGGTGAGCAGCTGAGCGTGAAGCGCCCGGACATCCTGCTGGTCGAGGGACTCAACGTCCTGCAGCAGGCGCGGCGGACCGCCGAAGGCCGAAGCGCACTTGCGGTCCGGGACTTCTTCGACTTCTCCGTGTACGTCGACGCCGCGACGTCTGACATCCGCCGTTGGTACATCGAACGTTTTCTGCGGCTGCGCGAGACGGCGTTCCGCGACCCCGCGTCGTACTTCCGCCGCTATGCCCATCTGAGCGTGGACCAGGCAGTGGCCGAGGCCACGCGCATCTGGGACGCGATCAACGGGCCGAACCTCGAAAACAACATCAAGCCGACCCGGAGCCGCGCCACTCTGGTGCTTCGCAAAGATGCCGACCATTCCGTCCGCTACGTCCGGCTCCGCAAGCTCTGACCTGCCTTCCCGTGCTGGGCGAAAACCAGGTGCGTCAGCGCCGCTGCCTCCCTACGCTCATGGCGTGCAGGTTCGAGAGATAGACGTCCACGACGACGACCAGTTCGCGAAGTCCTACGAGATAATGCGCGCGGCCGAGCTGCACGAACGTCCGGATGCCCCGATCTGGTCAGAGCACGAGTGCAAGGTGATGCTCCGGCACGAGGAGCCTGGGGAGAAGTGGCAGGCGTTTGCGGCGTACGACGGCGATGAAATGGTCGGCACAGGCATACTCGTCCTCACCCTGCTCGACAACACCGAGAAGGCCTACCTCGGCGTCGACGTGGCGCCTGCCAACCGTCGCCGAGGCATCGGCGGCGCCTTGCTGGAGCATCTGTGTGCGGTTGCGGCGGAGCATGGCCGAACCGTGCTGCTCATCGACTCCAACGTTCCGGCCGCCGAACGAGAGACCCATCCCTACGTCAGGTTCGCCGCCAAGCACGGCTTCTCCCTGGCCAACGTCGAGGTACGCCGAGTGTTGCCGCTTCCTGTCCCAGCAGAGCGGCTGGACGCCTGGGAGCAGGAGGCTGCCCCTTACCACCGGGACTACCGGATCGAGACGTTCGTCGACGACCTGCCCGAGGAACTGCTGGAGTCGTACTGCTACCTGAGCAACCAGCTCGCCATCGACGCTCCGACCGGTGAGGTCGACTTCGAGGCAGAGTCCATGACGCCCGAGACGTTCCGGATCAGACAGCAGAAGGTCAAGGAGCAGGGCCGCACCGTCTTCGAGACGCTTGCCATCGACGCAGCCGGGGACGCCGTGGCGCAGTCCACGCTGGCCGTCCCCTCCGAAGACCCCGGCAAGGTCCACCAGTGGGGCACCTTGGTCCGCAAGGACCACCGTGGACACCGGTTGGGCCTCGCCGTCAAGGTCCGCAACCTGCGCGCGATGCAGCAGGCCTTCCCGAACCGCCGCAGTGTCGTCACCACCAACTCCGAGGACAACGACCACATGGTCGCCATCAACGAGCTGATGGGCTTCGAGCCGGTCGAGCTGGCTGTCGAGTTCCAGCGCAGGCTCGACCACTGAGCCGGTACGCGCGGTGAGCAGCTGCGCGGCCTACGCCTGTGGACTGGGTCGGCTGCCATGATGGATTTGTGATCCACCTCCGGCTCGGGGTTCCGGGCCAACTTGTCGACGAGGGGACCGAGCTGCTCTGCGGCGACGACACGGTGACGCGCCATCGCGCCCCGTCGGGCAGCACCCGGTGATGGACAAGCTGAGGCATCGCGCCGAGTGGAAGTTCTTCCAAAGCCTCCCCATGGCGGATCGACGGCTGGCGACCCTGTGGTGGGCAGCGCTGCTCGTGCGCGGCGCGCTGCCTGCCGTCTTCGCTCTGACCATGGGCTTCCTCGTCGGCGCCGTCGAGGCCGGCCGGTCGCTGACCGTTCCGCTCGTCGCCATGGGCGCCTCCTTCGTGCTGCTCCAGGTGCTCGCACCGTGGCACGAGGCGGTGAGTACGGCACTCGGCAACCGGCTTTCCGCCTGGCTGAACGACGAGCTGACCACGAGCTGTGTGGAACCGCCAGGCGTCGGACACCTCGAGGACCCGGAGCTCACAAACGACCTGACGACCGCCCGTGAGTTCGACCAGGGCATGACGGGGCCGCCCATGAACCTCAACGTCGGCTTCATCGCGTCCGGCCTGGTCGAGATGGTGAGTGGTATCGCCGCTGCGGCGGTGCTGCTCGGCTTCACATGGTGGGCTCCGCTGCTGCTCGGGGGCGCCTGGGCGAGCACCCACTGGCTGTTACGCGAGAGCTCGATCTGGCGAGACCGCAACACCGACGCCGTCCGGTCGGCGCAGCGCCATGCCGACTACGCATACCGACTCGCGGTGGACCCGCCGCCGGCCAAGGAGCTGCGGTTGTTCGGGCTGCAGGGCTGGGCCGTCGACCGTTTCCGAGCGCGCCGCCGACGCCTCTTCGAGCTGCAGTACGAGGCCACGAGGCTCCGCCAGAAACCGGTCCTCGTGTCGTTGCTCGTGGTAGCCGCAACCAACGGCCTCGTCTTCTGGGCGTTGGGCTCTGCCGCCTCGTCAGGTGAGCTCTCGCTGGCTGAGCTGGTCGTGTACGCGCAGCTGAGCGTGGGGGTGAGCGCCGTCGCTTTCGGAGGCTTCAACTGGGCCCTCGATGGCGCAGCGGCCCCGGTCGCGGCGGTGCTGCGGCTCAAAGCCGCGATGGCACCGGCAGGTGCGCTCCACCAGCTGGGCGACCGCATCCCGGCATCGCGTGCTCCCCGCACGGACCTGCGTATCAGCAACCTCCGGTTCACCTACCCGCGCACGGACCGACCCATCTACGACGGCCTCGATCTCACGATCCCGGCCGGCTCGTCGCTCGCTATCGTCGGTCAGAACGGCGCGGGCAAGACGACCCTGGCGAAGCTTCTGTGCCGCCTCTACGACCCGGACTCTGGTGCGATCGAGGTGGATGGCGTCGACCTGCGCGCGCTCGACCTCTCGGCTTGGCGATCCCAGGTCACTGCGGTGTTCCAGGACTTCGTCCGCTTCGACCTGTCGCTGCGCGACAACGTGGCGCCCGGCGGCGCCTCCGACGCTGACATCCTCGCTTCGCTGAGGGATGCAGGAGCGGCCGACCTCGCCGACCTCGACACCGTGCTGGCAAAGGGGTACGAGGGAGGAACGGACCTCTCCGGTGGACAGTGGCAGCGGGTTGCCTTGGCGCGCGCGCTGTGCGCCGTACGCCGTGGGGCCGGTCTGGTGCTGCTCGACGAACCGACAGCTCAGCTCGACGTACGAGGTGAGGCCGCCATCTTCGACCGTATCCTCGAGGCCACCCGCGACGTCACGACCATCCTCATCTCCCACCGGTTCTCGACCGTGCGGCATGCGGACCGCATCGCCGTCCTCGAGCAGGGGCAGGTCATCGAGCTGGGGAGCCACGACGAGCTCATGCGGACAGAAGGTCGCTACCGCACGATGTTCGATCTGCAGGCAAGCCGCTTCACTGCCTCGGCTGACGAGGAGGGGGTCGAGTATGACGTCCTCGCCTGACGTGCCCGACGAGCCGCCGCCCGCCCTGGCCTCGATGTGGCGGCTGTGCAAGCTCGGCTACACCCACGAGCCGGGACTGCTGGTGTTCGCCTTCGTCATGTCGCTGCTCGCCGCTGTGCCTGATGCCCTGCTCGCGCTGTGGCTCAAGCTCCTCGCGGACGGGCTGCTCGACGATGACCGGAGGCTGGTCACTGTCGCGGTCCTTGGCTTGGCGGTCTCCGTCACCCTGACCTGGCTGATGCGGGTGGCGACGACCAGGATCACGCGGCGGTTCCGAGACAAGGTGACGATTGCGCTCGAGTCACATGTCGCCCAGCTGCAGGCCTCGGTGTCCACCATCGAGCACCATGAGCGGCGCGACTTCCTCGACCGGATCTCCGTCCTGCGCAACCAGGTGTTCGTGCTGGACCACATGTACATGTCGCTCTTCTCCACCAGCGGCTGGATAGTGCGGCTGTCCTTGACCGTGGGGTTGCTCATGTCCATCCACCCGGCGCTCGTCTTGCTTGTCGCGTTCGCCGCTCCCACCGTTGTCACGTCATCGTGGCGGCCAGGGGTGGAGCGTGCCGTCGAGGAGCGCAGCGCCTCCCACCAACGACTCGCCGATCACCTCTTCGACACGGCGACGACGGCGTCGGCAGGCAAGGAGGTCCGCGTCGCGGGAATCGGTCCGGAGCTCGTAGGGCGACGCCGGGCCGAGTGGGAGAAGTGGTACTCGGCGGTGTCGGCTGCGCGCTGGACCAGCGCCGCCTGGCACTCAGCCGCCTGGGCGATCTTCGGAGCAGGGTTCGTCGGCGCGGTGGTTTTCGTGTCGGCCGGTCTGGACTCCTCCGCGGGGGAAGTGCTCCTGGTGCTGGCCGCCGGTGCCCGACTGTCGGCATATGTCGCCGCAACGATGTCGGAGATCGGCTTCCTGCGGGGCATCTGGCTCGACGGGTCGCGCCGACTTGCCTGGCTGGAGGACTACGCCGCTGCGGTGGCCGAGAAGGCCGACCAGCCGGCTCCTGACGCGCTCACAGACGGCATCCGGCTGCAGAACTTGTCCTTCGCGTATCCCGGCACCGACAGTCTGGTGCTCGACGACATCACGCTCGAGCTGCCGGCCGGGACCGTGGTCGCGATCGTCGGGGAGAACGGCGCCGGCAAGTCGACCCTGGTGAAGCTGTTGTGCAAGATGTACGAGCCGACGGCTGGCCAGGTGCTCATCGATGACCAGCCTCTCGCCGCCATTGCGGCCGACGCCTGGCGGAAGAAGGTTGCTGGAGCGTTCCAGGACTTCTACCGCTTCGAGCTCGCCGCCCGCACCAGCGTAGGTGTGGGTGACCTGCTCGCCCTCGACGACGACGCCGCCGTTCGCAGCGCCGTCGCCAGGGCGGGCGCGGACGACGTGGTCGAACGACTCGAGTCGGGTCTCGACACCCAGCTCGGTCCCACCTGGCCCGGCGGCGTCGACGTCAGCTTCGGCCAATGGCAGAAGCTGGCTCTCGCCCGCGGGTTCATGCGGATCGACCCGCTGCTGCTCGTCCTCGACGAGCCGACCGCGGCGCTCGACGCGGAAACCGAGCACGCGTTGTTCTCGCGGTATGCCGACGCGGCCAGGGCCGGCACCAGTGGCGGCATCACCATCTTGGTCTCCCACCGGTTCAGCACCGTACGGATGGCTGACCTCATCGTCGTGCTGCAGGGGTCGAAGGTCACGCAGGTCGGAAGCCACGACGCACTCATGCGCGAGGGCGGCGCCTACGCCGAGCTCTACAACATTCAGGCCGACGCGTACCACTGAGCAAACCGAGCCCCCGCCTGACCCCGATGTCGCCAGCCTTCCACGCATAGCGTCAGGCCGGTCGCGCTGGAGGACAAGCGGCCAGCGCGACCGGCCTGTGCGGCCACAGCTCCTCCGCTACAAAACCAACGTCGCCGCCAACGCCGGAGTGGCAGTGGTCAACGCGCCCGAGAAGCTCGCGGTGTTGGTCAGCACACTCCCGGTGGCAAGACCGGGGGAGACCTGCACCTTCAAAGTGACCGAGCCCTCCTCGAGCACGTCGACGCTGCCGAGCTTCCAGGTCACCGTCCGGGTGCTCGCGTTGTAGCTGTCCCGGCCGCTGGCCGACACGAACGAGACGCCCTTGGGCAGCTTGTCGGTGATCTTCGCCTGCTCCGACGCCGCCGGACCGAGGTTGGCGTAGTCGAGCGTGTAGCTGATCGTCTGCCCCTGGTCCGCCAACGCGGGACCGGTCTTCGTGAACGCCACGAAGGGGTCCATCGGGGTGCCGGAGCCACCGCCACCGTCACCGCCGGCCGAGAACACCTGCAGCTCGGCGGCCCGGACGTTGGTGTCCTGCGGAGCGATCCGTGACTCGTCCGGAGCGGAGACCAGGCCATCGGTCCGGCAGTCGGAGTTGACGAACGGGTCGTTGTCCTGGTCGCCGTGGTACTCGCTGTTGCCGGTGCACTGGTTGCTCAGCACGACCATCCGCACGTGCGTCGCCCGGGTGTCCGGCACATCGAACTCGCGGAGGATAAGGCTCGGTGCGAGCGGCCGCGGCACACTGGCCGGGAACGCCTCCGGCCGGCTGGTGAAGACCCGGTTGAAGCCCGCACCGGCGTTGTCAGCGGTGCTGCGCTGGCTACAGTTGTTCGTCGCGGTGACCGTGCAGGTCTCGATGGCGAACTGACGCAGCGCCGAGAACCTGTTCTGCGAGTTGTCCTGCGGGTCGCACTCCTCCTCGCCTTCGCACGGGGCACCGGAGCGAAGCAGAGCGCTGACCTTCACCACGTCGACAAGCTTGCTGGCTTTGCCCGCAAGATCCACGGTCACCTGACGGCCGCGCACCGTGTTGGCGTCGTTGCCGACGGTGCCACCGAACTCGGTGCCCGGCCTGCCGGACACGAAGTTGCTTCTCTCGGTGTCGTCGATCAGGTTCCGCAGGTTGACCCCGTCACCCGTGATAGTCGCGCCGTTGGTCACCGACGCCAAGTTGGGGACCAGCAGGAAGTTGACCGGCCGGGTCTCCGATGCCTTGAACGTACGAGTAATCCGTGTCATCCCGTAGCCGGGTGCCTGGACGACGAACTCGTACGTGCCGGGGAGGAACCTCGCGGTGTCACTGAACTCCGGCGTAGCCGGGTCCGCGTCCTTGGCAACCGTGTCGGCGATGGGCGTGACCCTGCCTTCGTAGTGGCCGACGTAGATCCGGACGCCCTTGATCAGCTCACGTGCGGCGTCGACCGGCCTGAAGGTGATGGTCGCCTCGTTTGTCGACTTCGGCGACTCGAAGCTGGCGATCGGCTGTGTGTCGTCGGTGCCCGTGGTGGATGCCTTGGCACCGAAGCCGCGGCGGGCGAAGTTGTCCCACAGCAGCTTCTGGTTCGCTCCGCCGAAGCGCAGCAGGTCGGCGCCGAGGTAGGCGTCGCGAGCCCCCAGCATGCTGACCGCCGGCGGCATCATCAGGTAGGCATCGAAGACGATCTGCATCCAGCGCCGGTTGCCGGGGCACTTGTTGGCCTGCACCACGCCGTCCGCGCAGCGCTCCTGCAGGCCCTGGTTGCTCGCGGGAAGCGTCCGTTGTACCTGGCGATCATGGCCTGGCGGATGTCGTAGTTGACCGCACTCCAGATCTCGCCGTCGTCGTGCGGGCTCTCCCACGCCGCTGCCGTCGTAGCCCTGCACGTCGCTGAAGTTCAGCGGGCTGTTGTTCATCCCGTAGTTGCGGATGCCGGCCTGCTCGTTACCGGTCACGTAGGCGCCGACAGAGAATGGGTTCTCGCCGTCGGTGGGCACGTAGTCGTACTCCATGAGGTACTCGACGGCGGTGAGGTCGCTGTAGCTCTCACCCATCGCCCGCGCCTGGCCGTCGGCGCTGGAGGTCAAGCCCGCATCGGGGCCGCCGACCATGCGGTTGGAGATGGCGTGGGTGTACTCGTGGCCGATGACGGACTGGTCGAAGTCGCCGTCGGTGCAGGAGGCGTAGAACGCGCCAGGCAGCGGCTGCCACAGGTACATGTTGGTGATACCGGGGATGCCGTCGTTCAGCGTGGTCTGGTTGGCGTTGTCGCGGCCGGTGAAGCTGGGGAAGCCACCCTGGATGGCGCCGGCCTGGGACTGGCCAACCTCGGGGTCGTTCTCCCGTTGCGGCGAGGTGTTGCCGAAGTTGTTCTCCTGCATGTTGAAGTTGTTCTCGGTGAAGCCGAGGAAGTACGACCAGTCGTGCATCCGGTTGTGGTTCACGAACAGGCTCGTCGTCGCGGCGTCGATGTCGTTGCGCTGCGGCGAGGTGAACACGGTCGGCGAGCACTTCTCGTCGCGCCACTGGTCGGTCCAGTTGTAGATGTACTCGCGGTTGATGCTGATCGGCATCTGGCCCAACGGACCGGGGCCGCGGAAGTTGAACCAGGCCTCGGCGGTGCGGGCGTTGTTGCCGCGGGTGGTGAACGACGGTGTGTTCGTCCGGGTGTCCTGGTCCCAGGGTGCCCGGGCCGCCAGGTTGCCCTCCTCACGGTCACAGCCGGCGGGAAGGGGACCGGGGTCCGTCTGGGCGTCGGCGCGAGTGAAGCAGCCGATGATGCGGGTGTCGGTGTTCTCGCCGCCCAGCGGCGGGTTCGCGGTGAAGTACTTCCACTTCGGGGACTTGAAGGGGTTGGGGAACACGTCGCTGGTCACGTAGGCGCCGTTGTAGGTGGTGGGATCCAACTGGTTGGCGTCGAAGGGGCAGACCTCTGCGTGGTAGGTGCCGGGCTGCAGCTCCTGGCCATTCCTGTCGTACTGCACGAACTCGGGGCTGAAGAGGGTGTCACCGGGACCGCCGACCGAGTCGCCATTGGGGTCATACAGGTTGAGGACGATGTCGTTGACCGTCACGGTGGCGGCTGCAATCACCGTGATGCTCTTGGTGCCGGCGGGGACCTCGATCGGCTCCCTCGGGCCACAGGCCGTCGCGGTGTAGGAGCCTGAGAACTCCCCCGCGGTGGGCGCCATCGAAAGGGCTCCGGTCCGGGGCAGCGTGCTGGCGGTGCTGGCGGTGCTGGCGTGGCTGGTGCGGTTGGTGCGGAACAGGACCTTTTCGGTTTGGGCGTCGACGAAGACGGTGTAGGCGTGCTCGTCGGAGGAGGAGTTGGGGTAGACGATGGTCTCGAAGGCGGGTCGCACCCCGTCCTTCGGCGTGGGCAGCGCCACCAGTCGGGACCGCTGCGGCTCGGTGAACCCCTCGACCGCGAAGACCGTCCAGCCTCGCTCCTGCCGCACTCCGCTGATGGCGGTGTCCGGGGCGGCCCTGTCGACGCTGGCGGCCGCGATCTGCCAGGCCTTGGTCGGCTGGAGGCTCGGTGCTGCGGGCGCGTTGCCGTCACCGACCGCTGACGACGAGACGTAGGCGATCTTGCCGGCGACGACACCGACGCTGATCATGCCGTCCTGGGCTGCCGGAAGCGAGCCAAAGCGCTGCCGGAACAGCACCACGTGGGCTGGGCTGCCGGTCAACTTCGAGTCGTTGATCACTTCCAGGTTGTCGAGGCCGGCCGCGGAGAGGCGGAACAGCGCCCGGTTGGCCGAGATGAACGACTTCGCGGCCGTGACGGGGTTGCTGTTCAGGCCAGTGGCCAAGTATCCGCTGGTCTTGATCAGCGAGGCGGGGGTCCCGTATCGGTTCCACTCCACGCGGGCACCGAGGGCGTCGACGCGTGACTTGGCGGCGCTCGAGGGAGTCAACCGTCCGGCGCGGGTGTCAAGGTCGTTGAGCCCGCCCTCCGCGCCGAAGACGTCGTGGATCTCGCTTGCCGACCCGTCATCGGGTTCGGACACGGCGGCAGCGCCGAAAGGCGTCGTCGTGCCTGCGAGCAGGAGTCCGGAAACGGAAAGTGCCGCCACAACCGAAAGGCTGCGGCGGCGAAGGAAGACAAGGCGTGAGGGCATGTGGAGCACCTTTTCGTCTGGGCGAGGAGCGATGCGGCCGGCAGATGGTTCTCTACCTTAACGCCGATGTGCGCAGAAGGTTACGGTGTGACAGAAAAATAGTGCGCCACCAGCCGTCGGCGACCGTGGCGGATAGGTCCCGCTGCGTCTCGCGTTAGAGGGCGAGCGACAGCCTCACCACGTCGGCGAGGCGGTGCGCCAGCATGTCAGCCTGGTCGGCGGACGCGGCTTCGACCATGACCCGCACCAGCGGCTCGGTGCCCGACGGACGCAGCAGGACCCGGCCGGTGGAGCCCAGCTCCTCCTCTGCCTGCTTGACCGCAGCGGCGACTGTCTCGTCGGAGTGGGCGCGGGCCTTGTCGACGCCGGCCACGTTGACGAGGGTCTGTGGGTACTTCGCCATCACGGCGGCCAGCTCGGCAAGGGGGCGCCCTGTAGACGCCATTCGGGCGGCGACGTGCAGCGCGGCGAGCACGCCGTCACCGGTCGTCGCGTGGGCGCTCATGATCACGTGGCCGGACTGCTCACCGCCCAACGCGAAGGCGCCGGCCCGCATCTCCTCGAGCACGTAGCGATCGCCCACCTTGGCCTGCACGACTTTGATGCCTGCACCGGTGAGAGCAGTCACGAAACCCAGGTTGCTCATCACCGTTGCGACGACGGTGTTGTGCGGCAGCGCCTTCGCCTCGTGCGCGGCCAGCGCGAGAACGGCCAGGATCTGGTCGCCGTCCACGACGTCACCGCGCGCATCCACGGCAAGGACCCGGTCCGCGTCACCGTCGAGGGCGAAGCCGACGTCGGCGCTCTGCTCCACGACCGCGCGCTGCAGTGGCCCAAGATGCGTCGAACCGCAGTCGGCGTTGATGTTGAGCCCGTCCGGCTGATCGTGGATCGCGACGACGGCAGCCCCCGCGGCCGTGAGGGCCGCCGGTGCGACCTGCCAGGACGCCCCGTTGGCACAGTCCACAACGATGGTCAGGCCGGTGAGCGGGGCAGGCACCGTCGACACCAGGTGCGCCACGTATCGACCGGTCGCGTCGGCCAGGTCGACGACGCGTCCCACGTCCGCGCCGACGGGTCGTGGCCAGTCCTCCCCCATGCCCGACTCGATCGCGTCCTCGGCGGCGTCCTCGAGCTTTAGCCCCCCGCGGGCGAAGAACTTGATCCCGTTGTCCGGCATCGGGTTGTGAGAGGCGGAGATCATTACGCCGAAGTCCGCGTCCGTCTCCGCGGTGAGGTAGGCGACGCCGGGAGTCGGCAGCACCCCCAACCGGCGTACGTCGACCCCGGCAGACGCAAGCGCACCCACCACGACCGACTCGAGGAAGTCACCAGAGGCCCGCGGGTCACGACCCACCACTGCCACCGGTCGGGGACGGCCCCGTGCGGCCACGCTCCCGGCCGACGGCGTCTCGGCGTCGACGCCCAGCACACGCGCCGCCGCAACGCAGAGGTCGTGCACGAGCTCAGCCGTGAGGTCGCGGTTGGCGACCCCCCGCACCCCGTCTGTGCCGAAGAGTCGAGACACCGGCTGGGCAGGGGTCAGCGCTTGCTGTACTGAGGCGCCTTACGGGCCTTCTTCAGACCTGCCTTCTTGCGCTCCTTGATCCGCGCGTCACGGGTCAACATGCCCGCCTTCTTGAGCGACGGACGGTGCGCCTCGACATCGATCTCGTTCAGTGCGCGGGAGACACCGAGACGCAGTGCACCGGCCTGGCCGCTGGCGCCGCCGCCATGGATGCGCGCGACGACGTCGTACTGCCCCACCATGCCTGTCACGGCGGCAAGCCGGCAGCCGACGGCATGGTGACGGTGGGCCTGGCGCCAGACCGTCGGGTCGCCTATGTCTCATCGTCCCTCGCCAGGGTGCAGCCCGACGTCGTGCTGCCCCCGCCACCCTCAGCGCGGTGGCTGCCTGGAAGGCCGCGGTAGACAACCTGCGGTCGAAGAATGCGCCGGGCATCCCCGTCGCAGACGTGTCCGGTGTCACCCCCGGCAGTTTGCCGGCTGGACAAGGTTCGGCGTCCCCGGCTTCGCCCAGGAGCAGCAGGTGCGCCTGCGGGCGCTGGCCGCACCGAACGGCAGCGTTCGCCAGGTCTACGAAGTCAACGTCGTCAACTCCCCCGGTGGCGTCGCTGCGGCGTACACCTCCTACGTCGACGCTGCCAACGGCAACGTGCTGGTGCGGTACAACCAGGTCGACAACTTCGCGGCCGGCCCAGTGCAGGCACCGCTGCGTCCGGCAATGAGCGAGTTCACTGAGCCGTTCCAAGGCACCTACACCGCCACTGAGTGTGGCAAATCAGGGCCGTTCCAGGTCGACGCCCAGACCCAGACAATCATCTACAGCGCCAGCGCGGCCAACCCGGCCAACGACATCTTCATCAGGCTGGTCGATCCCACGGGCACCGTGGTCTCCAGCCAGGACACCGGGACGAGCCCGGAGATCCAGACCTACACTGGCCCGATCGAGGCGGGCGGCTACACGGTCGAGGTTTGTTCGTTCGAGGGCGCAGAGCCGATCGTCACCGGCGAGTACGCCGGCACCTTCACCGCCAGCGAGCAGGAGGCCGACGCAGGCTTCAACTTCCCCCGAAGTGGAAGTACTTCCTGGCCAACCCGGTGCTGAACTTCAGCCCCGACCACACAGCCGACAACCGCAACATCGGCTGCTGGGAGACCCAGGTCGGCGGCGTGAAGGACCCCCAGTGCGACAACCCACCGAGTGACCTCAACAACCTTGCGGCCCGCGGGCCTTGGGACGTCGACCCACGCACTGACATTCCCACGTTCACCACCCAGGGCAACGCGGCGATCACCGCCGAGGCGTGGGCGAACCCGAACACCATCGTGTTCGGGAACCTGACGCCGGGCGCGTTCGGCCAGCGGCCGTTCGACGTCGACCGGGAGTACCTCCACCCGTTCAACGACGTCTGGAACAACGAGCGCTGCGACCCCGCCGTCCTCATCCCCGGTGACCAGACGTCGACCACCCCGGTGGAGCCCGGCAACGACATCCTGGCCTCGGTGACGCACCTGTTCTCGAGCCACAACCGGATGCACGACTTCTCGTACTTCCTCGGCTTCACCGAGCAGAACTTCAACCTGCAGGACTCCAACTTCGGCAACGGTGGCCGGCCGCTCGACCCCGAGGTCGGCAACGTGCAGTCCGGTGCGCTGACCGGTGGGCCGCCCACCTTCGGCGGTCGCGACAACGCCAACCAGATCACCTTGCAGGACGGCATCCCCGGCATCACGAACCAGTACCTGTTCCAGCCGATCGCCGGTGGCTTCTACGCACCCTGCGTCGACGGCGACTACGACTTCGGCGTCGTCGGCCACGAGTACACCCACGCCATCTCCAACCGAATGGTCGGTGGACCGGACTCGGGGCTGAACGGCTTCCAGGCCGGCTCCATGGGTGAGTCCTGGTCGGACCAGGTCGCTGCGGAGTACCTGCTGGCGCACAACTACAAGCCTGGTGTGAGCCCGTTCGTCGAGGGCGCCTACGTCACCGGCAACAAGAAGACCGGCATCCGCAACTACCGGCTCGACCGCAACCCGCTGCAGTACGGCGACCTCGGCTACGACATCACCGGTCCGGAGGTGCACGCGGACGGTGAGCCCTGGAGCGCGGTGCAGATCGACATCCGCCAGGCGATGATCAAGAAGTACAACGCCAAGTTCCCCGCCAGCAACAACGCGCTGCAGCGACTTTGCGCGCAGGGCAACACCTTCGCCGAGCCACCGCGGCAGCCGCGGCCGGCCAAGCAGTGCCCCGGTAACCGGCGCTGGGTGCAGCTGCTGTTCGACTCGTTCCTGCTGCAACAGCCGGCCACGACCATGTTGGACGCCCGCGACGCGATGCTGGCGGCCGACAAGATGCGGTTCGGCGGCGCCAACCTGCGGCTGATGTGGCGTGAGTACGCCAACAACGGCTTCGGGTCCAACGCCAGCACCGAGAACACTGAGGACGTCCAGCCGACGCCGGGCTACGTGTCGCCGCTGTCCCGCGAGGGCACGCTCAAACTCAGCGCGGTCGGGCTCGGCGCCAATGGGGAGGTGCCGGTCGAAGGCACCCTGTACGTCGGCCGGTACGAGGCGCGGGTGACCCCGATCGCCGACACCAAGCCGAGTGCGGAGCTGCCGAACACCGTCCGGATGGTGCCGGGGAAGTACGAGTTCGTGTTCCAGGCGGACGGCTACGGCTTGCAGCGGCCCACGGCCACCATCAGGGCGGGGTCGACCACGGCTCGGGAGGTCCACCTGTCGAGGAACGTCGCCTCCAAGTTCAGTGGTGCGTCGATCGACGGGGCCTCCCTGAACAGCGTGAACACGGACAACCTGATCGACGACACCGAGGAAACGAACTTCGCAAATAAGGGCATGAGCGGCGTGAGCGTCGACACCACGCACCCGTTCGTCAACGTCAACCTTGCCGGCGACAACGCGCGGGTCATCCGGTCGGTGAAGGTGAGCGCGATGCTCGTGCCGCCGGACAACGGTGACGAGGAGGGCGAGCCCCAGCCGGAGGACCCCCAGTCCGGGAGCCGGTTCACGGCGCTGCGGCAGTTCGCGATCGAGGTCTGCACCGAGTCGGCCACCAACGACTGCTCGTCGCTCGTACCGTCGTCGGACACTGCCGCTTCGCCGTACAAGCGGATCTACACCAGTCCGCACAACGCGTTCAACGGCGTGCGCCCGCGGCCGCTGGTCCCGACGCTCACCTTCGAGCGGTTCGACATCCCGGACACCACCGCCACGCACGTGCGGCTGGTGGCGCTGGAGAACCAGTGCACCGGGCAGAAGGGGTTCGCCGGGGAGCAGGACAACGACCCGCTGAACGATACCGACTGCAAGAGCGCCTCAACGCGCGACGAGTCGGTGCGGGCGGCGGAGCTGGAGGTCTTCGGGTACGACGCCCAGACCCGTCCCCCGGAGACCCGGTCGTCCTCATGACGGCGGCCGGGAAGGCCCTGGCGTCCCCGGGTGAGCGGGTGAAGTACACCTTCACCTACACCAACCTCGGGCCCAAGGCGTCCTCGAACGCCGACATCCGCATCGTGGAGCTGCCAACCGGGCTCAACTTCGTGGCCGCCAGCGGCACCGGCGACTACGCCCCGAGGGCCCGTGCGGTGCGGTGGACGCTGGGGAAGGTCGGCGTCGACCAGACGGGCTCGGTCACGTTGACCACCCGGGTAGCGAAAACCGCTGCGCCGGGGACAGCCCTGCTGACGACGGCGCAGTTCGCGGGAACGTTGACGTTCTCACCGCCGGCTGCGGCTGTAACGCTGGTCGGCCCCTGAGCCGGAACCGATCAGCGCACTGACACAGGTCGAAGCGCACCGCACCCAGCTGGGGCGGTGCGCTTCGGCGTTAGCGTGAGGAGGCGCGCACCACGTCGGCAAGCGCGGTGCGCCAAATCCTGCGCCTGGTCGGCTGACGCGGCCTCGACCATCACCCGCACCAGTGGCTCGGTGCCCGACGGACGGAGCAGGACCCGACCGGAATCCCCCAACTCGGCCTCAGCCGCAGTGACCGCCGCCTGCACCGTCGGATCACTGTGCGCGCGAGACTTGTCGACGTCGGGCACGTTCACCAGCACCTGCGCATCCGCGTCATCACGCCGGCAAGTTCGGCGGGAACGCTTGCTGGCTGCCATCCGGGCGGCAACGTGCAACGTCGCCGGTGGTTGCGTGGTCACTCATGATCAGGTGACCTGACTGCTCCCCGCCCAGCGCGTACCCGCCGGAACGCATCTCTTCGAGCACGTAGCGGTCGCCGACCTTGGCTTGGACGACCGTGACCCGGCCGCACGCATCGCCACCAGGAAACCGAGGTTGCTCATCACCGTGGCCACGACCGTGTCGCCCTTCAGCTGCCCCACCTCGTGTTGTGCCAACGCCAGGATCGCCAGCAACTGGTCACCGTCGACGACAGCGCCGCTGGCGTCCACGGCCTGCACCGTCGGCGTCACCGTCGAGGGCGAACCCGGCGTCGGCGCCAGCGGCTTGCACGGCCGTCTGCAGGGAGGCGAGTGACGTCGACCCGCAGTTGGCGTTGATGTTCCAGCCCATCCGCGGCATGGATGGCCGCCCCTGCTCGACCCAGCGCACGCCGGCTACGTCGAAGGCCGCACCCTCCGCACAGTCGACGACGATCTTCAGGCCGGTCAGCGGCTGGGTGACCGTGCCGACGAGGTGGGCGACGTACCGATCGGCGGCGGTCAGATCGTCCACCACTCTGCCGACATCGCCGCCCACCGGCAGTCGCCGCTGCTCGCCGAGCGCTCGTTCGATGGCTTCCTCGACCTCGTCGTCAAGTTTTCGGCCACCGCGGGCAAAGAACTTGATGCCGTTGTCGGGCATGGGGTTGTGGGAGGCCGACAGCATCACGCCGAAGTCGGCATCGTCAGCCGCCAGATAAGCAACGCGCCAGCACGCCCAGCCGGCGTACGTCGACTCCAGCCGACGCCAGCCCGCTGACCACCGCCGCCTCGAGGAACTCACCAGAGGCCCGTGGATCGCGCCCGACGACGGCGACCGGCCGTCGCGAACCCCGTCGCCGCGACCGAGCACCTGCGCCGCTGCGACCGAGAGTTCCATCGCCAGCCGTGCGGTCAGGTCACCGCGACACCGCGGCCGTCGGTGCCGAAGAGCCGGGCCACAGCCGGGGAGAGGTCAGCGCTTGCTGTACTGCGGAGCCTTGCGAGCCTTCTTCAGCCCGGCCTTCTTGCGCTCCTTGACCCGCGCGTCCCGGGTCAGCATGCCGGCCTTCTTCAGCGACGCCCGGTTGGACCGGCACGTCGGTCTCATTGAGGGCCCGCGAGACGCCCAGCCGCAAGGCCCAGCAGCCGGTGAGGCCACCGTCGTGGATACGCGCCGACGTCGTACTGCCCGGCCAGGCCCGTCAGTACGAACGGCTCGTTGACCAACTGCTGGTGAAGCTTGTTGGGGAAGTACTCCTCAAGGGGCCGCCCGTTGACCGACCAGGTGCCGGTGCCAGGCACGATCCGCACCCTGGCGACGGCTTCCTTGCGGCGCCCCGTCGCGCCCGCGGCAGCAATAACCCGCCCGGGGACGAGCGTCGGCGACGGCGCACTCTCGGTGGTGTAGTCGTCGCGTCACCGTCGGCTGTCAACGGCGCGTCGGTGGTCTCAGCCACAGGTGTTCCTCACTTGAAGCAGGTGGGTCGAGGAGTGCGCGCGCTGCCACGTGCGCGATCTGGGTGATCGCTGTTGCGGCTGCCGGGCGTGCGGATGGTTGGGGCCGGCGTACACCTTGAGCTTCTTCAGCGCACGACTGAGCCGGTTCTTGGGGAGCATCCCCCACACCGCCTTCTCGACAGCCCGACGCGGATCCTTGTCGAGCGATCGACGTTGCCGACAGGCCGCCTGGATAGCCAGAGTGCCGGTAGGCCAGCTTGGATGACCGCTTGTTGCCCGACAACGCCACCTTGTCGGCGTTGACGATGATGACGAAGTCGCCGGCGACGTGGGGGGCGAACGTCGGCTTGTGCTTGCCGCGGAGCAGCGTCGCGGCCGAAACAGCGAGGCGTCCGAGGACGACGTCGCGCGCGTCGATGACATGCCAGGCTCGCGTGACGTCGCCGGGCTTCGGGCTGTACGTACGCACGGTCGTTGACCTCGTCGTCGATTCGGTGGTCGGCTGCGGTGCTTAAACTCACCTGCCGCTGCGGTGCTCGGGTTCGTGGGACGCCCACCGCACAACGCCGAATACCGGCCGCGCGCCGTCGACGGTCAAAACGCGGCGTCGGCTGGGTCGTTGGGTCAAGCCCGCTCAGCCGGCCGACTGTCAGCTAGTAGGCGTCAGCGGCGCCGTCCCCGCCGCAGTCGTGCGCGGGCGCGCACCGCCCAGCAGGCCAGGCCCAGCGGCGCGAGGCCAGCGATGACGGCGAGCAGCAGCACGTCCGGCACGGGCGCCGCGGCCGTGTCGATCGAACCGATGCGCGACGGTTGGCGACACCGCGCCGCCCAGGACGAGGGCGACAGCCGACCACCGCGGCTGTACGTGGGCCGAAACAGAGGATGCCGATGCCTATGAAGGTGCGCGGGAACAGGATCCCGGGCGTGAGTGCAGCGCGAGTTGTCCCGCAGGCCCGTCGACGTTGTCATGCCCGATCGTACCGTTGGCGCGCGTCGTAAATCGCGGTACCGCGGTTGGAGTTGATCGCGTACCCAGCTGCCCCCGCGGTGCCGAGCCCCCGTGAGCGTGCCGCGGCAACGCGCGAGTAGGCCGACTCGAGGTCCGCGTCAGACCGATGATCGCGACCAACCCCGCGGCGTACATCTGGAGCACGCCGCCTGCCTGGTCCGCGCCGAGCCCGTCGCCGATGACGGCAGCGATGGTGCTGGCGAGCGAAGGATGGGCACACCCCAGCGCGATGGCGAACAGTCGGTGCGCGGCGCCAGGCACGTGCTCCATGGAACGTTGCCTCCAGTGGTCGGGTAGCCTGGAATAGAACGGCCGCAAGATCAGTGGAACGTTATTCCATTGAACGGAGGTATGTCGGCGCCTCGTCAACTGCGCGCGGATGCGCAGACGAGGGACGCGCGGCGCGTCATCGTCGTAGAGCGCCAGCTCTTCTGCGGCCTCACGCCGCCACTCGTGCGCGATCGTGGCTGCCCAGGTGTTGCGTCAGCGTCGGCGATGTTCCTCTGTCGCGCGATCTGACGGTTGCGGCCGCTGCGACGGGCTCGGATCGGCGCTTGTGGCCGCGCTGAACGACCTGATCGACGAGGAAGGCTGCTAGCGCGATCGCGCCGCGTAGGGCAGCATCCCCCACCGCATTCTCGAGCGATCGACGCTGGATCGTTAGACGTTGATCCTGGGTCCGTAGTCGACGACGCGCGCCGGCACGCGCCGACATCGTGAGCGCAATCGGCAGAGCGGCAGCGTGCCGGTGCCGACGAGATGTGCCGAGGACGTGTCGCGCGCCCGACAGCGCGACCTTGTCGGCGTTGACGACGATCACGAACGTCTCCGAGTCGGGAAGGCGTTGCGGCCGCGGGGAACCGCACCGACGGCGGCCCCGGTGCAGGACCGTGCTGCCGCGGCGGCCGCGTCCAGGTCGGCGCGCAGTTTGTCCGAGGTCGAACATCGCGCGCGGCGAAGACCCGGTACCGCTGCTGGTCGGCGACCGTCAGCGACTCGCCGGGCGCCGCGGTGACCGGGTCAACGTAGAACGTGCGGCCGTAGCGGCGGTTCAACTCGTCCACACCGACGTCGTACGTCGCCACCGTCGTTGCGCCGCCTCGGTCGCCGCCGCAGAGGTCTGCCTGCGGTGCTCAGGGGAGACCAGCGTCGTCCACGGCCGCGCCGTCGCGCCGGCCGGCGACAGCCGAACCGACATTCCACACCCGTGAGGAGCCTACGAACAAGCGGCGCAGGCGCGGATCAGACCCGGGTCCGCAGGGTAGTGCGCGAACAGCGACACCTATCCCGTTTCCGCCGACTCAAACATCCAACGCCCCCGCACCGGGCACCAAGAGCCGCCGAGCCCTACCCCCCGTGGTTCGTCAAGGCCCGTTCTTCGACGGCCGCGGGGCATAGGTTGGTGCCACCAGGGGACCACCACCACTGACGCGTGCGCGCCCAAGCCATCCCACTGACAGCGCCTCCATCGACACCGCCTCCACAGACACAAGTTCCACTGACGGCACCTCGAGCGACGACGGGGCGGCCTCCTCACTGACCATTCGCGACAACCGCACGGGGGCGGAGTACGACGTGCCGGTCGTGGACGGCACCGTCCGCGCCGCGGACCTCGCCAAGATCAAGGCTGACGACGACGGCACCGGCATCGCCGTCTACGACCCGGGCTTCGTCAACACCGCGTCGTGCCGCTCGTCGATCACGTTCATCGACGGTGACAAGGGCGTCCTGGAGTACCGCGGCTATCCCATCGAGCAGCTCGCCGAGCACTCGACGTACCTCGAGGTCGCCTACCTGCTGATCCACGGCGAGTTGCCCAACCAGCAGCAGTGTCAGGCATGGGAGCACCAGATCACCTTCCACACCTTCGTGCACGAGAACGTCAAGGGCTTCATGGAGGGCTTCCGGTACGACGCCCACCCGATGGGCATGCTGTTGGCCTCGGTCGGGGCGCTGTCCACCTTCTACCCGGAGTCGCGCAACATCAGCGACGAGCACGTCCGCAACATGCAGGTGATCCGGATGATCGCCAAGATGCCGACGCTCGGCGCCTGGGCGTTCCGGCACGCTCAGGGCAAGCCCTACATCTACCCCGACAACGACCTCGGCTATGCGGCGAACTTCTTGTCGATGCTGTTCAAGATGAGCGAGCAGCGCTTCGAGGCCGACCCGCGCCTCGAGAAGGCGCTCGAGGTGCTGTTCATCCTGCACGCCGATCACGAGCAGAACTGCTCGACGAACGCCGTACGCTCGGTCGGCTCCTCGCAGGTCGACCCGTACTCGGCGATCGCCGCCGGCATCGGCGCGCTGTTCGGCCCGCTGCACGGCGGGGCCAACGAGGCGGTGCTGAAGATGCTGCGCCGGATCGGGTCGGTCGACCAGGTGCCGGACTTCATCGAAGGGGTGAAGAACAGCAACGAACGGCTGATGGGGTTCGGCCACCGCGTCTACAAGAACTACGACCCGCGGGCGAAGATCATCAAGAAGGCCACCGACGACGTGTTCGAGGTGACCGGGGTAAACCCGCTGCTGAAGATCGCCGTCGAGCTGGAGAAGATCGCGCTCGAGGACGAGTACTTCGTCGCGCAAGCTCTACCCCAACGTCGACTTCTACAGCGGCCTGATCTACGAGGCGCTCAGCTTCCCGCCGGAGATGTTCACCGTGCTGTTCGCGATTCCCCGTACGTCGGGCTGGCTCGCGCAGTGGCTGGAACTGGTCGAGGACCCGGAGCAGAAGATCGCCCGGCCCAAGCAGATCTACACCGGCGCCCGCACCCGCGACTACCTGCCGCGCGACCAGCGCTGGTCTGCATAACGACTTGATCACGTTGTGTCCACGCGACCTGGGGGAGCAACTTTCGGGGCGCGTGCCGCCGCGTCTCGGGGGCACACCATCCCAACACACCGTTAGATCAGGAGAAGCTCATGAAGATTGCCTTGGCAGCGGCCAGCGCCGCCGCCCTCGTTGTTCCGCTCGCCGGCGTCGCCGCCGCCGCCACCATCAACGGCACAAGTGGCGACGACACCCTCTACGGCACGTCCCGATCCGACACCATCGTCGGCAAGAGGGGTGACGACGACATCTTCGGCCGCGGCGGCCGCGACTGGCTGATGGGCCGAGCCGGCAGGGACGTGATCCTCGGCGGAAAGGGCGGCGACGACATCAGCGGGGGACTCGGCGGCGATCATCTCCGCGGCAACCTGGGACCCGATCAGCTCATCGACTTCGAGGCCACCGAGTTCAGCCCGAACCTGCCGGCTGACAACGACCACCTGTTAGGCGGTCTGGGGGACGACTACTTCGGCTTCGGCAACGGTCGAGACGTCGTGAGCGGCGGTCCCGGCAACGACAGGATGCGCACGCAGTCCGATTCTGCTGTCGACCGGATCGACTGTGGTCCCGGCAAGAAGGACGTCCTCGCCTACTACGGCAAGCGTGACCGCAAGGACGTCGTCCTACGTTGCGAGCGGGTCGTCGTCCGAAACTGACCCTCTCGCTGTAGGACTGGGGGATGCCCGGCTGAATCGGTGGCACCCCCAGCGCCGCGCTTCTTCAACCAGCCCCCGGATGCGTCGCGCCGTCCCGATTGGGTACAGGGCGGCAATGCTGCGCTCCCGCTCCCTGGCCAAGATCACCGACGACGAAGACCGCCTGCTGCAGATCGCCTTCGACATCCTGGCCACCTACCGGCTGACCACGCTGGTCAAGGACGACAAGATCACCGAGGACATCCGCAACGTTGTCTTCAGGAAGTACGGCGAGCCGAGCGACGAGGACAGCCACAAGATCAGCTACCTGCTCACCTGCCCGTGGTGCCTGAGCGTTTACTTCGGCGGACTGGCAGTGGTTGCCGGCGCGCGTTGGCCAAGAGCTTGGAAGCCTGTGTCGAAGGCGTTGAGCTACTCAGCTCTGACCGGTCTACTCGCCGAAGCGCGGGCCAGCGCCCAAGAGGACGAGCCCGCTGAAGTGGCCGACACCATCGAGGCGCCTGATGCCGACTTGCGTCACCTGAAAACCAGCTAGTCTCGAGCTGCCTCTTCGAGGGGATTCAGCAAGCGCAGACCGGGGAACGCGGCGAACGCGCGGTCGGCGCTGACCCAGGTGGCTCCGTTCTCCAGCGCCAGCGCGGCGAGGTATGCGTCGGGAATCTGGTTGCCGCGCGGCCGGTGAGCGGCCACCAGGTCGGTGAAGATCTGCCAATGCCGAGGCCCAGGGCGTACGGCGACTGCTGCCGGCCCTGCGAGCAGGGCAGCGCAGAACGCCAGCACCTCATGGACGCTTGACGGCTCGGTGAACACCCGGTGATGGGTGCTGATGCGCAGCACGCTCGACAGCACAAGCTCGCTCACCCCCACCGGCTCGGCGCCGACCAGTCGACGTTCGAGCCAGGGGCGGACCGCTTCATGCTCTGGGCTGTCAGCCCGCATCGCGTAGAGAGTGATGTTGACGTCAAGCAGAAGCATGCGGAAGCTCGTCATCGCCGATCAGTTCGGCGATCTGCCCTCTGTCTGCTAGATCAACTCCCGGGCGCAACCCGCCGCGACCGTGCGATGGCAGGTTGACGTGCCGGGGAACCGCCTCGCCCGCGCCGGTGTCGGAGATCATCCTGCGAAGGGCGTCCTCCAGGACCGAGCCCAAGGACCGATGAGATCGAGCCGCTATCTGTTTGGCCTCGCTGAGTAGACCGGGGTCGATGTTGACAGTCGTACGCATGGGAGCATCATAACATCACCGAAACGCATCATGATGCCCTGACGCGTCAGACAATTGCCGTTGGGTAAAGAAAGTGCCACCTGGTGACACTTTGTTTACCTCCCAGGTGAACCAGACAGGTCACCCGATACCAGCGCCTGGCATGCCCGGTCCGACCTGGCCCGCGGCAACGTTGGGGCGCAGCCAAAGGGCGGCGGCGCTGTCACCAGCGCCACCGCCCCTTGTCGAGAGCTTCCCGTCAGTTCTCGGCGATCAGCGCAGGTGGCGCGGTGTAGTAGTAGTCCTGATTGATCTGCCCGTCCCAGAGCCGGCTTGCCCGCTCGCAGTTTCCACGCACGTTGCAGCGGATGATCGCTTGGTCGCCGTCGTCGGCCTGCGCCATCGTGAGGAAGTGACTGTTGTCCTCCCACACCGCCACCCAGTCGAAACGTCCAGTGATGCGGCCCTGCTTGTCGCCGGTGCGACCGTTAGTAACGAGCCAGCGGTCGGTCCCCGCCATGTCGAAGTAGTCCCACGTGGCGAGCGCGTGGTCACCGTTGCGGGACCAGTCGCTCGGCTCGTACCGGCAGGCCCGCCACAACGTGCGGGAGATGTCGAAGGAACGAGCGACACGGGCGCAGCCCTGGCCGCCACCGTCGCCCAAGCCGCGGAAGACGAAGATCCGTTGCAGCAGGTCGGAGTCCAGCAGCGTCCGGCCGGAGATCCGCTTCACCGTGTCGCGCTCGTATCTCCAGGCGGCGCTGACCATCGCGCTGTTCGGGCCTCGTCGATTGAGAACCACCTTGGAGCCGTCAACGCCGACCGGCTCGGCGTACCGGAACGATCGGCTCGCGATCTCTCGGCCGGTTCTCGGGTTGACCACCGTGACGACGGACGGACCGCCACTCTTGGTCACGGCGACGCGGCGCTTGTCGGGTGAGACGACAACGGAGAGCCAAGGCCCCCGCGGGCGATGACCTCAGAGCTGCCGTCGCGCTGGTATGCGGTCAGCCGCGTGCGGTAGTTGCTCTTCAGCTGGTCCAGCAGCAGGTAGCCGGTCGCTGTCTCCCAGAGGCTCAGGTGGTTCGGTTGTGGGGCGACGTTGATGCGCATGGCGCCGTCGCGGATCTGGTCACCCACCAGGTAGGGAACCTGCGGGTTCGCTCCCCTCGGCAAGGCGCCAGGGTCGAGGTTTTTGGGCGGCGTCTTCGACCGCGACCGCTGTGGTGAGCGCCTCCGCGGTGGCGAACGACGTCCCCGTGAGTGCCGTGGCTGCAAGAGCCGCTGAGGCTGCAATGGACCCGACTCGCGTGCGTCGGCTGAGGTGTCCCAACATGATGTGTCCTTCTTCTGGGTGCGAGCGGGTGGTGTAGCCCTAACACGCCAACCGTTGCGCAAAGGTTGCAGCCCTTTGCGTAACGTTTCAGTGACGCTGAATCAGCGGGCTCTAGCCACCCGCGCCTCGTCCCAGACCGGTGCGTCCGACTCGTACACCGACCCGTCGGCCCCGAAGATCAGGAACCGGTCGAAGCCGCGGGCGAACCAGCGGTCATGCGTGACAGCAAGGACCGTGCCGGCGAAGCCTTCCAGGCCCGCCTCCAGTGCCTCCGCTGACTCCACGTCGAGGTTGTCGGTGGGCTCGTCAAGCAGCAGGAGCGTCGCCCCCGACAGCTCCAGCAGCAGGATCTGCAGCCGCGCCTGCTGCCCACCGGACAACGACTCGAACCGCTGCTCCGACGCGTGCGCCAGCTCGTAGCGGTCGAGCGCCCGGGCCGCCTGCTCTCGGGGCATCCCCGCGCGATGGTCGTCACCCCGGTGCAGACCTCCAGCAGCGTTCGACCGACGAGCTCAGGATGCTCATGGGTCTGCATAAACCACCCCGGTCGCACCCGCGCACCGAGCCGCGCCCTGCCGGAGTGCCGAACGGGCGCGATGGGCACCTCGCCCACCGGACGGTGCTCGACGTCGGGGTCAGAGCCGCCAGCGGCCAACAGCCGCAGGAAGTGCGACTTGCCCGATCCGTTCGACCCGAGAACGGCCACCCGCTCGCCGTACCACACCTCGAGGTCGAAAGGCTGCATCAGGCCGGTGAGCTCCAGTGACTCGCAGATCACCGCCCGCTTCCCGGTGCGCCCGCCGGTGAGGCGCATCGTGACCTGCTGCTCGCGCGGCTGCTTCTCCGGCGGCCCGGCCTCCTCGAACCGGCGCAGCCTGGTCACCGCGGCGTGGTAGCGCGACGCCATGTCGGAGTTGTAGGCCGCCTTCTGCTTGTACATCAGCATCAGCGCACGCAGCTTGGCGTGCTGCTCGTCCCAGCGCTTGCGCTGCTCCTCCAGGCGGGCGAACCTGTCTTGCCGCGCCTGGTGGTACGTCGAGAAGCCGCCCGGGTGCACCCAGGCGGTGTTGCCGGCCGCTCCCAGCTCGACAGTCACCACTCGGGTCGCGGTGTTGTTCATCAGCTCCCGGTCGTGGCTCACGAACAGCACCGTCTTGGGCGACTCGCGCAGCCGCTGCTCCAGCCACAGCTTCGCTGGTACGTCGAGGAAGTTGTCGGGCTCGTCGAGCAGCAGCACCTCCTCGGGCCCGCGCAGCAACGCCTCAAGAATGAGCCGCTTCTGCTCCCCGCCGCTGAGCGTGGTGAGGTCGCGATGCTTGGCCTTGTCGTACGGGATGGACAGCGCAGCGATCGTGCAGACGTCCCAGAGCACCTCGGCGTCGTAGCCCCCGGCGTCAGCCCACTCCGACAGCGCCTCGGCGTACTTCATCTGGGTCTTCTCGTCGTCGGCCTCCATCATCGCCAGCTCGGCCGACTCGACCAGCGCCGCAGCTGCCTGTACGCGCCGCGGCGCAACCGACAGCAGCAGGTCGTGGACGGTGGAGCCGGCATGGGCCTGGGTGACCAGCTGCCGCATGACCGCCAGACCGCCGGAGCGTGTCACCGTGCCGCCATGCGGAGTGAGGTCGCCGGTGATGATCCGTAGCAGCGTGGTCTTGCCGGCGCCGTTGGCGCCGACGAGCGCGACCTTTGCTCCCTCGCCGACGCGGAACGACACGTCGTCGAGCAGCACCCGGCCATCAGGCAGCTCGTAGCGAACCCCAGCTACGTCGACGTGTCCCACAGCCGCTCATCCTCCCCCGCCTGGTCTACTCCCGCACCCCCTTTATGCCGCCGAGTGGTCGCTCCGCGACCGCCGACTGGTCGCTCCCGCACGCCGACTGGTCACTCCCGCACGCCGACTGGTCAGTGCAGGTCTTTCAGCGCGTCCTCGATCGCGCGGTGGAACGTCGGGTAGGCGTAGATCATCGATCGCAGCGACGCCGTCGGCACCTGCGCGTGTACGGCGACCGTGAGCGCCGACAGCACCTCCCCACCCGTCGGCCCGACCGACGTCGCTCCCACCACCAGCACTCCCCGGTCGGCGTCCTCGACCAGCTTGATGAGCCCTTCGTTCCCGACTTTGTGGATCCAGCCGCGCGACGACGACGGGATCTGGGCCACGCCGATCCTCACGGTCAACAAGCCAGCTTCTCGGGCCTGCTGCTCAGTGATTCCGACAGATCCGATCTCGGGGTCGGTGAACGTCACGCGGGGAACCGCTCGGTAGTCCGCTCCCGGACCCTCGCGGTCGAGGATGCCGCGCACCGCCACATCGGCCTGGTACATCGACACGTGGGTGAACGCGCCCTTGCCGGTGATGTCGCCGATCGCCCACAACCCGTCACCGGCACGCATCTGGTCGTCTGTCTCCACCGCCTTAGCTGAGGCGTCTAAACCGACGGTGTCGAGGCCGAGATCCGCGAGGTTCGGCCGCCGCCTGCGGCAACCAGCAGCTTGTCGGCCTGCAGCACCTGGTCATCGAGGTGCACCGCAAACTGCCCGTCGGCGTACTCGACCGAGGTGATGTCCACACCGGTCAGCGCCTGGATGCCTTCGCCGCCGAACACATCCGTCAGTACTGCGCTCGCCTCCGGCTCCTCCACCGCCACGATGCGGTCGGCGACCTCGAGCAGCGTGACGCTGACCCCGAAGCGGGCGAACACCTGACTCAGCTCCGCGCCGACCGCGCCCCCGCCGATCACGATCAGCGAACCGGGCAGCTCGGTCAGCTGCACGGCGTCCCGGTTCGTCCAGTACGGCGACTCCGCGAGGCCGTCGATCGGCGGCACGCCCGGCGCCGTACCGGTGTTGAGCACCACGCCCCGGCGGGCATCGAACGTCTGGTCGCCCACCTCGACCGTCCGGGGCGCCGTGAGGCGGCCGTGCCCGCGGACGAACGTGACGCCGGCCTGCTCGAGCCGGTCGACAGCCACCTGGTCGTCCCAGTCGTCGGTCGCCTCCGCCGCGATCCGCTTCGCCACCGGGGTCCAGTCGGCGGCCACCGTGCTGGTGCCGGCGAGTTCCGGGACGCGGCGACCTTCGGCCAGCGCGCCTGCCGCCCGCACCATCATCTTGGTGGGCACGCACCCGTAGTAGGGGCATTCACCGCCGACGAGGTGCTGGTCAACGGCGACCACATCGAGGCCAGCCTTGGCCAGCTCGGTGGCGACGTACTCACCCCTGGCCAAGTCCAACGACGACGACATCGACTTCGGTGCTCATGCGTGACCTCTCTTCCGCGGACGACGAGTTTCCAGTCTGACGCGCCACCCCGAGCCGCGGCCAGTGCCCTGAGACGATCCTTGGTATGCCGTCGACGCCGCCACCACCGCTGCCCGTGCTCGCGCCGGGCGACGATGCGTCCTGGGTGCCCGTCGAAGTCGGAATGTCCGGCGCGTGGGTCTACCGCAGTGCCGACGGCGCGGTGCACGCCAAGTGCGTCGGTGCGGCCGACAAGCAGGAGCTCCAGCTCGAGCGCGACAAGATTGGCTGGCTCGCGACCACACCGATCCCCGGGCCGCGCCTGGTCGACTGGGCGGAGTCGGACGAGGGCGCCGTACTCGTCATGACCACGGTCCCCGGCATCCCGGCTTGCGACGTACCTCGGCGGCTGGTCGACCGGGCCACCGCGTCGATGGCCGACCTGCTCGCCGACCTGCACGCGTTGCCGATCGAGAGCTGCCCTTTCGTACGGCGGCTGGACCGCACGGTGGCCGACGCGACCGACGCCGTACGGCGGGGAGCTGTCGACATCGCCGACTTCGACGACTCAAGGCTCGGGCGTACGGCAGAGGACCTGCACGCGGAACTGACCCAGCGGCAACCGCGGGCCGCCGACCTGGAACGCGGCGACCTCGTCGTGTGCCACGGCGACCCCTGCCTGCCGAACCTGCTCATCGACCCGGAGACCGGTGACTGCCTCGGCGTTATCGACCTCGGGCGACTGGGGGTGGCCGACCGCTACCTCGACCTGGCGCTCACCACGCGCAGCATGTCGGCGCCCGAGATGAACGAGCAGTACGACGCCCGCGACGCCGCGACCTTCCTCAACCGCTACGGCATCTCCGACCCTGACCCCTGGCGGCTGGACTTCTACCGCCTGCTCGACGAGTTCTTCTGAGCGGAACCTGGCAACCGTTTCCCGCGACAACCCGGTAGACGTACAGCTTGGGGCGAATCTGGCAACCGTTTCCCGCGACAACCCGGCAGACGTACAGCCCGGCGGCCAACCGGCAACCGTTTGCGATCATGGGGCGCAGCACGACGCCCCATCGATCTGCGCCGTCCAGCTGGCTCACGGGTGCTCGCGCTGGTGATGTCGTGCCACCCGGTGCCGACCATCGGCGTGACAACCCTCGTCACGGTGCTGGCGGTGGTCGCCGACAACGCCTGGCCGACGGTGCTGCTGGTCGCCCTCGCGGTGCTGACCGGGCAACTGTCGATCGGCTGGTCGAACGACGTCCTCGACGCCAGCCGCGACGCCGCCGTACACCGACCGGACAAGCCGCTGGCAACCGGCGCCATCTCCCGCGGCGCGGTCACCGCCGCCACTGCCGTTGCGGTAGCCGCCACTGTGCCGCTGTCTCTGGCGTTGGGGTGGCGAGCCGGCGTCGTCCACCTCGTCGCGGTCGCCTCCGGCTGGGCCTACAACCTGCTGCTGAAGTCGACGGTCCTGTCGGTGCTTCCGTACGTCGTCACGTTCGGCTTGCTGCCCGCCGTTGCCACGCTGCCCCTATCGGCGCACCCATGGCCGCCGATGTGGGTGCTGGCGGCTGGTGCGCTCATCGGCGTCAGCGCCCACTTCGGCAACGTCGTACCGGACCTTGACGAAGACGCCGCAGCCGGCGTCCGCGGCCTGCCGCACCGCGTGGGCCGGGTCGGCTCCGGGGTGGTCGCCTGTGCCGCCGCCCTTGCCGCCATCGCAGTCGTACTGGCCGGGCAGGGCGGTCCACGCACGGTGCTCGACTGGGTCGTCACCACCGCCGCCGTCGCGCTGGCAGCAGGCGCGTTGCTTGCCCTGCGCCGGAACCCTCGTTCCGAAGCCGCCTTCTACGGCTCGATGGCGATCGCCGCCCTCGGCATCGCCCTGATCGCCACGTCCGGCTCGCTCGTCTGAGCGACGCCCCGGCAAACCGTGCCTACCCCACGTTGGATAGGACGGAACAGCGGTGGTCAAACTTTCCGTCTGGCACGAACGTACAGGCCATCCCCGTCCGCCATCCACGGCTCGACGTTGGCCTTGGTGAGTGCTCGGACGCCTTCCCCTGTGTAGTAACCGGGGCATCCGTTCAGCCTGACCAGAACGTCGGCGTCGCTTCCTTCCTGTCCATGGAAACGCAGCACGACGTCGACGTCGTTGAGTCTCGGGCCGCGGATCGCAATCCAGGACGAGTGCGGGGGGTTCAGCCTTGATCAGCTCGAGCGCTGCTGCGCCGATGCACCCTCAAGGTGAGTCGAGTAACCGAGGATCACGCGATCTCCCTCTGTGTGCCGGTAGTTGCACACCGATACCGAATCGACCTTGTCGAGATCAGCAACCGGGTCGCCAGACTCAGTCAACCGGGACACTACCTCGCAGCCGTTCCCGTCGACGTCGACAGCTTCCAGCGTGCTGAGGATGGTTGCCAACTCGTCGGCATCATCGTCGGCCACAGTGACCCGCACACCAGCGACCTCGACAGTCGACTGGGTGAAGCCCCTCTGCAACTGGACCATGCCGATCGGAAGCGGCGAAGCCAGCCAAGCATACGGCTGGGTGGGAGGAACAAGTTCGGTGCAATCGTCGGTCATGGAGGTATGGGCGACCGACGTACGGCATGTCGACGCTCTCCTTGAACAGCGTCTCCCCGTGGGGGCCTGGATAGGCGAAGGCGCCGTCGCCGCACATGCTGAAGCCGCCGCCGAATCCGGCGGGCCTGGGCACGCCGCCCCAGCCCCAGTCGGGGGGCACCCGCAGTTGCACCCCGTCGTACGACTCGACCCGCCAGTTCGCCGGCACCTCCCTACCGTGCCCGTCGCAGGCGTGGCGCTCGGTGGGGCCAGCGCGGCCGCGGTACCGGGACCTGCGGCGGTGCCCGGACGAAGGCGCCGGGTCGGCGACGGTGACGGAGGGTCCGCCGTCGCGGTTCAGCGCGGCCAGCACGCCGACCGGCGCGATCACCGCAACGGCCGCCGCCCCGGCCACCGCCACCTTGATCCGCTGCCGTCGGCGGGCGCCGGCGCGGGCCACCTCGGCGATGCCGCCGTCCGCTGTCACGTCGCCGGCGCGCTCGCGCAGCGATGCCCGGAAGGCTTCCTCGAGTCGGTCGTCACTCATCGCTTTCCTCCTGGTCTTCGAGCGTTCGGCGCAGCGCCGCCAGGGCGCGGTGGATGTACGACCGCGCCGTCGCCTCCGGGCAATCCAGCACGGCGGCGATCTCCGGATAGGTCAGGTCCTCGTAGAACCTCAGTACGACGGCCGCCCGCTGTCGCGTCGGGAGGGTCTGGCACAGCCGCCACACGGCGTCGGTTCGAGCGACCGTAGTCGCCGGGTCATCGACGTACGCCGACTGGTGCACGACAGCGACCGAAGACTCCCGTTTGCGGAACTTGCGCCACCACGAGATGTGGGCGTTGACGATCATGCGCCGTACGTAGGCGTCCTGGTCGCTGGTGCGACTGATCCGCGACCAGTGCTCGCACGCCTTGGTCAGCGCGGTCTGGACGGCCTCGTCCGCGGCGTCCTGGCTGCCGGTCACGAGATAGGCGAAGCGCACCAGTGCTTGCGACCGGCTGGCAACCCAGCCGTCGAAGTCGGCGGCGGCGTCAGCGCTTGCTCGCTCGTCGTCCGCCACCGATACATCCACGCACAACTGACGCCCGACTGTCGCCTTCTGTTGCACTCTCCCGTCCGACTGGCCCGGCCTTGGCGGCGTATCGGCCCGCGATTGTCCTCGAGATGCGTGAGAATGCGGTCAGGGAGGACTTGGCACAGCATTCTCGCGCATCTCGAACCGAATCGGCGAGCCTGCTCCTGCACCGGCGGAGGACAGCAGCGTGCAGCCGGCCGGGGCGGTGTCTCCACGGCCGCAAGCGTCCGCGCGTGAGCCGGACGATTCGCTAGCCGGAAGGGCGCACCTCCAGGACGCGGAAGCCTTTAGCTGAGCCGACGCGATGGCATCCGAAGCGCTGGTCAACGAGCCAACGTTGCAGCGAGTCCGCGCCGAGGTTCTTGCTCACGACCAGGACAGCCCGGCCGTCAACAGACAGCCGGCGCAGCCGGGTCAGCAGCAGAGCATGCAGAGCGGCCTTGCCGATCCGGATCGGCGGGTTCAACCAGATCTCGTCGAACACCACGTCGGCGGGCACCGCCCCAGGCGTAACTGCATGCACCCGAGCCGCCCACGCCCAAGTCGTCAGCGTTCGTACGACACAGAGCCAGCGCGCGCTCGTTGACGTCCACGGCCCACACCTCAGCCTCCGGTACGGCGCTCGCCAGCGCGCACGCGATCACGCCGTACCCGCAGCCGAGGTCGAGGTACCTCCCGGGTCTGGTCGGCGGCTCGGTCTCCCGGAAGAGCACCGCCGTACCGGGGTCGAGGCGCCCGGCGGAGAACACCCCCGACGCAGACTGCAGCCGCAACTCGTGGCCCCAGACGCTCACATCGACGGGCTGCCGCTTCTCCACCGAATGTGGGTCGGCAGCGAAGTAGTGCTCACTCACGCCGAGGTCCTCACGGCGCGAGCCCGTGCAGCACGGGTGGCGAGCTCAGCGTCGGCTGGGTAGCCCACCTCTTCCAGGGTCAGTCCATGCGGAGCGACGACGGGCACCCGCGGGTCACGCGCCCGCCCCTGGAGCACCAGGTGAGGCCACTCTTCGCCCTGCCGGCCCTCACCAACGGCGAGCAGGCAGCCGACGAGCGAGCGCACCATGTTGTGGCAGAAGGCGTCCGCTACCACCCGAGCGGTCACCACGTCAGCCTCCCGCGTCCACGTGAACTCCCGCAACGTGCGGATGGTGGTGGCGCCCTCGCGTTGCTTGCAGAACGCCGCGAAATCGTGCTCGCCGAGCAATGGCTCTGCCGCCCGGTTCATCAGCGGTACGTCGAGTGGCCGCGGCCACCACAGCACGGTGCGGCGCAGCAGTGGGTCGACGCCGACGGGGTTGTCGCTCACGCGGTAGGCGTACCGCCGCCAGCAGGCTGAGAACCGGGCGTCGAAGCCCTCCGGGGCCAGCGCCACTCGCCGTACCCGAACGTCGTCGGGCAGCAGCCTCGCCAGCCGGTACGTCAACCGTTCGAGCGAGACATCGGCCAACGCCTCGCCGGGCACATCGACGTGGCACACCTGCCCTCGTGCGTGCACACCGGCGTCGGTGCGCCCGGCAACGGTCAGGCTCGCGTGTTCGATCCGCAGGATCAGCGCCAGCGCCGACTCGATGGTGGCCTGCACCGTACGACGACCCGGCTGCGACGCCCAGCCGGAGAAGCCGCCCCCGTCGTACGCGACATCCAGCCGCAGCCGCACCAACTCACCCATGGCCAGATCATCTCAGGGCGGTCACCGTCACGTCGGCCACACTTCCTGGGGAGCTCGCCGAGGACTAGGGCTTCGGCGAGCTCCTCCAGATGCCTGGCGCCAGGAACGGCTCGCGGCGTCAGCAGTGGACGGTGGGATTGAACGGAGTGAACATGCCGGCCGGGTTGTCCTGCCACAGCCACACGTGCAGGTCGTAATGGACCGGCATGCCGGGGTGATGGCCGGGCATCGGTCCGTTGAACGGCTGCCCGAACAGTGCCGGTCGGTCGGTGGTGGTGGCAGGGTTCTGGTCGGCATCTGCCTTCCAGTACTCGACCCCCACGAGCTGGAGTCGGCCGCTCGGCCCGGGTGCATAGAGCAAGATCTCTGGCTGCGTGGCGTCGATCGCTGGGTCGGCCATGAGCTGACGGTTCTCGTAGTGGAAGCCCATGCCCCCGAAGGCGAGGAGGTGCACGGGGAGCCGAGGACGTAGCCGGCTCGCTCTGCCTGGACGATCGAGTGGTAGCGCGCGGTTGCCGCCTTGGCCTCCTGCAGGCCGCCGTCGGGGTCGGTGGCCAACGCGGGCGCAGCCCCGGCTGCGAGACCGGCGACGATCGGAACGACTGCGGCGAGCCGGGTGAGGGTGTTTCGAGGTGAAGTCATCGTTTCTCCCGAAGAGTTCGAGGATGGGTATTGCCACCAATGACGCTATGGAGGCTGAGCGACCCCGGCATCAGGGAAACCCCTACATTTTGCGGCCTACCGGCCCTATGGTCGGTGCGTGACCGGGCGAATGGTCGTCGGGCGAAGCGAAGAGCTCCAGGCGGTCACCGCGTTTGCCCAGAACGCGGCGACGGGTCCCGCGCTGCTGCTGCTTACCGGCGAGGCGGGGATCGGGAAGACGACGCTTTGGCTCAATGCCGTACAGACCGCTCGGACCGGTCGGATCGTGTTGTCCTCTCGGCCCGTGGAGCAAGACGCTGAGACGCCGTACGGCGGTCTGGCGGATCTGCTTTATCCACATCTGAAGGCGATCAGCCAGGTAGTCCTGAATCATGACGCCGCTGTGATCGAGAAGGCCGTGCTCGACGGGGCGGCGGAGCCGCGAAGTTTGCGGCAGGCACTCCGGGCGGCCGTTGTCGGCTTGTCCCAGTCGGCTCCGGTCCTGATTGCCATCGATGACCTGCAGTGGCTGGACGGCGCAACTCGCCGACTGCTGGGGTATGCATTTGGCCAACTCACCCACGAGCCAGTGGGCCTGGTGGCAGCAGTGCGAACCGCATCGACCGGCGACGGACCGGCCGCCGAGTTGCTCCGGGTGGCCGGATCTGCCCATACGACTTCGCTCAACCTTGATCCGTTGCCCGCTCCAGCGCTCGCCGAGCTCGTTACCCACGGCCGCCTGGGTTTGGCGCTGCCCGACTACGTGAACCGCCGGATTCACCGCATCTCCGGCGGGAACCCGCTGTTCGCACTCGAGCTGGCCAAGGAATGGAACGCGCGTGGCCAGCCGGCCGACGTACCGGTGCCCTGAGTCGCTGGTGGCGCTTCTCGAGCAGTCGCTGAGGCAGTTGCCCGGCGCGACCCAGGAGCTACTCGCGGCGGTGGCGACGCTGGGACGGCCCACCGTCCGCCAGCTAACTGCCCTGCTGGGCCGAGAGGTCGGAGCAGATATCCAAGCCAGCGTGGCCCGTGGAGTGCTCAACGTGGAGAGCGTTGGGACTGTGCGGTTCGCCCACCCGTTGCATGCCTCCGCCCTCCAGCACCTGCTCCCCTGGGAGCGCCGCAGCCGGCTGCACCTGCAGGCTGCCGACTTGGTTAGCGACCCGGTTGAACGGGGCCGCCATCTCGCCCTCGCGACTGCGGATCCCGACGCCGACGTGGCGGCAGCCTTGGATGCCGCAGCTGCGGATGCGGCAACGCGTGGAGCGCCGGACGCTGCCGCTGAGCTGGCTGAGCATGCGCGCCGGCTGACACCCAAGCAGGATCGACCAGCCCGGCACGCGAGGTCTTTGGCCGTCGGCGCCTACTTCGATGCCTGCGGAAGGTTCCGTGCCGCCATTGAAGCGTTTGATGAGGTGGTCAGCGCCCCAGATGCCGGTGCGCATCGAGCTCCGGCACTGCTCGCCAGGGCGGCGCTCGAGGACAACATGGCACGCCGAAGTTCGCTGGTGCACGAAGCCCTCGCGGCGACTTCCTCGGAGTCCCTCAAGGCCCGCGCCCACAACCTGTTGGCGTGGTCGGAGGGTTTTCTGCAGCTGTCGCTCGAAGCCGGCATTGAGCATGCGCGACGTGCTGTTGAGATGGCTGAACGCGCAGACGACCTAGAACAGCAGGTCATCGCGCTAGGTCGGCTCGCTCACCTGCTCGCCATCCGCGGCCGACCAGACCGGCGCCTGCTGGAACAGGCCCTGCCGGGGAGTCGGGCCGTCACTGTGGACGATCGGCCGGAGGTGATGCTTGGTCTTCAGCTGATGTGGCGAGGGGAACTGGAAAGGGCCAGAAATTTGTTGGAGGCGCAGTACACCGAAGCCATTCGGCTGAACGACGACTCGGCGCGCCCGTTCCTCCTGGTGCAGTTGACCGACCTTGCCGCCCGTCGCGGTGCAGGCGACGAAGTGGTGCGTTATGCGGCCGAGCGGCGACTGCTCGTCGCATCGCAAGCAGAGTTCGGCGGCGTCTTGTCCAACTACGTCGAGGCCGTCGCCGCCAGTTTCGCCGGCCCACCGAAGGCCGCCCGCGACTGGGCCGAGGCTGGGGTCGCCGAGGCGAGAGCACGGGGGCTCGTGACCGCTGAGTTGCGACTGCGCCACGTGCTCGGGCTTACCCATCTGCTGTCCGGCGACCACCGGAGCGCCTGGGCCGCACTAGAGCCCGCTTTGACCGTAGTCGGTGAGCAGCACGTGGGGGAACCCGGGTTCATACCCGTGATAAGTGAGTCGGTGGCGGCCCTCGCGGTACTGGGCGAAGCGCGCCGCGCGCAGCAGGTAACCGCCATGCTCGAGGACGCAGCGGCTTCGGGCCACCCCTGGGCCACTGCGACCCGAACGCGCTGCAACGGTCTCGCCCTGTTGGCCGCCGGTGAAGCCGAGGCGTCCGCGACCGAGCTGCTGACTGCGCGCGATGCCTTCGACAACCTGGGGTGCAAGTTCGACGCCGCCCGCGCGACGTACGAAGCGGGAGCGGCACTTCGACGTGCGGGTCGTCGAGGAGCCGCGCACGAGTCGATCAGTGAGGCAGTGCAGCGGTTCACCGCGATGGGAGCCTTCGTCTGGGCCGAGACCACGGCGAAGGAGCTCGGCCGTGCCGCTGGCCGGCGTGCTGGCAACCTCCTCACCGCTGGCGAGGAGAGGGTGGCGAGGCTCGTCGCCGCCGGCCGCAGCAACCGTGAAATCGCGGCCGAGCTCTACGTTTCGGTCGCGACCGTCGAAGCGAACCTGACACGCGTCTACCGCAAGCTCGGAGTTACCTCACGAAGCCAGCTCACTCGCCGACTGACCGCCGCGTCGAACACTGACTAGCGTCCGAACGGGCTCAGCCAGGGCGCGCCTGGCGGCTACTACCTCGTCTCGTCGGTGCCATCAGCCGGCGGAACAGGTTCGCCCCCGGTGGTCTCTTCGACGGGCTCAGCCGCTGCCGGCTCAGCCGGTGCAGGCTCATCCGAGGCAGGCTCATCCGAGGCTTCCGCGGAAACGCCCTCCCCGCCGGTCGACTCAACCGGCGCCTGCGGGCTCTCGACCGCCTCCGGCTCGACGGTCGCGCCGGGCGTGGTGACGTCGGGATCGATTGTCGCCGAGTCGACTCCGGCGGCATCCTCGTCGGCAGGGCCGGTCTCGGCGCTGGATGCGGACGGGTCGACTGGCGCGACGTCGTGAGCTGGTTCGTCAGCGGGTGGCGCCGCTGCTGCTGCGGCGGCGGCCGGTGCCGGCGCGGCACTTGAACCGGTGCGCTTAGTCGCACGGGTTGAGCGCACCTTCGGGGTGAACTCCTCCTCGACGAGTTCGATCACCGCCATCGGTGCGTTGTCGCCCTTACGGGGCCCGATCTTGGTGATGCGGGTGTAGCCGCCGGGCCGGTCGACGTACCGCGGGCCGATCTCGGTGAACAGCACGTGCACGACGGTTTGGTCACGGATCACCGAGAGCACCTGGCGACGGTTGTGCAGATCGCCGCGCTTGGCCTTGGAGATCAACCGCTCCGCGAAGGGGCGCAGGCGACGGGCCTTCGCCTCCGTCGTGGTGATCGATCCGTGCTCGAACAGGTTGGTCGCCAGGTTCGCCAGGATGGCCTTCTGGTGCGCTGGGCTGCCGCCGAGACGCGGACCCTTGGTTGGGGTGGGCATTGCTTCTCACTCTCCCGAGCCGTATCAGGTACCCGGATAGACGGTGTTGTTCA
>JAUJOE010000006.1:93148-95000 GCA_030447805.1 Nocardioidaceae bacterium | reverse complement strand
TCGGTCGGGACCAGCGTCCCGGTCTCGCCGTCGACGACCACCTCGTCGGTGCCGATCGACCGGGTCGCCACCACGGGAAGGCCGGCGTCCATCGCCTCCATGGCCGCCAGCGGCATCCCCTCGTGCCGGGACGGCAGGACGAAGACGTCGGCGGCGTCCAGCAGCATGCGGGCGTCGGGTCGGTGGCCGACGATGCGTACGGCGGCACCCACGTCGAGGCCTGCCGCCTGGTCGTGCAGGCTGTCGCGCAACGCGCCGCGTCCCATGATCACCACCGCCAGGCGGGGGAAGCGGCGTACCAGCTCAGGGACAGCGTCGATCAGGTAGCGGTGCCCCTTCATCTTGATGAGCCGGCCGGCTGTCATGACCACGGGCTGGTCGGGGCTCAGCCCCAGCGCTTGTCGCGCCGCAAGCCGCCCGGGCCCCCTCCCCCGGGCGTGGATGCCGTTGGGCACGGTCGTGAACCGGTCGCTCGGCACGCCGATCCGCTCATAGGTGTGGCGCAGACCCTCCGACACCGCGATGAAGTGGTCGACTGGTGCGGTGGTCTCCAGCAGCCGGCTGGCCTTTCGCCGGTCGTGGATGAGGAACGGCAGATGATGGGTCAGCACGACCGCCCCGGCGCCCGCTGCTTTGGCAACCCGGAAGCCGTCCGGGTCCTCCCAGCCCCAGCCGGCGTGCCCATGGAAGACGTCAATCGGGTGAGACCGGAGGAAGTCGGCGATGACTCTCGGGTACGCCGAGTCGTGCGGGCTCGGCAGCGGCACGGTGACGGCGCCAAGCTCGGCCGCTCCGTCGAACAGCCACCGCGCCTTCTCCGACGTACGGCACAGGATCGATAGCTCCGACTCACCGGCGAAGGCGCGGATGAGGTCGAGCATGTGCGCGCCCATCCCGGAGGGATCGGCCGACCGGGTGTAGTAGCAGACGCGCAGGCGGTCGCCGCGCCCTCGGCGGCTTCCCCGATCGTCGACACCCCTGCGCATGCCCGAGTAGTGCCCGCCCGCTGCAAGTACATGCGCGCCTAGCCGAGCGCCTCCCAGAACGCTGCGCGTACGCCGCCTGCGCCCCAGGCGTTGGGCTCGATGATGTTGCAGTACCACAGGTCGCGGTTGGCCGGTCGCGGGTCAGCCTGGGCGGGGTTGCCGCAGGAAAGCCCGTGGCCGAGGAACCGGCCATGGATGTCGGCGACGACGGCGCCGTTCTCGACTGCCACCGCCTGCAGCGCCGAGTTGAGCTCAGCGAGTACGGCGACCACATCGGTCCAGGGGGGAAGCCCAACGGTGGAAGCGTCGCCGGTCCCGTCGCTGGGGTCGTACACCGTGCCCACGACGACCTGAGCCGATGGCTGCGTCACGCCGCGCAACCGGTCGAGCGCCATGCCGACCCGCTGCCGGACGGTGGCGATGGTCTCCAGTGCGGCCCGCGTGTCGCCGTAGCAGGACAGCACGTCGTTGCCGCCGACCGTCAACGTGATGATTGACGGCCGTACTCCGAGCTGCTCCAGCCGCGGCAGTTGATGCCCCAGCAGCGTCGCCGTCGTACCGCCGTCTGTCGCCAGCAAGTGCCAACGCAGGTCGCTGAACCGGCTCTGCAGGTCGCTGCCCCGCCACTCGGGGAAGTCGTCGTCCCGGTTGATCGCGAGCAGGCTGGCTCCGCCGCGCCCCCGCCCGCCGGCGTACTCGTCGATGGAGATGGAGTCGCCAAGCGCCACATAGACCGCTGGCCGGTTGCTCCCTGAGCCGCTTACGGTCACTCGGCCGCTGTTCCCTCCTTCGGGCGTTTGAACACCTGCGAGCCCGGTGAATGGCCAGCGGTTCGTCGGGTACGTCGTTGGCTTGACCCCTTAGGA
>JAUJOE010000006.1:21893-93048 GCA_030447805.1 Nocardioidaceae bacterium | reverse complement strand
CAGCAGACGAGTGCAGGAGGCAGCACATGAGCGACTCGGCCGACCAACCCCCCACTCGCGACGCACTTCCCATCCCGGACTACGACCACCTTCCGGTGGGATCGCTCACACATCGGATTCGCAGTCTCGACAGCGGCGGTCTGGGGCAGCTCATCGACTACGAACGCGAGCACGGGGCGCGGGTGCCGGTCCTGCAGGTGCTGGAAGCCAGGCTGGACGCGCTTGAGCGGGGCGCTGAGCCGTCTGGGGGCGATCCGTCGGCCGACTCCGGGGACGTTGCGCCGCCTTCACCGGGCGGGTCCGCCGTCTCTCCCCAGACAGCAGGTCCGGTGCTCAATCCGCCCTCCCATGGGGTACCGACGAACCCGGCGCAGCCACGCTGACTGGTATCGGCACTGGCCGGCTCATGACGGCGGGCACTTCCGTTTGATCCTTGCTGCACAGGGAACGGGGGTGAGGGAGGGCGCAATCCACTGCGCGGCGAGGCCGCGCCCATAAGGAGGAGAGCATGACCACCAAAGTCGAGAAGACCGTCACGGTAAACGTGCCGATCAGCACGGCGTACAACCAGTGGACCCAGTTCGAAGACTTCCCGCAGTTTATGGGCGGCGTGAGCCAGGTCGAGCAGCTCGATGACAAACGGCTGCACTGGGTGGCCGAGATCGGCGGTGTCAAGCGCGAGTGGTACGCCACGATTCTCGAGCAGCGTCCGGACGAGAAGATCGCCTGGGCCGCGACCGAGGGCGCGACCAACGCCGGCGCGGTGTACTTCGCCTCTGCGGGCGTCGGCCAGACCTCGGTAACCCTGGAGTTGGAGTACGAGCCCGAGGGGCTCCTCGAGAAGGCGGCCGACCAGCTGAACATCGTGGAGCGGCAGGCCGAGTCTGACCTCGAGAACTTCAAGACCTTCATCGAGAGCCGCAACGACGAGACCGGCGCGTGGCGCGGCGAAGTCGAGGGCCTAACGGTCGGCACCCCTGGTGTGGAGTCGGCCATCTCGTCGCAAGGTGACACCGGGAAGTCCGGTATCTCGGGCAAGGTCGCTGCGGCCGGGGTGGCCGCTGCCGCAGTCGGTGTAGCGGCCGCCGCCGCGTCCCGAAGTGGATCCGAGGAGGACACCGAGACGTCGACGGAGACCACGGAGATAAACCCGGTAGTCGTCGAAGAGACCACCTACACCGAGGCGCCGGTCACTGACACCTACGCCGACGTAGCCGTCACCGGCACCTACACCGACGCACCGGTCACGGACACCGTCGTCGCGGCCGACGACCCTTACGGGACCACCGCGGGAGCAGGCGAGGAGATCCTTCCCGACGGTGATGAGCTCGACAGCACCACCCCGGGCACGACCGACTACAACGACGGGCGTCCGCAAGGCGGAACGCTCTAAGAAGCCGATGCTGACAGGCGGGTGGGCGAGTTGCCCACCCGCCTTTTAGCGCGCGGCTTAGCCAACTCACCGAGACTGTCGGCGCTTGATGACATAGTCGTCTCTATGTTCGATCGTTGCCCGGATGCCCAGCTTGTCGCTGATTTGGTGGCGGTGCAGGAGGCTGCGCCGGTGCTGGACGCCGACGCAGCGGCGGTTGACCTGTTGGAGCAGGCCATGGCGTGGGACCGGGTCAGTTCCTGGGTGGAAGCCCAGCGGCTGGACACGATGCGCCGGTTCCAGGCCGCCCGCACCGACGCCGACACGGAGATGTGCGCCGACATGAAGGCGGCGTTGGCGACCAAGACCCCGAGTCAGCGGGCCGCGGTGTTGCGGATGCGCGCCAACCTTGACGCCGAGGCGGGCAAGTTCGCCGCCGAAGAGGTCGCGTTGGCGTTGAACATCTCCACCGCCGCCCACAAACAACTCACCCTGGCCCAGGATCTGCACGCGGTGCACCGTGACCTCGGTGAGGCCCTTGAGCTGGGCCAGGTGTCGGGGTTCGTGGCGTCGATGGTGGCTGCGGCGACCCGCCGGTTACCGGATGAGGCGCGGCGGCTGCTTGATGAGGCGGTCACCGCTGATGCGGTGGAACAACCCGCCGGCAAAGCGATCGCGGCTGCCCGGGCCCGGGTCGCGGAGGCCGATGAGCACGCCGAGCACCGGGCCCGCCACGCCGCCGCTGAGCGGCGGGTGTTTTGCAAGCCAATGGACGACGGTGTCGCCATGCTGGGTGCGGTGCTGCCGGCCGAGGACGCGATCCGGGCGTTCAACCGGATCGACGAGCTGGCCCGCACCTGCCGGGCAGCCGGGGACCCCGCCACCTTGGACCAGCTCCGCGCCGACCTGGCCGCGAAGGCCCCACCGGAGCGGACCTGGACACCCACCGCCCCGACATCGACGGGCCTTCCGCCCGGACCCGCAAGCCGACCTCGGTGCAGGTGGTCATCTCGTTGACGTCCCTGCTCGTCAGGAGTTGGACTCCCGCAACGGGCTGCTGGACGGGTACGGCACCATCACCCCCGGGGTTGCCCGCCGGATCATCGCCGCCGGTGATGTCACGTTGACCCGGCTGTTGTGCGACCCGATCACCGGACCGGCCGTGATGGTCACCGACCCGACCAAGTACCGGCCCGACGCCGCCACCCGGCACGCCGTGGTGTGCCGGGACCGGCATGCGCTGGCGGTCAAGATGCCCGTCTGTGACGCCCGGATCCGCGACCTGGACCACAAACACGCCTTCGCCGACGGCGGACTGCGCCAGACCCGACACCCTGCAAGGGGTGTGTGAGCGGTCCCACCTGGCCAGGTCCCCTGTGCCCGTCCGGGTGGGCCCTGTCACTGGTGACGCCGACACCGTGTTGACCTGGCACACCCCGACCGGGCACCAGTACTACTCGCTGCCCCCACCGGCGACCGGGTACGGCACCGGCCCACCCGGCGAACTCGACAACCCACTACACCTACCCGGCTGGCTCAGCCACCACCAACAACTCCGCGCCCACCTCGACGCGCGCAGCAGACGCAAGCACGACGCCGCCTAGTAGGACGCCGCCTAGTACGTCGCGCTGCCGGGGCCGGCGACGTTGATCGAGAGTCGCGTCCACGCGTTTAGTACCGGGATACTTATTGTGAGGCCGCGGGGGCGGGCGGGATCTGCTGGCTAGCTGCGCGGCGCCGACCTGAAGGTTCTAAGGGAGGGGCTGGTGGGGACTCGAAGGGCCGTCAAAGAGCGCAGCGGAGGCCCGACAGCCGCGCCAACTTCGACGGAACCGGATAGCCTCGGCATCAAGGCGAGCCGCCTGACCCCCCGGCCGCCGCTCTTCCTTAGCGCGACTGGATACCCTTCCGGAAGGTTTGGAGGGAGGGTCTGGTGGGGACTCGAAGGGCCGTCAAAGAGCGAAGCGAAGGCCCGAGAGCCCTGCCAGCCCCGACCGGATCCCACCGGACCACAGGGGGTTGTTAGCCGGGAGCGGGCAGCGAGGCAACTGGAGGGTGACATCGCTGAGCTGAAGTTCGCGGAGATACACCGCTATCGACCGTTCGCCCTGGTCGCACCCGAGTTCACCCAACTCGACTCCCCGCGACCGGCGGCGGCCCCTCGACCGGACGGTCTCCTGGTCACCTCCGAACAACCTGCTGCACCCTTCCTCGGTGTCGAGATTCGCGTCGACACAACCGATGCCGCGGTGGTGCTGGCCGGAATCGCCAGCCCTGACGGTGACCACGCGCTTGCCACGTACGACCCTGCCCGGCAGCGTGTGACGATCGAGGTTCGCGTCAGTGGCCGCACCCGCGTGGTCGCCGTGCGAGGCGTCACGCTGGCGCCGCCGTTCGGCCTCGCCTTCGTGTTGTGCGAGAACCAGATCACGGCACTTGCCGACCGGGGCAACGGTTGGCAGCCGCTGGTTTCCACCCGCAAGAACGTTGCAGCCTTCATCGACTTCCGCAAGGCCGACGTGCTCAGGCGATTCTCGTACGCCTACGGGACACGCTCGACTGATGCTTCAGCTGCTACTCCTTCGACTCCACCCAGCTCAGTGCGTCGCATTCTCAGCCAGCTGAAGCGCAGCGGGCGTCGTAACAGCCAGGCCGGCAGCGTAAGCCTCGATGGACTGGGTGGCAGCGACGCACCGGGCGGCGATACAGCGCGAGCCCAGACTCAGGTCACGTCCGTGCGAGCCGGGCTGTTCGGAATGACAGGGGTGCGCGACCCGCACGTGATCCAGTCGCCGGACGGGACGCCGTACATCCGGGACGGCAAGCTCTATCTGACCATGACCTGCGCCGGGCTGGGTTTCTTCCAACAGGCGCACTGGGGGGTCTTCACCCTCGACCTCGACGACCTGACCCGGTTGGAGCAGGTGGCGCAGCTGTACTTCAGCCGCGACGGGTTGGTGCTCGGTGACCACGCCGGTCAGATCATCATCGACGGTGACCGCTGCATCGTCGGGGTGAGCTCTTGGGGCGACTTCGAGATCGGCAACATCCATGTCCGGCACACCGTGACCGGCCTGGATGTGCTGTCAGGGGTGCACGTCCTGGCGACGGAGCGACTCGAGCTGCCGACACGATTTGGTGCCTGGGACCCGGCTCTCGGCCGCATCGACGAGCGGTGGTACGTCGGCTTCGTGGAGAGTCCGTCTCAAGACAAGCGCTTCGACTTCCACCCTGCCCTCGCCGCCACAGCGCCAGGCGGAGACTACGCCGGACCGCTCGAGCTCGTAGGCGCCGACGACTCCCTGCACCAGTGCGAGGGGCCGATCCTCACCGAGGTCGACGGCCACTGGCGGCTGGCTGCCAGCGACAGCGACCTTCGCGAGTACCTGCTCTACGACCTCGCCATGCGTCGAGTGGGCACCCTCGACGCGCCGTACCTGACCAACATCCCGCACCCACAGCTGGTGACGATCGACGGAGCTGACGGTCCCCGCCACCTGATGGTGACGTTCGACGGGACGCCGTACGGCGAGGCAGTGGTGGGCTACGGCGGCCACGGCGACTTGGTGATCATGGAGGGGCTGCCGCCTCCTCAGTAAACCCCGCGGCGGCTACGGCGTGAAAGTGGGTGTGAAGGTCGACGCGGCGACATCGAACACCGGACGGCTCTCGGTTTCCCACGTGCTGGCGGGACCGGACATCAGTATGGCGAACCCTCTCGGGTCGGTGATAAACCCGCGGTCGAGCACACGCATGGTGCCGTTGCTGCCCTGATAGGTCCACTCAAGGTCCGCCGCTGGCCACCCCCGAAAGTCCACACGTTCCAGCCTGACCAGTTGGTAACCGGGGAACAGGTTCGGGAGCTTCTGCTCGTAGTCAACCCAGGCCTGGTACGCATCTGGCCCGGCCGTTGGGATCTGGTCGATCCGCAGGTAGTTCCCCGAGTTGTTGGGGTTGACGTAGTCGACCCGGGTTGCTCCGTCGAGCTGCCGGTACCAGCCCTCTGGTACGACAACGTTGAATCCCAGCGGGTCCTCCGCCAGATCGAAACCCGCCGGAACCGTGCCCGAGATGGTGGCCGTCCTCGTCGGCGTGGTCTTCGTCAGCGCGGTCTTCGTCGGCGGAGTCTTCGTCGGCGTGGGGGTCGGCGTCGGCGTGGGGGTCGGGGTCGGCGTCGCCGTGGGGGTCGGCGTGGTCCTTGTCGGCGTGGTCCTTGTCGGCGTGCTCTTTGTCGGCGTGGTCTTTGTCGGCGTGGAGTTGGTCCGTGGTTGCGACTTTGTGGAGGCCGTCCGCGGCGGTGTCTTCTTCTCGCGGGTGGTAGTCGTGTCAGTCGGCTTTGTCGTCTTCTCCGGCGGAGTCTCGCGGGTTGGGCCGTTGCTGGGAGGAGTGACTGTCTCGTCCGAGCTGGCTCTGGTATCGCCGCCGGCGAGCTGACTAAACAGGACGACCAGCGCTACGAGCGCCGCTGCGACAAGGGCAGCGAGCGCGCCTACTAATCCCAGTCGGCGCCGTGGCGCCCCGCCATCGTCGTCATCGTCGGACCAGCTGGCGAACTCAACACCGCTGCCGCCGCCCGACCCGTCCCCGCCTTCGCCTGGCTGGGACGCGGCTGTAGAGCCCGAGCTCTCATCGCCGAGAATCGACAGGCCGCCCGCGCTCGACCAGCCGGCGGCCGGCGGCGCTGACGGGGGCGGGGGCTCCGATGCAGGCGCGGACCGCTCCCACGTCACCACAGGGGCCATTACGGGTGGGGCGTGCATCGGCGACACCGGGGTGTCGGGGGACACCGCCGGAGCGCCGACGAGGTGCTCAGCAGCCTCTCTGAGCAGGTCGGCAGCCTCTGGGCAGGACAACCTCGTCTCGACGTTCTTGTCGAGCATGCCGAGCACTGCCTCACGCAGCGCCCCGGTGGCGCGCGGAGGCCGGGGATCATCGACCAGCACCGCGGTGATCGTCCCCATCGTGGTGGTCGCGCGAAACGGCGGCCCGGCCTCGAGCGCGGCGTACAGAGTCGCTCCAACCGACCACATGTCCGCGGCTGGGCCAATTCCTTCACCGCGCAACCGCTCCGGTGACATATAGGTCGGGGACCCGATCAGCAGTCCGGTCGAGGTGAGCGTCGCGTCACTCTCGCTGGTCGCGATGCCGAAGTCTGTGAGCACCACCCGGTCATCAGCAAGCAGCACGTTGCTGGGTTTGACGTCTCGATGCACGATGCCTTCGCGGTGGGCAACCGCCAGGGCGTCGAGCAGCTGCAGCCCGATCTTGGCTACCGCCCGTTGCGGGAGGGGCCCGTCCTCGTCGATCCGATCGGCCAGGCTGGGCGCACGCACCAACTCCATGACGATCCACGGACGGCCCTCGACGGAAACCACGTCGTAGATCGTGACAATGCCCCGATGCGACAGCCGGGCAGTGAGCCGAGCCTCGCGCATCGTGCGCTCGCCCATCTGGGCGCGTTCCTCGTCTGGTACGTCGAGAGGGAACCGCACCTCCTTGATCGCCACGGTTCGGGCGAGCAGCTCGTCACGGGCTTCCCACACTTGACCCATGCCGCCTCGACCGACAACGGCCAGAAGTCGGTACCGGTCAGCAACCAGCCGCGGAACTGCGGGCATCTTGGCACTGTACCCCGAACGTTGCCGCCGCACGCCCGGCGAGGGCAGCCACGGGGTCTGCGGCGGCCGCCCTCAGGTACGGCGGGGCAGGCGGTGCAGCCGGACGTCGCGGAGGCTGCCCTCAGCAGCGGTTGCGGTCAGGTAGGTGCAGTACGGCTGGCGCCGCCGGTCCGTCGGTGATCCGGGGTTGAGCAGGCGCAGTCCGGTGTCCGTGGTGGTGTCCCAAGGGATGTGACTGTGACCGAAAACCAGCACGTCGACGTCGCCGTACAGCGCCGAACACCGCCGCTCACGTCCCGTCGACGGGCCGGTCTCGTGGACGACGGCGAACCTCACCCCGGCGATGTCTCGGTGCGCTACCTCGTCCAGTCGGCGACGCAGTGCTGGCCCGTCGTTGTTCCCGTATACGCCGACCAGGTCAGCCGCGCGGTCCTCGAGCTGGTCCAGCAGGGGCTCTGCCACCCAGTCGCCGGCATGGATCACCACATCCGCGTTGTCGACTTCGTCCCACAACTGCGGCGGAAGGTCACGGGCCCGTTTCGGCACGTGGGTGTCAGCGATCAACAGCAGCCGCGCCTGGTCGTACACCGGGGTCATTCCAGGACGGATTCGTCGCCGGTCAGGTTTTCACCGTCCGCGCCGTCCTCGGCGGACTCAGGAGGCCCCTCCGTCTCGACCTCTTCCTCTTCGCTGGCGATCATCAAGGCGACGAGCCGCGCCTGGTCTGCCTCGGACGGGAAGCCCCATCCCGGCTGATAGCCGTAGACCTCGTTCAGCAGCCTGCCGTCGGACAGGTTGTCGAGGATCTCCACCAGGTCAGGACCGATCAGGGCCGGGTGCTCCACTCCGCACGCCTCAGACACCTTCAGCAGGTCCCGGCGCAACGTCTTGATGTAGTTTGCCGCCCGCTCGGACTTCAAGTCGGGGTCCAGCCCGTGCGCGAGCCACTTGTCCTGGGTGGCGACGCCGGTCGGACACTTCCCGGTGTGGCAGCGCTGGGCCTGGATACAGCCGACCGCGAGCATGGCTTCGCGGCCGACGTTCACCATGTCGACGCCGAGACCGAACGCAACGATCGCGTTGTCGGGCAAGCCCAGTTTGCCCGCGCCGATGAACACGACGTCGTCGTCCAGCCCCCGCTCGGCGAAGATCGAGTAGACCCGGCTGAACCCGAGCCGGAACGGCAGCGACACCGCGTCGGTGAAGATCATGGGTGCTGCGCCGGTGCCGCCCTCACCGCCGTCGATCGTGATGAAGTCGACGCCGCGGTCACCGGACTGCATGGCGTCGGCCAGCTCGTACCAGAAGGACATCTCCCCGACGGCCGACTTGATGCCGACCGGCAGACCAGTCTCGGCTGCGAGCATCTCGATCCAGTCGAGCATGCTGTCGACGTCGTGGAACTCGGCATGGCGGGAGGGGCTGATGCAGTCCTGGCCCTCCGGCACGCCGCGCGCCTCGGCGATCTCGGCGGACACCTTCGGCGCGGGCAGCACCCCGCCGAGACCGGGCTTGGCGCCCTGGCTCAGCTTGACCTCCAGCGCCCGGATCGGGGCGCTCTCGACGAGCTGCTTGAGGCGGTCGAGACTGAACCGGCCATCTTCGTCGCGGCAGCCGAAGTACGCCGTCCCGATCTGGTAGATCAGTTCACCGCCCTTGCGGTGGTACAGCGACACGCCCCCTCGCCGGTGTTCTGCAGGCAGCCAGCGAGCGCGGCCCCACGGTTGAGCGCCTCGATGGCGTTGGCGGACAGTGACCCGAAGCTCATCCCGGAGATGCTGACCACGGAGTCGGGCCGAAATGCGTGCCGCCTCCCGCGCGCGCCACCAAGCACCTTGGCGCACGGCAGCCACGCCTCCTGACCGGGCTTTCCGTGCGTCGCGTGAGTGCGTCCGAATGTGCGGTGGTGGACGATCACGTTGCCTGAGCTGTGCTCGAGGTCGTTGTCGGTGCCGAAGCCGAAGTAGTTGTTCTCCAGCTTCGACGACGCGTAGACCCAGCGACGCTGGTCTCGGCTGAACGGGCGCTCCTCGTCGTTGCCGGCGACGATGTACTGCCGAAGCTCCGGACCAATGGCTTCGACCAGGAACCGGCCATGTCCGATCACCGGGAAGTTCCGGAGGATCGCATGCCGTTTCTGGATCAGGTCATGAGCCGTGACGGCAGCGAGCGCGGCCGCCGGAGCGGTCTTCCAGATCTTCTTCACACCCCACAGTCTGCCCCCTCCAAAGCAGGCGCGCCATCCACGACCGCGCCCCCACAAGTCGGCCGACTCCCAAGTGAGCCCTCGGCCGGTGCGATCAGGGAGTACTGCACCTGCCCCGGTGAGTTCCGCCGAAACCCTGACCGTAGTCCTCGATTGAGGCCATAAACGAGTCGTTGAACACCGACTTTGGTCAGGAGTTCGACGAGTAGGAGGGCACCACAAAGCCGTACGCAGCCATGGCACCGCACGCCCGGCAGTTGGCGGGTGGTGGGCCAGCGCACCGAGGGTCAGGTCGCGGAGACGAGGTCGAACTTGGCGCCGCGGAACGCGTCGACAAAGAGGGCGTGGTCCTTGCGGGCAGTGGCGGCGTACTCCATCGCGAACTCGACCATTCCTCGACAAACCGCGTCGACGTCGTCGCCGATCACTTTGGCGATGGCGTCCTCGGTCTGGAAGTCGACGAGGTTCTCTTCGCTGTCTTGGTCGGAGACGCAGTGGACCTTCGCCGTAGCTCGACCAAGCGAGTTGAGCACGCGCTCGCGATCTGGTCGGGCTCGGTGATGTCGCCCCAGTCAAGGTCAGCCTCGTACGGCGAGAGCTCCGACACCACGAAACCCACCCCGTCGACCGTGGTGTGGCCGAGGAACGGGGAACGGTGTGCACCTGCAGTGCGCGTTGGCTGACCACGGTGCGGTGGCCCTCGTGGTCGAAGAAGTCACGCACCCGCTGGTCGTCGACGATGCGGCTCGGCGCGGCGATGTTGCCCTGCTTCACCGTCAGACGATGTCGTTCTCGAGCGCCTGGTTGTACCCCTCGATCAAGATGTTGTACGCCGGAAGGCCGGCGCTGCCAATACCGAACCCCATCTTCCCGACGACGTCCTTGACGTCGTAGAAGACGTCATGGTGTTCGCGCTTCGCGTGGGGAATCGTCTTCAGGTAGCGCCGGAACGCCGCCTCGACCTTGCGGCGCTCGGCCTTGCTCAGCTCGCGGACCAGCGATGTGCGCTTGAAACGGCGCTCGTAGTCGCTCACCTCGGTCATCGACTCGAGCAGCGACACCCGGGTCGACATCCGCGCTGCCCGCAGGACCTGGTGGATGGCGCCCTCGGTGTTGTCGAGGCCGAGAGCGAAGCTGTCGTCGTTCGGGTCTTCGACGTAGTGGCCCACCTGGTCGACGTACGCCCGCAGGTATTGGGTGGTGAGGGAGCGGATTTCCTCGTCGGGCAGCGCCTTCTGCCAACACAACAGCGCCAGGCTCGCGACGAACCGGCGCAGGTCCCACGAGAAGTGCCCGACGTAGGCCTCGTCGAAGTCGTTGACGTCGAAGACGAGAAAACCCTCGGAGTTCATGTACGTGCCGAAGTTCTCGGCGTGCAGGTCACCGTGGATCCACACCCGGCTGGTCTGCTCGTCGGCGAACGGGTCGCGAAGCTCGGCCATGTCGGCGTAGAAGACGCAGGCGCTGCCCCGGTAGAACGCGAACGGGTCGGCCGCCATCTTGCGGAACTTGGTCCGGAAGGCGGCGGGGTCGGCCTGCATCAGCGGCTCGAACGCCTCGATCAGCGTGTCGACGATCAGCGTCGAGCGGTCTGCCTTCGATGCGGCCAACTGCTGCGCTCCTCCGCGCGCGGTAGGTCTTCGACCTTAGATGCCAGGGGTCCACAGCGCCATCCGGCACAGCCGCTACCCCACGCGGCGCAACCCGATGTAGTCCTTCGGAGCGACCGCCGCCTGGTACCCCTGAGCTGCTGGACGGACCTCGAAGTGCAGGTGGCAGCCGTCGGGCGCTCCGGCGTCGGACGCCCGCGCGATGAGTGTGCCGCGAGCTACCCGGTCACCAGGCCGGACGAAGACCTTGCGCACGTGACCGATGACGAAGTCCTTCTGCATGCGGCTGTTGCGCAACCGGAAGACGCGAACGTGCCGTACGCCGACCCGAGGGCGCCCGGCGAGGTCGGCCGCACCACGGTGCCGCGGAAGCGTGTCGACGAACAGGCGGGTGCCGCAGGGCATGGCGATGTCGATGCCGTGGTGGAAGCCGCGCCCCTTCTTACACCGGGGGTCGGGGGCGTAGTACGGCGCCCGCGTGCAGCCGTACGCGATCATCTTGCGGTGCTTGCCGGTGTACCAGTCCGACCGGGAGTAGTTGCGATCGCTGACCCAGAACCGACGCTGCTGCGGTTGCGCTTGCGCGGCCCCGGGCGAACGGTCACCGACTGCCGTTGCTACGGCGACCGTGCTGGCCGGGGAGCTGGAGACGGCGCCCTCGTCGCAGCGCGCGACCGCCGCGCCATTGGGGCGTCGCGACCAGCAGAGCAAGCGTCGAAGCTGTGATAGCAACACGGCGACCCAGCATGAGCACTCCTTACTGAACTCCCCCCCCCAGTCTGCCCCCACCGCGCGACGCCGTCTCAGACTGGTCCGGATCCGTTTGGAGATTTCGTGGGCTTGACCCGCCCCGGCGGTTATCGCCGCCTATCGGCGGTTATCGCTGGGACCGTCGCCCTCTTGGCGACACCGTTCGGCACAGCCTCGGCAGCGACCACAGAGGACGGCGGCTCGTCCGCTGCGTGGGTTCCCGTGGCCGCCAGCACCACCGCACTGAGCACACGTCAGATGCAGCCCTGATTTCATAAGGCAAGGGCGCCACCACCCCCATCCGGAGTTGTCAGACTCCACTGCCGCCATAGGTGCACTGCCTTCTGACAAGTCCGACAAGGCGGGGGCTACTCGAGCCAGCGTTGCCAGACGCCGCGGTGGGTGTTGACCCAAGCGGCTGCGTCGGCCGGGCCCACGTCGTACCCGCTCAGGGCGACGATGTCGAGGACGTTTCCCGCCTCCACGCGGCTGAGCCGGTAGTTGTACACCAGGTTGTACGCCGGGTTGTCGGAGTGGGCGAACTGCGAGTTGGCGATCTTCAGGTAGCGGAAGTTGTCGAGGGAGCACAGCGTCGCCGCCGGGCTCGGCTGGCACGACTCGGCGGCCGACTCGGGGATGTCGACCACCTGCCGGCCGGGCCCGTCGCCGAGGAACTGCCGTGGACCAGCGACGAGGTAGAGGTTGGCGCGGCCCTGATCGTCGTCGCGCCGGGGCTGCTCGAGCAGCTGGGCGGTCCCGGCGTCGTCAGCTGCTTGGCTGTAGGCCCGCACGGCGTAGTCGAGCCCTTGTGACTCCACGAACGCCCGAGCCAGCGCCAACAGCTCGGGGATGGTAGTGATCGAGGGACGGGTGCGGCCCCAGCCGATGCGGCGTACGTCGGGCAGGTCCCGCGCCGAGTTGAGGCCGCGGTCGGCCATGAAGAACGGTGCAAGCAGGTCGACGCCTCCGAGGATGCCGTTGGCTCCGACGATCGTGACCGGTCCGCCGGGTGCGGCGAGGCTCTGCTGGAGGTCGGTGTTGCCGAACGCGTCAAGGTAGACGTCGACCTCACCCGACGCCACCAGCCGCCAGGCGAGCCGGACGTCGTGTCGACGTAGTCGACGTCGCAGCCGAGCTCGTCTGCCGCGATGCGCCCGACGATGAAGGCGCTGATTTCATAGCCGTTACTGGCGTCGTAGGCGATCGTCAAGGACCCGCAGTCACCGGTGGCCGCGACCGGTGTAGGCGCCGATGTCCCACTCACCGGCGGGTCAGCCGGGTTGCCTGTGCACGTAGTCGCCGCGAGTGCGAGGGTGCAAGCAACGCTGCCTAGCCGAGCAACCGGGCGGACCAACAGCCTTCTCGTGCGTCGCCGCCTCATCTGGCTCGCCTCCCCGTGTCGCATTCCAAGGCTAGCGGGCGACCTGCAGCTCGAGCGTTTCCGGCATGCGCACCGCCGCAGCAGTGCCGATGAAGAGCACCACCGCGCAGGCCGCGAAAGCCGCCCCGAACGAGAGCTGATCGGCCAGCCACCCGGCCGCCAACGGGCCGGTGATCGCTCCGGCGTCGGACGCCATCCCAAAGACCGCCACGACTCGACCGCCCCGGCCTGACATGACGTCCCCCACGACAGCACCGGGTGCTGTGCCCATGAAAGCGCCGCCGACTCCCATTGCGGTCATCGCCGCCAAGAAGACCGGCAGCGACGTGGTCAGCGCCAGCGCGACGAGCGACGCGCCAGCGATCGTGGTCCCAGCGATCATCGCCGGTCGTCGGCCTTTGCTGTCGACGAAGCGACCGGCAACGACGAGGAAGCTGATCTGCGCCAGTGATGCGCACACGAACCCAACGCCCGTCCACACCGCGCGCTCCTGCAGCGCCTCGATCACGAACAGAGGTATCAGGCTCATCCGGACACCGAAGAAGGCCCATCCGATCGCGAAGTTCACGATCACCGCGGCTTGGTACGAAGGGTGGGCCCATGCTTCCCGCAGTGACGTCGCGGTGGCTGGCTCCTCGGCTGCGTCGGTGTCCGTGTCACTGCGCAGCCGGGCGCTGGAGAGGAACAGCGCACCGATCGATCCGGCGGCGATCAGCGACACGGCGTACACGTAGAACGGCAACCGCAGCGAGACGTCAGTCAAGAACCCGCCCACGAGCGGCCCAAGCAGACCGCCGATGAGGAAGCCGGACTGGAAGAGGCCGGTCGCGCGACCGCGGCTGGAACCGTCGACTACCCGGAACAGCAGCGCGGTCGCCGAGATCGTGAACATCGCCGACCCGATTCCGCCGACACCGCGCAGCAGCAGCAGCTGCAGGTAGCTCTGCGAGAGCCCGGCAAGGCCGGTCGAGACTGCCACGATCCCGATTCCGGTGGCCAGGATGACCCGCTCCCCGAACGCGTCGACGAGCCGCCCGCCGCCAAGCGCCGAGACGAAGCGCATCAGCGCGAACGCCGACACGACGGCGCCGGCTGCTGTCTTGCCCACTCCGAAGGAGCGGGCGAACTCGGGGATCGCCGGTGCGACCACCCCGAAGCCGACAGCGACCGCCACCGCGACAGCGGCCAGCACGGCGACCTCCCGCGGGAGGCCCTCGAACGGACTCTTCAACTGCCGTCTGACCGCCGGTCAGTCATCAGCGAGTCGGCGTACGAACAAGTGGGAGGCCACGTCACCGTCGAGCTCCGCGGACTCCCCGCCGCTGGCCACCAGCACGCCGACGGCTCCGCGGGTCACGGTGACGACCTGACCCGGCTGCGCGCCGACCCGGCGCAGGGCCACCATCAGCTCCTCGGTCTGGATCGGCTCAGCGATGCGGCAGACGACCACCTGCTGGTCGGTGCCGTCCGCCACCGCCCCAACGGGCTCGACACCGTCGAGAAACTCCTCCTGGAGCGCACCCTCTCCGAGCTCTGCCAGGCCGGGGATCGGGTTGCCGTACGGCGACACCGTCGGGTGGTCGAGGATCTCCAGCAGCCGACGCTCAACCGTCTCCGACATCACGTGCTCCCACCGGCACGCCTCCGCGTGCACGTGTTCCCAGTCCAAGCCGATGACGTCGGTGAGCAACCGTTCGGCGAGCCGGTGCTTTCGCATGACCCGGGTTGCGAGCCGGCGCCCTTCGTCGGTCAGCTCCAGGTGCCGGTCGCCTTCGATCGTGAGCAACCCGTCGCGTTCCATTCGGCCGACGGTCTGACTCACGGTCGGGCCGGACTGGTGCAGTCGCTCGGCGATCCGCGCCCGCAGCGGAAGAATGCCCTCCTCCTCCAGTTCGAAGATCGTGCGCAGGTACATCTCCGTGGTGTCGATGAGGTCCGTCACGACGGATCGTCCCCCTGTCGCGCAGAAAGGAAGGGCTCGTGCCTCGCCATTGTGTCCCATCTGCCGCATCAGCCACCAACCGGCGGTGCAGATCACGGGGTCGGGTGCCGACCGTCGTATGAGAGGAACTGGCGCTCCCGAGCACCGGCGAGCACCACCCCAACCATGCAGGCCGCGCCACCGGCGGCCAAGGCGATGGTCGGGGTGGTCAGAGCGGCCGTCGAGCCAGCAACGAAGTCGCCCATCCGCGGGCCACCGGCCACCACCACGGTGAAGACGCCTTGCAGTCGGCCACGGAGGTTGTCCGGCGCCGCGACCTGCAGGATCGTCGAGCGGTACGCCGCGCTGATCATGTCGGCGGCCCCGCTCATCGCCAACAGCGCAACACCCAACCACAGCGCCCGGGCGAAGCCGAAGGCCAGCACGGCGGCGCCGTACACCGCCACCGCGACAGCGATAGCGACGCCTTGCCGTCGCACCTTGCCGACCCAGCCAGAGAAGGCGAACGCCAGCAGCGAGCCGATCGCCGGAGCCGCCTGGAGCAGCCCGATGGTGCGCACACCGCCGCCGAAGAACCCCCAGCCACGGCGGGGAACAGCGCCCGAGGCTGCGCCAGCACCATCGCGAGCATGTCGAGGACAAACGTCATCCGCACGTTGCGGGCGTTCTTGAGGAAGGCCAGCCCCTCGACGACCGAGCGCAGTCCGGGGCGACCGCTGGCGGCTCCTTCGGACGGCTGCGGCGGGATGGGCGGCAGCCGGTACAAGGCGTACAGCGCCGCGGTGAACGTCACCGCGTCGATCGCATAGGCAAAGGTGTAACCGCCTGCCGCGATGGCGAACGCCCCGAGCAGCGGGCCCAGCGTGAAGCCGAGGTTGAACGACGCCATGTTGAGCGCGTTCGCTGCCGGAAGCAGGTCGGTGCCGATCAGTCGAGGGACGATCGCAGCCCGGGTGGGGTTGTTGACTGCGAAGCAGCCCGACTGGACCGCCACGACGACGTAGAGCACGGCGACCGACCCCAGTCCGGCCGCGGCCTGCCCGACGAGTGCCAGCGACATGACCCACAAGCCGCCCGAAGCCACCAGTGCGACCGTGCACCGGTCCACGGCGTCGGCCACCGCACCGCCGTACAAACCAAACACGATGAGTGGGCCCAACGCGAACAGACCGACGAGGCCGACCGCGAACGTGGAGTGGGTGAGCGCCCACACCTGGATGGCAATCGTGACGGCGGTCATCTGCTGACCGAGCTGTGAGACGGTGTTGCCGAACCACAGCCGGCGGTAGTCGGCGGAGCTCCGCAGCGGTCGGATGTCGGTCAACAACCTGCTCGACACGCGGAACACCGGGTCACTGTAAAGGCCTTGTCTTGACCGTCAGCCCGACGTACCGTGTTCGCACACGTGAGAGGAGGTGGTCCGACGAATGTGTTCTTATCGGACATGTGAGGTGGCTAGCCGCTAGGCAGTCGCAACGTTGGACGGCGTAGCGAATTCCCGTTAGCTACCCGAGCCCGTGGGTGCTGGACAGTCCATCCAGCCGTGGCAAGCGCCACGCCAGCCCGCGGGCTCGTTCATGCCTGGACTTCCCTCTTTCCGTCAAGGTCGCTTGACGCCAACCGATCGTCAAGGTAGATTGACGAGCATGACCGAAGCGACGGACCTTGCTGAAGATGCGGGCAGCAAAGACCCCCGGGTGGGGCTGCGGGCCGTTCGCGCGTTGCGGACGCTGCTGGAGAAGCTCGAGGCGATCCAGGTGACCAACGCGCGCAACCAGGACTGGTCGTGGCAGGAGATCGCCGAGGCCCTCGGTGTGAGCAAGCAAGCGGTGCACCAAAAGCACGCCGGCGGGCGCCGGCTGCGCAAAGGGAGGTAGTCCATGTTCGAGCGATTCACCTCGTCCGCGCGTGAGGTGGTGAAGACGGCCTTGCGGGAAGCCGGCGAGCTGCGCCACCAGTACGTCGGCACTGAGCACCTGCTCCTCGGCGTCCTTGGCCAGTCGAGCGGAGCGGCCGCGACAGTGCTCGCTGAAGCCGACCTGTCGCCTGACTTCGTGCGGGCTGAAGTGGTACGTCGAGTGGGCTGCGGCACCGATCAACTCGGCGAGCAGGAGGCGGATGCGCTCTCGGTCATCGGGATCGATCTGGACGCCGTACGCGCGAAGGTTGAGGGTTCGTTCGGGGAGGGTGTGCTCGACCAGCCCCACGGCGGGCGACCTGGTGGGAGGCTCCCCTTCACGCCGCGGGCGAAGAAGGCACTGGAGCTCGCGCTGCGAGAGGGAAAGCAGTTAGGCCACCACCAGCTGGGTTCGGAGCACGTCCTGCTCGGGCTGATCCGCGAGGCAGACGGGATCGCCGGCCAGATTCTCGCCAGCAAGGCGAGGCTTCGTGACCTCCGCGAACGACTGCTCGCCGAGCTGGACAAGGCTGCCTAGCCTTCGTCGAGGACCCCTCCCCGCTTGTCGGCTGCCCGTCCAGCCGCTGCGGCCAGGAGCCCAGCGAGTTCGACCGGCTTGGTGAACATGGGCCAGTGACCCGAGTCGATGTCGACGAGGTCAAGGTGTTTGGCCTTGGCGAGCTCGGGCAAGTTTCCGGCGGCGATCCACTCCTGGGCCTCGGCGGGCGTGAACTCGGGGCACACGAGCACGACTGGGACGTCGTACCGTCGCTTGTCAGCCAGACGCACCACGCCCTTGCTCACCTCTTCGGGGACGGGGATCGCGGCAGACTCGAAGCTGCGCTTGGCCTCCTCGTCGAGGTCAGCGGAGTCTGGCCCTTCGAACGGCCCCCAGCCGGGGAAGGGCATGACGCCGTCCTTCGGCTCGAACAAGTCGGCGTAGGGCTCCCCGTCGGCGGACGGCCAGCCGCCGATAAGGGCGACCTTGGCCACCTTCTCCGGTCGCGCGTCGGCCGCCAGCCACGCTAGCGTCGCGGCGGCGGAATGCCCCACCACCATGGCCTTGTCGGAGGCTGAGTCCACGGCGGCGAGCACCGCCGCCACCTGGTCGTCGAGGGTGGCGGAGGCAGATCCGTCACCCTGACCGGGGAGGGTGAGCGGCACGGGGCGGTGGCCGAGTTCCTCAAGGGCGGGCACGACCTTGTCCCACGCGGATCCGTCGAGCCATAGGCCGGGGATGAGCACGATGTCCATGGTCAGTTCTCTTTCTCTAGTGCGGTCAGGCCACGTCATGGCCATCATCACGCTAGGACAGGTTCCGGACGATCCGCTTCCGGTGCCGACCGTTCTGAAGCATCTGGTCTGCGTAGCGTTCCACCCGATAACCCCTCCCGGCTTGTCGGCTGCCCATGCCATGATCCTCCGTAACGCGACGACCGGCGCATCGGAAGGGGATTTAGATGAGCGGTGTACGGGTTCTGGTCGGCACCCGCAAGGGCGCCTTCGTCTTGACGGCCGACGGTGGCCGCGAGCGCTGGGACGTCAGCGGACCGCACTTTCCAGGGTGGGAGATCTACCACATCGCCGGCTCTCCAGCCGACCACTCCCGGTTGTACGCGTCTCAGTCCACCGGCTGGTTCGGGCAGCTGATCCAGCGCTCCGACGACGGCGGCGAGACCTGGCAGCCGGTGGGCAACGCGTTCCAGTACGACGGCGTGCCCGGCACCCACCAGTGGTACGACGGCACGCCCCACCCGTGGGAGTTCGCCCGCGTCTGGCACCTCGAGCCCTCGTTGACCGACCCCGACACGGTCTACGCCGGAGTTGAGGACGCTGCCCTGTTCCGGTCGACCGACGGCGGGCAGGAGTGGCAGGAGCTGGCTGCACTTCGGGAGCACCCCTCGGGTCCGTCGTGGCAGCCCGGTGCAGGGGGAATGTGCCTGCACACGATCCTCCTCGACCCCAGCGACGCCGACCGAATGTTCGTCGCTATCTCCGCTGCGGGGTCGTTCCGCACCGACGACGCCGGGAAGACCTGGCAGCCAATCAACCGCGGCCTGCTGTCCGACGGCATACCCGACCCCGACGCCGAGGTCGGCCATTGCGTGCACCGCCTCGCCATGCACCCGACTCGCCCGAACGTTCTGTTCATGCAGAAGCACTGGGACGTCATGCGCAGCGACGACGCCGGCGACTCATGGCACGAGATCAGCGGCGATCTCCCAACCGACTTCGGCTTTGCGATCGACGTACACGCACACGAGCCCGACACCGTCTACGTCGTCCCGATCAAGAGCGACTCCGAGCACTTCCCGCCCGACGGCAAGCTGCGGGTCTACCGCAGCCGAGCCGGCGGCAACGAGTGGGAGCCGCTCACCAAGGGCCTGCCGCAAAGCGACTGCTACGTCAACGTGCTGCGCGACGCGATGGCCGTCGACTCGCTCGACTCGTGCGGTGTCTACTTCGGTACGACGGGTGGGCAGGTCTACGCCTCAGCAGACGCCGGCGACAGCTGGGCACCGATCGTCCGCGACCTTCCGCCCGTGCTCTCCGTCGAGGTCCAGACGCTGCCATGATCCGCGTCGTGCTCCCCGCGCACCTGCGCACGCTCGCCCAGGTCGACGGCGAGGTGCAGCTGCCGCTCGACGGCGAAATCACCCAGCGGGCGGTGCTTGATGCGCTCGAGGCGCGCTATCCAACGCTCAAGGGCACCATCCGTGACCGGACAACCCAGCAGCGCCGATCGTTCGTGCGGTTCTTCGGCTGCGAGGAGGACCTGTCGCACGAGTCCCCCGACACTCCGCTGCCCCAGCGGGTGGCCGCGGGCGACGAGCCGTTTCTCATCATCGGCGCGATGGCGGGGGCTGAAATGGCTGCCGTGCGGGTGGTCGTTCATGGCGACGTCCAGGGTGTCTTCTTCCGCGACACCTGCCAGCAGGAGGCTCAGGCGGCCGGGGTGGCCGGCTGGGTGCGCAACGACGCGGCTGGAACCGTTGAGGCAGTCTTCGAAGGCGACGCCGACGCCGTCGACCGGATGGTCCAGTGGTGCAAGTCCGGACCGTCGCAGGCCCGGGTCGACCACGTCGACGTATCCGACGAGCAGGAGTCAGGCCTCACCGGCTTCGAGGTCCGCGACTGACCACCGCGCGAAAGTCTCGCGAGTGACGCTGAGGCGCTTCGCGCGTACGTCCGGAACAACTGCCAGCTCATGATCCTGTGGCGATGTCGTCTTGGACCGTGGGAGGGTGACTGCCGACGCTTTCGACTTCATGACGAAGGAGGATGACGCATGGACGGGCACCCACGAATGGGCGACCCAATCGAGCGGTTGGCCAAGGCCCTCGCGACTCGACTTCAGCCCGGCAACATCCGGCGCTGGCGCGGATCCGCCGTCCAGACAGTGATCAGCGTGACAGCCCCGTCGGGATTCAGGCTAGATGTCTGGGAAGATCCGGCGTAGCAGCGTTGGGCGCGCTGCTGCGTCAACGTTCGCAGTCAACCGCGACCTCGAGAGCACTGCAGACCTCCCGCATGCGGGAATCGGCCAGCCGACCGAGTCGCGTGACGAGCGCACTGATCGAGACGCTCTCGACGGAGTCGAGGTTGACTGCTGAGCGTTGAGGGACTGGGTCGTCACCGGGCTCAAGGACCACTTCGCTGGGAAGCGCTCGAATTGTCGTACACGGCGCGACGAGTGCTCGTCCGAGTCGCGGGATCGCCGCGTCACGCGACAGGACGACGACCGGACGCCGGCCGATTTCGGCGAGCTCACACCACCACAGCTCGCCGTGAGCCGGCAGCGCGCTCACGAGGCTGCGGCGGCTTGTCGAAACGAGGCCAGGTCGCCCCATTCGTCCGGCTCGTCGAGCGGGTGATCGTCATAGGCGGCGTAGCTTGCGTCCAGCTCAGCGGCGCGGTATCGAACAAGTAGGGCTTCGAGAGCCGCATCGATAAGGGCAGCGTCGGTCACGCCCGACATCGCGCGCCGAGCGCCTGCCAGCAGATGTGCATCTACAGTGGTGCTCAAACGTATGCGGGCCATGCCATAATCATGCCACGCGAGCTCGCACAATGGCCACCTGGTCTCGCCCCGGCTCACCGGCTTCAAGGTCCGCGACTGACCACTGCGCGATCCCGGTCATCTTCCGCGGAGTCCTAACCTGACCCCCTCCGCGATAACCCCGATAAGGGTGATCACAGCACCGAAAAGCGCCAGGATCGCACCGACGACAGTCTCGGGTGCTTCAGTGCTCGAGCGCAACAACAGGCCAGAGATCAAGACGGGGACGCCAACGAGGATGTAGAACCAGCCGTCGCCGACGACGTTGGTTGCGCCGGCGGCTGCGGCCTCCGCACCGGGCGGCTGGCCACAGCGTGGACAGGAGTCCTTACCGATCGGCATTGGGTGGCCTCTGGAGCATCTCACTGCCTGAGCTGGACCCGCCCCGCAGTGTCTGCATCGTCCCTTGCCAGCAGCCAGGACATGCCCGTTCTCACATTCCCAAGACATGACAAGAGGGTTGCACAAGAACTTCTGCTTGACCCGAGACGGAGCCATCGCGGTTCAGCAGTGGGAGAACCTTCGGAGGCACTCGGGGGTCACGACGTGCTTAAGGAGGTGCAGCGGAGCGGCGTCAACGCCGGCCACCGCCAGCGCCTCCCAATAGGCCAAGGCGAGCGGAACATCGACGAGCCCGTGCACCACGGGCAGGTGAGGGTGACCGGCTTGGAGGAGCGACTCGAGCTGACACGAGGCGATGGTGTCCGGGAGGCGAAGACCCGACAACTTTCCATCGGTGAGCATGGCAAGGTCGTCTGCTGGCTGTTGCTCTGATGGCCCGCACGTCAGCAAGCCGCCTCCGACGACCAGGACGTCCCCCTGGCGTTGCATTCGACGAACGGCAGCGCCGGCATCGAAGCAGTGCGGGAAAGAGTCATCGACAACGACGGTCCCCGGGCGCAACCGATCGATGTCGAGAATCGGCCGGTCGGCGCTGGTGGCGGCGATTATGACGTCTGTTTCATACGCTTGCGCAGGCAGCGATGGATCCGAGCCGCAGATCGCGATCTGACCGGCATAGCCGCTGGCGCTGAGTTCAGTCGCGAGCTCCGCTAGGTGCCGCGAGCGGCTAGCCACGTCACAGAGAACCAACCCCTTCGGAGAGCCGACCTCCAAGGCGAGCAACAGCTCAAGGGACGACCTCCCAATGGACCCGAGCCCGACAACCGCCACGGTGCTCTCGCAGAGGTCACGGCCTGTTTGAGCCAGGGCGGCCATCGTCGTTTTCACCACCGAGGCTGCGGTGGCGGCATGACCAGTCGTAACCCGAGCCGCAGTGGCACCGAGCGCGCGCACAACGTCGAAGCCGTACGCCGTGTGGGCCGGGATCATGCCGGCCAGGGAAACGCACCGTGCCCCCAGACTCGTAGCGAACTCCACCGCCTGCACAGCGTCACGCACCAGCGCGTCACCAGCGCGCGCTGGCAGCTCGTCGGCGAAGGTCGGTAGGCAGACGAATCCGGAGCGGCCCAAGGGGGTGGACAGTGTTTCCAGGAGCCGCGCCCGTCCATCAGGAAACAGCTCTGCCCGGATCACCTCCCGCAGCCCATCGGAGGCCGGGATGCCGGCAAGTCGAGCCATGTCACCCGGCGCCGGGAGATAGCCGATGAGCGCCGCGTCGAGAACCTCGGGTCGGGCCGTCGTGCTGCTCGGCTCCACTGGCGCAGACGCTGTGACCTGGGTGAGCTCGCGGTGCAGCTCGTCAGCGAAGTCGGCGAGCTCTGGCGCGCCCATGGCGGCGGCCGCGGCGCGCAGCGTCACGTGCAGACGGCCGTCGACAGGACGCACGGTGAACAGCAGGTCGGTGCCAATGGGGGGCGGCTCCAGATCTGTGCCGGCTTCGTCCCACGTCACGCTCAACGTTTCACCGGCGATCGGGCCCAGGGAGTCGAAGTCGAGGTAGCTGAACAGGAACTGCGCCCCAACCGGTGGCTGTCCGGGCGAGGAGGGAGACCGACTGGCGAGTTGCTGCATCGTCGCGCCGCTCGCTCGCGCCGCCGTCACGGCGTGCGTGATGGAGTGCAGCTGCGCTCGAAACGTCGGCCCGGCATCGCGCAGGCGCACACCGGAAGCACGGTGGCGAGCGGTCCGACAATGCGACTGACGTCGGGCAACGAGCAATCGCGCCCGGTCACGGCGACGCCGAGCAGGAGGTCGTGCTGACCTGTCAGCCGAGTGAGGGCCCGATAGTACGCCGTCAGCAGCGGCGCGTAGGGGGTCGTTCCCTCCGCGGCCGCGACCCGCCGGAGTACCGATGTCGTGCCGCGGTCGACGGTGAAGCTCGCCTTCGATGGAGCAGCCCCAGGCACCACGACGGCCGTGTCCCTTCCACGGATATCGGGAGCCTTGTACGGCTCGTGATCGGAGCCGGCGTAGGCGGTTGGCGAGGTGTCCGATCCGGCGGAGCTCTCCAGGACCAACTGGGCGTAGTCCCGGAACGTGCTGCGCAACTGCGGCAGCGCAGCTGGCTGCCCCGAGGCGAGCCCGTCGTACAAGGCCATCAAGTCCTGACCGAGAAGTACGACGCTGTAGCCGTCGCCGATGAGATGATGCGCATGCACCACAAGCGCATGCTCCTCGGGTGCAAGCCGCAGCAGTTTCAGTCGAATCAGGGGCCAGCTCGAACAGTCGAACCGGTGCTCACGCTCTTCGGCAATGCGCTGGCGGAGCTCCGCAGGATCAATCACTGCACAGGAGACCGGAAGCTTCGCGGGTGTCGGGACTTCCTGCTGCATCGGCGGGCGCCGATCGGCCGCAATGACCACGCGCAGCATCAGATGGTGGTCGACCAAGAGGTCGACCGCTTGCTGGAACAGCCCGGTGTCCAGTGGACCGGCGAGGCGAAAACACGCCAGCCAGCTCGACTGCGCGCCGGGAGACAACGCGTCGGCCAACAGGAAACCGCGCTGCGCTGGCGTCAGGGGGAAAGGCCCGACGACGTCGGCTGGCTGGTCGCAGCAGCCAGCCGAACGCGGCGTTGACGTGTCAGGCGTTGAGGTGTCGATGGCCTCAGCCAGAGCCGAAAGCGTGCGGTGGCGATAGATCGCCGTCGGTGCGGGTAGCGCGCGAACCTGTGTCTCCAGCCGGGCGAAGACCTCCAAGACTGCGATCGAGTCACCGCCCAACGCAAAGAAGTCGTCCTCCCTGAACACCGGGTCGACGCCGAGCAGTCTGCTCCACACTGCCGCGAGCAGCTCTTCGGTCTCAGTGGCGGGAGGGGTACCAACGCGACAGGTCAGGGCGGAGTGGCCCTGTGCCGCGATCGCCGGCAGGCTCGCGGTGTCCACCTTTCCCGCAGGGGTATGCGGCATGTCATCGACGAACCGAATCTGCGCGGGGACCATGTAGTCAGGAAGCCGCGAGCCGAGATATGCGCGCAGATCGTCCGTTGTGCCCAGGGACTCCCCCAGGCTGACGGACTGCCGCGGTTGCACGTACGCGACCAACCGCATCACGTCGGGACTGTCGGCGGGCGCCGCTACGACGGCCGCCCGCTCCACGCCGGGGTGGCCCTGCAGCGCGGTCTCTATCTCGCCGGGCTCCACGCGATGACCGCGGATCTTCACCTGTCGGTCGATCCGCCCCAGGAACTCAAGCTTCGCATCAGGTCGGAGCACGACCCGGTCACCAGTGCGGTAGTACCGCACCCCGCCGTGTTCGACAAAAGCATTGGCGTTCAGGGCCGGCTCGTCGAGATACCCAGCAGTCACGCCCGGACCAGCCAGCAACAACTCACCGGCCTCCCCCGGCGCGCAGCTCTGCCCGGTGGGTCCGACGACGTCGATCACGGTGTCCGCGACCGGGCGCCCGATGGGGAGTCGGGTCACGTCGTCACCGGGCCGCGAGTCGATGACGTCGTAGGTTGCGTTGATCGTCGCCTCGGTCGGCCCGTAGAGATTGACGATCCGGTGCCCCGGTCCGAAGAGGTCGAACCAGCGGCGCACGTGCGCCGGCGACAAGGACTCACCGCCCACATGAATCCACCGCAACGCCGAGAGGTCGGGAGTCGTACCCTCCTGTGCGGTACGCCGCTCGGCCGCGCGCAGTAGTTGCTCCCACAGGGTCGGCACCGAGCTCCACACCGTGAGCCGTCGGCGTTCGACCGTGGCGAGCAATGCCTGCGGGTCTCGAAGCACGTCACGCGGAATCGCGACGTTTGTGGCACCGACAAGCAGAGGTGCCAGCAACTGACGAACCGACGCGTCGAAGCAGATCGAGGCGGTCGCCGCCATCCGGTCGGCGGCGCTGTAGCCGAATGTTGATATCGCCCAGTCGAGGTACGTCGTCATCGCCGACTGCGTGATGGGAACGGCCTTCGGGCGCCCCGTGGTTCCGGAGGTGAAGATGACGTAGGCAACGTCCTGTGGACCGACAACAGGGTCGGTTTCATCGGCAAGGACTTCCTCGGCCGGCGGAGCGTCCAGATCGATGACGGCAAGCTCGCCTAGCTGATCGGCAACCGCACGGGTGGGACCATGACAGACGACTGCTGTTACACCGGCCCGAGCGACCTGACCGGACAGCCGTTGCAACGGGTGCGCCGAGTCAAGCGGAACCCACGCAGCCCCGGCCCGGAGGACACCCACGAGCCCGACGACCGTGTCGGCGCCGGGTGAGGTCAACAACGCGACCCGGTCGGTTGGCTTTATCCCGTGCCCACGCAGTCGCGCCGCCAGCCGGTGGGCTGACTGGTCGAGCTGGGCGTAGGTCAGCGTGACAGCACCCGCCTCGACGGCGACTGCATCCGGCGTACGCCGGCACTGTGCCCGGATCCGGTGGGCGACCGACGTCTCCGCGGCCGGGGCGGGGGAACGACCGGCCATCGCGGTGAGCTCCGCCAGGTATTCGTTGGTTAAGCGCTCGATGGTCTCCGGCGAGAAGAGGCTCCCCGGGTAGTTCCACGAGAAGTGCAGAGCACCGTCGAACTCCCAGCAGACCAAGCCGAGTCGCGTGGCTGCCGATGCAGTTCGCGCCGCAGTGGCCGTGACACTCACCGGGCATTCCGGCGGAGGTTCGAGGGGAAAGCGAGCGAAGCTGAGGCTGGCCGTACCAGCCGTCCGTGGGGCCGCGTCGACCGTTGGTAGCAGGCGGGCCAGGTCGAGCGTCGTCACACTTGGGTGTCTTTCGCTGTCAAGCCACGCCACCCGCACCTCGTGCGCCAAGGCAGCCGAATCGCTGGACTCCTGCACCGTGACAGTGACGGGGAGCGTGTCGGCGAACGGACCGACCAACCGATCAATGTCGGGCAGGCGGGCGTCTCGTCCGGCCCGGGCCACGTTGACGGTGACGTGCTGCCGGTCACCCCAACTGGCCAGCCGCCGGACGTAGGCAGTGAGCACGAGGTGAAAGAGCGAAACGTCGAGCTCGGCGGCGCGAGCCTGCAACGCCGTGGTGAGCGAAGCGCTGGTCACGAACTGCCAGGCAGCCAACGGACCGGAGGGCTGCGCGCCAGGGTCGCCGTCGTACGGCAGGGCTCCGCGCCAGGGTCGCCGTCGTACGGCAGGGGCTGCGCGTGCCCACCCGCCGCTAACCGTTCGCGCCAGTAGCGGCAGTCGTCGGCGAACGTCTCCGACGTCCGCAGCTTCTCGACGCCGTCGACATAGTCCCGAAAGTCGGACTGCAGCGAAGGCAGCTCCGGTGATCGCCGCTGGCACACCGCGGTGTAGACCTGCCACAGCTCTCCGCACAGGACGTTCAGGCTTGCGCCGTCGGCTGCCGAGTGATGTACGACGATGAGCAACGACGCGCGGTCGGCGCCTTCACGCACCAACATGGCCCGGATGGGCGGCTCATCGGCCAACTGGAACACCCGGTTGCACAGCTCGTCCTCGACCGCCTCGATCGGACCGTCGAGGTCGGCCGTCTCGAACCAGTCGGGCCAGTCTGCGTCGGTGACTGGCCCGATGACCTGCCGCGGCTCCCCGCGTCGGACCGAACGCGCATCCGCAACATGGCATGGCGTCGCTCGAGGAGAACCAACGACTGGGCAAGGAGCGCTTCATCTAACTCCCCCACGATGGTCTGCCGCAGATAGGCGTAAGCCGCGATATCGGGATGGAGCCTTCCGGTCGTGTGGAACGCCAACTGCACCGGTGTCAGCGCGAACGACGACTCACCGTCATGCCCTGCGGATACCTGCGCAGCTCTGCTCCTGCGCACTCTGCTCCTGAGCACTCTGCTCCTGAGAAGGCGCCTTTGACAGGTACGCCGTCAACTGAGCGATCGAGGAGTACTCGAAAAGCAGCGTTGTCGGCAGTGGCCGCACCAGTTCGTGTTCAAGCCGTTTCACCAGATCGACAGCGGTGAGGGAGTCCAAACCCATTGCCAGGAACGATGCGTTGTCGTCGATGTCTGCTGCCCGCTGCCCGAGCTCGGCGGCGATCAGGTCGGCGATCACGTCGCGCACCGAGGAGCCCGCCGCGCGGGTCTGCACCGGCACCGGCACCGCCGTAGGCACCGCCGCCGTTGGCATCGGCATTATCACTGGCGCCGGAGTGGCCGGCACTGTCTCGTCGGTGGCATCGACCAGGTCGCGGTGCTGAGCGGCGTCCATAACCAGCAGTTGTGGAGCGGTGAGGGTCGTCGCGTCGTGGACCGCCTGTAATGCCTGCTCAGTCGAGACGTGCGGCACCCCCTTCGCCGCGGCGGCGGCCCGGAAAGCGGGAGAGGCTGCCATGCCGGTGTCGTCCCAGATGGCGAAGTTCACCACCTGCATCGGCCTACCTGCCTGCGTCTCAGCCAGGGCGAACGCGTCGAGGAAAGCGTTGGCCGCGGCGTAAGCGCTCAGCCCGCCGGCGTAACCGGCAAGCGCGGAAGCAATGGAGGAGAAGGCCACAAAGGTGTCGGGTCGACGCCCTCTTCGGTCGAGCGCGCGCGACAGGAGATAGGTGCCCCGGACCTTCGGCGCGAGTACTTCCTCGATGATCGCGGACCGTGTTCGACTGGAGTCTCCCCGGCCCCAGCAGCCCAGCTGCGTGAAAGATGCCGTCCAGGGGCGGTAGCGAAGCGACAAGAGCGTCGACGTCGGACTCCACTGACAGGTCAGCAGCAACGTAGTGCGGGCGTGCGCCAAGCTGCTGGAGCTCGGTCAGGAGTGCCGGCGGACAAACAGGTGAGCGGCCGACCAAGAAGATCTCGGATTTGCCTCGGCCCGCCAGAAAGCGCGCGAGCTCGGCGCCGATTCCACCGGCACCACCGGTGATGAGGTAACAGCCGTTAGCGGGCAGAATCGCCGACCGGTCCGGGCTCAGCGCCTCGTTCCACCGCGGCGCTTTCGCCAACCGACGTCCGTTCCGCCAGGCCACCGACTGCGCCGGCCCCGGTGTTGGTGGTGCGTCCAGTTCGCGGATCAATGCATCGAGGCGCGCAAACTCGTCATCGAGTGACGACAGATCCACGACGCGAACCGCTTGCCGGTCGCTTTCTTCAGGCAGCGCCATCGCCAAAGCGGCGACGACGGCTTGGCCTGGGCGCGCGCGTTCCACGGCAGTGTTGGTGAGCGCCACGTCCTCGGTAACGACGATCAGCGGTGTTGGCCGGTCCTCGAGATGGCCCGACACCTCGAGCATGGTCGTTGCGGCGTCCCGCGCCAGGCCATCGAGCGATTCCACGCCCTCGATGTCGACGGCCGGTCCGGAGAGCAGGATCAGGACCGACGCCGGCGGACTCCCGTCGAGCTTTCCCCGGGGGCGGCGATGAACGCTCACTCCGCGCCTGGCCAGCCGATCGGCCAACTCGGTTGCCATCGTCGGGTCCGAGCCCACGATGCAAACCGAACGCAGTACCGCCCCTGCGGGCAGCGGCGTCTCGTCCCAACCGAAGCGATGCAGCAGATTGGAGACCGGCGTGGAAACAGAGCCGGCTGGCGTGGGACGGTCAATGTCTGGGAGCCAATACCGCTGGCGTTGGAACGGGTACGTCGGCACCTCGACGCGGCGACGTCCCGGCGAGGCAGCGGGGCGGGAGATCGACACTCCACGCGCCCACAACCGACCGACCGTACGAGTCAGCGCGGAACTGTCGTGCACGTGCCCTTCCAAGGCGGACAAGATCTCGATGTCGTGCTCGTCGCCGCCGGCCCGGACCATCGACCGCACGAGGCCGGTGAGCGTCGCGTCGGGGCCCACCTCGAGGAACGTGTCGTAGCCCTCATCGAGCAGGCGTTGCACGCACGGCCCGAAGACCACGGGTTGGCGCGCATGCTCAGCGAGGTATGCGGCGTCGAACGTCGGCGTCCACGTGCCCGTGACTGTGCTCAGCAGCGGAGTCTGCTGGGGCTTGGGCGTCAACTTCCCAGCTGCCGTGCGCAGCGCGTCCAACGCCGGAGTGAGCATCGAGGAGTGGAAGGCGTGGGACACCTTGAGGCGACGACCTCGGCACCCCCGCTCAGACAGCGTCGACAGGGCGGCGTCGATCGCCGCCTCCGGCCCCGATATGACGAAGTGGGCCGGACCGTTCACCGCAGCCAACGACAGCTCACCAGCAGCCGAAGCAACTACCGACAAGACATCTGCTTCGGCGCCGAGAACGGTGGCCATCGCTCCAGCGGCGCAGTGTTCTTGCATCAACCTCCCGCGCTCGGCAGCAAAGCGGACCGCCTCGACCGGGGTCAGTGCGCCGGAGACGGCGGCGGCGGCAAGCTCGCCCACGCTGTGGCCCAGCACGGCATCGGGCTGCACTCCCCAGCCGCGCAGCTGGGCGGCTAGGGAGATTCCGAACGCGACCAACAGTGGTTGGGCAACAGCGGTCTGGGCGAGGTCAGCCGGATCGGCGTCGTCGTCGAGGGACCACCGGGCGAGGCTTCGGCCCTGAATCATGCCGGCAGCTGCCGATAGGTCTTCCATCGTCTGCCGGTAGACCGGCTGGGACTCGTGGAGCACACGACCCATTCCTGCGACCTGTGAGCCTTGGCCGGTAAACAGAAGTGCGATCCGCGGGCGCCGTCGCGCTAGCGAACCCACCGCACCCGGCTCGGCTACGACGGCCTCGAGCTGGGAGGTGAGATCGCTGCGGGTCACCAACGCCAGGCGGTGCCGACCATCGTCGCGGGCGGTGCTGGTGCTGGCGCAGACGTCGCCGACGTCGACATTCCGGTGCGTTCGCGAGTACGCCGCCAAGTCCGCGGCGCACGCGCGCAAGGCCTCCTCGGACGCTGCCGAAAGGGTGAGTAAGTGGGGCCCCGGCGTGGGACTCGCTAGCGGGGAACCGGGCAGCGCCGCAGGTCGGCGATCCTGCGGCGCCTCTTCGAGGATGACGTGAACGTTGGTGCCGCCGAAGCCGAAACCGTTGATACCTGCGCGCAGGGGGCCAGCAGCAGTCCATGCCCGCAGCTCGGTCACGACTTCGAAGCCGGCGGCAGCGAGGTCGAACTCAGGCGACGGTCTCGCATAGTGCAGAGACGCCGGCAGCTGACCATGGTGCAGGGAAAGCACGACCTTGAGCAGGCTGGGCATGCCCGCCGCATTGAGCAGATGTCCAACGTTGGTCTTCACCGATCCCAGCCATCGCGGCGCTGCCCCCGGGAGGGGGGGAAAGGTCCGCATCAACGAGCGAGCTTCGATCGGGTCACCGATCGCCGTACCCGTGCCATGCGCCTCGACGTAGCTGACCGTCGCGGCGTCGATCCCCGCATCTCGGTAGGCGTCGGCGATGACGGCTTCCTGTAGCAGCGGATTAGGCGCCATCAAGCTCAAGGAGCGGCCGTCGTTGTTGACCGCGCTGCCGCGAACGACGGCCAGCACGCGATCTCCGGCCGCCTGGGCAGCGGCGAGGGGCTCGAGCACTATCGCCGCTGCCCCCTCGCCCGGAACGAATCCGTCGGCACCGGAGCCGAAGGCTCGGCAGCGACCGGTGGGCGACAGCGCCTGCGCCGCTTCGAGAAGCCTGTACGGCGTGGGCGTGAGGTTCAGGCTCACCCCGCCGACTACGGCGACATCACACTCACCTGCCTCCAGGCTGCGCCGAGCCAGGTGCAAGGCGACGAGCGACGACGAGCAGGCGGTGTCGACCGCCATCGCGGGGCCGGACAGGTCGAGGTGATGCGCCACCCGGGCAGCGATGAGGTTGCGCAAGTTGCCGACAAGAGCGGCGGGAGATACCGGAACGCCGCTGTCGATGGCCTCGTGGAGCAACTGCGGGTAGCCGCTTTCTCCGACCGCGACGAAGACGCCGACGCGACGGCCGTTACGTCGTTCGCCGGCATAGCCGGCGCGCTCGAGTGCTTCGTGGGCAACCTCGAGAAAGATGCGGGCATGCGGATCCATCACCGCAGCCTCTGCGGCCTCGATCCCGAAGTAGCCGGCGTCGAACCCGGCGACATCGTCGAGGAATGCCCCCCACCGGGCGCGCGCACCGGGCGGCAGCTGCCAGCGGGAAGCGGGCACCTCCGTGACGCTGTCACGGCCGCTCGCAAGGTTGTCCCAGAAGGCGTCTGGGGTGTCGGCGTCCGGGAAACGGCACGCCAGCCCGATGACCGCCGCACCGTCAGCCGCCTCGGCAGCCTGCTGGCGCGGCACTGACGTCGACGCGGTCGTCGGCAGTTGCCGCGCGGGGATATCGAGGCGACCGAGCAGGTGCTCGGCCAGCGCAGCGACCGTGGCGCAGTCGCGCAGCACCGCTGGCTCCAGCGGCCTCCCGAACGTGTCTTCCAACCTGCCGAGGACGTGCATCGCCGCGAGCGAGGAGCCGCCGATCGCGAGGAAACGATCCTGCCGATGGATCGACTCCGCGGGCACGCCGAGCACCTGAGCCCAGATCTCGATGATCTGCGCCTCCATCGCGTGGCGAGGTGGCTGCGGTCGCGTGGACGACAACGCGGCCGTATCGGCGTACATCTGAGCGATCTCGGCCTCCAGCGAGGCGAAGGCGCCCGCCGCAAACAAGTCCCGCAGGGTGGCGCGCTGGAGCTTGCCGCTCGTCGTACGCGGGAAGTCCTTCGACGGGATGGGCAGAACGCAGACATCGTCGTATGCCAACGCCTCTCGCACGCGCGCTCGCACCGCCGTGATTGCCTCGGCCAACTCACTGACTGGGGACTCCCGCGATGACACGAAGACCGCTACCCGCTCTGCGCCGCTGCCGGCATCGGTGCAGCCGATCACCGCCACCCGGCCGGACGGCACTCCGGGCGTCGTGGCCACGACCTGCTCGACATCGTGGGCCTGATACTTCTGGCCGTTGATGAAGAGCACGTCCTTGGCGCGGCCGGTGATGCAGAGCCGGTTCTTCCGGAGGAACCCGATGTCACCGGTGCGCAGCCAGCCACCGACGAACGTCGCCGCCGTGTCCTCAGGACGTTCGTGGTAGCGGTGAGCGACGTTGGGCCCGCTGAACTCGACGTGCCCAACCATCGAGTCGGCCAAGACCTCGCCGTCGTCACCGACGATGCGCAGCTCGCCTCCGGGGACCGCAAAGCCGACGTCGAGAAACTCGGCCGGTGCCGCGCCTTGCGGAGCGGCAGCGACGCGATCGTCATCCCCCGCGTTGACCGTTGGGTCCACGTCGACGGCGCGGCCCTCCGACAGCTCGCCACGATCCAGCGCGAGCGGCTGTGCCACCTCGCCGACGGGAGGGAACGACACCGCGAGAGTGGCTTCAGCCAACCCGTAGAGAGGCATGAGGGCGCTCGGATCGAGCTGTGCCGGCTGCATGTGCGCCAGAAACTGCCGCCACATCCGCACGGGTATCGGCTCCGCGCCGACGCCGACGAGGCGTACCGAGCTGAGATCCCAGCCGGCGACCTGCTCGCTGGGAACGCGCTGGAGCGTCAACGCAAGGGCGAAGCTCGCCATCGGCAACAACGTCGCTCGGTGCCGCGCCGCCGTTTCGTACCACAGCGCCGGTCGCTTGCCGAAGTCGAGCGGCTCCATCTTCACCTGTTTGATGCGCACCGACAGCGGCGCCAAGTGCGCACCGATGAGCCCCATGTCATGGAAGTACGGCAGCCAACTCACGATCACATCACTCGCCGTCGCCGCACCCGCCGTACGCGCTTGGTCGATGTTGGCCACCACATTGGCGTGCGTGAGCTCGACTCCCTTGGGAGCGCCGGTGCTGCCGGAGGAGAACTGGAGGAATGCGAGGTCTTCGGGCGCGGGTTGGTGAATCGTCGTCGTCGGGGCGCCGTCGCGAAGCGTCGTGAGGGTCAGCAGACGAAGGGTGCCCGGGCTGCCGGCGGCGGCGAACGAACTGCGCACCAGCGGTTCGAGGGTGTCGGTTACGACGATGGGTGGCTGCTGCAGATGGGTCCAGACCGCCAGCACTTTCTCCGGCACGGGTGCCAGCGGCACCGGCACCAAGCCCGCAGCCAGCGCCCCCCAGAAGCTGGGCAGAAAGTCGTCGCTGCGCCCCGGAAGCACGATCACCGGCGTACCGACCGGCAGGTGCGCCGCTCGGAAGCCTCCCGCGACCAGCATCGAGTCGTCGAGCAGCTGCCGGTAGGTCTGAACCCGCTCGCTGCCGTCGCTGTCGACCTGCACGATCAGTTGGTCCGGCGCCTCCTGCGCTGCCGAGACGAGAACGTCGAGAAGCGTGGCCTCGGTGTTCACATCGCACACTCCACGCACACGGTGACGCACACGCCGGGCGCGGGTGCCGAGGAGGAGAACCGCCAGCATGCCGCCGCCGCACCCAACAGCCGCGGCTCAGCACTGGTGTGGTCGATGCTGATGTCGCGCGGATCAGCGGCCAAGCCCACCGTCGCCTTCAGATAGGCCTCTTTTGCGGTCCACAACCGAAGGAAGCGCACACTCCGGGGCTCCCCTGGCCAGGCCCGCTCGAGCCATGCCATTTCCTCAGCCGACAGGCAGCGTTGCGCCAGCGCAGGTGTCACGTCGCGACGCGTCTCCACATCGATCCCAATGCGACCGGTCTCGCAGGCAGCGACGGCGATCCAGCCGCCGCTGTGGGACAAGCTCACGTCAACCGGCGGGTCGGAGCCGGGTCTCCCGTTGGCACCCCGGCGCACGGAGACACCACGCTCTGTTGCGAGCTGGTGCAGTAGCTGCCAGCCGATGGCGGAATCCTGGCGGTCTTCCCAGCGATGCAGTTTCTCGAGTCGACTCCGCTCGGTGACCGGCAAGCCTGACACCAGCTCTTGCCAGGCAGGTGCGGCTAGCTGGGGACCGCGCGGAACGACGACTACACCGATCTGTTGTGCGGTTGCGCCCAGCAATGGCCATCCATTCGTCGGGACCGAAATCCGCCGACAGGGTCAGAGAACAGATGCGCACGTACGGCGGAGGCAAGGGCGCGGTGCCTACCCAAGGTCGCTTCCAACGCGACGTGCGCGTGATGCTACACGAGGAACATGGCGGCTGCGGCGAACGGTTCTGGTGGCTTTCACGCGGTCAGCGAGCGACGAAGACGGAGGTAGCGCCGGCGTACTCGCGGTCACCCTCGAACGGCGGCAGGTTGGCCGCTAGTGACTCGTCGAACGTCGCCAGGTAGGCACACGCGCTGGCGTGGTCGGGGAAGACGGCGCGGGTGGCCAGATCGGTCTGGTGTACGTCGTCGAAGTGGCGGCTCAGCGCTGCGGCGCCGTTCTCGGTGCTGAACTGGGTCACCAACGGCTGCCCGCCAGCCTCGATCAGCAACTCCGCCAGGTGATCGTCGCCGTTGGTGACGGCCACGAACGTCCCGCCAGGCCGCAGCACCCGCCGTACCTCTGCCACGCCGCGATCGAGGTCGGGCACGTGGTACAGCATCCACATCGCCACCACGACGTCGAAACTCGCATCGGGAAAAGGCAGGTCCATGATGTCGGCGACCTGGGCATGGACCCCACGGGCTGCGGTGAGCTCAACAAAGCGGGCGCTCTGGTCGGTGGCGACGATCGAGCACGTCGGGTTCTCAGCTATCAGGCGCTCCGCGAACGCGCCAGTCCCGCATCCCACTTCGAGCAGATGGGTCGGCCGCGCCGCGGCGATGGCCACTGCGGCGACATCTTGCGGTGTGCGGCCGTCGACCGTCGGCCGCCACACCGAGCTACGAGTGGTGAGACGGGACTCGTCGGCGTACTGCTCGCGAACCATCTGCGGGTCGTTGCCAAGGGTCACCCCAGTCACCTTAAGCCGACCGGCCGGACCAGCAGAGCCACCACCAGCCGAGCCGCCACAAGGCTGGCAGTTTGTGGAGTGTTTCCGGCACCAGGTGCCGGGATCCTCCACAAATCGCGGGTGGCCAGCCCGCCAGGCGGGTACAAACTCGATTGCGCCTTGATCGACACCGTTCATAGGGTTGGGCGCATGTCTTGCTGCATGGTGATGGTCCGCCGTGTCCGGCCGCCAACGACGGCCCGCGCGCAAGGACGGGCAACGAGCTCCGCCGCAGCAGCAGTTCTGGGGATGGCACCGGCTCTCTGACAACTGGGCGGCACGGATCGTCGAGGCCGCCGCCATCGAGCCCGGCGAGCTGGTCCTCGACGTCGGTGCCGGAGACGGCGCCCTTACCTACCATTTGGTGGCCGCGGGCGCGCAGGTGATCGCTGTCGAGCTGCACCCCGGCAGACGGCAGGTCCTGCGCCAGCGCTTCGCCGACCAACCCGTGACTGTCGTGGCCGCCGACGCCGCAAGACTGCACCTGCCCAAGCGACAGTTCCGAGTGGTCGCGAACCCGCCGTACGCCGTGTCTAGCGCGCTGCTTCGCCAGCTGTTGTCGCAGGGAAGTCGCCTGCGTTCGGCGGATCTCGTCCTGCAACGATGGGTGGTCCGACGCTTCGTCGACGGCCGGGCACCCGGCGCCAACCGATGGATGCGCGACTTCGAGCTGCACCATGGCCTGTTCGTCCCGCGAACCGCGTTCTGTCCGCCACCGCGACTGGACTCAGCCGTTCTGGTCATCCGTCGCCGACGGTGAGGCATCACCTAGATTCAGCCGTATGACGTCGGAGCCGACGCGCGACTTGGCCGCCTGGCGGCGGGAGTACGAGGACCGCGGGCTCACCGAGAGCGACCTTGGCCCGGACCCCATCGCAGCGTTCCTCGGGTGGCTCGTCGCCGCCGGCCAGGCGGGGCTGCACGAGCCGAACGCCATGGTGGTGTCAACGGTCAGTCCGCAGGGTTCGCCTTCGTCAAGGATGGTGCTACTGAAGGGCGTCGACGCGCGAGGATTCGTTTTCTACACCAACTACTCCTCCCGCAAGGCGACCGACCTCGCCTCCAACCCTGAGTGTGCGCTGCTGTTCCCTTGGCACCTCCTTGAGCGCCAGGTGCGCGTGGAGGGAGTGGCTGCCCGGGTCGACGAGGCTGAGTCCGACGCCTACTTCGCGCTCCGCCCGCGGAACGCTCCAGATCGGCGCCTGGGCGTCGCCACAGTCAGACGCCGTCGAGGACCGCGAGTTCCTGCAGGCGCGGTTCGCCGCCGAGAGCGACCGCTTCTCCGGCGTCGAGCACATCCCGCGACCGCCTCACTGGGGCGGCCTGCGCGTGCGCCCGAGCCTCATAGAGTTCTGGCAGGGCCGCCCCGGCCGGTTGCACGACCGCATCTGCTTCGAACGCGTCGGCGAGACGGCCTGGGCAACTCAGCGCCTCGCCCCCTGATGGCGGATCGATCTAGATTCAAGCGCGTGGAACTTGGCGGAGTCTTCGCGAACCCAGGAGTCGCGACTGCTTACGAACATCGCCCGCCGTATCCGCCGGAGACGTTCGACATTTTGGAGCAGCTCGTCATCGATGAACCACGCGTGGCGCTCGATATCGGCGCAGGAGACGGAGCGATCAGTCGTCCCCTTGCGTCAAGACTCGATCACGTTGACGCCGTAGATGTCTCGGCCGCCATGATCGAGGCGGGCCGTCGGCGGCCGGGGGGTGAGCAACCGAACTTGCGCTGGATTGTGGCCCCTGTCGAAACGGCCCAGCTGGACGGTCCATATGCGCTCGTGACCGCCGGAGCGAGTCTGCACTGGATGAAGTGGGAAAAGACGATGGATCGGTTAGCCAAAGTGATGACCACCTCCGCCCAACTTGTCATCATCGATCACGGCCCTCGTGACGTTGCGTGGCAGGACGAGCTGATCACTGTGATCAAGCGGCATTCCCGCAACCCCGACTACGACCCGCATTTCTCCGTAGTCGAGGCCCTGCAAGCACGCGGCCTCTTCCAGATAACCGGCAGCACCGAAACCTCTCCGACGTGGTTCCAACAGCCGGTTAGTGCCTACGTGGAGCAGTTCCACTCAACCGCGACGTTAGCCCGCGAGCACATGTCGGAGCACGAGGCCAAAGAATTCGATCTCGCGGTCGAACAAGTTGTCCGACCTTGGGCCCAGGGTGACACCCTTGAACTCATAATCGTTGCGCACCTCACGTGGGGACGCCCTCAGCTTTGACCCTGACGAGGCTGCTCAGCTCAGTCACGGGTGCCGACCCAGCGGGTGAAGCCGCTCGGTAAGAATAGTGGCAGGGGGAAACCAGCACGCTAGGAGGCGGGAGGCCAGCATGGTCGAGGTCCACCACGGGCTTGAGGGCGTTGTCGCCTTCGAGACCGAGATCGCCGAGCCCGACAAGGAGGGGTCAGCGCTGCGCTACCGAGGTGTCGACATCGAAGACCTCGTCGGTCGAGTGCCGTTCAGCAAGGTCTGGGGGCTGCTGGTCGACGGCGCCTTCGACCCGGGACTCCCGCCAGCGGAGCCCTTCCCAATCCCGATTCACTCCGGCGACATCCGCGTCGACGTGCAGAGCGCTATAGCGATGATCGCCCCGGCGTGGGGGATGCGCCCGCTCTACGACATCGATGACGGTCAGGCTCGTGACGACCTCGCGCGCACCGCGGTGATGGTGCTGTCGTACGTCGCGCAGGCGGCTCGCGGCATCGGCGTCCCGATGGTCCCCGAGCGCGAGATCGACCAGTCGAGCACGATCACCGAGCGGTTCATGCGCCGCTGGCGTGGCGAGGCGGATCCCGCGCACGTGCAAGCCATCGACGCCTACTGGACATCGGCGGCTGAGCACGGCATGAACGCCTCAACGTTCACCGCCCGAGTGGTCGCCTCCACCGGCGCTGACGTGGCGGCGAGTCTGTCGGCCGCGGTCGGAGCCATGTCGGGACCGTTGCATGGCGGTGCGCCCGCCCGTGTCCTGCACATGATCGACGAGGTCGAGCGCCGCGATGACGCGACGGCGTACGTGAAGGAGCTGCTCGACAAGAACGAACGACTGATGGGGTTCGGGCATCGCGTCTACCGGGCAGAGGACCCCCGCGCGCGGGTGCTGCGCCGTACCGCTCAAGAGCTCAAGGCGCCGCGCTACGAGGTCGCGAAGGCGCTCGAGGAGGCCGCGCTCACCGAACTACGCTCGCGCAAGCCCGACCGGGTGCTCGAGACCAACGTCGAGTTCTGGGCCGCGATCGTCCTCGACTACGCCGCGGTGCCGCCACCGATGTTCACCTCGATGTTCACCTGCGCCCGCACCGCCGGGTGGAGCGCCCACATCCTCGAGCAGAAGAGGACCGGCCGCCTGATCCGCCCCTCCGCGTCGTACGTCGGTCCGCCTTCACGTGACCCGTCGACGGTCGAGGGCTGGAACCCCGCCTGGGTCAGTTGAGCCGTGGCTGACCTCTCCATCCCTGCTGGCTTGTTGCCCGCCGACGGGCGGTTCGGCTCGGGGCCGAGCAAGGTGCGCCCGCAGGCGCTGCAGGCGTTAGCGGCAACCGGGGACCGTTTCCTCGGGACTTCGCACCGCCAGGCACCGGTACGCCAGGTCGTCGCCCAGGTGCAGGCGGGCTTGGCGGACCTCTTCTCGGTTCCAGACGGTTACCAGGTGGTGCTCGGCAACGGCGGCACCACGGCATTTTGGGACATCGCCACGTTCTGCCTGATCAGGTCCAGGAGTGAGCACCTGAGCTTCGGCGAGTTCTCGGCCAAGTTCGCCAGTGCGGTCACCGCGGCTCCGTTCCTCGCCGAACCGGTGGTGGTCAAGTCAGAGCCGGGGCGCCGGCCCGCTCCGGTTGCCGAGCCCGGCGTCGACGTCTACGCATGGCCGCACAACGAGACGTCTACCGGCGTGATGGCACCGGTACGCCGAGTGGCGGGCGCCGACGACGACGCGCTCGTCCTCATCGACGCGACGTCAGGCGCCGGCGGTCTGCCGGTCGACGTCGCCGAGACCGACGTGTATTACTTCGCGCCGCAGAAGTGCTTCGCCGCCGATGGCGGGCTATGGCTGGCGATCATGTCTCCTCGCGCGCTCGACCGGGTCGCCGAGATCAAGTCCAACGGCCGATGGGTCCCTGCGTTTCTCGACCTGCAGATCGCCATCGACAACTCCGCCCTCAACCAGACCTACAACACCCCGTCGCTGGCCACGCTGTTCCTGCTCGCCGACCAGGTCGGTTGGCTGAACGACCGCGGCGGACTGGCAGCCGCCGTGGAGCGTACGACTGACTCCTCGACCCGCCTCTACACCTGGGCCGAGAAGTCCGCCTACGCATCGCCGTTCGTGCCCGACCCGGCGGACGGTCCCTCGTGGTCGGCACCATTGACTTCGACGACACGGTCGATGCCGCGGCGGTGGCACGAACGCTACGAGCGAACGGCGTGGTCGACGTCGAACCGTACCGAAAGCTCGGCCGCAACCAGCTTCGGGTGGCCATGTTCCCCGCCGTCGAACCCGCCGACGTAGAGGCGCTGACTGTCTGCATCGACTGGGTGGTCGAGCACCTGTAGGAGGCCAGCTACGGTGCCTCGCCGCCAGGCACCGCCAATGTGAGTCAGTCACTCCGACAGGTCCACATACTCGGGCGTTTGACCGCGGCGAAACGTTGTGTATGGGTGCTCCGGCGTTTCCCCGTCTTTGACGCAGGCCGAGGGTTGGCCGCTCCGGTCATGCTTAAGCCTCACCGGGTACTCCCCCTCGACGCAGACCCTCTCACGGAACCCGCCGCAACTGAACAGAAGTGAGGTCGCGATGAGGGCTACCAGGACTGCGCAATGCCGGGTAGCAATGGATCCGTCTCGCGTCGTGCACCTGGGCATCAGTCCGACCAACAGGTGCCGATCTGCCGCTGCTGGCTGGGCGCGACCGCACAGAAGTCCAACGCTTTCCCCCTTGCCACCACTCCATCGGGTCGAACTTCGACCACGATGTCAGTGGGCCGCCAGTCAGAAGTCTTGCAGCACCGCTGTCTCGTGAAGCCGGCGAAACGGACGTGGATCGGTCCAAAACCGTCTCTCTTCGCCTCGACTGTTGCCTGCTTCACGGTCTTGCCGAGGTAGTCGCCGGTGTCCAAACAAGGAACGAGGCAATCTGGGTGAGTCACGACTTTCGGGTCTCTGCAACTCGGATTGGAGCCACCTACCCACACGATGACTTTGGTGGGCGAGCCATCCCGCCGCAAATTGGTGACGATCTGGCGCGGCTGCTCGCCAGGCTCTACTCGGACCTCGTAGCTAATGCCGCCAGCGTCCAACCGACGCAATAGGTTCTGAACCGGGTCGCACATGGAGTCAGGGGCGAGGTGATAGTGATTTCTCCAGAAGCGGACCGCTTGACAGAAGCCAGCCTCGCGTGGAGGGTCCTGCGGGGGGACGCCCCGCAACCCCCCACAGTCTCGGGGCTGGGTCGGTGGTGGGGTCGTCGACGGCTGCACGGGCTTCGGGGTAGGCGTATTGGGAGCCGTTGAGGAGCACCGGCCAGGTGGTCCCGGTCCGATGGCGATGCAGGCATTAGCAGGCTGCTCGGTGGTGTCCTGCCCGGCGTAACAGCCGCCGAGCGAGAATGCCAGCGCGAGCAGGGTCGCGGCAAGCGTTCTCATCCTTGGTTCGACGGTGCAGGTGGGTTCATGGTTCCACCAGTATGGAGCGCAGACCTACAACCCGCGCGTCACCTCGTGGTGCGATCCCGTCGGCTGAGGAGATAGCCACCGATGAGGCCGACGGCCAGCGCCACGCCGAAGACACTCCCCACGGCGCGCCATGTTCCCCAGCCGCTACCCCCATCCGTGCCCGCCGCCGGTGACGTAGGCCGCGGCGGGTTATCAGCCGGTGAAGGAGGCGACGGCGTCTTGGGGTTTGCCCCCTTTGGCGCAAGGGGCGGCAGCCGGACCGCCACCACGTCGGAGTACAGCCCCTCGCTGCCAACCCAGACAACGCGCCCACCCGGCGGCGCCGCTATCGACTCTCCTTGCTGCTGCGGCGGCATTTGAACGCTCTTCAATACTTGCCACCCGGGATACCGGTAGACCACCCCGCCGACGTAGGTGCGCAGCACCGCTACCGTGCCGCCCGACAGGAATGTTGCGTCGGTGACGACGCTGGGCGCTGCCGCCACTGGTCGAAGTACCGCCCGGTCGCGGTCGAACACGCCTGGCGGTGTCGCATAGATCGACGCGTCGAACGTCTGCTTGCTCCCGACGAAGACGCGGCCGGATCCAGCGTCGTACAGGACCGCCTCGGCGTCATGCGGTCCGTCCAGGTAGGTCAACCGCACGCTGTCGGGCCTCACCTCATGGCCGCCTCGCCCCGGCTGCTCAAGCTGGTAGACGGTGACAGAACGGCGGTCGCTGTTGTTGTCGCCGATGTCTGCCACGACCAGAGAGCCGTCGGCTCCGGCAGCCATCGCCTCGATGTCGACCGGCTCGACCCCCGAAAGCGACGTCCGCCCCACGACGGCACCGGACGAGCTGTCGAGCACGTACACGGTCGCAGCATGGCTTGAGTCGTTGGCGGTGTAGACGAGGCCGTCGCGCGTCGTGCTGACGGCCAGCGAGCTGGACTCGGTGATCTCGGGCGACCGGATCGTGAAAACGCGGCGCCCGTCGCGGTCCGGTTCGGCGTACGACGAGGAGCCTGCGGCGCCTGCCATGAGTGCCACGGCCCCCGCCCCGACCGCGACGGCCCTGCGCACCGCGGTCACGACGAAACGTCGGCTGTCACGGGTGCTCGACAACCGAATCGGCGCTTGCCGCGAGGACGGGGTAGTCACCGGCAAGCATCGCGGCGAGCGCCGGTGTGACGCTCCATTCAGCGATCAACGCTTCGTACGCCGCGACCGTCGCCGCTGACGGTGGCGCATCGGTGCGCACCGCCCGGATGAGCGCATTTCGGGGCGTGTGCTCGGGGTCGACGAACTCGATCACCTCGACGCGGTAACCAACCAGGCGCAGGATCGCCGCCCGCAGCGCGTCGGTGAGTACGTCGGCCAAGCGCTCGCGCAGGATGCCATGCCGGGTGAGCAGGCGGTAGCGCTCGGGCGTCGAGGCGCTCGTCAGCTGTCGCTGGATGTCGTGGTGGCAACACGGGGCAGCGACGATCACCGGCGCCCGCCAGCGCACGGCTCGGGCCAGCGCCTCGTCGGTGGCCGTGTCGCAGGCGTGCAGCGCCATCACCAGGTCGGGCGCTTCGGCCAGTTCCGCGTCGCAGATCGTGCTGTCGACGAACTGCATCCTGTCGATGAGGTCGAGCTGCTCGGCGAGCTCACGGTTGCGGGAGCGCGCGGAGCTCTTCACGTCGACCCCGACAGCGCTGACCGGGAGCTGTTTCACCGCGCTCAGGTAGCGGACCGCGGCGAAGGTGAGGTAGGCGTTGCCGCACCCCAGGTCGACGACCCGCAACGGACGCTCCGCGCTCAGCGAGTCAGCCGGACCAAGCTCCACGGCGGCGGCCAGCACCGGCTCGAGCGCTGCAAGGAAGTCCTGCACTTGGCGAAACTTCGCCGTGCGGCTCGGCTTGAGCCGCCCGTCAGCGGTGCTGAGACCGAGCACGGTGAAGACCTCGTCGTCCTCGGCGAGGCGTCGGGGCTTCGGGCGGTCGTGGGCGCGGTCGGGCTCGGTCGCGGCCGCCGGCGCACCGCGGTGCAGCAGCGGTCGGCCCTTCTTGGTGACCCGCAGCTGCACCGTCTCGTTGGTCGTCGTCACGTGCCAGTTGGCGAACGGCACGCTCAACAGGTCATCCACCGCTTGTTGGGTCGGCTCACCGAGCGGCACGTTGCGTGTGTGCGCCGAGGTGTCGTCGTACGACGTCACCTGCAGCTGGCGGCCCGCGCGCAGGTCGACGTACCGGACCTCGACCCGACGGAACGGCACCACGGTGTTGCGCCGGCTCCCCGAAGCGACCGCTCGCACCAGCGCCTCATCATCGAGCAACGCCTCGCGGACAGCGGCCAGCTCTGCACCGTCGGCAGCGCTCACGACCTGCCGCGCCACACCGTGCTGACCACGACGATGGCCAGCAACAGGAGAAGGGCGCCGGGGATGATCAGCCGGCGGTAGCGCGGATGCACCCGGCGAGGCTATCCGCTCAGCCCGATCATGTGGCCACCTTGGCAGAGCTCACCGACACCTCTCGTACGTCGATGTGTTCGGTCGACACCAGCCACCACGTCGCACCGATCACCGCCAGCAGCGTGGCCGCCCCACCACCGATCAGGGTCCACCTCGGGCCGAAGCTCTCACCGATCCAGCCGATGATGGGTGCTCCCAGTGGGGTGCCGCCCATGAAGACCATCATGTACAGCGCCATGATCCGGCCGCGGATGTCGGCGTCGACCGTCAGCTGCACGGTCGTCTGCAGGGAGTTCAGCATGGTGAGGGCGGCGATCCCGACGACGGGCAGCCAGGCGGCGAACAGCCAGTACGTCGGCATCAGGCCGGCCACGATTTCGGCGAGCGCGAACGACGCGGCGGCCAGTACCAGCACGAGCCGACGTGGTCGCCCTCGACGAGCGGCCAACAGCGCACCGGCAAGGGACCCGACGGCCATGGCCGACCCGAGCAACCCGAACTCGCTGGCACCCTTGTGGAACTCACCGGTTGCCATCAACGCCGTTGTCATCTGGAAGTTCAGCCCGAACGTGCCCGCCGCGAACGCAACGACGAAGACGAAGATGAGGTCGGGTTTCCCGGCGACGTAGCGGACCCCCTCGCGTAACGCGCCCTTGGCTCGAGCGATCGGCTCCGGGGTCTCCAGCTCATTGGCGCGCATGACCCGCAGGGAGTTGATCACCGCCAGGTAGCTCGCGGCGTTGAGCAAGATGACCCACCCGGTGGCGCCCACCCCCGACCCGAGCGCGGCGATGAGCAACCCAGCCAGCGCCGGACCGACGATGCGCCCGACGTTGAACGACGCCGAGCTGAGGCCGACGGCGTTCGGCAGGAAGTCTCGGCCCACCATCTCCACCACGAAGGACTGGCGCGCCGGGGCGTCGAACGCCGTACCGGCGCCAAACAGCAGCGCAAGGACGTAGACGTGCCAGACCTCCACCGTTCCGGTGACCGCGAGCAGGCCGAGCAGCCCGGCGGTGACGGCCATGGAGAGCTGGGTGAACGCGAGCACCCGGCGTTTGGGATAGCGGTCAGCGACCAGACCCGCGAACGGCGTGACGAGGAGGAACGGCAGGAACTGGAGCCCCGTCGTGATGCCGAGGGCAGTACCGGAGTGGGTGAGCTCAAGGACGAGCCAGTCCTGCGCCACCCGCTGCATCCAGGTGCCGGTGTTGCTGACCACACCGCCCATCGAATAGAGGCGGAAGTTGCGAATCTGGAGCGCTTCGAATGTGGGGCTCACGCCTGAGATAACCGCTCGAGGATCGGCGCGGCGTCGCGCAGCGTCTGCCGCTCTGCCGGCGTGAGTTCGCGGAGGCGGTGGTTGAGCCACGCCTCCTTGCGGCGCCGCGACTCGGCGATGACCGCGTGGGCCGACTCGGTCAGTGACACAACGACCACTCGGCGGTCTGAGTCATGGGTGGTCCGTCGCACCAGTCCCTTGTCACACAGTGAGGTGACGGTGCGGGTCATCGACGGGGGTTGCACCTTCTCGGCGGCGGCGAGCTCGCCGATCGTCATGGTGTCGTGGCGCGACAAGGTGCCGAGCACCGCCAGATGGTTCGCGCTGAGATCGTCGCGGGCATCCCGCTCGTTGCGCAGCCGTCGCGCGAGCCGCATTACGGAGATGCGAAGAGCGCTGGAGAGTCCGGCGTCAGTGCGGGCGAGCTTAGCGACCTGGGTGGGCATTACCCTTAGCATAACTCATTAGCCATGCTAACTAAAGGTGTCCCCGGTACGGCGTTCAGCCGGCGGTGGGCTGCCTAGCTGGCTCCCAGCCAGTCACTGATCGGGTCGATGGCGAAGTACACGACAAAGAGGGCGCCGACGATCCACAACAGTGGGTGGATCTCTCCAGCCTTGCCGCGCGCCAGTTTCAGCACGATGTAGACGATGAAGCCGGCCCCGATGCCTGCGGTGATCGAGTACGTGAACGGCATCAACACAATCGTGAGAAAGGCTGGGATGGCGATCTCGGCGTCGTCCCAGTCGATGCTCTTGACCTGCATCATCATCAAGAAGCCCACCAGCACCAGCGCCGGAGCCGCGGCCTCTTGCGGGATAGCCGCGACCAGCGGCGCGAGGAACGTCGCCAGCAGGAAGAGCACGCCGGTGGTGACGCTGGCCAAGCCGGTGCGGGCGCCGTCGCCGACTCCTGACGCCGACTCGATGTACGACGTGTTGCTGGAGACAGATGCCGCGCCGCCCGCCGCTGCTGCCACCGAGTCGACGATCAGGATGCGCTGGGTGTTCGGCGGCATCCCCTTCTTGTCGAGCATGCCCGCCTCGGCGCCGATGGCTGTCATCGTGCCCATCGTGTCGAAGAAGTCCGCGAGCAGTAACGAGAAGACGAACAGCGCCGCCGTGATCACGCCCGCGTGTTCGAAGCCTCCGAAGAGCGAAAAGTTGCCGAGCAGGGAGAAGTCGGGTGTAGCCAGCACCGTCTCCGGCAACTGAGGTTCGGTCAGGTTCCAGCCGGTCGGATTGGTCAGGCTGTTGGTCTTGAAGTCGTAGCCCTGGGTCCCGAAGTCACCGATCGCCTCCATGACGATCGCCAGGACTGTCGCGGCCACGATGCCGATCAGGATCGCGCCCTTAACCCGCCTGGCGAACAGGGTGATCATGAGCAGCAGCCCGACGACGAAGACAACCAGCGGCCAGCCCGTCAGCACTCCGCCGGTGCCAAGCTCCAGCGGTGGCGCGTTCGCCGGGAACGGGCGTCCTACCAGGCCGGCGTCAAAGAAACCGATGAGCGCGATGAAGAGGCCGATCCCGACGCTGATGGCGATCTTCAGCTGCGCCGGCACCGCGGTGAAGACAGTCCTACGCAAGCCGGTAAGCACCAAGACCAGAATGATGAGGCCCTCGAGCACCACCAGACCCATCGCGTCGGCCCAGGTCATGCCTGCGGCGACCGTGAAAGCCACGAACGCGTTCAGCCCAAGACCGGTGGCAAGCGCCAGCGGGAAGTTGGCCACGAGTCCCATCAGAATCGTCATTACGCCGGCGACCAAGGCGGTGACCGCAGCGATCTGCGCGAGATCGGCCGTCGGTCCGCCGGTGATTGAAGCGCCGTTCACGTCGACCGCCGCGCCGAGGATGAGCGGGTTCAGCACGATGATGTAGGCCATCGTGAAGAAGGTGACGACGCCCCCACGGACCTCCTGGGGGACGCTCGACCCGCGCTCGGAAATCTTGAAGAACCTGTCAATTCCGGTCGGGGCGGGCGACGTCCGCGTGGACCCAGTGCTGCTCACGCCGGACACCCTATTGCACCCTGGCGTGCCTCAGAAGGGAACTGCCCCGACACTCCGTGGCACTGGACTCGCGCAAAAAGTTGTCCACAGAAGGCAGCCATCACGCGCTTTTGTCGTCGAACGCGTGTACGATTGTGAGTATGGATGAGAGTTACGCGAAGCTCGAGGACATCAAGACCCGGCTCGCTGATGCGTGCGGTGTGCTCAACGTCGCAAACGCGCGGCTGGTGGAGTTGACGGCTGAGCTGATCGCCACCGAGCTGTGGCGCGGCTACGGCATCCGGTCGGTCGAGCACTACCTGACGTTGCAGACCGGGCTGTCCCCCGAACGCGCCCGCCAGGTCGCCGACGTCGCCGCCGCCACACCGAGTTGCCGGTCACCACCGGCAAGCTCGCCGCTGGTGAGTTGTCGTTCGAGCAGGTGCATGCGGTGACCCGGCACCAGGGCAAGTTCTGCGACGCCGAGGCCGCCTCGTTCGCCACCATCGCCACCGTGCCGCAGATCCGCCGCACCCTGTCCCGCTACACCTTCACCACCCCACCTGTCGACGCCACCAGCGCCGCCACGACGGTCAGGAATCATCGGCGGAAGAGGCAGCCGACGGCTCCGCGACGAAGGGCTGGCGGCTGAGGCGGTCGCGCCGGGTCGGGTGACGGTTCGCTGACTCCACCCGGTACCGGCTGGTGGTCGACGCCCCCGCCGACCAAGGCGCGCTGATCCAGGCGGCCATCAGCGAAGCCAAGGACGCCCTGATCCAAGCCGGTAAGCGCGACGTGACCAGCTTCGACGCTCTGGTGGAGGTGTGCAACCGGTCCCTGTCCGGTGTGCAACCGACCAGCCGTGCCGATAAGTACCGGGTGTATGTGCACCTGGACACCGAAGGTGGCTGGGTCAACGCCGGCCCGCTCTCCCGCCGGGTCTGTTGGCGAAGCTGACCTGCGCCGGGTCGATCGCCCCGGTCTGGGAAACCAACGGGCTACCCGTCAACGTCGGCCGCAGCCAGCGGATCGTGCCGGACCGAACTCGCCGGCTGGTGGAGGACCGTGACCGCGGCTGCCGATACCCCGGCTGCACCGCCCGGGCCTTCCTGGAGGTCCACCACGGCATCCATTGGAAAGACGGCGGACCCACCGACACCTGGAACCTGATTTGTCTGTGCCCGCACCACCACGACGCCCACCACCGCGGACAGTTCCTGGTCACCGGCGACGCTGATGTCCCTGCTGGGTTGCGGTTCACCGACAACCGCGGCCACCCGATCACCATCGGGCGACCGCACCCACCCGACGATCCCCTGCCCACCCCACCAGACGGGCGCCGGTACGAACACCCCATCGGTGAACCCATCCAACACAAATGGGTCTACTTCACCCCACCCGGCGGCCAGACGGGGTAGAGCCGCACTGGCCGACCCCAACCGGAGCCGATCTCGCCGAGGTCCACCCCCAAGCGTCAACCAGATGGCAACGTGCCCTCAACTTGGCGGCAAAGTGCAAGTTCTGAGCGAGTGGCTAAGCAGTCGTACAGTGGTGCCCGTGACCAGCAGGGCAAAGAATCGGCCAGCGGACCGCCCCGCGCTGGCTGATACGGCTGTGCGGGTCGGGGGTGACCGGCTGACGTCGCCGATCGAGCCGATGGAGGTCACCCAAGAGCCACGGCTCGAGGCGGCGAAGATTCCACCCCTCGATGTCACCGGCGTACGCACCGTCGCAGTGGGTGCCTGCTTGTGGCTCGTTGCGCTGGCCGCGCTGCTGCCCTTCTACCCAACGCTGCAAGATCAGGGCAGAGGCTGGTGGCTGTGGACTTGCGTGACCGGGTTCCTCTTTGGGCTGCTCGGCCTGGAGTACTGCCGTCGTCGACGCCGTCGGCTCGCCTCTCAGCCCGAGCGTGAGGTGGAGACCAGCCCCCTCGGAGCCGCGGGACTTTGAGTGCCTCACCTCGCCCGGCTTCAGCGGCTGATGATCTCCAGGTCTGAGTCGGTCCAGGTGTCCCAGGTCAGCGTGTCGTGAACGGGCTCGGCAGCGGGCTGGCTCTGCGACTGCTCCATCCGCACGTCGGAGTGGGCCCCGCACCCGTGGTCGAGTGACACCACCTGGCCGTCGCTCGGCGACGATGCGTTGGCGCAAACACCGAAGGCCGTTGCCAGCGGACCGCTGACCCGCACCAAGAAACCACAGGACAGGCAGCGCGCCGGCGCCGACTTGGCGAGCTCGGAGTGCGGTCCGTTCCTCCCGTCGTACCAGCGCTCGACCGCCTGATCTCGCCCCTCCACGGAGAGCACGCGCTCGCGTCCCAACCCGACCTCGCGTATCACCTCACGCAGCTCACGCGCAGACGTGCCGTCGAGCACCTCGTCACCCACCAGATAGCCAGGGACCAGTCGCGGGTCGTCGTCACTCACGGGAACGAGGTCACCCGGCCCGAGGTCCTCCTTGCCCACCCTTTCCTTCCAAGGCACCCAGTCAGGAGCCACCAGTGCCCCGTCGCCCGGTAGCAGCACGACCTCGTTGACCGTCGGCACCTTCTGCCGCGGAGCCCGCGCCAGCGTCACCGCCCAGCGCCAGCCGGAGTAGCCGGGGTGAGTTTCCGCGAAGAAGTGCGTGACGACCCGGTCGGCCTCGGCTACCGCACCCAGATGAGCGCCGCCGGGATCGCTGCCAAGGCTTTCGACAAGCGCAGCGCGCGCGGCCTCGACGGCGCCGACGAGCACCGCATCAGCCTTAGGCGACCTGACGCGCGGCTGCTTCGGAGCAGGCGAGGTCACCGAAGGTGGCGTTGCGGGAGACGTCGGCACCGACCCATTGTCACTGATCACCGATGACGGGCGGTAATCGACCGGGGCGTTCGGCGGAGATGTTCCGTTTGCAGGGCAGGATAGGGGCGTGCAGCCTCCTGATTCCGAGCCCGACTCGCGCCCCAGGCCGAGCGGTCGCCTGGGTGGCCAGTCCCCAACCGGTCCGGACGGCTCGGACCCCCGGCGCAACCGCCGCCGACGCGGTCAGGTGAGTCTCGGACCCGACGGGCAGCCGCTGCGGAGCCGGCCCGCTCGCACGGGCGCGACTGTCGCCCGGTCGGCCCGCACAGCGGCAACTGGCGGGCGCAAAGTCGCCACCGTCACCGGTCGCGCCGCCGGCGGCGCCGTACGGGTCGCGCGACGGGCGACGCACGCCGAGGGTGCAGGCGAGTCGGGCCTGTCGCGGCTCATTGAGCTACACGCGTTCAACGCGGCCGGCGACACGGCGCTGGCTGTCTCGCTGGCCGGCACGCTGTTCTTCCAGGTGCCGACTGAGCAGGCACGCGGCCAGATCCTGCTGTTCCTCGGTGTGACCATGCTGCCGTTCGCGATCGTGGCTCCGCTTGTCGGACCGTTCCTCGACAAGTTCCGACGCGGCCGCCGGTGGGCGATCGGCGCCACGATGGCACTGCGGGCGTTCGCGTGCTGGGCGCTGGCTGGCGCGGTGACCACCGACTCACCATGGATGTTCCCGACAGCGCTCGCCTGCCTGGTGGCGTCGAAGGCGTACGGCGTCACGCGCGCCTCGGCCGTACCCCGACTCATCCCATCCGGTCTAACCCTGGTCCGAGCGAACTCCCGTATCTCCCTTGCCGGGATCGCGGGTGCGTCACTATCCGCGCCTATCGCCACGGCGGCCTCGCTGCTGGGTTCCCAGTGGTCCCTGCGGTACGCCGCTTTGGTGTACATCGGGGGCACGATCCTCGCGGTCCTGCTTCCCGCGCGGGTCGACTCCTCCGCGGGAGAGGAGCAGGCCGAGATGGGGTTGTCGGCGATCACCCAGCCTGGGCAGCGACGACGCATCGGGATAGCGCCGCTGGTGGTGACCGGCTTGCGGTGCAACGCCGGGCTTCGGGTGCTGTCGGGCTTCTTGACGATGTTCATGGCCTTTCTGCTCCGCGAGCAACCGATCGCCGGGTGGGAGGACCGCCGTACACTCCTGTTGGCGTTGGTGATCGGCTCAGCGGGTGCGGGCAGCACGTTGGGCACCTTCCTCGGCAACTTCGTGCGGGAGCGAAAGCCCGAGTCGATCGTCGTTATCACCCTTGCCGCCGACGCCGCGGCCGCGATCTATGCAGCCTTGTTCTTCGGTCTCATACCGGCGATGGTGCTTGGTCTGGTCGCCGGGATGAGCCAGTCGCTCGGAAAGCTCTCCCTCGATGCTCTGATCCAGCGCGAAGTGCCCGAGCTGGTGCGGACCAGCGTGTTCGCCAGGTCCGAGACGTTGCTGCAGCTGTCGTGGGTGCTCGGGGGACTGCTCGGAGTGCTGATGCCGCTGATCCCCCGACTCGGGCTGTTCGTCGTTGCGGCTGTGCTGGTCGCCTGGCTGGTGTTCGTGTTACGCGGGCGCGTCCTGGCTGGTCGCCCGCCCTCACGGGCACCGGCCTAAGGGACTCCCGGCTAGCTCAAGCTCGAGCTCGGCGGCGAGCGCACGCAGCAGGGCAGCGGTCTGCTTCGCCGACCGCGGGTCGCTGTGCCGGCCGCGGCGGTACGTGCGCTCCAGACCCTCGAGCAGCTTCATCAGATCCTCGACGATCTCGACCATCTCTTCGGGGTTCTTGCGCAGGGCCTTGGCCACCGACGGCGTCGGCTCGAGCACGCTCAGCTGAATCGCCTGGTCACCCTTGCGTCCTTGCACCAGCCCGAACTCGACCCGGCTGCCCGACTTCAGCGCGGTGACACCGGCGGGTAGGGAGTCGGAGCGCACGAAGACATCACTTCCGTCGTCGGTGGTGAGGAAACCGAAGCCCTTCTCGGCGTCGTACCACTTGACCTTGCCCGTTGGCACTGTTTGACCTCGCGCTCGCGCTGACATCCGGTGTTACCCGCTCATGTTGAACATGAGGGCACCTCCGAAAGTGTTCGGAGGCGAACCGTCATCCTACAGCCTCAGCGGTAGCGAGCCGGATCGGCGAGCAGCTCGTTCATCGCACCCGAACGGAACCCTCGCGAGTCGACAGCTGCGCCGTCGAAGCCCGCAGCGACCGTCGCTGCCACCACGTCCTCGGCCAGTTCGGGATGGGTCTCGAGCCACTGCACCAGCTCGGGGTCGAGTTCGACCCGGGCGACGTCCCCCAGGTCACGCACGCGCAGGTTGCCGACCTGCACGCCGTGCTCGGCCAGCCGCGACCGCACCGCTGACTCGGCCCGCCCAACCCGCGACAATCGGCTCGGCGTCACCTCGATGCCGTAGGCGATCCGCGACGACAGGCACGCCGCGGCTGGCTTGTCCCACGTCGGCAGACCCCATCGGCGCGACGCCTCCCGGACCTGAGCCTTGGTAAGACCCGCGTCCAACAACGGAGTCACGGCCGCGCGCTCGGCGGCAGCCGTGATCCCCGGTCGAAAGCCCGCGCGCGCGTCGTCGGCGTTCGTCCCGGTCGCCACCACAGCCATCTCCACCTCGTTGGCGAGCCCGGTGAGCACCTCGACGAGCTCGGCCTTGCAGAAGTAGCACCGGTCGCCGGCGTTGGCGCGGTAGCCGGACCGCAACATTTCCTGCGTCTCCGCAGTCAGATGACGTACGCCGAGGGTGGCGCAGAACCGCTCCGCAGCTTCCCGCTCCGCCGCCGGCAACGAGTCCGACACCGCGGTCACCGCGGTGACCTTGTCGCGACCGAGCGCCCGCACCGCCGCCGCCACCAGGAACGCCGAGTCGGCGCCTCCGCTGAAGGCCACCACGACACTGCCCAGCTGTTGCAGTCGAGCCGTGAGCGCCTCCAGTCGAGTCAGCAGGACGTGCTCGTCGAACCACGCCGGAAAACCGGTCAGTGAGCCAAGGACCACGTCGGCACCCGCCGCCCGCAACTCCGCGGCCGAGCACGGCCCGGTAGTGACCGCAACCGCAAGCGCACCGGCCGCATGCGCTCCGGCAACGTCGTGCACGTGGTCACCGACAAAGACGCCGGCGCCATGCTCCACCAAGGCGGTGCCTTTGCCGGCTCCCCAGAGGTCTCCAACCACCACGTCGACTGGCAAGTCGAGGTGGTCGAGGTGGAGTCGGGCGTTGGCGGTGTTCTTCGCCGTCACCACCACCGTCTGACCCTGCGCCTGCCGCACCGCCTCCAGCGACTCGCGGGCCCCCGGGAGCAGCTCTGCCGGTTCGATGGCGTAGGCGGGGTAGAGCGATCGGTAGCGAGCGACGTACTCATCGACGCGCTCAGCCGCCACCCAGTTGGCCATCTCGATGGCCAGCGGCGGCCCGAGCCTCGAGACGGCGAGGTCACTGTCGACGGGGACGCCGGTCAGCGCGGAGAACGTGTCCCACACGATCTTGATGCCTGGGCGGGTGTCCAGCAGGGTCATGTCGAGGTCGAAGCCAACGACAAGGGGGGTGGGCACGAGCTATGCGTCGCGGTTGATGAACGACGCCACTCCCGCCCCGACCACGATCAGGACTCCGACCCAGAAGACCAGGGTGCTGGCACCAACTCCCCACGTGTCGATCGCCCCACCGAACCCGGCCAGCTCATAGGGGTCGAAGATCGAGCGTCGCCCGGCGGAGCTGGGCAGCAGGTTGGTCAACCTGATGATACCGGCGTCCGACGATGATCCGATCGCCCCAAGCACGCCGTAGATGATCGGCTCGATGACATAGGGCCAGACCAGAACGGCCACGATCGCGCCGGTTTGGTTGCGGAATACCGCCGACAGGCTGAGTCCGGCAAGTGCGAATCCGACGCAGTAGCCCCAGTAGTTCACTACCGGGCGAATGGCGTCGGATGAGAGCGTCGGGTTGCTCATGAAGAGCCAGGCCATTGCCAGGTCAAGCAGCAGGATGGCCGCCACCGCCGCGGTCACCCAGCCGACCAAGATGATCACCTTCGCCGCATAGACAGCCACCCGGTCGGGCAGCGCCGTCAACGTCGCCTTGTTGGTGCCGTAGCGGTACTCGTGGCCCATCGCCATCGCCCCCATCGTGGCGAAGAATGGAGCCGCCAGCACCGGAATCAGGGGAAAGGAAGCACCCGCGGTCACCACCCAGGACGTGAACTGGACGATGTTGAGTTCCTCAATGTCTCCAGCACTCGAGAACAGCGCGATGAGAAGCGCGGTCGCCGCGCTCAACCCGATGGCAAGACCGGACATCCAGTAGCTCGACGCGATGGTGCGGATGCGCACCCATTCGTACTTCAGGGCGCCCGTCACCGGTTGTCGTCTCCGTCCTGTGAGGCGTGTTGGGCAGGTGGCTGGTTGGGTGGTGCGCCGTACCCCGGCGCGGGTCCGTAGCCGGGCGACGGAGCGCCGTACCCCTGCGTCGGTCCGTAGCCGGGCGGTGATCCGTAGCCGGGCGGCGCTCCGTAACCAGCCGACGGTCCGTAGCCGGGCGGTGGTGCGCCGTACCCAGGAGGTGCCCCTGCCATCGGCCCGCCGAAGCCAGGTCCTCCCAAACCAGGTTGCTGCGCCCCGAACCCCATCGACGCACGAAACTCCTCCGACGCGCCTGTCGCGTCGAGGAACGCCTCCTCGAGGGTGGCCTGCCGGTTGGACAGCTCGAAGATCCGCACCCCGAGCTCGTGCGCAAGGTTTCCGACGGCGTCGGAGTCCATCCCGGTGACGGCCAGCTTGCCGTCGGGCTCGGTGACCACGGCGGCGTTGCGGGCGCGCAGCTCCCGCGTCATCAGCTCGGGGTTGTCGACGCGGATCACCACGGCGTTGCGGGCGCTGGTCGAGATGAAGTCGCTCATCTTGCCGCTGGCAATGAGCATGCCGCGACCGACGACCACGAGGTGATCAGCCATCAGCGCCATCTCAGAGAGCAGGTGGCTGGAGACGAAGATCGACCGCCCCTGGGCAGCAAGCGTCTTCAGCATGTTGCGCAGCCAGTGCACGCCTTGCGGGTCCAGGCCGTTGGCCGGTTCGTCGAGGATCAACGTGCTGGGGTCGCCCAGCAAGGCGGTAGCGATCCCCAGGCGTTGCCCCATGCCGAGCGAGAACGTCTTCGGCTTCGCGTTGGCGACATCTCCGAGCCCCACGATGTTGATCACATCGGTGACCCGTGTCGTGGGGATGTCGTTGGAGATGGCGAGCATCCGCAGGTGGTTGACCGCCTTGCGGGTCGGGTGGAACGGCTTGGCGTCAAGCACTGAACCGACGTGGCGCAGCGGCTGCTTGAGGTCGCGGTAGGCCACGCCGTCGTACGTCGTTACGCCCTCGCCGTTGTCGAGACCCAGCATCAGCCGCATCGTTGTCGACTTGCCGGCACCGTTGGGTCCCAAGAACCCGGTCACCGACCCGGGCACCACGTCGAATGACAGGCCGCGAACCGCTGCCTTGTTGCCGAAGGTCTTGCTCAGACCGCGCGCCTGGATCAGCGCCATAGTGACGGCCCCCTTCCCGATGTCGACGCCATCCTGCCATGCCAGCGGTTCCTGGCTCTTGTGCGACAGCAACTACCGTGGGACTGATGCCCGCCTGGAGTAACTCGCCCCGCACGTTGACACAGATGCTGCGCGAGTGGGACGACGCCACGCTGGCCGGACTGCTGCTCGACCGTCCTGACCTGGCCTTCCCGCCGCCCAGTGATCTCACCCAGATTGCCTCCCGGGCCACCACCCGGCACTCGGTGAGCTCCGCGCTGGACACGCTCAACGCGTTCGAGCTGCAGGTCGCCCGACGGGCGAGCGCCCACACGGCGGGCTTTCCCGCCGACGTCCACGGCACGGCTCTCGCCGCTGGCCTCGACGAGGTGGCCGCGCTCAATGCGCTACAGCGGCTGCACAGGCTGGCGCTGGTGTGGGGACCGGCCACCTCGCTGCGGCCGGTGCGGGCGATGAGTGCGCTGCTCGCCGAGCCGGGGACGGCGGCGGGGGCAGGGGCGGAGGCTGCAACGGTGCCTGCGGCGCACCCTCCCACTTTTTCCGACGTGCCGCGCCAGCCGCCGAGCCTGGTCGACAAGGTCGCCGCCGGCTCCGCTTTCGAGCTCGTACGCCGCGTTGAGGTGCTCGTCGAGCATTGTGACCACCTGCCCCTGCGGCTGTCGCGGGCCGGTGGCTTCGCAAGCCGGGAGGTCAAGATCATTGCCGCACTTCTCGACGTACCAGCCGCTGTTGCGACACTGCACCTCGAGGTGGCCGAGGAATCTGGACTGCTCGGCCTGGCAGCGCACGACGGCAACGAGGTGCTGCTGCCAGCGACGGCGTTCGACGGTTGGCTTGACCGTCCCTTGGCCGACCAGTGGGCAGTGCTGGCCGCTAGCTGGCTCGAGGCGCACGACGGAGGTGGGCCACGTTGGCTGAAACGGCTGTGCCTGGAGGCGTTCGGCCACCCGGCCGAGGGCAGGGTGCTCTCGGCCAGCGACCTACGCGCCTGGGTGGCGTGGCAACGTCCCCGGCTGGCGGTTGGCACCGACCGGCAGGTGGCGACGTTTCTCGACCAGGGCTCGTGGGTCGGTGTGACCGGTCTTGGGGCTGTCGCGTCGTTCGCACCGCGCTTACAGCACGAACGACCCCCGGTGCACCCGGACGAACCGGACCATGACTCGACAACGCTCGCCCGGCACTTGCCCATGCGATCCGAGCACGTCCTCGTCCAGGCCGACCTGACGGCGATCGCACCCGGCCCGCTGACGGCCGCTGCGTCCCGCGAGCTCGGGAGCCTGGCCGACGTCGAGTCCCGGGGTGGCGCGACCGTCTACCGCTTCACGGCCGAGTCCCTGGAGCGCGGCTTGGACCTGGGTTGGGACGCCGAGGAGATCCTCAGCGTGCTGCGGTCTCGGTCGCGCACCCCGCTGCCCCAGCCGCTGCGCTACCTCGTGCACGACCTGGCCCGTCGCCGTACGGAGGCAGGCGCTGCGTCAAAGCCCGCGGCAAAGCATGAGGCACCACCGCGCGGGGTTCCCAGGCGCGGGCCGGGCGAGCCGTCAGCAGGCGATCTGCTCCCGCCAGCGGCAGCCACCGCGATCGTTGCCGGGCTCCGGCGGGCCGAATCGACAAGCCCGCACCGGGGCGCGCCTGGACTACGGACGCCGGAGCCGCGAGTCGCCGCCCCTGTCGACGCGCTTCGGCAGGCAGTCGAGACAGGGGAGGTGGTCTGGATCTCGCTGGTCGACGCGCACGGCGCTACCACCGAACGGCTCGTGCGAGCCGTCGATGTAGCCGACGGGCAGCTGCACGCGCGGGACGCGCGCTACGGCGAGGATGTCGTCGTTCCGGTCCGCCGGATCAGCGCCGCGCACATTGTGCGAAACGGCAGGTAAGGTCCTCCGTCGTCTCTTGGTTCTTACTGCAAGGGAGTAGTGCGCCTATCATGTTCGGGTGGACTTCGTCCGTTACGCCGACCTGGCTGCCGGCCTGATCAACGCGCCGCTCGAGACGCAGGACGACCTGGCCAGGTATCTCGACGACCGGAAGTGGCTCCAGCACAGGCTGGACGAGCGCGATCTGGCCCAGTTGCGGCGCCTGCGCCGAGATCTGCGGGCCATCTTCGAGGCGTCGGCAGCTGGCGACGAGGACAAGGTTGTGACGTTGGTGAACGCGCTGCTCGCCCGGCACCCGGTATCGCCGTACATCGCCGGCCACGACCGGGAGAGCTGGCACCTGCACGTCGCGGAACGCGGCTCCAGCGTCGCGGCACTGATCACTGCGGAGTGCCTGATGGGGCTGGCCATGCTGGCGGTCGACTTCGGCCCCACCCGGCTCGGCGTGTGCTCCTCGGACAAGTGCGACCACGTGTTCATCGACACCTCCCCCAACAAGTCGCGACGGTACTGCTCCGACCGGTGCTCGTCGCGCGCGAATGTCGCGGCCTATCGTGCCCGGCGTAAGTCTGAGGTCCCGCAGCTGAGCGAGGGAGCATGACCGAGGGGCCGCTGATCGTGCAGTCGGACAAGACGCTGCTGCTCGAGGTGGACCACCCGGCAGCGCGCGACTGCCGCCGGGACATCTCGGCGTTCGCGGAGCTCGAACGCTCACCAGAACATGTCCACACCTACCGGCTCACCCCGCTCGGTCTATGGAACGCCCGGGCGGCTGGTCACGACGCCGAGCAGGTGATCGACGCCCTGTTGAAGCACTCCAGGTACCCGGTGCCCCACTCGTTGCTTGTCGACGTGGCGGAGACGATGGGCCGCTACGGGCGGCTGAGGCTCGACCAGCACCCGACTCACGGGCTGGTGCTGTCCAGCACCGACCGCGGCGTCTTCGAGGAGGTGCTGCGCGCCAAGCGGATCGCGCCGCTGCTCGGTGGGCGGCTCGGCGACGACTCCGTCGTCGTGCATCCGTCCGAACGCGGCAACCTCAAGCAGGCGCTGCTGAAGCTGGGGTGGCCGGCTGAGGACTTCGCCGGGTACGTCGACGGGGAGGCGCACCCGATCGGCCTGCGCGAGGACGGCTGGGCGCTGCGGCCCTACCAGCTCGAGGCCGTCGAGTCGCTGTGGCACGGCGGATCCGGGGTGGTGGTGCTGCCGTGCGGCGCGGGTAAGACGCTCGTCGGAGCGGCGGCGATGGCGCAGGCGCAGACCACCACGCTCATCCTGGTGACCAACACCGTGGCGGCCCGGCAGTGGAAGGAGGAGCTGCTCCGCAGGACGACGCTGACCGCTGACGAGATCGGTGAGTACTCCGGCGCCGCTAAGGAGGTGCGGCCGGTCACCATTGCGACGTACCAGGTGATGACGACGCGGCGCAAGGGTGTGTACGCCCACCTGGAGCTCTTCGACGCCCGGGACTGGGGACTGGTCATCTACGACGAGGTGCACCTGCTGCCGGCGCCGATCTTTCGGATGACGGCTGACCTGCAGGCGCGGCGCCGGTTCGGCCTGACGGCCACGTTGATCCGTGAGGACGGCCGCGAGGGTGACGTCTTCTCGCTGATCGGGCCGAAGCGCTACGACGCGCCGTGGAAGGACATCGAGAACCAGGGCTACATCGCACCGGCTGAGTGCATCGAGGTGCGGGTGCCGCTGACCGACGGCGAGCGGTTTGCCTACGCGACGGCGGAACCCGAGGACCGCTACCGGCTGGCGGCGTCATGCGAGGCCAAGACCGCCGTAGTCGGCCAGCTCGTCGAGCAGCACCGCGCCGAGCCGACGCTGGTGATCGGGCAGTACATCGACCAGCTCGACGAGCTGGCCGAGCAGTTGGACGCCCCGCTGATCAAGGGCGAGACACCGGTCAAGGAGCGGGAGCGTCTCTTCGCGGCCTTCCGGTGCGGCGACGTACCCCTGCTGGTCGTGAGCAAGGTGGCCAACTTCTCGGTCGACCTGCCCGAGGCGTCGGTGGCGATCCAGGTGTCGGGCACGTTCGGCTCCCGGCAGGAAGAAGCACAGCGTCTTGGCCGGCTCCTTCGGCCGAAGGGTGACGGCCGGACCGCCCGGTTCTACAGCGTCGTGACGCGCGACACCGTCGACGCGGACTTCGCCCAGCACCGGCAGCGGTTCCTCGCTGAACAGGGCTACTCCTACACGATCGTTGACTCCGATTCGCTCTTCGCCGAGGAGCGCTGAAGCCACCCCAGCCCGCGCCCGCCCGCCGGCGTACGTCTTCCGACACGCGGCGGCTAACGGCACCCCCGACCGCCCCACGGCGTACGTCTTCCGACACGCGGCGGCTAACGGCACCCCCGACCGCTGAACCACCCCGGGTTTGATGCACACCTTCTGTTTGGAAGGGATGATGCAGCCATGGCAAGTCGTGGCACGAAGTACAGCGACCAGACCCGCGAGCGGGCGGTGCGTCTGCTGCGGGAGCGGGTCGAGGGTGATGAACGCACCGATAGACAGCGGATGAACTCGGTGGCGGAGAAGATGGGGATGACGACGGAGACGTTGCGTCGTTGGCTCCGCCAGGCCGAGGTGGATGCCGGTGAGCGGGAGGGCTGCCGTCGGCGGTGGAGATGGCCCAGCTGCGGCAGCGGAACGCGGAGCTGGAGGCGACGGTGGAGATCTTGAAGGCGGCGACGTCTTTCTTCGCGCGGGAGTGCGACCCGCCACCTCCGTCGTCTGTGAGTTCATCGACCAGCACCGAGACCGGTTCGGAGTCGCACCGATCTGCGCAGCGCTGACCAAGCACTGCGGCGTCAAGATCGCTCCACGCACCTACTACGCCTGGCGGCCGCGGCCCGTCGAAGCGGGCGTTGTGGGATCTGGCAGTGACGGAGATGCTGGTACTACTACCAGCCCGACGAGCGCGGCCGGATGAAGCCGGAGTCGTTGTATGGGGCGGTGAAGATGTGGGCGCACCTGCAACGGCTGGGTATCCCGGTAGCCCGCTGCACGGTCGAGCGGTTAATGCGGGCCAACGGCTGGCGTGGGGTGGTGCGGACTAAGAAGGTCCGCACCACCATCACCGACCCGGCCGCGCATCGGCCCAGCGACCTGGTCGACCGGGCGTTCAGCGTCGCCGCACCGAACCGGCTGTTCGTCGCCGACTTCACCTATGTGCGGGTCAGCTGCGGGTTCGTCTACACCGCGTTCGTGATTGACGCGTTCGCCGGATCGTCGGGTGGGACGTCTCCGCGACCGCCAACGCCGCCATGGTCGAACGGGCACTGGCCGACGCGCTGGAAACTCGGCGACGCCAACACCGCCCGGTCGCAGCTGGTGCCATCCATCATTCCGACAGCCGTACACCTCGATCGCCTTCAGCGAGCACCTGCACCAAGCGCAGATCAGCCCGTCGATCGGGTCTGTCGGTGACGCCTACGACAACGCGCTAGCCGAGACAACCATCGGGCTCTACAAGACCGAATGCATCCAACCCGGGTCACCGTTCCACACCGGGCTGGCCACCATCGGCGACGTCGAGCAGGCCACCGCTGAATGGGTCCACTGGTACAACACCGCCCGGCTCATGCACCGCCTCGGGCGCCGACCACCGCTAGAAGCCGAAGCCGAGCACTACGCTAAAACCAACACCGACCAACCGGTCACGAACAAATAACCGGTGCGCATAAAACCCGGGGAGATTCACGCCCCACGGCGTACGTCTTCCGACACACGGCGGCTAACGGTCGCTAGGCTCCGAGCGTGACGCAGGCTTGGCGGTCAGGTGATCCGCTGATCGTCCGGTTCGGCCGGTTCGGTAAAGCCCGCTGGGTGCTTTCGGGCGTCGTGGTGGAGGACACCGGAGACGTCGTCACGGTCTGGATCCCTCCCAAGGCTCCCGTGCTCGAGCTGGCGCTTCCCGACGGCCGGCTGCTGCGTGACATACCACGCATGCAGGCACTGGAGATCGACACCCAGCACGTTGCCGTCATGCAGGCGGGCACGTGGTTCGGCTACGGCGTCGTGATGCAGTTCCCACTCAGCCAGCCGTGGTCGGTCTGGTGGTTCTTCCACGATGACGGCTCCTTCGACGGGTGGTACGCCAATCTCGAAGCGCCCAAGATCCGGTGGGAGGGGCCAGCCGATTCTCGCGGCATCGACACCTCCGATCGGGAGCTCGACGTCGACATCGATGCCGACGGCACGTGGCGGTGGAAGGACGAGGAGCCGTTCGCGGCCAAGGCAGGGCGCCCCGGCTACTGGACCGTTGACCAGATGGCTGAGATCCGCGCCGACGGCGAGGCGCTGATCGCGAAGCTCGAGCGCCGCGAGGCGCCCTTCGATGGGCGCTACACGGACTTCAGCCCCGACCCCACTTGGCCGATGCCGGCGATCCCTGACCACTGGGACCACCCGCACAGCGCCGGCCCCTGAGTCACGGCCGCCAGCTCGCGCGGCAAGGGGCGGACGAACGGTATTCGAGTGGACGGATGGGCCGAGGTCGGCGACGATACGCAGATGCCTCCTGACGATCGAGTGGCTGCTGCGCGCCCAGATCTAGAGAGCGAACAGGCGCACTTGGAACGGTCCCGGCAGGCACTGGCGAGGATGCGGGAACGCACCGCGTCGATGTCGGCGTCGGCCGGTGACCGGCTCAGTGGGGAGTACCTGAAGTTCACGTTGTACAAGCGGATGAAGGCGCTCGAGGACGACCCCGAGGTGCCGCTCTTCTTCGGTCGGCTCGACTACGGGTCATCGCACGAAGCAGCGGATGAGCGCTTCTACATCGGTCGCCGGCATGTGACTGACGAGCGCGGGGAGCCGATGATCATCGACTGGCGGGCACCGATCTCCCGACCGTTCTACCGGGCCAGTCGCACTGATCCGATGGGGCTGCGGCTGCGCAGGCGCTTTGGTTTCCAGCACGGTGTGGTCACCGCGTTCGAAGACGAGGAACTCGGTACGGCGCCGTCGACCGCCCCCAGCGAGACGCCCCACAGCGCCATCCTCGCGGCCGAGATAGAAAGGCCGCGGCTGGGTCCGATGCGCGACATCGTCGCCACCATCCAGCCGGAGCAGGACGACATTGTCCGGGGCGACGTCACCACCAGCGTCTGCGTCCAGGGCGCGCCCGGCACGGGCAAGACGGCAGTCGGGCTGCACCGGGCGGCGTACCTGCTGTATGCGCACCGCGACCGGCTCAGCCGGCAGGGGGTGCTCGTCGTCGGCCCCAACGCGTCGTTCCTGCGCTACATCGGCGACGTGCTGCCCGCGCTCGGCGAGATCGACGCTCGGCAGACCACAGTCGAGGAGCTCGTCGCGCATGTGCCGGTGACGGCTGCCGACGACCTGCTGACAGCACGCGTCAAGGGCGACGCCCGGATGGCCGAGGTGATTCACCGAGCACTCTGGTCGTCGATCCGCCCGGCCGCGGACGCGCTGGTCGTCCCCTCCGGGGCACGGCGGTGGCGGGTCCCGGCGTACCAGGCGGACGAGATCGTCGCGCAGCTCCGCGATCGCGGTGTCCGGTACGCCGCCGGGCGGGCGATGCTTCCGCAGCGCCTTGCCTCGGCCATCTTGGTCAAGATGGAGCTGTCCGGCGACTCCCCCGACGACCGCGTGCAGAACTCCGTGGCGCGCAGCCGACCCGTCAAGCAGTACGTCGACGCGCTGTGGCCGGCGATGGACGCCCGTCGCCTGGTCCGCCGCCTGCTGAGCGAACCGGCGTTCCTCGCAGAATCCTCAGCAGGCCTGCTGACCGACGCCGAACGGGCCGCTGTGGCGCCGGTGCCGGCACGTGCTGGCGGGGCTCGGGCCAAGTGGTCGCTGCACGACGCGGTGCTGGTGGACGAGGCGCGCGACCTGCTGGAGCGGACGCCGAGCCTTGGCCACGTCGTGCTCGACGAGGCGCAGGACCTGTCGCCGATGATGCTGCGCTGCGTCGGGCGGCACTGCTCGACCGGGTCGGCCACCGTGCTCGGCGACGTCGCCCAGGCCACCACGCCGTGGGGGGTCAAGCGGTGGGACAACGCGCTGGCGCACCTGGGCAAGGACGACGCGCACATCGAGGAGCTGACGTTGGGGTTCCGGGTCCCCGGCGATGTCATCGACTACGCGACTCGGCTGCTGCCGGTCATCGCCCCCGGACTGAGCCGGCCCACCTCGGCACGGCGAGCGACGGGCGAGCTGCAGATCGTGCCGCACGGCCGCCCACTCGACGCCGCAACCGAAGCCGTGCAGAAGAGCCTTGTCGAGCCGGGGTCGATCGGCCTGATCGTGCCCGACGGGCTGGTGCGACAGGCAGACGCTCAGCTGACCCGCGCGCAGGTCGACCACAGCGTGCTGGGGCGCGAGGACGACATCGAGGCCCGCGTCGACGTCGTACCGGCGACGCTGGCCAAGGGGCTGGAGTTCGACACGGTGGTCCTCGTCGAACCGGCCGACATCGCCGCGGCCGAGGCAGACCCGCTCACCGGGCTACGCCGCCTCTACGTCTGCCTCACCCGGGCCGTGACCTCGCTGGTCGTCGTGCACGCCAAACCGCTACCGGCTCCGCTCTGATCGGCCCTAGCCGAAGACGCCGCCGGCGTTGAGGCCCCGCTGGTCCTGCTTCAAGGCGGTGTCGATCCCGAGGGCGGAGGCAACCACCAGGCTGTGCAGCGGCTGAGGCAGCGGCTCGTGAATCTGGACGACGTAGTTGTCGGCCTGGGTGAACATCGTCTTCGCCAGCCCCTCCCACGTCTTGGTGATCCGGGCGACCTCCCGTCCGGACGCGTCCTGGACGTTGAAGTTCCAGGCCCGCCAGTTCTCGCCGTTCAACGACCCGACCTGCTGCCCGCCCGCCTCCAACGAGAACCGGATCTTGCCGATGACGTTCTGCTGCACGATCTGACCGAGCTCTTGGCCGTTGCCCGCCTCGACGATGAGCCGCGACTTCATGAACTTGCGCGGCCGGGTCAGCGCCAGCACTACCTGGCCGGAGCTGTCGACCACCTGATACTTGTGCGTCATGAACTGGTCGACGTCGGCGACGAAGCGCATGACCTTCTTCGCCGCGCTCTGTCCGACCTGGCGCACCGCGCCGATCTGGCGGCCCGCCTGGTCGTAGACCGCGAACTCCTGGTTGATCTCGATCAGCTTCGCCTTCTGGTTGACGACCAGGACCGGCTCGGTGAACAGCGATCCGCCGCCTTGGAAGCCCGTCCTCTGCGCCCCGGCCTTGGCGACGTCACGTTGGATCTTCTCCGTCGCCCGGTTCACCGTCGGCACGCGCGCATCGCCACCCGGTGGGTCCACGGCCTGCCGCCCGTGGCTGGCGACGTGATCGGTCCAGGTGGTCCCGTCGAAGTACCGGTGCTCGTGGCGGCCCCAGGGGTCGGGGTACCAGTTCGGCGGGTAGGCGGTCGTCTCGGTCATGCGCCCAACAGTAGTCAGCCCGACAGTGCTGGCTCGTCGAGCACAAGAGAGAGCCGGGTCGCGTCGAGGCTCGCCTGGACGCCGAGCGGGACCGTGACGCTGCTGTCGGTATGCCCGAAGTCCAGTCCAGCAACGATCGGTACGCCGAGTGGGCGGAGCCGGTCGGCCAGCACCGCCTCGACCAGCGCGGCGTCCCCGCACTCGGTGAACGCTCCGAGCACCACACCCGTGGCGCCGTCGAACCACCCGGCCCGCAGCAGCTGGGTCAGCATCCGGTCGATGCGGTACGGCGTCTCGAGCACGTCCTCGAGCAGCACGATGGCGTTCTCGGGCGGGCGCCAACCCGGCGTACCGACCTGCGACGCGAGCAGGGCAAGGTTCCCTCCGACCAGCACCCCCGCCGCCCGCCCGGGCGTCACGGTGACCGCCGAGCTGCTGGCTAGCAGGTCCGTCACCGACTCCGGCTCCATCAGCAGCGTCCGCAGCGCCTCTGCACTGTCTTCGGTTGCGCTGCCGAGCGAGGTGACGACGTGCGAGTGCACCGTCACCAGCCCGAGCCGGGCCGCGACGGTCTGGTGCAGGGCGGTGACATCGGAGAACCCGACAAGCACCTTTGGCGGGGCCGCCGCCAGCAGATCCCAGTCGAGCAGCTCGAGGAGGCGCGCGGTCCCGTAGCCGCCGCGGGCGAGCATCACCGCGGCCACCTCGGGGTCGGTCCACGCCGCCGTGAAGTCGGCGGCTCGGTCGGCGTCACTGCCCGCGAGGTAGGGCAGCCCAGGGTCTACGTCGAGCACGTGCGCGCCTACCTCGACGGCAAAGCCCCAACTCTGCAGGCGGGCCACGCCGGCCTCTAGTCGCAGCGGCGGCACCACCCCAGCGGTGGCGACGACAGCGACCCGGTCACCGGCAACCAGCCGGGGCGGCCGCAGCAGCGCCGACCGCGGCGAGTCCCCGTCAAGCGAGCAAGTGCCCGCCCTATCCAGCGTCGGCCGCCTGCCGGGCCACTCGCCCGACGGCGTCGTCGAGCAGCAGCCGCCAGGACCGCACGAATCGGTCGTCGACGTACGACTTCGCCCAGGAACCGCCCGGTCGCACCGCGGCGCCGAGGTGCAGCATGTGCACGCCAGCCCGCGCCAGCCACGGCACGTGCTCGGGTTGCACGCCGTCGGACGCCATCGCCACCGCGGCGAACTCCGGGGTCAGCCGCTGCCATCTCGACCAGGTCGTCGAAACCGGTGTCCATGCCAAGCGCCGCCCCCGAGGTGTGTACGGCGTCCAAGCCCGGCAGCGACCGGACCGCCCGCCACGCCGTACGCGCCTGCAGGGCCGAGTCGAAGGTCCGGTCGAACGTCCACGGCACCCCCATCAGGGCGTCGGCGAGCTGGCCGCACACCTCGACGTCGACGTCCAGGTCGGCGGTCAGGAAGCCGAAGACGAACCCCTCGACGCCGACCGAGAGGTAGTCGGTGACCAGGCCGCGAAGGCGCGCGAACTCCCCGCCCATGGTGGAGAAGCCGGGAGACAGCCGCAGCGTCACGCGCACGGGCAGCGCCGTCGCCCGCACGATCGCGCTGACCGCACCCGGCTCGACCGAGCGCGCCTGGTCGCCGTCAACCACACAGACGTGGAGTCGATCGGCACCGCCGGCTTCGGCCCGCTCGGCGTCGGTGGGGTGCAGGGCCACCACCTCGATGAGCGCCCGACTGCGCGGGTCCGTTGTCACGTGCTCAAGCCTGCCAGGATGGAGGGCATGTCGACGGGAGACCCGCTGCTGGCCGCGCGAGCGCGTGTGCTCAGCGACCTCGCCGCCCACGGCCTCGCCGACGCGCACACCGTGTCAGTCGTCGAGGACTGCCTGGCTAGGCGCCGCTGGTGGCTGGCCCAGTGGCAGCAAGGCGCGGCGTACGTCGACGGGCTGGTCGCCCAGGACGTGCAGGACGCGCTCTTCGATGAGTCGCGCCGCTGGCCGCTGTGCATCGGTTGCGCCAACCCTGTCGAGCACAGCCTGTCGATCGAGCCAGAACTCGGCCCCGACCCGCACTGGGTGTGCTCGGAGTCCGGTGCCGTCGTGGCTGCCCTGGGCCGGCTGGCTAGCGCCGCCCCACCAGCCTCCTGACGACGAGCACCGCCAGCACCGCCAGCACCGCAGGCGCATAACGGCGCGCCAGGACCGGAACGACCGCTGAGCCGAGGTCGAGCTGGGCCACGTCAGCCTCGTCGCTTGAAGCGGCGGGCGCGGGCTGGTCGGCGGCCGCCGGCTCGTCGGCAACCGCGGTCTCCGGCTCGGCTGTCGGCGCCAGGTGCCGTGGACTCGCCGCCGCGCCGCCATCGCCGGTCTCGGCGGGAGTGGCCGACCCCAGCTGGTCCTCCACACAGGCGCTGAACTGGGCGAGCAGCCGGTCACTGACGTCCTGCATCACGCCGCGGCCGAACTGAGCAGGTCGGCCCGTGATGGTGAGGTCGGTCTTGACCTCGACAGCGGTCGTGCCCTCGTCGGTGGTGGTGAGCTGCGCCGTGACCGCCGCGGCGGCGGTCCCGTTGCCTCGCTTGTCCTTGCCCTTCGCCTCGATCACCGCCCGCTTGGCATCGACGTCGCGTTCGACGAAGTGACCAGAGCCGGTGTACTGCAACGAGATCGGCCCCAGCTTCACCTTGCACAACCCTTCGAACCGCTCACCGTCGTACGACGTCAGAGCCGCTCCAGGGAAGCAGGGCGCGATCCGCGAGAGGTCGTTGAACGCCGACCACGCCTCCTCGACCGCCACGGACACGGTGAAACGGTGCGTCAGTTCCATCAGGTGGGGCCCCTTGTGGCGGTACGACGGTGAAAGCTCAGCTGGCAGCCGCGGCCAGCACCGCGCGGCGAGTCAACACGTTGGCCAGGTGGCGACGATACGACGCGTCACCGTTGGTGTCGGTCGGCGGGTTCGTCCCCTCCGCCGCTGAGCTCGCTGCCTGCTTCACCGTGTCACCGGCGGCAGCCCTCCCCAGCAGCGCCTGCTCGACCCCGGTCGCCCGGATCGGCGTCGCCCCCATGTTGGTGAGGGCCACCTTGGCCGCAGAGATCGATCCGCCGTCCACCTTGACCGTGGCGGCGACGGCCACAATGGACCACTGCTGCGCTACCCGGGTGAACTTCTCGTAGTGCGCCCCCCAACCGGTGTGCTTCGGTATCCGCACCTTCGTGAGGATCTCCCGGTCGCCGACGGCGGTGGCGAACATGTCGTGGAAGAAGTTCGCCGCAGGGACCGTCCGCTCACCATCGGCGCCGGCGATGACCAGCTCGGCGTCCAGCGCCAGGATCGGCGCCGGCAGGTCACCGGCCGGGTCGGCGTGGACCAGCGAGCCCCCAAGCGTGCCCCGGTGGCGGACCTGCGGGTCGGCAACCGTCTCGGTCGCCTTCGCCAGCACTCCCGCATGCTCCTTGACGAGGTCGCTGTCGGCCACCTCCGCATGGGTGGTCATCGCTCCGATGACCACGGCGTCCCCCTCGTCGGTGATCCCACGCAGCTCGGGGATCCGGCCGATGTCCACGAGCAGTGTGGGGGCGGCCAGCCGGAGTCGCAACACCGGGATCAGGCTCTGGCCGCCGGCCAGCACCTTGATCTCCTCGCTGTCGGACCCGAGCGCGCTGATGGCATCCGCGACGGAGCTGGGAGCGGTGTAGTCGAACGCTACGGGAATCATGCGAGCCCTCCCTGCTCAGCCGCGCCACTCCCGGAACCTTCGCCGCTGAGCTGCGCGTTGTGCGAGGGATCGGCGTCATCGTCCACGAACGTCTTCTCGGTCGGCGTGTCCGCCCCGGAAGAGCTCCCATCACCGTCGCGATGTTGGAGCGCCGACCACACCCGGTGCGGTGAACAGGGCATCTCGATGTCGCGGATTCCGAGGTGGCGCAGGGCGTCGACGACGGCATTGACGACCGCTGGCGTCGACGCGATCGTGCCCGCCTCGCCAACTCCCTTGACCCCCAGCGCGTTCGTCGACGACGGCGACTCCGTGCGGTCGGTGGTGAAGTGCGGCAGGTCGGCGGCACTCGGGACGAGATAGTCGACGAACGACCCGGTCACGAGCGTCCCCGAGTCGTCGTAGACCGCCTCCTCCCACAGCGCCTGTGCGATGCCCTGGACGAGTCCTCCGTGCACCTGCCCCTCGACGATGAGGGGGTTGACGACCTTGCCAATGTCATCGACGCAGACATAGCTACGGATCTTCGTCTCACCTGTCTCGGTGTCGACCTCGACGGCGCACAGATGCGTGCCGTGCGGGAACGAGAAGTTCTCCGGGTCGAACGTGGCCTCGGCGTCGAGGGACGGCTCGACTCCGTCGGGCATGTTGTGCGCGGCGAACACGGCGAGTGCGAGATCGCCGATCCCGATGCTCGAGTCGGTCCCTCTGACGTTGAACTTGCCACCCGTGAACTCCAGGTCGTCGGCGTTCGCCTCGAGGAGGTGCGCGGCGATCGGCCGTGCCTTCTCGATCACCTTGTCGGCCGCCGCCACCACCGCCATGCCGCCGACGGTCAGGGAGCGCGAACCGTAGGTGTCCAGGCCGCGGGCCGAGATCTGAGTGTCTCCATGCAGCACCTCGACGTCGTCGAACGCCACCCCGAGGCGGTCGGCCACGATCTGGCTCCAGGCGGTCTCGTGTCCCTGGCCGTGGCCGCTCGACCCGGTGATGACCTCGACCTTCCCGCTCGGCAGCATCCGGATCGACGCATGCTCCCAGCCGCCTGCGCCGTACGACAAAGCGCCAAGAACTCGGGAGGGAGCGAGCCCGCACATCTCCGTGAACGTCGAGACGCCGATCCCGAGCTGCACGGGGTCGCCGCTCTCGCGGCGCTCGCGCTGCTCGGCGCGCAGGGCGTCGTACCCGAAGAGCTCCTTGGCGCGGGCAGTCGCGGCCTCGTAGTTTCCGGTGTCGTACTCGAGCCCCGCGACGGTGGAGAACGGGAACTCCTCGTGCTTGATCCAGTTGCGCTCGCGGATCTCCAGCGGGTCGACCCCGATCTCGACGGCGAGCTCGTCCATCAACCGTTCGATGGCGAACGTCGCCTCGGGTCGTCCGGCGCCGCGGTAGGCGTCCGTCCAGTTCTTGTTGGTGAAGATGTTGCGGCACTCGAACCGGTACGCCGGGAACTTGTAGATCGCGTTGTACATGAACGCACCGAGGATCGGCACACCCGGTGTGACCAACCCCAGGTAGGCACCCATGTCGGCCAGCAGGTCCACTTTCAGCCCGGTGACGATGCCTTCTCGAGTCGCCGACAGCGTCAGCTTCTGGATCTGGTCGCGGCCATGATGGCCGGCGAGCAGGGACTCGCTGCGGGTCTCGGTGTACTTGCAGGGCTTGCCGAGACGCCGCGACACGACGAGGGTGATGACCTCCTCTGGTGTCACCTGCAGCTTTCCACCGAAGCCGCCACCCACGTCGGGGGCGATGACGCGAAGCTTGGACTCAGAGATTCCGCAGGTCAGCGCCAGCATCAGCTTGAGGATGTGCGGGATCTGGGTGGCCGACCACAGGGTCGTCTGCTCGCCGGTGGGATCGCACACCACCGAACGCGGCTCCATGAACGCCGGTATCAGCCGCTGCTGGCGGTAGGTGCGCTCGACCAGGACCTCGGCGTCTCGGATCGCGTCCTCGACGTTGCCACCGGTCCCCGCCTCCGCCGAGTCGAACACCCACGTGGCGGACACGTTGGTGCCGAGGTCCGGATGCGTGAGGTTCCCACCTTCAGCCGCAGCCGCCATGTCGACGACGACGGGCAGGTCGTCGTACTCCACGTCCACGAGCTCGACGGCGTCCTTGGCTGCGACGGCCGATCGGGCCACGATGCACGCCACGATCTCGCCGGCGAAGTTCACGGTGTCGACGGCGATGGAGGGGTGTGGCGGAGCCTTCTGGTCCGCGGTGATCGGCCACGCGCACGGGAGGCTGCCCTGCTCGTCCCCGAGGTCCGCGCCGGTGAAGACGGCGACGACGCCCGGTGAGCTCTTGGCGGCCTCGACGTCGATCGAGGTGATCGTCGCGTGCGCCATCGGGCTGCGCACCATCGCCAGGTGCAGCATTCCCGGCAAGGAGATGTTGTCGGTCCAGCGGGTGCGTCCGGTGACGAGCCTGCCGTCCTCCTTTCGCCGCCGGGGGCTCCCGACCTCGGTAACGGATCGTTCCTCGGTGACTGTCATAGCGTTCCTCCTGCCGTGCCGACCCGCACCGGTGCCGACTCGGCGGCGGCCAGCACGGCCTTGACGATGTTCTGGTAGCCCGTGCAGCGGCACAGGTTTCCTTCGAGACCGTGGCGGACCTCCTCCCCCGTCGGGGACGGGTTGTCCCTGAGGAGGTCGATGCTCTGCATGACCATGCCGGGGGTGCAGAAGCCGCACTGCAGCGCGTGGTTCTCGTGGAACGCCTGCTGCATCGGGTGCAGCTCGCCGTCCTTGGCCAGGCCCTCGATCGTTGTCACCTCGTGCCCGTCGGCCTGCACCGCGAGAACCGTGCACGACTTGACGCTCGTGCCGTCGAGGTGCACGGTGCAGGACCCGCAGTTGCTGGTGTCGCAGCCGATGACCGTCCCCGTCTTACCCACCTGGTCACGGAGGTAGTAGACGAGGAGTGTGCGGGGTTCGACGTCGTCGGCGTACTCCACACCGTCGACCTTGATGCTTATCCGAGCCATCGGCCATCCTTCGAGAGAGGTGTCGCGAGAGCCGACGGCAGCAGCGCGACGGGGACGGGAGGGTCTTGTAGGTCACAGACAACCTGCTGGCCGAGACCAGCACAAGACCCCCTGGCCATTTAGTCGAAGTCAGGTGTCGTGGTGGATGGGTCCGCCTACCTGCGCGAGCCGGTCGCCCCGGCCGCCCCACCGTAAGGCGATGATCTCGGCAGCGATACTCACCGCCGTCTCCTCCGGTGTGCGGGCGCCGAGGTCGAGACCGATCGGGCTCGAGAGCCGGGACAGCTCCTCCCGCGTCAACCCCGCCTCCCTGAGGCGCTGCATCCGATCGTCGTGGGTACGGCGGGACCCCATCGCGCCGATGTAGGCGACGTCGGGGAGCCGCAGCGCGACCTCCAGGACCGGTACGTCGAACTTCGGGTCGTGCGTGAGAACGCAGAGCACCGTGCGACCGTCGATACGCCCGGCGGCGACCTCCGCTGCGAGATACCTGTTTGG
>JAUJOE010000006.1:9465-21793 GCA_030447805.1 Nocardioidaceae bacterium | reverse complement strand
ACCACGTCGACGAAGACGTCGATGATGCCCCCACAGGTGAGACCGACGGCGAACGCGTCGTCGTCGCTGACGCCGTACCGCTGCAGGACCGGCCGCCGATCCTCGATCACCTGCTGGGCCAGCTCGTACACGGCTCCCTCGACGCAACCGCCGGAGACCGAGCCGACGGCCTCGCCGCCGGGACCGACGAGCATGGCGGCACCCGGCGCTCGGGGGGCGGAGGAGAACGTGGCAATGACCGTGCCCATGCCGACGGCCTCCCCCCGCTGCCACCACGGGAGGAGCCGGTGCAGCACGTCACGCATCTGCCACCACTCCCAGCGCCTGCTCGAACGTGGCCAGGCTGTGCCCGGCGATGAAGTCGTCAACCGACGGCAGCGCCGCGACGATTCCGGACTGGACCGGCAGATAGCCGAGCTTCCCCTGGTGCGGGTTGACCCAGACCACCCGATGCGCCAACCGGTGCAGCCGGCGCATCTGCGCTCCGAGCTGTGCGCTGTCGCCGCGTTCCCAGCCGTCACTCATGACCACGATCACCGCACCCCTAGCGAGCCCGCGCTGTCCCCATCGGTCGAGGAACGCCTGCAGCGACTCACCGAGGCGGGTTCCCCCCGACCAGTCGGGGACGGCCTCTCCAGCCGCCTGGAGGGCTTGCTCGCCAGCTCTCAGACGCATAGCTGGAGTCACCCGCGTCAGCCGAGTTCCCACCGTGAACACCTCGGTGCGGCCCGGGTTGCCGTGCGTCACGACGTGCGCCCACCGCAACAGGCTGTCGGCGTACGGAGCCATCGACCCGGAGACGTCGACGAGTACGACGACGCGTCGAGCCCGGCGGCTGCGCGCACGTCTGCGCAGCTGCGCCGGCTCCCCTCCTCGCCTCAGCTCCTCGCGCAGCGTGCGGCGAACGTCGACCTCTCCACGTCGGGCCGGCGCCCGCCGAGCCGACCGGCGAAGCGGCGGTCGGGCTCGCAGCCCGGCGAAGAGCCGGGCGACGGCAGCGCGCTCCATCGGGCTGAGCGCCGCCAGGTCACGGTGCCGGAGGACCTCCACGGAGCTGGCCGCCGCCCTCACGACGGCGCTGCCGTCGGCCTCCTCGCCGTCCTCGCCACTCTCGAGGTCAGCCTCGGCGACTCGTCGGGTGGTCGCGGCGGGTTGGGCCGGCGACGGTGGCCGAGCGTCGAACCACGCCGCGAACACCGAGTCGTAGCGGGAGAAGTCGTCGGGCCCTGCACACAGGGTTGCCCGGCCCGTCCAGTAGACGCCGGCTCGATGGTCGGCGCCAACAACGGCGCAGCCGCGCAGGAACGCCTGAGTGCGGTCGGCGGTGACCGGCAGGCCACCAGCCCGCAGGGCGGCAGCGAAGCCGGCCAGCACCTCGTCGGCATCGTGTCGGGCGACGACCGTCATGGGCTCAGGATCCCGCTGAGCGCGGCGCGCACCCGTTCGGTGTCCTCGCGGTACTTCAGCACCGACCCGAGCGTCGCCGCGGCGGTGCCGAGGTCGAGCTCGGTGGCGCCCAATGCCTGCAGCGCCCGCGCCCAGTCCAACGTCTCGGCGACCCCCGGCGGCTTGACCAGGTCGTCGCGCTGCCGCAGCCGCGCCGTGGCCCAGGCCACCTGCTCGGCGAGCAGCGGGGGTACGTCGGGCAGCCTCCGTCGTACGATCTCGATCTCTCTGTCGAGGTCGGGGTGCTCGACCCAGTGGTAGAGGCAGCGGCGCTTGAGCGCGTCGTGCACTTCGCGGGTGCGGTTCGAGGTGAGCACGACGATCGGTGGGGTCGAGGCGGCCACCGTGCCGTACTCGGGAATCGTCACCGCCGAGGTCGACAGCACCTCGAGCAGGAACGCCTCGAACTCGTCGTCGGCGCGGTCGATCTCGTCGATCAGCAGCACCACTGGGCTCTCGCGCAGCGCCTGCAGGATCGGGCGGGCCAGCAGGAACCGCTCGTCGAACAGCGACTTCTCGACCTCTGCCTCGTCAATCTCGGCATCGCCGCGGGTGGCCTCGACGGTGCGGAGGTGCAGGATCTGGCGGGCGAAGTCCCAGTCGTACAGCGCCTGGCTGGCGTCGATGCCCTCATGGCACTGCAGCCGGATCAGGCGCAGGTCGAGCGCCTCGGCCAGCGCCTCCGCGAGCGCCGTCTTGCCGGCGCCAGGCTCGCCTTCGAGCAGCAGCGGGCGGCGCATCGCCAGCGCCAGGTATCCCACGGTCGCCAGCCCCTCGTCGGTGAGGTAGCCGGTCTGCGCGAGCAGGTCGGCGAGCTCGGGCGGCGAGGAGACGGTGTGCACCCAGTCAGGATTCCGCATGGCGCGGCTTTACCCAAAGGCGTCCCCATTGCCGACCGGCCGCGGTACTTCGTCGTCGGGGGTAAACAAAGTGCTACCAGGTGACACTTTGTTTACACACTGGGGCGTTCCTCACGTCGACTGGCGGCCAGCCCTCCATGTGTCGAGCGCCTCGACGGTGTCAATGTCGTCGCCCGACCCGATGTCGCCGCACTCGACAAGGTCGACGTCAGCCGAACGCAGATACTCGCGTGCCCCGCGGTCGCCCGCCGCCACATCGAGTACGCCGCGCCAGTGATCGCGGCCGATCAGGACCGGATGGCCCGGCACACCGCCGTACCCCCGCCCTAGCCAAGGCGTTGGGGGCCTTGTGGGCGACGACTCGACGTACGACGTCGGCGCCGACGCCCGGTGTGTCGACAAGCATGACGACAACCGCGTCGGCGTCTGGCGAGTAGCGCTGCACCGCGTCGAGACCCGTACGCAGCGACGCCCCCATCCCCTCCTGCCAGTCGCGCGCCAGGACGGTGACGCAGCCAGCCGGAATGGCCGCCTCGACGGCAGCCGCCTCAGCGCCAACGACGACGTACACCTCGGCGACCCCGCCGTCGCGCAGCGCAGCCACCGAGCGGTCGAGCCAGCTGCGCCCGCGCTCGTCTGTTACCAGCGCCTTCGACGTACCGAGGCCCAGCCGCCGCCCCGCCCCCGCCGCCAACAGCACCCCCACCACTTGCCGACTCGGACCCCCATGCCGAGACGTCACTAAGGGCCCAAGTCTGTCGGCGCGGCCGCTGACGCCATGGCGACTGACTCCATGTCGCGCATCGCGCGCAGCACGTTGCCGTGGCCGAGCTGCGCCAGCTCAGCAGTCGACCAGCGGCGCTGGCGCAGCGTGTCGAGCAGCAGCGGGTAGCTCGCCACGTCGGCCATCCCCACGGGGAAGAAGGTGGCCCCGTCATAGTCGCCACCGATCCCGACGGCATCGAGGCCGGCCACCGCACGCACATGCTCGACGTGGTCAGCGACGTCTTCCACCGTGCAGGGCGGTGGCGGATCGACGCGGCTGCGTTCGGCGATGACCTGCTCGACGCTGGACAACTTGCGCGGGTCACCGCCGCGCTGGTCGACCACGCTCAGGCACTCGGCGTACCAGTCAGCGACCGGCTGCGACACGAACATCGGCACGAACGTCACCATGCACACACCGCCGTTGCCGCGAAGCTGAGCGAGTACGTCGTCGGGCACGTTGCGGTTGATGTCGCACAGCTCTCGGGCGCAGCTGTGGCTGAATATCACGGGAGCTGCCGTGGCGGCCAACGCATCGCGCATCACCTCAGCGGACACGTGGCTCAGGTCGACGAACATGCCGAGGCGGTTCATCTCGCGCACCACCTCGCGGCCGAAGTCGGTGAGCCCTCCAATGACCGGGGTGTCGGTCGCCGAGTCGGCCCACGGCACGTTCTCGTTGTGCGTCAGCGTCAGGTAGCGCACCCCCAGGGCATGCATCATGCGCAGAGTGCCGAGCGAGCTGTTGATGGAGTGGCCGCCCTCCATGCCGAGCAGGCTCGCTATCTTCCCCGCGTTGACCGCGCTCCCCACCTCGGCCGACGTAGCTGCCAGCACCAGATCAGCCGGGTAACGGGCAACGAGCGAACGCACGAAGTCGATCTGCTCCAGCGTGGCCGTGACGGCCGAGTCTCCGGTGAGCGAGCACGGCACGAACACCGACCAGAACTGCGCACCCACGCCTCCCTGGCGCAGCCGCGGCAGGTCGGTCTGCAACTTCGGCTCGCCGGCCAGGAGGTCCACTTCGTCCAGGTCGTAAGCGCACAGCTCCCGCAGCGCCCAGGCGAGATCGTTGTGCCCGTCGAAGATGTACGTCGCCTGGTCACCGCTCACCGCAGCATCTTCCCTCATCGCGCCGCGAGGTCCGCTCCATGCGCGATAGTGACGGCATGAGTACCGAGCTGAGCGAGCTTGAGGCAGCGATCATCGCCGCTGTTGACGACGACGCGATCCTGTCCGATCTGCGAGCGTTGGTAGCGATCCCGTCCGTCGACGGCACGGCGGCCGAAGCGGAGGTGCAGCGGTGGTGCGCCCAGCGCCTCAGCGAGCTCGGGTGCTCCGTTGACACCTGGGACATCGACCTCGACGAGCTGCGGACTGACCCGGACTTCCCCGGCATGGAGGTCGATCGCCGTACCGCAGTTGGTTGCGTCGGGGTGCTGGGCGGTACGACGCACCGGCCGGCGCTGGCGCTCTACGGCCACACCGACGTCGTACCGCCTGGCGACCTCGCCGCGTGGCCGCACGGGGACCCGTTCACCCTGCACGTCGATGACGGCATCGCCTGGGGCCGCGGCGCGTGCGACATGAAGGGCGGTGTGGCGGCGATCCTGGGCGCCCTCGGCGCCGTACGCCGATCGGGCGGCGAGCTGCGGCGACCGGTGGCAGTGCACTGCGTCAGCGGAGAGGAGGACGGCGGCATCGGGGCGTTCGCCACGCTGCGGCGGGGCCACACCGCGGACGTCTGCGTGAGCACCGAGCCGACTGACGGCCAGATCATCCCCGCCAACGCCGGCTCGCTGACCTTCCGCCTAGAAGTCCCTGGAATGGCCACGCACGGCTCGACCCGGTCGCGCGGCGTCAGCGCGGTAGAGAAGTTCGAGCTGATCCACCGTGCGCTGCGAGAGCTCGAGCGGGAGCGCAACGTCGCGGCCCCCGAGCTGTTCGCCCACCTCGACCTGGCGTGGCCGCTGTCCATCGGTATCGTCCAGGCCGGCGACTGGGCCAGCACCGTGCCCGATCGCCTGGTCGCCGAGGGCAGGTACGGCGTGCGCATCGACGAGACGATCCCCAAGGCGATGGCTGCCTTCGAGTCGGCGGTCGCCGAGGCATGCGCCGCCGACGGCTGGCTCGCTGACCACCCCGTCGAAGTCTCCTGGCCGGGTGGCATGTTCGCCCCCGCTGCGATGCCCGAGGGGCACCACCTGCTCGACGACGTACGCCGCGCGGTGGCCGACGTACGAGGAAGGGAGCCGCGCGCACTGGGCGGACCCTACGGCTCGGATCTGCGCCACTACACCGCGGCCGGCATCCCGACCGTCCAGTACGGGCCTGGCAGCGTCGAGTACGCCCACGCGACCGACGAGCACGTCCTACTCAGCGACCTCTTCGGCTGCGCTCGGGTCTACGCCCTGCTCATCGCCCGGCTCTGCGCCTGAGCAAGGTAAGTAGCCCACCCAGTGAAACCCCGCCTGCCGCTGTGCCCTCAAACTGGAACGATCTTGCAGTCGCACCGGCTCAAACGGTGCAAGAACGTACCAGTTTGAAGACGGGAAACGGCCCCGGCCAGTTGCCTGGTCCGGGGCCGCTTCAGGTCAAGCAGTTGGCTGGACTAGCTGTGCCTACGCTTCTGATCGCAAGCGATCAGAAGTCCATGCCACCCATGCCGCCGTCGCCGCCGGGCATGGCGGGAGCGGCCTTCTCGGGCTTGTCGGCAATGACAGCCTCGGTGGTGAGGAACAACGCAGCGATCGAGGCGGCGTTCTCCAGCGCCGACCGCACCACCTTGGCCGGGTCGGGCACTCCGGCGGCCAGCATGTCGCCGTACTCGCCGGTCGCAGCGTTGAGACCGTGCCCGGGCTCGAGTCCGCGGACCCGCTCCGCCACAACGCCACCCTCGAGGCCGGCGTTGATCGCGATCTGCTTCAGCGGAGCCGCAGTCGCGACGCGGACGATGTTGAGACCGGTGGCCTCGTCGCCGTCGAGCTCCAGCTTCTCGAACGCGTTGGTCGCGGCCTGCAGGAGAGCAACGCCACCACCGGCGACGACACCCTCCTCGACCGACGCCTTCGCAGCGCGTACGGCGTCCTCGATCCGGTGCTTGCGCTCCTTCAGCTCCACCTCGGTGGCGGCGCCGACCTTGATCACTGCAACGCCGCCGGCCAGCTTGGCCAGCCGCTCCTGCAGCTTCTCGCGGTCGTAGTCGGAGTCGCTGTTCTCGATCTCGGCGCGGATCTGGTTGACCCGGCCAGCGATCTGGTCGGTGTCGCCGGAACCCTCGACGATCGTCGTCTCGTCCTTGGTGACAACGACCTTGCGGGCCTGACCGAGCAGCTCCACGCCGGTGTTCTCCAGCTTGAGGCCGACCTCTTCGCTGATGACCTGGCCACCGGTGAGGATCGCGATGTCCTGCAGCATGGCCTTGCGACGGTCACCGAAGCCGGGGCCTTGACGGCCACTGACTTGAAGGTGCCACGGATCTTGTTGACGACCAGCGTGGCAAGAGCCTCGCCCTCGACGTCCTCGGCGAGGATCAGCAGCGGCTTGCCCGACTGCATGACCTTCTCGAGGATCGGCAGCATGTCCTTGACCGGCCGAGATCTTGGAGTTGACGACGAGCACGTACGGGTCGTCGAGCACGCTCTCCATCCGCTCGGCGTCGGTGACGAAGTACGGCGAGATGTAGCCCTTGTCGAAGCGCATACCCTCGGTGAGCTCGAGCTCGAGCCCGAAGGTGTTGCTCTCCTCGACGGTGATGACGCCTTCCTTGCCGACCTTGTCCATGGCCTCGGCGATGATCTCGCCGACGCTCACGTCACCGCCTGCCGACACCGCGGCGACCGAGGAGATCTGCTCCTTGGTCTCGACGTCCTTGGCGAGGCTGCGCAGCTGCTCGCTGACGGCCTCGACCGCCTTCTCGATGCCGCGCTTGAGCGCCATCGGGTTCGCGCCGGCTGCGACGTTGCGCAGGCCTTCGCGGACCATCGCCTGGGCGAGCACGGTAGCGGTCGTCGTACCGTCGCCGGCGACGTCGTCGGTCTTCTTGGCAACTTCCTTGACGAGTTCCGCGCCGATCTTCTCGTACGGGTCCTCGAGTTCGATTTCCTTGGCAATGGACACACCGTCGTTGGTGATCGTGGGTGCGCCCCACTTCTTCTCGAGGACGACGTTGCGGCCCTTGGGGCCTAGTGTCACCTTGACGGCATCGGCGAGGGTGTTCATTCCCCGCTCGAGGCCGCGCCTGGCTTCCTCGTTGAACGCAATGAGCTTGGGCATGTACGCGAGTCCTCCCGCGCTTGAGTGTGGACTTTTCGATCGGTACGACGCCCGCGACGGACGGATCGCACCTGTGCCGCGATCCCTTCTCGCGGCAGGCAACGGCCCTCGTCGAACCAATCGGCTGTCACTCTCGGGTCGAGAGTGCTAATCCATTCTTAGCACTCACCCCAACCGAGTGCAAGCCATGGCAACGCAGTGCCGAGCCCTCTACTTGGGGCTCCTCACGGGGCGCACCGGGCCACTCGTGATCAGCTGGCCCTGTGCATCGGATAGCTCCGCAGTCGCGCCGCGGAGGTCGAAGTCGCCCTTCCACATCAGCACCGCCACCCCACCTTCTACACGGTCTTCCTGAACCCTGCCAAACGGATCAACCACCCGGATCGAGACAGCATCCGAGTGGGCGACCCATCCGCCGAGTACGGCCGTGGATCCGCTTTCCAGTCCGCCGCCCCATCCTCCGCTTGTCTCCCAGATATCCTGACCGGTGCTGTCGCGAGCGGTTCCGACAAACGAGCCGGTTTGTCTGCATGATCGTCAGCGCACCGGACGCCGAACAGACCGCGGCGTTGGCGCCCTTGCCGATCCTCAAAGCGAACGGCCAGGACGACGTCAGCTCCGAGGTGCTTCTCTGACGACCTCGAGGGAATCTTCCACTGGGTGGTACTCGGTCAAGATGCTGGATCGGACGAGACGGTGTGGATCGAACTGCACCCTCCACCTCCTATGGCTACGGCGGTAGAGCGGTCATCCAGCCTGCCAATGGTCGAGTGTAACCGCCTGCCGATCCCGCACTGGAAACACTCTTCTCGCGGTTGGGTGCGGTTCTCGCGGTTGTCGGCGGTGGTGCGGCTCAGCGCTCCCGTCTCAGCTCGGAGACGAGGGCCTTGATGACCCGGGAGACCCCTTCAGGGCCGTCGACCACGAGGTCAGCACGCTCGCAGAGCGCCGTCTGCTCGACCGATCCCGAGCACACCAGCAGACCAGCCAGACCCTCACTCCGCAGGCGCTCGACCTCAGCAAAGGCGGCGAGGTCTCCAAGGTCGTCGCCGGCGAATCCGACCGCGCGTGCGCCGGTCTCCACGACGAGGCCGCGCAACGCCCGCCCCTTGTCCATCCCCGGCGGCCGCACCTCGATCACTCGGCGACCGGGCTCAGCGGCAAGGCCACACGCGGCGGCCAGCTCCCGAAGCGGGCCATCGAGCCGCTCCAACGCCCGATCGGCATCGGCCAACCGACGAACGTGTACGGCGACCGCCAAGCCCTTGTCTTCGATGTCGGCGGCTCCGAGGTCCAAGCCGGCGAGCAAACCGGGCAGCTCAGCCCGAGCCCTGTCCAGCCCCGGCGGAGCCTCGGCCGTTTCAACCGTGCCGGTTGCGGCGTCCCACCGCTCCAGCCCGTAGTGGCCGAGCACCACGAGCCCCTCCAGCCCACGCACGCCGTCGAGTGCGGCGAGCTCGACCGCCACCGCCGCCGGCCGGCCGGTGACCACGGCAACCCACCCGACGTACGACGCCAACTCCGCCAGCGCACCGATCGCCTCAGGATGTGGCACCGCCTGCGTTGGGTCGGGCACGATCGGAGCCAGGGTGCCGTCGTAGTCGAACGCCAGCAGCGCGCGACGGGGTTCGGCGACGATCGCCGCGAGGCCGGCGCGACCCTCGTCGGTCGTCGGCTCCAGTGTCACAGGTCCAGACAGTGTCACAGGTCCAGACAGAACGTCGGCGCGAAGTCCTCATCATAAAGGGCCAAGACCGTGGCCGCCGGCCCTTGGTCGAGGGTATAGGTGATGGTCTCGACGCGCCCTTCGACACTGATCGAGTCGACAGTGAGCCGGTCGGCGATGGGTTCGCCGGTCTGAAAGCTCTCGCCCACCCGAAGATACGTCGTACGGGCCTGCTTGTCGTCAACAGCCGCACCCTCGTCGGCGAAGAGCAATCGGCTGGTCGTGGTCACCTTGCCACCGTCGGCGAAGACGAGGGAGGCGGCCGCCGTCGGGGTCGACAATCCCGCCTTCTCCTGTCGGAGCTCGTCAAGGAAATCCGGCGACGGCCGACGGCCCAGCAGCCAGCTGCCGATGTCCGCGCAGATCTCGCCACCTCTGGCCAGGTGCACATACTCCGGGTCCTCGTCCGCGCCGAGGAGTTGGCCGACGTCATCCGCTGCCCGCAGGGAATCGGAGTCCCCGGCGACCACGTCGAGTACCCGTTCGTAGTCGCCGGTGACCATCAGGTGTTCGTCGGGTAGCAGCACCAGCTCGGAGGTTAGCCCGACTGAGGTCGCGGGATAGGCACCCATCATCTGTGTCAGGCGGTCCACCTCGGTGAAGTTGACTTCGAGTAGTCGTCCGCCCTCGATCTCGGAGTCCCTCCAACCCGCGTCGACCATGTCGTCGGCAACCCGGTCGAGGTCGATAGCAGCGTCCATGCCGAAGAGCTCGATGCTCGGGGCAATGGTCGCCGAGCCGAAGCCCACGGACGCCGACCAGTTGACGTCCGACGCGGTGAATGTGGCGCCTTGTGCGTTCATCATCCGGAGGTATCCGGTGTAGTCGTTGTGAACAAACGGGTTGACCACGGCTTCCTGCAGGTAGCGGTCGACCTGTTCCTCGCCGGCCCCGGTTTCTACGTCGTCGATCCCCAACCGTTGCTCTATCTTCCCGCTGTGCCCGTATTTCGATTCGCGTAGCGTCGCTCGGGATGTAGCCGAGCGCCTCCTGCGCAGTGGAAGACTCGGCAAGCGGATCAGCCTTGAGCACCCACATCGCCGTGATGACGGCGGCCACCAGCAGCACGACTGCGGCGACGACAATGCCGACGGTGCGTCCGGACATCGTGGAGCTGGGCGACCAGCGATCAGAGGGCGTGTCCGGCTCGGCCATCATCGCCTCTCAGGTTCGCTGCAAGCACCTGTCGGAACTCACGGTACGCCGTCAACCGGCCAGCGGCGCTTCAGATCGACGTGCGCAACCGGCGAGCACTTCAGGCGGTGGTCAAGATGACCGTGAGCCGGTCGAACTGCATCGGCGCGACCGCGGGCATCAACCGTTGCACACCGAGCACCTTCGCGAGCTGCACCGCCTCGTCCTGCAGCTGTGGCGGGTAGTAGACGGTGTTGGCTGGGATGTTGCCATACCAGTTGTCGGTCGCCGCCACGCTCCATCCTGCGCTTTGCAGAACTGCCGCCTCCTGCGCGGCCAGGCCCGAAATGCCTGAGTTGTTGTAGACCTCGACAAGCACCTTGGGTACGGCGTCCGGCTGAGCCGGCGGCGGGTCTTTGCGGTTGTGCGGCGGGTCTTTGCGTTGCTGCGGTCCGTCTTTGCGTTGCTGCGGTCCGTCTTTGCGTTGCTGCGGTGCGTCCTTGGGTTGCTGCGGGGCGTCTTTGCGCTTGTGGAGCGTCTGCACTGGCGCGACGGGCGTCGTCGTACGTTGCGATGGTGCGGTGGAAGCAGGAGAAGACGCAACGGGTGAGGCCGGCGAAGAGGTGGGGCAGCCGACGCCGGTGGGCTGGCGGCTGGCTCCTCCTTCGTGGCGCTCGCCGAGACGGCCACGAGGCCGACACCGGCCGCGACGACGAAGGCAAGGCTCCCGACGCTGACGGCCGACGGCAATGCCATCGCGATCAGATCTCTATGCCGAGACGACGAGCAGACCGCAGCCGCTGCCGCGCGGAGCGCAGCCGACGCAGCCGCTTGACGAGCAGCGGGTCGAACGCCAGCGCCTCCGGTCGGTCGATCAACGCGTTGAGCACCTGGTAGTAGCGCGTTGCCGACATGCCGAACTGCTCGCGGATGGCCTGCTCCTTGGCGCCGGCGTACTTCCACCACAGCCGCTGGAACGCAAGAATCTGTTGGTCGCGCTCCGACAGGGCGGCATCGGTGGCCTCACCTGTTCGTGAGACGTTCGCAGCATCCACTTCGGTCGACTCCTGGCTGTGGCGCACTGGACTGGCGGGTGGGGTGCGGACCACCCGCCCTAAGGCATCGTAGGTGAGGAACTACATCGATGTCATTTGCCACCCGCCTCTGCGCGCGTGTTTCGTGGCAAGGGACTTGCAACACCCTGCGACAGCTGTCCGGAAGGAACCGAGAGGACGCCGACCATGAAACCGATCCGATGGGGCCTGCTGTCCACCAGCGACATCGCCGCGACCTTCGCCACCGACCTTCGCCGTACGCCGGGCGCTGAACTCACCGCTGTCGGGTCTCGGCAGTTGGAGTCCGCGCAGCGCTTCGCGCACGAACACGGCGTGGCCCGCGCGCACGGCAGCTACGAGGAGCTCGTCGCGGACCCCGACGTCGACGTCGTCTACGTCTCGACGCCGCACTCGATGCACCGTGACAACGTGCTGATGTGCTTCGACGCCGGCAAGCCCGTGCTCTGCGAGAAGGCGCTGACCCTCAACGCGGCCGACGCCGCCGAGCTCGTTGCAACAGCGCGCAGCAAGCGCCTGTTCTTCATGGAAGCCATGTGGATGCGGTGCAACCCCAACATCCTTGCCATGCGCGACATCGCCGCCACGGGGACGCTCGGAGACGTCACCGCTGTCGGGGCCGACTTCGGCTTCGTACCCGACAAGCCGCCCGAGCACCGGCTGTTCGACCCGGCCCTCGGCGCCAGCGCCGTACTGGACATCGGTGTCTACGCAACGACGTTCGTCTGGCTGTTCATGGGACAGCCCCGCGCCGTACAGTCGACCGGCGCGCTGTCGGAGCGTGGCATCGACGTGTCCTGCGCCAGCGTCTTCACGTACGACGCGGGTGCCGCCACCGTTCACTGCACGATGACCGCTTTCACACCCGGCCGGGCGTACGTCGCCGGCAGCCGCGGCCGCATCGACGTCTCGCCGCCGTTCCACGCCCCGACGGAGTTCACCGTCACCGTGGACAGCGAGACCACGTCCCACGCCTACCCGGTGTCTGGGAGCGGGTACGTCCACGAGATCGAAGAGGTGCACCGGTGCCTGCGCGCAGGCGCTACCGA
>JAUJOE010000006.1:0-9365 GCA_030447805.1 Nocardioidaceae bacterium | reverse complement strand
CACGCCGTAGGCTGACCGGGTGGCCGACCAGCCGACCAGCTCCTTCGTCGTCCTCGCCAACCGGCTGCCCGTCGACCGGGTCACCGGAGCCGACGGCGAACCGGGCTGGCGGGCCTCCCCCGGCGGGCTGGTCACGGCGCTGCACCCCGTCCTGCGCGAGCACGACGGCGTGTGGATCGGGTGGCCGGGCGGCGAGCTCGACGACTACTCACCGTTTGAGGCTGACGGGTTGTCGCTCGTGCCCGTGCCGCTCTCCTCCCAAGAGATCGAGGACTACTACGAGGGCATGTCGAACGGCACCTTGTGGCCGCTCTACCACGACGTCGTCGCCAAGCCGGCGTTCCACCGAGAATGGTGGGACGCCTATGTCGAGGTGAACCAGCGGTTCGCTGACCTTGCCGCCGATGCCGCGGAGCAGGGCGCTGTCGTGTGGATCCAGGACTATCAGCTGCAGCTGGTCCCCGCCATGCTGCGCGAGCGACGCCCCGACCTGCGGATCGGCTTCTTCCTCCACATCCCGTTCCCGCCCACCGAGCTGTTCCGGCAGATGCCATGGCGGGACCGGATCCTGGAAGGCCTCCTCGGCGCCGACCTGGTGGGGTTCCAACGGCCGGGTGGCGCCGCCAACTTCGTTCGGCTGGTGCGGTTGCGGTTCGGCCACAAGACCCACCGGGACAAGATCGTGCTGGCGGACGGCCGGGGCGTCGGGGCGCGCGCCTACCCCATCTCCATCGACTTCCACGGGCTGGAAGCACTAGCCAAGACCCCCGCGGTCAGGGCACGTGCGGCTGAGATCCGCGACGAGCTCGGCGACCCGCCGCATGTGCTGCTCGGTGTCGACCGGCTCGACTACACCAAGGGGATCCGGCCCCGGCTCCGGGCCTTCGGTGAGCTCATCGCCGATGGTCGGATCAACGTGGAGGACGCTGTCTTCGTCCAGGTGGCGTCGCCGAGCCGCGAACGGGTTGACCAGTACAAGGAGGTCCGTGCCGACATCGAGCGCTGGGTCGGCCGCATCAACGGCGACCTCGGCAGGATCGGCTATCAGCCGATCCACTACCTGCACAACTCGTTCCCGCGCAACGAGATGGCCGCGCTGTACCAGGCGGCCGACATCATGGTCGTCACCCCGTTCGCCGATGGGATGAACCTGGTGGCCAAGGAGTACGTCACGTGCCGCTACCACGACACCGGCGCCCTGGTGCTGTCGGAGTTCGCTGGGGCAGCGGACCAGCTCAGGCAGGCCTTCCTCGTCAACCCCTACGACATCAACGGCCTCAAGGACTCGCTATGGGCGGCGATGCGGGAGGCGCCTCGCGACCTGTCCAAGCGGATGCGCGCGATGCGCCGACAGGTACGCGAGCACGACATCTCCGCCTGGGCGAAAGGGTTCCTCACCGACCTGGACGCTACCGACGAACTCCGCCGCTCGGCGTAGTCGTGACCAGAGCTGTTCGATCCGCCCCGGACTCCGTTTCCGAAGTCCGTAGGTGAACTCCATCAGAAGCTCCGACCAACGCGACGCGCAAGACCTCGTCACCAGAAATTTGCCTCGATTTTGAGGTCGCCTCGGCGTGTCCGCACTGACACGCCGGAGAGGCCAACGGGCGGCTGCAAACGCGCCACCGCGTTGCGGCACAGTGAGATCCCATGACGCCCGCTCCGCTCGCTGACATCGTGTCTCCGGACTGGGCCACCGCCCTGCTGCCCGTCGCGTCGACGCTCAGCGGGCTTGGCCAGTTCCTGCGGTCGGAGGTCGCCGCCGGGCGGAGTTTCCTGCCGCGCGGCGACCTCATCCCAGCGGGCGTTCACCACCCACCGTTGCAGTCGGTTCGGGTGCTGATCGTCGGTCAGGACCCGTATCCGACCCCGGTCATGCAGTGGGCCTGGCGTTCTGCGGTCGACCGGCGGGTGCGTCGGTCACCGCTCCCGCGGAGCTTGGCGAACATCTACCGGGAGCTCCAGGACGACGTGGGACGACGGCCGCCGCCGCATGGAGACCTGTCGGCCTGGAGCGACCGCGGCGTGCTCCTGCTGAACAGGTCGCTGACGGTGCAGCCCGGACTTCCGGGCTCCCACCGCGGCCGGGGATGGGAGGAGTTCACCGACGCAGCGATCGCGGCTCTGGTTGACCGAGGCGGACCGTTGGTGGCGATCTTGTGGGGCGCGACGCCCAGTCGTTGCGGACCGCGCTGCGCGACGTAACGGTCATCGCCAGCCCGCACCCGTCGCCGCTGTCGGCAGCCCGAGGGTTCTTCGGTTCACGGCCGTTCAGTCGGGCCAACGCCCTGCTGGTTGAGCAGGGGGCAGAGCCGATCGACTGGTCGATCCCGCCCGAGTGACCTCCGTCCGTGCGCTAGCGACTCGGGGGACGACTCGCGCTCAGGGTTGGCGAGGGGGGAAGCAACTGCCCGTCCGTGGTCCGCACGGGCGCATCCTCCAGTGGTACCGCGCCGGGAGCTTCAGCTCCTGCGCCGACCGCAGCCGTAACCGGTGAGCTTCCTCGGCGGGGGTCGCTGCGCACGGGCCACTGAGACTCACCAGGACGACGGGGACGTCGCCGTGCATGTCCACCCGCAGCGAGAGGCCGTCCCTGGTGAGGTAGAGCGTCCACTGGTCGCTGCCGGGCACCCGGTGGATCCGTCGGTTGCCCAGTCGTCGTTGCGGGGCTGCCAGCCGGCTGTCTCGAGCTTCGCGACGAGCTCCTCCGCGTCGGCTTCGCTGCCCGCCTGCCCGACGAAGTAGTCCAGGCGCGCCTGCGCTGTGTATCCAAGGGAGGGTGGCGTCAAGGAACGTGTCCGACTCGTCCGCCTCACAGGCCACGAAGCTGCCTGTGGCGAAGCGGGGGTGAGCGGTACGTCGGCAAGTTCCGCCGCCACTGACCGCAGCGCCGCTTCGAGATCGGAGACCCGGTAATCCGCTGGCTTGTCCAGCTGGCTGGGCGTCTCGGCCGGAGAACGAGCCGTGGCTGCGGGGCGTCGCGGGGGACGTGGTGCCGGCGGTGTCGGACCGGGACGGGGCGTTGGCGAGTTCAGCGGCCGCGCCGTCACACCTCCGACGACCGCGAGCACTGGCAGCCGTGCAACCCAGCGCAGGCCGCCGCGGGTGACCACCGAGGTGACCGGCGGCGCACCGCCGACAGGCTTCGTCACCGCCATCCATGCGCCATCGATCCAGCCTCGGCCGACCGGTCAGGACCGCACACCGCGGGAGTCGCATGCGTGGCAAGGTGGGGCCATGACAGAACTTCCCAGCGATGACGTGGATGTGCAGGAGCAGTCTGAGCAGCCGAGCCAGGGCCAGCCTTACGACACGCTCGAGGACCGAGGGGTGGCGGACGTTCTCGACGAGGGGTTCTCGCCGCCCGAGAAGTGGTCGCCTGCGCAGAAGTTCGGCAACACCGCCGAGGAGATGCGCGAGGGTGAGACGCTCGACCTGCGGTTGGATCAAGAGGAGCCTGACGTCGAGCCCGACCTCGACGGTGACCTGCTTGACGACGGCGAGGTCGGCGACCGCCGGGCTGGTCGGCTGGTTGACCCCGACGCGCGCATTGGCCTGGACACCGAGGACGACCTCGTCGGCTCCGACGTCGGCATCGACGGCGCCGGTGCCCGGTGCGGAGGAGGCCGCCGTACATCATCGACGAGTCCGAGACCGACCTGTAAAGCCGTGCCCGTCAGCTGGATCGGGAGGCTGGATGGGTGACTGCTGGCCGGTCGGCGCCGGCCGGCTTGCGGTCACCGTCGGCGCAGCTGCATCGGCACCGGCACCGGGGCTGCCCTCAAGAACTGTGCTGACCGGCGGGCTCCAGCCGGACGATGATCGACTTCGACGTCGGGCAGTTGCTGCCGATCGCTGTCGAGTCCAGCGGCACCAGCGGGTTGGTCTTCGGGATAGTACGCCGCCGCGCACGCGCGGAGTCTCGTACCGCACCACGGAAATGCTTCGCGCACCGCTCGCTGCCGTCGGTCCACTCGCTGGCCAGGTCGACCGGCCCTGACCGTCGTACAGGCCGAGTGCGGCGATGTCGTCCGCGTGCACGAACACCACCCGGCGGCCGGTGGATATGCGCGGTAGCGGTCGTCCAGGCCGTAGATGGTGGTGTTGAACTGGTCGTGGCTGCGCAGCGTCTGCAGCAGCAGCCGGCCATCGGGCACGTGCAGCACGTCGAGCGGGCTGACCGAGAAGACCGCCGCCTGCTCGGAGTTGGGAACGTCCGGAGTCTCGCGGTCCGTGCGGCAGCACGAAGCCGCCCAGTCGGTCGACCTTCTCGGCGTACGCCGCGCAGTTCGGCACCACCCGCGCGATGCTTCGGCGGATGTTGGCGTAGTCGGCCTTGTAGTCCGTCCATGGGATGGCGTACCGGTCGCCGAGCACCGCCTGAGCCAGCGAGCAGACGATGTCGACCTCGGAGCGCAGATCGGGGCTCGCCGGTTCCAGCGGGCCGTGCGAGGAGTGCACCGCCGACATCGAGTCCTCGACGTGACCCGCTGGCGGATCCCGCCGGTGAGGTCGCGTTCACTGCGGCCCAGCACCGGCAGGATGAGCGCGGTACGGCCGGTGACGACGTGCGACCGGTTGAGCTTGGTGGAGACGTGCACGGTCAGCTCGGCGTTGCGCATCGCCTCCTCCGTCACCCCACGGTGTCGGGCGTCGCGGAGACGAAGTTGCCGCCCATCGCCATGAAGAACTTCGCCTTGCCGTCGCGCAGTGCCCGGATCGAGTCAACGGTGTCGAGCCCGTGCGCACGCGGCGGGTCGAACCCGAACTCGTCGCGCAGCGAGTCGAGGAAGTGCTCGGGCGCCTGCTCCCAGATGCCCATGGTGCGGTCGCCCTGCACGTTGGAGTGCCCGCGCACCGGGCACAGGCCGGCCCCGGGCTTGCCGATGTTGCCCTGGGCCAGGGCGACGTTGACCATCTCCTTGATCATCGCGACGGAGTTGCGGTGCTGGGTGATGCCCATGGCCCAGCAGGTGATCGTCGCCTTCGAGGCGATGAACATGTCGGCGGCGGCCTCGATCTGGTCGCGGGTTAGGCCCGTCGCCGTCAGCACACCGTCCCAGTCGAGCTGGCGTAGGTGGGCAGCCCAGTCGGCAAAACCGGTGGTGTGCCGCTCGATGAACTCCAGGTCGAGCACCGTGCCCGGCTGACCAGCGGCCGCGGCGGCGTCCTCGGCAGCCAGCAGCAGCGACCCGATCGCCTGGAACAGCGCGAAGTCGCCGTTGACCCTGATCGGCAGGTGCAGGTCGGCCAGCCCGGTGCCGATGCCCGACAGCCCGCGCGGCGTCTGCGGGTTCTTGAAGCGCAGCAGCCCGGCCTCCGCGAGCGGGTTCACGGCGAGGATCTTTGCGCCGTTCTGCTTCGCGATCTCCAGCGCGCCGAGCATGCGGGGGTGGTTGGTGCCGGGGTTCTGGCCGCAGATCACGATCAGCTGCGCGTCGTACACGTCTTGCAGGCTGACCGTGCCCTTGCCGACGCCGATCGTCTCCGCCAGCGCCACCGAGGTGGACTCGTGGCACATGTTGGAGCAGTCCGGGAGGTTGTTGGTGCCGAAGGCGCGCACGAACAACTGGTAGACGAAGGCCGCCTCGTTCGACGTCTTGCCGGAGGTGTAGAAGATCGCCTGGTCGGGACTGTCGAGCCCCTTGAGCGTGTCGGCCATCACCCGGAAGGCGTCGTCCCAGGAGATCGGCTCGTAGTGGGATTCGCCGGGCCGACGCACGACTGGTGTGGTGATGCGGCCCTGTTGGCCGAGGCCAGTAGTCGGTGCGCTGCTCGAGGTCGGCGAGGCTGTGTTCAGCGAAGAACTCCGACCAACGCGCTGCTTGGTCGCCTCCTCCGCGACCGCCTTTGCGCCGTTCTCGCAGAACTCGGCGGTATGCCGGTGGCTCGGCTCGGGGTCGGGCCAGGCGCAGCTTTGGCAGTCGAAGCCGTCGACCTGGTTGAGCCGGCGCAGCGCGCGCGTCGCCCGGACGATACCCATCGCCTCGACGCCGCGCTTCATCGTGACGACGACTGCGGGCAACCCGGCGGCGGAGCGCTTCGGCTTGTCGACGTCGAGCTCGGACTCGTCGATGTCCGCTCGCGGCGGGCTCTTGGTGAAGATGGCCATGGGGCGCGTCACTGGTCAACCCCGACCGGCGGGAGGCGCGCCGCCTCGTCTGCCTCTCTGGAGTAGTTGGGGTCGGTGACCAGCCGGCTGTTACGGGCGCCGTACAGGAAGTAGACGGCGACCCCGATGGCCATCCAGATGAAGAACCGGACCCACGTCGAGGCGAGGCAGGTTCAGCATCAGGTAGAACGCGGCGAGTACCGCGAGGATCGGCACGACCGGCACTCCGGGGGTGCGGAAGGCGCGCTCGAGGTCGGGGCGCGTGCGCCAGCACGATTACCCCGACGGCCACGAAGATGAAGGCGAAGAGCGTGCCGATGTTGACCAGCTCCGCAAGCTCGGTGAGCGGGACGAACATCGACAGCGCGGCGACGACGAGGCCGGTGAAGATCGACGTACGGATTGGCGTTTCCCGCCGCCGCTCGCTCACCTTGGAGAAGGTCGGCGCAGCGGCCGGTCGCGGCTCATCGCGAAGAAGACTCGGCTCTCGAGCAACAAGATCATCATCACCGTCGTCAAGCCGACGACTGCTCGATTGAGATGATCGTGGCGAACGTCGGCTGTCCCACCGAGCGGAACGCCGCCGCTAGCGGGGCGTCGATCTTGATCTCGGTGTAGTTCACCATGCCCACCACGACCAGAGACACGGCGACGTAGAGCGCGGTGCAGATGCCCAGGAGCCGAGGATGCCGATCGGCATGTCGCGTTGTGGGTTCTTCGTCTCCTCGGCCGCGGTCGCCACGATGTCGAAGCCCGATGTAGGCGAAGAACACAGGGCCGCCCGGTGAAGATGCCGCTGATGCCGAACGCGCCGGGAGCGAAGCCGAGGCCTGGTAGAGACGGCGACGGCGGCGCCGCAGGGCCGGGGGCCTCTGACCCCGAAGGCGGGATGAAGGGGGTGTAGTTGGCGGTCTTGATGAAACAGCCGGCGAGGACGTCGAACAGCACGATGCCGACCTTGATCACGACCATCACGAAGTTGACCTGGAGAAGAGACCTTGATCCTGAGGATGATGACACCGGTCAAGATCAGTACGATGCGCCGGGCCAGGAAGTTGTGCCTCGCCGTACGCCCAAACCGGGAATCGTGATGCCCGCCTCGTTCAGGACGTCGGCGAAGTACGTCGACCAACCGACCGCCGTGCTGGCACCCAGGGCTAGCTCCAAGATCAGGTCCCAGCCGATGATCCAGGCGATGAACTCACCGAGACTTGCGAGGAGAAGGTGTAGCCGAACTGGCGACCGGCACGGTGCTGGCGAACTCGGCGCACAGCACAGCCAGCGCTGGGCAATACCGGCGAACACGAACGAGAGGGCAACGGCCGGACCGGCCCGCACGCCAGCCGCTGCGCCGAAAAGCACGAAAGATGCCGGTGCCGATGATGACCCTGATGCCGAAGACGGTCAGCTGGACGGGCCCAAGCTTGCGCAGCTGGTGCTCCGGTTCCTCCGTGTCACGGATCGACTGCTCGATCGTCTTGGTCCATCGAGTTCAGCGCAAAGGCTCCTGCGGCACCGGCCCGAGCCGCACTCGGCAATTCCTGCTGGACTTAGTGCATCGTAGGTCGCCCGCCGTGCGCCGCCACCGCTGCCGGACAGTGTACGACTTTTTCCTCGCCGAAAAGTTTTCAATCCGTCCAACCGTTCGGCGCCCAGCGACAAATGCGCAGATGTGAGAGTCATCCAGAGGGCTCACGTTGCCGACAGCCCGCGTCTCTTTCGGCTGAGCGTGGATTGCTCCACTGGTGCCGTGGTCGCGGGGATCTTCCAAATCCCCCGCGGCCACTTTCAACGACACCGCCTTCGGCGTCCTCGTCCAGTTGCGACCAGGTGCGCAGGCTGGTTCTCGGCTCGCCGCCAGTGTTCGCCAACGGGCAGACCAGTGTACGCTGGCGCGGTCAGTTCTTCAGCGTGGCGTCGCCTCGTTGTCGCCCCGCGCTCGGAAGCGAAGTGATGCGTCGGCACATCCAGGGAGGATCAAGACCGATGATCACGACGGCGAGGGCGACCAAGTGAAACATCTCGTCAGCCCGCAAAGCGTCGGAGTCGACGATCAACCCGTAGACGACGGAGGCGAAACCCTTCGGTCCAAACCATGCCACCGCCGCTTGCCCTGGCCACGGCAACCGGCTACCGAGGAACGACAGGGCGATCGCAACCGGACGTGCGACGACGAGCAGCGCGAACAAATAGTCGAGGCACTTCTCCCAACTGCGGCGAGATCAGCGCCCCGAACACCATGATCGCCACCAGGCAACTCGGTGACCCAGCTCCCGAATTCATGGAAGGAGTCCCGAAAGCAGAGCCGCCGGGCGATCGATTCCGGCGGCGAACGCAGCGAGGAAGAGGTTGGCGTGGGTTGAAGCCGGCCAGGAGCACGATGAGCCCTGACGGAGACAGAGGTCAGCAGACTCCTGCACCGACGTCGTGGCGGTGAACCTGCTCCGCAGCAGCACGGTGGCGATCAGCGGACCAGCACCCCGATTGCCACCCCGAGCCCGAGCTCACCGGCGAGGCCGCGTACGGACGTCGGGGCCACCGACCACCCGTCAGCAACACCAGGTAGCACGACCGGCACGCCAAGCTGTCGTTGAGCCCCGACTCCACGTTGAGCAGGTGTCGCAGCCTCCCAGGCACCTCCTCGCGGCCGACGATGGCAGCGGAGCAACACCGGTCGGTGGGCGCTGATACGGCGGCCACCAGCAGCGCCTCCGGCCACGGCAGGCCAGCGACTCCGACGGCGCGGGTGATGGAGGAAGTACCAGGGCATCCCAGCACCAGCGCCCGCCCCGGGAGTCGCCACGCCGACCGTAGATCGTTCAGACCGAACGCTCGGCCATCAAAGTGAAGAGCACGGAAAACAGCGCGAGCGTGGTGACCAACTGGTCCCGGGGCGCAGGTGGACGACTCCGAGTATGCCGTCGCCGAGCAAGAACCCGGCGACGAGGAACAGTACCGCCGTGGACAGCACGCTGCGGTGCGCCAGACCGATCAAGACCGGCCAACAGGACCACGGCGAACGCCAGCAGCAGCGTCACCTCAACGTAGCCTGATGTCGGAGGGCGGCCAAACCCAGTGCCGCCGGATGCCGATCTGCACGAGCTTGGGAGAGCACTTGGCTCACCGCTGGTTGATGCTCCGCTAGCGCGGCGGCGTACAGATCGACATGACCTGCAGCCGGAGCTGGATCCGTTCGTCAGCTCCCAGTGGGCGATCTCATCGACCGCAGGACTTAGGTAGTCGGCGAAGTCGG
>JAUJOE010000019.1 GCA_030447805.1 Nocardioidaceae bacterium | reverse complement strand
CGACCAGTCGGAGCTGGAGGTCCGCGACGAGTCGGGTGATCCGACCTGGTCGTTCGAGATGCCTGCCGAGGTGTCCAGCGCTGAGGCTGCCACCGAGCGGTGCGTTGCGTCCTGGCAGGCGCGCGCCACTCCGCGTGCGTACGCCGTGCGGGTGTCCGTGGAGGCGGATTCGGATCTGTCCCGCCCTCGCGTGGTGGTCTACTTCCGTGGCACGGAGGTCTTCACCCCAGCGGCCGGACCCAAGTTGGCCCGAGAGAACGTCGACAACTTCGACGAGTTCAGGTGGGCGATATACAACGTCTGCGGCGAAGGCCTGTGCCATCCCCGATGAGGTGTCGGGGCGACCTTGGCGTCCACCGTCGTTTCGCGAACGCGTGTCGGTTGAGGGATGACCGTTTGGCACCTCATCGGGGTCTGAGGTTGGACGTTTAGGGCTGCATCCCGGAGGGGCTCCACGGGCTCGCTGGTTTTGTCGGCCGGTTGTGCACGACAACGGTGCGTTCGTCGATGATCTCGATGCGCTTCGCATCGCCTTGTGCCAGCGCGAGCGCTTGTCGCCACACCGATGGTTCAATTTGCCGAACCGTGGGTGGCGGTGTGCGCCGTGACGGTGGCATTGTCGCAGCCTACGCTGATTGAGGCGTTTCCGCCGGTGGTACGAGGATTGTGCAAGCGGCGAGTTTCGACGGTGTCGAACGAAACAATGAGGCAAGGTTCGGGCTAACGATCGAAGGGGGTGCTCCATGGGCGTCCGGCTGGAGTGGGACGGCAAGGTGTCGGAGATCCCGAGGCTGCACCTGCCGCTCCAGGTGGTCGAGACCGTCAACTCGCCGCGAGCCGACCGAGGGACGATCTTCGAGAATCCTGGGGCAGCCGATGATGACGGCTGGCGGAACAAGCTGATCTGGGGCGACAACCTGCACGTGCTCGCCTCGCTCGCCGACGAGTTGGCCGGTCAGGTCGACCTTGTCTACATCGACCCGCCGTTCGACTCCCGGCAGGACTACAAGGTCCGGATCACCGTCGGCGACGACAGCGCGGGCGCCGATCAGGAACTGTCGAAGATCGCGTCGGTGATCGAGGAGAAGGCCTACCGCGACACCTGGGGCAAGGGCACTGATTCCTACCTGTCGATGCTCTATCAGCGGCTGGTGCTGCTGCGAGAGCTGCTGTCAGAGCGTGGCTCGCTGTTCCTGCACCTCGCGCCGAACGTCAGCCACCTGGCCCGAGTGCTTCTCGACGAGATCTTCGGCGCAGAGAACTTCCGCGCCGAGATCATCTGGCAGCGGACCACGGCACACGCTGACACCCAGGACTTCGGCACGATCCACGACTCGATCCTGTGCTTCAGCAAGTCAGACAAGCACGTGTGGAACCCACAGTTTCGTCCGTACGACGACAGCTATATCAAGTCGCACTACAGCAGCATCGACGCGGCTGGGCGGCGCTACCACCTGGGCGACCTCACGGGCGCTGGCCTACGGCGAGGCGCGACTGGATCGCCTTGGCGCGGGTACGACCCCGGGCGTATCGGCCGCCATTGGGCAAACGACCCCGCGACATTGGACCGTTGGGACGCGGAAGATCGCATCCATTGGCCGAAGTCGGGCAGTTTCCCCCGATACAAGCGGTACCTCGACCAAATGCCAGGGCAGCCGCTGGGCGACGTCTGGGATGACATCTTTCCCATCAACTCGCAAGCGAAACAGCGGCTCGGCTACGACACGCAGAAGCCGGAGGCGCTGCTGGAGCGGATCATCAGGTCGTCGTCGGACGAAGGCAGCATTGTGCTCGACTGCTTCGCGGGCTCCGGCACTACAGCCGCGGTGGCGGAGCGCTTGGGGCGCCGCTGGATCGCCTGCGACATCGGCCGGTTCGCCGTCCACACGACCCGTAAGCGGCTGCTCGACCGGCCGGGTTGCCGGCCGTTCGTCGTGGCAAACCTCGGTCGCTACGAGCGCCAGGTGTGGCAGCAGGCCACCACCGGCGACAGGGTGCGTGCCTATCTCGACTTCATCGTCGCCCTCTACGGCGCCGCCACCGTCGGCGGGTTTCAGCACGTCCATGGCGCGCTGGGTCCACGCGCCGTACACGTCGGGGCCGTCGACGCCCCGGTGACGCTGGCCGAGATCAAGGACGCGCTCGACGAGGCCGCCGGCGCCGGTCACCCCGGCCTGGACGTGCTGGGCTGGGAGTTCGAGATGGGGCTGCACGAACTCGTCCAAGACGTCGCCAAAGGGGCCGGGCTCGAGCTGCGGCTGCGCTACATCCCGCGCGAGGTGATGGACCCGCGCGCGGTGCAGTCGGGGGAGATCACCTTCCACGAGCTCGCGTACCTCCAGGTCGAGGCGAAGGTGGTCAGGCGCACCGTGCACGTGACGCTGGCAGACTTCGTGCTGCCCAACCCCGGCCTCGTACCCGTGTCGGTGCGCGACAAGGTGCAGAGTTGGAGCGACTACGTCGACTACTGGGCGGTCGACTTCACCTTCGGGGCCGCGGGCGCCGCCGACACCTTCCGCAACCAGTGGCAGTCCTACCGCACCAGGGCCGACCGCGCCCTGGAGCTGACCGCTCAGCACGACTACGCCGAAGCCGGCGACTACACGGTGCTGGCGAAGGTTGTCGACATCTTCGGCAACGACACGACCACCGCCGTGCCGATCACGGTGCGATGACGGACCCCTACGCCGTACCCGAGGTTCGTCGTGCCAGCAACGCGCCCCTCGTCGACGCGATTCGCGCCGAGGTCGACGCGTGGCGTGAGACGGAGTACGTCGGAGCGAGCGCGACGTCGGTGCGGCTGCTGCAGCACTGGTTCCTCGACGAGCACCAGACGAGCGACGGGCTGCCGTTTCGCTACTACTTCTGCCAGCGCGAGGCGGTCGAGACGCTGGTCTACCTGCACGAGGTAGCCCGCTCGCGCACGCTGGCCGACCTTGCCCAGCGCTACGCGTCCGCCCCGCTGCCGGTGGCCCGCCAGGAGTTCCCGAGGTACGTCGTCAAGATGGCGACCGGCTCGGGCAAGACCAAGGTGATGAGCCTGGCCATCGCGTGGGCCTACTTCCACGCCGTGCGGCACGACGACTCCACCCTGTCGTCGACGTCGCTGGTCGTCGCCCCCAACCTCATCGTCTACGAGCGGCTGCGGGAGGACTTAGAAGCTGGCCGCATCTTCCGCGACGACCCCGTCGTCCCGCCGGAGTGGCGGTCCGACTTCGACCTGCAGGTGAGCCTGCGCGACGACCCGGTGCCGCAGCTCGCGCCGGGTGTGCTTGCCCTGACGAACGTTCAGGCGTTGTACGAGCGACGTACGCCCGAACCGACCGACCCGGTCAGCGCGTTGCTGGGCCGCAAGCCACCGGCCAGGCCCAACGCACCCGACCCGATGCTTCTCCAGGTCGCTCGCCGCGGCCGCGTGCTGGTGGTCAACGACGAGGCGCACCATCTGCACGACGAGGTGCGCAGTGACACCGGTGAGCCGCTGGTGGCCGTCCGGACGCTGGAGCGGCTCAATCATCTCGCCGACCGCGGCATTGCGGCGCAGCTGGACTTCTCGGCGACGCCGCGCAACCAGCAGGGCCAGATCTTCCCCGAGACCGTCGTCGACTACCCGCTCGCCCAGGCGATCACGGACGGCATCGTCAAGCGCCCCATCATCGGGGAGCTGTCGGGCGATCTCGAGGCGGTGAGCGACGACGCCGCCGTCCGCTATCGCCAACGCATCGGCGCAGGCGTCGCCAAGTGGCGGGAGTTCCGCGACCGGCTCGCGCCGGCGGGGCACCAGCCGCTGCTGTTCGTGATGGCTGAGGACACGACGGCTGCCGATCAGATCGCGCGCCACCTGGAGACGCTCTCGGACTTGCAGGGCAAGGTCTTGACCATCCACGTCAAGATGTCAGGCAAGGAGCGGGGCGAGGTGGCGACCGCCGACCTGGAGGTCGCCCGCAAGGCCGCCCGCGAGGTCGACAGGCCCGACAGCCCGTACGCCGCGATCGTGAGCGTGCTGATGCTCCGGGAGGGCTGGGACGTCCGGAACGTCAGCGTGATAGTCCCGCTGCGCGCCTACACCGCGAAGGCGCGGATCCTGCCAGAGCAGACGCTGGGCCGGGGACTGCGGCGGATGACCCGCCCCGGCTCCGGGGTCGATGAGCAGGTCGTCGTCATCGACCACGAGCAGTTCCGTGCCCTGTGGGATGAGGCACTCCAAGCCGACGGGCTCGACATCGAGCGCCGCACGGTGGACGACGTACACCCACAACCGCAGGTGATCGCCGTCGACCCGGAGAAGCTGGCGTTCGACATCGACATCCCGCAGCTGTCGCGGGTCCTGGTGCGCGACACCGCCGCCCTGTCGGGGCTGACGGCGGCCGACGTCCCGGCACGGCAACTGCGCCTGCCGGACCAGCTGCGCAGCGGCACCGTCGACTACACCGGGCGCGACCTGCTCACCGGCGAGGTCGTCGAGCGGTCGTTGTATGACTTCCCGCTGGCGGACGATCCGGTCGCCGTACTCGCGTGGTACGTGCGGGAGCTGCAGCGCGACGCTCGGCTTACCGGCCAGTTCGCGGTGCTCGCACCGGTAGTCCGCGAGTACGTGGAGACCCGGTTGTTCGGCGGGCGCGTGGACATGGCCGACCCGGTCGTGCTGCAGATGCTTGCGGAGCCGGTGGTCCAGGAGACCGTGCTGGGCGCGCTGCGCGAGGCCGTCGACCGGCTCACCTTGATCAGCACGCGCGCCACGGGGGATGCGAAGCCGCTGCTGCTGTCCGCCACCCGACCGTTTTTGTGGAGTGGCGAGACGGCCTCCGTGGAGAAGTCGGTGTTCACCCTGCAGCCGTGCGACAGCGGTTTCGAGAAGCAGTTCTGCGGTTTCCTGGACGCCTGTCCCGACGTCGAGGCGTTCGCGAAGTTGGCCCGCGAGGTCCGCTTCTCGCTGGAGTACCGCGCCGAGGGCGGCCGGCTGGCGTACTACTACCCCGACTTCGTCGTGCGGACGCAGTCGGGTGAGCGTCTCGTGGTCGAGACCAAGGGGCTCGCGGATCTCGACGTCCCGCACAAGGACCGACGCGCCTCCAGGTGGGCGGTCGACGCGTCGGTGACCACCGGGATCAGGTGGCGCTATCTCCGTGTCGACCAGGAAGTTTTCGACTCACATGCTGACCGGCTCCGGTCGCTGTCTGCGCTGGTCGACCTTGTGTACGAGCGAAAGCGCCAGGACTATCTGCGGTCGCTGCCCACGCCTCGGCGGCGCAGCCGGGAGGAGATCCTCGCCATGATGGAGGAGATATCCGAGCGGATGGAAGGTGTGACGGGGATCGACGAGGAGCTGTCCCGGTTCAGGGACGACCCGCGTGGCTGACGTCTACGTCGCCGACACCGGGGTGTTCTTGCGGTGGTTCGTCAAGCAGGCCGGCTGGGAGCATGCACGCGAAGTACGCACCGACTTCCTCGACGGAAAACTAGCCCTCGAAACCGCAGACTCCGTGCGAGCCGAACTCGCGAATGTGCTGAGGACCAAGGGTCTGCTGGCGGGCCGACTTGATCGCACGCAGTTCCTGAGCGCGGTCCGGGCCGTCGACGACCTCGGGGTGACGATCCATGCGACCGACGCCGATAGCTTGGAGCAAGCAGCGGCACTGGCCGCGGATCGCGGCGTTCGGATCTTCGACGCACTGATGGTGCACCGTTCCCTCGAACGCAAGTTCCCGTTGCTCACGACCGATGCGAAATTGTGTCGTGCTGTGGATGGGCTGGTTTCCACAGAACTGTTGCGGGGTGTCGACGGCCGCTGACTCCACGGCCTAGCGTCGTCGGATGCCGCCCGCCGATCCGGTGCTTGCTTTGCTCGCCACCCGCCTTCGCGTGCTGACCGACGCGTTCTCGGCCGAGGTCTGTGTCGTGGTGCCGATTCGCGACGGCGACTATGCCGAGCCGGTCGTGGTGTCCATCGGTTCCCGGACGAGCGTGGTCGTGCAGCCGTCCACCATTTTCCGTCCCGCTCTACGTCTGCGCGCGTCCCACGTCGTGCTTGCCCACAACCATCTCGACGCGAGCCCGGTGAGCGAGCAGGATCGAGCGGTGACCAGGCGGTTGCTCGCAGCTGGGGTGCTGCTCGGCGTACCTCTTCGAGCGCATCTGGTCCTGGGACCGGTTGGCTGGATTGACTGCTGCCAGTCGGGCGACGTCTGGATGCCCTACTCCGGCGCGGATGCTGCCTGATCAGGCATGGGGCTGGGACTGGGCTTTGGCCCGTCGCGATGGCATTATCCTGCCGGGTGACCCCCGTTGGATGCGACCGAAAGGTTCCCCATGGACGCTGACCACCCGCGGGTAGCCATCGTCACGGGAGCCGCCCGCGGAATCGGTGCCGCGGTCGCCGCCCGGCTGGCCGAAGACGGGTTCGCAGTCGGCGTGCTCGACCTCGACGAGGGGAACTG
>JAUJOE010000001.1:377801-480647 GCA_030447805.1 Nocardioidaceae bacterium | reverse complement strand
GTGCGGTCGAGCACCGCGACTTCCAGGCGGTCACCGGTGATGTCCCGCGGTGGCTGGGTGTCGTGCCGGAGCGCGTCGACCGCCAGCCGCAGGGCTGCCTCGAGGTCGAGGCCGGGTTGGTAGTGGTGCTCGAGGTAGTCGTCGACCTGCTCGACGGTGCCGCCCATCACCGCGTACCCCTGCACGTCGGCGACCGAGCCGTCGTAGGTCAACCGGTACACCTGGTCGTCGTCGGACGAGGCCCCCACCTCGGCGACGAAGATCTCGACCTCGTACGGCTTCTCCCCGCCCGAGGAGAAGATCGTGCCGAGCGTCTGGGCGTACGCGTTCGCCAGCGCCCGACCGGTGACGTCACGCCGGTCGTAGGAGTAGCCGCGCATGTCGGCGAGCCGCACCCCGGCGATGCGGAGGTTCTCGAACTCGTTGTAGCGGCCCACCGCCGCGAACGCGAGCCGGTCATAGAGCTCGGAGATCTTGTGCAGCGACGGCGAGGTGTTCTCGGCCACGAACAGCAACCCGTCGGCGTACTGCACGACAACCAGTCCCCGACCGCGGGCGATGCCCTTGCGGGCGAAGTCCGCCCGGTCCTTCATCAGCTGCTCGGGCGAGACGTAGAAAGGCATCGACATGAGAGAGGCTCCTGCTACGTCAGGGGGGCGGCGGGGCCGTCTGGGCGGTGCATGCGCGCCGCGACCACTTCGTCGGCCACGGCGGCGACGTCGCTGTCAGGCAGCTTGGCGAATCCGTCACCGGTGACCTGGACGACCACAGGGAAGATGCGGCGTTGCATGTCGGGCCCGCCGGTCGCGGAGTCGTCATCGGCGGCGTCATAGAGGGCCTGGACGACCGCCGTCACACAGTCCTGGGCGGTGAACCCCTCGCGGTAGAGCTTCTTCAGCGCGCCGCGGGCGAACACCGACCCCGAGCCGACGGAGTGGAAGGCCTGCTCCTCGTAGCGCCCGCCGGTCACGTCGTAGGAGAAGATGCGGCCGAGCCCCGCGTGCAGGTCGAAGCCCGCGAACAACGGCACCACGGCCAGGCCCTGCATCGCCATGCCGAGGTTGCCGCGCAGCAGCGCAGCCAGCCGGTTGGCCTTGCCGTCGAGCGACAGTGTGGTGCCCTCGATCTTCTCGTAGTGCTCCAGCTCGGCCTGGAACAGCCGGACCATCTCAACAGCCAGGCCAGCGGAACCGGCGATACCGACGCAGGAGTACTCATCGGCCGGGAACACCTTCTCGATGTCGCGCTGGGCGATGACGTTGCCCATCGTCGCCCGCCGATCCCCCGCCATGACCACGCCGCCGTCGAAGGTGGCCGCCACGATCGTGGTGCCGTGGGGTACGTCGACCGGCCCGGTTGCCGCCGTACGCCGCCCAGGGAGAAGCTCGGGGGCCTGAGCGGCCAGGAAGTCAGCGAACGAGGAGCTTCCCGGCGTGACGTACGCCGGGGGGAGGCGGGACTCCGGCATCGACGTCACTCACCGCCCTTTTGCACAAAGCCGCGGACGAACTCCTCGGCGTTGGACTCCAACACCTCGTCGATGTCGTCGAGGATGGCGTCGACGTCGTCGTCGAGCTTCTCCTTGCGCTCCGACGCGGCCTCGGACGGCGCAGACTCCGGAGGTGAGTCCTCCTCCGATGTCTTTCGGGCGGTCTTGTGCTGCTGGCCACCTTCACGCGCCATCTGCCACCTCCAGCGTCGTCACGGTCGTTACCGGAACCCTACCCGTGCGGAGGAGGTGACTCACGACGTGTGGGACTCACGAAGTGATGGCTTCGAACAGGTCCTCCGCCGTCGAGCACCTGTCGAGCAGCTCGCCCACGTGGTGGCGGGTCCCCCTGGTCGGCTCCATCGTCGGGATCCGCTGCAGCGAGTCCCGCCCCGGCAGGTCGAAGATGACCGAGTCCCACGACGCCGCGGCGATCCGGTCCGGGTACTTCGCCAAGCAGCGGCCCCGGAAGTAGGCGCGGGTGTCAACCGGCGGCTCGGACACGGCGCGAGTCACCTCGTCATCGGTCAGCAGCCGGTCGATGGAACCGCGCGCCACCAGCCGCTGGTAAAGACCCTTGTCGGGGCGCAGGTCGGCGTACTGCAGGTCGATCAGCCGCAGCTTGGGGTCGTCCCACTCCAGGCCGTCGCGTTCGCGGTAGGACTCCAGCAGCGCCAGCTTCGCCACCCAGTCGAGTTCGCGACGGCAGGAGACCGGGTCGGTGCGCAGCCGCAAGAGCACCGACTCCCAGCGGTCGAGCACATCGCGGGTCTGCTTGTCGGCGTCGGCGCCGAGGTGGGCATCGACGTAGTCGCGCGCCTGCTCCAGGTAGCACTCCTGCAGGTCCAGCGCGCTCATCGAGCGGCCATCGCGCAACGTGACGAGGTGCTTCAAGCTCGGGTCGTGCGAGACCTTGTGCAGCTCTGACACGGGGTTGTCGATCGCCAGGTCCGCGGTCAGCGCCCGGTCCTCGATCATGGCGAGTACGAGCGAAGTGGTACCGACCTTGAGGTACGTCGAGATCTCGGCAAGGTTGGCGTCGCCGATGATGACGTGCAGCCGGCGGTACTTCTCGGGGTCGGCGTGCGGTTCGTCGCGGGTGTTCACGATCGGCCGCTTCAGCGTGGTCTCGAGGCCCACCTCGACCTCGAAGAAGTCGGCGCGTTGGCTGATCTGGAAACCCGACGTCTGGCCGTCCTGCCCGATGCCCACTCGGCCGGCGCCGCAAATAACCTGGCGAGTGACGAAGAACGGCGTGATGTGCCGCACGATGTCGGGGAACGGCGTCGACCGCTTCATCAGGTAGTTCTCGTGGGCGCCGTAGGACGCGCCCTTGTTGTCGGTGTTGTTCTTGTACAACACGATGGGGTTCTGGTCAGGGATGCGTACGGCGTTCGCGGCCGTGACGATGATCTGCTCCCCTGCCTTGTCCCACCGCACGACGTCTCGGGGATTGGTGCACTCAGGCGTCGAGAACTCGGGGTGGGCGTGGTCGACGTACAACCGAGCCCCGTTGGTCAAGATGAGGTTCGCCAGGCCGACGTCCTCGTCGGTGAGCTGGCTGGGGTCGGCGGCCGAGCGGCTGAGGTCGAAGCCGCGGGCGTCGCGGAGCGGGTTCTCCTCCTCGAAGTCCCAGCGGGCCCGGCGCGACCGGGCGCTGGTCGAGGCGTAGGCGTTGACGACCTGCGAGGAGGCCAGCATCGGGTTCGCGGACGGCGTACCGAGCACCGAGATCCCGAACTCGGTCTCGGTGCCCATGATCCGCCGGACCGTCATGCCTTGAGCCTACGGTGCGCATCCGACTTGTCAGGCGGGCACGAGCGTGCAGGTGTCTCCTGCAGACTGACAACTCCACCGTGGTTGGGTGGCCTCCGTGGACGACTTCGACAACGGATGGGATGCCCGAGCAGTCCTTGTCGACGGTAAGTGGGTCGACCGTACGCCGCGGCGTCCCGAGGTCGAGGCGCCACTGCGCCGCGAGACGGTGCTGTTGCCGTGGCTGGCCCCGCAGGTTCCGCTGCCGGTCCCTGGAGCCGGTCGTGGTCTCCCAGGCACCGCTGCGAGTGCGGCATCGCCTCATTTCGGGTGTTCCATGCCCAGGGGTCGATGCCGAGCAGGGTGAGGCAGTCGGGCGATTCGTCCGCGCCCTGCACGACGTACCCGTCTCCAGCGCCCGCAGGTTGGGGGTGCCCGACTGGCAGCCGATCGCCTTGCCCCGCTTCCACCAGGACGTGCTCCCGATGATCGCCGCCGTCGAGCGCGCGCTCGCCGAACCAGCCACTCAACTGCTCGAACGCTGTGCCCGCGCACCCAAGGGTGCGCTCGTGCACAGCGACCTGGGACCGGACCACATCCGGGTCGACGGCGGAGTCGTCAGCGGCATCATCGACTGGACCGACGCCTGCATCGGCGACCCCGCGCTCGACCTGGCCTGGGTGGTCTTTGGCACCCAGCCAGCTGTTCGCCGAAGCGGTCAAGGCGGCGTACGGAGCGAACCAGGACCTCGTGCGCAGGGCACAGGACTGGCGTCTGCTCGGACCGTGGTACGAGGTCACCTACGGTCTCGACCTCGGCGACCCCGGCTACGTCCGCAGCGGCATGGACGGCGTCATCAGTCGGCTGCGCTCGGCGAACTAGCCCGACTTGTCAGACTCCAGTGCACCTAGTGCGGCAATACGTTCTGACAACTCCTCGGGTCAACAACTCCGGGTGGGGGCTACAGGTACTGGCCGGTGTTGGCGACGTTGTCGATCGAGCGGCCGGGCTCGGTGCCCTCCTTGCCGGAGATGAGGGTGCGGATAAAGACGATCCGCTCACCCTTCTTGCCGGAGATGCGGGCCCAGTCGTCAGGGTTGGTGGTGTTCGGCAGGTCCTCGTTCTCCTTGAACTCATCGACGCACGCCTGCAGCATGTGCTGCACCCGGATGCCCCGCTGGTCGTTGTCGAGAAGGTCCTTGATCGCCATCTTCTTGGCCCGGTCGACGATGTTTTGGATCATCGCACCCGGAGTTGAAGTCCTTGAAGTACAGCACTTCTTTGTCGCCGTTGGCGTAGGTGACCTCGAGGAACCGGTTCTCCTCCAGCTCGGTGTACATCCGCTCGACTGTGCGCTGGATCATGCCCGCCACGCACGCTGCCCGGTTGCCCCCGAACTCCGTGAGGTCGTCGCTGTGCAGAGGCAGGTTCGACGTCAGGTACTTGGAGAAGATGTCGCGCGCCGACTCGGCGTCGGGGCGTTCGATCTTGATCTTTACGTCGAGTCGCCCCGGCCGCAGTATCGCCGGGTCGATCATGTCCTCGCGGTTGGAGGCGCCGATCACGATGACGTTCTCGAGGCCTTCGACACCGTCGATCTCGCTGAGCAGTTGAGGGACGATGGTGTTCTCGACGTCGGAGGAGACCCCTGACCCGCGGGTGCGGAACAACGAGTCCATCTCGTCGAAGAAGACGATGACCGGCGTGCCCCCGCTGGCCTTCTCCCGGGCCCGCTGGAACACCAGCCGGATGTGCCGCTCGGTCTCTCCGACGTACTTGTTGAGCAGCTCTGGGCCCTTGATGTTCAAGAAGAACGACTTGCCTTCTTCGCCTGTCTTGTCGGCCACCTTCTTCGACAGCGAGTTGGCGACCGCCTTGGCGATGAGTGTCTTGCCGCAGCCGGGAGGCCCGTAGAGCAGGACGCCCTTCGGTGGCTTGAGCTCATGCTCCAAGAACAGCTCGGGGTGCAGGTAGGGCAGCTCTATCGCGTCGCGGATCTGGTCGATCTGGCGCATCAGCCCGCCGATGTTGGCGTAGTCGATGTCAGGGACCTCTTCGAGGACCAGCTCCTCGACCTCGGTCTTCGGGATGCGTTCGTAGATGTAGTTGGAGCGCCCGTCGAGCAGCACGGAGTCGCCGGCGCGCAGCGGTTGACCACGCAAGGATGCGGCGATTCGCACCACCCGCTCCTCGTCGGCGTTGGCGATGACCAGCGCGCGGTCGGCGTCGGCCAGCACCTCCTTGAGCATGACGACCTCGCCGACCTCCTCGAAGTCCAGCGCAGCCACGACGTTGAGCGCCTCGTTGAGCATGACCTCCTGACCTCGTTTGAGGTCGTCGAGGGCGATGGCCGGGCTGACGTTGACCCGCAGCTTCCGGCCGCCGGTGAAGACGTCGATCGTGGAGTCGTCGTTCGCGCCGAGGAAAGTGCCGAAACCGGTGGGGGGCTGGGCCAGCCGGTCGACCTCCTCCTTCAGCGTCATGATCTGGTCACGAGCTTCGCGCAAGGTGGCGGCGAGTCGCTCGTTCTGCGAGGTGAGAGCCGCCAGCGACGTCTGAGTGTCGGCAAGCCGCTGCTCAAGGTAGCGCGCTGTGGAAGGGGCGTCCGACAACCGGCGGCGAAGGTCTGCCACCTCGGCCTCGAGGAAGTCGACCTGGCCGCGCAGCTCGTCGGCCGATTTCGACCGACGGGACTGTCCGTCGTCTCGTGCGATCAACGCCATCACCTCCACGGAAAGTGGACCTACTACAGCGACCCTACCCAGGCGACCGTGATTCCATCGGCCATTCAGGGTTACGTGTCGGTATCAGTGTGTGTGGAGGCTGACTCGTCAACGGAGCCCGGCGGGCGCGGTCCGGTGTAGTCGGGTCCATAGGCGCCGGGGGCGGGCCGCCGGCTCCGGCGCGGCGCGGTGACCCCTGGTGCCAGCCGCCTGGCGGTGACGAGGAAGCCGGTATGACCGTTCATGCGGTGCTCGGGCCGCACTGCCAGGCCCTCGACCCGCCAGTTGCGCACCAGCGACTCCCAGGCGGTGGGCTCGGTGAAGTCGCCGCGCGCGCGCACGGTCTCGACGAACCGGCTGAGCTGTGTCGTCGTGGCGACGTAGGCGCACACCACCCCGCCAGGAATCAGCGCGCCAGCCACCGCCGGCAGGCACTCCCATGGGGCCAGCATGTCGAGAACGACGCGGTCGACGTCGCGCTCGGCGAGATCGACAGCGAGGTCGGCCACCGTCAGCGTCCACGCCGGGTGGTCGGCACCGAAGAACCCGGCGACGTTGCGGTGAGCAACCGCGGCGAAGTCCGCACGCCGCTCATACGACGTCACCGCGCCGCCGGCGCCGACCGCACGCAGGAGCGCGCACGTCAGCGCCCCGGAGCCCGCGCCAGCCTCCACCACCCGTGCCCCCGGGTAGATGTCAGCCATCGTGATGATCTGCGCTGCGTCCTTCGGGTACACCACCGCGGCTCCCCGCGGCATCGACACCGAGAAGTCAGCCAGCAGCGGCCGCAGTACGAGGTAGTCAACTCCCCCCGACGACGTGACGACGCTGCCGTCGGGGCCGCCGATGAGGTCGTCATGCTCGATGCCGCCCTTGTGCGTGAAGAACGTCGCGCCCGGCGCCAGCAGCACGCTGTGGTTACGCCCCTTCGGATCGGTCAGCCGCACCCGCTCCCCCGCCTGCAGCGGTCCACGCCGTACGCCCGACCACGGCGCGTCCGCCGGGTCAGCGGTGGCTGGATCGAACGCCGGCTGGTGCTCAGATCCGGGCTCGGCTGACATAGCCGATGACACTAGTCGGCGGCTGAGCGGCGTGCCGTCAGGCGGCTTTGAACGCCGCGTCGACGTCGGTTGTGACGAGTACGCCGTAGATCGACCCGTCAGCTTCGGTGAGCAGGTACTCCGTCGACGGGGTGCGGTTCATGGCCCGCAGCAGCGCCTCACCGCTGAGGTCTGCGTCCAGCTGGAGGCTGTCGTCAAGCCGGCGGGCGAGGTCACCGCACGACAGCCAGGGCTGGCGCTCGGGCGGGGTCGAGCGGACGGCCGCCTCGTTGACGATCCCGGTCGGCCGGCCGTCTGCGGTCACGACGACAAGGGAACCGGCGTGCGCCTCCTGCGCGCGGCGTACCGCTTCGGCAACCGGCAGGTCTGCGGGTACGCCGATCGCCGGCCGAGCTAGTTTGCGCGCCTGCAGGGCGGGCAGCTTGCTCCGCAGCCGTGCCAGCACCAGCGCCTGGGTGGCGCCCGCCCACAAGAAACCGCCGACGATGAACCCGAAGAGGTAGTCGACGATGTCGGGCGAGACGCCGAATGACAGCAACAGCACCGGGTAGAGCATCGCGGTGACCGCAGCGAGGCGCCCGCCCCAGGCAGCCACCGTCACGCCGAGTGCTCGCCGCCTCGTCACCCCCCACACCACCGATTGCAGCACCCGCCCACCGTCAAGTGGCAGCCCGGGCACCAGGTTGAGCACCCCCACCAAGAGATTGGCGCCAGCCAGATAGGTGACAGCGAGATGCAGCAGCCCAGGCTCGAAGAGGTCGGTCACCAACCAGGCGACGCCACCGATGAGTAAGGAGGTGATGGGTCCCACGACGGCGATGACGAACTCCCGCCACGGTGTGGCCGCCTCACCCTCGATCTCGGTCGCCCCACCGAGGAAGTGCAGGTTGATCGACAGCACCGGCATCTTGAAGGCGCGCGCCGCCAACGCGTGGGAGATCTCGTGCAGGAGCACCGATAGATACAGCAGTACGGCGAAAGCCCCGCCCGCCAGGTAGGCCCAGTTGCCCAAGCCAGGGGCGGCGATTTGGATCCGCGGAGCAAGCAGCAGGGCGATAAGGCCGACGATGAGGAACCACGAGTGCGCGACGTTGACGTCGATTCCGGCGACTCGGCCAAGGCGGAAACTTCCGCCTCGCTGCGGCGGTCCCCCACTGGCATCGTCCACAGGAGGGCTCACCAAGTCAACGCTAGCGGGGCTTGGCGGCTACCGCCGCGTCGCAGGTACTTTGTCGGAGCGCTGCCCTAGCCTTGCTGGCATGACAACAGCCTTTCTGGCATGACAACGTGGAAGCACCGGCGCGCGAGGGGGAGCAGGTAGGGCCGGGGTCGGGTCAGCTGAGCCGGTCGAACTCGCTGTCCCCGAGCCGGGCAAGTGACTTCATGACCTGCCCGTTGCTCTACCGCTTCCGGGTCATCGACAAGCTGCCCGAGGCGCCGAGCGTCGACGCTGTCCGCGGCTCCGTGGTGCACAAGGTGTTGGAAGACCTGTTCGACCTGCCCGCCGCCGAGCGCACCCATCACCAGGCCAACACCCTGCTGGCGCCCGTGTGGGACAAGCTGCTCGAAGACGACCCTGAGCTCGCTGAGATGTTCGGACCAGAGACACCCGACCTGGTGACCTGGCTGGAACAATGCCGGTCGCTGCTGGGGCGCTACTTCACCCTCGAAGACCCGCAACGGCTCGAACCGGCCGAGCGCGAGGTCCACGTGGCGACACAGCTGTCCTCGGGGTTGACCTTGCACGGTTACGTCGACCGTGTCGACATCGCTCCTACCGGCGAGCTGCGCATCGTCGACTACAAGACGGGGCGATCGCCCGGCGAGCACCTTGAGGCCAAGGCGCTGTTCCAGATGAAGTTCTACGCTCTCGTCATCTGGCGCACCCGTGGGGTGCTGCCCCGCATGCTGCAGCTGGTCTACCTCGGCAACGGCGAGATGCTGCGTTACGAGCCCGACGAACGCGACCTGCTGGCCACCGAGCGCAAGCTCGAGGCATTGTGGAAGGCGATCCAGCGGGCCACCACAAGCGGCGACTGGCGGGCGCGCAAGTCAGCGCTCTGCGGCTGGTGTGACCACAAAGCGCTGTGCCCTGAATGGGGCGGTACGCCGCCACCCGTGCCCTTCACGCGAAGCCGACTACGTGCGCTACCGGGTGGACAGCCACGTCCGTGACAAAAACTTCTGGACCACCGTCGTGGCCTTCCCGAGCAAAGACGACAACCTCAACAAGGCCCATGTCCGCTACCTCGAAGCCCGGCTCCTGCAACTTGCCATCGCCGCCGACCGAGCCACCGTTCAGAACGGCACGTCGCTGCCCCTACCCCGACTCTCCGAGGCTGACGCTGCCGACATGGAGGCTTACCTCGACGAGATGCTCGTCATCCTGCCCCTGCTCGGGATTGGGATGTTCGAGGTCATTGAGAAGGACGCCCCTTCGGCTGACCGGCTGCATCTGGCAGGTAAGGACGCATAGCCAGCGGTGTGGAGACTTCCGAGGGCTCGGTCGTCTTCGAGTGTTCCCAGGGCCGCGCCGACACGGTCCCGTCGCTCCACAGGTACGTCCAAGTCCTGAGGGAGCGGCTCTTGGCCGAAGGCGTCATGAAGCCTGAGGGCAAGCACCTCCGATTCATCAAGTCTCACCTTTGCGACTCCCCTTCCACCGCCGCCGCCGTAGTACTAGGCAGAACCGCTAACGGTCGGATCGAGTGGAAGGACGAAACCGGGGTGACCCTGAGGCAGCGCCAGGAGGCGGCCCTGACGTCACCTTGACCCGGTCTACCCCGAGACCCGGTCTACCCCGGAGACGCGGTCGGCCACCGTCCACTGGTGGTCTCCAAAAGCAAGGCTCATGCGCAATCCGACAGTAGGTGTCAGAGCAGTTCTTGGTCGGTCTTCGTGTGCTCCGTCAGCGACTTCCGTGCGTGTCTGCGCCGTCTGCCGTGGCCCTCTTCCTGTTCCTCACCCGCCAGATCGTCTCGGGGCTGGTCAGCGGGATGGGCAAGTAGCACGTCAGTATTCGCAGGCGACGACGCAGCAACAGCGGAAGTCGGCGGTGCGTCAGGCACCGAATCGGGCGGGGAAACGGTGCCTGGGTCACCGCCGGGTGGCCACGAGCCGGGCTGCTCGGAGTGTGGGAGGCGTCCTCAGAGCCCGGTGTAGCCCTGCGCCTGGAACGGGATCTCGGTCTCCCCACCGTGGGCCTCGATCAGCTCGGCGCTCACCTCGTGCGACTGGAGCTCCCCGACGCGATCTGCTCGGCCCAGTGGCAGGCGACGCGGTGGCCGGGGGAGACACCGTCGATCTCGACGACCCGCAGCTCGGGTCGCTCCTCGTCACAGCGGGTCTCCTGCCGCCACGGGCAGCGGGTGTGGAACCGGCAGCCGGGCGGTGGGTTGGACGGCGACGGCAGGTCGCCTGTCAAGAGGATCTGCTCGCGCCGGTCCTCGATCAGCGGGTCCGGTACCGGCACCGCAGACATCAGGGCGCGGGTGTAGGGGTGGAGTGGGTGCTCGTAGAGCTCGCCCGCCTCCGACTCCTCGACCACGCCGCCGAGGTACATCACCCCGATCCGGTCGCTGACGTGGCGGACGACGGCCAGGTCGTGGGCGATGACGAGGTAGGTGAGGCCGAACTCCTCCTGCAGGTCCACGAGCAGGTTGAGCACCTGCGCCTGCACCGACACGTCGAGCGCGCTGACGGGTTCGTCGGCCACGATCAGCTTCGGGTCGACGCAGAGCGCCCGGGCGATGCCGATCCGCTGCCGCTGGCCGCCGGAGAACTCGTGGGGGTACTTCGACAGCGCCTGCGGAGGCAGGCCGACCGCATCCAGCAGCTCGCGCAGCCGGGCGTGGGTCGCGGCCTTGTCGGAGGCGAGGCCGTGGGCCCTCATACCCTCGAGAAGGAGCGACTCGACCGACTGCCGCGGGTCGAGGCTGGACATGGGGTCCTGGAAGACCATCTGCAGGTCCTGGCGCTTCCGGCGCAGCTCCTCGCCGCGCAGGTCGGCGATGTCGGCGCCGTCGAACAGCACACTGCCCTCGGTCGGCCTCTCCAGGTTGAGGATCGCCTTGCCGAGGGTGGACTTGCCGCAGCCGGATTCCCCGACCAGGCCGTAGGTCTCGCCACGTATGATCTGCAGGTCGACCCCGTCGACGGCGTAGACGTGGCCGACGGTGCGGTCGAAGATGATGCCGCTCTTGATCGGGAAGTGCACCTTCACGCCGCGTACGTCGACCAGCACCTCGCCACCCGGAGCGGTCCTGGGGTCCTCCACCGTCGCCTGCTCAGTCATGGCTCACCTCCGCGGGGTTCCAGCACCGTAGTCCGGTGGCAGGGTGCTCCTCCCACACCGGCGTCTCCTCTCTGCAGCGGTCCAGCGCACGGGGACACCGGGGGTGAACGCGCAGGCCGACGTCCACGGCAGGTTGTCGACGACCGAGCCGGGAATCGCGGTGAGCCTCTCGCCGCGGTCCGCGTCGAGTCGCGGGATCGATCCGAGGAGTCCGTTGGTGTAGGGGTGGGCGGCGTGGGCGAACAGCCGGTGCCGGTCGCCGCGCTCGACGATCCGGCCGCCGTACAGGACGTTCACCTCGTCGCACAGCCCCGCCACGACCCCGAGGTCGTGGGTGATCATGATCAGCGCCGTACCGGTGTCGACGACGAGCTCCTTGAGCAGCGCGAGGATCTGGGCCTGGATGGTCACGTCCAGTGCCGTGGTCGGCTCGTCGGCGATCAGTAGCCGCGGCTCGCACGCCAGCGCCATGGCGATCAGCGCACGTTGCCGCATGCCGCCGCTGAGCTGGTGGGGGTAGTTCTTCAGCCGCGCCTTCGGGTCGGGGATGCCGACGCGTTCGAGGAGCTCCTGCGCCTGGGGCATCGCTTCCTTGCGGGACAGGTCGCGGTGGCGCTCCATCACCTCGGTGACCTGGAGCCCGATCGGCACCACCGGGTTCAGCGAGGAGAGAGGGTCCTGGAAGATCATCGCGATGTCACGGCCACGGCGGTCGCGCATCTCGGCCGAGGAGAGCTTCAGGAGATCGGTGCCGTCGTACATCACCGATCCCTCGACGTGATTGCCCCGCGTGGGCAGCAGGCCCATGATGGCCAGGGACGTGACGGACTTCCCACAGCCGGACTCGCCCACCAGGCCCAGCGTCTTGCCGGCGTGGACGTCGAACGAGATGCCGTCAACGGCGTTGAAGGGCTCCTCGCCGCGTCGGGTGAAGGTGACGCTCAGGTCGCGTACGGACAGCAGTGGTTCGTTGCTCACCTCAGGTCACCTCCGCGACTTCGGGTCAAGGGCCTCGCGCAGGGACTCACCCATCAGCGTGAAGCCGAGCGCGACCACGATGATGCACGCCGCGGGGTAGATCGCCAGGTGCGGGTAGGAGTTGATGAACTGCTGGGAGTTGCCCAGCATCTGGCCCCACTCCGGCTGCCGGTCGTCGGGGTTGCCGAGGCCGAGGAAGGACAGCGCCGCCGCATCGATGATCGCCACCGCGAGCACCAGCGTGGTCTGCACGATCACCGGCCCGAGCGCGTTGGGGAGCATGTGGCGGAAGACGATGGCTCCCGGCTTGACGCCGAGCGCGCGGGCCGCCAGGACGTGGTCACTGACTCGCTGCGCCAGCATCGAGCCGCGGAGCATCCGCGCGAAGATGGGCACCTGGATCGTCGCGATCGCGACGATCAGCGTCCACTGGTTGGGGCGGGCGAACAGTGCCGCGATCGAGAACGCCAGCAGCAGCGAGGGGATCGACAGCATCACGTCGACGATCCGCATCACCACCGAGTCGACCCAGCCGCCGAGGGCGCCGGCGAGCGTGCCGAGGGCGACTCCTCCCGCGAGTCCGAACAAGGTGGCCATCACGCCGACGAGCAGCGTCTGCTGGCTGCCGATCAACAGCCGCGACAGCAGGTCGCGTCCCCGGTTGTCAGCACCGAGCGGATGACCCGCCTCAGGCCCGGGAACCGGGTTGGACTGCGGGCGGACCTTGTCGATCAGCGGATTGGCAGCCGGGTCCCAGGGCGCCAGCCACGGGGAGATGACGGCCAGGACGACGAAGGTGGTCGTGATACCGGCGCCGAGCAGGAACACCGGGTTGCGCCTGAGCCTCCGCCAGGCGCTGACGAGCAGGGAGACGCCGGGGGTCTCGTCGACCGACGCGGCCGCCAGCTCGTCGAGGCGTTGTTTGCGGCGATCGCCGTACGACTGCCGCCGGGGCGGGGGTGCAGGGCTGTCGGTGCCGGGCTGATCGGTCATGCGGGGTCCCTGCGGAATCGTGGGATGGAGGAGCGAAGCGGGGGAAGCCCGCGATTTCGTGGGGTGCTCATGGGGTCACCTCGTCCGGACACGGGGGTCGATGATCGCGTAGGAGATGTCGACGAGCAGGTTGACCAGCACGTAGATCACCGCCGCCGCCATGATCAGCACCTGCAGCACGGCGTAGTCCTTGTCCTTGAACGCCTCGTAGAGGGCTTGTCCGATGCCGCCGAAGGCGAAGACGGTCTCAGTGAGCACCGCTCCGGCGAGCAGACCCCCGACCTGGAGACCGATGATGGTGGTGACCGGCAGCATCGCGTTGCGCAGCACGTGGCGGCCGCGGATGGTCCGTGCGGTCAGGCCCTTTGCCTCCGCGGTGCGGACGTAGTCCTCGTCGAGCACGTCGAGCACCGAGGCCCGGGTGATCCGGAAGATCACCGCGAACGGGATCGTGGCGAGCGCCAGCGACGGGAGCACCAAGTGGAGCAGCGCGTTGCCGGCGGCGTCCCACTCACGAGTCATGATCCCGTCGAGCACGAAGAAGCCGGTGATCCGGGTGGCATCGAGCCCGGGATCCTGGCGCCCGGACACCGGGAGCAGGTTCCACTGGACGGCGAAGAAGTACTTGAGCATGAAGGCGGTGAAGAACACCGGCACCGCGACGCCGATCAGCGACATCACGATCGAGGTGTTGTCCAGGACCGAACCGCGGCGGCGGGCCGCGAAGTAGCCGAGCGGGATGCCGAGCGACGTGGCGAGGACCAGGGCGAAGAAGGAGAGCTCGAGGGTCGCCGGCAGCCGCATCCAGAAGATGTCGAGCGCGTCGGTGCCGGGAAGTACCTGCGTCGAGACGCCGAAGTTGCCTTGGGCCGCGCGCTCCAGGAACTTGAGGTACTGGACGTAGACCGGCTGGTCCAGGCCGAGTGCGGCCTCGAGTGCGGCGCGGCGGCTCGCGGTGGCCCGCTCGCCGAGGATCGCCGACACCGGGCCGCCGGGCAGGGACCGGAGCCAGAAGAACAGCAACAGCGAGAGCACCAGCACCACGCCGACCATCGCGATCAGCCGGCGCACGATGAACCGGATCATGGATCTAGCCTCCTACGGGGTAATGCCGGCACCCTAGTGGCGAGCAGCGGTGAGGGGGGTCACCCGCGGTGGGTGGCCCCCCTCGACCTCTGTGTCGTGAGTCAGTTGGTGATCGTCACTGACCGCCGACGCTGACGGTGCTGAACTCCTCGGCCGTCAGCGGGCTCGGGATCAGGCCCTCGACCTCGGGACCGACCACGAGGGCCGGCGGTGAGTGGCTGATCGGCAGACCGGGGAGGTACTCCTCCATGATCTGCTGGTTGATGGTCTCGAACGCGGCCGCCCGCTCGGCATCGTCGACGATGGCGTCGGCGGCCTGCAGGTCCTGCGCGAGCTGCTCGCCCCACGGCATGACCTCGGTCCCGAAGTCGTTCTCCTTCAGGTTGCCGAAGAAGGTGCCGATGAAGTTGAACGCCGCGTTGTAGTCACCGGTCCAGCCGAGCAGGTAGGCGTCGTACTTGCCCGCCGTCACGTTGTCCAGGTAGCCACCGTTCCACGAGGCGCTGACGACCTCGACCTTGACGCCGACGTCCTCGAGGTTGGTCCGCAGTGCGTCGTACAGCTTCTGCGGGTCCGGCATGTAGGGCCGGGTGACGTCGGTCGGGAAGGCGAACGTCAGGGTCATGCCCTCGGCGCCCGCCTCCTGCAGCAGCGACTTGGCCTTCTCCGGGTCGTAGGGGTAGGGCTCGAGCGAGCTGTTGTAGCCGCTGACCGTCGACGGCATGAACTGCGTCGCGACCTCCGCACCCTCGGGCAGCTGGCTCTGGACGATCTGCTCGCGGTCGAGCGCGTGGTAGAGCGCCTGCCGGACCTTGAGGTCCTTCAGCACCGGGTTCGCCTCGGGGTTCAGGCCCAGGTAGAAGATGTTGAAGGCGGGTCGCACCTCGACCTGGTTGCCGCCGTCCTCCAGGCCCTGCCAGTCGACGGGGTTGGGGAGGTCGTAGCCGTCGATGCTGCCGGCCTCGAGCTCTTGGCGACGGGTGCTCTCGTCGGGGATCACCTTGAAGACCAGCTCGCTGCTCTCGGGCGCGTCACCGTAGTAGTCGTCGAAGGCCTCGAGCGTGATGGTGGCGTTGGCCTCGTCGTACTCGCCGAACGTGTAGGGGCCGGTGCCGACCGGGTTCTGTGCGTACTCCGGGAAGCTGAAGCCCTCGCCCTCGGCGGCGATGCCGTTGGCGTCGCCCTTCTCCATGGCGGTGGGCGACTGCATCGCGAGTGACGACAGCGTCAGCATGGTCGGGAAGCCGGAGGTTGCGCGGGTGATCGTGACCTGGGCGGTGAACTCGTCGGTGGCCTCGCAGCCGCCGTAGAGCGAGCTCTCCGGGTCGTTCGCGAACCCGCCCATGACGTAGCCCCAGTACTCGGCGGCGACCTGGCCGGCCTCGTTCTGGTCGAACATCCGCTCGAAGTTGGCGCAGACCGCCTCGGCGTTGAAGTCGGTGCCGTCGTGGAACTTCACGTCGTCGCGGAGCGTGAAGTCCCAGACCGTGCCGTCCTCGTTGGACGTCCACTCGGTCGCGAGACCGGGAACGACCTCGGCACTGCCGGGCTTGATGTCGAGGAGTCCCTCGAACATCTGACGGGTGACGCGGAAGGTCTCGCCGTCCGTGGCGTAGAGCGGGTCGAACATCTCCGGGGCGCCGGCGGCGCCGAAGGTGAATGGTACCGCCGCCCTCGCCCTCATTGCCAGTGCCCTCGCGCTCGGACTCGGCACAGGACGCGACGCCCAGCGCGAGCGCCCCGGTCAGGGCCAGGGCCGCTACCTTGCGGATGGTTCTCATCAGTGCAACCTCACTCATCGATCGTGCGGCCCGCCCTGTCGGCGGACCTGCCCCGCGCCTGGTGACGTGGGACACGTCCCGACGGCGTTGCACGCACTCTAGCCGCAAGCCCCGCCTCCAGGACCAGACCTGCGGGGAGGCTGGTGCACACCTGTTACCAGGTCGTGATCTGGCCCCCGGTCTGTCGCTGGTGGAGCCATGCGGATCCCGAAGTTCGGGCCACCGCCTGGAACCGCGCCCGAGGGTGGGATAGTCCCCGAACTTGTGGCTCACAGTCGCGCCGGTACCGGGCCAAAGGTGCGGGGACTACCCACCCCTGCGACAACCCGTCGGGAGAAGCTGGCAGCGGTCACAATGCGATGCCCCACTCGCCGTCAAGCCGTCGGCGTCCATCCAGCCGACGGGGCCGGCGTAGCGGCCGCGGTCCATGCCCTCGATCTCGGAGATCAGCGTGACGGCGTCCGAGGTGGGGGTGCCGCCGACCGCGGTAGAGGGGTGCAGCGACTCGGCGAGCTGCAGCGACGACACGGTCGCCGCGTCGTGGACGATCGCATGACGTTGGGAAGGTGCAGCACGAACGGAGCCTCGGGCACGTTCATCGACTGGCAGTGCAGGTCGAGCGCGTCGGCGACCGACCGGACGGCGTACTCGTGCTCCTCGAGGTCTTTGGAGGACCGGGTCAGGGTCGCGGCGAGGGCCAGGTCGCGGCCGTCGTCGCCGGTACGCCGGATGGTGCCGGCCAGCACGCGGGAGGTGACCAGGCCGCGCTCGCGTCGCACCAGCATCTCCGGGGGTGGCGCCGAAGAGGCCGTCGACGTGGAAGGTCCAGCACATCGGGTAGCCGGACGCGAGGCGCTGCAACGGCCACCGGATGTCGATCGGCTCGTCGAGGGTCGCGACCAGGTCGCGGGCCAGCACGACCTTCTCCAGCGCTCCCGCGCTGATCCGGTCGACCGCGTCGGCCACGACCCCCATCCACTGCTCGCCGTTGAGGGCGCCGTCGGCGAAGCTCAGGCCGATCGGCGAACGGGGCTGTTCGGCCACGGTGATGGTCCTCCCATGACACTGTCCGCCCGGCGGAGGCGACCGCCGTACGCTGGAACGGTGATCAACATCGACGTCGACCGCCAGTTGCGCGACGCCACCGTGATCGCCGCCTTCGAGGGTTGGAACGACGCAGGAGAGGCCGCCAGCGACGCGATCTCGCACCTGCTCGTCACCTGGCGGGCCAGCCGGCTGGCCACCATCGACCCCGAGGACTACTACGACTTTCAGGTCAACCGCCCGCACGTCGGGTTCAGCTCCGACGGCCAGCGCGAGCTGTCCTGGCGCAGCACCAGCTTTGGCACTGCACCGCGGCACCGGCCGGCAAGGACGTCATCTTGGTCACCGGCATCGAGCCGAACCTGCGCTGGCGCGCCTTCTGCGACGAGGTGCTGGGCTATCTCACTGGCATCGGCGCACGGACCGTGGTCACGCTCGGGGCGCTGCTGGCGGACGTGCCGCACACCCGACCGGTGCCGGTCACCGGCATCTCGTCCGACCCGCTGATGGTCGCGCGCCACCGGCTCGTCCCGTCCCGCTACACCGGCCCGACGGGGATCGTCGGAGTCATCCAGGAGGCGTCGCACCGCCGAGGGCTCAAGACGCTGTCCTACTGGGCGGCTGTCCCGCACTACGTCGCCCAACCACCCGCGCCGAAGGCGACGCTGGCGCTGCTGGGCCAGCTCGAGGACTTCGTCGGTGCGCCGATCGACATGCGCGGTCTGCCGGAGGAGGCCAAAGCGTGGGAGCGCGGCGTCGACGAGCTGGCGTCTGACGACTCCGACGTGGCTGACTACGTGCGTTCGCTGGAAGAGGAGCGCGACACCGCCGACCTCCCCGAGGCGAGCGGGGACGCCATCGCCCGGGAGTTCGAGCGCTACCTCAAGCGGCGTACCGACGACTGAACGTTCCCGGGCGCGTGCGAGGGCTAGAGGCGCACGCCGAGCGAGGCCTCGATGACAGCGGCCATCAGGTCCGCCGAGCCGTCGACGGTCGGATGCGACGACTGTGTTGACGACTGTGTCGACGACTGGGCCCAGGTGTCGACGGCGGCCAGCGCCCTCGGGGCGTCGAGGTCGTCGGCCAACGCGGCGCGTACGGCGTTCGCCGCGGGCCGCGCGTCCGGACCGCCCCGGCGCACCGCCTGTTCCCAACGGTGGAGCCGGTCAGCAGCCACGGAGAGCAGCTCGTCTCGCCACTCCCAGTCCACCCGGTAGTGCTGAGCGAGCAAGGCGAGCCTGATCACCCGCGGGTCGACGCCGTCGGACCGCAGCCGGGAGACCAGCACCAAGTTGCCCCGTGACTTCGACATCTTGTGACCGCCGTACCCCACCATCCCCGTGTGGGCATAGGCCTTCGCGAACGGGCTACCGGGACGAGCGACCTGCGCCTCGGAGGCCGACATCTCGTGATGCGGGAAGACCAGGTCGCTGCCACCGCCCTGCACGTCGAAGCCGGCACCGAGGTGCTCCAGCGCGATCGCGGCGCACTCGACGTGCCACCCCGGTCGCCCGGTGCCAAGCGGAGTATCCCAGGCGGGATCGTCACCCCGCTGTTGCTGCCACAGCAGGCAGTCCAGCGGATGTCGCTTGCCGGGCCTGTCGGGGTCGCCACCCCGCTCAGCGAAGAGCTTGAGCATCACATCGGATCCGAGCCCTGACAGCGCACCGAAGCTGGGGTCGGCGGTGACCGAGAAGTAGAGGTCCCCGTCGACCTCGTAGACAGCTCCTGCAGCCTGGAGGTCCTGCACGAGGTTGACGACCAGCGGGATGGACTCGACGGCCCCGGCGTACACGTCCGGAGGGATGACCGCCAGCGCCGCCATGTCGTCGCAGAACAGCTGAGTCTCCCGGGCGGCGAGCTCGGCCCAGTGCTCGCCGGTGCGAGCGGCGCGCTCGAGCAGCGGGTCGTCGACGTCGGTGACGTTCTGCACGTAGCGCACACCGTGGCCTGCCTCCCGCCACGCCCGGACGGCGAGGTCGAAGGCGACGTAGGTGGCGGCGTGGCCGAGGTGAGTGGCGTCGTAGGGCGTGATCCCACAGACGTAGATGCGGGCCTGCGCTGCCGGTTTGGTGTTGTCGACGCTGCCGGTGCGGGCGTCGTACAACGCCAGTGCGGGCGCTTCACCCAAGACGTCGCGGGCGGTGGTGGGCAGACCCGGCGGCGCCCATGCGTGCATGCGCGAAGGGTAGCCGCGCCCGCTCAGAACGCCGGCCACGGGATCGCGGGCCAGGACCCGTCAGGGACCGGCATCTCAGCGGTGCTGAGGAGTACGTCGACCCGGCGACGCAGCGCGCGCAGCTCAGCACCGGCGAGTGAGGACGCCAGTTGGTCCTCGAGACCGGCGTCGAGCGCATCGACGAGGCGGGCCAGCGACCGGAGGTCCCGCGGGCGCAGCGGCTCACCCGCCCAGCCCCACAAGACGGTGCGCAGTTTGGTGTCGACGTGGAACGAGACGCCGTGGTCGCATCCGTAGAGCCGACCTGCCTGCCGGTCGCTGCCCGCCGCTGCCGCCGGAGCGAGCAGGACGTGGCCACCCTTGCGGTCGGCGTTGTTGATCACCGCGTCGAAGAGCGCCATGTCGCGCAGGCGCTCGTCGTCGGCGTGCACGAGCAGCACGTCTCGGCCGCTGGCGTCCTCGGCTTCCAGTACGGCGATCCAGCCCGGCTCCGCCGCCCCCGAGTCCACGATGTCGACCAGGGCGAACTGCGACTCCACGTCGATCCAGCGCTGGCACATGCCCGGTCCGAACCGACCGTCCCGCAGCACGGTGGGCGGTACGACGTGCCAGCCCCCCGCCTCGGACACGAGCCGCGCGGCGCGTTCCCGTCCGGCCAGCGTGCCGTCGGGGAAGTCCCACAGCGGGCGCTCGCCGGCGACCGGCTTGTAGATGCACGGCAACGCGACGCCGTCGAGCTCGACCTGGCCGAAGAACGACGCGTTGGACGCCGTGGCCAGCCGGCCCACGACAGTCAAGGCACCGTTGGACAACACGGCTTCCACGGCGTCGTCGGTCAGCTCCCGCTCCAACGTGTCGTCAGTCTGCAATGCGCTTGAACCCGTTCGCCCGTGGACAAAGGTGCCCCTCCGGGTCAATCGGCCCACCGCAGAACTGGCACGCGGGACGACCTGCCGACACCACCGACAGCGCTCGCCGGGCGAAGAACCGGGCATAGCCAGGGTCGAGCTTGACCAGCAGCATCTCGTCTGCCTCGATCTCGATCTCCGCTGCTCCGGTCTCCGCTTCGTCCGCCGCGTCGTCCGCGCCGCCGTCGGAGTCGTCTGTGGCGGCCACCTCGGAGACTGGGAAGAGCTCGATGACGACGACCCCGTCCTCGCCATCCCAGCTGAGCGTGATCGTGCCGACTCGGAACTCCTCAACGATCGGCTGATCCAGCGGATCGCCGTCACGAAGGTCCACCGGCGCCACCGCGGGGATCGCGGCGTCGCCACCACTTCGGCGTAACGCTTCGTCAAGCAAGATGTCGAGCCGCTCAGCGAGGATCGCCACCTGTTGCTTCTCCAGCGCGACACTCGTCACCCGGTCGCCGTCCTTGGCCTGGAGAAAGAACGTGCGCTGGCCGGGCGGACCCACTGTGCCGGCGATGAACCGGTCGGGTTGCTCGTAGTTGTGCACGACGATCGCCATACCGGAAGCCTACGACCCCGCTCCGCCGCCAACGGCGGCGTCGCTGCTGGCCGCTCTACGGCGTCGCCGGCGCGGCGGCGCGATCCCGTGCAGGTCCCCGTGCTCGTTGAACCGCACCACGAAGGGGCGCAGCGGCGTGTAGGAAACGACCGACACGGCGGCCGGGTCGACGACGATGCGTTGGAAGTTGTCCAGGTGCGTGCCGAGCGCATCGGCAAGGATCGACTTGATCACGTCGCCGTGGCTGACCGCGACCCACAGCGCCTGCGCGCCGTGCTCGGCGGAGATCTTCCCGTCCCACTCCCGGGTCGCGGTCAACGCCCGCCACTGCATGTCGCGGATGGACTCCCCCGCCGGGAACGTGGCAGCGCTCGGGTGGCCCTGCACGACCTTCCACAGCGGGTCCTTGGCGAGCTTCTTGAGCTCTCCGCCGGTCCAGTCGCCGTACCCACACTCGATGAAGCGGTCGTCGAGGTGTACCTCAACCGGTTTCGCGAGCGACTCGGCGATCACTTTCGCGGTCTGCTGGCAGCGCTCGAGCGGGCTGCTCACGATGGCGGCCACGGGGAGTGCGGACATCCGCTGCGCCGTCGCCTCGACCTGCTGCTGGCCGACCTCGTCGAGCAGAACGCCGGGGCTGCGCCCGGCCAGCACTCCCCCGCTGTTGGCGGCTGACCGACCATGCCGCACGAGCAAGACGGTCGCCACGCGATCACCTTAAGACACGCGCGCGCCCGATCCGGGCGACAATGGCAGACGTGATCGTCGACTGCGCCGTCTACCGCGACGGGAAACGAGTGGCGTTGCCGGCCGGTGACGCAGGTATGGCGACCACGCTGGCGGAGGCCGGAAAAGCAAACGACTTCGTCTGGGTCGGACTGCACGACCCGAGTCCGCAGGAGATGAGCCAGGTAGCCGCTGCCTTCGCCCTGCACCCGCTGGCGGTCGAGGACGCCACCCGAGCGCACCAGCGGCCGAAGCTCGAACGCTACGACACCATGTTGTTCATGGTGCTCAAGACGCTGTGGTACGTCGACGCGCACGACGCAGTCGAGACGGGACAGATCTCGGTCTTCGTCGGCAAGAACTACGTGGTGACCGTGCGCATCGGTGCCGGAGCCGACCTCAGCGTCACCCGCCGCGATCTCGAAGAGCAAACCGAGGTGCTCGGCCATGGCCCGTTCGCGGTGCTGTACTCCGTCTGCGACCGGGTGGTCGACGCGTATGAGGCCGTCGCTCGGGAGCTCGAAGATGACGTCGAGAGCATCGAGCAGTCGGTGTTCTCCGACAAGCGCAGCAACGACGCTGACCGGATCTACCGCCTCAAGCGGGAGGTCGCCGAGTTCCGTCGCGCAGCGGCCCCGCTGCGTGAGCCGCTGCTGCGCTTCGCCAACGGACAGGTGGCCGGCGTACCCAGGGCTGCGGAGGCGTTCTTTCGGGACGTCTCCGACCACACCATCCGGGTGAGCGAGCAGATCGAGATCATGGATCACTTGCTGTCGAGCGCTCATGACGCGCTGATGGCGCGCATCTCCGTGCAGCAGAACGGCGACATGCGCAAGATCTCCGCGTGGGTGGCGATCGTCGCCGTACCCACCATGGTGGCCGGCATCTACGGCATGAACTTCGAGCACATGCCCGAGCTGCAGTGGACCTACGGCTACCCGCTGATCCTGACGGTGATGGCCGTGGCCTGCCTCACCCTCTACCGCTTGTTCAAACGCTCCGGCTGGCTCTGACCCGTGACCGACCAGGCCAGCCGCGAGGATGAGTTCGAGGACGCTGTCGCTCGGTGGGTGGAGCGCACCGACCCGGTCATGGCGTGGCTCGGAGTGCTGTTCGCGCTGCTCGTCGGCTTCCAGCTCGCCGTTTCGGTGCGTGCGCCGGTCGGCCGGGCGCTGGACGTCGCCGGCTGGGCGATCTGGGCGATCTTCGTTGTTGACTTCGCCGCCAAGCTGGTGCTGGCGCCCGTCAAGGGCCGTTTCCTGCGACGACACTGGCTGCAGGCGCTCGCCCTCATCCTGCCCACGCTCCGGTTGTTCAGCTTTCTGCGGCTGGTCAGGCTCGGCCGCGCCTTTCCGGCGGCCCGGGTGCTCACCACGTCGTACCGAAGCGTCGGGACCGCCCGTCGGCTGTTTCGATCCAGGCTCGGCTACCTTGCCGGCCTTTCGGTCATCGCTGTGGTCGCGCTGGCCGAACTGGCCTACGTGTTCGAAGGCGGCAGCGACGGCACCTTGCCCACCTTCGTCGACTCGTTGATCTGGTCAGCCAGCGTCGTCATCGGCATGCAGGCTGATCCGGTGCCGGTGACGCGACTGGGGCAGCTGGTCATGATCACCGGGTTCGCCGTCGGTCTGGTCCTCATCGCCACGCTGGCGGGCAGCTTCGGTGCCTTTCTCTTCGAAGGGCGCCAAGAGCGAGAGCAGGCCGAACCAGCCAGCTAGCCGGCAGCAGCCAGCAGCCAGCTCCCCTTGCCTCCCGCGACTTGTCAGGCTGAGCCACGCCTGGAGCTGTCCTCTGCAGCCTGACAAGTCGGAAGGGATGGGGCGTCGCGTTAGGTGGCGGAGATCGTGCCGGTCGACAACAAGACGATGAGTACGACGCCGAGCGCCACCCGATAGCCGACGAACCAGGTGATCGGGTGGTGAGCGACGAACTTCAGCAACCACGCCACCGAGGCGTACGCCACCAGAAAGCTCACCACCGTTGCCACCGCCGTAGCGGCCACCGGGATGCCGCCATCGAGCGCCTGGGGCAGCTCATAGAGCCCAGCAGCGGTCAACGCGGGAATCGACAAGAAGAACGCCATCCGCGTCGCGGCAACCCGGTCAAGACCCGCCAACAACCCGGCTGAGATCGTGGCGCCCGATCGAGAGACGCCAGGGATCAGCGAGATGCACTGCACCACGCCGATGAACACCGAGTCTCGCGCCGTGATGTCGCTCTCGTGTCGCTGCTGTCGACCGATGCGCTCCGCCGCCACCATGACGACGCTCCAGCCGATCAGCGCCCCCGCGACCCACCACAGGTTGCGAAACGCTCCCGTGACGAGGTCCTTACCGAGCAGCGCGGCGATGACCACGGGGACCGAGCCGAGGATGACGTACCAGCCCATCCGGTGGTCGAACGAGCCGCGCACCTCCGGCTTGACCAAGCCGCGCGCCCAGGCGCTGGCAATCCTCCCGATGTCCTGGCGGAAGTAGACAAGCACCGCAGCGATTGCGCCCACCTGGATCACGGCGGTGAAGGCGGTCACCGTGGGGTCATCGATCTGCATCCCCAGCAACTTCTCGGTGATCGTGAGGTGACCGGTGCTCGACACCGGGAGGAACTCGGTCACGCCCTCGACGATGCCGAGCAGGACCGCCTCGAAGAAGTTCACCGCGTCAGTCTCTGCTAGACCAGCCTCAGCGAAGGCCTCGACAACCTGCCGCAACGTCTGAGTTCTTGCCCGTGGGATCGAAGAACTTGTCGCGAAATCGGGTTTAACGGGCGGCCGAGGATATCGGTGGCCTCGCTATGCGTTCTCAGGTTGGCAGCCGCAAGTTGGCCATGCCACCGTCGACGGTCAGGACGGTCCCGGTGGTGGAGCCCGACAACGGGCTGGCGAGGTAGGCGATGCTGTGCGCGACCTCGTCGGCGTGAACCAACCGGCCGAGCGGCTGCCTGGCGCGGAGCGCGGCCGAGGCCGCATCGGGATCGTCCGCAGCTGCGAGCAACCGCCCCACCCAGGGGGTGTCCGTGGTTCCCGGAGCGACACAGTTGACCCGGATACCTTCGCGCACGTGGTCAGCCGCCATGGCGAGGGTCAGCGCCTGGACCGCGCCCTTACTAGCGGCGTAAGCGGCACGCCCTGGCACGCCGAGCGTCGCCACCACCGAGGAGGTCAAGACCATCGCCGCGTGCTCGGACCGGCGCAAAGCGGCCATGGCGGCGGCGGCCACCCTGGCCATGCCGACGACGTTTACGTCGAGCAGCTGGCGCCACTCCTGGTCGTCGTTCGCCGTCACCTCGCCCACGGCGCCGATGCCGGCGTTGTTGATCACGATGTCCAGGCCGCCGAAGGCGTCGACCGCAGCCTCGACGGCCGCCGCCACCGACGCGCGGCTGGTCACGTCGCAGCCGACGCTGAGATGTTGCGGGTCACTGCTCACGGACAGGTCTGCCACCGCCACCCGCGCACCTCGCTCAGCGAGCAGTGCAGCAGTCGCCGCGCCGATCCCGCTGGCCCCTCCGGTCACCAGGGCCGACAACCCGTCGAAGTCCTTCATCGCGGCCTCCTCGTTCGGTTCGGTCATCGACGCGGGTCGACGTGGATCTTCGGTCCAGCTCCCGCACCTGCTGGCCGCCGGCCGGCAAGCACCTCTCCCACCTGCTCAAGCCCCACCGTCGCCGCCACCAGCGGCCGCGGGTCGACCGCAGACGAGGCGTAGCGTGCGATGGCACCAGCCAGGCCTGGTGAGGCGCTGAGGATTCCTACGACGGTGACGTCCTTGAGCACCAACCTGCGTGTGTCTACGTAGCTCGGTTGGCCGGCGATGCCGATGAGCACCACCCGCCCTCCCGGTTCGACCAGCTCCACCGCCGCGCGTGGAACCTCCGGTCCGTACGTCGCATCGATGGCCGCGGCGAACGGCAGCTGCGGCAGCTCCCGGACGCTCCACACGTTCCGGTAGCCCAGCGACCTTGCGAAGGCCAACGACTCAGGCTCCGTACCCACTAGGTGAACTTCAGCGCCGTCAGCGGCGGCGAACGCAGCCGCGAGGAGGCCGATGGAGCCTGGCCCCCAGATCAGGACCCGGTCCCCCGCCGACAGACTGGCCGCCTGCACGGTGCGTAGCGCGTTGCCGCCGGGCTCGACCAACGCTCCCGCGACCACGTCGATCTGCTCGGGCAGGGCGTACAGCGCGGTCCGGGGTACGACGAGCTGCTCTGCCAGCGCACCCGCCCAACCACCGCGGATGCCTATTTCCTTGCGGTGCTCGCACACGTGTTGGCGGCCAGCCCGGCAGCGTTGGCAGCGTCGACAGCCGAGCATCGTGTCACCGGTGACCCGGCGGCCGAGCCATGAGCCCTCCACCCCAGTCCCGACGGACGAGACGGTTCCGCACCACTCGTGGCCGAGGCGGAGCGGATACCTGGCGTGACCGTCGTGCAGGTAGGCCATCTCGCCGGTGAAGAACTCCACGTCCGTACCGCACACGCCGACCCGTTCGACGTCGACAACGACCTGGTCTGCCTCCGCTACCGGCGGCGCCACATCCAGCACCGCCGCCTGGCCGGGAGCGCTGACTACGAAGGCCCTCATGGCGCTGCGACGACACGCTGACGCTGGCTCCCCAGGCCGTGAATCCCCAGCTCGACGAGGTCGCCGGCGCGCAGGAAGACCGGCGGGTGGAGGCCCATCCCGACTCCCGGCGGCGTGCCAGTGCTGATGAGGTCGCCCGGCTCTAGCACCATGAAACGACTGAGGTAGTGCACGAGAAACGTGGGGCCGAACAGCATCGTCGCCGTGGAACCCGTTTGGCGGCGTACGCCGTTGACGTCCAGCCACAGGGACAGGTCAGCAACGTCCGGGATTTCGTCGGGTGTCACCAGCAGGGGGCCGCACGGGGTGAACGTCTCCGCGGACTTGCCCTTCACCCACTGTCCGCCCCGCTCCAGCTGAAAGCTGCGCTCGCTGACGTCGTTGACGACCACGTACCCCGCGATGGCCCGGCTGGCCGCTTGCTCGTCCTCGAGGTAGCGGCACCTTGCGCCGATGACGATCCCCAGCTCCACCTCCCAGTCGGTCTTGCTGGAGCCGGGCGGGAGGTGGACGTCGTCGTCGGGTCCGCCAAGTGAGTTCGGCGCCTTGTTGAACACGATCGGCTCGTCCGGGATTGGCATGCCCGCCTCGACGGCGTGGTCTCGGTAGTTCAGGCCGATGCCCACGATCTGGTGCGGCCGACCGATCGGAGCGCCGATGCGCGTGCCCTTCAACGGGAAGGTCAAGCCGTCATGCACTCGCTGGGCAACGGCGTCATGGAGCAGGTCGACACCTCCGCGGCCGAAGAATGCTTCGTCGAAGTCGCCCACGTCATCGACGAGGTCGACGTACTCGTCGTCGCCGACCTTGACGGCCGGACGTTCGCGCCCGGGTGGGCCGAGGCGAAGGAGCTGCATCAGACCTCCCACTCTTGCTGGGTGATGTGCGCGCAGCGGCCGGACCACGCGGCGGTCGGGCCGCTGGACGTATGCGGGGCTGCCACCTCGACTGTCGCTACGTGCTCGCCGGCAGCAGCAATGTTGCGGACCTGACCGGCGCCCCATACAGCGACCATGTCGACCCACAGCAGCCGCTCGCGGCCGGCGTCCGAGACCGGTCCCACAGCTAGCTCGTACGACGCGGTGCTGGCCACCTCGGCCGGAAACGTCAGCATGGCCCGCCGCCGGAATGACGACGACGTACCACCAGCGCACGGCGGGTACGGTGAGGTCGGTTGCAGAGAGTGGACGGTCGGGTCGCGATCCGGGAGGCAGGGACTGTGACGCAGCATCGCAGCCAGCACTGGTACGGCGGTGATGACCGCAACGCATTCATCCACCGTGCCTGGATGCGTCGGGGGCTGCCGAACAACGCCTTCGACGGACGGCCACACATCGCCATCGCCAATACCGCGTCGGACCTCAGCCCGTGCAACAGCCACCTCGACGAGCTTGCGACGAGTGTGAAGCAGGGAGTCTGGGAAGCCGGCGGCGTTCCCTTGAACCTTCCCATGGTCTCACTAGGTGAGAACCAGATGCGCCCGACGGCGATGCTTTGGCGCAATATGGCGGCGATGGCGGCCGAGGAGCTGCTTCGCGCCAACCCGATCGACGCCGTGGTACTCCTGGGCGGTTGCGACAAGACGATCCCCGCGCTGCTGATGGCAGCGGCCTCGGTTGACCTGCCGGCTGTTGTGGTTCCCGGCGGGCCGATGCTCACCGGCACGTTCCGTGGCGCACCGCTGGGCTGCGGCACCGATGTCTGGCGGCTGTCGGAGGAGGTGCGAGCCGGAACTCTGGCCAGGGCCGACTTCCTAGCCGCTGAGTCGGCGATGATCCGTAGCCGCGGGCACTGCAACACGATGGGGACGGCGTCCACGATGGCCTGCTTGGCCGAAGCGCTGGGCACGACGCTTCCCGGAATCGCCGGGACCCCGGCCCCCGACAGCCGGCTGCTGGCCATGGCGCAGGAGAGCGGGCGGCTCGTCGTCGACATGGTCAACGACGACCGGCGACCCAGCACGGTGCTGACTCGAGGGTCGTTTCTGAACGCGATCGTTGCCCTGACCGCTATCGGCGGGTCTACCAACGCGGTCGTACACCTGCTCGCCATCGCTGGTCGAGTCGGGGTGGACCTGTCGTTGGACGACTTCGACCGGGCGGGGAGGGACGTCCCGCTGCTGGTGGACCTCCACCCGGCGGGGCGCTTCCTCATGGAGGACTTCCACCGCGCCGGCGGGATGCTGGCCGTGCTCGCGCAGGTCGAGGATCTGTTGGACCCAACGGCCTTGACCGTCACCGGACGGACCCTGGCGGAGCACGTCAACGGCGCCCCGACCTGGGACGCCTCCGTCATCCGACCACGAGAAGAGCCGTTGAAACGGGACTCGGGCATCGCTGTGCTACGTGGCAACCTGGCTCCCGACGGGGCACTGGTGAAGCCCGCCGCCGCATCGGCGCACTTGTTGCGGCACCGTGGCAGGGCTGTCGTCTTCGAAAGCGTCGAAGACCTCAGGGCTCGACTCGACGACCCATCTCTGGACGTCGACGAGGACTGCGTTCTCGTGCTGCGCGGCTGTGGCCCGCGCGGCTATCCCGGGATGCCCGAGGTCGCCAACCTGCCGCTGCCTGCCAGGCTGCTGACTAAGGGGGTGCGCGACATGGTGCGGGTCAGCGACGGCAGGATGAGCGGCACCGCCTACGGCACCGTGGTTCTGCACGCCGCTCCGGAGGCAGCGGTCGGCGGCCCGCTGGCGCTCGTCCGAGACGGGGACCCGATCGTCCTGGACGTGCCTGCCCGGCGCATCGACGTCGACGTGCCGAGCGTCGATTGGGCGAAGCGGCAGCCTTCGGCGGCTATGCGATCGTCGCTGGCAGCACCGGCGCGCGGCTGGGAGCGGCTCTATGTCGACCACGTGATGCAGGCAGACCGTGGCGCCGACCTCGACTTCCTGGTCGGGTCCAGCGGCGACGGTGTCGTCCGCGAGTCGCATTAGCCGCGATCTCCCGCGCGCAGCGACGCCCAGGGCTCCTGGTCGGCGACCTCCTCCAGCCCGTAGCCGGTCTCACCTCCCAGCGAGGGCGAGATGACCACCTGCAGGTAGGCGGTCTGCTCACTGTCGTTGAAGGAGGCGTGCACGACGCCCTCGGGCACGAACGCAGAGTCGCCGGCCGTCAGGCTTCGTGACTCCTCCCCCACGAACTGGGTGATAGCCCCTTCTTTGACGATGATCATTTCCTCTTGGCCCGGGTGGCGGTGGAAGTCGTGACCGCCGCCGGGCTGGAGCTCGACGTCCATCACCACCAAGTGGTTGGCGCCGTGCGTGGGAACCAGGCGCCACCCGATCACTCCCCAGTCGAACTGCTCGCGCCGTACGTCGTCCAGCTGGATGAAGGTGCTCATCAGTCTCCTTGTTGTTGTTGTCGGGTCACCGCGGTGATCATCTCGTGCAGGCGGTCCGCCATCGCGACGGCGAACCGCTCGTCGTTGACGTCGAGGTCGTGTTCGTGCACCTCGACCTCGCCCACGGTCTCCGTCAACCCCGAGAACAGCGCCTCATCGGCCGCCGGGTCGTGGAACGGCTGTCCTTCGACGGCGATCATCGACACGCCGTTGCGTGGCACGAACAGCGCCGTCGGTCCCGACGCCCCGGACAACTTGCGCCCCACCTCGCGACCGAGCTCGCGACACTCCTCCGGTGTCGTGCGCATCAGCGTCACCGTCGGGTTGTGCACGTAGAGGTTGCGCCCTTCGAACTGCGACGGGACCGTCTGGCGGGGTCCGAAGTTCACCATGTCGAGGGCGCCCAGCGAGACCACCTGCGGCACGCCAGCGGCCACCTGCCGCCTCAAGGCGGTGCGGTCCCGCCGACAGCACTCCTCGACCAGGTCGTCGGCCAGCTCCGTGGTCGTCAGGTCGAGGACGCCGGCCAGGAAGCCGCCGGTCGACCAAGGTCTCCATGGACTGTCCGCCCGTGCCCGTCGCGTGGAAGACGAGCACCTCGTAGCCGAGTTCCTCGAGCCGCTCACGCGCGCGGGTGACACCCGGCGTCGTCACACCGAACATCGTCGCGCCGACAAGCGGCTTGTGCTCCATCGGCGGCACGGACGACGAGACCATGCCGGCGATGGCTCCCGCCGCGTTGGTGAGGATCTGGGCCGAGATCGAGTTGATCCCGGCGATGTCGACCACCGAGTACATCATCGTGACGTCGACGGCGCCCACGTAAGGCCGGGTGTCGCCAGAGGCGAGCGTCGAAACCATCAACTTCGGTACGCCGACCGGAAGCGCGCGCATGGCCGTCGTCACGATCGACGACCCGCCCGATCCACCGATCCCGAGCACGCCGTCCAGCCGGCCCTCGTCGTGGAGCGCCGGCAGCAGCGCGGCGGCCCCGCGGCCCATGGCTGTCGTGGCTGCGCCCCGGTCACCGACGTCGGCCAGCGCACCTGCGTCCTCACCAGCGGCTCGGGCGACCTCCTCGCGGGAGATGTCGGGCTCGATCTGCGGCGCGTACACGCCGACGTCGATGAGCAGCACGTCGACGCCGTGCTCGCGCACGCGGTCCCGCACGAAGGCGTACTCGTGGCCCTTGGTGTCGAGGGTTCCGGCTAGGACGACCGTGGGCATCACACGCTCCTCGCTGCATCACGGTAGGCGGCCCGCAGACCTGGACCGTCAACCTGGGGATCTGGTTCCACCGAAACGCCGGCGTCGAGCCGCCACGACGCCGCCACGTCCCGCGGTCCGCGCCCGGAGTGCACTGCGGCGGCCTGCACACAGGCGCCCGTGGCCACCGGCTCGGCGTCGGTGTGGGCGGTGATTGGCCCGTCCCACAGGTCAGCGGTGATCTGCCGGTACGCCGCCGAGCGTGCGCCGCCGCCGACCAGGCGGAGCGAGCCGTCCATCTCGACGCCGGCACTCCGCAGCGCGTCGACGCCCGACAAGAGCCCGTTGACCACGCCAGAAAAGGCTGCCCTGGCCAGGTCTTCGCGCGTCGTATCGTTGCGCAGTCCGCGCCACACCCCCGTCGCCTGCGGTCGATCGGGGGTGCGCTCCCCGTCGAAGTAGGGGATGAGGGTGAGGTCCGCCCGGGGCTGCGCCGTAAGCGCCATCTCGGTCAGCCGTCTCACGTCCACGTCGAGCCACCGGGCAACGGTCTCGGTCACCTTCGTCGCGTTCAAGGTGGCAACAAGCGGCAGGAAGCCGTCTGCCGCATCGGCGAAGCCGGCCACGGCGCCCGTCACGTCGCTCGTCGGCGACGTGGCCACCGTGAACGCCGTACCCGACGTCCCCAGCGACAGGGTGACTTCCCGCGGCGACATGGCCAGGCCCAGCGCCGCCGCCATGTTGTCTCCCGTGCCCGGCCCCACGACGACGTGGTCACGGAGGCCAAGCTCGGCCGCAACGTCGCCGAGCACAGTGCCGGCCGGCTGTGTCGGTCCCAGCACCGTGGGCAGCTTCGGTAGCCACGACCCCGGGTCGTCGACGACAAGTCCCAGCAGGTCGGCGCGGTAGCTGCCGTCCAGCGGCGACCACCAACCGGTGCCCGAGGCGTCACCGCGGTCGGTCACGTGCTCACCGGTCAGCCGCCAGGTCAGCCAGTCGTGCGGCAGCATCACGCGGTCGACGAGGGCCAGGTGCTCCGGCTCCTTGTCCGCCAGCCACGCCAGCTTCGTGATCGTGAAGCTGGCGACCGGCACCAGCCCGCAGCGAGCGGCCCACTCACCGGCTCCCAGCCGTTCGCGCAGCGCCGCCGCCTGAGCCGCGGAGGTCGTGTCGTTCCAGAGCTTGGCTGGACGAATCGTCGTGCCGGCCTTGTCGACCACGACAAGACCGTGCTGCTGGCCGGCGACGGACACGGCGACGACGCGGTCGAGGTGAGCACGCACCTGCGCAAAGGCCTCGACCAGCGCCGACCACCAGGAGTCAGGGTCCTGCTCCGACACCGGTGGCGACGTCGGCGGATGCGGGGAGCGCCCCGTCGCGACCAACGCGCCAGTCTCCAGTTCCCGCACCTCGACCTTGGTGGACTGTGTCGAGGAGTCGACGCCGACGACCAGCGGGGCTTTCACGCGACGGCCCCGGTCCTCAGAAGGTCACGGCCTTGAACGCCTCGGTCTGGGCCTTCAGCGCCTGCTCGGTGGGCAACCGCTCCATACTCGAGGCGCCGTAGAAGCCGTGGACGTCCTTGGCGTGCTGGAGCACGTAGCTGGCGTCTGCGGGCTCGGCGATCGGGCCGCCGTGGCACAGCACAAGCACATCGGACCGAGCCGCACGCGCCGCCGCGCCCCACCTGTCGACGCGATCGACGCAGTCGTCCAGGGTCAGCGCGGTCTCCGCGCCGATACTGCCGCCGGTGGTCAGTCCCATGTGGCATACGACGATGTCGGCACCCGCCTCCGCCATGGCCGCGGCGTCGTCCTCGCTGAAAACGTACGGCGTGGTGAGCAGGTCGAGCTCTCTGGCCTGCCGGATCATCGACACCTCGAGCGCGTACCCCATGCCCGTCTCCTCCAGGTTCTGCCGGAAGACACCGTCGAACAATCCCACCGTCGGAAAGTTCTGCACCCCGGAGAACCCCAACCGCTTGAGGTCTGCCAGGAACACGTGGGGCAGATAAAAGGGATCCGTGCCGTTGACGCCGGCCAGCACGGGAGTGTGCCGAACGACCGGCAGCACCTCGCGTGCCATGTCCACGACGATGTCGTTGGCGTTGCCGTAGGCGAGCAGTCCCGCAAGCGACCCACGACCAGCCATCCGGTAGCGACCCGAGTTGTAGATGACAATGAGGTCGATGCCGCCGGCCTCCTCCCATTTGGCCGACAACCCGGTGCCGGCGCCGCCACCGACGATCGGTTCTCTGCGCGCGGCCATCTGCTGGAAGGAGGCAACGAGCTCGTCGCGGCTGCGGGTCATCAGGTGGACCACACAATCCGGTTGACCTCGTTCTCCAGCAGCTCTTGGCGCCCGGAGACCGGCGGCGGGTCGAGGTCTTCCTGTGTCGCCTCGCCGGCGAGCGATGCGAGGTCGGCCCCCGAGTTCAGGATGCGGCGGCCGAGCTCGCCGTCCCACCCGGCGTAACGCTGGCTGCGGGCGCGGTCGAGGACACCGTCGTCAAGCAGCGCCTGGGCGACCAGCAGGGCTTGCGCGAGCGTGTCGATGCCGCCGATGTGCCCGTGGAACAGGTCGGTCCGGTCCAGGCTTTGGCGGCGCAACTTGGTGTCAAAGTTGAACCCGCCGGTGGTGAAGCCGCCGGACGACAGGATCTCGAAGAGCACCAGGGACAGCTCCTCGACCGAGTTGGGGAACTGGTCGGTGTCCCACCCGTTCTGCGCGTCGCCGCGGTTGGCATCGATGCTGCCGAAGATGCCGTGGTCAACGGCGTACGCCACCTCGTGGTGGAACGAGTGCCCCGCCAGCGTCGCGTGGTTGCCCTCGATGTTCACCTTGAACTCACCGATCAGCCCGTAACGGTCGAGGAAGCCGTGCACCGTCGCGCAGTCGTAGTCGTACTGGTGCTTGGTGGGCTCCTGGGGCTTGGGCTCGATCAGCAGCGTGCCGCCGAAGCCGATCTTGTGCTTGTGCTCGACCACGAGGTGGAGGAAGCGCGCGAGCTGGTCGGCCTCCTGACGCATCCGCGTGTTCAGCAGCGTCTCGTAGCCCTCCCGGCCACCCCAGAGGACGTAGTTGGCACCGCCTAGCCGGTGGGTGGCTTCGAGGGCGTCGCGGACCTGAGCCGCTGCGTGCGCGAATACCTCCGGATCGGGGTTGGTGGCGGCGCCGGCGGCGTACCGAGGATGGGAGAACAGGTTGGCCGTCCCCCACAGCAGCCGGACACCGGTGTCGGACATCTTCTCGGCGGCTCGGTCGACGAGCCGGTCCAGGTTGGACTTCGACGCCTTGAGCGTGTCCCCCGGCGGCGCCATGTCGGTGTCGTGAAAGCAGTAGAAAGGCGTGCCGAGCTTCGCGAAGAACTCGAACGCCGCATCCTGCTTGGCGAATGCTGCCTCCACCGGGTCGTCGTGGGCAGCCAGCCACGGCCGGTCGAACGTGCCGGCACCGAACACGTCGCTGCCCGGCCAGTTGAAGCTGTGCCAGTAGCAGACGGCGATGCGCAGCTGGTCCTCCATGCGCTTGCCGCCGACCAGCCGGTCGGGGTCGTACACCCGGTAACCGAGTCCGTTGGACTGGTCGTCGGACGGCGCCTGCCCCGCTGGCCGAACCCTGTCGGGCACGTCGGTGAAGAAGCTGCTCATAGGGTCGTCTGCTCCTCGTGGACATCTGGGGACCTGTCAGGCTGTGCGGACCGTCTCTGCGCTCGGCTCACCCTGACAAGTCGGGGGCGTGTCAGCTGCGGAATGCCTCTCGGCCGACGCCTTGGACCGGAATTCCCTGCGCCGCCAGGACCTCGTGCTGAAGGGCGTACATCGCCGCCGCGGCACGGTCGATGTGCCGGGTGAAGTCGATCGACCCGGCCAGGATCGGCTGGAGCAGGTCCTTGTCCTGCACGCGCGCCTTCGGATACTCGTGCTCGACGATGAGCGGCATGCTGGCCACGTCGACGTCGAGCAGCTCCCGGGCTGCCAGCTGGTGGTCGAGCCAGTCGACCGTGCGGTTCTGCAGGTAGGCGAGCGGGTCGTGGCGCGCGGTGCCGGGCAGCTCGTGTTCGCAGAGCACCGTCTGCTTCTTCCAGGCGTTCGCCAGGTCGGCCGGGTTCGAGGAGATCTCGTCGCCGTCCCAGTCGCCGCGCTGCACCGTCTGACCGCCGTACCCCCAGGCCGACACGCCCTTGGCGTCGACGACCTGTCCCTTCACGTGCATGCCGGCGATGATGAAGCCGTAGCCCTCGTCGGCGAGGTACTGGAACATTGACCGCGTGTCCTGGCCCATCAGGATCGAGTGCGACGGGTCGTAGTGGATCCGGAACTGGTCACCGACGCCGTTCCGCTCACAGATCCGGTGCAGCGCGATCCACATCGCCGGCGTGTACGCGATGTTGTTGTGGAAGTTGTCGCCGGGCGTCCACCCGGGCATCGGACACTGCTCCACCCGGTAGGAGAGGCCGCGGTCCTTGGCCGCCTGCAGCAGCGGCACGAACCCCTCTTCGAAGTCGATCAGGTTCTGGTCCATCGAGCGCGACTGGTTGCGCCCCACGAAGCCCGTTACGGCGGAGACCCCCAACAACACCGCGGTGTCCATGACCCGCAGCATGAAGTCGTGCTTCTTGCGGCGGATCGCCGGGTCCTCGTGCAGCATGTCGTCGAAGTAGGCGACGTCGGCGATGTCCACACCCGTCTCGTCAATCGCGGCCAACACGCGCTTGGCGCGTTGCTCGTCGAACGGGTCGCGGAGGTCCAAGGTGTTGGCGACGGGGTCGAGCATCGCTTCGGCAGGGACGTCGGCGAGCGAGGGGTGCAGCGCGGCAGACAGCTCGATGCAGTCGGCGCCGAGCTCCTTGGCGAAGGCTAGCCACTCCTCCACTGCCAGGTCAGGGTCGGGATCGCGCTGCTCGCGCGGCGTCAGCTCCTGCAGGGCGGCGGTGAGCACGCCCACCGGCATATAGGTCGGTTCGTACGGCGATGGTGTGGTCACGATATGGCCTCTTTCTCCTTAGTCAGTGGGTCCGGTCAGATGTCGGCGACGGCAACGGGCGAACGGTTCCGGGCCGACTCGATTGCCGCGTGGAGCACGCGTTGGGTTTGCAGGGCGTCGGCGAAGTCCGGCAGCGCGAACGGCGGTTGGCCTCCACCGATGTCGGTGAGGATGTCGCTGGCCTGGTTGATGAAGGTGTGCTCGTAGCCAAGGCCGTGGCTGTCGGGCCACCAAGCCTCGACGTAGGGGTGACCGCTGCCTGCGCGGGTGACGTCGACCGTGGTCCACCCCTGCACGGCGGGGTCGTTGTCAAGGCTGTAGACGTGCAGCTCATTCATGCGCTCGAAGTCGAAGCGGAGGGCACCGCGTTCGCCGTGGATCTCGAAGCGGTTCGCGTTGTGGTAGCCGGTCGCCAGCCGAGTCGCTTCAAAGCTGGCGAGCGCACCGCCGCTCATCCTGGCCAAGAACAGCACCGCGTCGTCCACCGTGCTGCGCCCTTTGGCGCCCGCGGTGGCCGCCCCGGCCCCCGCAATCTCGCCGCCGGATGTCCCGGCCAGGATCTCCCTCTCCTCGATGAAGGTGTGCTCGACGGCGCCCTCGACCGTAACGATCTCCTCGCCCGTCACGAAGCGGACCGCGTCGATGATGTGGGCGTTGAGATCACCGTGCGCCCCTGAGCCGGCGACCTCACCCTGAAAGCGCCACAGCAGCGGGGTGTCCGGGCCGCCCCAGCTCTGCAGGTAGGCAGCCCGGGCATGGTAGATCCGGCCCAGGGCCCCAGCGGCGACCAAGCGATGCGCCAGGGCCACCGCCGGAACCCGTCGGTAGTTGAACCACACGAAGGTCTTGCCCGCTGCAGCCTGCGCTGCCTCGGCCATGCGATGGGCATCCTCGAGCGTGCCAGCCAGCGGCTTCTCACAGGCGACATGCTTGCCGGCCTCCAGGGCCGATATCGCCTGCTCGGCATGTACGTCGTTGGGGGTGCCGATGTCGACGAGACCGATGTCGTCAGACGAGACCACCGCCTGCCAGTCGGTGGACGAATGCTGCCACCCCCATCGCTGCGCGAACTGGTCGACCTCGCCGGCGTTGCGCGCTACGACCGTGTGCATCACCGGCACCGGATCGACGTCGAAGAACCGACCGACCTTGAGCCAGGCGTTCGAGTGGGCCCGTCCCATGAACTTCGAGCCGAAAAGTGCCACGTTGAGGGAGCCGGTCATGAAACCCTGCCTTTCGCCGGTGATCCGGCAGCGTGCTCGCCGGTCTCGACGGCGCTACCGACGCCGAGGTACCGAGTCTGTAGGTCGGGGTTGGCGAGCAGCTCAGCCGCTGTCGACTCGGCCTGGATGCGACCCGAGACCATCAAGAGCTGGCGCTCCGCCATGGCCGTGGCCGCCCGCAGCTTCTGCTCGACCACGAGAACGGCAGTGCCTTCGGAGACGAGGTGGTGCACTGCCTCGACGAGTACGTCGACGATTGTCGGTGCGAGACCCTCCGACGGTTCGTCCATGAGCACCAGCGAACCGTTGAGGAGCAGCGCGCGGCCCACGGCAAGCATCTGCTGCTCGCCTCCCGAGAGGTCCCCTCCGCTGCTTCCCTTGCGCTCGGCCAGCCGGGGAAACAGCTCATAGACTGCCTTGGGCGTCCACCGTTTTCCTTTCGTCCCCTTGGCCAGCATGGCCAGGTGCTCGTCGACGGTCAGCGAGGGAAACAGCCGGCGCCCCTGCGGTACGTAGGAGATGCCGCTGCGGGCGATCTGCTCGGGTGACTTGCCGTCGATGCGCCGGCCGTCGAGATGTACCTCGCCAGCGGAGCGACGTACGAGTCCCATGAGCGTCGCGCACAGCGTGGTCTTGCCCATGCCGTTGCGGCCGAGGATGCCAACGGCTTCCACGCCCATCGCGAAGCTGACACCATCGAGCACCTGCGACTCGCCGTAGCCTGACGAGAGGTCACGTACCTCGAGCAGCGTGCCTGTCATGTCAGCGCCTCGCTGCCGAGGTAGATCTCGTGGACCAAGGGGTTGGCCTGCACGTCTTCCGGTGTGCCGGACGCGACTATCTTTCCGTCGGACATCACCACGATGCGGCGGGCCACCTTGAAGGCGACGTCCATGTCGTGCTCGATCAGCAGCAGCGTCGAGTCCGCCGCCAGCTTGTCAAGCAGGTCGGTGAGCCGTTCGCGCTCACCGCGCGACAGCCCCGACGCCGGCTCGTCCAGCAGCAGTACGTCGGGCTCGGTGACGATCGCCATGCCGATCTCGAGCTGGCGCTTCTGACCGTGACTGAGGTCAGCGACTCTGGTGTCGAGACGGTCGTGCAGCCAGACCGACTGCGCTGTGGCGGCTGCTCGGTCGCGCCACGAGCGGTCTCGGCTTCTCGGGAGAAGCCCCCGCTGGCGCCCGTGCCGCCCGACAACCGCGAGGTAGAGGTTGTCCCCCACGGTCAGGCCCGGGAACGAGCGGGCCTTCTGGTAGGTCCGGCCCACACCGAGCCGCGGCCGGTGCCGGGACGGTAGATGCGTGCAGTCGACGCCCTTGATGACGACCGACCCCTCCGTCGGGACGAGGTCGCCGGCAACCACGTTGAACAACGTGGTCTTGCCCGCACCGTTCGGGCCGAGGATCGCCAGTCGCTCGCCCTGGGCGACGTCGAGATCGACGCCGCCCAGGGCCAGCAGGCCACCGAACGCCACCACGACCGAGCGCAGCTCGACGACGGAGTCGCCGGAGGTGGCTCCGGTGGTGGTGTTCGGTCGCATGGTGCGTTCCTCAGTCACCTGTCATTCCTGCGGCACACCATTCTCCACGGGGATCTCGTTACCGACCCACGGGAGGTCAGCGGTCTCACAGGGCGGGAAGTCCCGGCTCGGAGGAGGAGTGTCGGTACTGAACGTGCCGCCGAAGCTCTGGTCGACCTTGGGGACGATTGCGACCGCCTTCTGAACGATCTTGCCGTCCTCCTCAACCAGCTGGGACAGGCCGACGTCGACGATGCCGCTGCGGTTCTCGTCGAGGCTGATCTCGCCGTATGGAAGGTCCAGGGTCAGCTCCGCGAGCGCTTGCTGCAGGGGCTCTGGCGACGGGTCGCCACCGGTCGCCTTCAGGCCCTCGGTGAGCGCGACACCGGCCGAGTAGTAGCCGTACATGAAGCCGAAGCCGGCGGCGGTGGACGGAGGACCGGGCTCGCCACCGGTCAGACCGGTCTTGAGCGTGTCCCACGTCTTGTCGGCGCTGGCCAGGTACTCCTCGATCTCGGGTGTCTTGATGTCGCTGGGCAGCACGGCGAAGCCGCCGACGTACGCGCCGGCGATGTCGGTGCCCAGCGCCGAGGCGAGGCCCGGGTTGAAGAACAGGTTGCCGGCATGCTGGTCACCGGTGAGGTCGCCCTTGGCGTTCACGAACGCCTCGAGCGCAGCCTGCGTGCCCGTCCCGCCGACCACCCAGAAGTAGCCGTCGACCTCGTCGGGGTCAGGTAGCTGAGCGATGTACGAGGAGTAGTCGGTCGTGCCCAGCGGCGGGAAAACCCGGGCCGTGACCTCGCCACCCACACCACAGAAGTCCGCGATGAAACCTGCCGCCGAGGTGTGGCCGAAGCTGTAGTCGTCGGCGATGACGGCGACGGTGTCCCAGCCCTTNGCCGACGTCGGCGATGCCGCTGCGGGTTCTCGTCAAGCCTGATCTCGCCGTATGGCAGGTCCACACTCAGGTCCGCGAGCGCGCTGCTGGGGCTCTGGCGACGGGTCGCCACCGGTCGCCTTCAGGCCCTCGGTCAAGGCGACGCCGGCCGAGTAGTAGCCGTACATGAAGCCGAAGCCGGCCGCGGTGGACGGAGGACCAGGCTCGCCACCGGTCAGACCGGTGGCCAGGGTGTCCCACGTCTTGTCGGCGCTGGCCAGGTACTCCTCGATCTCGGGTGTCTTGATGTCGCCCGGCGGCACGGCGAAGCCGCCGACGTACACTTGGCGATGTCGGTGCCCAGCGCCGGCGAGGCCCGGAGTTGAAGAACAGGTTGCCCGCATGCTGGTCGCCGGTCAGGTCGCCCTTGGCGTTCACGAACGCCTCGAGCGCAGCCTGCGTGCCCGTCCCGCCGACCACCCAGAAGTAGCCGTCGACCTCGTCGGGGTCGGGCAGTTGTGGATGTACTGCGAATAGTCGGTCGTGCCCAGCGGCGGGAAAACCCGGGCCGTGACCTCGCCACCCACACCACAGAAGTCCGCGATGAAACCTGCCGCCGAGGTGTGGCCGAAGCTGTAGTCGTCGGCGATGACGGCGACGGTGTCCCCAGCCCTCCTGGTTGTGCAGGATGTCACCCATTCCGGCGTTCCACATGGCACCGTCGCCGTGGAAGCGGAAGTAGTTGGGCGCCTGCACCTGCAGCGTCGGCTCCTGTGATCCGGCGATGCCGGACAACACCGTGATCTCCGGGTGTGCCTTCGCGTACTCGGCGACCGCGATGCCCTCATCACCCGACAGCGGCCCAATGACGACGTTGGCGCCCTCCTGCTCGACCAGCTGGCGGATCTCTTCCTGATCGTGTCGAGGGTGTCGTCGCCGCAGCCGATGCCGACGAGTTCGATCAGGGTGCCGTTGACCTCGGCCCCCGTCCAGCCCTCGAGCGCTGTCGTCTTGGAGCTCACCGTCGCGCCGGCGAAATTCACCATGGCGAGCGCCACACCGGCCACGGTGTCCTCGTGGAACCCGCCGAACGGCCCTTCACACTCGCCGAGAATGCCGAGCTTGACGGTGTCGCCCTCGGTGGCAGGGTCGGACTCCAGAACCGCCGTCACCTGTGTTGTCGCCGCCGCCCTCGCTGCACCCGGAGGCCAGCAGGGCGATAACCGACAGCAACGCGGCCGGGAGCAACCGCCTCGGCTTGCGCAATCGCCTGATCATTCGGGATGGTTTCCTTTCGTTGTCAGCGGCGCGACGGTCGCTCCGCGTACTTCCCTGGCTGTCACCAGTCGGCTCACGGCTCTCGTCCAGAGCCGGTCTGGACGGGTGTGGGAGATGTCGTCGGCGGCTCGATCGAGTGCTCGCTCGGCCTCGCGCCGCCGCGGCCGCGGCGTGCTCGCTCGATGATGCCGACGAGCCCTTCGGGCGACAACACCATGATCAGCAGCACCATCAGGCCGATGACGGTGTTGAAACGGTCAGGTGTAAGCCGATCTGGTCGATCAGCGGGATCGAGTCGGTATAGGTGTCGAGGAGCACGTACACCAGCGCGCCCAACCAGGCGCCCTCGAAGTACGAGATCCCGCCGATGACCGCGATGATCAAGACGATGAGAGTGGGGCCGATGGAGATCGACGCCGGGTCGATCTGCCCTCGCCACCACACATTGAGCAACCCCGCTACGCCCGCGACGAACCCGCCCAGCGTGAACGCAAGTGTGCGGTGCAGGGGCACGTTGAAGCCGAGTGAGCTCATCCGCACCGGGTCGTCGCGCACGCCCTGCAGGGCAAGCCCGAAGTTGGTCCGGCCGATGGCGCGGAACGCCAGATAGGCCAGGGCGGAGAGCACCACGGCGGCGTAGTACAGGTTCACCCGATCGGTGAACGGCTCCGGAGCGACGATGCTGGTGACGCCGCCGGGGCCCGAGACCGTGACCACCTGGGCGAAGAAGGTGTAGCCGATGACGCCGTACACCAGCGTCAGCATCAAGAAGTAGATGCCGGTCGTGCGGCTTGCCAGCGCGCCGAGCAGGAAGGCCACCGCCGTGGTGACGGCCAGTGCGAAGAGAACAGCCACCCATGGCGGCCACCCGAGGTTCAACCCCGCGCACCCGACTCGAGCGCCGCATTGCCGAACATGAAACCCGCAATGCCCGCGAACAGCAGCTGGGCCAGCGAGATCATCCCCCCGTGCGAGGTCAGGAAGACGATCGTGACCGCGATCAGGCCGTAGATCAGCGCCTGCGTCAGACGAACGTGACGAAGAAGCCGGAGTTGATCGCGGGCAGCGCCAGCAGCAGGACGACAAGGACGGCGAGGGCCGCGTTCGCCGGGGTGAGCAGCCTGCGTGCGGTCATGCCGGCCGGCCGAACAGGCCGTAGGGCCGGACCGCGAGCACCAGCGCCAGCAGGACGAACGAGAAGATCACGGCGTAGAAGGTGTACTGCGTCGGGAGGTACACCGGTGCGAACGCCGACACGAGGCCGTAGAGCAGCGAGCCTGCCACGGCGCCCTTGATCGAACCCAGCCCGCCGATGATCACAACGACGAGTGAGTTGAGCAGCCAGGCGCCGTCGGAGCCGGTGGCGGCCCCCGCGAAGGAGGCTCCCATCACGCCACCGACCCCGGCCAGGAAGGCGCCTACGAAGAAGGTGACGGCGAAGACGAGTGTGACGTTGATGCCGAGTGCGCGCACCATCGGCTCATCGTCGACACCTGCCCGGATGACCATGCCCATCCGGGTCTTGGTCAGCCACAGCCACAGGGCGACACCAACCACCACCGCGACGGCGAGCATGAACAAACGGCTCGTCGCGTACCGCTGGCCGAAGATCTCGATGAAGTGCGAAACGGCACCCGGCCACACCATCGTCTTCGCCAGGCCGCCGAACTGCCGCAGCATCTGGTCGGCCAGGACGACGGAGATGGCGATCGTGATCAGCGCCTGCCGCAGCTCCTGGCCCTGGTTCCAGCGGAGGAAGACCTGCTGCAGCAACACACCGAGCAGCGCCGCGAGCGCTGCGGCGACGATGAGCGGCACGATCCACGACATCAGGGTGACGTCCTCGGGCGCGATGTTGGTGGTCTTGCCGACCATCTCCTGCTGAATGGCGATGGCGGTGAAGCCGGCGAGGAGGAACAGCGAGCCGTGCGCCATGTTGACGGTGCGCATCAGGCCGAAGATCAGCGTGAAGCCGGAGGCGACGACGAAGAGCAAGCCGGCGAAGGTGACGCCGTCCAACAGCGTGACTGCGAACTCCCCGGGATCCTTCACCGCCGGCTGAGCCGTCGTGCCGCGAGCCAAGAAGAGCACCCACACCAAGGCGAGCAGCGAGATGACAGGAACCACAAGCGCCCCGAACCGACGCATGATGTCTCGGCGGGCGGACTGCACTGCGGTGCCGACCACGCCTACCGCCTCTCCGGTCGAGATCGGGGTCCGAACGTCCCCGCCAGCCATGGTGACGCGCGCCACAACGTAGCGAATCCAACCCTGCATTGCAAGGTGTATCCACGTTGACATTCAACCCTAAGCGGCCCTAGCGTAGGCGCCTGAACAACCCGTGGGACTGCTGTCATGCACGGGTCTTCGCAACTGTGTTCGCTCCCGGGTGGATTGCGGGACCAAGGCGAGAGGCGGCGCAGCGTGACTCCTCCCTTGGCAAGCACCGGCGCCAGCGCGGCGCGGCCGTATCTTTGGGGGCAGTTGGCGCGCGACCTGAGCGCTGTCGTCGGCCCCGACAACGTGAACACCGAACCCGCCGCACTCGCTGCTCAGGCTGCCGACTGGTCGTGGATGTCGCAGTTCCTTCGCTACCGCGACCTGCCGCTTCCGGTTGCTGACGTCGTCGTTTGGCCCGAGAGCACAGAACAGGTCGAAGGCGTCGTGCGAATCGCGTCGGAGTACCGGACCCCGGTGGTGCCGCGAGGAGGCGGCTCGGGCACACAAGGAGGAACCTTCGCGCTCTACGGCGGCATCGCGGTCGACCTGACCCGGATGGACCGGATCGTTGAGATCGACGAGTCCAGTCTGACCGTGACGGTGCAGGCGGGGATCGACGGCTCTCGGCTGGAGAAGGAGCTCAACGGGCTCGGGCTGACGCTCCCCCACTATCCCGGATCGCATTTTTTTGGCGCGACAATCGGCGGGTCGCTCGCCGCCCGCGGCTCAGGTGTCGTGTCGACCAAGTACGGCAAGGCGGAGCAGCTTGCTCTGCAGGTGGAGGCGGTGGTGCCGCCAGGACGCCGCATCTCCACCCTGCCCGTGCCCAACCACGCCGCGGGACCTGACCTGCTGCAAACGCTCATCGGGTCAGAAGGCACGCTGGGCATCATCACCGAGGCAACCATGCGACTGGAGCCGCTGCCCGAGGGCAGGCGCTTCCTCTCCTTCCAGTTCGCCTCTGTATCGGCGGGCCTCGAGACGGCTCGCTTGATCATGACCCAGCGCATCCTGCCTGCCGCCATGCGGCTGTACGACGAGGCCGACAGCGCTCGGCTCACCTCGATGCTGGGCCTCGACACGTCCGGCGTGCTGCTCATCGTCGTCCTTGACGGCCACGAGTCATCGATGGCGCTCGAGGAGGAGCGGATTCACGCGATCTGCGCCGCCAACGATGGTGTCGATCTAGGGTCCAGCCCGGCGCAAAGCTGGTGGGACGGCAAGTACGAGCCGTTCGCAAAGCACAACGCGCCAGCGCCGCCGCTGGTGTTCGGTACCACCGACACGTGTGCCCGGTTCGCCGCGCTGCCCGGCTTGTACGAGGCAAAGAAGCGGACGATTGAAGAGGGGTTCGCCGAGTACGGCGCCCGCTACACGGCGCACTTCTCGCACTGGTTCCCGTGGGGCGGGATGATCTATGACCGCTTCTACGTCGACGAGGCACCCGACGACCCGGACGAGGCGCTGGCCCTGCACGACCGCCTGTGGAACGCCGCGGTCGGCACTTCGCTGGAGCACGGCGGGGTCATCAACGAGCACCACGGCGTCGGCCTGAAGCTGGGCCGGTTCATGCGCCCGCAGTACGGCGCGGCGTTCGACCTGATGCTCGCCCTGAAGAACGCCTGGGATCCCGACGGGATCATGAACCCGGGGAAGCTGGGCTTCGGCGCGCCCCGATCAATTCGCTAACCGCTACGAGCAAGGAGCAACACATGCACCTGTCAATGCACAACTGGATGCGGGCGGAGCCGCTGGAGGTCACCCTTGCCCGGCTGGCCAAGTATGGCTACGAGAGCATCGAGATCAGCGGCGAACCAGAGCAGTACAAGCCCGATGAGGTGCAACCGCTGCTCGAGAAGTACAACCTGCGTTGTTGGGGCTCGGTGACGTTGATGCTGGGCGACCGCAACCTGGTCTCGGGCAGCGAAGACCAGCGGAAGGCGTCGGTGCAGTACACGAAGGACTGCATCGATCTGGTCTCTGCGCTGAACGGCACCGAGATGACGATCGTGCCGGCGACGGTCGGCAAGATCACTCCCGACGGCACGCCCGAGCAGGAATGGGAGTGGGCGGTGTCTGGCCTCAAGGAGATCTACGCGCACGCGCAGCCACTAGGGATTCGCCTCGCCATCGAGCCGCTCAACCGATTCGAGACCTACTTCATCAACCGCGGCGCCCAAGCTATGGCTCTGGCCGAGGCGGTCGGCGACGAGTGCGGCGTGTGCCTGGACGCGTTCCACATCAACATCGAGGAGCAGGATCTGTACCAGACCATCGCCGACTGCGGGCCGCGCCTCGCTGACTTCCATGTGGCAGACAACAACCGCATGCCGGCGGGCATGGGGCACTACGACTGGAAGAGAGTTGTCGACAGCCTCAAAGCGGTCGGGTACGACGGTGCGCTGACGGCAGAGTTCGTCGCACCGGTCGACCGCACACCCGCGAACCCATTCCCGAACGCCTTGGAGACTCAGCCAGTCGACATCAGCGATGAGCAGATGAAGTTCATCGAGGATCACGGCTCGAGCACACTCAGCGAGGAGTTCTACGACTGGCTGACCCAGCAGAACGCCGAGCACCTCTTGCCGCTGATCTAGGAGTAGTGCGGGGAGACCCCGGTCGGCCTCACTGGGTGACGCCCCCTCATCATCATGAAATCGACAATCGCGGTGTTGGCGACGCTTGACACCAAGGGTCCCCGAAGCGGCCTATCTCCGGGACGGCCTGCGTGACCGTGGACTTGACGCGCTGGTGATCGACTGCGGCATTCTCGACCCGCCGATCGACATCACCCCGGATGTGTCAAGCGACGACGTGGCGCGGCATTCCGGCGCCTCGATCGTCGACCTCCGTACGTCGGGCACCCGCGGGCGCGCGGTCGCGATGATGCGGACGATGCTGGCGGACTACGTCGAGCACCTCTACGCCGAGGGCAAGATTGCGGGAGCGATCGGGATCGGCGGCGCCGAAGGCGCCGTCATGACCGCCAGTGCTCTCATGCGCCTGCCCATCGGCGTACCGAAGGTCGTCGTCTCCCCCATCGCCTCGGGCCGTCACGAGTTCGGTCCGCTCGTCGGAACCCGAGACATGATGGTCGTGCACTCGGTCGTCGACATCCTCGGGCTCAACTCGATCTCCCGGGCGGTCTTCGACAACGTGACCGCCGCAGTCGCCGGCATGGTCGAGCACGGATCTCGTAACGCCTCCGACCGGTCCGGCGCCGATCGCACCGTCGCCGTCACGATGCTTGGCAACACCACCCGCGCCGTCATGGCGCTGCGAGACGAGCTCGCTGGCGCCGGCTTCACCGCGATGGTGTTCCACTCCAACGGCGTCGGAGGGCCGGCGATGGAGGAGCTCGCTGCTGAGGGCTACTTCCGCGGGGTCATCGACTTCACGACCAACGAGGTCACTGACCCACTCGTCGGCGGGATCCATGACGGTGGCCCCGACCGGCTGCGGGTCGTCGGGGCGCTGGGGCTGCCACAGGTGGTGGTCCCGGGGTGCATCGACTTCGCCGTCTTCGAGCCGTCGCAGATCCCCCCATCCCTGGCCGGCCGCCCCAGCTATGACCACAACCCCGAGTTTCGGCTCGTCCGGACCTCGCCGGAGGACATGCTCACCATCGCGGATTTGTTCGCCGAACGGCTAAGCGCTGCAAAGGGACCGGTCCGGCTGGCCATTCCCACCGGAGGGCTGTCCATCCCGAACGTGCCCGACGGACCATTCTGGGACCCGGAGGCAGACGCCGGCTTCCGAAACCGGTTAGCCGAAAAGCTTCGCCAAGACATACCGATCAGCATCTTCGAGCACCATGTGAACGACCCGGAGTTCGGCCGCTTGGTGGCCCGACTTTTTCTCGACCTGATCCAGGAGGCTCCCGCATGACGTCCAGCATCGTCCGCAACGTCCCCCATCTGACCAGTGGCGACGAGCAGTTCCGATCGAAGTTCCGGTCGTGGGCACTCGCCGACCTCTCCTACGTCGACATCCGTGAGTACCTCGAGACGAAGGACCTTGTGCTGGTCCCCATGGCCAGCACGGAGCAGCATGGCCCACATCTGCCGCTCTACACGGACACGATCACTGCCGTCGAGGTGAGCGCTCGGATCTCCGAGCACATCGGCGTGCTGCACACCCCACCGCTGTGGGCGGGGTATTCTCCGCAGCACATGCACGAGCCGGGTCAGGGACGAGGCACCATCACCTTGCGCTCCAGCACCTTGCTCAACCTGATGTACGACGTTGCCCGTAGCCTGATCCACCACGGCTTCGACCGGATCATCTTCGTCAATGGGCACGGCTCCAACACCAAGGTGGTCGACCCCGTCCTACGCCGGCTGAGGTACGAGACCGGTGCCATGATCGGCTTCGTCAAGCCCTACATGGAGCGCTACACGGGAATCCTGGAAGGGCTGATGGAGAACCCACCGGAGGAGACGCCGGGATGGCATTCCAGCGAGCTGGAAACCTCGCAGGACATGGCGTGGAACGCCGATCTCGTGCGCATGGAACGCGCCGAGGACACCCGGGCGCGGATCCCCGACTTCCTCCCGGACTCCTTCCGTAAGTCCGACGGCGCTCCCGACGTCGAGTTCGAGGGCTACCAGTACTTCAGCTTCCCGATGGACCACCACGAGTTCATCGACAGCGGCACCATCGGCAACCCCATGCGCGCGACCAAGGAGAAGGGCGAGGAAGCGTTTCGCCGCTACTCCGAGCACGTCGCCCGCGGCGTACTGGAGCTCATGGACGTCCCCGTCAAGGTCCACGACCGGGAGTTCGTGGACCGGGTGATGTGATGGTCGATGACGTCGGAGGCAACGGTCAGCCCGCGTCGATGGTGGACGACGTCTACTCGTCGCTGCTGCTGGCCATCGTCGAGGCTCGACTCGGAGCTGGTACGCCGCTGTCGCAGAACAAGCTGGCGTCTCGCCTGGGGGTGAGCCGCACGCCCGTGCGGGAGGCGTTGCTGCGCCTCGAGCGAGACGGTCTCGTGCAACGCCTGCCGGAGTCGGGTTTCGCGGTCGCCACGATCACCGCCGATGAAGTGCACGAGGCGTGCGACCTGTTAGACGTCCTGGACACCTACGTCTACCGACGCGCTGCCCAGAACTTGTCGAGGGCTGAGCTGGGCGACCTCCTCGAGCTGGCGTCGAGTTTGGTGGACAGTGCGGAGTCCGGCGATGCCGACGCCTGGCGAGACGCCGATCAGCGCTACCACGCTGTGGTGATGGAGGCGGCGAGGAACCGCTTCGTTGCCCAGTCCCTGCAGCAGACGCGACGCCGCGTTCAGCGGTTCTGGCTACAGAAGCCGCACTTCGACGGACGCCTACGGATCTGCTCTCAAGACCACGTCACGCTCGCTCAGGCGATGCTCGACGACGACGCGGAGTTGCTGGCGCAGACCGTGCACGCCCACATCGAGCGACTGCGGATCAATGTGCTCGACCGATTGGAGAGTGCGGGGTCATTGCTGCCGGTCGCAGACCCGCTCGCCGTCGTTGCTCGGCAGCGGCCGCCGGGCGAGACCGCCGACGGGTACTGACCGCGTGCCCCGGCGCCCCCGAGTGGCGTTGTTTGTCACGTGCCTCGTCGACACGCTGTTCCCGGACGTCGGGAAGGCCACCGTCGCCGTGCTCGAGCGGCTCGGCTGCGAGGTGGTCTTCCCGGTGAAGCAAACCTGCTGCGGACAGGCGCACATCAACACCGGCTACCACCGTGACGCCGTGGGGCTTGTCCGAAAGTTCGTCACCACGTTCGAGGACTTCGACGCGATCGTGGCGCCGTCGGGCTCGTGCATCGGCTCGATCCGCCACCAGCACTCCATGATCGCGGAAAAGGCCGGCGATGGAGGACTTGCGGCACGCGCCCGGGCCGTTGGAACCCGCGCGTTCGAGCTTTCGGAGTACCTCGTGGACCAGCTCGGCGTTACCGACGTGGGAGCCGCGTATCCGCATACCGTGGCCTACCACCCCACCTGCCACTCACTGCGAGCGCTTGGCGTCGGCGAGAGGCCGCTCGCGCTGCTGCGTTCCGTCCGCGGCCTGCAGCTGATCGAGCTGCCCAACGGCGATCAGTGCTGCGGGTTCGGCGGGACGTTCGCGGTGAAGAACGCCGACACCTCGGTCGCCATGCTGACCGACAAGATGACCGACGTCCTCTCGACCGGGGCGGAGGTCTGCGCCGCCTCGGACAGCTCCTGCCTGATGCACATCGGCGGTGGCCTCTCCCGGCTGCAGGCGGGCGTGCGGACCGTGCACCTGGCCGAGATCCTGGCCGCCACCGAGGACGCCGCGCCGTGAGCGATACGCCGGCGCCGACAGCACCGATCCACGCCCCAGCCGGTGTCGGGATGCTGCGCGGAGCCCGAACCTTTCCCGAAGCAGCCCGTCAGGCGCTGGGAGACCCTCAGCTTCGGCACAACCTCGGGCACGCGACCGCGACGATTCGCGAGAAGCGCGCGAACGTCGTGGCCGAGGTTGCCGACTGGGCGGAGCTGCGGAATGCCGGTGAGGCCATCAAGTCTGCGACGATGGCGACGCTCGACGAGCAGCTCATCCGACTGGAGCATCAGGTGACCGCCGCCGGCGGCGTCGTGCACTGGGCCAGCGATGCCGACAGCGCCAACGAGATCGTCGCCCGGCTGGTCCGCGAAACCGGCTCCCGCGAGGTCGTCAAAGTGAAGTCGATGGCCACCCAGGAGATCGGGCTGAACGACGCGCTTGCCCAAGCCGGCATCGACGCCTACGAGACCGATCTTGCGGAGCTCATCGTCCAGCTCGGCGGTGACCTCCCATCGCACATCCTGGTGCCGGCTATTCACCGCAACCGCGCCGAGATCCGTAACCTTTTCCTGCGCGCCATCCCCGATATCGATCCCGGGCTCACCGACGATCCGCGCGCGCTCGCCGCGGCTGCGCGGCGCCACCTTCGCCAGCGGTTTCTGGCTGCCAAGGTGGCGGTGTCTGGCGCCAACTTCGCGGTGGCCGAGACAGGCACCTTGTGCGTCGTGGAGTCCGAGGGCAACGGGCGAATGTGCCTCACGCTGCCTGACACGCTCATCACGGTGATGGGCATCGAGAAGGTGGTCCCGTCCTGGCGGGATCTCGAGGTGTTCCTCCAGCTCCTGCCCCGCTCGTCAACCGGCGAGCGGATGAACCCTTATACGTCGCTGTGGACCGGAGCTCACCGCGGAGACGGTCCGCGGGCGGTCCATCTGGTCCTGCTTGACAATGGGCGTACGTCGGTGCTTGCTGACCAGGTCGGCCGCGACGCACTCAACTGCATCCGCTGTTCGGCATGTCTGAACGTCTGCCCCGTCTACCAGCGCACGGGTGGGCACGCCTACGGCTCGGTGTACCCAGGACCGATTGGGGCTATCTTGTCCCCGCAGCTGACCGGGATCGAGCACAACGCCTCGCTCCCTTACGCCTCGACGTTGTGCGGCGCCTGCTACGACGTCTGTCCGGTCAAGATCGACATCCCGTCGATCCTGGTGCACCTGCGAGCGCAGGACGTCGAGGTGAAGCGCGCGCGGCGCGACGTGCCGACGCCCGAGTCCGTCGCGATGGCCGCGGCAGCGTGGACGATGACGGACGACCGTCGGTGGAGCCGGGCACAGCGGTCCAGCCGCCTTGCGCGGCTCGTGGGGCGTCGGCGAGACAAGGCACGAGGATTGATCCGCTCGCTGCCCGGCCCGTTGGCGGCGTGGACAGTGGCGCGTGACGCACCCCGACCACCCGCGCAGACATTCCGGGAGTGGTGGGCGCGGGAGCGCAGCAGTGACGGGCAGCGTCGGTGACCGCACGCGAGGCGACGCTGGCCCGCATCCGCGCCGCTATCGGCGACGCCCCTTCCGTCCCTGCCATTCCGCGCGACTACCGAGTCCGCGGCGACCTGGAGGCGGGCGCTGCGGCGAGTCTTTTCGCGCAGCGGGCGGCCGAGTACCGCGCCGCGGTGCATCACACTGGCCTCGACGGCGTTCCCGCACTGATCGCGACGATCCTCGCGAGCGCCGGCGACACGCGTGCCGTCGTACCGACCGGTCTGCCGGCCGATTGGCTCGCCGAGGTGCCCAGCAGCGTCTTGGTGTACACCGACGACGGGGGCATGACGACGGAGGATCTCGATGCCGTTGACGTCGTCGTGACCGGATGCGCCGTGGCGATCGCCGAGACGGGGACCGTTGTGCTTGACGGCGCACCTGACCAAGGCCGGCGGGTCATCACGCTTCTCCCCGACCACCACATCTGCGTCGTCTCGGTTGATCGCATCGTGGCGACGGTGCCGGAAGGGCTGCACCGGCTCGATCCCACTCGTCCCCTGACGATGATCAGCGGGCCGTCGGCAACCAGCGACATCGAGCTGACCCGGGTCGAGGGCGTGCATGGCCCCCGCAACCTGGACGTGATCATCGCGACGGCGGGCTGAACGGCTCGTCCTGGACCGGTCGTGGCTGGTCCGGGGTCACCGCAACGCGTTAGCGCGGATCTGCGGCGAAGCGCGCAAGCGTGGTGCCCGGCCCCTCGAGGGCGGTCGCGAGCAGCTGCTGCACCGGCACACCGCGGATCGACGCGTCGAGCACCTGCACCGTATGGGCGACCGGGATCCGCTCTCCGCTGCGGGCGAGTGCGCTCGCGACCTGCATCCAGCACCCCGGGTTCGCGGTCACCATGATGTCGGCGCCGCTGGCAAGCACTGCCCGCGCCTTGCGCTCGCCGAGCTCGCGGGCTGGCTCTGGGTAGAGGAGGTTGTAGGTCCCGGCGCTGCCGCAGCAGATCTCCGCCTCCACGAGTTCCTTGAGCTCGATACCGGCGATACCGCGAAGCAGCCGGCGCGGCTGGTCGCGGACACCCTGCGCGTGGGCGAGGTGGCAGGCGTCCTGGTAGGCCACCTTCATCGGCAGCGGGTGGCGTGCTGCGACAGGTCCGAGCTCGTCGAGCAGCTCGGTGACGTCGCGGACCTTGGCGGCCAGCTGCTCGGCCCGCTCCGGCCAACCTGGCTCGTCGCGCAGCTGGTGGCCGTACTCCTTCAGGTTGGAGCCGCAGCCGGCGGCGTTGACGACGACGGTGTCGACCCCAGCTGTCTCGAAGGTGCCGATGACCCGCTTAGCGAAGCCGATCGCCTCCTCCTCACGCCCACCGTGCGCGGAGAGGGCACCGCAGCAGCCCTGGACCTTCGGGACAATGACCTCACATCCCTCCGCAGCCAGCACCCGGACTGTCGCGGCGTTGACGTCGGGAAAGAACGCGCCCTGGACGCAGCCGCTCAGCAGGCCGACGGTCCGGCGCTTCCTGCCCTGCGCGGGCGTCCGCTCAGCGAGCTTCTCGACCTTGCCGAGCTTGGGGGCCAGCGACTCCATCGCCCGAACTCCGGCGGGGAGCCTGTCAAGCAGGCCGACCCGCCAGAGCACGCGGCCAAGGCCACTGGCTTGATAAGCGCGCAGCGGCCCGCGCAGCGCCCGGAGCCGGTTGGGGTACGGGAACAACCGGTAGATGGCCACGCGCATCAGCCACTCGGCGCGCGGCCGCTCGACCCGCCGCTCGAGCTGCGAGCGGGTGGACTCGATCAGCTTGTCGTACTGGACGCCCGACGGGCAGGCGGTCACGCACGCCATGCAGCCCAGGCACTGGTCGAGGTGGCGGACCGCCGAAGGCTCGAGCGGGTCGCCCTCCAGGCCTTGCTGCATCAGGTTGATCCGCCCGCGGGGGCTGTCCATCTCCTGCCCCCACAGCACGTACGTCGGGCAGCTGGGAAGGCAGAAACCGCAGTGCACGCAGTCGGCCACCAGCGCGGCGTCCGGCGGGTGGTGGTCATCGAAGGCGGGAAGCAGTGGCGTGCCGATGCCCGGCAGGCCGAGCGGTACCGTACCCGTCCCGGCAGCAGCACCCACCGTGGCCGCTCCGGCGCTGGCCGCCACCGGGCCGCCCTGGCCGAGGTCGAGCGGGCGCCGCGCGCCGACGACTTCGGCAGCCGCTTGGTCGGTCGAGCGCCGGGCGCCGGTGGCAGCGCCAGCGGCGAGGTCGTCGGCTGATCCCTCCACCGGGACGGTGCCTCGGGACGCCCCGGGGGCGCCGGTCGGGGGCGCGTCCGCGGCTGCCGGGTGGTTGGGCTCGGGAGGTGACGACATTTACATCCCTCCGACGAAGCGCCCCGGCGCGAGGCGACCGTCCGGGTCGAAGCTGTCCTTGACGCGCCGCATGAGGCCGAGCGCGTTGCCCACGGGTCCCCAGTGGTCCAGTCGGCACCGAAGATCTGACGGTGCGGAGAGCACGACCGCCGTGCCGTCGTGCGGGGCCACCGCGGTGCGGATCGCGGGCAGCAGACTGGCGTGATCGGCGGCCAGAGCGGCGTACGCAACGCCGGTGCAGGCGGACGCCGTAACCACCGTGCCATCAGGCAGGGCTCGGAGTACGGCGGGCAGTGCTGCCGGCGCGAACGCCAACCGCAGCACGATATCGCCGTCGCCGCCGGGACGTTGACCGAACTCGGCCGGCAGGTCGTCGCCCTGGTGGCCCCCGCCCAGCAGGGCAACTGTCGCGTCGGCCTGCCCGCGCACCGACTCGGGAATGGCCTCAAAGACCACGACAAGTACGGCGGAGTCGCCCGTGGTGGCGTGAACCTCGACCGCCGCGGGCGTGAGGGTCGAGCGGGCCATCGCCAAGGCGAGCGGACCGGCGTCCAGTGGGTCGGCCAGGTCGAGGACGACGACGCGCCGCGCGGCCGGGAGGGGATGCAGTCGCCAGGTGGTCGAAACCACGACGCCGAGGCTGCCGTGGGCGCCGGTGTAGAGCTTGCCGAGGTCGTAGCCGGCGACGTTCTTGACGACCTTCCCGCCCGCAGTTGCGACGGTCCCGTCGGCGAGCACGACAGTGATGCCGATCAGGAGGTCGCGCACGGTGCCGTAGCGCAGCCGACGCGGTCCGGAGGCGTTCGCGCTGACGACACCGCCGACGGTTGCGCCCGGCTCGGGAGGGTCGAGCGCCAGCCACTGGCCGGCTGCGCGCAGCCGCTGCTGCAGCGCCGACAGCCGCACGCCGGCCTCCGCGACGACGACCAAGTCCCCCGCCGTGTGTTCCACCAGGCGGTCCAGGTCGGTGGTGTCGATGAGTACGTCGACGGAAGCCGGTGGCGGCGCCCACCCTGTCTTCGTACGGCCGCCGGCTGCCAGCACGGTGCGACCCTCGCGCTGGGTATCGCGCAGCACTTCGGCGACCTCCTCGACGCCGGAGGGGCGGACCACCTCGCCCGGTACGACGCCCGCGACGGCATCTGCGCCGGTACCGGGACGCCGGTCGAGGCTGGTGGCCGCCACCCCTAGAACACCTCGCCCAGGCCGGCCGCCTGAATGGGATGCTCGCCGGTCCGCGGCCCTGGCCGCTCCCCGCACAGGCGTGGCGTGGGGAAGATCTTGCCGGGATTGGCGATGCCGTCGGGGTCGAAGGCACATCGGACGCGCTGCATGGTGTCGAGGTCGTCCGCCGTGAACTGCACCGACATCTTCATCCGTTTCTCGGCGCCGACGCCGTGCTCGCCGGTGATGGAGCCACCCAGGGAGACGCACAGTTCCAGGATCTCGCTGGCGAGTTCTTCGGCGTCGTGAGCCTGGCCGTCCACCGCGTCGTCGTACAGCACAAGCGGGTGCAGGTTGCCGTCACCGGCGTGGAAGACGTTCGCCACCCGGAGCCCGACGGCGGCGGCCATCCGGCCGATCTCTGTCAGCACCTGAGGCAGCTGCGTACGCGGGATGACGCCGTCCTGGACGAAGTACGCGGGGCTGATGCGACCCACGGCGGCGAACGCCGACTTGCGGCCCTTCCACATCAGCGCGCGCTCGGCGTCGGTTTGCGCGATCCGTGTCTCGAAGGCTGACCGGGCCATGGCGATCTGCTCGACCTGGGCGAACTGCGCATCAACCTCAACTTCGGGACCGTCGAGCTCGATCACCAAGACAGCGACCGCCCCGGCCGGGTAGCCGCAGTGCACAGCCGCCTCGGCCGCTTCGATGGCCAGCGCGTCCATCATCTCGATCGCGGCGGGCAGGATGCCCGCGGCGATGATGTCGCTCACCGTCCCGGCGGCGTCCTCGACGCTGCGGAAGCCGACCAGCATGGTCTGCACCGCTTCCGGCGCCTGCACCAGACGCAGCGTCAGCGATGTGGCCACACCGAGGGTGCCCTCGCTGCCGATAAACGTGCCGAGCAGGTCGTAGCCGGGGTGTTCTGGCGCCGTACCGCCGAGATTGACCACCGAGCCGTCCGGCAGAACCACCTCCGCACCGACGACGTGGTTGACGGTGAAGCCGTACTTCAGGCAGTGGGCGCCGCCGGCGTTCTCGGCCACGTTGCCGCCGATGGTGCAAACCTGCTGGGAGGACGGGTCAGGGGCGTACGCCAGGTTGTGCGGGCTGGCATCTCGGGTGACCCACAAGTTGATCACGCCGGGTTCGACGACCACACGGGCGTTGTCAGGATCGACCGGGCCGATCGCACGCAACCGCGACAGCACCAGCAACACGCCCTCCGACACGGGCAGCGCACCTCCGGACAGGCCGGTGCCGGAGCCCCGGGCCACGAAGGGCACACCTGCCTCGGCGCACAGCCGCACCGTGTCGATCACGTGCTGCCGGCTCTCTGCCAACACGACAACCCCCGGGGTCACCCGGAAGTTGGTCAGGCCGTCGCACTCGTACGTGCGCAGTTGCGCTGGGTCGGTGAGCACCCGCTCGACGCCGACGGCTTCCTGCAAGCGCCTGGTGAGGGCGGCGGTGCGGCCTGCGGCGGGCGTCGGGGCGGTCAGTCGCGCGGTCACTCAGCCAGCCGCTCGTATGCGGGGACGGTGAGGAACTCGACGAAGTCATCAGCGAGGGCGACCTCCTCGAACAGCTTGTTCGCCTCGTCGTACCTGCCCGCGCCGAAGGCCTCCTCCCCCACCGACGCCCGAATCTTCTTGAGCTCCTCCTCCGCCACGGAGCGGATCCACTCCGGCGTGATCGGGATGCCCTCGGCCGTCGAGACGCCGCCCCGGACCCACTGCCAGATCTGCGACCGGCTGATCTCCGCGGTGGCGGCGTCCTCCATCAGGTTGAAGATGGCGACCGCACCAGCCCCGCGCAGCCAGGACTCGAGGTACTGGATGCCGACGCTGACGTTGTTGCGCACACCTGCCTCGGTGACCTGACCCGGCGTTTCCTTGGCGGCCAGCAGCTGAGCACTTGTCACCTGCACGTCGTCACGCATGCGGTCGAGCTGGTGCGGTTTGTCGCCCAGCTTGGCGTCGAAGACCTCCATGGCAACAGGCACGAGATCGGGGTGGGCGACCCAGGAGCCGTCGAAGCCGTCGTCGGCCTCCCGGCGCTTGTCCGCGCGCACTGCCGCCAGGGCCGTGTTGTTGACCTCGGCGTCCTTACGGTTGGGGATGAACGCCGCCATACCGCCAATCGCGTGAGCACCACGCCCGTGGCAGGTTTTCACCAGCAGCTCGGTGTAGGCGCGCATGAACGGGACGGTCATCTTCACATCCGCCCGGTCGGGCAGCTGGAACTCCGCTCCCCTCGTCCGAAACTTCTTGATCATCGAGAAGATGTAGTCCCATCGGCCGGCGTTCAGGCCGGCCGAGTGGTCGCGCAGCTCGTACAGGATCTCGTCCATCTCGAATGCGGCAAGGATAGTCTCGATGAGGCAGGTCGCCCTGATCGTGCCGGTTGGGATGCCTAGCGCTTCCTGGGCGTAGCAGAAGACGTCGTTCCACAGTCGCGCCTCGAGGTGGCTCTCCAGCTTCGGGAGGTAGAAGTACGGCCCGAAGCCCTGATCGATCGCGATCTTCGCGCTGGTCGTCATGTACATGCAGAAGTCGAACAGGCTGCCGGAGACCGGCTCGCCGTCGACGAGAACGTGGCGCTCCGGCAGATGCCAGCCGCGGGTGCGCACCACCAGGGTCGCCACCTCGGTGGCGAGGACATAGTCCTTGCCCTGCGCTGACGTGAAGTCGATCTGACGAAGCCAGGCGTCACGCTGGTTGAGCTGACCCGTCACCAGGTTGGAGAACGTCGGAGTGTTGCTGTCCTCGAAGTCAGCCATGAAGACCTTCGCGCCGCTATTGAGCGCGTTGATCACCATCTTCCGATCGGTAGGCCCGGTGATCTCCACCCGGCGGTTGATCAGACCAGGCGCGGGCGGCGCCACCTGCCAGTCACTCTGACGCACCTGCTCGGTCTCGGGCAGGAAGTCGGGCAGGGCGCCGTGAGCAAGCTCGGCGTCGCGGACCGCCCGCTGTTGCAGCAGTTCCTTGCGTCTTGAGCCGAACTCCCGCTGGAGCTGCGCCAACAGGACAAGCGACTGCGAGGTCAGGATCTCCTCGTAGCCTTCGTGCCAATCACCGCGGACCTCGACGCCGGAGACCTGCGGGGCGCTGCTCACTGGCGCTCTCCTCCAGTCGGCACGGGTGCGGATGCTGCCATTGTGCCGTTAGCCGGGACAGCCTCGCCAGCGCCCGGCTCAGGACCTTCGTCACCACGGTGTCGCGGTGCGGTCGCGCAGCAGCGAGTGGAATGTTCCGAGGACTGTCACGGCAATTCGCTACGGTTTGGCTTCCGCGAAGAGACGAGTGATCGAGGCGGCCCCCAGTGACAGGCTGATTAATCAGTTTGGTTGGTCCCGCCGCAGACTTATCAACTCGGGAGAAAGACGTGTCCAGAGGGGGTGCGGAACTGCGATCGAGAATTTTCAAAATTCCCTTGTGGATAAGGGTTTCCAGGGCACTTAATGCTCCCGACAGTGTCGGTGGGCACATCTAATCTGTGGGTATGAGTGAAATTCTCGACCTGTCAATGACCAGCCCGGTTATGCCGGTGTTGTCGGCGGTGTCGAGCCAGCTTGACCAGCTGCGCGCGGCCGAGCTGTGGCGCCACGACGACGCCGAGAGCGTGGCCGCGTTGGACGCGGCGTACGCGATCATCGCAAAGTCGCAGGCGGTGGCGATGCGACTGGTCGCCGACGCCGCCCGACGCAACGTCGCCCTCGACGCGGGTGCACCGTCGATGCAGGCTTGGCTGAAGACCAGGTACCGGCTGCGGCCATCCGAAGCGAAACGCGACCTCGAGCTCGCCGGGCTGCTCGCCCGCAGCGAGCAGAATCCACACCTTATAGACGCCGAAGATCAGGCGCCACGTGAGGGATCTGCGGTCGCTGCTGGGCTGTGGTCGGGGGCCGTCCACCTGGACCAAGCCCGGGTGATCTGCCATGCTCTCGAAGAGCTCCCGGCCGATGCATCGGTGGACAACCGGGTGATCGCGGAGCAGATCCTGGTCGACCAGGCGGCAGACCATGATCCAGCCACGTTGACCCGTCTCGGGCACCGGATCCTCGAAGCCGTCGATCCCGACGCCGCCGACCGGCACCTCGCGACGGTACTCGAACGTGAGGCACGTGAAGCCGAACGGCTCCGGTCGGCGACGCGGTTCAGCGACGGCCACGGCAGCGTCTTCTACAAGCTCCGGGTCCCGGTCGCCGACGACGCATTCCTGTGGCCCGTGCTCGACACGTTGGCCGCGCCGGTCCCAGAGGCCGACGGAGTCCGCGACGAGCGCGCCCCCAGCAGCGGTTGGCTGATGCGTTCGTCGAAGCGTTCCGGCGGGTTTCCCTTGACGGGGGCTACCACAAGCCGGCGGCGACCGGCCACGGGCGCTCGTCACCATGAGCCTCGACCAGCTCAAGAGCGGCCTCGGCGCCGGGGCGCTGGTCGATACCGGCGACCAGCTCGCACCTTCCGCGGTCAGGAGACTGTGCTGCGACGCCGAGCTCATCCCGATGGTCCTCGGCACCGCCGGTTCGGTTCTCGACCTGGGCAGGGCTGCCCGCTGCTTCACCGGGGCAGTTCGGCTCGCCGTCATCGCCCGAGACCAGGGCTGTATCCACCCGGGCTGCGAACGACCGCCGCGGTGGTGCGACGTACATCACGTGATTCCCTGGTGGCGAGGCGGCAGAACCAACCTCGGCAACGGTGTCCTACTCTGCGGCTACCACCACAAGCTCCACGAACGAGCCGAGTGGCAGATCCGATTCGCCGCTGACGGCATCCCCGAATGCATCCCACCATCCTGGGTCCGTGCCGACGGTAGACCGATCCGACATACTCGCTATCTCACACGTCTCTAGCCTGACGCCGGAAGCCTGAGTCGGTGATCGCCAATGCCCATGCCCTAATGTGACGAGGCCGTAGCACCGCTGTATCCGTTACTTCACTGCCCACATCGGGAAGACCTGTCGATCGAAGATTGTTGAGACTCAGCACGCTAGCCAGAAAGGACACCGCATGAAGGCCACCATCGACGGCACGGTCATCGCCGACGCGTCAGAGTCAGACCTGATCACCATCGAGGGCAACTACTACTTCCCGCCCTCCTCCATCGCCGTAGACGCGCTCAGCGACAGCGCGACGCCGTACACCTGCCCGTGGAAGGGCCTCGCGCAGTACCACGACGTCTCAGTGGGCGGTTCCACCTACCACGACGCGGCATGGAGCTACCCCGACCCGTACCCTGCCTCGTTTGACCGGGTCGGTAGGGACTACACCGGTTACATCGCCTTCGACAAGAACCAGGTCACGGTTGCCGCGTAGCTCAGCGCCATTGACACTCCCTCGGTCTCGCCGAGCAACTGCGCCCCGGCGCCGGCGCCCTCCGGGGGCCCAGCTCGCCGTGGTGCTCGACGGCATGTACACCAACGCCGCACACCTCGGAGCCGGACGACCTCCGCTCTCAGCTCGACGCCAACCCGGACGCGCGCCGCTACTGGGACTCCTCCCACCATCGACGCGGAGGGGAATCCTTGAGTGGATCCTCGCCGCGAAGCGCGAGGAGACGCGCGCCAAGCGCATCCGGGAGACCGTCGAGCAAGCCAGCGAGAACGTCCGCGCCAACCAGTGGCGCCAGCCCAAGGGCCGGGCATGACCCACGCTGAGTCGACCTCGTCCGTCGCAGAGCCGTCAGGGTCGGTCCGCCAGGCGGTAAAGCGAGCGTATTTCGCGCTCCGCGCGGTGGTCACCGGGTCAGTCTGCTAGAGCGGCTGCGTCGACAGCCTCGCGGACTTGCCGCAACGTCTGAGTTCTCGATGCGAGGTCCGCCCCGAACGGCGCCACGTTGAGCGTTGTCACCCCGGCCTTGGCGAACGCCTGCAGACGCTCCACGATTCGGCCCGGTGGACCGAGCAGCGACGTCTGGTCGATGAACTCCAGTGGTACGGCGGCCGCCGCCGCGCGATAGTTGCGGTCGAGAAAGAGGTCCTGCACCTGCTTGGCGCCGGCCTCGAAACCCATCCGGCAGGCCAGTTGGTTGTAGAAGTTCTGCTCGCGGCTGCCCATCCCGCCCAGGTACAAGGCGGCGTAGGAACGAATCGGTTCGGCGCACTTCTCGAGATCATCTCCGACGGCCACCGGCACGCTGGCTGCCACGTCGAAGGCCAATGAAGGCCGTGCAGCGCGCTCCCGACCGGCGGCGATGCTGGCGAGCGCCTCCTCGGCGTGCTCGGAGAGAAGAACATTGCGAGCCAGCCGTCGGCTATCTCGCCGGTGAGCTCCAAGTTCTTCGGGCCGATGGCGGCGAGGTAGACCGGGATCGCGCTCCGGACCGGATGCACGGTCAGCTTCAGCGCCTTGCCGGAACCGCCGGGCAGGGGCAGCCGGACGTAGTCGCCGTCGTAGCGCACGGTCTCCCGGCCCAGCGCCTGACGGACCACGTCGACGTACTCGCGGGTGCGCTGCAGCGGCTTGTCGAAGCGGACGCCATGCCAGCCTTCCGACACCTGCGGGCCCGAGACGCCGAGGCCGAGCCGGAACCGTCCCCCACTGAGCAGGTCGAAGGTGGCGGCCGTCATCGCGGTCATGGCGGGAGTCCGGGCTGGGACCTGCATAACCGCAGCTCCCACGTCGATCCGCTGCGTACGGGCGGCGACGTAGCTGAGCATGCTCGGAGCATCCGAGCCGTACGCCTCCGCCGCCCACGCCACGCTGTAACCGAGCCGGTCCGCCTCGCGGGCGAGCTCGATGTAGTCCTGCACGCCGCTCCCGACGACGTACCCCATGCTCAGGCCCAGTCTCACCGCGCCGAGGGTAGCGACCCACGAGGGCGAGAGTCGGGAAAGGCTATGTGGCGGGTGCAATGGGGTCGGCGCTATGAAGCGTCGCTACCTGGGAACCACCGGCTTGAAGGTGTCCCGGCTGGGCCTCGGCACGCTGACGTGGGGCACCGACACCGACGCCCACGAGGCGCAGGCGCAGCTGCGCGCTTTCGCCGACGCCGCGGCGGCACGCTGCTCGACACCGCTGCTGGCTACGGCAACGGGGCCAGTGAGTCGCTGATCGGCAAATTTCTGGGTTCGGTCGTCGACCGCGACGACGTGGTGCTGGCCACGAAGGCCGGCATCACCCGCCCGCGCGGGGAGCGGGTGGTCGACGTCTCGCGGGGTGCGCTGCTGCGCAATCTCGACACGTCGCTGGAACGGTTGGGGTCGACTACGTCGACCTGTGGCAGGTGCACACCTGGTCTGACGACGTACCGCTCCACGAGACGCTGACAGCGGTCGACGCGGCAGTGGCGTCTGGACGGGCACGCTACGTCGGGATCTCCAACTACTCCGGCTGGCAGACGGCGATGGCCGCCGCTCATCAGCTCGCCGCAGCCGGTCGGACGCGGCTGGCCTCCACGCAGGTCGAGTACTCCTTGGTGCAGCGCGGCATCGAGCGCGAGGTAGTACCTGCCGCTGAAGCGCTCGGGCTCGGCATCTTGCCCTGGTCGCCTCTTGGCCGCGGCGTCTTGACCGGCAAGTACCGCACGGGTACGCCGGCCGACTCGCGCGCGGCGTCGCCGACGTTCGAGCGGTACGTCGGCGTCCATCTGAACCCCACGGCCGCCCAGGTCGTCGAGGCCGTCTGCCGGGCCGCCGAGGGTCTGGAGCTCTCCCGGTGCAGGTGGCGTTGGCCTGGGTGCGCGACCAGCCAGGTGTCACCGCTCCGATCGTGGGGCCCGCACCGCGGCGCAGTTGGAGGAGTCGCTGACCGTGGAGGGCGTGACGCTGCCGGACGAGATCGTCGACGCCCTTGACGACGTCTCGGCGCCAGAGTTCGGCTACCCCGAGCTTTAGGCGCGCTAGCCGGAGGTCTGGCCGGGCGCCGTGTTCTTGCCGCGGTCGAGGTGGAAGGCGGCGCCGACCAGCGCCAGGTGCGAGAACGCTTGGGGAAGTTGCCGACCATCCGGCCGTTCACCGGGTCGTACTCCTCCGACAGCAGGCCAACGTCGTTGGCCAGCCCGACAAGTCGGTCCATCAAGGCGCGGGCGTCGTCACGGCGGCCAGCGAAGGCGTACGCCGACACCAGCCAGAACGAGCAGGCCAGGAACGGGTGCTCGTCGCCCGGCAGCCCGTCAACACCGGTGGCCGTGCGGTAGCGCAGCACCAAGCCGTCGCGCACCAGGTCCTGCTCGACGGCGCGGATGGTGCCGAGGACGCGAGGGTCGTCGCCGGGGAGGAACCCAACGGCGGGGATCAGCAGCAAGGAGGCGTCGACCTCGCCGGTGTCGTAGTGCTGGACGAACGTCTGGCGCTGAGCGTCGTACCCCTGCTGGAGGATCTCGTCGCGCACCTTGTCGCGGATCTCTCGCCAGCGGTCGACCGACCCTCGAGCCCCTGCTCCTCGACGGCGGTGATCGCGCGGTCGAACGCGACCCACACCATCACCCGTGAGTGGGTGAAGTGGCGTTGCGGGCCGCGGATCTCCCACAGGCCGTTGTCCGGCTCGTCCCAGTGCTCGGCCAGCTCGCCGACGAGCGCGCGCTGCAGCGCCCAGGAGTCACGGGTCTCCGCCAGCCCGGCCTGGCGGGCAAGGGCCATCGCCGCCATCACCTCGCCCAGTACGTCGGCCTGGCGCTGGCAGACGGCCCCGTTCCCGATGCGGACCGGACGCGAGTCGGCGTACCCCGGCAGGTGCTCGAGCTCGCGTTCGGGCAGGTCGCGCGCGCCGTCGACGGCGTACATGATCTGTAGGTCCTTGGGGTCACCGGCGATGGCTCGCAGCAACCAGTCTCGCCACAGCAGCGTCTCCTGCTCGTAGCCGGCGGCGAGCAGCGCCTCCAGCGTGAGCGAGGCGTCGCGCAGCCAGCAGAACCGATAGTCCCAGTTGCGACTGCCCCCGAACTCCTCGGGCAACGACGTGGTGGGGGCGGCGACGATGCCGCCGGTGCCGGCATGGGTGAGCAGGCGCAGCACCAGCAGCGACCGCACGAGCGCGTCCCGGTACGGGCCGCTATGGGTGCACCGGTCGGCCCATTCCTCCGTAACCCGCACGGTGTCACGGAGGTGCCGGTCCCGGTCGAGCAACGGCGGGATCGGGTGATGCGACCTGAACCAGGTCGTCGAGAACGTCAGCTCGTCGCCCTCGGACACATCGAACTCATCGACGTGGATGCCGTCGTGGGCTTGTGGCAGCCGAGGCCCGCGAAGCACGAGCATGTCGGGTCCGGCGATGGCGGAGATCAGCTCACGACCGTCGGGGTCGTGGCGCCGCGACACCCAGGGCCGGATCTTGCCGTAGCTCAACCGGACGATCCACTCGTGCCGAACCCGGACGGTTCCATCGACGCCCTCCACGCGGCGTACGACATCAGCACGGTTGTCGGCCAGCGGCATCCAGTCGGTGACCCGGATAGTCCCGTCGGCAGTGCGATGGGTGGTCTCCAGGACGAACGTGTCACCGACGTACCGCCGGGTGGTCGTCGCGTCGGCAACCGGCGCCAGCAGCCAGCGCCCGTTGGCCGGCGTACCGAGCAAAGCGGCGAAGCAGGCCGGTGAGTCGTACCGGGGCAGGCACAGCCAGTCGACCGAACCGTCCCGACCCACCAGGGCGGCGGTGCCCAGGTCGCCCAGCACTGCGTAGTCCTCGATCGGAAGCGCCATGTTATGAGCGTAGGCCCGCTGACACGGGCACCAACCACGTGCCACGATAGAGGCGGTATGGAGTACGAATTCCAGCGGTTCCAGCTGCCTCGGACACTGTCTCGCTCGGCGGTGCGTCGGCTGTTGACCGACCACGCAGAGTACGGCGGGTGGGAGCTCGCCCGGTTACGGCTCTATCCCGACGGCACCCGCAAGGTAGAGCTGCGGCGGCGGATCATCCGAGTGCGGTCGACGTTGGCGCGCGAGACCCTCCCCTACGTCTGAGCTCGCGGCCGCCCAAGCTGGGCGCCGTACGCCGTCACGCGCGGTCGAGGAACTCGTCGAAGACCCGTGCGCTGAACTCCAGGGCGTCCACCGGCACGCGCTCGTCGACGCCGTGAAAGAGCGCGGTGAAGTCGAGGTCGGCGGGCAGCCGCAGCGGCGAGAAGCCGAAGCAGCGGATGCCGAGCTTGCTCCACGCCTTGGCGTCGGTGCCGCCCGACATGAGGAACGGAAGGACGGTGGCGTCGGCGTCCTCGGTGCGGATCGCGTCGACCATCGCGTCGACTAGAGGGCCCTCGAACGGCGTCTCGAGCGCCTTGTCGTGCACGAGCAGCTCATAGCTGACGTTGTCGGGCAGCAGGCTGCGCAGCGTCTCAAAGAACTCGTCCTCGTAGCCGGGCAGGAAGCGGCCGTCGATGCCTGCGGTCGCCTCGCCGGGGATCACGTTGTGCTTGTACCCGGACTCCAGCAGCGTTGGGTTGGCGGTGTTGCGGACGACCGCCGCCAGCATGCGGGCGGCCGGGCCAAAGTGCTCGATGAGCGCGTCGACGTTGTCCTCGACGCTGTCGTGACCGGTGAGCGCCGCGACTTCCTCGAGCAGCGCGCCCATCGCGGGAGTGAGGCGGACCGGCCACTGATGACGCCCGATCGCGCTCACCGCCTCGGCGATCGCGGTGACAGCGTTGTCAGGGTTGCGCATCGACCCGTGACCCGCCGTGCCGTGCGCGCGCAGCCGCAGCCAGGCCAGCCCCTTCTCGGCGGTCTCGACCAGGTACAGGCGCTTGCCGTTGACGGTCGTCGAGAAGCCGCCGACCTCGCCGATTGCCTCCGTGCAGCCCTCGAACCACTCAGCCCGTTGCTCGACCAGCGGGTGGGCACCCTGGATGCTGCCGGCCTCCTCGTCAGCGGTGAAGGCCAACGTCACCGAACGTCTTGGAGGTACGCCGGCTCGGGCGCGGGCGCGAACCACCGACAGGATCGCCGCGTCGAAGTCCTTCATGTCGACGGCTCCGCGCCCCCAGACGTAGTCGTCGAGCACCTCCCCCGAGAACGGGTCGACCTTCCAGTCGGCTTTGGCGGCCGGTACGACGTCGAGGTGGCCGTGGACGAGCAACCGGTCGGTGGCCGACGGGTCGCCCCAGTGCGCGACGACCGACGTACGCCCTTGACTCGGCTCGAAGATCACCGGCTCGATGCCCACCTCGCTGAGGAGGGCGGCCACATGCTCAGCCGCGACCCGCTCCCCCGGACCGCTGTCGTCGCCGAAGTTCGTGGTGTCTATCCGGATCAGATCGCGGCAGATCGAAACGACCTCCGCGTCGGCTTGGTAGGGCTTGGTCATGCGCCCATCTTGCACCCCGGACGCGGCGGCCGAGCGGCGCCCGTTTGGTATCGTGGTCCGTCGCTCGCCGAGGTTCGCGGGCACCCACGTCCGGGTGGCGGAATAGGTAGACGCGCTAGCTTGAGGTGCTAGTGCCCCAAAAGGGCATGGGGGTTCAAGTCCCCCCTCGGACACGTCAGCTCCAGCTTTCTGACCTCGGGCTTTGTCCACTCCGGGCCGGTCTCGTGCCTGAGGGATTAGCACGGGAGTAGCACCAGGCCCATCCGGAGGGTCTGGCGATGGCTTGGCTCGAGAAGAAGCAACGCAGAGACGGAGGCGTCTCTGCGCGGGATCGTCTGGAGGCCACCCAACGGGCAACCCATGGACTCGACGACTGGCAGACACCAGCCCAGCGGCTCGACCAGATACTGCCAGCAGCGGCGGCGTGACATCGCTAGCGAAATTCACGTGCCGCACGGGAGGGCTTCAGGGACACTCGCAGCATGTCGGAACGTGACCGGTCTGCCGTGCGGGACTTCTACGACGACTACGGTGATCGGGAATGGCTCCGATTGGAGCAAGACCTGCGAGGCCGTGTCAGCTTTGAGGTGCATCGCCGGTTTCTGGCAGCGGTCGTAGAACCTGGTATGCGAGTGCTGGAAGTAGGAGCTGGTCCCGGGCGCTTCACGGACGAGCTCGCGAGGCTGGGTGCCCGGGTCGTGGTAACGGACTTATCGCCGGTCCAGCTGGAACTCAATCGCAGCCGGATGTCGGGCACCGCGGTCGAGCAAGCCGTCGAGACCCGTGAACTTCTCGACGTGTGCGACACCAGTCGCTACCGGGCCGGCGAGTTCGATGCGGTTCTGGCGTTCGGCGGCCCACTGTCCTACGCCTTCGAACACGCGGAAGCCGCTCTGGCTGGCCTGTTTCGAGTCACCAGGCCTGGCGGGCCGATCATTGCCTCCGTGATGTCCCTACTCGGCTCGTGGCGGTACTTCCTGCCCGGAGTCGTGGCCGACACCGAACGGGTGGGCGATGAAGCCAACGACGCGGTCCTGCGCACTGGAGATCTGCGCCACTTCGGCAACGCCCACGTCTGCCGCATGTTCCATCACGTGATGTCGCTGAGATGGTGCGCAACTGCGGTGCCGGCGTCGTCGCCATGAGCGCGAGCAACTGGACATCTCTCGCCGACGAGGAGGCGTTGTCGAAGCTCGAAGCCAATCGGCAGCGCTGGCAGCGCTACCTAGACCAAGAAGTCGCTGCCTGCGCCGAACCTGGCGCTCTCGACGGTGGCACGCACCTGATGTTCGCCGCGCGCCTCCCCAGACGTAGAAGCACTGCGCTACAAGATCGGCGTGTAGCGAACGGGACGCTCATCTGAGAAAGGTTTTATCGCGATCACGGCAACGCCGGACCCGTGGGACGGGTCGCCTGGGGGCACGTCGACCAGGAAGGACCCTAACCACGCATCCGCATGCGGTGCCGGCGGCCGTGGTCCGCTGACTGACAACAGCGCCGGTCGAGCCAGCTGAGATAGCACATTCGCCGCGCTTGAACACTTGCGGCGCCCTAGGACCCGGACTAACGTACAACCAAATGATTGTATATGAAGGGCTCACTAGTGACGAGGTCGACCGGATCTTCCGGGCCCTCGCCGACGCGACTCGGCGCGATATCCTCCGCCGCACGATGGCGGCCGAGGCGTCGGTGTCGCGGTTGGCTGCGGCGTACGACATGTCGTTCGCGGCCGTGCAGAAGCACGTCGCAGTGCTGGACGAAGCGGGTCTGGTGACCAAGCAGCCCCGCGGCCGAGAACGCATCATCCGGGGCAACCCCGAGACGATCCGCAAGGCCCAGGACCTGCTGGACCGCTACGAGGAGATCTGGCGCTGCCGCATTGACCAGCTCGACGCCCTCCTAGCCGAAGACTGAACCAGGAGACACTTTGCCTATCACGTCCGTTACTCGCGACACCGACGCCCTCACCATGACCGTGGTCGCCGACTTCCCGGTAGCCGTGCAGCGGCTTTGGGATGCCTACGTCGACCCTCGCCAACTGGAGCGGTTTTGGGGTCCGCCGACCCCAGCCACCTTCACCCGCCACGACGCGGCTGCCGCATGGGCCGTTCGATGTACACAATGAAGGGTCCCGACGGGGACACCCACGGCGGCTACTGGGAGTGGCTCTCGGTCGAGCCGGTCAAGAGTTTCGAGGTCCGCGACGGGTTCGCGACGCCGGACGGCGAGCCCAACACCGAACTGCCATCGATGCGTATGCAGTTCGTCTTCGAAGAGACCGACGACGGCTCGCGAGTGACCACTACGACGCACTTCAGCTCCCTGGCCGACCTCGAGCAACTGCTCGAGATGGGCATGGAGGAAGGCCTGGCCGAGGCGATGAGCCAGATGGACACGGTGCTCGCCGACCTCACCTCCTTCGCCGCCGGACAGGCCACGACCACCCAGATCCTGTCCGACACCCAGGCGCGGATCAGCCGGGTGATCCGCGGCACCGTTGAGCAGGTCTGGCGCGCCCACCACGACCCCGCGCTGGTGCAGCGCTGGATGCTCGGCCCCGAGGGCTGGACGATGCCGGTCTGCGAGGTCGCAACCACGGTCGGCGAAAAGTACCGCTACGAGTGGGAGCCGGTCGACGGCACCGAGGGCCGCTTCGGCTTCGAGGGCGAGCTGCTCGAGTCGGCGCCGCCATATCGCGCAGTGACCACCGAGCGGATGATCGGCATGCCGGGCGGGGGCATCGTCAACGAGCTCACCCTCACCGCGGTCGCCGCGGGCACCCTGCTCGCGCTCGTCATCACCTTCCCCGACGCCGAGACCCGGGACGCCATCCTGGCCACCGGCATGACCGACGGCATGGAGGCCAGCTACGCACGGCTAGAGACCGAGGTTCTCGCCTAGCCGACGCTCAATCCGCGGGGACCGACCGTCGTCAGCCTCTTCGTCGGTTGCCGAGCCCTCGCCGCTGGGGCAGCGCTAACCTGCAGTCATTCCCGGAACAGGACGAGCTCATCACCCCAGGAATCGACAATCCGGCGGGTACGGTCGTGTCCCCTGGCCGCGTCGTAGGCCGCACAGCATGTCTCCACCCGTGCGAACGTCGACCGGATCGCGGCCGGGTCACCGTCGAGGGTGCCTTCCAGCAACGGCAGCAGCACATCGGAGGGCCAGTCCGGGAGCGGGTGCTCGCGCAACTCCCATGGCAAGTACTTGTGGTACGGCCGAACCCGCCCGGCCAGGGCGAACACCACGTCAAGCAGCCACGGCATCGACTCGGCCGCGTCGAGGCGACGTTCAAGAGGACGATCGTCACGGTCGGCCTTGAGTGACCGGTAGGCGTAGTTGATCCAGCCGTCCAACCGATCGTGGTCGACCAGTACGGAGTCTGCCTCGGCGGGTGTCAACGTCGCCTGGCGTCGTACCGCCTCGGGGATCCGGCCGCCGGTCCTGTCCAGCAGCGTCGGCACCCAGGCGAAGGACCAGCGGAACCACCACCCCGGGCTACCGAACGGCGGCACCCTCTCCAGGTCCGACAACCCGACTGGAATCTCGTCGACCGCCGCGGAATGAGTGGTACGACGCTCGCGCGCGGCGTCGTCGCTCAGCACGACGTACACATCGAGGTCGGAGCGTTCGGTGGCCATACCGCGGGCTGCGGAGCCGGAGAGAACCAAGCCGAGCAACCCATCGCCGTGGTCGGAGTGGTTGCGCTCGGCCAGGTCGACGAGCAGCTCCCGCTGTCCCGCGTGGAGATGCTGCGGCAGCTCAAGGTCCACGGCAGTCCCTCCCTTCGTTCCCATCACACTGCCGACGCGATCACCCGTGCGCAAACAGATTGTGGGGTCCCGATTGGCCACCTTTTCGACAGGTCGAGAGAGGAAATGTCCTCGGGTCGATGCCCGGTGACGCGGCACCGCCACGGGTCGGGCGCGAGTCCCGGCCGTGAGGCGGTGCTCGAACGGCCAGTTGGCCCTTGAGGAACCCGATCGCAAGGCTTTCTGTGGCAGGTTGTCGTATCGGTGGGATGCCGTTCGTGGTGGGGGTAGCAGGCGGTCACCGGGACCGCCCGGAACTGAGGAGAAGTGGGATGACGCACTACTTGTTGACCGTGCACGGCCCCGCCGAGAGGGACGAGTTCGGCAACTACGGCTCCAAGGAGGAGATGGAGGAGGCGTTCGCCGCGACCGGCGCCTTCAATGACAAGCTTCACGCCGATGGCTACTGGGTCTTCGCCGGTGGGCTTCAGTCGGCATCGACCGCGACCGTCGTCGACGGCCAGGGTGAGACGCCGGTGATGACCGACGGCCCCTACCTTGAGACCAAGGAGGTCATCGGGGGTTTCTGGGTCATCGACGCGCCCGACCTCGACGTGGCGCTCAAGCTCGCGGCCGAGGGGTCCAAGGCGTGCCGGGGCAAGGTCGAGGTCCGTCCGTTCGACGGCCTCGCCACCTGAGCCGGCCCGAACGACGACTGATCGATGCAGGGCGGAACGGCGGCCGTCGAGCGGGTCTTCCGCGAGGAGTACGGCCGCCTGATCGCCTCGCTCGTCCGCCGCTTCGGTGACATCGACATCGCAGAGGAGGCGGCGGGTGAGGCGCTCGTGGCCGCGTTGGAGAAGTGGCCGGAGTCCGGCGTACCTCCCAACCCCGGCGGCTGGCTCACCACCACCGCGGGCAACCGCGCGATCGACCGGATCCGCCGCGAGAAGCAGCGCGACGCGAAGCACCAGGCGGCCTTCATGTACCACGACGACACGCCCCACGAGCCCACCGGACCGGTCGAGGACGACCGATTGCGGCTGCTGTTCACCTGCTGCCACCCGGCGCTCGCACCGGAGGCGCGGATCGCGCTGACGCTCCGCCTCCTCGGTGGGCTGACTGTGGCTGAGATCGCGCAGGCGTTCCTCGTGCCGGAGACCACGATGGCGCAGCGGATCACCCGGGCGAAGAAGAAGATCGCGGCGGCGAAGGTGCCCTACCGGGTGCCCGAGGCCGCCGACCTCCCCGAGCGGCTCGGCGGCGTGCTGGCCGTACTGTTCCTCGTCTTCAACGAGGGCTACCTCGCCACCGGCGGCGGCGACCCGGTTCGCGCCGAGCTCACGGGCGAGGCCATCCGGCTGACCCGGGTCCTCCGCCAGCTGCTCCCCGAGGAGCCGGAGGTGGCCGGTCTGCTCGGGCTACTAGTGCTCATCGAGGCCCGACGCGAGGCCCGCGTGCGTAATGGGCAGCTGGTCCCGCTGCCCGAGCAGGACCGCGCCGGCTGGGACCGCGGGCTGATCGCCGAGGGCCACGACCTGGTCCGCGAATGCCTCGCGATCAACCGACCCGGCCGTTATCAGATACTCGCCGCGATCAACGCCGTCCACACCGACGCCCCCACCGCGTCGGACACCGACTGGTCGCAGGTGGTCGCACTGTACGACCAGCTGACCCGGCTCGACCCGTCGCCGATCGTCGCACTCAACCGCGCGGTCGCGGTCGCGGAGCTGGACGGCCCGAAGGTCGCCCTCACTCTGGTCGACCGGCTGCCGCTCACGGGCTACCACGCATGGCACGTAGCCCGCGCCGACCTGCTCCGCAGGCTCGGCCGCACCACCGAGGCGAAGGAGTCCTACGACGCCGCCATCGCCGCCACCCAGAACTCCGCCGAGCGCGCCTACCTGAGCCGGAAGCGCGGCGAGCTGGTCTGAGGTCGCGCCGCTTGAGGGGGATGCGAGCGATCGGCTTCAGTCGACTGGAGCGGTCCACAAGTGGGCGTCGCCGACCAGCTCGCCGTCGCCGGTGAGCCCGTCACCTGTCCACCGCTGCCCGCCGAAGACGAAGAGGTCCCGTCCCAGTGCGGTGCTGGAGTCGTCGTACACGTCCTCACGGCCCGGGGGCGCCGGGATGGTCACCAACGCCGCCGTGACGCTGTCGTAGACGACCAGCCGCGTTGTGGAGGCCATCTGCCCTACGCTGTTCGCGATGTCGTAGGTGGCCCGGTCGCGGTCTAGCACGCCGCTCAGGTTGTTGTGCTCACTCGTGGGTCCGGGCAACGGGGACCAAGTCCACGAGTCGGGGTTGAGGATCCAGCTCGGTGAGTTGATGAAGTGCCCGTTGAGCAGCGGACCACGGTCGGTGGGCAGCAGCTGGTAGCCCTGTCCTGGGGCGTTCGGAAGCGCGGTCCACTCGCTGCTGGCGAGGTCAAGCCTGGCAGCCAGTTTCCCGGAGTCCTCGCTGGACTCGAGCGCAGCGTGTGACGAGCCGGTGAGGACCAACTGATCCCCACCGGCACGACGAAGCGGTCGTACGTGCGCGGCAGCGGGTCGTCGGGCAGTTCGGTCCACCTCGAGCGCTCCGGGTCGAAGACCAGATCGGCGACCTCGCCGCGTTCGTCGCTGCCCGAGTAGACCAGCAAGCCCCGGCCGAGCGTGGTGAGGTGACGGTAGTACTTCGGTCCGGGCACTGGGCCGTGGTCGGTCCAGCGGTCGTCGGCCAGATCGTAGGAAAGCAGCCGCGGCTGCGCGTCACACATCGGGCCGTCCGCGCACCCGGTGAGCAGGTACGCCGAGCCGTTGAGCGCGGTGGTCGCGTACTCGGCCCGGCGCACACCGAACGGCGGTGGGGCGATGGCGCTCCAGGAGTCAGTCGCCCGGTCGTAGACGGCGCCGTCGCCGAGTAGTGGAGCATCCGGGGTGACACAGTCGGCCCCCGGCGGGCAGAGGAACTTCCAGCCGCCCACCACGAGCATCCGCTCGCCTACACCGACGACGACGGCGTGGTCCCGCGGAGACAGGGGCGCGTCCGGCAACCGCTGCCATGCTCCAGCCGCGTCCTGGCGGCCGTTGAGTGGGTCGACTTCTTCTCGCGCGGTCGAGCAGCCCACGGCGGCCGCCGCCACGGTGGCGGCGGCGACCGTCGCACGGAGGAACCTCATGCCCACTCCGACGCGCGCCGCTCCGTGTTGGTTCCGGTTCGCCGGCATCGGGATCCCTACGTCCACCCGCCAGGCCGTCAACGGACTAGATCCAGAAGCTATCTGATGCCGCATGCCCGCCTCTGGTGCCTGCTGTCGTCGCCCCTGACACGGCATATTTCACGCTGCATAGGCGTGCGCGGACGGGATCGCTGTAAACGGCCATGCGCGCTCATCGGCATAACAAGCATGACAGTGCATAACAAGCAGATCCGGATGCTTCGGCGATCTCGGGGCGGCTCACTTCGGATGCCGGCGAGAGCCGTCTAACGTGCTCGCACTTCTCGGGGCGGGTAGCTGAACCCATCGAAGACGACTCGGGCGCCTAGTGGTTGATTGAGCTCAACGACTCTGTCGACGGATGGGTTGCCTTGGCAGTTCTGGTCACCCTTCGGCGGCTCCGACGTCCAATAGATCGTCACCCTTTCGTTGGTCTCGACGACTAAGGGTTCATGCAGGTACGGTCCGGGGTCCCGACCACTCGTGCACTCGCGCTCGCTGACTTGCGCCGTGAGCCGAGCGCTCGCGGCGTCGCCTTTGTACCCGGTCACCTCCGCCCAGCTATTCCCCTCCTTCAGGACGGGCGATAGCTGGCAGTCCCCCCAACCGGTGGGCCGCCATGCATCACCTTCGCGCGCGAGCCCGAGGATGTAAGCGCTCTGGCCTGTTGGTCCTTGCTCGGTCCACCGCCCCAGGCCGATCGTGAGGGAGTTGTCGTCCTCGTGCAGCACCCGCCAGTCGACATCGACACCGTCGCGGAAGAGGCTCAAGGCCGCCTCCTCGCCAGTCATCGGATCGCTGAGGATGCCCTGGAAGATGCCTCTGGCCTCGTCGTCGCTCAGGACACCTTGCACACCCTCGGTCATCACGGAGGGGGGCCAACCTGCGCCGTCGCCCCCGCAGGACACCATCACTTCGCCGTCCGCGACCACGAACGGCGCGTCATCCATGGCCGACGAAGCGCCCGGTGGGTCACTAGCCGTCGTCTGGGTCCCGCACGCAGACAGCACCGCGCTGAATACCGCGGCCGCGAGCAGCATCGAATGCCCCATGCTGACCTCCTTTTTCCAAAGTCTGACGCGGGCGCGGGCGATTGCGTTCCCGAATGGATCAGGCGGCGGTCATCTCTTGAAACCTGGACCTGCAGCGCAACCGCTCGGCGGCTGAGTCGGACGAGCGCAGCCACCCTCCATGCGGCAGATCAGGACGATTTCCGTGTCTGGGAGATCGAGTTGTGGAACCATAGCGCCAGCGCCGACGTCCCAACCATGCGGGTGATTTGTGCGTCGACCTGCCGATCGCCGCGGAAGAAACCGCGTACGCGAACTCCGCACCCCCGTTAGGCGAAGCCGTCGACTACTTCGTCTACACCCACTGCGGAGTCGAGAGCCTCCGTGTCGACGGACGCTGGTGGCACGCAGTCGAGCCGCTCTATGGCGACAACGGCCCAGGTAGTTCGCCAGACGGGTGGGGCGATCCGTATCAAGAGGGTGAACTGACCCTCAAGTCCGAGCAGAGCATCACGTTCGAAGCGGAGGGCATCCAAGTCGAATTCGTTCCCGCGCCGACAAACAGGCCGATGCGGATGTGCCGCTAAGCGCCCTCAACTCGGCACGAGAGGGCGGGGGGTGGCGACCGAGTCCAGACCTCGAAGGGTGAGGGTCAGCGCGCGAGAATGGCAAAATCCTCTCCCTAATGCCTGTTGGCGGGCGAGAACCGGGGGGACATTGAGTGCATCTACGGCCTTGTCGCCGCTCCCCGACCCGGGCGTCGGGTGTGGAGACGGGCCGAGCGTCGCCGTCTCTTGCTGCGCCACCGATTTGACGGGTCATAGGCGGGGAAGTGACACGCTTCTGTCACTGGGGGCATCGGTCGTCACGCGTGCTGGCATCAGGGCAGATCGGGATCTGGGTGGTCGGCCGTGAACTTCTCAGCGGCGCTGTCGTCGATGAGGCCTTGGTCCAGGAGCCAATCGACGGCGCGGCGCCTCGGGAGGAGGCGGTTCTCGTCTCGACCGTTCCACCAAGACGCACTCCGCGGCTGATGCTGCGTGCCGAACTCCAGAAGAGCGAAGGGCCGTGGAGGCGTGGCAGCCTAGGCTCGCGGCATGACACCCGCCGCGGCGAGCACCCTCGCGCGCCTCTTGCTCGGCACGGCGATGGTGGGTGCTTGCGTCCTCCACCTGACCGCCCAGCGTGAAGATTTCCGGGCGCAGGTGCCTGCGTGGTTCCCGGTCGATGAGGACCTCACGGTGTTGGCCTCAGGCGTGGTCGAGATCGCGCTGGGCATCGCGTTCGTCGCGCTGCCGGCTCGGAGGCGGCTCGTAGGCGCGCTGCTGGCGGGGTTCTTCGTGGTGGTCTTTCCCGGCAATGTCGCGCAGTACGTCGAGGGCGCCGACGCGTTCGGGCTCGACACAGACGGCAAGCGTCTCGCCCGTCTCTTCTTCCAACCCGTTCTCGTGTTGTGGGCGCTGTGGGGCGGCGGCTGGCTGCGCCGCCGCGCCCGGCGGTGAGCAGGCGCGCGAGCGAAGACTCAACGGCGGGACGACCGCCACGGTACGAGGTCGCTAGGGAATCGTGCGGAGGTCCGATGGGTCACACCTCGACCCTGCTTCGGGCGAAGAGGCCGGTCCAACGGGCTAACTTGCACTCTCCCCTTTTTGCATATTCGCCGGGGCCAAACAGGGGAGAAGAGACAGTGCAGCATCGCGTTAGCGGGTGTGTCGTATCGGCGACGAACGGCCCCAGGTCTTGACAGTCGTTGGCGGCGGTAAGACGCACCGGAGGCCGGGCGCCGTCTCGTGAGCGAGGAGGACTCAGCGGGCGGGAACCGGCCCGGACAACGGCCGCCACTCCCGCCTGATCAACCCGAACACCCACGAGTCCGATACCTCGCCGTTCACGACGCAGTCTTCCCGCAACGTCCCTTCGCGCACGAATCCGAGCTTCTCCAGAACGCGGGCCGATGCCACGTTGCGCGTATCGGTCTCGGCCTGGACTCGATTCAGGTCCAGCCTGTCGAATGCCCACTGCAGCAAGGCGCGCGCGGCCTCCGTCGTGTAGCCGTGACCCCATGCCGCATCGTTGAGGCAGTAGCCCAACGACGCGCTGCGGTAGTCCGGGTTCCACCGGGTCAGACTGCACCAGCCGATGAAGGCGGCGTCGGAAACACGGTCCATGGCCAGCCGCGCCCCGGTGCCGTCGTCCGCCATCTGCCGGCAAGCCGCGATGAAGCGCTCGGCGCGCGCACGCTCGCTCCACGGCGGCGCGTCCCAATAGCGCAGCACGTAGGAGCTGCTGTGCAGCGCGAAGAGGGCATCCGCGTCTGCGTCGGTGAAGGGACGCAGTCTCAGGCGTGCAGTGTGCAATGTGGGAGCGAGCAGGGACATGCGTGCCATATTGCCTGTCATGAGGGGCGGCCAGACAACCGAACACGCGATAATCGGGAGTCGTGCTGGTCGTACCGATTGCGCCGGCCCGAGACGGCGATCCGGCGAGATGCCGGCCTATTGGCTGTCACCAGGGTTCTGCGAGCCACACCACTCAGCACAAGAGAGAGCGAGATGACTTCTCAGCACATGACTCCTGACGAGGAACACGACTTCTACGCGAAGCCGGAGAACCAGGTTCCCCAGGGCGCCCCGCGTCGTCGTACCGCGAATCTCTCGACGCCGATCCCGGTGCGCTTCCCGCCCGAGCTCCTTGACGAGGTAAAGCGCCGAGCGGACGCAGACGACCGCTCGGTGTCGTCGTGGATTCGTCGCGCCGTGGAGCACGAGCTGCACCGGGATCGCCCCCGCTGATCTCTTCAGCGCCCACCGAGAAGCCGCCTCCGGCACTCGGGAAGCGAACACATGCTGCGACGGCCAACCGGCTCGCGGCTGAGTGGTTCTTGCTTCGCTGGTGGCGGATTTTCGTTCTGGGCAAGTTGGACTTAGGGTGTGTGCTCACCGCGGTCCATCCTCGGTGCCACAACTGCATAACCAGGTGCGGCAACGCCGAGTCCTGCCCGCCGCTGCCTGGTCCACATCCTCTACCAAACACTCGGGCAGGAGTGGGGGACCCATTTCCTTCGCGGCATCAGCCCTTCCAGGACGGCTGAAGCCGCTCGGGGTGAAGTCACCCAAGCCGACAACATCGGCTCACCCGGTGACAGAGCACCTTTCAGCTCTAACCCGACAGCTCACTCCACAGGCGTGGAAAGGGAACTTCGCCATGCCTTTGGTTCTTCGCGTCCGGCAGGTCGCACAGCAGTCACTTCTCGTCACCCTTCTCGTCGTGGCCTTGTTAGCCGCGATGGCCGGGCCGGTAAAGGCCCACTCCGGCACAACTCGCTGGGACTGTCTCGCGCACTATGAGTCGACACACCGGTGGCACATCAACACCGGCAACGGCTACTACGGAGGTCTCCAGTTCTCGCTGTCGACGTGGCGGTACTACGGCGGCCCGAACTACTCCGGCAACTCATACCCGCACCTCGCCACCAAGGCGGAGCAGATCGTGATAGCCAAGCGCACGGCCTTCAAGGGCTGGGCGGGACGTGCTCCGCAGGGCGGATCGTCTGCTTGGCCAAACACCTGGTACCGGTGCAACTGAGGCCTCAAGACTTTCGAGAAGACAGGTTACGGACCGGACCCTCGCCTGGGTGGCCGCATAGAGCCATCAAGGCGAACACGATCTCCCAAGGGGACAGGTCGAGCGTGACTTCCCGGGTGACTGACGGGGTTCCGAGGGCAGCTCTGGTCGCCCTCGGCGCCCCGCTGGTCCAGTACGGCGGCGACGCGCTCGAGGAGGAGTCGAGATGACACACCGCGCCGACAGGCCGCGCTTCCACTTGGCGATGCCCGTCGACGACCTCGACGCGGCGAGGGTCTTCTACGGAGAGTTGATCGGCTGCAAACAGGGCCGCAGCTCTGACTCTTGGATCGACTGGGACCTACGCGGTCATCAGTTCGTCACCCATCTGGCGCCGGGCCGGCCGCGGGCGGTGCACAACCCGGTCGACGGGCATGACGTGCCCGTCCCACACTTCGGCCTCATTCTCACCATTACCGACTTCCATGAGCTTGCCGGTCGCCTGAGGGCGGCCGGGACCACGTTCGTGATTGAGCCATACCTGCGCTTCGAGGGCCAGCCGGGTGAGCAGTGGACGATGTTCCTGCATGACCCGGCGGGCAACGCGTTGGAGTTCAAGGCTTTCGCCGACGACGCGCAGGTGTTCGCGGTATAGCTCGCCGCCATGGCGAACCTGCGCGAACCAGCGAGGCTCACCCCAGCCGGGTCAGTGTCTCGGGGGGCCGCTGTCTACCAACCGCCAGGTGGCGGGCAGTACAGCGGCGGCGAGCGCCACCTTTAGCGCGTCTCCCAGCAGGAACGGCGTGACGCCAAGCGCTACCGCCTTTGTCAGGGACACGTCCAGCGCTGCCGCGAGCCAAGGAACGCCGACCAGGTAGATCACCAGGTTCCCGAGCACCATCAGGGCGCATGTTCGCACTGGATTGCGCGTCCGATCGGAACCGCGTGCGGCCAGCCAGCCGACGACAGCCGCAGCCAGCACGAACCCGACGACGTACCCGAAGGTTGGAAAACCGACGCCTCTGGCGCCCTCAGCAAACCACGGCACGCCGGCCGCACCAGCGACCAGATACAGCAGCATCGACGGCAGGGCGCGCTGCCAGCCAAGGGACAGCCCAACGAGGAGTACGGCGAACGTCTGGCCGGTCACCGGCACGGGCGTGAACGGAAGAGGGAACGACAACTGGGCGGTCAAGCCGACGAAAACGGCGCCACCCAAGACTAACGCTGCATCGCGGGCCAGCCCACCGGGCAGCACATCGGCCAGAACCACCGGCCGAGCAGTCGAAGCGAAAGAAGAGCTGCTCATGGCGAGGCATTCTTCCATGACGGGGTGGCTGGCTAGCGAAGTGTCACCACGGCCAGCTGGTCAACCGTCCGACGTGGCCAGCCAGCCTCGCCGCAGGGTGCGGAAGGTGATGGAGTACCGCGCAGCTGCAACGGCGGGGATGCTGTGCTGCCACCGGGTGCGAACTGGTCCAGTCAAGACGTACGCCGACCGCGGTTCGAGGCGTTGCTCGAAGACCCGCCGCTGTTCGCCGGCCCCGTGCTGGAAGCGCAACGCACACGCCGACGCCAGCGACACGCCCACCACGTCGCCGAAAGCCGGAGCGTCCCGGTGCCACCCGATGGTGGCACCGGGTGAGTAATGGGTGATGAGCGCCTCGACCAGTGATCCGACGGGAACTCCCAACAGCCCGGCGCACTTGATGTGGACCACGCTCAGCCAGGCCGGAATCGGTTCGCCGGGAGTGACGGCGCCCGACTCGAAGGCGTAGCTGACGCCATAGTGCCGCACGACTCGTCGGGCGACCTGCCCGTGCATCCGCACTTCGCCGTACTCAAGACTCGTTAGGCGATCGAGCAGGTCGCCCTCCTCGTCGACATCAAGCAGGTCAGGGAGATATCGCAAACCTTCCGGCCGCTCGACGATGCCGCGCATCCGCCCCATGCCTTGTCAGCCTAGCCAGCGGCGAGTTTGCTGGCCGGTGCGTCGGGTACGTTCAATGGGGCAGCGCGGTGTGCTGCTGACGCGAAAGGAAACCAACATGGGATTCATGGGAAACATAGCCAAGCTCGGCATCGCCAAGAAGGCGTACGACGAGTTCCGCAAGCCCGAGAACCAGGCGAAGATCAAGAGCGCAGTGGCTAAGGCCAAGGACCGCCGCAAGGGAAGCGGTACCGCCTGATCTAGCGCCTCCGTCGCTCAGTTTGCAGGCTGGACGACTGAGGCGGGGTACGCGCGGTGTACCGGCCAACCACGCTTGTGGTTGCCGGTCGCCAGCGCGCCAATCCACGCCGCCGTAGCTCCGAGGACGACACCGCCGAGCGCGTCGACGGCGTAGTGCCAGCCCAGGTACACGGTTGACACGACGGTCAGGGCCAAGAAGACCCACAGCCCCCACCTGACCCACCGGTGCACACCGAGCAGCTCGGCGATGAGGCACGCCGTCACCGTGATGGCGACGTGCAGAGAGGCGAACGCCGCAATCGTCTGGACGGCGTTGGTTGCGAACGGGTCGCGCAGCACCTCGAGCCGGTCGGCCCACATCACGCCCTGGAGGCGCGTGACATCGGTGACCGGAAGGCTGTCGAAGAGGTGAGGTAGCGCGTAGATGGGTCCCACCGAAGGCACGGCGAAGTATGTCGCTACGCCGAGGACCCAGTCGACAGCCACGGCCGTCACGTACCACGCGCCCCCTGAGACGTTGCGCGACCACACCAGTGCCGCCGCCAACGACGCCGGAACAAACCCGATCCAGACGATGTAGACAGCCGACATCACATGCGCTGCCCAGCCGGTGCCCAGTACGTCGTGCAGCACCGCCGCGGGGTCGTGACCAAACATCAGGGTCCGGTCTAACCGCGCGAGCTCGGCGTCCATCAACCCCTGGTGGACGAACGGCACGAAGCTCTTCAAGTTGCGGAAGGCGACGTAGGTGAGGTACCAACTGCCCAACCCGAGCAGCGCAAACCGCACATGGGCCAGCGGCCAACGCTCCTTGGTCACCGCGAGGAACACCGACCCGAACTCGCTGACCCGGCGAGCGCGGCGTACCGCCCGCGGCACGACGTCGGTAAGGAACGCGAGCAACAGAATCGCCGGCAGCCGCACGTACGTCGGCCCGACGGCCACATCGTCGGGGTCACGAAGCGGCAGGTCGAACACCGCAGCGACAATCGCGGCGGTGATCGCCAGCCCCACCGCGAGTACCGATGCGAAGCCGAACTTCTCCCTCCACACGACGGTGAAGCGTATCCCAGCCCGGCTCGGTGACCCCTCGTACGCGCTGGTCGGCCACCACTCGGCGTACCGCTGGGCAGCTGCGGCTCGGCCACTGACCGCACAGCTCGGGAGGAGCGTTACTGCTCCTGGACCGACACATCCACAATGCTGATCGGCTGCGCTGGCGGGCCGTCGGGCGCGCCTCCGCGCACCCCCTCCTTGGCGATCGCATCCACGATCTCCATGCCGTCGGTGACCCGCCCGAAGATGGAGTAGCCGCCGCCTTCTGTCGGCAACGTCGTGTTCTTGTAGACGATGAAGAACTGGCTGCCGTTGCTGTTGGGGTCCTGGGTCCGGGCCATGGCGAGGGTGCCGACGGGGAACTTGCCATTGGCCGGAGCGTTCTCGATGCCGAAACCGTAACCAGGTCCTCCGGTGCCAGAGCCGGTCGGGTCACCGCACTGCAGCACGAAAATGCCTGCGGTGGTGAGGCGGTGACACGGGCTGCCCGCCCAGAAGTCCTCCCGTGCCAAGAACAGGAACGACGCGACGGTCTGCGGCGCCTTGTCGCCGTACAGCTCAAGGGTGATGTCGCCGCAGTTCGTCTCCAGCGTGGCCGTCCAGACGGCTGCTTCGGCCAGTGCGGGGTCGGGTGCCGCGTTGTACGTCTGCGGCGGTTGCGATGGTGCCGGGGGCGGCGCGGTGCAGCTCACCGGACCTACTTGAGTAGTGGGGAGATCTGGCTCGTCGCTCTCGCCACCACCGTTGTTGCGCCTCGCCAGATACACGATCGCGGCGATGCAGAGCAGCACGATGATCGCGACCAGCAGCGGCGTGCCCGGCGCGGATCGCTCGGTCGGCGAGCGGGGCCCGTCTTGGGGTGACTGCGACATGGCGACAACCCTAGGAGATGCGCGCCGGCAACGTCCGGGTGTCACCCCCACGACGCGGATCGGCACCGGGGCCGCTTCGGTCGACCACCGCGACACCGCCGAAGTAGGTGTCGAGAGCCGGCCACTCCACGACCTCGTCACCGGCTCGCAGCGCGGCCAAGACATCGGGCGAAAAGCCTGGCTCGACATGCACTCGATGCGGCACAGGGTTCAGCCGTGGCGCCTCCACCGCCGCTTGGACCGGCATCCTGTGTACGACGAGGTTCACCAGCACCTGCAGCAGCGCCGACCTGATCCGGCTGCCGCCGGCTGCACCGGCCACGATCGCCGGCCCGTCGGCGGCCATGGCGATGAGCGGCGACATCATCGAGCTCATCCGGTCGCCCGGCACCAGCTCGTGCCGCAGCAGCTCACTCTCCCCCAGCATCGAGTTCAGGTGGATGCCGTAGTCAGACAGCCACACACCGGAGGCAAGTCCGAGGCTGGTCGTCACCGCGCACGCGTTGCCAGCCGGATCGCAGACCGCGACGCTGGTCGTGTCGCCGCGGCGCGGGGGCGCGCGCAGCGCCTCGACGATCAGCACTGCCATCTCCACCGGGTCGGAGCTGAGCTCGAGGCGGTCGAGGGTGCCGAGCAGGTCGTCGAGGTCGTCTCCGCGCGCCAGCACCTCCAGATCGGCCAGCTCGGCTCGTCGCGGCGTCGTCTCGGTCACCTGGTACGCCGCCAGGTCTGCCGCGCTCAGGTCACCCTGCTCCCCGACCGCTGCCACCATCGCCTGGGCGACCGGTCCGGTGTAAAACGCCTCGGGTCCCTCAGCGGACAGCAACTCCAAGGCCCCGTCCAACCCGGGATGGAAGATCCGCGAGCCGCCGGGCAGCAGCGTGCCGTCCTTGGCGTAAGCCCGCTGCCCCTCCCCCATGAGCATCGCCTGCGCGACGACCGCAAGCACCTTCGCGTGCGGCGGCGCAAGCGCGACGCCGCGTCGGGCGTGGACGATCGCGGGCTCGACCAGGTCGGTCCAGGGCAGCCGCCCCCAGCGCTCATGCAACGCGGCGACGCCCGCAGGTACGCCGGGAACGGCAACGGTCGCCGGCCCCACGGCGTACGGGACCAGCTGTCCGCCGAAGTCGATGGAGATCTGCTGCGCTGTGGCTGAACGCTGGCCACCGAGGCCAGGGATCGCTGCGAAGAAGTCAAGGCAGGTCGTGGTCTTCGTGGCCGCGTCGAAGTAGGTGGCGAACCCGCCTCCGGCGAGACCGGTGAACACCGTCTCGGCCACGCACGCGGTCAGCACCATTGCCACGGCCGCGTCAGCCGCCGTGCCGCCCTGACGAAGGGTTTCCGCGCCTACCTCGGCCGTCACCGAGTTCCCGGCGGCAATCGACACGGGCAGGACGGAACGAGCGGCCGGCGGGGTGGATGCGGTCGCCATGGCTGCGACCTTACTTGCCCAACTTGCCCCAATCCTGGGTGCCGGTCTGCGGTAGCGTCACAGCACGTGAGCGAGCTTCCTGCCGGCGGAGCGCCCAGGGTGATGACGCGCTGGGGTGACCCGGTGTTGCACCGCCCCTGTCGACGGGTCACCGACTTCGGCGCCTCACTCACCGAGTTGGTGGCCGACATGGTGGCGACGATGCGCGCGGCTGAGGGGGTCGGGTTGGCTGCCAACCAGGTCGGTGTCGACCTGCAGGTGTTCGTCTTCGACTGCCACGATGACGAGGGGGTGCAACACAGCGGCGTGGTGTGCAACCCGACGCTGGAGGTCCCTGGCGGTCGTGACCGGGTGCTCGACGAGTCCGACGAGGGCTGCCTGTCGCTGCCAGGTGCCTTCGTGCCGTGCGCGCGCCCCGACGTCGCCGCCGTAACGGGGGTTGGCATCGCGGGTCAGCCGGTCACCTTCTCCGGCAGCGGGCTGGTTGCCCGGTGCCTGCAGCACGAGTTCGACCACCTGCAGGGCGTCGTCTTTGGTGACCGGCTGTCAGCGCGGCTGCGAAAGCGCCTGTACCGGGAGGCGACAAGGTCGCCGACGACTTCCCCCCAGGCTGGCCAGCGACACGCCATGGAACCGACTCTACCGGGTGGCGTAGATTAGCGTGCCCGGCGTCGGATCTTTGCGCGGTGCGAGCGGGTAGCGATGGCGGCGGCCGTAGCGATCGTTTGAGCGAGTCGACCCCGTTGGCCATCGGGATCGGCCGCTCGCAGGTCAGCACTCGCCAACCATCGACCGGACATCCGCACCCTCGGAGCCGACGACGAGGCGCTTGCTCCGGCGAGGCGTCCGACCAGCGCGTCGAGGGGTACGGCGTCCGGTGCGGGCGTCAGCGCCACGGTCGTGAACCCGGCGTCCGCGAGGGCCGGGAGGGCGTCGTACCACGTCGGCAGCCGCGTCCACGGCGATCGAAGACCGCGCCCATCGCCACCTTGATCGACCGTCGGTACAGCGGGTCGGCGCACCGCGGCGACAACAGCACCGCGTCGCCAAGGGCGGCGGCACGGAAGATCGCGCCGACGTTGGTGGAGTCGACGATGTCTTCGAGTACGACGATGCGACCCGCCCCGAGCAATCACCTCGTCGACCCCGACCAGCTCGTCGAGTGTATGGCGGCCAACGCGCCGCGGTGCACGTGGAAGCCGGTCACCTGCTCGGCTACCGCCTCGTCCGACGACGTAGCACGGCGCCTCCGCCGCCCGCTCGAGCTCGTCGCGCAGACCTGCAAGCCACCGCCTGGCCATCAGGAACGACCGCACGGAGTAGCCGGCCGCCACCGCCCGACGTACGACCTTCTCGCCCTCTGCGACGAAGAAGCCGTGGTCGGCCTCCAGCGACGTGCGCAGCTCGACGTCGCGCAGCGACACGTAGTCGGCGCCGCTCGTCGTGATCGCCGACCTTGATGAGGCGCGCCATGTCGACAGTATGAGCGCCGGTCGGCGCACCGCGCCACGTCGGCAGCTGGCGCCGGACGATTTGACGGCGAGAGGCGCTGCGCCAAGATGGAGCCCATGACCCTTGACCGACCAATCAGAGTACCAGAAACTGCCGGCGGTGCCGACCTTCGACGTGTCGAGCCCCGACATCAGCGATGGCGCGCCTTGTCCGCGGGCGCAGGTCGCCGACGGTGGCAACACCTCGCCGGCGTTGTCGTGGAGCGGCTTTCCCGACCACGACGAAGAGCTTCGTGGTGACCTGTTTCGACCCAGACGCGCCGACCCCGTCGGGTGACTGGCACTGGGTGGCGGTCGACATCCCCGCCGACGTGACCGAGCTCGCTCGGCTACCGGGGGTCGACGAGACGCTAGCCCGACGGCGCCTTCCACGTCCGCCGACGGCGGTGCGGCTCGTACGGCGCAGCGCCTGCAAGCCACCGCACTGGCCATCAGGAACGACCGCACCGGCGAAGAGAAGCTCGGCGTCGACGCCGACGTGACCCCAGCCGTCGTGTCCAACCTGGCGTTCGACTTTCTCGGCCCTCCAGCGACGAAGAAGCCGTAGTCAGCCAGCCGCTCGTCGTTCGGCGGATGCACCGACGCCAAGGTCGCCTTGATCCGCGACCTGAGCGACGGTGACGCGCAGCGACACGTACCGTCAGCACGTCAGCGCGCTCGGCGTTCGGGTCTTTGACGTGTCGAACTGAGGCGCGCCATGCGGCGACAAGACGCGCAGCACGAAGCCCATGGCCGGTGCCCACGCAATGAACTGCGGCGAGCGGGCGACCTCGGTCAGACCGTCGAACACGTACAGGCGCGTGCGGTAGGCCAGTCGAGATGGAGCAGATCGACGCCTGTGTGACCGACCCTGGTCGGTGTCAGCAGAGGCGCCCGTCCACGACTTGTCGAGCGGTGCAGACACCTCGACGACGAGCCTGGACGACCGGACATCGAGCGATGCCGGCCACTCCTGCCGACCGAAAGGTCGACAGCCGTCGCGGATAGGAGTCGGCGTGTCGAAGACCTTCTTCAACCGCAGCACCGCCGCCTGCCCACCGATCACGGAGTGGTGTCGACGTTCGCCGACCAGACGCGATCAGGTTCGTGGTGACCTTGCCGGCGTTCGACCCGCGACGCGTCGAACCCCGTCTGGCGTGGAACTCGTCTGGCACTCGAAGGTTGTCGACATCCCCGCCGACGTGACCAGTCCTCGCGTGCCGGTGCCGGAGATGCTGACGTAGACGTTCTGCCGGTCACGCGCGCGTTCCACGTCCGCGGCGCGACGGCGGCCTGGTCGGCCTATGCCGGAGCGGCCGCCTCCAGGTTGGAGGGCGATCATCATCGCGTCACGCCGGCTGATCAGGTCGCGGATGTTCGTCCACGCAGAACGGCGAGGAGGGTAGGTCGGGTCGTAGTCGACGCCGACGTGACCCCAGCCGTCGTGTCCTTCAACCTGGCGTTCAAGACGCTGGCAAGGGCGCAACTGGTCGGCACCTACCAGCGCGGACCTCGGTGGGTGAGGGAGTTCGCGACGCCGCCGGGGCAGATCGTCATCAGGCCGTGAACGGGACGCCGCGCGCCGGCAAGACGAGCATCGCGCACGCTATCCAAGACACGATGCCGGGGTTGTGGCTGAATCTCGGCGAACTCCAGATGTTCAAATCTGCGACGCCGCAGCACTATCAGCAAAAAGACCGGCCGGCGACCTTGCGTGGTGAGCGGCCCGACCTGGAACCGTGGGTCGAGACGCTGTACCTCGCGATGTACGATGCCGATCGCCGCGCACAGCCGACGTTGCATCAACGTCGTCGCCGACACGACTCACCACGATCACTACTCGGCGCCGCGTCAGATCCGGCATGGTCAAGTGCGCACGTCTCAGTGAAGGAGCTTCCAGTCCTGGGTCGCCGTCGGCGAACCACCTCGACGTAGTCCGCTGGATGCTCGATCAGGCAACGACGACTCGCCACCTCGGGGAAAGGTGTGTCGACAACGACGATGGGTCCGTCCCGGAGCCGATCCTTCGAAGGGCAACAGGACGCACATGTGGTCCGCATCTACGACGTGGAGATAGACACCTCGGTGACCACCCCCGAGGCAGCGGCACGTCTGATCCACGTCCGTCTCGCGGACGAGCGCCCCACCCTAGCGATCAAGGACCTTGCCGCGCTGCTTGGCTGACGAGGTTGTGCGAGTGCCACAACCCACCAGCCAGCGCCGAACTGGTTAGCGCGCGTCCCCACTGATCGGGCACACTAGCCTGTTGTGCGTTCGACGGTTTCGCTCTGGTTCGCCGTCGCGCACCGAAGCTTCCGCCGATACTCGACGTACCGCGCGGCGACGTTCGCCGGCATCTTCACCAACTCTGTGTTCGGGCTCATCATCTCGTTCACCTACATCGCCGTGTGGAAGCAGAACCCGACCGCCGGGGGGTACGACGTCGCCGACGCCGTGACCTACGCCTGGCTGGGCCAGGCCATGATCATGACCGTCGCGGTGTGGAGCGGCGGCGCGACCGACGACCTCGCCGCCCGCATCAAGACAGGCGACGTCGCCATCGACCTCTACCGCCCGGTCAGCCTGCTCGGTTGGTATCTCGCCAGCGACCTGGGCCGGGCCGGTTACCACCTGCTGACCCGCGGGCTGGCGCCCATGATCTTCGGGGCACTGGTGTTCGACCTGCACTATCCAGCCAACGCCCTCGTCTGGGCGCAGTTCGCGGTCTCCGTCGTGCTGGCGGTCACGGTCAGCTTCGGGGTTCGGATGCTGGTGTCCGCGAGCGCGTTTTGGCTGCTCGACGACACCGGGGTCAAGCATCTCGCAGCGGTCTTCGCGATGTTCTTCTCCGGCCTGGCCGTTCCGCTCGTCCTCTTCCCCGGCTGGACCAGCGACGTCGCGCAAGCGCTCCCGTGGGCGGCGTACCTGCAGGTGCCGGCCGACATCTGGCTTGGCAAGCACCAAGGGCTCGACGCTCTCGCGGCGGTGGGCTTCCAGGTGCTGTGGACAGTCGTGCTGCTGCTCACGTGCCACCTGGTGCTGGCGCGGGCGAACCGCAAGGTCGTGGTCCACGGTGGTTGACCGGGTAGCGGCCAACGTGAGCGCCTACGCGCTGCTGGCCTGGATGTGGATCCGGGTCTCGCTGAGCTACCGCACGTCGTTCGCGCTGCTGACGGCCGGACAGTTCCTCATCACCGGGCTGGACTTCGTCGCGATCCTGGTGATGTTCTCCAACGTCGACGTGCTCGGTGGCTTCTCGCTGACCGAGATCGCCTTCCTGTACGGCGGCTCGGCGCTCTGTCTCGGGTTCGCCGACCTGCTGCTGGGCAACATCGAGCGGCTGGGTCAGCGAATCAGGCTCGGCACGGTCGACCAGATGCTGGTGCGCCCGCTGTCGTTGTTTGTGCAGGTGTGCGCTGACGAGTTCGCGCTGCGCAGGCTCGGCCGGATCACCCAGGGTGGGTTGGTGTTCGCCTGGTCGATCTACGCCCTCGACCTCGACTGGACCGCGGCTCGGGTCGCGATGGTGCCGTACCTGCTGGTGTTCGGCACCGTGATCTTCCTCGCCATCTTCACGATCGGCGCTGCGGTGCAGTTCTGGACGGCCGAGTCCTCCGAGCTGGCCAACGCGTTCACGTACGGCGGCAGCACGCTCGCCCAGTTCCCCATGACGATCTACCCCGTCGAGGCGATCAAAGCCCTCACCTTCATCGTGCCGATCGCGTTCGTGAACTGGTACCCGAGCCTGTTCATCCTCGACAAGCCCGACCCGCTGCACCTTCCCACCGCCGCCCAGTTCGCCGCGCCGGTGGCCGCTGCGCTCCTCACCGTCGCGGCTGCCGGCATCTGGCGTACCGGAGTGCGGCGCTATCGGTCGACGGGGAGCTGACTGCGACGTGTCGGTGATCGAGGTCCGCGGCGTCGACAGGTCGTTCGTGGTCCGCCGACGAAGCGGCCGGCTGAGGCGGGCGTCGACGACCGTGCACGCGGTCCGCGACCTCAGCTTCAGCGTTGAAGCCGGCGAGATGGTTGGCTACATCGGCCCCAACGGGGCCGGCAAGTCCACCACGATCAAGATGCTGACCGGGATCCTGGTGCCGTCGGCTGGCTCGTTGCGGGTCGCCGGCTACACGCCGTACGCCGAGCGGGCAGCGCTGGCGCAGCGCATCGGGGTCGTCTTCGGCCAGCGCACGACGCTGTGGTGGGACCTGCCGCTGCGCGACTCGTATGACCTGCTGCGGCGCATCTACCGCATTCCTGCCGACCGCTACCGCGAGAACCTCGACACGTTCACCGACCTGCTCGGCCTCGGCCCGCTGCTGGACACGCCGGTCCGTCAGCTGTCGCTGGGGCAGCGGATGCGCGGCGACATCGCCGCCGCCCTGCTGCACGATCCCGACGTCGTCTACCTCGACGAACCAACGATCGGCCTCGATGTCGTGAGCAAGTCGAACCTGCGGGACTTCTTGCGGGAAACGAACCGCGAGCGCGGCGTCACGGTCCTGCTCACCACCCACGACCTTGTCGACATCGAGCGGCTGTGCTCGCGGGTGATGGTGATCGACGCCGGGCGCCTGGTGTTCGACGGCAGTCTGGAAGGGCTGCACGGTCTCGGCGAGGCGCGCCGCACGCTGGTGGTGGACCTGGTGGAGCCGGCCCGCCGCTCGACGTACCCAACGCGCAGACGCTGCGGGTCGACGGGCCGCGACAGTGGTTGGCCTTCCCTGCCGAGGCCAGCGCCGCGCCGCTGGTCGCCGCCATCGCTGCCACCCACGAGGTCGCCGACCTCGCCATCTTGGAGCCCGACATCGAGGACGTGATCAAGCAGATCTATTCCACCGGACCGCCACCCTCGGACTAGCTCCTCCTCGCCAGGCAAACTGTCCGGATGCACGAGACGGACGTCCTGGGACCGCCGTACACCCGCGAGACGATCGAGCTGCCCGATGACTACGAGGGGCCGGTCATCGCCACGCTGGTACGTCGACCGCTGCCCGACAGCGCCGATCGTGGCGCGGTGCTGCACCTGCACGGGTACTGCGACTACTTCTTCCAGACCACCACGGCGGAGTTCTTCGCGGATCTGGGCTACGACTTCTACGCGCTCGACCTGCGCAAGCACGGCCGCTCCCTCCTCCCCCACCAGACGCCGAACTTCTGCCTCGACCTCGACGAGTACTTCGCCGAGCTTGACGAGGCGGTCGACCGCATCCGCAACCGGGACGGCCACCAACGGCTGGTGATCAGCGGCCACTCGACGGGAGGTCTCATCGCCTGCCTGTGGGCTGCTGCCCGGTTGGCGGACGGTGAACCAGTCCCCGACGCGTTCGTGCTCAACAGCCCGTGGCTCGACCTCCAGGGGTCGTTCCTGCTGCGGACCGCCGGTACGGAGGCGATCAACCGGCTCGGACAGCGGCGGCCGTACGCGGTGGTGCCGCGCACGGTCACCAGCGTGTACGGCGAGACGCTGCACGCGGACTTCAACGGCGAGTGGGACTTCGACTGGTCCTGGAAGCCGCGCGACAGTTATCCCATCCGGGCCGGCTGGCTGCGGGCGATGCGCAAGGGCCATCGGACCGTCCATCGCGGCATCGATGTCGGCGCTCCGGTGCTGACGCTGTGCTCGACGGCGAGCCTGTCCGCGCAGGAGTGGAGCGACGAGGCGGCAAGCAAGGACACCGTGCTCGACGTCAAGCAGATCGCCAAGTGGTCGCACCAGCTAAGCCGAGACGTCACGGTCGTTCGGGTCGAGGGGGCCATCCACGACGTGCTCTGCTCGCGCGAAGAGGTGCGCAAGGCCGCCTTCGACCGCATCGAACGCTGGCTCGACTACGCGGTGCCATCGCCGTAATAATGCGCCCTCCGACTCGCCTGGCGATATGACGACTGGAAACCCATGGATCCCGCGCTCACGCTCCGATCACTTCCGCGATGACCAGGCCAAGACAGCCGGGCATTCTGGGCATGTGTGACCCATGGCCGGATCGGAAACATCGACCGTCGCCCGTACCAAATTGCTGCGCAAAGGGGCCGTGACTGAGGGCTTCCACGGCGTCGACGTGGCCGACGAGCACGGCCAGTTGTTGGTAACATGAACAGTCACGACCCGAACTTGTATGCTGTGGCGTTTCCGACCGGTTCAGGCACACTGGCATCATGTGGAGACCCATGGCCGCGATCGAGGACGGGTCACAGAGTCGCCCGTACCGGATTGCTGCGACACGGGCATGACGTGTCGTCAGGGAGAGCACGGCGTCCCGACGTGGCCGAAGCAGCATGGTCAGTTGTTAAAAGTCCACGTTCCGTTGGAGTCACGACCCGAACTTGTAAAAAAACCGCTGTGACAGTTCCTCCGATGCCCAGGAAGGTCTCCCAAAGGCGAGTGCACGGTTTCCGGGAGAAATCAGACGAGCAGATGGTCACGACACATCGAGGATGAATGGCTCACATTGAGGTACGGCTTTCGCCTCATGGAGGAGCTGGAGACGGGCATGACGTGCTGACAGCGTAAACGCCGTCCTGACGGGCCATCCCACTCAGGCTATCCACATCGTTTTGAATAAGGAATAGCGGTCCATCTTCGGCACCCGCGGGGAGACGTAGGCACCAGGACGGGGAAGCGTTTTGCGCCGTCCCAGTTGCTGTGCAGTTCCTCACGGGTGAAGGCGCTGTACCGGCCTGGGTCCACCTCGTCATTGCCGTGCTCGAAGGGCACCGAGCAGGCGGACACGCTGCTGCGATGGCTGCGATGGCTGCGATGACAACATTGCCTTGCTGACACGACACGAATCGTAATGAGCTGGACCCCTTTCCTGAGAAGAGGACGGAGGAGCCTTGGATGATGACACCGACACGGTATCCCCTGAGGTTCAACTCTTGCATTGAAGTGCAAACAAGCCCGGCGCTTCGTGCAGGTTGTCCCATGCCCCGTCGACACCGCGGAGCGCCGGCACAACCGGGTGAGTACGGTGGCAACTGGCATCGCCCGATGACCGCATTTCGCGCTCGACGCACGAGGAGCAGCCATGACCAGTCCGCTAGAGCCCCTGAACGACGACGACATCCAGACCACCAGCAGCGATCCCGGGACCATGCCCGTGGCCGACGCGGACGGCACCGACGGCGACGCGACGGACATGACTGACGGCGACTCATCCGACGGCACCGACGCCGACGGCACGGACGCAGCGACAGCACCGACGCCGACGCTACCGACGCCTGAGCTTGGACGCCCTCACCCTGCTGACGGGCGACGCCCAGTCGTTCCTCGACACCGACTGGGCGTCGCGTCCGCGCATCCACAAGGCCGACCCAGACATCCTGACCGGCTTGCTATCCCTCGACGACGTCGACCAGGTTGCTGACGAGTACGGCGCTGCGCACGCCCGCGCTGCGCATCGCGCAGGACGGCAACGTGCTGCCGAGCTCAGCCTTCACCCGGTCGGCCGCGCTGGGCCGGCGTACCCCTGACCGGCCTCGTCGATGCTCGTAAGGTCATCGACCTCTTCGACGGTGGTGCGACGCTCGTCCTGCAAGGTCTGCACCGCTACTGGGAACCGCTCACCCAGCTCGTCAGAGAGCTCGAGTCCGCGCTCGGCCACCCCTGCCAGGCCAACGCCTACCTCACGCCGCCAGGCTCGCAAGGCTTCGCGCTGCACAGCGACACCCACGACGTGTTCGTGTTCCAGACCTACGGCGCGAAGCAGTGGGAGGTCCATGACGGCGACACCGTCCTCGATGTGCTCATGGAACGCGGCACGAGCATGTACCTCCCGGCCGGCACCCCCACGCCGCCCGCACCCAGAACACGGCCTCGCTGCACGTCACGGTCGGCATCAACCAGGCGACGTGGCGAGAGCTCCTCCAGCGGGTCGTCACCGACGTACTCGCTGACGACCGGTACGGCGACCGGCTCCCTGCTGGCTTCCCCGACGACCCGAGCCGACTCGCGAGTGGTCTGCGCGAGCGGCTGGAGGAGACCGCCGACTCGCTGACCAGGCTCGACGTCGACGAGCTGGCCGACCGTGAGGGCTGCCGCTTCCTCACGACTCGCAACTCGATGCTGCGCGGAGGCCTCACCGACCGACTCCTGGTCACGGCGCTCGACGACGACACGCTGCTCAGCCGACGGGTGGGCGCCGTCTGCGTCGTCAGACCCGCCGGTGAACAAGGTGCGGCTGCTGCTCGGGGACCGCAGGCTGACCATGCCCGCGCGCCTCACCGAGGTGCTCGAGCACATCCGTGCGAGTGACACGCTGCGCCCCCGCGACCTGGCGCCCTGGCTCGACGGGCAGAGCCGACTTGTCCTCATCCGTCGGCTCGTCCGCGAAGGCTTGCTGCGGGTGTCTGCTTGACCCGATTTCGGTGCGCGGTCGCCAGCCTCGACCGGGACGAACCCATTCTTGGCACTGCCTCCACCGTCCGCGCGTTCCTCCTGATCGAGTTCGCCGGTGCGTGGGGGGCGACGCCCTCACCGACTCCCGACTGCCCGACGCCGTCAAGGCCCACCTCCGCAACGAGGCCCGCAGCTCTGGCGTCAAGGTCCTTCACGGATCCGGCGACACGGTCGCCAGTCGAGGTCAGGCCTGCGCGTCTTCGCGGCGTACGCCGACCCAGACCGGCCACGAATGGAAACCACCGTTGTCGACAGCAGCCGTGACCTGCTGGCTCTTTCACTCGCGCGGCTTGGTCGCGGTGCGAGCCTGGGGATGACTGCGCATGACGAACCGGTGTTCTTGGCCTGCACGCACGGACGCCACGACACGTGCTGCGCCGAGCGTGGGCGTCCGGTGGCGGCGGCACTGTCCCAGACGCATCCCGAGGTCAGCTGGGAGGTGTCGCACATCGGCGGCGACCGCTTCGCGGGCAACGTCTTGGTGCTCCCCGACGGGTTGTACTACGGCCGCGTCTCTCCCGACACCGCGCCAGCTCTGGTCGAGAGCCACCTCTCCGGACACCTCACCCTCGACCTGTTACGCGGCCGTTCCGGCTACGCGCAGCACAGGCGGCCGAGATCTTCCTGCGCCAAGTCACCGGCCTGACGGGCAGCCCAGGCTGGTCTCACGCGAGCGGCAAGGCGGCCGATGGGCCGTCCACTTCAGCGACGACGCCGGGCGCGACTGGCTCGTCCGGCTGTCGGCAGGACGCCGACCTGAGGAACTGCTTACCTGCACCGCGCGGCATCGTGACGCGGCCCCGGTTCTGTACGAGCATATCGACGTCACGCTCTTGGCTGGGCGCAGCAGTCGCGACGGCGGCTGGACGACCCGACGGCGCGCTGCCCTCCGGACATCAATGAGCTTGTTCGTCAGGGATCGAACGTAGGTTCGATATTGTCGGTGGGTGATCCTCGTTCTAGTCTTCTGCAAGTCGACGCCGAGCGTGGCGACAGCGACGGTTGAACCGTTGAGCGGTCCGGCGGTGAGTGGTGGCCATCGCCAACCCGTCGGTGGCCAGCCGTCGACGACGTCTGCCTGGTATGGCGACACCATGTCCGCGGCGTTGGCGGCGGTGGTGGATACACCGGTGTGGTCGCTGACCGATGAGGCGCTTGTTGACCGGATCAGCGCTGCGCTGGCGGTCAGTGCTGGGGTGGATGAGTTGTTGGCCCGGTTGGTGGGGTCGGCGTTGGAGCGGGAGCTGGCCCGGCTGGCCGGGGCGTCCTCACCCACCGCCTGGCTGAGCTCGGCGGTCACGGCTTGTCGCGGGGTGCGGCCGGGGGATCGTCGCCCGCGCCCGCGCGGTCAACGACACCGTGCCGGCCACCCGGGCCGCCTGGTCTAAGGGTGAGCTGAGCACCGAGCAGGCGGTGCTGATCGCCGAGACCGTCACCGGGCTGAGCGGCACGGTGGACCTGGTCGCCCGGGAGCAGGCGGAGGTCTACCTGATCGAGCAGGCGCCCCGGTTCTCCTTCCCCAGCTGCGGCACCTGGCCAACCATGTGATCGAGGTGGTCGACCCCGACGGCGCCGACATCCGAACTCGCCGAACTCCTGGCAGCCGAAGAAGCCCGGGCGTTACAGGAAACCACGTTCTCGGCCCGCAAAGGGCTTTGACGGGATCGGCCGGTTCTCCGGCAAACTGCCCAACCTGGCCCTGGACATGCTCACCGCCCGCCCTTGGACGCACTGGCCGCCCCCCGCCGCACCCCGACCAACCCACCCGGCACCCCACTGGCCAGAGATGGTGCACGGGCCGGGCACGTCGGATCTGATCGATGCCGATGGTGTGCACTGCGACACCGAGATCGGGACGTTGACGTACGGGCAGCGGCGGGGGCGGGCGTTCCTCGAGCTGATCGAACACCTGCCCACCACCAAGCTCCCCCAACACGGCGTCGGCAACGCCCAGATCGTGGTCACCATCGACGCCGCCACCCTGGCCACCGGGATCGGGGAAGCCACCCTCGACACCGGCGGCGTCATCTCCGCCGGAGAGGCGCGCCGGCTCGCCTGCAACGCCGGACTGCTCCCGGTGGTCCTGGACGGGCCGTCGAAGATCCTCGACCTCGGCATGTCCCAACGGCTGTTCGACCGCTACCAACGCATCGCCCTCGCCGTCCGCGACAAAGGCTGCGTCTGGCCCGGCTGCGATACCGCCCCCGGCGTGGTGCGAAGCGCACCACATCACCCCCTGGCACCTCGGCGGACCCACCGACATCTCGAACGGGTGCCTCCTGTGCGCCTGGCACCACCGCCTCCTCGACACCGGCGAATGGGCGATCGCCATGGCCCCCGACGGCATCCCGAACTCATCCCACCCACCCGCATCGACCCCAAACGAAGACCCATCCGACACGAACGCCTCAAACCCCGGCCCGGGTAGAGCGGCGCAGTGGGGACGGGATTGCCCCGAGACCTCAACGGTTACTTGTCACCTTGCCCACGACCAAGGGAACAGACAACGTACTCTCTATGTCGCTGTCCGTGCGCTCATAAAGATGTGCGGTCGTTCGGAACCACCAGCAGGGAGACTGCGTCCTATGGGCATGACGGCGTCTGTCCGGATGGTCCTCGCCGTACTCGCCTGCGGGATTCTCACTGCGTGCGCAGGCAGCCCTGGGGAGCAGCGGCGGCGACTGCGTGAGCCAGCGACTCCGTCGCAAGTGCTTCCACTTGGGATGGCTTGAAGGACGCGATGCTGGGCTACAACGAGTGGGGTCGTGTCGCATCACTGCGGACACAAGCGCGAGGGGACGACGTCGGTGCGGGCGACCAATGCCGTGCGCGTGGTGGACCTACTCAACCGGAACGGCCGACGCCTGGTTCAAGTCGATGTCTGGCGTACCGATGCGGGGGCTTGGCGCGCTGGCGTCTGGAGCCAGTGCATCGACTGACCGCCACCACCTTGGCATGTGCCGTGCCGAGCCTGGCGCGCTCGCCCACAACGCGGCAGATGGCTGGTCTACCCCACTTCTGTCGCGGAGCGTCGTTATCCGGTTCTCAGTTCTGATCCGGGAGATCTGCAACCAATATGCTGGAAACCGTGCTGTCAGCATGTCGTCGGCTGCGTAAACCAAGGATGCGGGTGAGGGCCTCTTAGTGAGTAGAGGCCCTGACCGAAAGGCGCCGATCGTGACGGCAGACGCGGAGTACGTCGAGTTCGTACAGGCGCGCTCGTCAGCCCTCCTCCGTACTGCCTGTCTGCTCACGGCCGGAGATCGGCAGGCGGCGGAAGATCTACTCCAAACCGCCCTGGCGCAGGCCTACGTCACGTGGCGGCGGATCCGTGAGCCCGCCGCGCGCGAGGCGTATGTACGCCGGATCCTCTGCCGTGCGGCCGTTCGTCGAACGCGTCGACACGGCTGGCGGGCTGAGGAACTGGTCGCCGAGCCGCCGGACGATCCGGTCGGCGACCTTTCGGAGTCTGTAGATCAGCGACTCTCGGTGAGACCCTTGTTACGGGCACTCCCGGCGCGGCAGCGAGCCGTGCTCGTTCTGCGCTACTACGAGGATCTCTCGGAGGCGCAGATCGCCGACGCGCTCCGATGCTCGCCGGGCACCGTCAAGAGTCATGCCTCCCGCGCGATGGAGACGCTGCGCTCCCAACTCGGCCACGACTTCACCGCAGCCGATGCCCCGAGAATACGACCGGAGGAACCATGACGGATCCGCTGGAGGAGTTCCTGCGCTCAAGGATGCAGCACCAGACGGCGACGATTCGCGCCGGCGAGGACTTCTGGACCATGGCGATCGACCGCGGCAGCCGGCTCCGTCGCCGCCGCCGCGTCAGCACATGGCTGGGTGCGGGCGTCACCGCGGCTGCTGTGGTCCTCGCGGCCAGCTCACTTGCGGGCCGACCCGGTGAGGACCGGCCCGAACCAGCGGGTCCGCCGGTCATCGAGTCGCCGTCCGACAGCCCGCACGCGGAACGGGACGCCACCTGCCCGGTCGGCGAGGAGCGGCGTGTGCTCCCGGTTAGCCCGAAGTCGGTGGTCCTCGGGTGCGCTCAGCTGCCGGGCGGCCGGAAAGTGGTACTCCTGAGCGGGTACCGAGCAGGGCTGTGTCTGCAGATCGTCGGCATCGACAACCGCGCACGCGAGTGCGGATTTGCGCCATCAGCGATTGAGCCGCGTCCCACAATGAAGGCGGTGGCTTTCCAGGTGACCGCACAACGGAACGAGTCAGCGCCGCTCGAGGTCTTCGGTACCACGTCGGCTGGGGTCACGACGGTCGAACTGGAGTATACGGGAGACAGCTCCTCGCACAGCAGACGCGCCGCGCTCATTCGAGTGACAGACAGCGAGCTCCTGGAGAAGGCGAGAATCGCCGAGCCGTTCGGATACTTCCTGGCCGAGCTACCGGCCGACACATCCAACGTCAGCGCAACAGCCCTTGGCCCAGACGGGCAGCGGCTCGGAGTCGATGACTTTGCGCCCTACCCTTGGTCCAAGTTCAGTCGGTCGATGATCACTGGTACGGTGCTCTGGGACGGGAGCCCGTGATAGCCGGCGGCCAGTACCTGAAATCACAGCAGGCATCGAGCGGCGGGCCGGCCGCAGCCAGTGTTCCCCCTCGGTCCCTGCACCCGCATCTGGAATGGCCCTCTTCGTGGAGTACGAGCACGATCAGCAGCAGGTAGGGCGCCTGAACTCATCCCACCCGCACGGATCGACCCCATGCGAAGACCCATCCGCCACGAACGCCTCAAACCCCGACCGGGTAAACGTCGGCGGCTAGGGTGCGCTCATGCCCGTGGCTTCGACGCATGATTTGACGTTCCGCCGGGACACCGTGAAAAAGACCTACCGCGCGTGGGCACGAGGCGAGCCGCAGCGGGAGTGGGCTGCCCTCCGGTTGCTGCAGCAGCATGCGCCTGGACTCGCTCCTGCACCGGTGTCTGCGGAACTGCAAGCCGAGCCACCGAGCATCGTGATGACCCGGCTGCCCGGCACGTCCTTGGCCGACTCCGCAGTCACCGCTGCCCCCGTCACAGGTCGCTGCATCACAGGTGGCCGGCTAACAGCTGACCAGACCGAAGCTATGGCCGAGGCTCTGCACCGGCTCCATACCGCCATCCCGGTAACCGACCTAAGAGACCAGCCACTGCGAAATTGGCACCCAGCCGAGGCGGTCGGGAACCTGCGCGCCTGGCTGACGGATGTCCATGAGCTAGGCGAGGACCCCCAGACCGCCGCCGCCTTCGACTGCGCCAGCCGATGGCTACAGTCCGGCGACCCTGACCGCCTGGCCGCGGCCGACGTACCGCCGGTCTTTACGCAGGGGGACGGCAACCTGTCCAACTTCATCTGGAGCGACGGCGAGGTCCGCCTTGTGGACTTCGAGGACTCCGGGCACGGCGACCGCGCGTTCGAGCTTGCCGACACGGTCGAGCACATCTCTATGTGGGTTACCGATGCGGTAAACACCGACCAGCTCAATGACGCACTTGCCCTCGACGGGGCGGAACGGGTCCGTTTCGACGTGAGCCGCAGGCTCTGGGCCGTGTTCTGGCTGCTGATGCTCCTGCCGAGCGGCCCCGCACACGCACGCAACCCGGTGGGCACCCTCGACCGGCAGGTGCAGCGGGTGCTCCGGTTGTTGTGACCGCGCCGACTCACGATGGCAGTCGACGCGGCGCTTACCAGGGGCTGAGCCGCTCAATCAGCAGGTCAGCGCTCTGGGGCCTGACCGCTCGTCAGTCAACGAAGACGAGGTCGATGATCGCAGCAATGCCGACCAGCGCGACGAAACCCCGGAGCGCTGCGGCTGGCAGGCGTCGCCCCACCCGAGCCCCGAGCTGCCCGCCGATGACGGAGCCTGCAGCGATGAGACCGGCGGCCGACCACGACACCTGTGCGACAGTCAGGAAGACTAGTGCGGCGACGCCGTTGACGATCAGAGCCAAGACGTTCTTCGCGGCGTTGATGCGTTGCAGCGTCTCGTTCAGGCCAAGCCCGAGAACCGCAATCAGCAGCACTCCCTGTGCGGCGCCGAAGTACCCGCCGTACACGCCAGTGGCGAAGACCAGCACCCACACCGTGGCTGAGCCGTGTGCGGGGGCGTCCTGGACCGGTGGTCGCACATGCGTGGAGATCCACGGCTGGGTCACTACCAGCACACAGCCGACACCGATCAGGACAGGAACAACTGCATTGAACGCGGACGCGGGAAGTTGTAGCAGCAGTGTGGCCCCCGCGAGGCCACCGAGCAGTGAGGCAGCACCCAAGCGCAGCAGCCGTTCACGCTGCCCATGCAACTCTTCCCGGTAGCCGATTGCTCCGGACAACGTACCCGGCACCAGCCCAACCGTGTTCGAGATGTTCGCCAGTACGGGCGGGTACCCGACGGCCAGCAGGGTGGGAAACGTGATCAGGGTCCCGGACCCCACGACGGTGTTGATGGTGCCAGCGGCGATGCCTGCGACGAAGACCGCGAGGCCTTCGAGCAGCGTCAACGAGGCGGTGGCTCCGAAGCCGGCGGGCTACCTGTCGGCGGCATCGGTGGCTGGGTTGGCGCTGAAGGCGGAGGCGGTCCAGTTTGCCCCGCCGGAGTGGCCGTCGCCGAAACCGCTGCATCGCCGCCGGTCTCCGCTGGCGGCGGCGGTACGCCGGGTGGAAGCGGTGTGGCGGAAATGTTGCGGTCGCCGGCGGGCAACGGAGCAACTCCGGGCCGCTGGCCACCCGGCACGGCAGGCCCGGTCCGGGGAGCCGCCTCAGCGGCTGATGCGATTGCCTGCGCCACCTCTTCGTGAGCCCGGGACAGCGTCGCGTCGGCACCGCCCGCACCTGCAGACTCGTCAGCGTAGTGACCGGCCGGCGGCCCGTAGTCCACCCGGGTGCGTGGGCCCGACCCGTCACTCGATGAGCCGTTACTCGAGATGCCAGACAGCGAGCCGACAGTGCTGCCCAGCCCTTCGAGCGCCTTGCCGATCTCGCTGGGCACGATCCACACCTTGTTAGCGTCGCCCTCGGCGATCTTCGGCAGCATCTGCAGGTACTGGTAGGCCAACAGCGCCTGGTCGGGCGAACCGTCGTGGATCGACTGGAACACGGTCAAGATGGCTTGCCCCTCACCTTGCGCCCGCAGGATGCGCGACTCCCGGTCGGCCTGGGCGCGCAGGATCACCGCTTCGCGGTCACCCTCGGCGGTCAGGATCGCCGACTGCTTTTGGCCCTCGGCGGTGAGGATCGACGACTGCCGCATCCCCTCGGCGGTCAAGATGGCGGCCCGCTTGTCGCGGTCGGCCCGCATCTGCTTCTCCATCGAGTCCTTGATCGACGCGGGCGGGTCGATGCCCTTCAGCTCCACCCGGTTCACCCGGATGCCCCAGCGCCCGGTCGCCTCGTCAAGCACTCCGCGCAGCGCGGTGTTGATCTGGTCCCGGCTGGTCAGCGCCTGCTCCAGCGTCATGCCGCCGATGATGTTGCGCAGGGTCGTCATCGTCAGCTGCTCGATGGCCTGGATGTAGTTGGCGATCTCGTACGTCGCCGCCACCGAGTTGGTGACCTGGAAGTAGATGACGGTGTCGATCGAAACGACCAGGTTGTCCTCGGTGATGACTGGCTGCGGCGGGAACGACACCACCTGCTCCCGCAGGTCGATGAGATAGCGCACCTTGTCGACGAACGGCGTGACGATGTTCAGCCCGGCTGACAGCGTGGTGCGGTACTTGCCGAACCGCTCGACGATGCCCGCACGCGCCTGTGGCACGATCTGCACCGCCTTGGCCAAGATGATGATGACCAAGAGCACCACCACGCCGAGAATGATTAGCGGAACCATGACTCCCCCTCAGGGATTAGCGACGGGCCGCAGGCCCATCTCGATGTGACAGCACCAGGACGGGCCACGTTGACTACCAGTCCGCCGGAAAGACGACCGCGGTGGCGCCGTCGATCTCCGCCACCGACACCTTGGCGCCCGGTTCGATCTCGACATCCTCGTCGAGGCTTCTCGCCGACCACACTTCACCGCTGAGCTTGACCCGTCCAGCGTGCTCGGTCACCCGCTCGAGGACCACACCAGTGCCCCCGATGAGCGCCTGGGGGCCAGTACGGATCGTCGGGCCGCGGTGCAGCCGACGGGCCATCGTCGGCCGGACGAAGCCCAGCAAGGAGACCGACACCACCGCCGCCACCAGCACCTGCAGGTAGATGTTCAACCCTCCGGCGGCGGCTGCAGAGCCAGCGAGTGCGCCGGCGGCGAGCATCAACAGCGTGAAGTCCAACGTGGCGACCTCGGCACCAGCCAGCACCAGGCTCACCACAAGCCAAGCCTGCCAACTGTGCTCCTGGAGCCAGTCCATGTACTAAACCCTAGCCGACAGTCATGCCTGCTGATGGCGATGCGAACGCAGCCGCCGCCGCGCGCTGTAGCGGCCGTCCGCGCGCTGCAAGGTCAACGGCAGCCCGAACGTCGCCGAGAGGGCCTCCTGCGTCAACGTCGACTCGATCGGACCGGACGCGACCACCTCGCCGGCGCGCAACATCAGCACATGGGTGAAGCCTGGGGGATCTCCTCGACATGATGACTGACGAGAACCGTCGCGGGAGACGTCTCGTCGTACGCCAGGACCGACAACGTGCTGACCAGGTCCTCACGGCCCCCAAGGTCAAGACCCGCGGCCGGCTCGTCGAGGAGCAGCAACTCAGGGTCGGTCATCAGCGCACGGGCGATCTGGACCCGTTTGCGTTCGCCTTCGCTGAGGGTGCCGAAGGTCCGATCAGACAGCCGGCTGACGCCGAGCTCTTGGAGGAGCTGTTGGGCACGCTGGTGATCCTGCTCGTCGTAGCTCTCCCGCCATCGCCCGATGACGGCGTACGAGGCCGAGACCACGACGTCGCCCACCCGCTCGGTCCGGGGGATGCGGTCCGCGAGTGCCGCGCTGGTGAGGCCGATGCGCGGGCGCAGCTCGAAGACGTCGACAGTGCCGACCACCTCACCGAGAATGCCGACCACTCCTTCGGTGGGATGCAGGTGAGTGCTCAGCACCTGGAGCAGGGTCGTCTTGCCGGCGCCGTTCGGGCCTATCACGACCCAGCGTTCGCCGTCGTCAACCCGCCAGGAGACGGAGCTGAGGAGCCGGTTCCCGCCCTTGACGACGGAGACGTCGGCCAGCTCTATGACCGCAGTCATCGCGCTCCTCGCCATGAGTCGGGCCGGTGGAACCCGATGGGAATGATGTGTTCGGCGAAGTCTGTAGGCAGATCGTACGACGCGGCGGCTCGTAGGCTCGTGCCGTGCCCACTGTCCCGTCCTGCGCCCGGGTGGCGTGCTGGCTGAACGCCTGGCTGGCGCGGCGCAAGAGCGCCGACGACGTGATCGGTGGCCTGCTGAACGGTCAGGCCAGCGTGACGTTCGTCGAGCCGACCGAGCGGCAGCCGCTCTCCCCCGCGATGGTGCTCGGGGCGCTGTCGCGGCTCGACGTACGTCGGGTGAGCGCCGGCCTGCCCACGCCCGGCGACCTGCTGGGGCTGGGCGGGCCGGCCACGTTCAACGCTGACGCCGTAGAGGCTGGTGAGGCCGTTCTCTGGCTTGGGGCAGCCATCGGGTTCGTACCAATCTCGGTCGGCCGATCGACGACCTGGCGGGGCTCACCGGCCACGCCCCCGACGTACCTGCCAGACGTCGCAACGGCCGACCGCGACCTGCGGCAGGTCCTCACGGATGCGGCGCAGACGCTGGCGGAACTTGACGTGGCGAGCTGGAACCCGGAGGTGGCCGATGCGCTGCTGAACCTGCGGGCCCCCGGCCCCGACGACGGCGGACTGCCGTTCGCGTCCTCCCTGGCCGCCCGCACGGCAATGACCGGGCTCAGGTGCGGGCAGATCGCCGACCTGGCCTTGAGCGGTGACGGCGGCGCCCTGTCGTCGCGGCAAGCCGAGCAGCGTCGGCACACGCTGGTGGCGCTGCGCCGGTCGGCGAGGGCGGCGGTTGTCGCAGCCTGCTCGTCCGTCGACGGTCGCTAACGTGTTGCCCGACATGAGCGAAGCTCCGACCCATCTGATCACGGTGACGGGTAGAGACCGGCCAGGTGTGACAGCGGCGATGTTCGAGTCGCTGTCCCGCTTCGCGGTCGACGTCCTCGACATCGAGCAGATCGTGCTGCGGGGCCGGCTGGTACTCGGCATCCTGGTGACCGCGCCTCGCGACGTGACCCGGCTGGAGAGAGGCGTCCAGCAGACCGCAACCGATCTCGAGATGGACGTCGAATTCGCCCGCGGCAGCGGCGACAGCGCCCCGCGCCGGCACGGCCGGGTCAACGTCACTGTCCTCGGCCGGCCGCTGAAACCGGGGGCGGTGGCAGCACTGGCTGGCCGTGTCGCCGACACCGGTGCCAACATCGACCGGATCGTGCGGATGGCCCGTTACCCGGTCACCGCCATCGAGTTCGACGTGTCCGGCGGGGACGTCCAGCGGCTGCGCAGCGTGCTCGCAGCGGAGGCCGCGAGTCAGCGCGTCGATGTCGCCGTACAGC
>JAUJOE010000001.1:354910-377701 GCA_030447805.1 Nocardioidaceae bacterium | reverse complement strand
GTCGTCGGACCGGTGGTCGATCGGGCGGGGAAGGCGGCGGCGCTGCGCCAGTTCGCCCACCAGGCGGGGGTGACCCTGGACCGCACGGTAGCGATCGGCGACGGCGCGAACGACGTCGACATGTTGTCGATTGCCGGCCTTGGCGTGGCGTTCAATGCAAAGCCGGTGGTGCAGGAGGCGGCGCACGCAGCGGTCAACGTCCCGTTCCTCGACGCGATCTTGTACCTGCTCGGTATCAGCCGCGAGGACGTGGAGGCGGCCGACGCCGAGCACGGCATCACCACGCCGCACCCGACCGTGCCCTAGTCGACTCCTTCAGGCGCCCATCGCGTGGTATCCCCCGTCGACGTGCACGATCTCCCCTGTCGTCTTGGGGAAGAAGTCGCTCAACAGGGCGACGACGGTGCGCGCGGTGGGCTCCAGGTCGTCGAGGTCCCAACCCAGCGGCGCGCGCTTGGCCCACTCGTGCTCGAAGAGCTCGAACCCTGGGATGGCCTTGGCAGCGAGCGTCTTCAGCGCCCCTGCACTGACCAGGTTGCAGCGGATGCCCTGCGGTCCGAGGTCGCGAGCCAGGTAGCGGTTGCACGACTCGAGTGCCCCCTTGGCGAACCCCATCCAGTCGTAGCCGGGCCAGGCGACCGACGCGTCGAACGTCATACCGACGATGCTGCCGCCGGGTTTCATCAGGGGCAGGCACGCGGTGGTGAGCGACTTCAGCGAGTACGCCGACACGTGCACGGCCTGCGCCACGTCGGGCCATGGTCCGGTGAGGAACTTGCCACCGAGCAACGTCTCTGGGTTGCCGTACGCGATGGAGTGGACCACGCCGTCGAGCCCGTCGACATGTTCGCGTACGGCGTCCGCGAGCCGCGCCAGATGGTCGTCGTCGGTGACGTCGAGCTCGAGGACCGGAGGCTCCTCCGGCAGCCGCTTGGCGATGCGCCTGGTGATGCTCAGCGCCCGACCAAAGTTGGAGATCAGCACCGTCGCGCCTTGCTCTTGGGCCACCTTTGCCGTGGCGAAGCCGATCGAGGAGTCCAACGTGACCCCGGCGACCAGGACCCGCTTGCCGTCAAGAATGCCCATCGCTGTCGAGCCCTTTCCTCAGTGCCCCATGCCGAGGCCGCCGTCGACCGGGATCACCGCGCCGGTGATGTACCCAGCCTCGTCCGAAGCCAGCCACCGCACCACGGCCGCCACCTCGTCGGCTGTCGTGAACCGGCCGAGCGGTATCGCCTTCACATAGTCCGCCCGCGTTTGCTCGGGCAGATCGGCTGTCATGTCGGTCTCGACGAACCCAGGCGCCACGACGTTGGCCGTGATGCTTCGGCTGCCCAGTTCGCGCGCCAGCGAGCGCGCCATCCCGACCAGGCCTGCCTTGCTGGCGGCGTAGTTCACCTGCCCGGCCGAGCCCAACAGCCCGACCACCGAGGACACCAGCACGATGCGGCCGCGCTTCAGCCGCAGCATCCCCTTGGCTGCGCGCTTCACTACCCGAAACGACCCGGTCAGGTTGGTCTCGACCACCGATGACCAGTCGTCCTCCGACATCCGCAGCAGCAGCGTGTCGCGGGTGATGCCGGCGTTGGCGACCAGCACTTCCACCGGACCCTGCGCCGCCTCGATCGTGTCGAAGGCGGCGTCGACCTCCGCTGGCACGGTGACGTCGCAGCGTACGGCGAGAAACCCCGCCGGTGGCTCGCCACTGCGGTACGTGACGGCGACGGCGTCTCCTGCCGCAGCGAACTCCTCCGCGATCGCCCGGCCGATGCCGCGATTGCCGCCAGTCACGAGCACCGACCTGCCCACGCCGCTGCCTCCTCTGCCCCGTCTGGTCGGTTGACGTTATCGGCTACCCGCCGGTATGAGCGAACCGGTTCGCTGGCGGGCTGCAGCCGACTGGCGCGACGAGCCGCACGACCCGACGTACGCTGGGCAGGACAAGGAGCCTTCCGTGAAAGAGCAACCAGGCGCTGCGGCGGTCATCACCTCCGCGCGCACCAGTCGCAGCGACGACATCCGGCGGCGACAACAGCGGTACCTCGCCTCGATGGGCGTCCGGACGGTGTGCTTCGTACTTGCCGTTGTGTCGTCCGGCCCGCTGCGGTGGTGTTCTTCACCGCAGCGGTGGTGCTGCCCTACGTCGCTGTGGTGGTGGCGAACACCAGCACCCGACGCGAGACGCTGAGCTCGGCGCCGTACTTCACCGACGACGCCCGAGCGCTGGAGGGGCCACCCGACGACGCGCTGAGCACGCGCGCGCCGCCCCTCCTTGTCAGAACGTAGTTGTCCTATCGGTGGCCACGCCTGATGATGTCTCCCTGACCCTGACAAGTCGCGAGGTCGCGAGTCAGCCGCCGATGGCGCTCATGGGGCGGGTCGGCTGCAGGAAGGTCTCGTCGTCGATGCCGTGGCCCGGCGCGTTTGGTCCACATGGCTCGCCGCCAGCGCTCAGCGATCTCGGCGTCGTCTGCTCCTGAGCGCAGCGCGGTCCGCAGATCGGACTCCTCGCGGGCGAACAGGCAGTTGCGCACCTGGCCGTCGGCAGTGAGCCGCACCCGGTCGCAGTCGCCGCAGAAGGGGCGCGTGACCGAGCCGATCACTCCCACCGTGCCCGGGCCACCGTTGACGAGGAACAGCTCGGCGGGGGCACTGCCGCGCTCGGCCGGATGTGGTGTCAGGTCGTACGTCGACCGCAGCGCGGCCAAGATCTCGTCGGCGGTGATCATGGCCTCGCGGCTCCAGCCGTGCTGGGCGTCCAGCGGCATCTGCTCGATGAAGCGCAACTCGTACCCGTGGGCGAGGCACCACCCCAGCAGCTCGGCCGCTTGGTCGTCGTTGTAGCCGCGCAGCAGCACAGCGTTGACCTTCACCGGACTCAGCCCGGCGGCAGCCGCGGCAGCCAGCCCCTGACGACGTCATCGAACCGGTCGCGCCGGGTGATCGCGCGGAACGTGTCGGGGCGCACGGTGTCGAGGCTGACGTTGACCCGGTCGAGCCCGGCTGCGGCCAGTGCCGGGGCGACGCGCTCCAGGCCGATGCCGTTGGTGGTGACGGAGATGTGGGGGCGCGGGTCGAGCCGCGCCGTTCGCGCGACGATATCGGTCAGGCCACGGCGGATCAGCGGTTCACCGCCGGTGAACCGGACCTCCTGCACACCGAGCCTCTGCACCGCGATGGTGATGAGCCGCACCACCTCGTCGTCGGTCAGCACGTCGGCGTTGGGCAGCCAATCCAGGCCCTCGGCGGGCATGCAGTACGAGCAGCGCAGGTTGCAGCGGTCGGTCAGCGAGACACGCAGGTCGGTGCCGGCTCGACCGTAGGAGTCGAGCAGTGCCGACGTGGGCCGCGCCGACGTGGGTGTCGCGACAAGCTGCACCGGTCCAGCGTACGTCGTACGCCACCGCAGCCGCCCCAGGCGCCGCCCAGTGCGACCCAACCGTGCGCTGCCTGCGTCTCGCGCACCACCAGTACTCCGACCCGGCTGCCGAGAGCGGGTTAGGTTGGAGGCGCCGTGTTCCGTTTCCTGTTGACTCGCCGCTGGCTGGGGCTGCTGCTCGCCGTCATGGTCATGGGAGTCGTCTGCTTCGAGCTGGGCCAGTGGCAGCTGCGGAGGTACGCCGAACGGCAGCAGACCAACGCCCAGATCAGCGCAAACCTGCGCGCAGACCCAGCGCCGATCGAGGAGGTGATGAGCCAGGGCGCCCCGCCCGCAACGGAGGACGAGTGGCGGGCGGTGACCACCACCGGACGCTACGACGCCGACGCACAGATCACCGTGCTCTACCGGACCCGTGACGGCGCACCAGGAGTCGACGTCGTGGTGCCGCTGGTGACAGCTTCGGGAACGGCGGTGCTGGTCGACCGCGGCTGGGTGTCGACCAGCGGGAACGGCAACGACGTCGGGCCACTGCCCGCGCCGCCGCCCGGAACAGTAACCGTCACGGGCTGGGTGCGCCGCGGTGCCGAGGGTGGCTCCAACGAGACGACCCCGGCTGACGGAACGGTGCGGGCAATCTCCTCCGACGCCATTGCGGCGGGTCTCCCTTACGGCGTCTATGACGGCTTCCTCCAACTGACCGCGGAGCAGCCGACCGTCCAGCCGCGTCCGCTCCAGGTGCCGGCGCCCGATCTTGGGTCCGGCCCGCACTTCTTCTACGGCCTGCAGTGGTTCTTCTTCGCCGTCCTCACGTTCGGGTTTTGGTGCTACTTCGCCTGGACGGAGTACCAGCAAAGCCGAGCAGGGCGCAAGCAGCCGCGCTCAGAGCGCCCGGGTGCTACCCCCGTCGACAGCAAGCATCACGCCGGTGATGTAGCTGGCCGCAGGTGACAGCAGGAAGGCCGCTGCCCTGCCGAACTCGACAGGCTCGCCGTAACGCCGAAGCGGGATGGCGGCAGCCGCCGCTCGCTTGACCGCGTCCGCGTCGCCGCCGGCGGCGTCGAGCTCCCGCACCCGCTCGGTCTCGACCCGACCGGGCAGCAGGCCGTTCACCCGGATCCCGCGCGGCCCCAGCTCGTCGGCCAGCGTCTTGGCGACCATGGCCAGGCCCGGTCGCAGCCCGTTCGAGACGGCTAGCCCGGCGATCGGCTGCTTCACCGAGGTCGAGAGAACGAACGCGATCGACGCGCCGGGTGACAACGCGCCGGCCAGTTCCCGCACCAGCCGGACCGCGCCGACGAACACCGCACGGAAGGCGGTCTCCCACTGGTCGTCGGTCACGTCGAGCACCGACCCGGTCGCCGGTCCGCCAACGCTGATCAGGGCGCCGTCGATGCGCCCGTACGTCGACGTGGCGGCGTCGATCAGCAGCTGAGGTGTCGCCGGGTCGGAGTTGTCAGCCGCTACGCCGACAGCCGACGCCTCGCCGAGCGAGTCAACCGTTGCCTGCACCGAGGAAGCGCTCCGCGAGGACACCACAACCTTGGCGCCCTCGTCGACCAACGTCTGGGCAGTTGCGCGACCGAGGCCGCGGCTGGCGCCGGTGACGACGTACACGCGATCTCGAAGGCCCAGGTCCATCGCGCCATTGTGCCCCTAGCCGCGCCCGGTGCTCACCGGGCCGGTTACGGCCTCGGCGCACCGGCTGCCGCGAGCGCCGGCTCAGACCGCGGTCAGCGCCGCACCGGGGTCGGTGGCGAACTGGGTCCGGTGCAGATCGCTGTAGAGGCCACCGGAGGCCAACAGCTCCGCGTGAGTGCCTCGCTCGACGATGCGCCCGGAGTCGACGACCAGGATCTGGTCGGCGTTGCGCACTGTCGACAACCGGTGCGCGATGACGAGCGACGTGCGGCCATGCAGTGCGCTGTCGAGCGCCCGTTGTACGGCGACCTCGGATTCGCTGTCGAGATGAGCGGTGGCCTCGTCGAGCACGATCACGCTCGGCGCCTTGAGCAACAGTCGGGCGATGGCCAGTCGTTGACGCTCCCCGCCGCTCAGCCGGTAACCGCGGTCACCGACGACGGTGTCGAGCCTGGCGGGCAGCGACGCCACGAGGTCCCAGACCTGGGCGGCCCGCAGTGCTGCTACCAGGTCAGCCTCGGTGGCGTCCGGAGCGGCGTACAGCAGGTTGGCGCGGATCGTGTCGTGGAACATGTGAGCGTCTTGGGTGACGTAGCCGACGGTGTCGTGCAGCGAGGCCAACGTGACGTCGCGGACGTCGTGCCCGCCGACCAGAACCGCTCCCCCGGTGACGTCGTACAACCGCGCAACGAGGTTGGTGATGGTGGTCTTGCCGGCTCCGGACGGCCCGACCAAGGCCACCATCTGGCCAGCGCCCACCGAGAAGCTGACGCGGTTGAGAATCTCGGTGCTGACTCCACCGTCTGAGCTCGCCACCGTCTCAAGGCTCGCCAGCGACACCTCCTCAGCGGTGGGGTAGCGAAACGAGACGTCGCGAAACTCCACCGTGGCTGGACATCCGGTGAGGTCGACGGCGTCCGGCTTCTCGCGGATCATGGGCTGCAGGTCAAGCACCTCGAAGACGCGCTCGAACGACACCAGCGCCGTCATTACGTCGATGCGGACGTTCGACAGCGACGTGAGCGGCCCGTAGAGCCGCCCCATCAGCGCCGCAAGCGCAAGCAGGGTCCCGACTGACAGCCGGTCACTGATCACGAACTGGCCGCCGACGCCGTACACGAGTGCGGTTGCCAACGCCGCCACGAGCGTCAACGCGCTGTAGAAGATGCGGCCGGTCATCGCGATCGAGACCCCGAGGTCTCGAACCTTGGCAGACGTTTCTGAGAAGCTGCGCTGCTCCTGCGCCGGTCGGCCGAAGAGCTTGACCAGCATCGCCCCACCGATGTTGAAGCGCTCGGTCGTCATGGCCGACAACGAGGCGTTGGTCTGCATCTGGTCGCGCGTCAGTCCAGACAGTCGGCGACCCGCCCACTTGGCGGGAAGCAAGAACAGCGGCAGCAGCACCAAGGCCAGCAGGACGATCACCGGGGACAGCACGATCATGACGACCAGCACCAGCACCACGCTGATCAGGTTGCTGACCACGCCGGACAGCACCGACGTGAACGCGCGCTGGGCGCCGATGACGTCGTTGTTGAGCCGGGACACCAGCGAGCCAGTGTTGGTCCGGGAGAAGAAGGCCAGCGGCATCCGCTGCACGTGCCCGAACACCTGGGTGCGTAGGTCGTAGATCAGTCCTTCCCCGATGCGCGCGGAGCACCACCGCTGCACCAGCGTCAGCACCGCCTCGGCGACGGCCAGACCGGCGATCACCAAGGCCAACGTGGTCACTACCGAACGGTCGCCCTTGATCACGCCGTCGTCGATGATCTGCTTGAACAGCAGCGGAGTCGCCACCACCAGGACGGCGTCGACTACGACCAGGACGAGGAAGGCGATGATCTGCCGGGTGTAGGGCTTGGCGAACTCCAGCACCCGCCGGGTGGTTCCCGGGGTCAGCCCGTCGCGTCCGGCGGTGGGGTCCTCCCGGCTGAAGGAGTGCATCATCCGGTAGGGGTTGGTCCGATGGCTCATGGCGCTGATGCCAACACGGCGCTACGCACCCTTGTTCCCAACCGCGTCGCGCAGCAGCGCCTTGGTAGCTGTCACGGCCTCGTGGGGAGGGGCGGTCAACGCCGCGACGAGGTCGCCGACCGCCTGATCGAGCTCGGCCAGTGGTACGACGACGGTCGCCAGGCCCAGCTGCATCGCCTCCCAGGCGTCGACCTCTCGACCGGTGACACAGATCTCCAGCGCCCGCGAGTAGCCGACCGCCTCGACCAGCGGCTGGCTGCCGCCGAGGTCAGGGACCAGACCCAGCGAGGTCTCGCGCATCGCGAACCGGGCGTTATCAGCGACGACCCGCAGGTCGCACGCCAGGGCTAGGTGGAACCCGACGCCGACGGCATGTCCGTGGACTGCTGCGACCGTGACGCGATCAGGCCGCTGTAGCCAGCCAAACTCCGGCGGGAAGGAGCCGACCGGGTCCGCCCGTGCGGCGCCGAACGACTCGCCCTCGGCCCGGATCACGACCACCCGGACCGACCCCGGCAGCGACGCACCGACGTCGTGCAGCGCGGCCCATAGCCGCGGCGACTGGGCGTACCCGGGCCCCGGCCGGCACAGCGTGATCGTGGCTACCGGTCCGTCGATCTGGTGGCGCAGCCCTGCGTCGTCAGCGGATCCGGTCATGGCCCGAGCCTATTGCGACGTGCCGACGGACTCGGCCTGGCTCGCTCTAGCAGGCCAGCTGGATCAGGCCAGGGCGACCAGGTCGGCGTACTCGTCGTTCCAGAGGTCCTCCACGCCGTCGGGAAGGATGAGCACCCGGTCGGGCTGCAAGGCGGTGACCGCGCCCTCGTCGTGCGTCACCAAGACGATGGCCCCCTCATACCGTCGGATCGCGGCCAGCACCTCTTCGCGGCTGGCTGGGTCGAGGTTGTTGGTGGGCTCGTCCAGCAGTAAGACGTTCGCCGCCGAGACGACCAAGGTGGCCAGGGCAAGCCTGGTCTTCTCGCCTCCTGACAACACCGCGGCAGGTTTGTCGGCGTCCTCACCGGAGAACTGGAACGAGCCCAGCACGCTGCGCGCCTGGGTCTGCGTCAGCGCAGGTGCTGCCGATTGCAGGTTCTCTAGCACGGTTCTGGCCAGGTCGAGCGTCTCGTGCTCCTGCGCGTAGTACCCCAGCTTGAGCCCGTGGCCGGGCACCACCTTTCCGGTGTCCGGCTCGTCGAGCTCGGCGAGAATGCGCAGCAACGTTGTCTTGCCGGCGCCGTTGAGACCGAGGACGACGACTCGGCTGCCCTTGTCGACGGCGAGGTCGACGTCGGTGAAGACCTCCAGCGATCCGTACGTCTTCGACAGCTCCGCCGCTGTGAGCGGGGTTTTGCCGCATGGAGCTGGCGAGGGGAAGGAGATGCGGGCGACCTTGTCGCCTCGGCGCTCGGCCTCCAGGCCGCTCAGCAACCGCTCCGCGCGGCGGGCCATGTTCTGCGCCGCCACCGCCTTCGTTGCCTTGGCGCGCATCTTGTCAGCTTGGGCGAACAACGTCGTTGCCTTCTTCTCGGCGTTGGCCCGCTCGCGTTTGCGTCGACGTTCATCGGTCTCGCGCTGCTGGAGGTAGGTGCGCCACCCCACGTTGTAGACGTCCACCTCGGCCCGGTTGGCGTCGAGGTGGAACACCCGGGTGACCGTCTCGTCGAGGAGGCTGACGTCATGGCTGATCACGACAAGGCCGCCCTTGTGCGACACCAAGAACTCGCGCAGCCACCCGATCGAGTCCGCGTCGAGGTGGTTCGTCGGCTCGTCCAAGAGCAGCGTCTCGGCCCCAGAGAACAAGATCCGAGCCAGCTCGACCCGTCGGCGCTGCCCGCCTGACAACGTCCTTAGCGGCTGTCCGAGCACCCGGTCGGGGAGTCCGAGGCTGGCAGCGATCGACGCCGCCTGCGACTCCGCAGCGAAGCCACCGGCAGCGTGTAGCTCGGCGTCGGCAGTGGCGTACCGACGCATCGCCTTGTGCTGAGTCGCCGGGTCGTCGCTGCCCATCTCGTGCTCGGCCCGTCGGAGCCGACCGACAATCGCGTCGAGCCCGCGCGCGGACAGGATGCGATCGCGGGCGAGCACCCCGAGGTCACCGGTACGGGGGTCCTGCGGCAGGTACCCCACCGCACCGACGCGGGTGACGCTACCTGCTGCCGGCTCGGCTTCGCCGGCCAGCACTCGCGTCATTGTCGTCTTCCCGGCGCCGTTGCGACCGACCAGACCCACCTTGTCGCCCGGGGCGATTCGAAAGGTTGCGTCGTCAACGAGGACTCGGGCGCCCGCACGCAGGTGCAGGTTCCGTGCGGTGATCATGGTCGAGCAGTGAGCACTTTCCGGGGCCGAATGCCCGTCGGAGGTGGTCAGGGCTGGTTCCCCTAGGCTACAGGCCAGCCGCCGGGCCCTGGCAACGGCGCTGCACGTGCACACCGCTGGTTCGAAAGGGAGCCCCCGTGAAGTTCAACCGGAAGGCGCGGTTGGACCGCAGCCAGATCGATGATCGGCGCGGACAGCGCAGCAGTCGAGGTTTCCCGACGCGTGGTGGCGGTGCCGGGGGCTTCCCGTTGGGCTCCCCGTCGGTGGCGGCATCGGCGGGGTGCTGCTCCTGATCGTCTTGCTCGTCGTGGCCGCACAGTGTTCCGGGGCTGGGTTTCCAGGGGGAAGTGGCGAGGACACGACGAGCAGCTCCTCCCTTGACGACTGCGCCACCCAGCCAGAGCTCAGCCAGGACTGCAAGATCAACTACAGCGTCAACTCGATCCAGGCCTTCTGGGAGGAGACGTTGCCCGAGCAGACCGGCACCGACTACACCAAGGCCGCGACCACACTGTTCTCCGGGAGCACGTCAAGCGGCTGCGGACAAGCCTCGTCGGCCATGGGTCCGTTCTACTGTCCGAGCGACAAGCGGGTCTACCTCGACCTCACGTTCTTCGACGACATGCTCGAGGGTCAGCTCGGCGCCGAGGGCGGCGACTTCGCCGAAGCGTACGTCGTTGCGCACGAGTACGGTCACCACGTCCAGGACATCCTCGGCACCCTTGCCAGCGCGCAGAGCAATCAGACCGGGCCGACCAGCGCCTCGGTGCGGGTCGAGCTGCAGGCCGACTGCTTCGCCGGCGTGTGGGCGCACCACGCCACAACCGTCGAGGACGCCAACGGGGAGGTGTTCATCTCCGACCTCACCGAGCAGGACATCAAGGTGGCGATCGACGCGGCGTCGGCAGTGGGTGACGACCGGATCCAGCAGCAGACCCAAGGCCGCGTCAACGAGGAGCAGTGGACTCACGGTTCGGCCGAGCAACGGGTGAGCTGGTTCATGACCGGCTACGAGCAGGGCCAGGTCGACTCCTGCGACACGTTTGCCGCCACCGCCCCTTAGCGTCGACCTGGCTGGCTGTCGCGCTCGGCGTCCGGGTCCCAGATCTCGATCTGCACGGATCGGGCCGAGAAAGAAGTGGTGGGGCGCCGATCGCAGCCGTCAACACGTCGCGTCGCGGGTCACCGAACGCGCCCAGCCACTGCTGCTGGACCGCTGACAGTGTCGACAGCTCGGGACGCGCGAGAACAGCACGCACGGCTTTGCGATCGCCCCCTGCGGCCAGCAGGTCGAGCGAGCCGGCGTGTGGCCCGAGGATGCGGTCCACGGAGGCGGCTGCGGCGTCGTACGCCGCTTGGGCCTGGTTCTCTCGACGCCGAGCAAAGCGCTGCTGGGACCAGCCGCCCGCCTTCGACCGGCCCTGGACGTGGCGCTGGCCGACCTTGGACTCCACGACCTGAGGTCCAACGACCCGAGCCACCGCGAAGCCGCCGCGGCGTACCAGCACGACACCCAGGCGCCAGGGTTGCCCAAGATGCGCCACCACGCGGCAACCGACAGTTCGCTGACCGGACCAAGGGTATCGCGAACGCAAGCCGGGTGCCATCGCCGCTCGTCGCGGTCACCAGATGCGGTGAGACAGCCCACACCGTGTCGGCGTGACGTGACTCGTAGCGTCCGATCCAGCCGGCGAGCCGGTCCCAGGGAACGCCGACGACACGCGGTGCCGCCGCCTGGTCACCTGCCTCCGCAGGCGCCCCTTCGAAGCGGCGGAGTGTCTGGCATCGGAGCGACGGTCGCCATTCTCATCTTCATGGGCGGTGAACGCCTCGATCTCGGCCAGGCTACGGTCGACACGCTTGATCCAGGAGTCTCGATCTTCACGCCGATGCCGTCGCCGACGATGGACACGACGCTACAACGGCTGGGGGGTACCGTCACCGTCGACTGCTCTGCTTTCCTGTCCACGTACCGGGGATGCGCGCCCGACGACTGTCCGCCACAACATGGCACCGCGAACAAATGACCGAGCAAGAGTTGTGGACGGCGCACGTACAACCATCGGTTTTGTCGGTGGGCACGTCTATTGTCGTATGCATGTTCGACATCGACTTCACCGCCCTGGACGCCGACGCCACGTTGGCGACGGCGGGCAGTGCGCGGGCGGTGGCCGAGCGGGCTGAGGTGGTGGTGCTGCAGGCCGCAGCACACTGGGCCGATCTACACGGCGACCTCGACACCGACCCCGACAGCCACGCGTTGCCGGGCATGGAGCAGCTTGTTCAGCTCGGCGGCGACGGGACCCCGGCGGTGGCCGAGTTCGCGCCGGCTGAGCTGGGTGCTGAGCTGGCCATGTCACCGTACGCGGCCCGGCAGCTGATCGCTGATGCGTTAGATCTACGACACCGGCTACCCTGCTATGGGGCGCGGATACTGGCGGGTGAGGTGAAGCCGTGGATCGGCCGCAAGACCGCTGACGCCACCCGAGAGCTGTCTGCGGAGACCGCGGCAGCGGTGGACTGGCGGGTGACCAAGTGGGCGCACTCGTTGTCGTGGGGCCGGTTGGAGAACATCATCGCCGCCGCCATCATCGCCGCCAACCCAGCCGCCGCCGAGCACAAGGCCCGCCAAGCTGAGCAGCAGCAAGGGGTGTGGGTCGGCCAGTCCAGCGACCACGGCATCAAAGACATCTTCATCCGCACCGAGGCACCGAACGCGATCTGGTTCGACGCCTCCATCGACCGGGTCGCCGACAGCCTGGGCGCCCTCGGCGACACCGACACCAAAGACATCCGCCGAGCACGAGCGGTCGGGGTGCTGGCGCAACCACAGCAAGCACTCGACCTGTTCCACACCACCACCCGGGCAGCGGCCGCCGGTGGGTCTGACCATTGGACCGGAGTGGGCGGGACGGCGGGGACTTTCGGGCCGTCAAAGAGCGCAGCGAAGGCCCGGAAGCCACCGGCGGCCAGCCCGCGACCCGCGCGGTGGGAACAAGCGGTGCGACGCGCCGCCGCCGGCCACCCTCTACATCCACCTCAGCGAAGACTCCTTCACCCGCGACACCGACGGAGTGGCCAGGTTCGAAGGGATCGGGCCGGTCACCATCGACCAAGCCAAGAAATGGCTCGGGCACTGCCAGGTCACCATCAAACCGGTGATCGACCTGACCAACCAGGCACCCGTCGACGGCTACGAGATCCCCGACCGGCTCCGCGAAGCAATGCACCTACGCAGCCCGGTCGACGTGTTCCCCTACGCCACCAACACCACCCGCACCAAACAAGCCGACCACACCGACCCCTACCTCGACCCCGGTGACGGCGGTCCGCCGGGTCAGACCCGGCTGGACAACCTTGCCCCCATGGTCACCTTCCATCACCGGATCAAGACCCACAGCCGATGGCACGTCAAACAAGTGTTCAACGGCGTCTTCGTCTGGCGATCACCCCACGGCCGCTGCTACCTCGTCGACCACAACGGCACCCACCGCGCCACAACCGCAGCCTGACTGCGCACAGCACTCGCCGCACACTCCGGCCGGTGGGGCTGCTCAACTTAGCTCAGCTAGCTCGTGCGTGGTTGGGGTCGGCTACCCGGTATCTGGGCCGAGTTCCCTGCCGGTGACCAGCGACGTCACACGGCCGAAAGTGGACCGTACCTCATCTGATAACTGGTCCACGATCACCGACAAGCCAAGGAACTGCGCGCCGCAGTCGTTCACCAAACCTTCCGCAGCCGCAGCTTGACTGCCCTTTTCTGCCCAGTCATCCACGAGTAGGACACGGTCTTCTGCACCGAGAACTGCCTGCATTCTGAGTTCATGACGGTTCCCCCGGTAATCCTCGTCCGTCATGGACCTGACCTTTGGCCCGGGTAGCGGGCCCGTGTCACCCTTGCGTATTGCGACAAAACCTACGCGAAGGGTTAGAGCCGTGGCGGCGCCGAGCAGAAAGCCGCGTGACTCGATCCCGACGACTCGCGTCACCCCAGAGCCGCGCCACGGATTCGCTAGCGACTCAACAACCTCAACTAGGGCTCCGCCGTCCGCGAACACCTTCCAGATGTCGGCGTGGCCGTGCACCCACCGGAACCTGTCAAGGACGGCCCTGCGTCCAGGATCGGTCATCTGACGCAGTCGCCTCCTACGGGCGCACCCTGCCAACCATTTTCGAAGCGACCACAGCGTGAGGAGTACGGATCGTCAGGCTCGGCGTTGCTAGCGGTCAGACGTTGAAGCCCAGCGCCCGCAGCATCTCGCGGCCGTCTTCGGTGATCTTGTCGGGACCCCAGGGCGGCATCCACACCCAGTTGATGCGGAAGTCGTTGACGAGCCCTTCCAGCGCGGTTCGCGTCTGGTCCTCGATCACGTCGGTCAGCGGGCAGGCCGCCGAGGTCAGCGTCATGTCGATGGTGGCGATCCGCTCTGCGTCCACTTCTACGTCGTAGATCAGGCCGAGGTCGACGACGTTGATCCCGAGCTCGGGGTCGACGACGTCCTTCAACGCCTCTACGACATCGTCTCGGGTGACACCCGAGCCCTCGGGTGAGAGGTCGACGTCGGGCAGGTCGGTGGTGTCAGGAGTTGTCATCCTCAGCCTCTCGCATCCACAACAGCTTGTGCTGTCGCGTCCTTCCATGCCATCCATCCCAGCAGCGCGCACTTGACCCGCGCCGGGAACTTCGCCACTCCCGCAAAGGCCACCCCGTCCTCGAGGACGTCCTCGTCGGGCTCGACTTGCCCACGCCCTTGCATCAATTCTACGAACGTCTCGTGCACCGTCATCGCCTCGTCGACCGGCTTGCCGATGAGCAGATCGGCGAGCACCGATGTCGAGGCCTGCGAGATCGAGCAGCCCTCGGCGTCGTAGGAGATGTCCGACACCGTGCCGTCGACCAGGTGAACCCGCAACGTCACCTCGTCACCGCACGTCGGGTTGACGTGGTGCACCTCGGCTTCGTACGGCTCCCGCAGCCCAGCGTGATGAGGGGCGCGGTAGTGGTCCAAGATGATCGCCTGGTACAGGCTCTGCAGGTCCATTCAGCCAACCTGGAAGAAGCGCTTCGCCTGGTCGAGACCGTCGACAAGAGCGTCGACGTCAGCGGTTGTCGTGTAGAGGTAGAACGACGCACGCGTCGACGACTGTACGCCGAAGCGCCGGTGCGCGGGCTTGGCGCAGTGGTGACCGGCCCGCACCGCGACCCCCAACGAGTCGAGCACCTGGCTGACGTCGTGCGGGTGCACACCATCGATCTCGAAGCTGATAGCGCCGCCGCGGTCGACCGGCTCGCTCGGACCCAAGATCGTCAGACCGTCGATGTCGCCAAGCCGTTCCAGTGCGTACGCCGTGATCGCCTGCTCGTGCGCAGCCACCCGGTCCATGCCGATGGCGGCCAGGTAGTCGACGGCGGCACCGAGTCCGATGGCCTCCGCGATCGGCGGTGTGCCGGCCTCGAACTTCGCCGGCAGCGGGGCCCAGGTCGAACCCGCCATCGCCACCGTCTCGATCATCGACCCGCCACCGAGGAACGGGGGCAGCGCGGTCAGCACCTCCGTGCGTCCCCAGAGCGCACCTATGCCGGTGGGGCCGACCATCTTGTGGCCGGTGAACGCCACCAGGTCAGCACCGAGTGCGCGACGTCGACGGGCAGCTGCGGCACGGCCTGGGAGGCGTCGACTACCACCAGGGCGCCCACCTCATGGGCGCGGCGGGCGATCTCGGCGACCGGGTTCACCGTGCCGAGCATGTTGGACACCCAGACCACCGAGACGACCTTGGTGCGCTCGTTGATCAGGGAGTCGATCTCGGACAGATCGAGCCGTCCCTCGTCGGTAATGCCGAACCAGCGCAACGTCGCTCCGGTGCGCTCGGTGAGGAGTTGCCACGGCACGATGTTTGAGTGGTGCTCCATCTCGGTGATGACGACCTGGTCACCAGCGCGCACCGCGTAGTCGCCGCTCCCCCAGGCGAGGGTGTTGGCCACCAGGTTCAGCGCTTCGGACGCGTTCTTGGTGAAGATGACCTCTGCCGGATCGGCCGCCCCGATGAAGTCGGCTACCTTGATCCGGGCGCGCTCGTACGCCGTGGTGGACGCGTCGCCGAGCTGGTGAACCGCACGTCCGACGTTGGCGTTGAACTGCTCGTAGTGAGTGGTCATCGCGTCGATGACCTGGCGGGGCTTCTGCGACGTGTTGGCGCTGTCGAGGTAGACCAGCGGGTGCCCCCCAGCCATGACTCGGTCGAGGATCGGGAAGTCCGCCCGAATCTTCTCGACGTCGATGTCCACGCGGGCAGCAGGCGCCTGGAGCGACACACCGGTCATGGCCCGACCGCTGCCTTCACGTACCGGTCGTAGCCTTCGGCTTCGAGTTGCTCAGCCAGCTCCGGTCCGCCCTGTTCGGCGATGCGACCACCGACGAAGACGTGCACGAAGTCGGGCTGGATGTAACGCAGGATCCGCGTGTAGTGGGTGATGAGCAGGACTCCTCGGTCACCTTGGCCGCGAAACCGGTTGACTCCCGCCGCGACCACTTTCAGCGCGTCGATGTCGAGTCCGGAGTCTGTCTCGTCGAGAATCGCGAATTGCGGGTTGAGCAGTTCCAGCTGGACGATCTCGTGCCGCTTCTTCTCCCCACCGGAGAAGCCTCTCGTTGACGTTGCGGGTGGCGAACTCCCGGTCCATCGCCACCTTGTCCATGGCGTCGTTGACGTCTTTGACCCAGGTACGCAGCTTGGGGGCTTGCCCGTCCAGCGCCGTCTTCGCCGTACGCAGGAAGTTCGAGACGGAGACGCCCGGCACCTCCACGGGGTACTGCATCGCCAGGAACAGCCCCGCGCGGGCGCGCTCGTCGACGGTCATCGAGAGTACGTCGACCCCATCGAGGGTGACCGACCCTTCGGTGATCGAGTACCTGGGGTGGCCGGCGATCGAGTAGGCCAGGGTGGACTTGCCGGAGCCGTTGGGGCCCATGATCGCGTGAGTCTCCCCCGACTTCACTGTCAGGTCGACGCCGCGCAGGATCGGCTTCGGACCGTCCTCGGTGTTGACCGCGACATGCAGGTCGTGGATCTCCAGGGTGGCCATCGAGTTACATCTCCGTATCGGTGTTGAGTGGGTTGTCCACGTCGACGAGGATCACGTCACCGTCGACCTTGCACGGGTAGACGGGGACCGGTTCATAGGCCGGGAGTCCGGTGGGTTTGCCGCTGCGAAGGTCGAACCGCGAGCCGTGCAACCAGCACTCGATCTCGCAGCCCACCGGGTCGACATCGCCCTCGCTGAGCGCGATGGCGGCGTGCGAGCACTCGTCCTGGATCGCGAACACCTCGTCGTCGGTGCGGACGATGGCGACGTCGATGCCATCGACGCCGACAGCCCGGACGCCCCCAACAGGGACCTCCGCAAGCGCGCAGGCGGGTTGGTAGTTGCTCATGCGAGCACCGGGGAACTCGGGTTGGCGCCGACGGTCTGCGCAAGCTCCGCCTCGACCGCGGCGAGCAGGCGCGCCTCGACCTCCGCCACCTTGATCTTCTTGATGATGTCGGCGAAGAAGCCGTGCACCACCAACCGGCGAGCTTCGTCCTCGGTGACCCCGCGAGACTGCAGGTAGAACAGCTGCTCGTCGTCGAAGCGACCGGTCGCTGACGCGTGCCCAGCGCCGACGATCTCGCCGGTCTCGATCTCCAGGTTCGGCACAGAGTCGGCGCGGCACCCATCGGTCAACACGAGGTTACGGTTGGTCTCGAACGTCTCGATTCCCTCGGCCGCCTTGCGGATCAGCACGTCGCCGACCCACACCGAGTGCGCCCCTTCCCCTTGCAGACCACCCTTGTAGACGGCGTTGCTCTTGGTGTGCGGCTGGTTGTGGTCGATGAACAGCCGGTGCTCGATGTGCTGTCCTGCGTCGACGAAGTACAGCCCAAAGGCCTCCAGCTCGCCACCCGGACCGGCGTACTCGAAGTTCTCGATGATCCGGACGAGGTCGCCACCGAGTGTTGCCTGGAAGCTGCGCACGTGCGCGTCGCGGCCAACCCGGACACCGACCTGCCCGAGGTGTACGGCGTCGTCGTCCCACAGCTGCAGCGAGACCAGGTCGAGCTTGGCGTTGTCGCCAACCAGGACCGACGTCGTGGCGCTGTAGCGGGCGCTGCCTGAGTGCTCGAAGACGACCGTCGCCTTGGCGTGCCGGCCGAGGCGGACGACGATGTGGCCCCAAACGAGGTCGTCGGCCGCCGCGCCACTGAGCCGAACCACGAGAGGTTCGGTCAGCTCGGTCTCAGCCGGTACGTCGATCAGCACCGCCCCACCGGCGTTCGCGACGGCGAGAGCGGAGGGACGGTCGGCGGGCAGCGTCTCACCGAGCTCAGCCGCCGTCGCGGTGGAGATCTCGCCCACAGTGACCCCGGAGGGGACGTGGGCGTCCCATTTCAGGTGACCGTCGGAAGGCTCGCCGTCGAGCATCCCCCGCAGCCGCTTGAGTGGGGTGAAGCGCCAGACCTCCTCTCGACCGGTGGGGACGGGATGGTCGGTGAGGTCATAGGACGGCACCGGATGGAGGTGGCTCTGGACCGTCTCCACCGCACCAGCAACAAGACTGTCCGTCAACCGACAGCCCCCTCCATCTGCAGCTCGATGAGGCGGTTCAGCTCCAGGGCGTACTCCATCGGCAGCTCCCGAGCGATCGGCTCGATGAACCCGCGCACGATCATCGCCATCGCCTCGTCCTCGGCCATGCCGCGGCTCATCAGGTAGAACAGCTGGTCGTCGCTGACCTTCGAGACCGTCGCCTCGTGACCCATCGAGACGTCGTCCTCACGCACGTCGACGTACGGGTAGGTGTCGCTGCGGCTGATCTGGTCGACGAGCAGCGCGTCACAGCGCACCGTGCTGGCGCTGTGGTGGGCGCCGTCGGCGACCTGGACGAGCCCTCGGTACGACGTCCGGCCGCCGCCGCGGGCGACGGACTTGGAGATGATCGAACTCATCGTGTGGGGGGCGGCGTGGACCATCTTCGCGCCGGCGTCTTGGTGCTGGCCCTCGCCGGCGAACGCGATCGACAGCGTCTCGCCCTTGGCGTGCTCACCGAGGAGGTAGACGGCGGGGTACTTCATGGTGACCTTGGAGCCGATGTTGCCGTCGACCCACTCCATCGTCGCACCGGCCTCGCACGTCGCCCGCTTGGTCACCAGGTTGTAGACGTTGTTGGACCAGTTCTGGATCGTCGTGTAGCGGCAGCGGCCACCCTTCTTGACCACGATCTCGACGACGGCGGAGTGCAGCGAGTCGGAGCTGTAGATCGGCGCCGTGCAGCCCTCGACGTAGTGCACATAGGCGTCCTCGTCGACGATGATCAGCGTGCGCTCGAACTGGCCCATGTTCTCGGTGTTGATGCGGAAGTAGGCCTGCAGCGGGATGTCGACGTGCACGCCCTTCGGCACGTAGATGAACGAGCCGCCGGACCAGACAGCCGTGTTGAGCGCGGCGAACTTGTTGTCGCCCACCGGGATGACCGAGCCGAAGTACTCCTTGAAGAGGTCCTCGTGCTCACGCAGGCCGGTGTCGGTGTCGAGGAAGAGGACGCCCTGCTCCTCAAGGTCCTCGCGGATCTTGTGGTAGACCACTTCGCTTTCATATTGCGCCGCCACCCCGGCGACCAGGCGCTGCTTCTCGGCCTCGGGGATGCCGAGCCTGTCGTAGGTGTTCTTGATGTCCTCGGGCAGCTCCTCCCAGGAGGTGGCCTGCTGCTCGGTCGACCGGACGAAGTACTTGATGTTGTCGAAGTCGATCGCGCTGAGGTCGGAGCCCCACGTCGGCATCGGCTTGCGGCCGAAGAGCTTGAGCCCCTTCAACCGCAGGTCGAGCATCCACTCCGGCTCGCTCTTGAGGGCAGAGATGCTGCGGACGACCGACTCGTTCAAGCCTCGTTGCGCGGTGGCCCCGGCCAGGTCGGAGTCGGCCCAGCCGTACTGGTAGCGGCCGATGCCCTCGAGCTCGGGGTTCAGCTGCTCGATGGATGTCATGAGGTGGTCCTCCCAGTAGGGCTGGATGCGGTGGCTGGTTCAGCGGTCGCGGCGCCCGCGCCGAGGAGGGCGCCGGCCCGCGGGATGTTCGTGGTGCAGACACCGTCGCCGTGGGCGATGGTGGCCAGTCGTTGGACGTGGCTCCCGAGCAGCCGGGCGAACACTTCGGTCTCTGCTTCGCACAGCTGTGGGAACTCTGCGGCCACGTGAGCGACCGGGCAGTGGTGTTGGCAGAGCTGGTCGCCGATCGGTGCCTCGTGCACGGACGCGGCGTAGCCGTCCTCGGTGAGGGCGCCGGCGAGCACCTGCGGCCGGTCGTCCGGGGCAGCCGCCTGTACGGCGGGGCGGTAGCGCTCCTCGAGCTCGGAGGTGCGGCGCCGCGCAAACTCCGTTACCGCGTCAGGTCCGCCGGTCTCCCGCAGGAACCGTAACGCGCCAATGGCCAGGTCGTCGTACGCCTGGGTGAAGGTGTCGCGGCCGGAGTCGGTGAGCAGGAAGACCTTGGCTGGCCGGCCACGCCCCCGGGTGCCGGTGACGCGCGGTTCGCGGGCGACCACGTCGCCGGCTGCGACGAGGTGGTCGAGGTGGCTGCGCACCGCCGCCGGCGTCAGCGCCAGCCGTTCGGCCAGCGCGGCTGCTGTCGACGGGCCGTTCTCGAGGATCGAAGCGGCTACCCGCGCTCGCGTGGGAGCATCATCAGCTACACCGGCTGCGGTCGAGCCCAGACGCTGCGGCGGCCGGTGCGGTCACCGCATCCTTCGCCTCCAGCGTCGACGCTCCCGACAAAGTTTCACAACACCATTGTGTCGTAATTCCGCACGGGGCTCAAACAGGCTCGACGTGGACCACGTGACTACCCCGTCGCAGCAGGTCCCCAGCCACTCGCCGTAAGCAACGGGACGCGACCTTAGACTCCTGTCGTGACAGCCCCCGCCGTGGAGGTCCGCGACCTCGTGATGCGGTACGGCGCGCGGATCGCCGTCGACGGGCTGTCGCTCACCGTCGAAGCAGGCACGATCACCGCCATCCTCGGGCCGAACGGGGCAGGCAAGACCACCACGATGGAGACCTGCGAGGGCTATCGCCGACCGCATTCCGGCTCGGTTCGCGTCCTCGGGCTCGACCCGCTCGCCCAGCACCGAGAAGTGTCGCCGCGCGTCGGCGTCATGCTGCAGTCCGGCGGCGCGTGGTCCGGCGTACGCGCTGAGGAGATGCTGCGCTACGTCTCCTCGCTGCACGCGTCGCCACTGCCCCTCGCTCCCCTCGTCGAACGGCTGGGTCTCGGCTCGTGCGGCCGAACGCCGTACCGCCGGCTCAGCGGTGGCCAGCAGAAGCGGCTCGGCTTGGCGATGGCAGTGGTGGGCCGTCCGGAGCTCGTCGTGCTCGACGAGCCGACAGCGGGGCTGGACCCGCAAGCCCGCCGTGCGGCGTGGGAGCTGATCGAACAGCTCGCTGCGTCCGGCGTCACCGTCCTGCTGACCACCCACCACATGGAAGAGGCGGAGCGGCTTGCCGCCTTCATCTATGTCGTCGATCGTGGCCGGGTAGTGAGCTCAGGATCGCCTGCTGAACTGACCTCGAGCGGCGCGCGGAACACGATCCGGTTCCGCGCCGCGCCCGGGCTCGACAGCGCCAGTCTGGCCGCCGCGCTGCCAGCGGGCTGCACCGCACACGAGTACGCGGCCGGCGCCTACCGCGTCGACGGGCCGGTGACCCCGCAAACGTTGGCCACCGTGACGTCGTGGTGCGCGGCTCGAGGAGTGATGCCCGAGGGCTTGGCGGTCGAACGGCACACGCTCGAGGACGTCTTCTTGCAGCTCACCGGCCGGGAGCTGCGGTCATGACCTCGCTCGACCTCTCCCCCGCACCAGGCGCCCAGCCGCTCCCGCGCATGGTGGCCGCCCACGCGCTGATGGAGACCAGGCTGTTGTTGCGCAACGGTGAGCAGCTGTTGCTCGCGATCGCCATCCCGCTGCTGTTGCTGGTCGGGGGCGCCGCAGCAGGCGGGCTGATCGACCTCGGGGGTGGCCGACGCATCGACGTGTTGACGCCGGGAGTGCTCGCGTTGGCGGTGCTGTCGACGAGTTTCACCTCGCTGGCGATCGCGACGGCCTTCGAGCGTCGGTACGGCGTGCTGAAGCGGCTGGGTGCCTCTCCGCTTCCCCGCAGCGGTCTGCTGCTGGGAAAGGTGGTCTCGCTGCTGGTCATCGAGGCGGTCCAGCTGTCGCTGATTGCCGCGCTCGCCCTGGCGCTCGGGTGGCGGCCGTCCGGCGGGGTGTACGCCGTCGCGGCCGTCGGGTTGCTCGTTACCCTCGGGACATCGGCGTTCGCCGCGCTCGGCTTGCTGATGGCCGGCACGCTTCGCGCCGAGGCGACGCTGGCGGCGGCGAACCTGGTGTACGTCGTGCTGCTCGCGGCGGGTGCGGTCGTCGTACCGCTGGCCAAGTATCCGGAGTGGATGCAGCCGGTCGTTGCTGCGCTGCCCTCCGGCGCGCTCGCCGAGGGGTTGCGGGAGGTGACGGCTGGAGCCCCGCTCGGTTGGCCGCGGTTGGCCGTGCTGGCGTGCTGGTCGGTCGGTGCCGCTGCGGTGGCGGTCAGGACGTTCCGGTGGGAGTAGCACCGTCGTCGTCCGCACGGTCGTCGTCCGCACCGTCGTCGTCGGCACCCTCCTCGTCGAAACCGTCGTCGGCACCGACGGCGTCGGCGCTGCGCTCTTGGGCGCCCTCGCAGCGCGCCATGAAGCGGCTCGCTGTCGCGTTACTGATTTCGAACGTGGTTATCGTCGTGACGGGGGGCGCGGTTCGACTGACGGCCTCGGGGCTTGGGTGTCCTGCTTGGCCGCGGTGCAGCGGCGAGTCGTTCGTCCCGCATGGAGCACTTGGAGTGCATGGCGCCATCGAGTTCGGCAACCGGATGCTCACCTTCGTACTCGCGGCCATCGCGCTGGCCACCTGGCTGGCCGCGATCCGGATGCGGCCGCGCCGCTCCTCGCTGGTCAGGTTGAGCACCCTGCTGGCGCTCGGTATTCCGGCACAGGCCGTGCTCGGCGGCGTCACCGTGCTGACCGACCTCAACCCGTGGATCGTCGCAGGCCACCTGCTGCTCTCGTTGGCGATGGTCGCAGGGGCCGTCGTACTGGTTCGAAGGGTCGATGAACAGGACAACCCACCCCAGCCCACTGTGCCGGCGCCGGTGGCACTGTTGGCCAGGACGACGTTCGCCGTCACGTGGATCGTCTTCTACCTCGGCACGGTGGTTACCGGCTCGGGCCCGCACGCCGGGGATGCTGAGTCCCCGCGCACTGGGCTGGACCCGGCTACCGTCAGCCAACTGCACGCCGACGTCGTGTTCCTGCTGCTTGGGCTGACTGTCGGCACGTTGCTCGCCTTGCGCACGGTGAATGCTCCGCAGCGCGCTCAGCGAGCCGCCTGCTGGCTGCTGGCGATTGAGCTGGG
>JAUJOE010000001.1:343007-354810 GCA_030447805.1 Nocardioidaceae bacterium | reverse complement strand
GGGGTCGCTGTCGCCTCCAAGTTCCTAGCCGTGGGATCAGCCGTACCTGCGGCACGCATTGGCGACGGCGCCATCGCCACCCAGTCATTCTGTAACACGCTCTACAAGCGAGACGGCTTGGCCATGATGTCGGCGGGGAGGTCGGCCCCTGCAACGCTGGAGGCGCTGCTGGCCGATGATGACCAGCGAGAGTCCCGACAAGTCGGCATCGTGGATGCCGCTGGGAAAGCGGCCACGTTCAGCGGAGCTGACTGTCTCGACTGGGCTGGCGGTGTCAACGGACCCGGCTACGCAATCCAGGGCAATATCCTCACCGGCCCCGACGTGGTCGAGGCGATGCAGACGGCGTTTGTCGACTCCCATCGAAGCCCGTTGCCCGAGCGGCTGGTGGAGTCACTGAGGGCCGGTGACGCTGCCGGTGGCGACCGACGAGGCAGGCAGAGCGCCGCACTCCTCGTCGTTTCTGAGACCGGTAGCTACACCCCAGGCGATGACGTGGCGTACGACCTGCGCGTCGACGACCATGCTGATCCTGTCGGCGAGCTGAACCGGCTGCTGACACTGCATCACGTTTACTTCGACCGACCGAGTGCTGATGATCTGTTGCCGCTCGAAGGCGAGCTGGCCGCCGAGGTCGGAGCCCATCTTGACCACCTGGGTTTCCCTGACCTCGACACCTGGGCGGGGGTCGAGAACTACGAGCTGCGCCTCGTTCCCGGAAGTATTGACAGGTTCGTCTTGACCCAGCTGCGCGAGCAGTCGGCGAGGCAACGCCGGTGACGGTGGCAAGGGTGCCGGTGTGAGCTCCCCAGCGCCCAACTGGTACGACGATCCGCAGAACCCCGCCTACTACCGATACTGGGACGGGACCTCGTGGACCGGCCACGTCAGCCCGAAGTACCGACCGTCGCAGCCCAGCACCCCTGACGGCGTACCCCTCGCATCGTGGGGAGAACGGCTGGGCGCTCGCCTCCTCGACGGCTTGATCCTCAGCCTGGCCGGGCTCCCCTTTACCGGCTACTTCCTCTACCACTACGTGCAAGAGGCCAACCGGTGGTCCCGGCAGATCGGCGAGTCAGCCGCCCGCGGAGACAACCCCGACATCGTCCCGCCGGCCGAGCTCTGGAGCTGGCTCGCGGCGACGATTCTGATCTCGGTCCTTGTCGGCGTCGTGTACGAGGCTGTTTTCCTGCGACGCGGCGGTGCGACCCCTGGCAAGCGGATTGTCGGCATCAGAGTGCGGCAACGTGACCACGATGGGCAGTTGAGCTACCCGGTCATCGCTCGTCGGGTGCTCAGCATGCAGGGGTTGCAGCTGCTGCCGGTCATCGGCTTGCTCAACGGCCTGTGGCCACTGTGGGACTCCAAGAATCAGGCGTTGCATGACAAGGCGGCGGGCACCAACGTCGTCCGCGCCAACCGGAGCTGACCGTCCGGCCGGCCGCCCGAGCCCCGCAGCTAACGAGCGATCAGCGGGTCTATCGCCACGGCGAGGAACAGCAGCGCCAGGTAGGCGTTCGACCAGTGGAAGAGTCGCATCGCTCCAGCGACAACGGCAACCTGCTCGCGCCTGGTGAGCCGCCACAGGACGTGCGCCTCGCGCACGAACACCCCGCCGAGCACCAGGGCGGCCGCCGGATAGAGCCACCCGGTTTCCGCCACCGGCCACAGCACCAGCGACGTTGCCACGGTGAGCCAGCTGTAGGCCACGATCTGCCGGCCCACCTGGGACGAGGTCGCGACGACCGGCAGCATCGGCACCCCCGCCGCGGCGTAGTCGTCCCGGTAGCGGATAGCCAGCGACCAAAAGTGCGGCGGCGTCCAGAAGAACACCACCAGGAACAGCACGACCGGCGGCCACGCCAACGAGCCGGTGACCGCCGTCCAGCCGATCAAGGCGGGGAAACAGCCAGCGGCGCCGCCCCAGACGATGTTGTGAGTCGTACGCCGCTTCAGCAGGACCGTGTAACCGAGCACGTAGAAGGCGTTTGCGCCCAACGCCAACAGCGACGAGAGCCAGTTGACGGCCAGGCCGAGCAGCAGGGTGGCAGCCACTCCCAACGCGATGCCGAACCACAGGGCCGCTCGGGGGGAGATCTGGTGGCGCGGTAACGGACGACGCCGGGTGCGGATCATCTTCTCGTCGATGTCGCGGTCGACGACGCAGTTCAGCGCGTTCGCGCTACCGGCCGCAAGCGTGCCGCCGGCAACCGTGCTGAGCACCAGGGTCAGCGACGGCACACCACGTTCGGCGAGGAACATCACCGGCACCGTGGTGAGCAGCAGCAGCTCGACGATCCGCGGTTTGGTCAGTGCGACGTAGGCGCCGGCGACCGCGATCGCCGTGCGCGTGGGTGCAGTGACTACCCGCTCCCGGGCAAGCACGGAAGGTTGGGGCTCGACAGCCGTCACGAACACCTCAGGGTTGACGCATGCGTTGCTCTTCGGACCGCACATCCGTCGGCGTGCGCCGACCACCAGCCATCGAGCCTGACTAGCGCCACTCTAGTGCGGCGGAGGGCTCGGCAGGCCGTCGGGGCTGGCGCGGCTCGGCGCGCTGCTGGGCGCGAGCGCACCGTTTGGCGGGCCATGGGGGCGGGTACGCAATGAGCCTCGGCAGTAGGCTCGGAATGCAGGTCGCTGCACGCCGGCCAGAGCGCCGCTCAAACAGCAGGACCTCTCCCGAGGAAGGACACCGTCCAGTGACCAGCGCCCCCGCAGACAGGTACTCCGCACTCGACTGGTCCGAGCTGGACGACCGAGCCGTCGACACCGCCCGGGTGCTGGCGATGGACGCCGTACAAGAGGTTGGCAACGGCCACCCGGGTACGGCGATGAGCCTGGCCCCGGCGGCGTACCTGATCTTCCAGAAGCTCATGCGCCACAACCCGGCCGACCCCGACTGGACCGGCCGCGACCGGTTCGTCCTCTCCTGCGGCCACACCAGCCTGACCCTGTACGTCCAGCTCTACCTCGCCGGCTACGGCTTGGAGATCGCCGACCTCAAGCAGTACCGCGTCTGGGGCAGCCTGACACCGGGCCACCCAGAGCACGGGCACACCACTGGCGTCGAGACGACCACTGGGCCCCTCGGGCAAGGCGTGGGCAACGCCGTCGGGATGGCCATGGCGGCCCGCCGCGAGCGGGGGTTGTTCGACCCGGAGCCGGCGGTCGGGGAGAGCGTCTTCGACCACGACGTGTTCGTGATCGCCAGCGACGGAGACGTCCAGGAGGGCGTGAGCGGGGAGGCGTCGTCGATCGCCGGCACGCAGCAGCTGGGAAACCTCGTGCTGCTCTACGACAACAACCACATCTCGATCGAGGACAACACCGCCGTCGCGTTCAACGAGGACGTCACCAAGCGGTACGAGGCGTACGGCTGGCACGTGCAGGAGGTCGACTGGACGCACGGCGGCGAGAGCTACGAGGAGGACATCGAGGCGTTGTTCGAGGCGTTCCGGGCCGCCAAGGCGGAGACCGGGCGGCCGAGCTTCATCTCGCTGCGCACGATCATCGCCTGGCCCGCGCCGTCGAAGCAGAACACCGGCAAGGCCCACGGCAACGCGCTGGGTGAGGAGGAGGTGGCGGCCACCAAGCAGGTGCTCGGCTTCGACCCCGATAAGACGTTCGAGGTCAGCGACGAGGTGATCACCCACACCCGGCAGGCGATCGACCGCGGCAAGGCGATGCAAGCCGACTGGCAGGAGCGGTACGACGCCTGGGCCGCGGGCGCCGGCGACCGCCTCGACCTGTTCGAGCGGATGAGCACCCGAACGCTGCCCGACGGCTGGGCGGACGCCCTTCCCGAGTTCGACGCCGACCCCAAGGGCATGGCCACCCGGAAGGCGTCCGGAGCTGTGCTCAGCGCGATCGCACCGGAGCTACCGGAACTGTGGGGCGGATCAGCCGACCTCGCCGAGTCGAACCTGACCACCCCCAAGGGCGAGCCCAGCTTCCTGCCGCCCGAGAATGCCACCAAGGAGTGGAGCGGCGACTGGTACGGCCGGGTGCTGCACTTCGGCATCCGCGAGCACGCGATGGGCTCGATCCTCAACGGCATCGCCCTGCACGGCGGCACCCGCCCGTACGGCGGCACGTTCTTGGTGTTCTCCGACTACATGCGCCCGGCGGTGCGCCTCGCAGCGATCATGCAGCTGCCGGTCATCTACGTCTGGACCCACGACTCCATCGGGCTCGGCGAGGACGGCCCCACCCACCAGCCGATCGAGCAGTTGGCAGCGCTGCGCGCGATGCCGGGGCTCGACGTCGTGCGCCCGGCAGACGCCAACGAGACCGCCGCCGCCTGGCGGGCGATCCTCGACCACCCCGATCGGCCAGCCGGTTTGGCCCTGACCCGGCAGAACGTGCCGGTCTTCCCGCGGGGGACCGACGGGTACGCCGACACCTCCGGCGTGGCGCGTGGCGGCTACGTCCTGCTCGACGTCGAGGGGGGCGTCCCCGACGTCGTCCTCATCGGCACCGGCTCAGAGCTGCAGATCGCCGTTGCCGCGCGCGAACAGCTGGAGCAGCGGGACGTCCGCGCCCGCGTCGTCTCGATGCCGTGCCGGGAGTGGTTCGACGAGCAGGACCGCACCTACCGCGACTCGGTCATCCCGCCGATGGTCAAAGCCCGGGTGTCGGTCGAGGCAGGGGTCGCCCAGGGCTGGCGGGAGCTGGTGGGCGACTCCGGCCGGATCGTTTCGATCGACCACTTCGGGGCGTCGGCCGACTACCAGCGGCTCTACATGGAGTTCGGCATGACGGCCGAGGTCGTCACCCAGGCAGCCCTTGACAGCATCGCGGCCGCACAAGCGGCCACGTGACATGAACCGTAGACGGGACTCAAGCTCATGACCGACAGACTCAAGACACTTTCCGACGCCGGTGTATCCATCTGGCTCGACGACATCTCCCGGGAGCGGCTGCGCACCGGCAACCTCGCCGACCTTGTCGCCAACCAGCACGTCGTCGGAGTCACCTCCAACCCCACGATCTTCGCCAAAGCCGTCGCCGAGGCCGACGAGTACGCCGACCAGGTCACCGACCTCGCCACCCGCGGCGTCGACCTCGAGGAGGCGGTGCGGGCGATCACGACGTACGACGTGCGGTGGGCCTGTGACGTCATGCGTGACGTCTACGACAGCACCGATGGCAAGGACGGCCGGGTGAGCCTGGAGGTCGACCCACGACTCGCCCATGACGAGGCGGCGACGGTAGCCGAGGCGCGGGCGCTGTGGTGGATGGTCGACCGGCCCAACCTGCTGATCAAGATCCCCGCCACCCAGGAGGGTCTTGCTGCCATCGCCGACGCCACCGCCGAGGGCATCAGCGTCAACGTCACCTTGATCTTCAGCCTGCAGCGCTACCGCGACGTGATGGACGCCTATCTCACCGGGCTCGAGCGGGCGCAGTCGAACGGCGTCGACCTCTCGTCGATCCGCTCGGTCGCCTCCTTCTTCGTCAGCCGGGTCGACACCGAGGTCGACAAGCGGCTCGACAAGATCGGCACCGACGAGGCCAAGGCGATCAGGAGCAAAGCAGCCATCGCCAACGCCCGGCTGGCCTACCAGGCGTACGAGGAGGTCGTGGCTTCCTCGCGCTGGAGCGCCCTGGAGGAGGCGGGCGCGCACCGCCAGCGGCCGCTGTGGGCGTCCACGTCCGTCAAGGACCCGGCCCTTCCCGACACGATGTACGTCACCGAGCTGGTCGCCCCGGACACCGTCAACACCATGCCGGAGAACACCCTGCTGGCGACAGCCGACCATGCGGAGATAGCAGGCGACACCGTGACGGGCAACTACGACGACGCCCAGCGGGTCATCGACGAGATGGAGCGGCTCGGCATCTCCTACGACGAGGTCGTGCAGGTGATCGAGGACGAGGGCGTCGACAAGTTCGAGAAGTCGTGGGAGGAACTGCTCGACACGGTCAAGGAGGCGCTCAAGGGAACCCCGAGGTCGAGGGCTCCGCGAAGTGACATCGGTGCGGGTCACCACCTCCGCGTCGTACGACGATGTGCTCGAGCGGCTGGTGAAGGACTCGGTAGCGAGCAAGCTGGCGGCCCAGGACGCGACGCTGTGGGGGCCCGAGGCGGAAGAGGAAGCGGCGCAGCGACTCTCGTGGGTGAGCCTGCCGGTCTCGTCGCGGCCGCTGCTGGCTGAGATCGACGCGCTGCGGGCACAGCTGCGCGCCGAGGGGCTCGACCGGGTGGTGCTGTGCGGCATGGGCGGCTCGTCACTGGCGCCGGAGGTGATCACCCGCAGCTACGGCGTACCGCTGGAGATCCTCGACTCGACCAACCCGAGCGTGGTGGCGCGCGCCCTGTCGGCGGACCTGCACCGCACCGTCGTCGTGGTGTCGAGCAAGTCCGGTGGCACTCTCGAGACCGACAGCCAGCGGCGCGCCTTCACCGCAGCGTTCGAAGCGGCGGGCATCGACGCGCCGTCGAGGTTCGTCGTGGTGACCGACGCCGGCTCCGACCTGGAGAAGCTGGCCACCGAGGCCGGGTACCGCAAGGTGTTCCTCGCCGACTCCTCGGTCGGTGGGCGCTACAGCGCGCTTACCGCGTTCGGTCTGGTGCCCAGCGCGCTCGCCGGCGTCGAGGTGGCGGAACTTCTCGACGCCGCCGAGGAGGCCATGTCCGAGCTGGGCGCAGACACCGGCGACAATCCCGGTCTTGTGCTGGCCGCTGCGCTCGCCGGCGACCCCGCCCGCGACAAGGTGGTCATCGCCAATGCCGGCGCGGGCATCGTGGGTTTCGCCGACTGGGCCGAGCAGCTGATCGCCGAGTCGACCGGCAAGAACGGCCGCGGCGTGCTCCCGGTCGCCGTGGAGGACCTCGAAGCACCCGAGGTTGGCCGCCCCGCTGGCGACGTCACCGTCACCCTGCTGGCCGCTGGCGAGGGTGCGGCAGTCGACACCGACACCGCCGGGAAGCCGTGTGCTGTCGTCTCCGGCCCGCTGGGCGCGCAGTTCCTCGCCTGGGAGACCGCCACGGCTATTGCCGGTCGGCTGATCGGCATCAACCCCTTCGACCAGCCTGACGTCGAGAGCGCCAAGAAGGCTGCCCGAGGTCTGCTGGACGCCCAGCCGGAAGCAGAACCACCCGCACTCGTCGACAACGGCATCGAGGTCCGGGGATCTGCCTCGTTGCTCGACGGCGTCGACACCGCAGCCGGTGCCGTCGAGGCGCTGCTGAGAGAGCTTGGCGACGACGGGTACGTCGCGGTGATGGCCTACCTGGACTCTGAACGCGACGGAAGGCTCCGCGACGTTCGGGCGTCGCTGTCGCGGCGGACCGGTCGGCCGGTCACCTTCGGCTGGGGGCCGCGGTTCCTGCACTCGACCGGTCAGTACCACAAGGGCGGCCCAGCACAGGGCGTCTTCCTGCAGCTCACCAGCAGCGAACCGGAGGACGTCGAGATCCCCGACCGGCCGTTCACTTTTGGTTCCCTCATCTCCGCGCAGGCCGCAGGAGACGCCGCCGTGCTCGCCGACCACGACCGGCCGGTGCTGCGGTTGCACCTCCAGGATCCCACGACGGATGTCGCCGCCGTACAGGAGCTGCTGGCATGATCGACGTCCCTCACGCTGACCCGAACCCGCTGCGCGACCCGCAGGACCGGCGGCTGCCGCGCATCGCCGGCCCCTGCGGCCTGGTGATCTTCGGCGTCACCGGCGATCTGTCGCGCAAGAAGCTGATGCCCGCGGTGTACGACCTCGCGAACCGCGGCCTGCTGCCGCCCGGGTTCTCCCTGGTCGGGTTCGCCCGCCGCGACTGGGCCGACCAGGACTTCGAGGACATCGTGCACGACGCGATGCGCGAGCACGCCCGCACCGGTTTCCGCGAGGAGGTCTGGCGCCAACTCGCCAAGGGTTCCGGTTCGTCCCGGGTGACTTCTCCGACGACGTGGCGTTCGCACAGCTGCGCGACACGATCGAGGAGCTCGACCGGGAGCGCGGCACCGCCGGCAACCATGCCTTCTACCTGTCGATACCGCCGCGGTTCTTCCCCGACGTCATCGCCCAACTCAAGGAGCACGGGCTGGCCGAGGAACGCATCGGGTCGTGGCGCCGGGTGGTCGTCGAGAAGCCGTTCGGCCATGACCTGAAGAGCGCGCAGGAGTTGAACGCGATCGTCTCGGAGGTCTTCCCGCCCGAGGCCGTCTTCCGGATCGACCACTACCTCGGCAAGGAGACGGTGCAGAACATCTTGGCGCTGCGGTTCGCCAACCAGCTGTTCGAGCCGATCTGGAACGCCAACTACGTCGACCATGTGCAGATCACCATGGCCGAAGACATCGGCATCGGTGGCCGCGCCGGTTACTACGACGGCATCGGCGCTGCCCGCGACGTCATCCAGAACCATCTGCTGCAGCTGATGGCGCTCGTCGCGATGGAGGAGCCCACCTCGTTCGACGCGTACAGCCTGCGCATCGAGAAGCAGAAGATCCTGCGCTCGGTCGAGCTGCCCTCCAGGCTCGACCTGCACACCGCCCGCGGTCAGTACGTCGCCGGGTGGGCCGGCGGTGAGAAGGTCAAGGGTTTCCTGCAGGAGGAAGACATCCCTAAGGACTCGCGCACCGAGACCTACGCCGCGATCAAGCTGGGCATCGACACCCGCCGGTGGGCGGGCGTGCCCTTTTACCTGCGGCACGGCAAGCGGCTGGGGCGGCGGGTCACCGAGGTCGCGGTGGTGTTCAAGAAGGCGCCCCACCTGCCGTTCACCGAGACCGCGACCGAGGAGCTGGGGCAGAACGCCCTGGTGATCAGGGTGCAGCCTGATGAGGGGGTGACCGTGCGGTTCGGCTCCAAGGTGCCCGGCACCGCCATGGAGATCCGGGACGTCAACATGGACTTCGCCTACGGAGGCGCCTTCGTCGAGTCAAGCCCGGAGGCGTACGAGCGGCTGATCCTTGACGTTCTGCTCGGCGATCCGCCGCTGTTCCCGCAGCATGAGGAGGTCGAGCTGTCGTGGCAGATCCTCGACCCGATCATCGCCTACTGGGGCAACCACGGCGAGCCGGAGCCCTACCCAGCAGGCACCTGGGGCCCCAAGTCGGCCTGCGACATGCTGGCTCGTGACGGCCGGGTGTGGCGCCGCCCGTGAGGAGGACCGATGAGCACTGAGCTGTCGAACACCAACGCGAGCGAGATCGGCCACGCCCTGCTGGCGGCCCGTCGCAAAGCCGGATCGCCGTCGATGGGCATGGTGCTGACCCTTGTCGTCGTCACCGACGAGCGGGACCACTACGACGCCCTCAAGGTGGCCCACGCTGTCTCGCGGGAGCACCCCTCCCGCATCCTCGGGGTGATCCGCCGGTCCCCCCGCGGTGCGGCCAACGTCGACGCGGAGATTCGGATCGGCGAGGGGGGTGGTTCGGGTGAGTCGGTCCTGCTCCGGCTTTCCGGTGAGGTCGCCAACCACGCCGAGAGCGTCGTACTGCCGTTGCTTCTTCCTGACTCCCCTGTCGTCGCGTGGTGGCCGACCAAGCCGCCCGACGACCCTGCTGCAGACCCGCTGGGCGCGCTGGCGCAGCGCCGCATCACCGACACGGTCACGAACCCGCGCAGCAAGATTCCCGCTCTGGTCACCCAGTGCCGCAACTACACACCAGGCAACACCGACCTGTCCTGGACCCGGCTGACGCCGTGGCGGGCGCTGCTCGCGGCCGCCCTCGACCAGTACCCAGCTCGCATCCGCGGCGGGCGGGTCACCGCCGAGCGAGCCAACCCCAGTGCCGACCTGCTGGCTGCGTGGCTCAGCGACCGGCTACACGTCCCGGTCGAGCGGGCCACCTCCAAGGGGCCGGGCATCACCGACGTGGCCCTGTTCACCGGCGGTGGGGAGATCGAGATCAACCGACCGGACGGCCGGCTGGCGTCGTTCTCGGTGCCCAACGCGAGCGACCGCCCAGTCGCGTTGAAGCGGCGCGACACCGCTGAGCTGCTCGCCGAGGAACTCCGTCGGCTCGACCCCGACGACATCTACGAAGCGACGGTTCAGGCCGTCTGTCGCCTCAGCGACGCTGACGGCAACGCGAGGCCACCCAAGCGGGATACCAAGAAGCCGACGAAGAAGTCCGGGGAACGTGGTTCCGGCAGCGCCTCGAAGTCAGTGAAGAAGCCCGCCGCCGCCGCCAAGGCCACCAGCGGGCGCGCGTCCTCGTGACCGCACCGACTGTCGTCGTGCACCGAAGTGCAGAGCTGCTGGCGGAGTCGGTGTGCGCCCGACTGGTGACCGCGCTCATCGACGTACAGGCGTCGGGGCGGACGCCGTCGTGGGTGCTCACCGGGGGGACGATTGCCGACCGGGTCCACCGGGCGGTTGCCGCGTCGCCAGCCCGGGACGCGGTCGACTGGTCGCGGGTGGACCTGTGGTGGGGGGACGAGCGGTTCCTGCCCAGCGGTGCCGAGGAGCGCAACGAGACGCAGGCCCGAGCGGCGCTGCTGGACCAGCTGCCGCTTGACCCGGCTCGGGTGCACCCGATGCCCGCGGCTGACAATGGCGCCGACGACCCGGAGGGCGCGGCCGCAAGCTATGCCGACGAGCTTGCTGCAGCAGCCCGCACGGGCCGGGGCGATGGCTCGGCCCTCTTCGACGTGCTGATGCTCGGCGTGGGGCCGGACGGGCATGTGGCGTCGCTGTTCCCCGGCCTGCCGGCGCTGTCCGACGACCGACCGGTGGCAGCTGTCAGGGACGCGCCGAAGCCACCGCCCACCCGGCTGACGCTGACGCTCGGGACTTTGGGGAGGGCGCGTGAGGTGTGGTTCATCGCGTCGGGTGAGGAGAAGGCGGCGGCCGTTCACCGGGCGTTGACCGGGTCCGACGTTGTCGACACACCGGCCGCCGGCCCCCGCGGCCTGCACCGCACCCGCTGGCTGCTCGACGAGGCCGCTGCCTCCGTCGACGGGACCGCCAGGTGAAACAGATCGGAAAGCGCCTGCTGAGTTGGGCGTCGATTCTCGACCCCCAGACGAGAGCACAGGCGGAGCGGGCTGCACAGATGCCATTCATCTACCCTCACCTCGCACTGATGCCCGACGCGCATCTCGGCAAGGGCGCCACTGTCGGCTCTGTCATCCCAACGCTGGGCGCGATCATCCCCGCCGCCGTGGGAGTCGACATCGGTTGCGGGATGATCGCCGTGCGAACGCAGTTCACAGCTGCTGACCTGCCATCTGAACGTCGTGTACTGCGTGAGGCCATCGAGGCGGCCGTGCCACTCTCGGCCGGCAAGTACAACCGCGACGTCACCCGTCAGCACACGCACGACCGGATCGCCCGTCTCGACGGTGCTGCGACCGATGCAGGATTCGACCCGGCTAGTTATGCGGCGAACTGGTCACTCCAGTTGGGAACGCTGGGTTCCGGTAACCACTTCATCGAGGTGAGTCTCGACGAGATGGACCGCGTCTGGCTCTTCCTCCACTCCGGCTCTCGAGGTGTCGGAAACAAGATCGCCCAACGTCACATCAAGGTTGCCCAAGAGCTCTGCCAGAAGTGGTGGATCGACCTGCCGGACCGTGACCTCGCGTACCTGGTCGAAGGCACCGACGAGTTCTGGAGTTACATCCGCGAGCTTCGATGGGCGCAGGAGTTCGCACTTCTCAACCGGGAGGAGATGATGGACCGCGTCGTTACCTGCTTTGAACAGTGGGTCGGCGCGGCCGTCCACCGCACCGAGTCGGTCAACTGCCACCACAACTACACCGCGCAGGAGCGGCACTTCGGCAAGGACGTGTGGCTTTCGCGCAAAGGCGCGATCAACGCCACCGAAGGTGTCGCTGGGCTGATTCCAGG
>JAUJOE010000001.1:318449-342907 GCA_030447805.1 Nocardioidaceae bacterium | reverse complement strand
GCACGCAAGGTCTGCAGGGCCTCGTCGAGGATCTCCTTGGCCTCGGCGTCGGAGCGGCGCTCCTTCACGTAGGCAAGGTGAGTCTTGTAGGGCTCGACCTTCGGGGGCGGCGGCGGGTTCTCGGAGTCGCGGTTTGCCGGCAACCCGCACTTGGGGCAGTCCCAGGTGAACGGCACCTGGGCGTCGACGGCGAACATCGGCGCCGTCTCGTGCCCGTTGGCGCAGAAGTACACGATCCGCTGCCGAGGCGCGGTGTCACCGCGTTCGGCCTCACCCATGGGCCCGGCACCGACTCGACTGCCACGAATCGCGTTGCCACCAGCCACTACGGGTCTCCTTGCTGAGGTTGCGTCGCCACCTGAGCGGCAGGTTGGGGCGATTGTACGTCGCGGTCAGGCGGACTTCATCAGCAAGCCGAGGGCAACGATGCAGGCAAACCAGATCAGCGCGATGCCGATCGTGATGCGGTCGAGGTTCTTCTCGGCCACCGACGAGCCCCCCAGACCACTCGAGACGCCGCCGCCGAACATGTCGGACAGACCACCGCCGCGGCCCTTGTGGAGCAGGATCATCACGATGAGCAGGGCGCTGGTGAGCACCAGCAGAATGCTGAGAACCTCGATCACAGTCGAGATCCTACCGGCTGGCGGCCGCTCACAAGACCGGCATGTCGTAGAACCGGCAGATGCCGCCGAACTCGTCGGCCTGCAGGCTGGCGCCGCCGACAAGGCAGCCGTCAACGTCGGCCTGGGTCATGATCCCGGCGACGTTGGCCGCCTTGACCGAACCGCCGTAGAGCACGCGGACGCCGGCTCCGGCGGCTTGGCCGTACCCGGTCGTCACGCGGTCACGGATGGCCGCGCACACCTCCTGGGCGTCGTCCGGAGTCGCCACCTCCCCTGTCCCGATCGCCCACACCGGCTCGTAGGCCACCACGGCGCCCGCCACCTCCTCGGCGCTCAGACTCGCCAGTGAGCCGTCGAGCTGACCAACGGTGTGCGCGACCTGGTCGCCGGCCTGGCGTACCTCCAGTCCCTCCCCGACACACACGATGGGGGTGATCCCCGCGTCGAGGGCCTTGCGGGCCTTTGCGCTCACTGTGGCGTCGTGCTCGCCGTGGTACTGGCGCCGCTCGGAGTGCCCCACGACGACGTAGGAACAGCCGAGCTTGGCCAGCATGCGGGCGCTGATCTCGCCGGTGTAGGCGCCGTCGTCGTGCACCGACAGGTCCTGGGCGCCGTACCGGATCCCCAACCGGTCGCCGTCGACGAGCGTCTGGACGCTGCGCAGGTCGGTGTACGGCGGCAGCACGACGACCTCGGCGCGGACGAAGTCGTGCTTCTTGTCGGCGAGGATCCAGGCGAGCTTCTGCACCAAGACGACGGCCTCTTGGTGGGTGAGGTTCATCTTCCAGTTCCCCGCCATCAGCGGGACGCGGTCGGGTTGGGCATCGTGCCTGGTCATGGCGGCGTCAGCCATCGAGTACGTCAAGCCCAGGAAGCGCCTTGCCCTCGAGGTACTCGAGGCTGGCTCCGCCGCCGGTGGAGATGTGGCCGAACTCGTCGTCGCGGAACCCGAGCTGGCGCACCGCCGCGGCAGAGTCTCCCCCGCCGACCACCGACAGGCCGTCAATGCGGGTCAGCGCGGCCGCGACGGCGTGCGTCCCGGCCGCGAACTGCTCGACCTCGAAGACCCCCATCGGCCCGTTCCAGAAGGCGGTGCGGGCGTCGGACAGCTTCGCGGCGAACGTCGCGCTCGACTCCGGCCCGATGTCGAGTCCCACCTGGTCTGCCGGCATCGACCCCGCCGCCACCACGGTGGCCGGCGCGTCCGGCGACACCTCCGGCGCCACCACGACGTCGGTCGGCAGCACGATCTCCACCCCGGCTGACTCCGCCTGCTGGAGATATCGTCGTACGGCGTCGAGCTGGTCGGCCTCCAACAGGCTCTTGCCGACCTCGAGCCCCATGGCAGCCAGGAAGGTGAACACCATGCCGCCGCCGACGAGCAGGCGGTCGGCCTTGGCGAGCAGGTTGTCGATCACACCGAGCTTGTCGGAGACCTTCGACCCGCCGAGCACCACGACGTACGGCCGCTGCGGGCTGTCGGTGAGCCGGCGAAGCACGCCGACCTCTGCGAGCACCAACCCCCCGGCGGCGTTCGGAAGTCGCTCGGCGATGTCGTAGACGCTGGCCTGCTTGCGGTGCACGACACCGAAACCGTCGCTGACGAAGGCGTCAGCGAGGACGGCTAGCTCGTCGGCGAAGGCCCCCCGCTCCGCAGCGTCCTTGCTCGTCTCGCCGGCGTTGAAGCGCACGTTCTCCAAGACCACCACGTCGCCGTCCACCATCGCGTCGACGGCCTCGTGCGCCCCGGCGCCAACCGTGTCGCTGGCTTGCACCACAGCGGAACCCAGCAACTCCCCGAGCCGCGTCGACACCGGGCGCAGCGAGTACGCCGGGTCGGGCCGCCCGGCCGGACGGCCGAGATGCGCGGCGACGACAACCTTCGCACCGCGGGACATCAGGTCGGCAAGCGTCGGCACGCTGGCCCTGACCCGGCCGTCGTCGGTGATCCGGCCGCCCTCCAGCGGCACGTTGAGGTCGGAGCGCACCAGCACCCGCTTGCCGCTCAGGCCGTCGAGCTCGGTCTCCAGGTCGGCAACCGTCTTCACGAACGGCTACAGCGAGCCGCCGACGTAGTCGACCAGGTCGACCAGCCGGTTGGAGTAGCCCCATTCGTTGTCGTACCAGCCGACAATCTTGACCTGGTTGCCGATGACCTTGGTAAGCCCGGAGTCGAGGATGCAGGAGTGCGGGTCGGTGACGATGTCGGTCGACACGATGGGGTCGTCGGTGTACTTGAGGTAACCCTTCATCGGTCCGTCAGCGGCCGCCTGCAGGAAACCGTTCACCTCGTCGACGCTTGTCTCCCGAGCGACCTCGACGGTGAGGTCGGTGGCCGACCCGGTGGGGACGGGAACCCGCAGGGCGTAGCCGTCGAGCCTGCCCTTGAGCTCAGGCAGCACCAGACCGATGGCCTTCGCGGCGCCGGTGGAGGTCGGAACGACGTTGAGCGCCGCTGCCCGGGCGCGACGGAGGTCCTTGTGGGGGCCGTCCTGCAGGTTCTGGTCCTGGGTGTAGGCGTGGATTGTCGTCATCAGACCCTTGACGATGCCGAGCTCGTCGTTGAGCACCTTCGCCATGGGCGCGAGGCAGTTCGTCGTACACGACGCGTTGGAGATGATCGAGTGAGCCGCCGGGTCGTAGTTGGTGTGGTTGACGCCCATCACTACCGTGACGTCCTCGTTCTTCGCAGGTGCGGAGATGATCACCTTCTGTGCGCCGGCGTCGAGGTGCGCCTTGGCCGTGGTGCCGTCGGTGTAGAAGCCGGTCGACTCGATGACGATGTCGGCGCCCAAGTCGTCCCAGGGCAGCTTGGCCGGATCACGCTCCTCCAGCGCTGCCATTTGCTGCCCGCCCACGCTGATCGTGTCGCCGGACGCCTCGACGTTGGCGTCGAGCCGCCCGAGGATCGAGTCGTACTTCAGCAGGTGAGCCAGGCTCTTGTTGTCGGTGAGGTCGTTGACGCCGACGACCTGGATGTCGGCCCCCGAGGCCAGCACGGCCCGGAAGAAGTTACGGCCGATGCGGCCAAACCCGTTGATGCCTACCCGGACGGTCACGCGGTCTCCCCTGAACTCGATGTAGTCGGTCTGCGCGTCGACCCTATCAACGCCCGTCAGGGCGTGTCGGCGAGCATCTCGGGGGTGAGCGAGGCCTCGGTGTCGGGAATCCCCAGCTCCTGAGCTCGCCGGTCGGCCATGGCGAGCAGCCTGCGGATCCGACCCGCGATGGCGTCCTTTGTCAGCGGCGGTTGGTGCAGCTGGCCCAGCTCCTCCAGGCTCGCCTGGCGGTGCTCCACCCGCAACGACCCGGCCATCTTCAGGTGATCAGGCACCTCGTCGCCGAGGATCTCCAGGGCCCGCTCGACGCGGGCGCCGGCTGCTACGGCGGCGCGCGCGGATCGCCGTAGGTTGGCGTCGTCGAAGTTCGCCAGCCGGTTGGCTGTCGCACGTACCTCTCGCCGCAGTCGCCGCTCCTCCCAGGCCAGTAGCGACTCGTGCGCCCCGAGCCGGCTGAGCAGCGCGCTGATCGCGTCGCCGTCGCGGATCACGACCCGGTCGATACCACGCACCTCCCGCGCCTTGGCCGGGATGCCCAGCCGACGCGCCGCCCCGACGAGGGCGAGGGCAGCTTCCGGGCCGGGACAGGTGACCTCCAGCGCCGACGACCGACCCGGTTCGGTGAGGGAGCCGTGCGCCAGGAAGGCCCCCCGCCATGCCGCCACCGAGTCACATCCGGCGCCGCTGACCACCTGCGGAGGCAGGCCGCGAACCGGTCTGCCGCGGGTGTCCAGCAGCCCCGTCTGTCGGGCCAGTGCCTCGCCGTCCTTGACCACGCGTACGACGTACCGACTGCCCTTGCGTAGGCCGCCGCTGCTGATCACGACCACGTCGCTTTGGTGACCGTAGACCTCGAGGATGTCGCGCCGGATGCGGCGAGCCGACGACCCCGTGTCGAGCTCCGCCTCGACGACGATGCGACCGCTCTGGATGTGCAGACCACCGGCGAACCGCAGCAGCGACGACACCTCGGCCTTGCGGCAACACGACTTCGTGACGGCGGTGTTGGCGAGCTCCGCCTTCACCTGTGCGGTCATTGCCATGAGACCGATCCTCCCACGCAGCAAACCGGGGTTACCACTGTCGGCGACGCTGAAAACAGTCATCGCATGATCTTTTGGTACGCCGCCGCCAGCCTGTCGATGTCGTGCCGAGCGGAACCGTCCGATGCGGCGACATCGGTAAGAACCAACTCCCCGCCGAGTCCGTGAACCGTCTCTTCGAGCATGCGCATATCTATCACACCCGCCGAGTCGGCGAGCACCACGTCCACGGTCAGTTCAGGGGCGTGCAGCGCCAGCACCTCGAGATAGGTGCACGGTGTGAATCCGTCGGTCTCGCCCTGTTGTGGCGCGAGGTTGAGCGTGACGCAGCGCCGGCCAGGTGCCGCGGTGATGGCGTCGCGCAGGTCGGGCACCAGCAGGTGCGGGAGCACGCTGGTGTACCAGGAGCCGGGGCCGAGAACCACCCAATCGGCCGCCCGGATCGCTTCGAGTGCCTCACCGCACGCGGGCGGGCGGTCGGGCACGAGGTGCACCGACTCGACAAGGCCGGTCGTCGTCGCTACCTCGGTCTGGCCCCGCACAGTCGTCACCTGGTCTGGGCCGCTGCCGTCCGCCCCTCGCACGCGCGCCTCGATGTCGAGCGGCACCGCCGCCATCGGTAACACCCGACCGGAGGCGCCAAGCAGCCGAGCGACCCAGTCAAGTCCCTCGACATGCCCGTCGAGCAGCTCCCACAGCGCCACGATCAGCAGGTTGCCGACTGCGTGGTCGTGCAGCGACCCCGCTGTCTGGAACCGGTGCTGCAGGAGCCGGGCCCACGTGCGGCCCCACTCGTCGTCGCGGCACAGCGCAGCGAGTGCCTGCCTGAGGTCGCCGGGGGGGAGCACCCCGAGCTCTTGGCGCAACCGACCCGAGGAGCCACCGTTGTCGGCGACCGTCACGACGGCGGTCAGCTGCGTGCAGAACCTCCGCAACGCTGTGAGGTTCGCCGCCAGACCGTGGCCGCCGCCGAGCGCCACCACTTTCAGGTCAGCAGCTCCCGCATCGGTCGCCTCGGCCCCGGCGTCAGGCCCGTGATCGGCAGTCACTCGCGGCCCAGGTCGCGGTGAACGACGAGGGCCTCCACCCCGCGTTGGCTCATCCGGGCTCCGACCTCCTCAGCGATCGCAACGCTCCGGTGCTTCCCGCCGGTGCATCCCACTGCCAGCGTGATGAACTGCTTGCGCTCCTGCAAGAAGCCGGCGTACACCACGTCGAGCAGCCCCTCGAGACGGTCGAGGAACTGCTTGGCTGCCGGCTGAGCCAGCACGTACGTCAAGACGTTGTCGTCAAGACCCGTCAGTGGTCGCAGCTCGGGTATCCAGTGCGGGTTGGGAAGGAAGCGCATGTCGACCACCATGTCGGCATCGACCGGAATGCCGTACTTGAAGCCGAACGACATCACCGTCGCCCGGACGACGGGTGTGTCGGCGTCGGCGAAGGCGACTTCGATCTTGGTGGCCAACTGGTGCACGTTCAGCGTCGACGTGTCGATCAGTACGTCGGCGTCGCCACGCAGGTCGCGCACGATGTCGCGTTCCCTCGCGATGCCGTCGAGCAACCGCGAGCCGGCCTGCAACGGGTGCGGTCGACGGACGGCCTCTTGGCGGCGCACCAGCACATCGTCGGAGGCCTCGAGGAACAGGATTCGCGGCCGCAGCCCCTGGTCGGCCAGGCTCGCCAGGGCTCCACGCAGGTCGGCGAAGAAAGCGCCCGAGCGTACGTCGACGACGACAGCGATCTGCACCGACTCCCCCTGCTCGGCCTCGATCAGCCGGACGACCGTCGGGAGCATCTGTGGGGGGAGGTTGTCGATGACGAACCAGCCGAGGTCTTCCAGCGCCTTGGCCGCAGTGCTCCGGCCCGCACCGCTCATGCCCGTGACGATGATCAGGTCACTGGTCGCGCCGCTCACGACTGCTCCTGCAGGATCTCACCGGTGGCGGTGTTGATGGCCGGAGCCGGGGACGCCGACGTCTGCAGAGCTGCCACGATCGCACCTGCACTGCGTGGACCGAAGCCAGGAAGAGCCGCGATCTCCTCCACCGAGGCGGCTCGCAGCTTCTTCAACGAGCCGAAATGACGCAGCAGCACTCTCCTCCTGACCTCGCCGAGGCCGGGCACCTCGTCGAGCACGCTCTCAACCATCGTCTTCGAGCGGCGGCCGCGGTGGTGGGCGATCGCGAACCGGTGGGCCTCGTCGCGCACCCGCTGCAGCAGGTAGAGACCTTCGCTCGTGCGGGGCAGGATCACCGGGTCGGTCTGGCCGGGAAGCCACACCTCCTCGAGACGTTTCGCGAGCCCGACGACCGGGACGTCGTCGATACCGAGCTCGTCAAGCGCTCGTTGGGCGGCCGCGACCTGCGGTGGCCCGCCGTCGACGACCACCAGGCCCGGGGTGTAGGCGAACTTCCGCGGGCGCCCGGTGTCGGGATCGATCAGCACCGGCGCGCTGTCGTCGACGCTCACGCCGAGATCGACGGCACTGGAGTCGGCACGCTCGTCGAGGAGCCGCTTGAAGCGCCGCGACACCGTCTCGTGCATCGCGGCCACGTCGTTTTGCCCGTCGACCCCTCGGATGACGAAGCGCCGGTAGTCGCTCTTGCGGGCCAGCCCGTCCTCGAACACCACCATCGAGGCGACGATCTCGGTGCCCTGCAGGTTCGACACGTCGAAGCACTCGATGCGCAGCGGCGCCTCGGGCAGACCGAGCGACTGCTGAAGCTCCTCCAGCGCTCGGCCGCGGGTGGTCAGGTCGCTGGCGCGCTTGGTCTTGTGCAGCGCCAACGACTGCTTGGCGTTGCGCGCCACGGTCTCCATCAGCGCCCGCTTGTCACCACGCTGCGGCACCCGCACCGCGACCTTGCTACCCCGCTTCTCGGTCAGCCAGGTCGTCAGCGTGGCGGTGTCGTCGGGCTGGCGAGGGATCAGCACCTCGCGGGGGATCGCGTCACCCGCCTCCGCGTCGTACACCTGGATCAAGAAGCGTCTCAGCAGCTCGGGCAGCTCGGCGTCGTCGACCCGGTCAGCGACCCAGCCGCGTTGACCGCGGACGCGGCCGGCGCGCACGTAGAACACCTGGACGGCGATCTCGAGCGGATCCTCGGCTACGGCGATCACGTCGGCGTCGGTGCCGTCGGGAGCACGACGGCCGCCCGCTCCATCGCCCGCTTGAGTGCGCCGACATCATCACGCAGTCGAGCCGCCCGCTCGAACTCCATCGCGTCGGAGGCCGCCTGCATCTCCCGCTCCAGCCGGCGCAGGTGCTGCGCGGTCTGACCGGAGATGAACGTGCAGAAGTCCTCGGCGATCGCGCGATGCTCCTCGGGCGATACCCGGCCCCACACACGGTGCGGCGCACTTGCCGATGTAGCCGAGCAGACACGGCCGCCCGATCTGCGCGCTGCGGTTGAACACACCCTGCGAGCACGACCGCATCGGGAACACGCGCAGCAGCAGGTCGACGGTCTCGCGGATCGCCCAGGCGTGCGAGTACGGCCCGAAGTAGCGCACCCCTTCTTCTTCGGCCCCCTGCCCACCATCACTTGGGAAACTCCTCGTTCAACGTGACCGCCAACCAGGGTATGACTTGTCGTCGCGGTACTTGACGTTGAACCGAGGGTCGAACTCCTTGATCCACGAGTACTCCAGCTGCAGCGCTTCGACCTCGGTCTGGACGACCGTCCACTCCACCGATGCGGCGGTCGTCACCATGCTGGCCGTGCGCGAGTGCAAATTGGCGGGGTCCTGGAAGTACGACGACACCCGGGAGCGCAGCGACTTCGCCTTGCCGACATAGATGACGCGGCCCCGTGCGTCGCGGAAGCGGTAGACGCCCGGCGCGTCGGGGATGGAGCCCGAAGCGGGCCGGTACGTCGACGGGTCGGGCACGCCTCCCACCTTACGAGCCAGGTGGGACGCGGTCGGCCCGCTAGGTGGCGTTCACCCCAACGAGATCTTCGAGCCTGCGACGATCAATGGCTTCTCCGGCAGCGGGGTCTGAGCTGGACCCGACACCGGCGAGCCGTCCTCGATGGAGAACTTGCTGCCGTGGCAGTTGCAGTTGATCGTGCCGTCGCTGACGTTGTCGACGGGGCAGCCGGCATGCGTACAGCTCGAGGAGAAGGCGTTGAACATCCCCGGTTTGGGCTGCGTGATCACGACCCCCTGGTCGGCGAGAACGAGCCCGCCGCCTTCGGGGATTTCGCTGGTCTTGGCCAGCACGGTGCCGGAGCCACCGGACCCGTTCGCCCCCGAACCAGTATCGCTCCCGCCAGTTGGCAGACTGCCCGAGCCACCCCCTCGCCGTCTGCGAGCCATCCGTAGCCGAGTCCGAGCCGCAGGCGGCGAGGAAGGGTACGGCGGCACCCGCCACGACCGCACCGCGCAGCACGGTGCGGCGGCTTGGTGTAGCCGGGCGTCCGTTGACCGCAGCGGCTGGGTCGGACGTCGGTTCGGCTGCGTCTTGCGCTGCTGGGGAGGCTGCACTGCCCATGATGCTCCTTTGTCGGGTTGGTCCAGCCTACGGAGACCGGTCGCCTGCCCCCCAGACACCTGTCAGTAGCTATTGCCGCCATAGGTGCACTACGTTCTGACAACTCCCGTGGGGGGGAGGGGCGGGGGCAGCGGCGCGGGCGACGGGGACGGCCCGGCCGGCGAGCACCGGCTCAAGGAAGCGGCCGGTGTGGCTTTCCGGCACAGCGGTCACCTGTTCCGGCGTACCCTCGGCGACGACGAGACCACCCTTGTTGCCGCCCTCGGGACCGAGGTCGATCACCCAGTCGGCGGTCTTGATGACGTCAAGGTTGTGCTCGATGACGATGACGGTGTTGCGCTGGTCGACCAGCCGCTGAAGCACGCCGAGGAGCTTGCGGATGTCCTCGAAGTGCAGCCCGGTGGTCGGCTCGTCGAGCACGTACACCGTGCGGCCCGTCGAGCGCTTCTGCAGCTCGGAGGCCAGTTTGACCCGTTGTGCCTCTCCTCCCGAGAGCGTGGGCGCGGGCTGGCCCAGGCGCACGTAGCCCAGCCCGACGTCGCACAGCGTGCGCAGATGCCGGGCGATAGCCGGGATCGCGGCGAAGAAGTCGACAGCCTCCTCGATCGGCATGTCGAGCACCTCGGCAATGGTCTTGCCCTTGTAGTGCACCTCCAGCGTCTCGCGGTTGTAGCGGGCGCCGTGGCACACCTCGCAGGGCACGTACACGTCGGGCAGGAAGTTCATCTCGATCTTGATCGTGCCGTCGCCTGAGCACGCCTCACACCGACCGCCCTTGACGTTGAACGAGAAGCGGCCTTGCAGGTAGCCGCGGACCTTCGCCTCCGGCGTGGTGGCGAACAGTCGGCGGACGTGGTCGAAGACGCCGGTGTACGTCGCCGGGTTCGACCGGGGCGTCCGCCCGATGGGTGACTGGTCGACGTGGATCACCTTGTCGACAAGTTCGGCCCCGGTGATGTCGCGGTGGCGGCCAGGGACCTCCCTGGAGTTGTAGATGCGCTTGGCCAGCGCGGCGTACAGGATGGCGTTGACCAGCGTCGACTTGCCGGACCCGGAGACACCGGTGACAGCGATGAAGCACCCGAGCGGGAACGCCACGGTGACGTCTTGCAGGTTGTGCTCACGGGCGTCGCGCACCACGAGCTCACGCCCCGGGGTCGGCGGACGGCGTACGTCGGGTAGCGGGATCTCGGCCCGGCCGGAAAGGTAGGCACCGGTCAGCGAGTCGCGCGAGGTCAACAGCTCCTCGACCGGTCCGGAGACGACGACCTGGCCGCCGTGCTCACCAGCGCCCGGACCGATGTCGACGGCCCAGTCGGCGGTGCGGATCGTGTCTTCGTCGTGCTCGACGACGATCAGGGTGTTACCGAGGTCGCGGAGCCGTAGCAGCGTCTCGATGAGCCGGTGGTTGTCGCGCTGGTGCAGGCCGATCGAGGGTTCGTCGAGCACGTAGAGCACGCCGACGAGGCCCGCTCCGATCTGGGTCGCGAGCCGGATCCGCTGCGCCTCTCCGCCCGACAGCGACCCGGTCGGCCGGTTGAGCGAGAGGTAGTCGAGGCCGACGTCGAGCAGGAACCTGAGCCGTTCGTTGATCTCCTTGAGCACCCGCTCGGCGATCTGCCGCTCGCGTGGCGACAGGTCGAGGTCGTGGCTGAGGAACGCCGACGCCTCGTCGACGGGCATCGCGCTGATCTCCGCGATGTTCTTGCCGCCGATCGTCACCGCCAGCGAGACGGGCTTGAGGCGCGCCCCGTGGCACCCGAGACATGGCACCTCGCGCATGAAGCCCGCGAACCGCTCCCGGCTCGTGTCGCTCTCGGCCTCGCCGTGCCGCCGCTCGATGTAGGGGATGACGCCTCGAACTGGGCGTAGTACGAGCGCTCGCGGCCGTAGCGGTTCTTGTAGCGCACGTGCAGCTTGCCGGGATGACCACCGAGGACCGACTCCCGGGCTTGGACGGGCAGGTGAGCCCACGGCGTCGAGGTGGAGAACCCGAGCTCGTCAGCCAGCGCGTCGAGCAGGCGGGTGAAGTACTCCGACACGTGCGCCGCCGACCATGGTGCGACGGCGCCTTCGCTGAGCGACCTGGTCTCGTCGGGGACGACCAGCTCGGGGTCGACGATCATCCGAGTGCCGAGGCCGTGGCACTCGGTGCAAGCCCCGAACGGTGAGTTGAACGAGAACGACCGTGGCTCGAGCTCCTCGAACGACAGGTCGTCGTAGGTGCACGCGAGGTGCTCGGAGAAGACCCGCTCCCGGTTGGGGTCGTCGGCGGGCAGGTCGACGAAGTCCAGCGTCACCAGGCCGCCGGAGAGGCCAAGTGCTGTCTCGACCGAGTCGGTGAGCCGGCGCTTCGCCGACTCCTTGACCGCCAGCCGGTCGACCACGACCTCGATCGTGTGCTTCTTCTGCTTGTCGAGCTTCGGCGGCGCGGTGAGCGTGTGTACCTCCCCGTCGACCCGGGCCCAAGGAGAACCCTGGGTCTGCAGTTGGCGGAACAGGTCGACGTACTCGCCCTTCCTGCCCCGGATGACCGGCGCGAGCACCTGGAAGCGGGCGCCCTCGTCGAGTTCGAGCACCCGGTCGACGATCTGCTGCGGGTCTGGCGGGCGATCGGTCTGCCGCAGACGGGACAGTGTGGCCGGCCGGCGCGGGCGTAGAGCAGGCGGAGGTAGTCGTAGACCTCGGTGATCGTGCCTACCGTTGACCTGGGGTTTCGCGACGTCGACTTCTGGTCGATCGAGACGGCCGGCGACAGGCCTTCGATGAAGTCGACATCGGGCTTGTCCATCTGCCGAGGAACTGCCGGGCGTACGCCGACAGCGACTCGACGTACCGGCGTTGCCCCTCAGCGAAGATCGTGTCGAACGCCAGGCTCGACTTGCCTGAGCCGGAAAGTCCGGTGAAGACGATCAGCGAGTCGCGGGGCAGGTCGAGCGAGATGTCCTTGAGGTTGTGCTCACGGGCGCCACGAATGATCAGCCGGTCGGTCACTCGTCACCTTCCACCCGCGAGACAGCGCTGCCCGCCGCGCCTTGTTGACCGCCGGCGGCTGAGCAGCGCTCGAACACCTGTTCGCTATCGTAGGCGATTTCGACCAGGAAAGGCGACATCGTGTCGCGGTAAGTCGGCATCGCCGATCCATTGTGCGGCACGGATCAAACCAAGGTCGAAGGCGGTAGGTTCGCCTCATGTCTGACGCGGTGACGACCTCTCTCTCGAAGCGCTTGCTGCCTCTACCGGGGCCTTGCACCACAGCATCGCCGACCTCACTGACGAGCAGGCCAGAGCCGCCTCTGGGTTGCCCGGTTGGACCCGAGCGCACGTGCTCACCCATATCGCGCGCAACGCTGACGCGATGGTGAATCTGGTGACGTCCGCGCGAGCCCGACGGCACATCCCCATGTATCCCAGCCGCGCGGAGCGTGACGCTGACATCGAGCGCGGCGCCGGGCGGTCCGCCGAGGAGCTCGTCGGCGACGTACACGCGTCGCATGAACGGTTGATGGCGGAACTCGCCAGGATGGGACCCGCCGACTGGGCTGCACCCATCCGGTATGGCGCCGACGACCGTGCGGGCGACGCCAGCTTGATCCCGGCGCTGCGCCGCAGTGAGGTGGAGGTTCACCATCTCGACCTCGACCTCGGCTACACCCTGGCGCACTGGCCCCCGACTTCGTCGAGCCGATGCTCGAGCGGGTCGCAGCGGACTTCAGTGCCCGCGACGACACCCCGCCGCTGACGCTGGTCGGTAACGACGAGCGCCGCTGGCTCATCAGGGGCGGTGGCCAGGAGGTGTCGGGGCCAGCGCCGGCGCTCCTGGGATGGCTGCTCGGGCGTACGGACGGCACGGGGCTCACAACCCAGGGCGACCTGCCGAAACTTGAGCATGGCGATGACCTACACCGGCAAGGTGAGACCCGGCGGTCCGCCCGCCGTCCGGGATCTCGCCGACCTCGCCATCACGAAGATGTCGGTCGGTCACATGGACAACAACGCCTATCTGTTGCGGTGCCAGCACACCGATGAGCAGCTTCTCATCGACGCGGCCAACGAGCCAGACCGACTGCTTCAGCTGATCGGCCCGGACGGACTGGCGCGGGTCGTCACCACCCACCGGCACGGCGACCACTGGCAGGGCTTGCGGGAGGTCGTCGACGCGACGGGGGCGGAGACCGTCGCGGGCGCTGATGACGCGGCGGGGATTCCTGTCGAGACCGCCCGGCCAGTACGGGACGGTGAGCGGGTCGCCGTCGGCGACTGCGAGCTCCAGGTCATCCACCTCGTGGGCCACACCCCTGGGTCGATCGCCCTGCTGTACGACGACCCGACCGGCCCGCCCCATCTGTGGACCGGCGACTCTCTGTTCCCCGGAGGCGTGGGCAAGACGGGGTCGCCAGCCGACTTCACATCGTTGATCGACGACGTGGAGTCCAAGGTCTTCGGCCGGCTTCCCGATGAGACCTGGGTCTACCCCGGCCACGGCGCCGACACCACCCTCGGAGCCGAGCGACCACACCTCGCCGAGTGGCGAGCCCGCGGCTGGTGACCGACGTCCAAAACCCTGACCGAAGTGCCGCTGTGGGACGTCTTTCGGGCGTCAGCGCAGACTTCGGTCAGGGTTTCGGCAGCGGAGACGCAGCGAAGCCAGCCGACGATGGATCGGTCATCGTGCGGGCTACAGGGCCGGTGGGCTCGTGTGCGTCGGTGACCGGGTGACGTCCGGCGAAGTCGAGGATCGCCTCGGCGTCTGCAGCAGCGCAGAACTGCCGCCACTCCGTCCCGGCCTCCCAGTGGTGATGGCGATGTGCTTGCCTGCGGGGAAGGACGCGCCATCCGCGCTGGTCCACGGCATGATCACGATCTTTGTGGCGGCGATCTCGGCGGCGACGTCCTCGAGCTCAGCGGGGTCCACCGTCTCGTCGTACCAGACGATCGTCCAGCCGTGCTCCTGCGAGTGGACCAGCTCCCCGAGCTCAGGACGCTCGGCTGAGACGTACAGCGACTTGGTGATCTCCGGCCACTGAGCCCAGTGGGTCCCGAAACCGGTGGCGCCTTGTCGTATTCGACCGCCGTGCCGACGTCGACGTGCTCGCGCGGATCCTCGGGGTGGGATTCGTCCGCCGTGCAGTCAGCGGCGCTCGGTTCGGGACCGTGGGCTCGGTGACCGTTGGCTCGGTGACCACGGCGCTCGTCATCTGCGAGCTGCGCATCGCGTCGCCTGTGGAGACTTGCTCCGCTGACGAGCACGCCACCAAGACACCCGCTGCCATGATCACCAGCAGTCCCGCGCGGGTGAACGATCATGGCTTCACGGTAGCCCGACGGAACCTCGGGATACCGTAACTGAGCTGAGCCGATGCCCCGCATGCGCTGCGCAATTTCATGGCGCAGCTGCCCCTGCTGCGGAGTGTTCTCCATCTGGACAGCACCCCTACACGGAGACCCCTGGGCCGTCCACGAGGAACACCGGCAGCACTATGCCGCGAGCACGATGAAGCTGGCGGTCGTCATCGCCGCCTACCGGCTGGCAGACGCAGGCAAACTCGACCTCGACCAGTCGGTCAAGATCCGCAACGAGTTCGTCTCCGCCACGCGCACCGGCACCGGCATCGCAAGGTTCTCCATGGATCGCGCCGAGGACAGCGATCCTGAGCCGTGGCGACGGATGGGTTGCGAGGTCGCGCTCCGCTGGCTGTGCTACCGCACGATCGTGCGGTCAAGCAACCTGGCAACCAATCTCGTCCTGGACCACGTCGGCGTCGACGCAGTGACCGAGACGCTGATCCACCTGGGCGCTACGAACTCGGTGGTGTCGCGCGGCATCGAGGACGCACCGGCTCGTGCGGCGGGTCTCGACAACCTCGTGACGGCTGCTGACCTTGGGCTGACCTTTCAGGCGCTGGCGGCTGATCGCGCAGCCTCCCCGCCCGCCTGCCGCGAGATTCTGTCCGTCCTCGGCGCGCAGCAGATCAACGACGCTCTTCCGGCCGGGCTTCCCCGCACCCGGGTGGCACACAAGTCCGGCTGGATCGAGGGGTGTCTCACGACGCGGGCATCGTCTGGCCCTCCGACGGCGCACCGTTCGTCTTTGCCATGTACGACGTCGGACCTCGAGGAGCAAGAAGGCCTGGACCTCGTCGCGGCGGGCGCGGCTGCGGCCTGGAGGGGTCGTAAGGTGCTGGGGTGACAACGATCACCGAGGTGCGCTGTCAACGGTTGGAGGCGGCGCTGCACACGCCGTTCGTCACCGCCCTTCGTTCGACGCGCACGTTGGAGACGCTCGTGGTCGAGATCGGTACGGATGACGGGCTGCGTGGCTTCGGCGAGGCGCCGCAGGTATGGCGGGTGACGGGCGAATCGCTGGCGGGCGCCGAGGCTTGTCTCAACGGTCCGCTGAAGGACGTGGTGCTCGACCGAGCACCGGCTGATCTGCATGACCTCCTGGTGGCCACGTCATCGGCTGTTGCTGGCAACTTCGGCGCGAAGGCAGCGGTCGACGTCGCTCTACACGACCTGGCCGCCCGCCTGGCCGGGGTGTCTCTACCCCGGTTCCTCGGCAGCACGCGACATGAGGTTTCGACCGATGTGACGATCGCCGCCGGCGACGTCGACGAGCTCGCATCGAGCGCCGCGGAGCGGGTGAAAGCGGGCTTTGGGGTTCTCAAACTCAAGGTCGGCACCGACGCGGCAACCGACTGCAGCAGGGTGCAGGCCGTTCGCGAGTCGGTCGGTGCCGACGTGGTGATCAGGCTGGACGCAAACCAGGGCTGGTCTGCTCGCGAGGCTGTCGCAGTGATCAGGTCGCTCGAGGACGCAGGGGTGGGTGTCGAGTTCGTCGAGCAGCCGGTGCCGGCAGCCGACATCGACGGCCTGGCAGCCGTGACCTGCCGCCGTGGATACCCCGGTCCTCGCCGACGAGTCGTGCTTCGGACTGCGCGATCTCAGCCGCATCATCGAGAGCCGCGCCGCCGACCTGGTGAACGTCAAGCTCGCCAAGTGCGGCGGACTGCGGGTAGCCCGGGCCATGCTCGAGCTCGCCGCAGCGCACGGCGTCGGCACCCTCGTCGGGTCGATGATGGAGGGCCCGATCGGTGTGGGCGCGGCGGCCAGCCTGGTGGCGGCGTACGGGACAACCACGACGAGCGATCTCGACGCAGCCTGGTGGCTCGCCTCCTCCCCCGTTGTCGGCGGGCTGACGTACGACGGTGCCACGATCACGCTGCCGGACACCCCGGGCCTTGGTATCGAGGCGCTGGCATGACGACGTTCGAGGTGGTGGTCGATGTAGCGACCGGCTGGACCTCGCCGACCGCACCCCGGGAGCTCGACGCCCCTGGCGATTGCGGACCAGCCTGACCTCGCCGCCTGGACGCAGTCGCTCGACGGTGAGGCGCGACTGGGGCTGCACGGTCGCACACTGACCCAGCTGGTCCGAGGCGAACCTGTCCTGCTCATCGAGCAAGCGGGTGAGTGGGTCAAGGTGGCAGCCCCTGGCAGCCTGCTCCCGAGGACGTTCGCGGCTATCCCTGCTGGGTACGCCGCTCCCACCTCGCGGAAGCGGACCTCCCCCGTCCGCCTGCGCCGGCCAATCAGATCGACGTCGACAAGGGGCAGATCACGCGGTTCGCCGGTCAATTCATTGGGTTGCCCTATCTGTGGGGAGGCACCTCGCGATGGGGCCTGGACTGCTCCGGCTTGGTGCACCTGGCGCACCGGGCAGCCGGTGTCGTCGTACCCCGGGATGCCTCAGCTCAGCAAGCCACCGCCATACCGGTGGAACTCGGGGAGGAGCAGCCAGGCGACCTCTACTTCTTCGCCCGTGACGACCGGGTTTTCCATGTCGGGTTCGTCACTGGACCGCGGCGCATGCTGCATGCTCCCGAGGACGCCCCGGACGGGCTGCCAGGTGCCGGCTGCATCGAGGACGCGCCGCTGTCAGTTGAGCGCCGGGGGACTCTCTGCGCCGCTGGCCGGTTTCTCTGACCGCCCTTGTCGACGCTGATTTGTCGATGCGGCTTACTCGCCCGCGTTGTCGCCGTTGTCGTCGCTGTCCCAGTCACGCCGAGGACCGGTGCGCACGTCCTGCTCTTCCTCGGTCAACCCGCCAGCCGACACCAGGCTGGCTACCGTCGTGACCGTCAACGTGCCCACGATGACGAGAAGCGAAAGCCAGATGGGGATCTCCGGTGCCCACGACACGTGCTCACCGCCGTTGATGAACGGCAGCTCGTTCTCGTGGAGCGCATGCAGAAACAGCTTGACACCGATGAAGCCGAGCAGGAAGGCCAGGCCGTAGGACAGGTACACCAGTCGCTGCAGCAGACCCCCGATGAGGAAGTACAGCTGACGCAGACCCATCAGCGCGAAGACGTTAGCGGTGAGGACAAGGTAGGGCTCCTGGGTGAGCCCGTAGATCGCCGGGATCGAGTCCAGGGCGAACAGCAGGTCGGTGGTCCCGAGCGCCAGCACAACGATGAACATCGGCGTGATCAGCCGCTGGCCGTTCTGGTTGACGAAGAGTTTCGCGCGGTCGTACTCCTTCGTCGCCGGGAAACGCTTCTCGACCCAACGGATCAGCCGGTTCTCCTCGAAGTCGTCCTCGTCCTTGCTGCCCTCCTGGGCCAGCTTCACCGCCGTGTAGACCAAGAACGCGCCGAACAGATAGAAGATCCAGCTGAACTGCTCAATCGCTGCGGCTCCGACGGCGATGAAGATGCCGCGCATCACCAGCGCCAGCACGATGCCTATCATCAGCGCGGTCTGCTGATACTGGCGCGGCACGGCGAACTTGTTCAAGATGATGATGAAGATGAAGAGGTTGTCGACCGACAGCGAGTACTCCGTCAGCCAACCGGCGAAGAACTCGGCGCCGTACTGCCCTCGGCGAAGAAGAAGACGCCCAGGCCGAACAAAACCGCAGCGCCGATGTAGACGGCGAGGTGCCGACTCACCTCCGCCATGGAGGGCTCGTGCGGACGCCGTCCGATGATCAAGACGTCGACCAGCAGGACCGCGGTCGTGATGGTGATGGTGGCCCACCAGACCCAGGGGGCAACTTCCATGTGCGCGCATCCTCCGGAGAGTTCACGGGCGCGCCAAGGACGCGCCCTGATAGGACTAGCTCCGGAGGTCTCTTCCGCTCAGCGGTCCGGCTGAGCCAGCGGTGCCGGGAGTGGTCGACGTACGCCGACCAAGAGCCGTGATGACGACACTGCTGCGAAGGAATACCCTCCACCTGGCTGGGATTCTCGCAGAACGGCGGCTTCAAACCAAACGGCCGCAGGCAGCGGCTACGCTCCTCGGGTGTCTGCTGCTCACCGATCCTCACGAAGACAGCCGCAGGTGGCCGCCGCCCTTCCCGCTCGGTCCGGCGACATTGTGATCAGCACCAGATCCAAGTGCGGTACCGTGGATGCAGATGATCTGTGCCCTGCTGATCTTCCAGACCACTCGGCTGCCGGCACCGCTGTCGCGCTTGTCACCGTGGCTTGACTGGCTGGTCATCCCCAAAGACATGTACGCCGCCCTAGCGGCCCAGGCACACCGTCGGTTCTTGTGGTACACCCGCTGCCGATTCATCCGCGCAGTCGTCGCCAGGCATCCGCTGGACATGGCTGATGCTGCTGGATCTCGACGACACGCCGTCTCACCGGTACGCCGAGAGCGCGGTGTTCGCGCCGCCCTTGCGTGAGTGGGCATGGATCGACCGGGACGTCGATCCGCGGGAAGAGCTGACTCCCTGCCAGGCGTACCCATCTCTCGGACGCCTGGGGCCGCCGGGGTGATCGAACATCGTGCTCGTTCACTACGCTGACCTATCAACCGACCCGAGGATCGCCAGCTGGCCGCCAGGCTGCGTATCGGCCCGAGAAGAGCGTGGCCACAACTCTTGAGGCAAGGCGCGGCTGGAAACGAGCTGCCACGAACCCGGCTCCCCGTGAGTTCTGAAGAGCTCGTCGCTGACTGGGAGTCCGGATCAGGGCGACCATCGCGACGCGGAGCTCGCCCGCTATCGCGCCCGCACGACACAGCTAGCCCCGTCCGACCTGCTGAGCTGGCTCCACCGCGAAGGCGACGCAACCCCATGAACGAGAGGGGCTGGCGACTTGCGCGTCGCCGACCGCGCGGCGGTCGAAATGGTGATGCCACGCGTTCAGTCGCCACCAGCAAGCCGAGGTGCGAAGCAACTGCCGGTGCTCAACGGCGCTGGTGACGTCGGCCTGTGCGACGTCGCGCACGTGCGTCGCGATCATCCAGCGCACGCCGAACGGGTCGATCAGGGTGGACGCCTGCTGCCGTAGAACTGCTCCTCCACTCGCCGCTGCAAGCGCCTGCATCGGCCATCGTGGCATCCGCATTGGCTCGTAGAGGTTCAATGCGAACGTCGCGGTGGTGTTGCGGCGCAGCGCGACCGCGCCGAAGTCCGGATAGGCGTCCGAGACCATGATCTCGGCACCGTCGATCTTGGATGATGTCCCACCCTGCCGTCGGGGTCGACGAAGCGCTGTTGCGGTGGCGCCGAAGATGTCGGCGTACCACTCGATGGCCCGCGCCGCCTCTCGCGGACAGATGTACGGCGCCGGGCCCGTGGCGGCACGTAAGTGTGGCGGCTGGTGACTGTTCAACTTCGTCATGACGTCATGCGCCGGTGCTGCTTGGGTAGTTTCGACATCTTGTCTCCGACCTTGACGACCACGTCACCTTCCCACGGCTCGCCGCCAAGCTCCCGGCTTGCCGAGGCAGTGCGCGAGAACGTCGCTGGCGTTCACCGTCGCCACGTCGTCGCGCCTGAACAACGATGCCGCGTTGTCATGCGTGATCTGGCGAAGTTCGACTGGCGAGAAGCGACGATCGACTGCGCGGAGCGCAGAACCGACGTCAAAGAAGGGGTAGTCGCTGCCGAAGAGGACCCTGTCGACGCCGAGCTCGCGACACAGCCACACGCCGCGGCTATCTACAACGGCGCGATTCGACCCATGCATTGCGTGCGTCATCGTCGCAGTTCAAGGAACGACGGTCCAAGCATGTGCGCCAGGACGGGTCTCGGACAGCCCGTGATCATGACGAACTTGCCAGCCTTCTAGTCGGTCACCGACCAGGAGTCGAAGAACGCGGCGGCGTCCTCGTTCGCCCGCCCGGCGAACGATTGCCACCCCATCGTCAGCCACGTCGAACTCTTGAGTGTTGGGATGAAGCGCCCCTAGCACCCGCTGCGGCGACGCGGTCCATCGCCTCGGCGAGGGTCGGAGCATCATCTGCCGGGTCCACTGAGCACCTGGCATAGAGCCAGGTGAAGCGCGAGGTGTTCGGCGTACGCGCGGCGCCAGCACCCTGGTGGCGATGAGGCGAAGGTCGCCCAGAGTCCATCGGCTAGTCGATGGCTGCGACCAGCCATCTGAGAGTCGTCATCGAGCTGCAGATGCACATGGACGTCAACGACAGGTCCGTTCGCCACCTATCACCTCCGCGTGGATACGCACGCACGCCGGCTGACACCATCTGCCGAAGCTCCTTCTTCAGCTCGGCGATCTCGTCGCGCAGCCGGGCCGCGACCTCGAACTGCAGCTCGGCGGCGGCGGCGTGCATCTGGTCGGTGAGCTGTTGCACAAGGTCGGCAAGGTCGCTCGACGGCAGCCCGGCCAGGTCGCGGGCATGTCGCCCGGCGTCGCGGCTCGACAGGCCGGGAACCGGCGCCTTGCCCCGCGACTGCTGCCGGCCACCGCCGCCAATCAGCTCCGCGGTGTCAGCGTCCTCACGGGCCAGCATGTCGGTGATGTCAGCGATCTTCTTACGCAGCGGCCGCGGATCGACGCCGCAGGCCTGGTTATAGGCGACCTGCTTGGCACGCCGTCGGTTGGTCTCGTCGATGGCCTTGGCCATGGAGTCGGTGATCCGGTCGGCGTACATGATCACCTGACCGGACACATTGCGCGCCGCCCGTCCGATCGTCTGGATCAGTGAGGTGCCCGAGCGCAGAAAGCCCTCCTTGTCGGCGTCGAGGATCGCCACCAACGAGACCTCGGGCAGGTCGAGCCCTCACGCAGCAGGTTGATGCCGACCAGCACGTCGAACTGCCCGAGCCGCAGCTCTCTGAGCAGCTCGATGCGACGCAGGGTGTCGACCTCGCTGTGCAGGTAACGCGTGCGGATGCCGTTCTCGAGCAGGTAGTCGGTGAGGTCCTCGGACATCTTCTTGGTCAGCGTGGTGACCAGCACCCGCTCGTTGCGCTCGGTGCGCTGGTGGATCTCGGCCATCAGGTCGTCGATCTGGCCCTTTGTCGGCTTCACGATGACCTCCGGGTCGACGAGTCCGGTGGGCCGGATGATCTGCTCGACGGTGCTGTCGACCCGCGACATCTCATAAGGCCCCGGCGTCGCCGAGAGGTAGACCGTCTGCCCGATCCGGTCGAGGAACTCCTCCCAGCGCAGCGGCCGGTTGTCCATCGCGCTGGGCAGCCGGAACCCGTGCTCGACCAGGGTGCGCTTGCGGGACATGTCGCCTTCGTACATCCCGCCGATCTGCGGCACGGTGACGTGCGACTCGTCGATGACCAGCAGGAAGTCCTCGGGGAAGTAGTCGAGCAGGCAGTTGGGCGGCACCCGCCGCCCGCGCGGCCGTCGATGTGCCTCGAGTAGTTCTCGATGCCGGCGCAGGAACCGACCTGCCGCATCATCTCGATGTCGTACGTCGTCCGCATCCGCAGCCGCTGAGCCTCGAGCAGGTGGCCACTCCGCTCGAGTTCGGCGAGCCGCTGCTCCAGCTCATCCTCGATGCCGTCGATGGCGCGCTCCATGCGCTGTGGTCCGGCCACGTAGTGCGAGGCCGGGAAGATGTAGAGCTGGGAGTCCTCGGTGACGACCTCACCGGTCACCGGGTGCAGGGTCATGAGCCGCTCGATCTCGTCACCGAAGAACTCGATGCGGACGGCGTGCTCCTCGTAGACGGGGAACACCTCCAGCGTGTCACCGCGCACCCGGAACGTGCCGCGGCTGAAGGCGAGGTCGTTCCGGGCGTACTGGATGCCGACGAGCTGCCGCAGCAGGGAGTCGCGATCGACCTCGGCGCCCACCTTGAGAGAGATCATCCGGTCGACGTACTCCTGAGGAGTGCCGAGGCCGTAGATGCACGAAACCGACGACACGACAATGACGTCTCGTCGGGTGAGCAGGGAGTTGGTGGCCGAGTGGCGGAGGCGTTCAACCTCCTCGTTGATCGAGGAGTCCTTCTCGATGTAGGTGTCAGTCTGCGGGACGTACGCCTCGGGCTGGTAGTAGTCGTAGTAGGAGACGAAGTACTCGACGGCGTTCTCGGGGAAGAGCTCGCGCAGCTCGTTGGCGAACTGGGCGGCAAGGGTCTTGTTGGGCAGCATCACCAAGGTCGGCCGTTGCACCCGCTCGACCAGCCAGGCAACCGTGGCCGTCTTTCCGGTGCCGGTGGCGCCCAGCAGCACCATGTTCTTCTCACCGGCGTGAACCCGCTGCTCGAGGTCGTCGATCGCTGTCGGTTGGTCACCTGACGGCGAGTAGTCGGACAGCACCTTGAAGGGGGCGACGCTCCGCTCCAGATCGGTGACGGGTCTCATAGCGACGAGACTACGGCCCGACACCGACAGTTGGCCTGACGGAGCGTTGCCGGCGTCACTGCCGCTCACCATCTCGCATCGCGCTCGTCGAAGCCGACGCGACGTGCGCCCGAGCCAGCCCAAAGCCCACGATCAGCACGATCGCCGCCAGTGCCAGCCCGCCGAGCGCGTCGCTGGGCCAGTGAAAGTCGCCCAGTACGGTCCGAACGGCGGCCACCAGCCCGACGACGGAACCAGCTACGAGCGCTACTGTGGCCGCCCTGTCCAGCTGCGCGTCTCCCCACCGCATCATCAGCACGAGAAAGACCACGGTGGCCGCACTCACGGCGGCGGTGGCGGTGTGACCCGACGGGAAGTATCCGGGGTAGTCGCTGGGCGCTGCCACCACCCCCGGGCCCGGTCTGCCGACCGCCAGCTTCACGACGTACACCACCGCCTCGACGGCCAGGAAGTTTCCCGCCGCCAGCATCACTGGCCAGAGCCGCCAGTGGACGTGGGCCGCTACCAGCCCGGCGATCGCCATCACAGCGGCAGCGACACCGAGATCGCCGAAGGCACCCAGGGCGTCCATCCATGCGGGGGTGGCCGGGCGTGGTTGCACAGCGTCGCGGAGCCGTCCATCAAGGTGGGTGAGCAGCCCACCGGCGACGACGTCAGCGGTGACGAGAGCGAAAAGAAGGCCACAGCCCACGAGAACCCGTACGTCGACCGGCCGGAGGCTGACCCGGGGCAGGGTCATCTCGGCAGGTGCTGCCGGGGAGCCATCCGCGGTCCGTGCCGCGGGCGCCCGCGCAACCGGGTGGTCACGATGTGCTGGATGCGGTACCGGTGCGGCCGGTCGGGTTGCAGAACGACCTCCAGCTCCGCGTCGGTCATCTCCCTCCCCCGCAGCGCCCAGCCCATGTGGCGGGCGACGTTATAGTCGCCGAAGCTGACGGCGTCGGCATCGCCGTGCGCGCGCTGTCGCACCTCCGCCGCGGTCCAGGCGCCGACGCCAGGTAGTGAGCAGAGCCGACGCTCCACCTCATGCGCTGGCAGGCTGACGGTTCGTTCCAGCGCGGCAGCTGCTTGTGCCGCCCGCACGATCGTCGATGAGCGCGCACCGTCGATGGAGCAGCGCAGCCACTCCCAGGAAGGAATCCGCGCCAGCTCACCAGGCGAGGGTAGGCACCGCATCCCCCTGATCGCGCCCGGTCCGGGGGCTGGCACGCCGAACCGGGTCAACAAGCGCCGCCAACCCAACCACGCCTCGCGTCCGGTCACCTTCTGCTCGATCACAGCAGCGACCAGCGCCTCGAGCACGAGACCGGTCTGCGGCACCCGCCAATGCGGATTCCGCCGCCAAGCGGCGCGCACGATCGAATCGCTCGCAACAAAGTCGCTGACGTCGTCTGCGGCTCCCAGCATGGCGGGGGCTTGCTGCAGCATCCAGTCGGCTCCGTCACCCCACGCCTGCAACGTGACCTCCGCCGCCGTGGGATCAGCGTGGATGCGCAAGGTGACGGCTCCGAGCGGCGTCATCGCAGCGCGCCACAGCGTGCCGTCCGAGTCGCGCCGAAAGGACGGGTCGCCAGCCCCTCGGCGTACCGATCGCAGGACGTCGTAAGGGTCACACGGCCACGACGGGCGCCAGGTGCGCTCCTGCATCGC
>JAUJOE010000001.1:311598-318349 GCA_030447805.1 Nocardioidaceae bacterium | reverse complement strand
GCAGGCTGACGTCCGCCGCCGATGTGGAGATCGCCACCGCATACCTCGCCGGAGAGCTCCGCCAACGCAGGACCGGTGTCGGCTGGGCAACCGTCTCGACAGCGCCCGCGCCAGCCGCTGAGCCGTCGCTCACCCTGACCGAGGTCGACGCGGAGCTCGACCGCATCTCGAGGTTGTCAGGCCCCGGGTCGGGGGTTGCCCGAGCCGACGGTGTCTCGCGGCTGCTCGCCCGTGCCACCGCTGATGAGCAGGTCTTCCTGCGCAGCCTCCTGATCGGTGACGTCCGGCAAGGGGCCCTCGACTCGTCGATGCTCGACGCGATCGCCACCGCAGCCGGCATCCCGCTGGCAGTGATCCGGAGGGCGGTGATGCTCCGTGGGGCCACCGGTCCGGTCGCGGTGGCGGCGCTCACCGCTGGCCAGCCGGCTGTCGAGTCGTTCGGGCTCACCGTCGGCCAGCCGGTCCGGCCCATGCTCGCGTCGTCGGCACCCGACGTGCCGGCTGCGTTCGCCAAGCTCCAGCCGAACAGCGAAGCGGTGATCGACACGAAGCTCGACGGCATCCGCATCCAGGTCCACAAGGCTGGCGCTGACGTCCGAGTCTTCACCCGGAGCCTGGAGGACATCACCGCCCGGCTACCCGAAGTCGTCGCTGTGGTCCAGACGGTGCACGCCTCAGCGGTCATCCTCGACGGCGAGGCGATCGCGCTCGACGACGCCGGGCGCCCACGCCCCTTCCAGGAAACCGCGTCACGCACCGCACGCACGCTCGACGAAGCTCCTACTGCTGCGAGTGCCCCCATCACACCGTTCTTCTTTGACTGTCTGTACGTCGATGGCGACGAGCTGATCGACCTGCCGCTGCGTGACCGGTTGGTGCGGCTCGACGCCGTCGTTCCGGCTGGCTCGGTGGCCTCTCGCCTTGTCACCGGCGACGTCGAGGCCGGCAGTGCCTTCTTCGCCGAGGTGGTGGCCGCCGGCCAAGAGGGAGTGATCGTCAAGGCGCCCGACGCGCCGTACGACGCTGGACGCCGGGGCGCTGGCTGGATCAAGGTCAAGCCCCGCCACACCCTCGATCTTGTCGTCCTCGCCGTCGAGTGGGGCAGCGGCCGACGGGCTGGCACCTTGTCCAACATCCACCTCGGGGCGCGTGACCCTCGGGATGGGACCTTCGTGATGCTCGGCAAGACATTCAAGGGCATGACTGACGAGATGCTGGCTTGGCAGACCCAGCGGTTTCTCGAGCTTGAGACCTCGCGCACCGGTCACGTCGTGCACGTCCGGCCCGAGCAGGTGGTTGAGATCGCCTTCGACGGACTGCAGCGGTCCTCGCGCTATCGGGGCGGGCTCGCCCTGCGGTTTGCTCGGGTGCTGCGCTACCGCGACGACAAGACCGCCGCCGAGGCCGACACCATCGAAACGGTGAAGGCGACTGCCGCCCGATGAGCGGCGACCATCTCACCGAGCGCGCTCGACCAGCAGGCTGGACCGAGTGGCGAGCCCGTCCAGCGCATCGTTGAACATCTCCTGGTAAGAAGCGGATCCCTAGCTGGGACGCCTACGGGCCTGGATCGGAGCGCCTCAGAACCGCGGAGGCGGTCGATCCGGCTAACTTCGCCGGGCGGTCAGGTAGGCGACTGCGGACCTGCGATCGCCCAGCCCTCCTTCGACCTGCGGGCGCAGCTGGGCCGTCAGCTGCGCCGCCTCTCCAGCAGTGAGCACCTGGTCCATCGCCTCACCAAAGGTAGGAATGCGCGGGTTGCCAGAGGTGTTCAGAAACGTCTCCCAGGCAATCGGCTCCGGGGATTCGATGTCGGCGTTGAGTTGCAGGTGTACCTCTGCAAACCCGACGTCCTCCGCGAGACGGACCAAGTCGCGCTCGTCGAAGTCGAGCATGGGATCGGTGTCGCGCGGCTGGATTGCCTCGTAGACGGCCCTGACCTTGGCAGCCAGGTCCGCCACGGCGCTCAGGTCGCGGCCGAAGAACCGCCCGTGCTCGACGTCGGCGTCCGCCCCGAACCGATTGATTGGCTCGAACAGCGACAGCCAGCCACCCCGGCGCAACACCCGGTGGAACTCGCCGAACGCCGCTGCCTTGTCGGACTCGTACACGAGCACGGACCGAAGCGTGACCGCATCGACGCTACTGTCACCGATCGCGGTGAGGTCGCTCGCGCGCGCGAGTACGAAACGGCAGCGCTCGACCACCCCGGCCTCGCTCGCGAGTTCCCGGCACCTTTGCAGCAGACTCTCTGAAACATCACTGAAGATCACTGACCCCGATTCACCGACCTCGTCACACGCAGCGAACGCGATCAACCCGTCTCCGCAGCCGACGTCGAGTGCCGTGGCTCCGTCCTCCAGGTGAGCACCCGCAATCACCCGGTCTCGAACCGGGGCCAGGTACTCGAGGGTGCGCCGAAGCAGGTCGGGATCATCCCCGTGGCGGCGCCTAGCCAGCCAGGTCGCCCACCGATCCTCTGGGGCTGCGGTCATCGGCATCCTCCCGCCGCGCGTGACTTCGGGATTGTCTCACTTGAGGAACCACCTGGCAGCGTGAGAAGCAGGTCGCCGACGACCGGATCCAGCACCACGCCACGCCCGACTCAGTCGGCGCAGACAACGGCTACAGCTTGCGCTGGAACCTGCAGAAGCTCATCGTCCACGCGAGTACGCTCGAACAACGTTGTGATCGAAGCGGATCGACGGTCGAACCGGCGAGTGGGTGGTGGCTAGGCCTGGTCGCTGCCGACGATGCCTTGACGACAACGTCGTTGCGAAGTGGGCGGCATGGCGATCTTCCGGAGCGTCCACAGGGCTCGAACTGCTGTTCGGCGGTGGTGGAGTTCTAGTCTTCTGGTATGGCGACAGCGACGGTTGAGCGGTCCGGCGGTGGTGGTGGCACCTCGTCGGAGGAGCCGTACGCCGACTGCCTGACTCCGTCGCCGCGGCGTTGGCGTCGGTGGTGGATACACCGGTGTGGTCGTTGACCGACGATGCCTTGACCGACCGGATCAGCGCCACCCTGGCGGTCAGCGCCGGGGTGGATGAGTTGTTGGCCCGGCTGGTGGGGTCGGCGTTGGAGCGGGAGCTGGCCCGGTTGGCCGGTGCGTCCTCACCGACCGCCTGGCTGAGCTCACGGCGCACGGCCTGTCCCGCGGGGTGCGGCGGCGGGGATCGTCGCCCGCGCCCGCGCCGTGGACGACACGGTGGAACACCACCCGGCAGGCATGGTCGGCCGGGCAGCTCAGCACCGAGCAGGCGGTGCTGATCGCCGAGACGGTCACCGGGCTGAGCGGTCACACGGTGGACCTGGTCGCCCGACAGCAGGCGGAGGTCTACCTGATCGACCAGGCGCCGCGGTTCTCCTTCCCCCAGTTGCGGCACCTGGCCAACCATGTGGTCGAGGTGGTCGACCCCGACGGCGCCGACACCCGACTCGCCGAACTGCTGCGCGGCCGAAGAGGCCCGGGCGTTGCAGCAGACAACGTTTGCCGTCGGCCCGCAAGGGCTTTGACGGGATCGGCCGGTTCTCCGGCAAACTGCCTAATCTGCCATCGATATGCTCACCACCGCGTTGGACGCACTGGCCGCCCCCGCCGCACCCCGACCAACCCACCCGGCACCGGCCTGGCGGAGACCGTCCACGGGCCGGGCACGTCGGATCTGATCGATATGACGGTGTGCACTGCGACACCGAGATCGGGGCGCTGACCTACCCGCAGCGGCGGGGGCGGGCGTTCCTCGAGCTGATCGAACACCTGCCCACCACCGAGCTCCCCCCAACGCCCAACACGGCGTCGCCAACGCCCAGATCGTGGTCACCGGATGGGGGGCGGCGTTCCTCGATCGACGCCAACACCCTGGCCACCGGCATCGGCGAAGCCACCCTCGACACCGGCGGAAGTGTCTCCGCCGGACAAGCGCGCCGGCTCGCCTGCAACGCCGGGCTCCTACCGGTCGTCCTGGACGGGCCGTCGAAGATCCTCGACCTCGGCATGTCCCAACGGCTGTTCGACCGCTACCAACGCATCGCCCTCGCCGTCCGCGACAAAGGCTGCGTCTGGCCCGGCTGCGATAGGCCCCCGGCGTGGTGCGAAGCGCACCACATCAACCCCTGGCACCTCGGCGGACCCACCGACCTGTCCAACGGGTGCCTGCTGTGCGCCTGGCACCACCGCCTCCTCGACACCGGCGAATGGGCCATCGCCATGGCCCCCGACGGCATCCCCGAACTCATCCCACCCACCCGCATCGACCCCAAACGAAGACCCATCCGACACGAACGCCTCAAACCCCGACCAGGGTAGGAACACCAACGTGAACTTCCATGTCATCCGGACGCACAATGCAGCGTCGTGAGTGCCGATTCCCCCGACCACGAAGGCACCGCACGTGCGCCGTGCGAAGGCCGTGGGAAGGCTTGGCTGGGTCGTGCATGCTGGGTTGTGCTTGGCTCGGGCATGGCATGGCATGGCATGGCTTGGATGCTGCCGAAGCGGATCCTCTCCGTGCGCTGAGCTGTGAGCCGCTTAGAGAAGACGCCGGTCGACATGTCCCACACGCCGAGGTCGCTGACACCGTCGGTGTTCCATGAGCCCACCACCGGTAGCGACGTACTCGTGCCGTAGACGACGGTCTTCGTCGTACCGTCGGGCATGGCCAAACTGAAGGTCGTGGTGTCCGGGTCATAGACGCCCACGTTGCTGCGACCGTCGCCGTCCCAGTCGCCGGTGATCGGCAAGCTCGACACCGCTCCGAACACCTTGGTCGTCATGTTGCCCCGGGCGTCGCGCAAGAAGAACGTCGCGGTGCCCGGGTCGAAGGTCCCGACGTCCCAGCGCCCGTCTCCGTTCCAGTCACCGGTTACCGGCACATCGTTGCTGTCGCCGAAAGTGAAGACCTGAAGGCTGCCGTTGGACTTCTTCAGCGCGAAGGTGGCCGTTGGCTGGCTCCACACGCCGAGGTCCGACCGGTCGTCGGCGTCCCAGTCCCCGACAAGCGGCGTGTCGGTCGGCAACCCGTAGATCACCCGCTTCACGTTGCCGGCGGGGAACCGCTTGCGGAACGCCGCGGCACCGGCGCGGCGGCCGAACACCCCCACGTCGCTGAACCTGTCGCCGTTCCAGTCGCCCACGATCGGGACGTCGCCGCAGTTAAGCGACGTCAGCCAGCTGCCATAGACGAAGGCGGTTCCGTCGAACACCGCTGGCTGGTCCGTCTTGTCAAGCCGCTGCTCGTAGTGCAGGTGCGGCCCAGATGATCCGCCAGAGTCGCCGAGGAGCCCCACCGTCTGCCCCTGGTCGACGCGCTGCCCCACGACGACCAACGCTTTCTGCAAATGGGCGTGCAAGCTCGTCCATCCGCTGCCGTGGTTGATCACGACGTACAGACCGTAACTGGCGTCACCGAGGTCGACCACCGAAGCGACAACACCCGGTGCGCTGGCCGCCACGATATGGCCGAGATCGTAGGCGTCGCGGTTCCAGTCGATGGCGTACGGGCTCGGGCTGTGAGTCGCCCGGGTGGAACCCTCCCACGACTCCCCGCAGGCGAACGGCATCTGCCAGTCGGGGACCTCGCTGGCCACCGCGGGCAGAGCCGGCCACAACAAAGCGGCAGACACGCCCGTCGCCACGGTCGCCAGCAGACGAGACGAGTACGGCGTCAGGCGCACGCCAACTCCTTCCAGGCGGGTAAGTGGCCCGTCGACTCCACCGAGCGCGGCGCCGCCATATACCACAGAGGTCACTAGAAACTCAGCAGCCGCAACAGTAGCGCGTGTCGAGGCATTTGTCGCCGTTGGTTAGAAAAGGAGTACGCGCCGTGACGGCGGCTACAGTGCCTGCATGCGCATCCTGTTCATCGGTGGCACCCGGTTCGTCGGCCGCGCGATGGCGGAAGCCGCTCTGCAACGCGATCATGCCGTCACGCTGTTGCACCGGGGGCAGACCGACAGCCCCGCGCTCACCGCGGCCGAGCACCTGCGTGCCGACCGCGACAAGGACCTGTCGGTGCTGGCCGGCCGCGAGTTCGACGCGACGATCGACGTCTGCGCGTACGTGCCGCGGCAGGTGCGCGCGCTGGCCGACGCCCTCAACGGTCGCGGCGGTCATCATGTGTTCGTCTCAACGATGTCGGTGTACGCCGGCACCGACGTGCCGGGGCTGACCGAGAGCGCCCCGTTCGTCGAGCTCGACGACCCCGCGACGGAGGAGGTCACCGGCGAGACGTACGGCGGGCTGAAAGTGCTGTGCGAGCGCCAGGCGCAGGTGTCGTACGGCGACGACGCACTGACGATCGTTCGGCCCACCTATGTGGTTGGTCCGCACGACCACACCGGGAGGTTCACCTGGTGGGTGCGGCGGATCGCCCGCGGCGGGGAGGTGCTCGCGCCTGGCCCCTACGACGCGCCGATCCAGGTCATTGACGCGCGGGACCTGGCGGAGTGGACCCTGGACCTGGCGGAGGAACGCGTAAGCGGCGCATACAACGCCATCTCGCCAGCGCCGCCGTTCGGGTTCGGCGACCTGCTCGACGCCGCTGTGCGGGCCGTCGGGCCGTCCGACACCCGCCTCAGCTGGGTAGAGCCGCGCTGGCTGACCGACCGGGGCGAGACGTACCAGTCGCTGCCGCTATGGACCGAGGGTCAGCGCGAGTGGACGTTGGCCGCTGACCCCACCAAGGCAAGCGCCGCCGGGCTGTCACTGCGGCCACTGGCGCAGACGATCTCCGACACCTGGGACTGGATC
>JAUJOE010000001.1:293024-311498 GCA_030447805.1 Nocardioidaceae bacterium | reverse complement strand
TGCTGGTCGTACAGCATCCATTCGTCAGCGCGAAACGGCCGGTGAAACCACATTGAGTGGTCGAGGGAGGCGGGCTGGATGCTGCGCGACCCGATGATCAGGCCGTGCGGCACGAGGGAAACTCCTAGCAGGGTGAGGTCGCTGGCGTAGGTGAGCACGCAGGTGTTCAGCACGGGATCAGGCGGAACCGCTCCGGCGGCCTTCAGCCAGATCTGTGTTTGCGCTGGATGCTCCGCTGCCGCCAAGGCGCCGCCGGCTCGGGAGTCGCCGGCATAGCGCACGTCGAGGGCTGCCCATTCGTGCTCCCACGAGCGGTCGTCAGCGCGACCGGTCACCTTCCGGTACACGTCACCCATGCTCGGGCACTCATCGGGAGCGGGCACCTGCGGCATGGCGTCTTGGTGGTCGAAGCCCACTTCGTCGATGTGAAAGGACGCCGTCAGGTAGAAGATCGACTTCCCGTGTTGACGCGCCACCACCCGGCGGGTCGAGAACGACCGTCCGTCGCGGATGCGTTGCACGTCGTACAGGATCGGCACGTCGGTGTCGCCCGGCAGCAGGAAGTAGGAATGCAGCGAGTGGACGGAGACGTCGTGATCCACCGTCTGGCACGCCGCCCACAGCGCCTGCGCGGCCACCTGGCCGCCGAAGACTCGTTGCAGTGCCGTCTCGAGTTGCCGGCCGCGGTACAGGTCGAGGTCGAGCCGCTCAAGCACGAGCAGGTCCAGCAGTTCGGGCACTGAGTGAGGCACCCGCAGATTCTCGCATCAGCCTTCGAGCGGGCAGCGACCCAACCTTTTGCCGACGCCGGTCGTCCTCGTAGGTGCGGGGCAATCCGCCAGCCGTCGGCCGAGAGGGCAGTCATGGCAGCACAGCGAAGCCGCGAGGAGTTCGCGGAGTTCGCCCAGGCGAGGTCACCAGCGCTCTTTCGAGCGGCGTTTCTGATGGTCGGTGACCGTGGCCTGGCGGAGGACCTCCTGCAAGAGGCGCTTACCAAGACGTACGTCGCGTGGCCGCGGTTGCGCGATGTCGGCAACGCCGAGGCGTACACCCGGAAGGCCATCACCACCACGGCGATCTCGTGGTGGCGGCGCAAGTCGTGGCAACGCGAGGTCCCTCGAGACGACCTGCCTGACCAGCGTGTGGAAGAGCAGGGTGCTCGCGTCGACGAGCGCGACTGGCTCTGGACGGAGCTGCAGATGCTCGCGCCGCGGCAGCGCGCGGCCATCGTCTTGCGCTACTACGAGGACCTGACCGAGGCGCAGACAGCCGAGGCGATGGGGTGCTCGGTTGGCACCGTGAAGAGTCAGGTCTCCGACGGGCTCAACCGGCTGCGGACGCGAGTCGGCTCCGACATCATCCCCTCCAGCGAAATGACGGTGAACTGATGACCGGAACGCTCAAGGACCTGATGATCGAGCGGGCGGACGCTGAGGCTTCCCCGCATGTCGACGTCGACGCGATCATTCATGCTGGCGACTCCCGCGTCAGGCGCCGTCGATTCGCTGCCGGCGCAGGCGCGGCGGCGGTTGCCGCCTCGGTGGCGCTTGCGGTGCCAGCGGTGGTCGACTCCTCGTCACCGGCCCCGCCGGATCGGATCCGCAGCGTGCAGCCGGCTGCCGCGGAGTTCGCGCAGAGCCGGGTCAGCTACGCCATGGGCTCAACGATCCACTACGGCGACCGGGTGATCGACGTGTCCCCGCACGACGTCGCAACCTATGTGCAGACCGACGACGGCTTCGTCTTCATCGACCGCCAGGGCACGATCTACTTTGCCGATGGCGCCGATGTCGCGGAGATCGGCCGCAGCCAGCAGCCTTACGGCCCATTGTTGGCGGCCGACGACTCGGGGTCGTACGTCGGCTGGGTGGACACCACGCCAGCCGTCGCGGAGTTCGTCGTCTACGACACCTCCAGCCGCTCCGAAGCGGTGCGCACGTCGGAAGGCAACCAGCCGACGACCAAGGAGACAGGCGAGTTCGACCTACCGATGATCAGGTCGATCGACGGGCAACACGCCTACTGGCACAGCACTGCGGGCATCACCGCCTGGGATCTCACGGCGGGCACTGGTGAACTTATCGCCCCGGATGCCAACTATCAGTGGCTGAAAGACGTGGCGGCCGGCCAACTAGCCCGGACCTCCAACAACGGTGATCGGGTCGTGGTCAGCGGCGACCCGGCTGCCACCGCGCCCGCCTTCGACGGCTGGTACGCGGACCTGTCACCCAACGCGACGTACCTCTACACCGACAAAGCTGACGAGGTGACGATCTTCGACGTACAAACGGGCGACAATGTGACCCCTGACCATTCCGGGTACCCGTTCGTCTTGCTCAGCCAGTGGCTCGACGACGACAGCTTCGTCGTGGTCGGCATCAAAGCCGGTAACGACGAGTCCGACCCCCTCGACCTGCTGACCTGCAGCATCTCTGCGGCGGAGTGCACCGTCGCCGCAACCGAAGTGGGCCGAGTCAACGAGCTGGCGCTGCCGATCGGTGACGTGCTGGACTGACGCTCGCGTCGCCACTCAGGCGATGTCGGTGGCGGGGCTGTCGGAGGTAGCGGTGGCGGCACCGTCTATGGCGGCTACTCGGGCCGTGATCTCGCGAGCCAGGCTCTGCGCCGTCAACCCGATCTCTTCGAGGAGCGCAGCGCGCTTCGCATGCGGCAGGAACCGTTGCGGAATCCCGAACACAGCCGTGGGGACGTCGACGCCAGCGTCAGCAAGCACCTGGGTCAGCGCGCTTCCACACCCGCCCACTCGGCCGCCGTCCTCGACGCTGACCACGAGCCGGTGCTCTCGAGCCAACGAGACAAGATCGGCGCTGACCGGCTTGACCCACCGGGGGTCGACGACTGTTACGCCGATCCCCTGGGCTTGCAGGCGCGCAGCCACATCCATGCAGGTCGCCACCATGGGTCCCGCTGCGACGATCAGCACGTCTCGGTCCCCCGCGCGGACCATCACATCGACGCTGCCAACGCTGTCGATCGCGGGGAGGTCTGGTTGCACCGCTCCGCGAGGGATGCGTACGACGGTGGGCGCGTCGTTTACGTCGACAGCTTCCCGCAGCAGCTCCCGCAGCCGTTCGCCGTCGCGGGGGGCGGCGATCCGCAGCCCGGGGACCACCTGCAGGATCGACAGGTCCCACATGCCGTTGTGCGAGGGCCCATCGTCGCCCGTGACACCGGCGCGGTCGAGCACGATCGTCACGCCGCACTGGTGCAGCGCGGCGTCCATCAGCACCTGGTCGAAGGCCCGGTTCAGGAACGTGGCGTAGATCGCGACGACCGGGTGCAGGCCGGCCATTGCCATGCCGGCGGCGGAGGTGACCGCATGCTGTTCGGCGATTCCGACGTCGAACGTGCGGTCAGGGAAGCAGGCGGCGAAGCCGTCGAGGCCGGTGGGATGAAGCATGGCTGCTGTGATGGCGACGATGTCGGGGCGGTCGGCCCCGATGGCGACGAGCTCGTCGCGGAACACGTCTGTCCAGATCCGCGCCGCGCTCGCCAGCAGCTCGCCGGTCTCGGGGTCGAAGGCGCCGCCCGGGGAGTGCAGGTTGTCGGCCTCGTGCCGTTCGGCCGGGGGGTATCCGTTACCTTTCCGGGTGATCGCGTGCACGATCACCGGCCCGCCGAAGCTGCGAGCCTGCGCCAGTGCCTGCTCCATCGCCGGCCGGTCGTGGCCGTCGACGGGGCCGACGTACTTCAGGCCAAGGTCCTCGAACATGCCTTGGGGTGCGAGCGCGTCCTTGAGCCCCTTCTTCACCGCGTGCAGCGTGTCGTAGAGCGGGGGGCCGACGAGCTTGGTGCGGGTGAGCTTGGCCTTGATGAGGTCGAGGACCTGCTCGTAGCGGGGATCGGTGCGCAACGACGCGAGGTGGTTGGCCAGACCGCCGACAGTCGGCGTGTACGAGCGGCCGTTGTCGTTGACCACGATGACGAGCTTGCTGTCGGGCGCGGTGGCGATGTTGTTCAGCGCCTCCCAGCACATACCTCCCGTCAGGGCACCGTCGCCGACAACCGCAACGACGTACCTGTCCTCGCCGCGGACGACATAGGCCTTGGCGAGCCCATCGGCGTACGAGAGCGACGTCGAGGCGTGCGAGTTCTCGACGATGTCGTGCTCGGACTCCGCCTGGCTGGGGTAGCCCGACAGCCCACCCTGCTGCCGCAACGAGTCGAAGCCGTCGGCCCGGCCGGTGAGGATCTTGTGGACGTAGGCCTGGTGCCCGGTGTCGAAGACGATGCGGTCGTGTGGTGAGTCGAACACCCGATGCACGGCCATCGTCAGCTCGATGACGCCGAGATTGGGACCGAGGTGACCGCCGGTCCGAGACACCTTGGCCACCAAGAACGCCCGGATCTCGGCGGCAAGGTCGCTGAGCTGCTGATCGTCGAGGTCGCGCAGGTCGCGCGGACCGCTGATCTGGTCGAGCAAGCCCATCGAGCACCTTTCGTCGTACGCCGCCGAGTAGCTGGCCAGCGCCGGTCTGGTCATTCTAGGTGGTCGGCGGACGACAGGACCTACCGCCGCAGCCGATCGAGGACTTCGGCGATGTCGACCGGCTGCGACGTGTCGACCTCGATGCAGGTGCCGAGGCCGATGGGCTTGAGGACGTCGCTGGCATCTCGAATCCGCTGCAGGGTGGGCTCGTCGGGCGGTAGATGCGGACTGCTTCGCGTGCGATGTGCATACCGCGCGACCGCAAGGTCGGCGGGGACGCGGCAGAGCAGCTCGACGATTTCTCTGTCCTGCTGCTCCAATAACCCAGTGATTCGGTCGGTGTCGCGCCCAGGCGCGATCCACAGGTCCACCACCACGGCGCCGTCTGCGGCAGTCAGTTTGACGACGAGTTCCCGCTCGGCCGCGAGACGCAGTCCGTACGGGTCATCCGTGTGCGCGCCGCCGGCGTGAAGGCTCTCCTTGATCGCATCGAGTGAGAGGAACGACGCACCGAGCGCGACCGCGAGCGCTGAGCCGAGGGTTGTCTTACCAGCGCCCGGGACGCCCGTCACAACCAATAATGGGAATGGAATGGTCTACCCCAGCCAGAGACAGAAGGGGTGTCCTGCCGGGTCGAGATAGACGCGTGCATCGCGGCGTTGCACGACCCGTGACAGCCGGACGCGGAACATCACTGTGAGATCTCATCACAGTCGGGCGCGGAACTGGCGGCCGCGGAAGGCGTCCTCGATCAGGCCGACCCCTCGACGTACCGCGAGCAGCCGAGCACCTTCGCGCTCCCACATGGCGATCGCACCCTCGACCGACTCGGTCGGCAGAAAGTCGCGCAGGCTCGTGCGGCCTCGGAGATGCCGCGCTCCGCAGCCTGGATGCTGGCCTCGGTGTGCAGGGCCGCGAACCGGGCAAGGACTACCGGATGGCGTTTGAGGCCGGCGTACATGCGGTAGTCCGGTGGGCACTGGTCGAACAGCCATCCGACCGCGCTGTCTTCCCACCACGGCGCCCCAGGCGGCCGGACCTGCTCCGGCCAGCCCGCAGGAACCACCACCGCAGTCATAATGCTGAGCATACCACTATTTCGAACATGTGTTCGAAGGTCAGGATGCGCGGGCTGCGGACACGAAGCGGTGGACGCGCGAATACCCGAGGCGGGAGTACAACGCCAACGCCGCAGCATTGTCGGTATAGACGCCAAGCGCCACCTCGGGTGACACCTCGCGCAGCCCGCGCACAGTGAGGGCGGCGCTGACCGCCCACCCCAGGCCTTGGCGGCGAGCGCGAGGAGCGGTGGTGATGCCACGCAGGTGGGCTCCACCGTTCTCGGTGACGGTGAGCGCTCCCACACAGGCCAACCCCTTGTCGTCGCTCACTCCGAGCCAACTGTGAATGCGCGGCTCTCCAGGCCGCACGTGCGCGTCGCTGTTGCCTGCGTCGAGAAGCCCGTTGATCGCTGCCGGGTCATCGACCTCCCTCACCCGCACGTCCTCAAATGTGGCTGGCGGCGACGACGTCAGCATGTAGTCCCACCGCCCTCGAACCCGGAGACCCCATTGGTCTGCCGGGACCAGCGGGAAGGCCGACGCCGACACCGTCACTCCACCCGGCACGGCACCCAACTGCTGAGGCAGCTCATCGATCAGGGCCGATACATCGGTCGGCTCCCCCAGCATCAACACCCATGGCGCCGGCATCGCGATGCGCAGGCCGCGCGTCCGCGCCACGGCGTAACCCTCACCGGATCGCCAGGCACCGATGAAGCCGGCGTCGGGGACGCTCCACCGCAGGAACGGGTCGCTCGTCTGCTCCCGCAGCGTCTCGAGCGAGACCGCCTCCAGCCGGCTCGCGTTGTCTACAGTTTCGCGCATGGGCTGCCTGTTCTGTCGCATCATGGAGGGAGAGGAGCCGGCGTACGTCGTGGAGGAGACGGCCGACACTGTGAGCTTCCTTGATACCCGACCGGTGTTCAAAGGACACGTCCTGATCGTGCCAAGACGTCATGTGGAGACCCTGGCCGACCTGCCGCCGGAGCTGGTTGTGCCGGTCTTCACCGCGGCTCAGCGCCATGCGGCTGCCATGACCACCGCGTTGGGGGCAGACGGGTCATTCGTCGCGATGAACAACACGGTTTCGCAGTCGGTCCCCCATCTGCATGTGCATGTCGTGCCCCGCCGCAGAAAGGACGGCTTGCGCGGATTCTTCTGGCCGCGCCAGAGGTACGTCGAAGGTGAGGCGGCGGAGTACGCCGCGATAGTCAGGGCGGGCGTCGCGCAGTGACTGACGGGCGGACTAGGCGAGCCGCTCCATCGCTCGTCCGAGCGTGCGCAGGTCGCCCAACCGCTTCTCCCATGTCATGCCCAGGAACAACAGGGCGGCTCCCACGCCGGCGAAGAGCACCCAGCGAGGCAGGGCGAACGCGTACGGCGCCAGGTTGAGAACTCCCAGTACGCCGACCACGGCGGCGCCGGTGACAAGCGGAGCGATCAACCGCTGGTAGGCGCCGAGAAGCAACGCGCCGAGCGCGCTGACGCCAAGGATCAACGCCCGCCAGGAAACCGGGTCCTCCAATGAGCGCAGCAGGCTGGGCAGGAAGGCGAGCGTGAGGCCGGGCAGCAGCGCCTTGACCGATCCCAGCTCAGGTTGCCGCCACAGCTTCCACGCGCCGACTCCGAGCACCACTAGCGCACTGGGCAAGGTGTAGGCCTCCACGACGTCTACCCCGGCGTCAGCGAGTCGCACCCAGGTGGAGGCAGCGAGCAACAGACCTCCCAGAATGCTCCACCGTCGCCGGTCGGCTGACACGAGGGAAACGACGACAGCGGCGACCCCGGCAACCAGCAACGCCGCCTGCAAGAGCAGCGGATCTGGACTGGCCAGGCTCAGCCCGGCCGTCGTCGCCACCACGGCAGCGGCTTCGACGCCGATGCGAGAACCCGCGTGCGTCCTCATGATCCGCGTCTGCGCCAGGACGACGCCGAGGGCGCTGGCCGAGACGACAGAGAGCCCCCGCGCCGGTGGCTCGCCACCGGCCACCTTGGTCCAGGCGGCGACCGAGAGCGCCAGCAGCAGCCCGGACAGGAACGCGAAGCCGTCGGCGCGACGGCGTGACACCACCGAAAAGCCTCCGAGGACGACACACAGCGCGAGGCTGGCGAGCGCCGTCAGTTGCACTGAGCCGAGCGCCGCCGACAGCGCCGCGAGGGCCGATAGGGCGAAGACCACTGTTGCGGGCCGGTTGCGGCGCCACCACACCGCAACAGCCGACAGGACCGCCAGCAGGAGCAGAACGCCCACGACCACGCCCAATGACACCCGAGAGGTCAACAGGCCTGCTACCGCGGCTCCGGCCGCGATCACCGCCGCGGAGATAACCGACGGGAGTCGCCGGAGCAGCAGCAGCCAGCCGACCACGCCGAGAGCCACGAGAACAGCGAAGGTGGCCAGCGGCGACACCTCGGTGACCACACCGAACGTCCGGGGGTACGCCTGCATGGACTTCGTCCATGGCGACAGTGCCGGCGAGATCGACTTGACGGCCACCACCGCGAGCGACGGCGCGACCAGGAACGAGGTGACCAGCGCCGGCAGCAGAGCGGCAAGGCGCGCGCCTTGGCCCCAGATCCCCCGGACGAGCACCCACAGCGCCGACAGAGCGAGGGCAGCGGCGGCGAACACGCCGATCACCGTCTCGGCGCTGGAGTCCCAGACTGGTCTGACCACCACCGCCGTAACGCCCGCCAACGCGAACGCCGCCGCCACAATGCGAAGCACCGGCGCCGCAACGGCCAGCGATGCCGCAGCGGCGAAAATGCCGGAGCAGATCAGCACGCCGTAGGCGCCGTTGTCGAGCCACAGCTCCTTGACCGTGTCAGCGGCTGCCAACCGGGACAGCGACACCGATCCGGCGACGACGAAGCACACAACGCCGATGGTCACCGTGCCGACGGTGAGGGACCACAGTGCCTGCCCGCGGGCCGCCACCGCGGCCAGCGCCAGCAGCGGCAGACAGAGGAACGCGACGTACTCGTCCGGTAGCGGCCAGTGCTGGAAAGCGAGCAGGAGGAGCCCGCCGATGCCGAGCACTGCCACCAGTTGGGCACCGACAAGCGACCCGAGGGCGCTGTGCGCTCCGACCAGCGCCCAGGCGACACCTGCAGTGACCAACAACGCCGCCAGCGTCCAACCGGCGGCAGCCGAGGAAAGGGCGTCCAGTCCAGCGAACCCGCCGTAGTAGGCCGACAGGAAATCGACAGCCACCAGGGTCGAGAACAGCAGGACAAACGCCTCCGCCGAGCCCCGCAATCCCTTGCGGACCGCCAGACCGGCCACGGCACCCACAACGGCCGTGACTGCCAGCAGGATCGCCGCCTTGGCTGCCAGCGACAGGTCCGACCACGTCACCGAGACGAAGACGACGGCCGCCACCACAACGCACAACGCCCCCAGCCCAAGCAGCACCGCGGACGCTGACATCGCGGGGAGGCGGAGCCGTGCTGACTTCCGCTCCGCTGGCCGAATCGGTTCTAGCGGCTGGAGTGGCCGGGTGCCGGGGTCGAGCACCGCCGCGGCTGACGGGGACGGCTCCTGCAGACCCAATCGGATCAGGTGCAGGCTGTAGTCGGCGGTGGCCAGAGCCCTGCGCAGCATGTCGGCCTCGGGACCTGTCTGCGGCAGCCCGCACTGCGGGCATACGTCGAGCCCACCCAACACGAACCCGCAGTCCAGGCAGGCCCCCGGCTGCAGGTATCGGCTCACCTAGGCAGTGTCGCAGGTAGCCGGCCGGAATCGCCCGATCACGCCCCGAACCGCCCTCAGCGGTCCAGCAAGCTCCGCAGCACGTACTGCATGATGCCGCCGTTGCGGTAGTAGCTCGCCTCGCCGGGAGTGTCGATGCGCACCAGCGCGTCGAACTCCACGTCACCGGCGCGTACCTTGACCGTCGCGGGGATGCGGCCCTCGTTCAGCTCGGTCACGCCCGTAATGTCGAACGTCTCCTCACCGGTCAACCCGAGCGACTCCGCGGACTCACCTGCCGGGAACTGCAGCGGCAACACACCCATACCGATGAGGTTCGAGCGATGGATCCGCTCGTACGTCTCCGCAATCACCGCCTTGACGCCCAGCAGCGCCGTACCCTTGGCCGCCCAGTCCCGCGACGACCCCGAGCCGTACTCCTTGCCGGCCAGGATCACCAACGGCGTCCCAGCGGCGGCGTAGTCGACCGACGCGTCGTAGATGGTCGTCACCTCACCCCCACGGGCGAAGTTTCTGGTGAATCCGCCCACCGTGCCGGGCGCCAGCTGGTTGCGCAGCCGGATGTTGGCGAACGTGCCCCGGATCATCACCTCATGGTTGCCGCGCCGTGACCCGTAGGAGTTGAAGTCGCGCGGCTGCACCCCGTGCTCGGCCAAGTAGGTGCCGGCGGGCGAGTCCTTCTTGATCGACCCGGCCGGGGAGATGTGGTCGGTCGTCACCGAGTCGCCGAGCTTGGCCAGCACCCGGGCGCCGGAGATGTCGGTGACTGGCTGGGGTTCCGGGGCATCCCATCGAAGTACGGCGGCTTGCGCACGTACGTCGAGTCCGGCGCCCAGGCGAAAGTATCGCCCTCCGGTGTCGGCAGCGACTGCCAGAGCTCGTCGCCGGCGAACACGTCGGCGTAGTCGGTGGTGAACATGTCCGACGTGATGGCGGATGCGATCACCTCCTCCACCTCGGCGGCCGTCGGCCAGATGTCGGCGAGGAACACGTCGTTGCCGCTGGTGTCTTGGCCGACCGGCTCGGTGAGCAGGTCGACGTCCATCGAACCGGCCAGCGCGTAGGCCACGACGAGCGGCGGTGAAGCAAGGTAGTTCATCTTCACGTCGGGGTTGATCCGCCCCTCGAAGTTGCGGTTGCCCGACAACACCGACGTCGCCGCAAGATCGGCGTCGTTCACAGCGGCGCTGACCTCCGGGATCAGCGGCCCCGAGTTGCCGATGCAGGTGGTGCAGCCGTAGCCGACGAGGTTGAACCCCAGCTTGTCCAGGTACGGCGTCAACCCCGCGCGCTCGTAGTAGTCCATCACCACCTTCGAGCCCGGCGCCAAGGTCGTCTTCACCCAGGGCTTGCGAACCAGGCCCTTGTCGACGGCGTTCTTGGCGAGCAGCGCCGCACCGATCATCACCGACGGGTTGGAGGTGTTCGTACACGACGTGATCGCGGCGATCGTCACCGCGCCGTGGTCGATCTCGAATGCGGAACCGTCAGCGAGGCGGACCGGGGTGGGGCGCGACGGCCGCCGGCTGGCGTGCCCGGACTCCCGTGGCGCGCCGTCATCATCGCCCTCGGTGCCCACGGCCGGGGGGTCGGAGGCCGGGAACGAGTTGGCGGAACCCTCGTCTACCAGCGAGGCGACGCCGTGCTGCGGCTGGAGCCCCGCCTCGACCCCGCCGTTGTCGTCGACGTAGTCGACGAGCGCCGCGCGGAAGGCGGCCTTCGCCTCCGACAGCGCCACCCGGTCCTGCGGCCGCTTCGGCCCCGCAATCGAGGGCACCACCGTCGACAGGTCGAGCTCGAGGTACTCCGAGTAACGGGGCTCGACGTCCGGATCGTGCCACAGGCCCTGCTCCTTGGCGTAGGCCTCGACCAGGCGAATCTGCTGCTCGTCGCGGCCAGTCAGCTGCAGGTACCGCAGTGTCTCGTCGTCGATCGGGAAGACGGCGATCGTCGAGCCGTACTCCGGCGACATGTTGCCGATCGTGGCACGGTTCGCCAGCGGCACCGCCGCGACACCGGTGCCGTAGAACTCCACGAACTTGCCCACGACGCCGTGGTGGCGCAGCATCTCGGTGATCGTCAGCACCAGGTCGGTGGCGGTGGTCCCGGCGGGCAGCTCACCAGTCAGCTTGAAGCCCACCACCCGGGGGATCAGCATCGACACCGGCTGCCCCAGCATGGCGGCCTCGGCCTCGATACCGCCAACCCCCCAGCCCACCACTCCAAGGCCGTTCACCATCGTGGTGTGCGAGTCGGTACCGACACAGGTGTCGGGGTAGGCCAGCTGTGGTCGCGGGCTGGCTGGAGAGTTGGCTGTGGTTCCCTCGGCATCGGTTTCTCGCGTGAACACCACCCGGGCCAGGTGTTCGATGTTGACCTGGTGGACGATGCCGGTCCCCGGTGGGACGACCTTGAAGTCGGCAAAGCTGCTCTGGCCCCAGCGAAGGAACTGGTAGCGCTCATGGTTGCGTTCGTACTCGTACTCGACGTTGCGGCCGAACGCCGCCGCAGTGCCGAAGACGTCGGCGATAACGGAGTGGTCGATGACCAGCTCGGCGGGCGCCAGCGGGTTGATCCTGGCCGGGTCGCCGCCCAGGTCTGCCATCGCCTCTCGCATGGTCGCGAGGTCGACCACGCACGGCACCCCCGTGAAGTCCTGCATGATCACCCGAGCAGGAGTGAACTGGATCTCCCGAGCCGGTTCGCTGTCGGGGTCCCACCCGGCCAGTGCGCGCACGTCGTCGGCAGTGATGTTGGCGCCGTCCTCCGTGCGCAGCAGGTTCTCCAGCAGCACCTTGAGGCTGTACGGAAGGCTGGCGACATCGAGTCCGTCCCCGGAGACGGCGGCCAACCGGTACATCCGATACGTCTGATCCCCTACAGCAAGCTCACCGTGCGCACCAAAACTGTCAACGCTCGTCATGGCATCTCCTTCGGTCGGTCTTCAGCCTCATCTTCGTCTACCCAGCCGCCCGAGAGACACCGGACGACGGCGAGAGTATCTTGACATCAAGATACACGATATCGAGGAAGTTGCCTAGGTCTTCAGGTCGCCTCTCCACGCTTGCGGCGCAGCTCGTCGTAGCTGATCTGGACCTCTGCCAGCTCCTGCGTCACCCCAAGGAGCCCGTCCAGGGCGGTGGCGAGGAGCTCGGCGTCCGAGGCCGTCCCGGGGTCGATGCCTTGCCCTTCGGTGTACGGCGCTGGCAGCAGCTCGTCGAGATCGCCGACGACGGTGATACCCAAGGCGCGCAGCTCCTCGATCATCGCCTCGGCTTGTTTCGAGGCCCACGCGTGCTCGGATGCCGACAGCGCGATGCGCGGCTCCCGGGCCGCACGCTGGGCGAGGACGGACCGGCACAGTCCCTTGTGGAACCCGGTCCGGTAGCGCAACACGTCGATGTCGCCGAGCTCGGCGTTGAGCCGCCGCACCAGCTCAGCGGAGTACGCCCCGAGACTGCTGTGACTGCGCCCAGGCTCCTCGAAGTCGGAGAAGTCAGCCCCCAGCGCGCTGCCGCATCGCTCGGCTAGCACCCCCGGCGCCTCAGCGGGAGGCACGGTGACCAGCGTGGTCCGCTCCCTCGGCACCGACTCCAGCCACCGGCCCAGGAACGCTGGGATGTCGTGCCGCCGCCAGAAACGGTCGGCGATCTCGGGGTCGGGTGGCTGATCGGTGCACACCGACTCGACGTACTGCGCCCAGGTCCACGTCTGCCGGTTCGCAGCGCCCTCCTGCCACTGCGACGGGATCACCCGCGCCAGGTCCCGCGCGGTCACCAGGACGTGCACGTCCGCAGGGGACAGCGCTGCCACCAGCTGGGCGATCTTGCGGCGCGCCCGCAGGGAGAGGATCTCGTTGGAGAGGAAGACGTCGCCTTTGTGCTCGCGGATCTGGTCGGCGAGCGTCGTCCACGCCCGCTCGTTCCACGGCCGGATGTATGAGCTGCCGAGCAGCACGTTGATCGCGGCGAAGTTGACGCCCGGTGGTGGGCACAGCACCCCTTGCGCGGCCAGCCGGTCGGCATTCGTCGTGCAGAGCGCCTGGATGTACGTCGTGGCGGACTTCATCGTGCCGATGTGCAGAAAGACCCGCCTCGCCATGTCGGTCAGGCTAGCGCCGCCGGTCAGGCTAACGCCGATGCCTCGGGGTCGACGTCATAGCGTTGCCGCTCTTGCTCGACGCGCAGGTCAGCGACGATCTTGGCCATCCCGCCGAGCCCTACCAGCGCCGTCTCGAGCAGATCGCCGTCGGAGGTGTCGGCAGGATCGATCGTCTGAGTTCCCGCTTCTCGCGCCGGCCGGAGGTCCGCAAGGTCGCCGACGACCCGCACCGGTGAAGCCTTGATCTGCTCGATCATCCGCTCCGCTCGGGCGCAGACCCAGTCCAGCTGCGGCTCCGTGAGCCCGAAGGACGGCTCCACCTGTGCCCTACCCATCAAGGCGAGCCTGGCGAGGGCGTCTTTGATGCCCCATCGGTAGTGGTGACGTTCGAGGTTGGGCGACACGCCATTCAGCCGCCGTAACAGCTCTGCTGAGTATGCGCCCACAGAGGAGTTGTCGTACTCTGGCTGGTCGAACCCGCTGGAGTCGACTCCGATCGCCGACGCGAACCTGTCGCCCACCACCTGCGCGGCGTTGCCCGGTGGGGGGACAGTGACGACGGTCATGCGCTCCGCGGGCACGAACTGCTGCCATCTGGCCAAGATCGCCGCTAGGTCGTGCCGCCGCCAGAACCAGCTGCCGATGTCCTTGCTCCGCGCCACGTTGCCGTCCTGTGCCGGCTCCGCGCAGACGGCGGCCGCGAAGTCCGCCCATCTCGTCGTGCTCCCGTTCTTGAGCGTCGTCTGCCAGTGCGACGGGATCACCCGACCGAGATCGCGAGCGGTTACCACCAGCTCAACCTCGGCTGGCTCCAGGCCGCGTACCAGACGCCGGATCTTCCCCGGTCCGAACGGAGCGATGAGCTCGTTGGACCACACGGCGTCGCCGCGATGCCGCCGGAAGGACCGCACCAGCTCCGGCCAGGCGCCGTGGTGGCCCGGTCGTTCGGTGTCCCTGCCGACGAGGTCGGCGATGGCGAGGAAGGGCAGCTCCCCCGGCGGCCACAGGACGCCCTGGTCTGCCAGCCGCTGGGAGTTAGTCGAGCACAGTTCCTGCAGGTACGTCGTGGCCGACTTCATCGTGCCGATATGCAGATGCACTCGTCGAGCCATGGCAATCAGGCTAACCGTTGGACGTCTGCGGGCGCCCTCAGAACGCGACAGTCGCAGGTCACAACGCCTGGCGAAAACGTTCCGGCAGCTGTCGCAGCGGGTACTCCTCCATGGCTCCCAGTTGGGTACCCCAGCTGCGAAAGTAGCCGGCGTCGTTACGGCCAACGACGTGGGTGAGGTCCGGCTCGCGTGGGTCGAATTCGGGGATGATGTGGTCAGTCGGGGTACCACCCAGGAAAGTAACCGGGACGTCAGCTCTTCAGCGCCGCATTTCCAGGTACTCGCGCCGCCGCCCCTACCCTCCTGCTCGCTGATGACGCGTCGCTGCTGCGACACCGTGGCGAGGAAGGAGACGTCATAGAACTTCAAATGCAGCAGCAGCAACCCACCGTCGATCTCGAACGGCTGCCTGATCCCGTGAAAGCCGGCTGACCAGTCCGAGGCGACCCGTTTGATGAGCGGCTTGCACATAACCGGGGCGAACTTGACGAACCGACGCTGGGCGAGCACCGGCCGCGCTTGGTCGAGCGGCGGCTCGAGTCGTGGGTTGTGCAGGACGTTCACGGCTAATGGAGCGATCACATCGCGTTGGCGGTGGCTGCTGAGGTAGTCGAGGAGTCCGCTGTAACGCGCCGGATCAGGAACCAGAAACTCATCGACGTCGGTGAAGATGACGACGTCGTAGCAAGCGTGAAGTCGCCGAGCGAATCCGTTGGCCAACGTCTTGCGCATGGTCGGCCAGGAGAACTTCAAGGGACCAGGAGGGACCCGGAAACGTGCGCACGGCAGGTTGCTCGTGGAGCCGTCAACAGTGTTGTCATCGATGACCATCACGTTGTCCGGGCCGAACTGACCGCCGTAGTAGTCCAGCCAGCGAGGCAGCATCTCGGCCTCGTCGCGGGCCATGGTCAGCGCCGCGACCCGCAACTCCTGTGTCGGCTCGCCGCCTGATCGGGCAGTCGTCGATTGCACCATGATCCCCCACGACGTTCCTGGAGAACGCGCTGTGCACCCAGGCTAGCCGCTGCAGCAAGCCGCCTCAGCGCCGCTCGAGGACCGCCGCGGCGAGCAGCCGCTCGCGATTCTCGAGCAGGTCGTCGTGGTCGCGACGCAGCTGCTCGCACTCAATCCGCACATCGGTGTGCACCCGGGCCATTCCGGCCAGGCCGAACACGGCGGCCTCCAGCAGCTCGGCTTCACTGGCCGCCGCTGGATCGATGCCACCGTCCTCGGCTCGGCGTCCGGGACCAGGTCGGCGAGGTCACCGACCACCCGCACCCGCAGCTGCTCCAGCTCCCCCACCATGACCCAGGCCTGGTCGCGTGCCCAGGCCAGCTGCTCGGCGCTGAGACGGCAGCGGGGCTCAGCTGACGCGCGCTCTGCCAGCACGAGCCGAGCCAACGCGTTACGCACACCCATCCGCTGGTATTCCCGGTCCAACCCCGCGGTCAGCTTGTTGACTCTCCTGATCAACTCTGCGGAGTGGGCACCCAGGGAAGTATTGGCGTATGCGGGCGGGGCGAACGCGTGGTCGCCGACGCCGATGGCTGAGGCGAATCGCGCTTCGAGGACTCTCGGTGCGCTGCCGGTCGGTGGAACCGTGACCACGGTGAGCCGGCCGGCACCCACCGCCTGCTGCCACTTCCGCACGATCGCCGGTAGATCTTGGCGGCGCCAGAACCACTCGGCGGGCTGGTCGGCCCCCGAAGTGTCGATCGCCTCTGGCTCCGTTGTTTCCGCTACGGCGTCCGAACAGATGGCCGTCGCGAACCGCGCCCAGGTGAGCGTGCTGCCGTTCTTCAGCGTCGTCTGCCACTGCGACGGGATCACGCGGGCCAGGTCACGTGCGGTCAGCACGACGTGGACCTCTGCGGGGGCGAAGGCATCGACCAGGCGGGAGATCCGCCGCGGCCCCAGCATTGCCAGCAGCTCGTTGGAGACGACCGCGTCACCGGCATGCTGCCGAAGCTGGGCGTCCAGCCCGGCCCAGGCACCCTCGCTCGGCCGTCGCGCGCCGGTCTTGCCGAGCAGGTCGTTCACCGCAGCGAAGGGCAGCCCCAGCTCCGGCCACAGCACGCCGGCCTCGGCCAAGGCCCCCCGGTTCAGGTCGCCCCAGTGCTGCACGTACGTCGTCGCCGACTTCATGGTGCCGATGTGGAGGTACACCCGCCGAGCCATGCCACTCAGGCTAGCGAACCACCGACTGGTGAGAGGCCGCGACGATCACTCATGACCGCGTCGTACACCACCTGCGCTGAAGCTCTCCCGTTCAGCCCGCTCCTCAGCGGCTGCCGAAGAGCGGAGCTGGAACGGCACGGAGGTCACCATCACCCCGGGGGTGAAGAGCAGCCTGCCCTTCAGGCGCAGCGCACTCTGGTTGTGCAGCAGCTGCTCCCACCACCGCCCGACGACGTACTCGGGGATGTAGACGGTGACCACGTCGCGTGGGCTCCGGCGTCTGACGTCCCGGACGTAGTCGAGGATCGGCCGGGTGATCTCGCGGTACGGCGACTCGAGCACACGCAGCGGGATCGGCAGCCTTGCCTCGTCCCAGGCGGCCAACAGGTTCGCGGTGGCGTCCTCGTCCACGTCGACGGTGATCCCCTCCAGGCTGTCGGGGCGGGATGCCCGCGCGTAGGCCACCGCCCGCAGGGTTGGCTTGTGCACCTTCGACACGAGCACGATGGCGTGAATCCTCGACGGCAGTGACGCATCTTCGTCCGCCGCTGTGAGTTCACGCGACACGATGTCGTAGTGGTGCCGGATCGCCTTCATCACGAAGAAGATGACGGCCATGGCCAGTATCGCGATCCATGCGCCGGCCAGGAACTTTGTCACCAGAACGACAACGAGGACCGTCGCTGTGATGCTCAGCCCGAACCCATTGATCAACCTGCTGCGCAGCATGCGACGACGTCGCGTCGGGTCTGTTTCGGTGCGCAAGAGCCGGGTCCAGTGCAAGACCATGCCGGTCTGGCTGCAGGTGAAGGAGACGAAGACCCCGACGATGTAGAGCTGAATAAGTCGCGTAACTTCGGCGTCGAACGCGATGATCAAGAGCGCGGCGAAGGCAGCCAGCAAGACAATCCCGTTGCTGAAGGCAAGTCGGTCTCCGCGGGTGTGCAGCTGGCGCGGCAGGTAGCCGTCGCGGGCGAGGATTGACCCCAGCACGGGAAAACCGTTGTATGCCGTGTTGGCCGCGAGGACGAGGATGATCCCGGTGGCGGCGGTGACGAAGAAGAAGCCGGGCGAGAAGTCTTCGAAGACCGACCGCGCGAGCTGCCCGATCACGGGCTCCTGGTGGTACTCCCCGCCAATTGGCGTGCCGTCGGGCCGGAGCAACGCGCTGGCCGGGTGGAGAGCCAACTTCACGTTGACGATATTCGCGAGCGTGATGATGCTCAACGCCATGGTGACGGCGATCATGCCGAGCACCAGCAAAGTGGTCGCGGCGTTACGACCCTTGGGTTTCCGGAACGCCGGTACACCGTTGGCTATCGCCTCAACACCGGTCAGCGTGGCGCAGCCCGAGGCGAACGCACGCAGCAGCAGGAAGCCGAATGCGAGGCCGGTGAGACCGTCGGCGAAAGTCTCCTCGGGAACGATGCGAAGGTCCGCGCTCTCGGCCAACGGCAGTCCGCCGGAGAAGAAGTACTGAAAGAAACCCCAGCCGACGAGTCCGTAGATGGCAACCATGAACAGGTAGGCCGGCACCGCGAAAGCGGTTCCCGACTCGCGCACGCCTCGCAGGTTCATCGCCATCAGTGCCACGACGGCCAGCACGGCCACCGTGACCTGGTGTCCCTGCAGCGGTTCCATCGCGGTGGCTGCATACTGCGCGGCCGAGGAGATAGAGACCGCCACCGTCAAGACGTAGTCGACCAGCAGCGCGCTGCCCACCGACAGTCCAACGGTTGAGCCCAGGTTGACGGTAGCCACCTCGTAGTCACCACCGCCGCTTTGGTAAGCCTGCACGTTCTGCCGGTACGACGCCACCACCGCAAGCAGCACGATCGCTATGAAGATGCCGATCTTCCA
>JAUJOE010000001.1:201772-292924 GCA_030447805.1 Nocardioidaceae bacterium | reverse complement strand
CCAGCGGCCTCGAGCCGCCAGAACCGTCGAAAGGCCGCCGTGCACGTCGTCATCATGGGGTGTGGTCGGGTGGGCTCAACACTGGCCCGCAACCTTGAGGAGCGGAAGCACTCGGTCTCCGTCATCGACTACAACCCCGATGCCTTCCGCCGGCTCGGTGCTGCCTACTCCGGCGACAAGGTCACCGGGTACGGCTTCGACCAGGCAGTGCTCGAAGCGGCGGGCATCGCCCGCGCCGGCGCGTTCGCGGCAGTGAGCAGCGGTGACAACTCCAACATCATCTCGGCCCGGGTGGCGCGCGAGACGTTCGGCATCGACAACGTGGTAGCCCGCATCTACGATCCCCGCCGGGCGGCCGTCTACCAGCGGCTCGGCATTCCGACCGTCGCAACGGTCCGCTGGACGGCTGACCAGATCCTGCGCCGGCTGCTGCCGGACGGTTCGGAGCCGGACTGGAGAGACCCGTCGGGAGCGATCCGCATCAGCAACATCGAGGCACCCGTTGCCTGGATCGGCCGGCCGCTGACCGAGCTCGAGCAGACCGGGGCGCGGGTCGCCTTCCTGACCCGTCTCGGCGAGGGGATGTTGCCACACCCTGGCACCGTGCTGCAGGACCAGGACATGCTGCACCTGGTGCTGGCTGAAGCCGACGCCAGCAGGGTTACCGCGGCCATCGCGGCCGGGCCTGAGGACCGCTGATGCGGGTAGCCATCGCTGGTGCGGGGGCTGTCGGTCGTTCCGTCGCGGCTGAGCTGCTGGAGAACGGCCATGAGGTCCTGCTCATCGACAAGAGCCCGAAGGCGATCAAGGCAGACAGCGTGCCACGCGCCGAGTGGCTGCTTGCTGACGCGTGTGAGCTGTCGTCGCTCGACGAGGCGGCGCTGCAGCGTTGCGACGTTGTCATCGCGTGCACCGGCGACGACAAGGCCAACCTGGTGATCTCACTTCTCGCCAAGACCGAGTTCGCGGTGCCGCGGACGGTTGGCCGCGTGAACCATCCCGCGAACGAGTGGCTGTTCAGCGATGCGTGGGGCGTCGACGTCTCGGTCTCCACGCCGCGGATCATGTCGGCTCTGGTCGAGGAGGCCGTCACGGTCGGCGACGTCGTGCGCCTGTTCACCTTCCGGCAAGGGGAAGCGAACATGGTGGAGCTCACCTTGCCCGACGACTCGCCGTACGTCGGGTCACGGGTGAAAGAGGTGCCGTGGCCGGCTGACACGACGTTGCTCGCGCTGCTTCGCGAAGGCCACGTGCATACCCCCGACCCCGACGCCACCCTCGAGGGGCACGACGAGCTGTTGTTGCTTGCGACGACCGCTGCCGAGACTGACATCGAGCGGCTGCTGTCGCCGCACACCCACCACTGAGGAAGCACAAGCGTGGCGCGTGCCGGTGGGGCGCCCGCAGGTCAGGAGGGTGCAGGGGTCTGCTGTGCCGTTGGGTGCTGTGCCGTTGGCTGGAGGGGTGTCTCGTCCCTGTTCAGCAGCCACACCATCGCGGCGAGCACGCCAAGCTGCAGCGGCCAGCCCATCGCGATCTTCGCGATGCCGAGCCAGCCGGCCTGCCCGGCCGCCCACAGCGGGTACTGCACGATGACCCGCAGGATGCACGGGACAGCAAGCACCCAGGTCAACGTGGCGCACAGGCGCACCAGCCGCGGGTTGTTGTGCCAGGCAGTGAGCTCGCCGGTGACGCCACCGATCATGAACCCGACAAGGGGCCACCTGATCAAAGCGGAGCCGGTGAGCACCACGGCGTAGACGGCGTTGTAGATCAGCCCCGGCAAGAACGCGTCCTCGGCGCGGCCCGAGCGCAGCGCGAAGAAGGCGGCGATCGCAATGCCGATCATCGAGTTGACCACGAACTGCACCGTCGAACGCTGGAGCAGCCGCAGCACCAGCAACGCCACCGCGAGGGAGCCGGAGACGGTCAGGGAGAGCCGCAGGTCATGAGTGGAGATCCAGCTGAGGGTGAAGCCGAGCGTGGGGATAGCTCCCTCGAGCATGCCGCGCTTTCCACCAAGGGCCTTGGACAGCTGGGCCCGCACGAGCGCCTCGACCGTCGTGACCTCGGCTGGGCGGACCTCAGCCTTGACCTCGCTGGCTGATGACTGCGGCGTCGCCTCGCTCACCCGGTCAGACCCGCAGCTCGTACCGAGGGTTGTACATCACCCGGCGACCGTCGTGGCACGAGACGCGCCCCCACGCCACCAGATCGGCGCCGGCCTTGATGCCGGGGATGGTGCGCCTGCCGAGCCAGACCAACGTGATCACACCGGAGCCGTCGTACAGGGTGGCTTCGACGGTCGGGGTGCCGGCTCGAGGAGCCAGCGCAACGTTCTTCAGGTGACCGAAGACCCTGACGACTTCCCGATCGCTGACCGCGTCGATCTGCTGGCAGCCGTGCAGCTCGCGGGCGTGCCCCAGCTCGTCGGCGTGGAGCTGCTCGGGCGTGGCGGCCAACTTCTTCAAGGCACGCCGCAGTCGCCCGGGGGCGGGGTCGATCCTCATGGTTTTCAGCCTAGCTCCCGTCCGCCTGGTCGGCAGGCAGCCGGGCGTTGGCCGGCATCTGCAAGGCGATCATCTCCCGCGGCGCCATCGGCCCTTCGCCGCGTACGACGATCACGGACCGGAACGCTGTCTCGATCGGCCCGTCAGGGTCTGGGTCGGCGGCGCTCTTGCCCAAGAAGGTGCCGCGCAGCAGCCAGCGCGGACCCTCCACCCCGACGATGCGGCTGGGCTGGGTAGCCGACCGACCATCGGGTGTGCGGACCGGGACCACGACCTTGACCTCCGTTCCGAACTCGCCGAGCGACTCCGACGACGTCCCGCCGCGCCGCTCCGCCTCGGCAGCGATGTCGGCGCGGACGTCGTCCCAGATTCCACCGTTCCGCGGCGCCGCGAACGCCCGCAGCTCCAGGCCGGAGTCCGGCCCGGCGAGCATGACGGCCGCCACCGCTGACGTCCGTTGGTCGACCTGAAGCCGCAGCTCGAGGCCCGGCGCGCCCTTGACCACCAGGCCGCCGAGGTCGATGTAGCTGTCGTCCTCGGCATCTGCGGTGGTCTCGGAACGGTCCCATGGGCCGCGGGGGCGGTCGGCAGGCGGTTGCTCCTCGCTGGCCGCCGGCTCAGCAGGTACGTCGTCGGAGCCGGTGGGGCGTCGGCGGAAGATCACGGCGCGTCCTCGGAGGGCAGCTGGACTTGTCGGGGTGCGGCGGAGCTCGACGCGAAACCGCCGGTGGAGCCGTGCCCACCAGCGGCCCGGTGCGAGCCCGGAAGCCGGTCGACCTCGACGAACCTCGCCGGCTCGAACCGTTGGAACACCAGCTGGGCGATGCGGTCACCCCGGCAGACATGCACCGGCTCGGTGGGATCGAGGTTGATCAGCACGACCTTGACCTCTCCGCGGTAACCGGCGTCGATGGTGCCTGGGGCATTGACGATCGACACCCCCGACTGGGCAGCCAGGCCGGAGCGGGGATGCACGAGGGCGACGTAACCCGCCGGCAGCGCGATGCCGATGCCGGTTGGCACCACTGCCCGGTCGCCCGGCGACAGCGTGACGTCAACGGTGCTGACGAGGTCAGCGCCGGCGTCTCCCGGATGGGCGTACGTCGGCAAGGGGACGTCGGGGTCGATCCGGCGGATCAGCACCTCGAGCATTGTGCGGAGTCACTCTCCCTGGCAGACCTCGGACGCTCAGCGGCTGACCAGGCTACCTGGCGACGAGGGTGGCAGGCTTGGCCTGTGCACAGACCCAACCAGCCCTACACCGAGACCCTACGGGTGCCCCCAGCCTGGTGGGTGGCGGGCCTTCTGGTGGTCGTCGCCGTCTGGTGGGCGTTCTTCGTGGCCGGACCGGGCAGCGTTGCGCTCGCGGCCGCCGCCGTAGCGCTCGCGATCGTGGTGACGGGGTTGGTGCGGTACGGCGACGCGACGGTCAGCATCGACGCAGGCGGGCTGCGGGCCGGGCGCGCACACCTGCCGTGGCGATACGTGGGCGCGGCGACCGCGTTGGACGCCGCGGCGACCCGACGGGCGCTGGGTGTGGACGCCGACGCTCGGGCGTACTTGCTGACGAGGCCCTACGTGGGGTGCGCGGTGAAGGTCGGCGTCGTCGACGACCGCGACCCGACGCCGTACTGGCTGATCTCGAGTCGCAAGCCGGCAGAACTCGCCGCCTGTCTCAACGCCCGCGTCATGCAAGACTAGGCAGCGCCAGCTAGACAGCGCCAGCTCAGGGCCGACACACATCCGCAGGAGCAGCTTGTGGCCAAGAAGTCCGACAAGTCCGAGAAGAAGTCTGACAAGGGCAAGACGGCCTGGAGGATGCTCGGCACCGGCTCGGCGCTAGTCGCCGGGGTCGCGGCGGCTCGGGTGCTCGATGCGCTGTGGCACACGGCGACGGGACGCAAGCCGCCGAGCACACCCGAGAGCCCCGACATTGCCCATCGCGAGGCGCTGGTGTGGGCAGCGGTGAGCGGTATGGCGATCGGTGTGGCGAAGACGTACGCGACCCGCCGCGCTGCCCGCTACTGGGTTCGCTCCACCGGTGAGCTGCCGCCGGGCATGGCGGAGGACGCGACGCTCCGCGACAAGCAGGAGATCTCGTCCTGATCAGCTAGGCGGCGCAGTCGGTGCAGATCAGCTGGCCGCTCTTGTCCGAAGCGAGCTGGCTGCGGTGGTGGACGAGGAAACAGCTCGAGCAGGTGAACTCGTCCTCCTGGCGCGGCAGCACCTGTACGGAGAGCTCCTCGTGGGAGAGGTCCGCCCCTGGCAGCTCGAACGTCTCAGCCGCCTCTACCTCGTCCTCGTCGACTTTGCCGGAGTTCTTGTCGAGGCGCCGCGCCTTCAGCTCCTCGAGCGAGTCCTCGTTGAGCTCTTCCTCGGTCTTGCGCGGTGCGTCGTAGTCAGTAGCCATCTGTGCTCACTTCTTGGTTGTCGAGTTGTGCGGCTTCGCATGGTGCACGGTCTGCAACGTCTAGGCACTGCATTTTGTGCCCGACCGGCGGCGAGATTGTGCCTGATTTCTCGGCCCGGCGCCACGTGAGGCCCCAGCCGCTTCACGGAGTGGGGAACTGCGACCTGATAACGGCGTCGAACAGCCGGTCAGGCAGCAGTCGTCGACTGGTCACAGCAGCGTGGGAGACCGGCCCGACGACGTACCGAGCGCGGGGACGCGCCGCCTCGGCGGCCCTGACAACCACCCTTGCCACGACGTCGGCGGAGGAGGCGAGGCTACGGCGCCGACCGTCGTACGCGCTGGCGTAGCGGGCAGCCAGCCGCTGCTTGAAATCGTCGTACGGCCCCTCTCCCCCGGCCGCTCCACGTTCGTCGATCGTGCTGATCGCCGTCGCGCCGAACTCGGTGAGAACGGGCCCCGGCTCGATCAGGCTGACACCGACGCCGAACGGCGCCACCTCCAGGCGCAGGGCGTCGCTGATGGCTTCGACGGCGTGTTTCGTCGCGTGGTAGAAGCCCCCGCCCGGTAGCGAGAACCGGCCGCCCATCGACGACAGGTTGATGACGCGGCCGAACCGTTGGCGGCGCATCGCCGGCAGCACGAGCTGGGTCATCCGGACGAGGCCGAAGACGTTGGTCTCGAACTGACGGCGCACGTCCGCGGGGTCGGCCTCCTCGACTGGCGCCTGCAGGCCGTAGCCGGCGTTGTTCACCAACACGTCGACCGCGTCGTGCCGCGACTGCACGGCGTCGACGGCGGCGCGCATGCTGTCTTCGTCGACGACGTCGAGTGGCAGCGTGAAGATGCCGTCAGTTGCCAGGCCGGCGAGAGAGTCGGGGCGCCGGGCGGTCGCATAGACGGTGTGGCCGCGGGCGTGGAAGGCACGCGCAGTCGCCGCCCCGATGCCTGATGAGCAGCCAGTGATGAGAACGGCACGGGACGGCACGCCCGTCAGGCTAGGTGACCGGTTGACGTGACACAGCCCCGGCCGGCTCCACCTCACCCAGAGCCGGGCGCAAGCCTCGGGGGTTCGGACAGCAGTTCGCCGGGCAGCGGTCCCAGCTGGGACCCAACTCCCCCAGCGCCACCCGCTCCACCGCGTCGCCACGTTCGGCGGCTGCGCGCTCCACCAGCAGGTCACGCACCATCGCCACGTACGCCGGGTGCACTCCCGGAGTCGCGGCCCGCGCGAACGGCAGCCGCAGCCCGGCGGCGGTGGCTGCTGCCTCGGTGTCGAGGTCGTGCACCACCTCCATGTGGTCCGACACGAAGCCGATCGGCACGACCACCACAGCGCTGCAGCGTTCCCCTCTCGCCAGCTTGGCAAGTGCGTCGTTGACGTCGGGCTCCAGCCACGGCACGGCGGGTGGGCCGGACCTGCTGCAGTACGCCAGCTGCCAGTCGTGAGCGGTGCCGGTACGGCGTTGCACGCCCTCGGCGACCAGGCTCGCCACTGACCGGTGCTGGGCGACGTACGCCCCGCCCGATGGGCCCGACGACTCCGCCATGGCGACCGGGATCGAGTGCGTGACGAACACCAGCTGAGCAGCGCCGCGCACGTCGCCGGGCAGGTCCGCCAGGGCGGCACAGGTCGCGTCGACAAACGGCTCCACGAAGCCGGGATGGTTGAAGTAGTGGCGCAGCCTGTCGACGCGCAACGAGGCCATCGGCACCACCGCGTCATGCAGGTTCTCCCTGTACTGCCGACAGCCTGAGTACGACGAGTAAGCACTGGTGACGAACGCTGCCGCCCGGACGACGCCGTCAGCCTGCATCTGCGTCGTGGTCTGGCTGAGGTAGGGCTCCCAGTTGCGGTTGCCCCAGTACACCGGGATGTCGATGCCGCTCTCGGCGAGGTCACGTCGAACGGCTTCCCGCAACGCCCGGCACTGGTCGTTGATCGGGCTGCGCCCGCCCCGGTCGAGGTAGTGCGAAGCCACTGCGGTGAGCCTGTCGAGCGGGATGTCGCGGCCCGCCGTGACGTTGCGCAGGAAGGGCATGACGTCGGCCGGCTGCTCCGGGCCGCCGAACGAGACGATCAGCAACGCGTCGTACGGCGCGACCGAGGCAGCATCGGACATGCAGGAATCCTCCCACCTGTGGTGCGCCCACCGGGGTGGCGCCCCAGCCGCTCCGAGCCGGCTGCCCCCGCGCGGCTGTTCCGAGAGCGCGGCTGCCGCCGCGCGGGGGGCACCGGCTGAGGTGTTGAATAGCGGGAACAGCGCGGTGTGCCTGACGGCGGCAATCCCAACGCCGCGACACACTTGGCCACACCTCGCCAGGAGCCGGAAGGACCACATGCGCCAGCTCAAGCTCGTGGGGTTGACTGATGATGGCCGACAGGTCATCTTCGTCGATGACGCGGGTGTGCAGTTCGGAGCGCCTGCAGACGACAAGTTGCGTGCGGCGCTTCGCGGCGACCGGCCGCGGCTCGGCCAGTTGGAGATCGAGATGGACAGCGCCTTGCGCCCCCGTGACATCCAAGCCCGTATCCGTGCAGGTGAGACACCAGACGCGGTGGCGGCGGTGGCCCAGGTCCCCGTCGAGAAGATTCTGCCGTTCTGCGTCCCAGTGCTGGCCGAACGCCACCACATCGCGGAGTTGGCCCGGCGCAGCCACGTGCGCCGCAAGAACGTCGATGGGCCGGCTCGCCGTCTCGCCGAGGTGGTTACCGAGCGGTTGCGCAGTCGAGGGGTCAACCCCGACTCGGTCGAGTGGGACGCCTGGCGCCGTGAGGACGGCCGCTGGACGGTGCAGGGCTCCTATCTCTCCGGCGAGCGGGAGCGGACCGCGTTGTTCGTTTTCGACGTGGTGGGGCGCTACAGCGTGGCTGAGGACGACGAGGCCAGGTGGCTGACCGGTGAGCGTCAGTCCACCCGCAAAGGCCCCCAGCCGCGCGAAGGCGGCCGCGGTGGCGAACGTCGCCTGGCGGCCGTACCGAGCGGCAGTGACCTCCTCAGCCTGGCCGACGACGGGGACGACGCAAATGACGATTTGACGGCGGTGGTGCGGGCGATATCGGAGTCCGCTGGCCAGCACCCCGAGCCGTCGATCACCGTGGACACCGACGGTTATCCCCGACCAGACACTGGAGATGCCGCCGCTGAGGATCCTGCGGAGGTCGACGAACCCGCCGAAATGGCTTCGGTCCCGGACTCAACGGTGGTGGACGACGACGCTCCCGCCGCGCTCTCCTCGGCAGACGAGCACGCTGGTCCGTCCACCGAGCCGGTCACCGAGCCGGTGACGGGGCGCAAACGCCGTACGGGCAAGCGGCCCAGCGTGCCTAGCTGGGACGAGATCATGCTGGGTGGCGCCGGTGGCGACAGTGGTGCTGGCGCCGGTGGGGATAGTGGCGGGGGTAAGGACCCGGGCCGCTGAGTGCGATGACATACGTCGTGACAGGTGCCACTGGGTTCATCGGCCGGCACCTCGTTGAAGCACTGCTCAGCAACCGCGAGGGCACGATCTTCGCCGTGGTGCGGGAGGGCGCAGTACCGCGGTTTGAGCGGTTGCACCGCAGTCGGTGGAACTCCTCCGACCGGATCCGACCGGTGATCGGTGATCTCAGTGCGACGTCGATTGGCGTCGCCGCTGACTGGCTCGAGCAGCACCGGGGGTCGGTCTCCCACTTCTTCCACCTTGCCGCGGTGTACGACATGACCGCCACACCTGAGCGCAACGCTGCTCTCAACGTCGCCGGCACGCTCGACGCGGTCGCGTTGGCGGACGAGCTGAAGGCTGGTGTCTTCCATCACCTCTCGTCGGTCGCCGTCGCTGGCGACTACCGCGGCGGGTTCGACGAGACGATGTTCGACGAAGGCCAGCGGCTCCCGACGCCGTACCACCAGACGAAGTTTGCCGCGGAGCGCATCGTGCGCGAGGAGTGCCCCGTCCCGTGGCGCATCTACCGTCCCGCCATCGTCGTCGGTCACTCCCAGACCGGGGTGATGGACACGGTCGACGGACCGTACTACTTCTTCCCCCTCCTGAAGAGGCTGCGCGACACGCTGCCGCAGCGCGCACCGCTGATGAGCGTCGACCTCGGCGACACCAACGTCGTACCGGTCGACTTCGTGGCGACGGCGCTGGACCACCTGGCCCACATCGACGGCCTTGACGGACAGGCTTTCCACCTGGTCGACCCCGTGCCGCAAGCCGTTGTCGATGTCGTCAACACGCTCGCGGCGGCGGCGAGGGCGCCCCGGCTCATGGTCCCGGTTGACCGTCGGGTCACGGCTGCGCTGCCCCGCTCGTGGGAGCCGGTCAACGTCTTGACGTCGGTGCTGGGCACCGCACCTGCACAGCGCGCTTTGGCTGAGACGGTGGGTCGCCTTGGCGTCCCGCCCGAGCTGCTCGGCCAGCTGGTGCTGCCGGCCACGTTCTCCGCCCGGGCGACCGAGAAGGCGTTGTCCGGGTACGGCATCTCGTGCCCGCCGGTGGAAACGTACGCCGCCGCGTTGTGGGACTACTGGGAGCAGCACCTGGACCCCTCGACCGCATCGGACGTTGCCTTGCGGGACGCGCTGCACGGCCGCACCGTGGTGATCACCGGCGTCAGCTCCGGGGTCGGCAAGGCCACCGCGCTGAAGGTGGCCCAGGCGGGTGTGACCCCTCTGCTGGTGGCATGCGACGAGCAGGACCTGCTCGACACCCAGGGCGAGATCGAGGACGGCGGCGGTTCGGCCTCCGTCTACCCGTGCGACCTCTCCGACGTCGACGCCATCGACGCCTTGACCGAGCAGATCACCGCCAAGCACCACACCGTCGACCTCGTCATCAACGCCGCCGGGTGCTCGAGCGGGAGTTCGGCACCGTTGGCACGAGACAGCTTCCACGACTTCGAGCGCACGATGCGGTTGAAGTACTTCGGTGCGGCCCGCCTCGTGCTGGGCCTGCTGCCAGCCCTGCGCGAGTCCGGCACCGGGTACGTCATCACCATCAGCTCGATCGACGTGCAGGCCGATCCACCCGAACTGGCGGCGTACGTCGCGAGCAACGCAGCACGTGCCGCCTGGAGCGGAGGGGTGAGCGCGGAGCTGTCCGGAGAAGGCATCCGGTTCACCACCATCGACACGCCGCTGGTGCGTACGCCGATGGTCGCCCCGGAGACTTTCGAGTCCGACCCGACAATCACCCCCGCCCAGGCCGCCGACCTGGTCATGGCCGCGATCAAGGAGCAGCCGGACCAGATCAACACCGCAGTCACCGACCCCGCCGTTATCAACGCCGCCGTCGCCGCCGCAGGAGAGGCCGCCCGGACCCTGCTGTCGAAGCTCACGGTCCGCATCTTGGACAGGCGATCACGTCGGTAGGTGCCCCGATCTGGCGCGTTGTGCAGGTGCGGAGCCACCTCGGGACGTGCGTACTGCGCCAAACCGCGGCAGGTTTGTGCGCGCCCTGGTGCGCCTCAATCAGGCGCGTCGAGAAGCAGCGGCACCAGCATCTCCTCGGGCGTGAGTGAGCCGTGCAGGCCGATCAGCGACGCCTCGTGCGGGAAGCGGCTCGACGAGACGACGGCCATGCCGCTGCCGCTCGCCACCAGGACGTCCCCCAGCCGGGGCCGGACGTGGGTGTCGACCGACCCGAACCACCCCTCGTCGATGGCCTCGTCGCGGGTGACCACCCAGGCCGCCGTGCCGCAGCGCTCGCGCCAGCGCAGGGCGACGTCGTCGACCGCGCCGGCCGCGCAGTACAGGTGACGAAAGCGCGCCTCACCACCGAAGACGGCGACCCCGTCGATGAGCTCTATCTCATCATCGACGTCGATCCGCGCCTCGGGCTCGATGTCGACCATGCCGTGGTCGGCGGTGATCAGCAAGGCGGTCGTCGGCGGCAGCGCCTCCCGCAGCCGGGCTGCGAACATGTCGATGACCGCCAACTGGTGCCGCCACGCCCACGACGACGACCCGCGCCGGTGCCCTGTCGCGTCCAGCTCGCCGTCGTACACGTAGGTGAGCGAGGGGGAACCGGCGGCAGACCGAACGGCGGCGGAGATCCGCTCACCGGAAGTGTCTGCGGGCACGAACTCGGCCCCGCGCTGGCTGACGTCGGTCAGTCCCGACCCAGCGAACGCTCGGCGGCTGACCGCGCTTGCGGCCACGCCCGCAGCAGCGGCCCGGCCGAAAACGGTGTCATGGACCTGCCACTCCCTTGGGTCGACTGTCTTGTCCCACCGAAGCGCGTCGAGCAGCCGGTCGGTGCCGGGTATGCGGGACGTGAACCCCACCACCCCGTGGGCCCCCGGAGGGAGCCCGGTCCCGAGCGTGGTCAGGCTCGTCGCTGTCGTTGACGGCACGCCGCAGGTGATCGGGCTGGTCGCCGCGGCCAGGGTCGACAGGTAGGGAGCGTCGTCAGCGTTGTCACGAAGAAGCTGCCACCCGAGCCCGTCGATCAGCAGCACGACGTAGGAGTCCCTCGCCGGCAGGCTGAAGGTGTTCGTCCATCCCGGCGCTCCCAGCGCCGCAACAGCCGAGGGCAGGACCTCGGCCAGTGACCCACCGAAGTAGCGCGGCAGGACGCCCTCGGTCTGTGCGCCGTCAGTCTGGGCGCCCTCCATCCGGACGCCCTCGGTCTGGGCGCCCTCCGTTTGGGCGCTGGTCAAGAGGCCACTGTCGCAGCGCTCAGGGCGCGCGCAAACTCCAGCAGCTGGTCTACCGCCTCGGCTCCGTCAGCGCTGGAACTGATCCGCAGCGCGAAGTCCTCCGCCGACAGCATGCCGCTGTAGCCGTGGTCGCCGACGCACTCCGGGTCGTTGCAGCTGGCGGGCTCGAGGTCGACCCTCTTCACCGCGCCCCAGCCGACGGTCAGCACCGCCTCGGTAACACCCGGCGTGCTGCCCGAGTTCGGCTCGATCCCGGGGTTAGCCACCATGCGGGTGACGGCGACGCTGCCGACGCGATGAAGCGGCACCGCCTCGGTCGAGGTCGAGGCGTACGGCGCTGGGAGCAGGTCGTCGGGAGGGTGCTCGTCGGTGTGGGCGACGAGCAGCCGCGACGGGGTCAGGGCCAAGACCGTGACGTGCCTGCGCACCTCGTCCCGGTCGAACGTCGGTTCGTGGTGCAGCACGTACGCCAGCACGGGTTCCGCGGCAAGGGCAGACTCGATCGCCTCCGCCACGACGCTCGGGTAGTAGCCGCACCGGTCAATGGCGTCGCGCAGGTCGGTGGTCTGGTCCGCGGAGCTGGACTTGAGCATGGGTGCATCCTCCCACGATGCTGCGCTCACTGGCGTCGGCCGCTCAGTTGGCGAGGGTGTCCGTCGAACTCGACGGTCCCGCGAGTCGGCGGGTGAACCAGTCGCTGCGGGCGTCCGGCACGGGAGCTACCCGCCCCGCCGCTCGCAGTACAGCAGCACTCCGCGCCCCCACGAGAACGAGGTCGAGGTTGAGCTCCTGCACCTCGGGCAGGTCGTCCTTCAGCTGGGCGAGACGCAAGATGAGGTCCTCCACCAAACCGATGTCGACCACCTCCGCGCCCCGGTAGCCGAAGAACAGCGGCGCCGCCCGCACCTCCCGGACCAGGTCGGCGGCGTCGGCCTGGGTCAGCGGCGGGATGCGGTAGGAGACGTCCCCGAGCAGCTCCGACGGCGCGCCGGCCATCCCGAACGAGACGATGGGCCCGAACAGCGCGTCTTCGAAGCTGGCGATGGTGACCGGTACGCCGGGGGCCGCCATCGGCTGCACCACGAAGCCAGCCTCGGCCGGGTCGTCGATCAACTGCGTGAGGCTCCGCCAGGCGGCGGCCATGTCGTCGGCATCGTCGACACTGCGCCAGACATGCGCGAGGTCGGGTCGGTGCCTAAGCCGTTCTGCGGTCGCCTTCAACGCAACGTTCCACGAGAACGCCTCGCCTGCAGTGATGGCTTCTGCCAGCGAGCTCACCCGTGCCGTCGGGGTCAAGGCGATGCCATAGCTCGCTAGCAGCTCCCGTAGGGCGTCGTCGTCAAGCTCGGTGCCGTCCGCCGATCCGGCGAGCGCCCGGTCCACCAGCGACCGGCCGCGCCGAGGGTCGATGTCGTCGAACACGCGCGGGAGGCCCGGTGGGCGGCTGGCCCACTCAGCATGGCCGACCGCCCGGGCCAACGCCCGCACGGCAGCCTCCGGAGTTGGGTACGACGGGACCGAGCGGCGGCCGGGCGCTGCGGCACGCCCAGTCGCTGGTGAGTCGGCGGGGACTCGCAGCAGCTCCGGCACTCCTGGGGCGCCGAGGAACGTGCAGACGAGCGGCTTGTCGGACCGCTCCCCCACCGCCGCCACGATTTGTGCGACCGCCGTGCCGGTGGTGTTCGGCGGCGGCGTGAAGCCGGCGATGACAGCGTCGACGGTGGGGGCGCCGACCGCCTCGTCAAGGGCCCGTTCGAACTCCTCCGCGGCGGACTCGGCGCCCAGCGCCACCGATCTCACCACGGTCAAGCCGGCCGCTGCCGCGGCGTCGGCGACGAGTAACCCCAGCGCATCGGAGTTCCCCACGACGGCGATCCGGCGCCCCTGCGGCAGCGGTTGGTGGGCGAGCAGTTGGGCGACGTCCACCATCTCGTCCACGGTGTCCACCCGGATCACCCCGGCCTGGCGGAACATCGCGTCGACCGCCGCCTGCGGCGCGACGGTGGAGCGCACGGTATGGCCGACCGGCACACCCTGCGTCGTACGACCTGACTTGACCGCCACTACCGGCTTACGGCGGCCCACGCGACGGGCGATTCGGGAGAACTTGCGCGGGTTCCCGATCGACTCCAGGTACAGCAGCACGACATCGGTGGCGTCGTCGTCCTCCCAGTACTGCAGCACGTCGTTGCCGGACACGTCGGCCCGGTTACCTGCGGAGACGAAGGTCGACAACCCGAGGCCGCGCCGCGTCACGGTCTCGAGGATGGCCATCCCCAGGGCTGCGGACTGGGAGAAAAGGCCGACCCGACCGGGTGGCGGCATGACCGGTGACAGCGACGCGTTGAGCGAGACCTCCGCGGCCGTGTTGATGATGCCGAGGCAGTTCGGGCCCACCAGGCGCAGGCCGTACGACCTGGCGAGCCCGACGAGCCGCCGCTGCCGCACCCGGCCCTCCTCGCCGGTCTCGGCGAAGCCGCTGGACACGACGACCAGCCCGTGCACGCCCTTGGCGGCGCACTCGAGGACGACGTCGTGGGCGGCCTGGGCCGGGACCGTGACGATGGCGACCTCGACGCGGTCGGGGATGTCCTGCACGTTCGGGTACGCCGGCATGCCGGCGATGGCGTCGGCGGCGGGGTTGACGACGTACAGCCGACCCGGGGTAGCCGCCCAGCACGAGGTTGCGCACCAGCGCGCGCCCAACGGTGTCCTCCCGACGGCTCACGCCAATGACGGCGACGCTCGCGGCTGTCAAGATGCGCTCCATCGACCGCTTCTCCGCGCGGTGCTCCCGCGAGAGCATTACTCCCGCCGCGGTGTCGGTGTGGTCGATGGGGAACACCAGACGCAGCACCCCGTCGGCTATGTCGTCGGCGACGGAGTAACCGGCGTCACGCAACGTGCGGGTCATGCGCGTGTTGTCGGGCAGCACCTCCGCGACGAACCGTGCCACGCCGCGCTCACGGCCCGCCTGGGCCAGGTGCTCGAGCAGCACCTGGGCGACGCCCTGCCCTGCTGGGAGTCCTCCACGAGGAACGCGACCTCGGCCTCAGACTCGTCGACCTTGTCGTACCGGCCTACCCCCACGATGTCGGGACCCAGCGTGACGACGAAGGCGACCCGATCGGTGTGGTCGACGTTCGTGAAACGTTCGACGTCGCGCTCGGACAACGACGGGTAGGGCGCGAAGAAGCGTTTGTACTTCGACTCCGGTGAGACTCGTGAGTAGAACGCGACCAACCGGTCGGCGTCGTCCGGACGGATTGGACGCAACCGCGCCGCTCCCCCGTCGAGCAGCAGGACGTCGGCTTCCCAATGCGCGGGATACTGCGTCTGTCGTGCCGCATCCACCCGCCCGAATCTACTCGCCGACGCTGCCATCGGTGAGCTCGCGGGCGATGTCGAGATGGCCAGCGTGGCGGGCGTACTCCTGGAGGACGTGGAAGAGTATCCACACCAGTGCCGGCGCCTCCTGCGCCGACTGGAAGCGCCCACCGACGGCGCTGCCAGCCTCCAGCTCGGCGCGCTCGACGATCTGCCTCGTCCGGCGACCGCCTTCGGCCAAGGCAGCCAGCAGTTCCTGGGCAGACTCGTCCGGACCGACGTACCAGCGTCCCTGCGCATCGTTGTCGCCCCACGGGTCGGAGGCCGGTTCGGCTGTGAAGCCCCACCGCAACCAGCGTCGCTCCATGAAAACCAGGTGCTTGACCAGCTCGAGCGGAGTCCATCCCGACGGAAGGCGGCTGCTGCGCAGCTCCGTTTCGCTCAAGCCCTCGAGCTTCGCAGCGACGGTCGCGCGGTAGTAGTCGAGGTAGTCGAGGAACAACGACTTGGTGTCCGAGGTGTGCTTGCCGGGCTCAGGCAGACGAGGACACATGGTCAGCCAGTATGCCGCGGGTGCCATTCGTCTTCCGCCGCCCGCGTCGGCAGACGTACGCCCCAAAGCCGCTTCACCGACCGTCTTCCCCCACGTGTCGGCAGACGTACGTCGGGGCTTCCGGGCCTAGGCGAGTATGCCGCTGTGCGGGTCGGTGCCAGGGGCTGTCGGCTGACGGCGCGACAATGACTGCGACCCTGCCAGCGTCTCGACCGGCACAGCTGAGGACACCGACCCATGGCCCGCCGTACCACTGCCCCTGACGAGGACTTCGAAGAGCACATCGTCGACATCGACGTGCGCGACGAGATGCGCTCCAGCTATCTCGAGTACGCCTACTCCGTCATCTACTCCAGGGCACTGCCCGACGCTCGCGACGGGCTGAAGCCCGTCCAGCGCCGCATTCTCTACACGATGAACGACATGGGCGTGCGGCCTGACCGTGGACACGTCAAGAGCGCCCGGGTCGTGGGTGAGGTGATGGGTCGGCTGCACCCGCACGGTGACGGCGCGATCTACGACGCGCTGGTGCGGATGGTGCAGCCGTGGGCGCTGCGGCTGCCACTCGTCGACGGCCACGGCAACTTCGGCTCTCCTGATGACCCACCGGCCGCCATGAGGTACTCCGAGTGCCGGATGGCGCCCGCGGCGCTTCCGATGACCGCCGGCATCGACGAGGACACCGTCGACTTCAAGCCCAACTACGACAGCCGCGAGCTGGAGCCCGCCGTGCTGCCGGCGGCGTTCCCCAACCTGCTCGTCAACGGCGCCAGCGGTATCGCCGTCGGCATGGCGACGAACATGGCGCCGCACAACCTGGTCGAGGTCGTCCAGGCGCTGCGCCATCTCGTCGCGTCACCGCAGGCGAGTCTCGACGACCTGATGCGGTTCATCCCCGGCCCTGACCTGCCCACCGGCGGCAAGATCATCGGCCTCGACGGCATCCGCGACGCCTATCAGACCGGGCGCGGGTCCTTCCGCATCCGGGCGAGCGCCCGGATCGAGACCGTCACCCCCCGGCGCAAGGGCATCGTGGTGACCGAACTCCCCTACAACGTCGGTCCCGAGCGGGTCATCGAGCGCATCAAGTCCCTCGTGCAGGCCAAGAAGCTCCAGGGCATCGCCGACGTCAAGGACCTGACCGACCGCACCAAGGGCCTGCAGCTCGTCATCGAGGTCAAGAACGGCTTCCACCCCGAGGCGCTGCTCGAGCAGCTCTACCGGCAGACGCCGATGGAAGAGGTGTTCGGCATCAACGCGGTCGCCCTCGTCGACGGTCAGCCACGCACGCTCGGGCTCAAGCCGCTGCTTGAGGTCTATCTGCAGCATCGGTACGACGTCGTCCGCCGCCGCTCCGCCTTCCGCCGCGCGAAGGCCGCCGATCGGCTCCACCTCGTCGACGGGCTGCTGATCGCCATCCTCGACATCGACGAGGTGATCCAGCTGATCCGCTCCAGCGACAACGCCGACCAGGCCCGCAGCCGCCTGATCACCGTCTTCGATCTCAGCGAGACGCAGGCCACCTACATCCTCGACATGCCACTGCGCCGGCTGACGAAGTTCTCCAAACTCGAACTCGAGAGTGAGAAGGCGCAGCTCGAGCGCACCATCGAGGAGCTCACTGCAGTCCTCGACGACGAGTCGCGGTTGCGCCAGATGGTCGCCGACGAGCTGGCTGAGGTGGCCACGCAGCACGGTACGCCGCGCCGTACCGTGCTGCTCGAGTCAGCCGCGCAGCCGGTGTCGGCAGCTGTGCCGCTCGAGGTCGCCAACGACCCCTGCTTCGTGCTGCTGTCCTCAGCCGGTCTGTTGGCGCGCACCAGCAACGACACCCCGCTACCGGCGGGCGGGGCGCGGGCCAAGCACGACGTGGTGGTCAGTGTTGCCGCGGCAACCGCACGAGGCAGCGTCGGCGTGCTCACCTCGGCTGGTCGGCTCGTGCGGCTGGGGGTCCTCGACATGCCCACACTGCCCGCGACCGCTGCCGCGCCGCACCTGCAAGGCGGCGCGCCGGTCACCGAGTTCGTGGCGTTGGAACCAGGTGAACGCGTGGTCGCGGTGACCTCGCTGACCGCTGACTCCCTCGGCGTGATGGTCGGCACCGCGGGCGGAGTCGTCAAGCGCGTCCAGCCGGAGGTGCTGACCAACAAGGACTCGTGGCCGGTGATCCGGCTCGAGCCGCATGACGAGGTGGTCGGCGCCGTGGAGCTGAAGGCGGGTCACGAGCAGCTCGTGTTCGTCACCAGCGACGCCCAGCTGCTGCACTTTTCGGTCGCTGCGGTGCGCGCTCAGGGTCGCGCCGGAGGCGGCATCGCGGGGGTCCGGTTGGCCAGAGACGCCCGAGTGCGCTTCTTCGGCGCCCTCCGGCTCGCTGACGACAACGTCGTCGTCACGGTGTCCGGCTCCAGTTCGGCGCTGCCAGGCACCGAGGCGGGCAGCGTCAAGGTGACGCCGCTGTCGGAGTACCCAGCAAAGGGGCGCGCCACAGGAGGCGTCCGCTGTCATCGGTTCCTGCGTGGTGAAGACATCCTGCTGACCGCGTACGTCGGCCCAGCACCGGTCCGGGCCGCTGCCGCCAGCGGGGCGCCAGTCGACCTGCCCGAACAGGTCGGGCGCCGGGACGGCTCCGGAACGCCGGCTCCACAGCCGATCGCCGCCTTCAGCGGTCCCCGCGGCGGGTAAGGCGACGCGGCAGCCGGCCGGCATGGCAGGCTGTCGGTGTGCGCAAGCTTGTGCCGTTCGCGGTGGCCATGATCGTGGCGCTGACCGGCTGCTCGGGCGGCTCCTCACCTGCTGACGACCAATCCCCCGAGGAGCGGTTGGCGGGGGCCAAGCAGAACTTCGATGCCGCTGACTACATCGGTTTCACGCTGACCGCTGCAGAGCTTCCCGCCGACCTGGAGGGTTTGCTGAGCGCGGAAGGTACCGGCACCCATGACCCGGCATTCACCGGTGAGGTGAAGGTGCAGACCGCTGTCGACCTGACGGCACCGCTCATCGCCGTTGACGGCGCAGTGTATGCAGAGCTGCCCTTCGTGGGGTGGAGCGAGCTCGACCCGGCCGCCTACGGCGCTCCGAACCCCGCGGAGCTCATGGCCCGCGAGGGCGGCATCTCGACGCTGTTCACGGCGACCACGAACCTCGAAAAGGGTGACTCCGAACGAAGTGGCGAGCAGGTCTTGACGTCAATCAGCGGCACGCTGCCAGGCGAGGCCGTGCAGGATCTCTTCCCCTCAGCCGGGTCGGCCGACTTCACGGTCAACTACACCTTGACCGACGACAACGACGTGTCCGGTGCGACGATCACCGGCCCGTTCTACGAGGGCTTCGGCGACCAGACCTACACGATCGACCTGGATCTCGACGCTGACCCCGTCGACATCCAGGCACCGATCTGACGTCTCGCCTCGTGACAGCCGGGCAGCAGCGCGCAGACGGGGCTGCCCGGGCGCTGCTCGTGCTCGCCGCCGTTGCCGTGGGGTTCGCGGCGGCAGACACCTACGTCGTCGTGCTGGCCTTGCCCGAGATGATGACCTCAGTCGGCCTCAACCTCGACGAGCTGCAACGCGCAGCCCCTATCGTGTCGGGGTTCCTGTTGGGGTACATCGCGATGCTTCCGCTCATCGGGCGCATCGCCGACATCCGTGGCCGCATCCCGGTGCTCGTCGGATCACTTGTCGTCTTTTCGGTGGGTTCACTGGTCACCGCAGCGTCGTACGACCTCGTCACGATGGTGGCCGGGCGCTTCCTCCAAGGCGTCGGAGGCGGTGGACTGGTGCCGGCCACGCTGGCGCTGGTCGCCGACATCTGGACGGTCGAGCAGCGCGGGGTGCCGCTTGGCGTTGTCGGCGCGGTTCAGGAGGTCGGCAGTGTGCTCGGCCCGCTGTACGGCGCGGTGGTGCTGTCGTTCTCGACGTGGGGCACGATCTTCTGGCTCAACCTCGCCGTCGGGCTGGTGCTGGCGGCCGGACTGCTCGCCCTCCGTCGACCCGTGGCCAGCCCAGCCGGGCACAACGCCACCGAGTCGCGCGCCGCTGTGGACTGGCTGGGTGCCCTGCTGGCGGTGTTGGCAGTCGTCGCCCTCGCCCTGGTGCTCCTTGCTCCCGAGCGGCTCACCAGCGGGCTCACCACCGGACTTGCCTACATCCCCTATGTCGGCGACAGCCGCTGGACGACGCCGATGGCGCTGACCTGCTACGTCCTGGCGGCGCTCTTCGTCGCCCGCGAGCTGTCGGCTAAGCGCCCATTGATCGACCTGCGCGGCGCAGCTGACCTCAGGGCGTCGGCGGACCTGATCGGGGCTGGGCTGCTGGGTCTTGCCTTGGCCGGGGTCGTGTTGGCGTTCGCCACCGCCGACCCCGAGGTGCAGGTCTTCTCACCGTTGGGGCCGTGGTTCCTTGCTGGTAGCGCGGTGGCTGCGTTGCTGTTCGTCTGGCGGCAACGGGTTGCGACCCACCCACTTATCCCCCGGCGCGCACTGGCGGACCGGCCCGCCTGGGGTGCGGTGCTCGTCAGCTTCCTGATCGGGTCCTCGCTCATCGCCGCTCTTGTCGACATCCCGATCTTCGCCCGGGTCACGGTGTTCCCGAACTCCCAGCTCGGCGCCGCCCTGGTCCTGGTGCGGCTGCTTGCGGCGCTGCCGGTCGGCGCGCTGGCCGGTGGATACCTGTTGCGCCGGGTCCCCGCCGCGGTGCTGGCGGCGGTCGGCATGGTGGCGGCGGCCGGCGGCTTCGCCTGGATGGCCCAGTGGGATCGCTCCGCGCTCGACTCCCCCGTGGCCACCGTGCCGCTGGTGCTGTGCGGGCTTGGGTTCGGGCTGGCGATCGCCCCGGTCAACGCAGCACTGTTGGCAGCGACCCGGTCGGAGGTGCACGGCATCGCATCGGCGCTGCTGATCGTCGCCCGCATGGTCGGAATGCTGGTGGGAATCTCCGCTCTCACCACGATCGGGTTACGGCGCTTCTACGCCGTCGCGGCCGACGTACCGTCGATTCAACAGGTCTGCGGGTCGGACCGGATCTGCGACGCCTACGTCGATGCACTTCGGGAGGCCGGGATCGCACAGATTCATGCGATCTTCTGGGGAGCTGCGGTCGCTGCTCTGCTGGCGGCCGTCGCATCGGCGGTGCTGCTCCGCAGCGCTGGCCCGACCGGACCAAGGGGACGACGTGGACTCAGCCTTTGACGACCTACTGGCGGCCAACGCCAGGTACGCCGAGTCGTTCACGTTGGCGGGTTTCGACGGCGTCGCTCACGCCGGGGTAGCGGTGGTGACCTGCATGGACTCGCGCATCGACCCGCTGGGCATGCTCGGGCTGGCGCCAGGTGACGCCAAGATCTTCCGCAACCCCGGTGGTCGAGTGACAGACGCTGCGCTGGAGGCGCTGGTTCTCGGCGTACACCTGCTCGGAGTCGACCGGGTGCTCGTGGTGCCGCACACCCGGTGTGCGATGGCGTCGAGCACCGAGGCCGAGCTGCGTGACCGGGTCGCCGCGGCCAGCGGTCAGGATGCCTCGTGGACTCGGTGGAGCGTGGTGCCCGACCAGGTGGCGGCGCTGCGCGACGACGTCGCCCGAGTCAGATCCCACCCGCTGGTTCCGGACCGGGTCGCTGTTGGCGGCTTCCTGTACGACGTGGATACCGGCCGCCTCACCCAGCTCGTCTGAGTCAGTTGTCGAGGCCGATGTCGCGGCGAAGCGCCGGCAGTCCATCAACCTCCAGCGGGTATTGGGAGCGGACCAACTGCGCTGGCCGGAGGATGAGGCGCTCGGCGATGGCCAACTCTCCGTCGCGACGCTTCTCGCGCGTCTGCCCGTTGGGCGAGTACCCGACCTTGCGGCTCACGGCACCCGAGGCGGGGTTGTCGACGAAGGCGGCTGAGGTGATCTCTTCGGCGTCGAGGTGGTCGAAAAGAAACATGCACATGGTCTGCCGCATGAGCGTGCCGGTTCCTTGCCCTTGGTGCTCAAGCCCCAGCCACGACCCGGTCTCACCGGTGCGGGTGACGAGATAGTTCTCGGTGGCGAAGGCCTGGATGCCCACGATCTGACCATCGCGACGTACGACGAGCGCCAACGACCAGCGCTCCCGGGTGTTCCGGGCACGGCTCTCCCAGTAGTGCACGGCCATGTTGCGGGCGAGCTCTGTCTTGGGCGCGTCGGTCCAGGGGAACGCGAACGGCATGCAGTCGGGCGGGTGGATCCCGCGCTCGGCCAGGTCGACGAGCGCCGGAATGTCGTCGTCGCGGACCGCTGCGAGCTCCAACGGCCCGGAGCTGATGCGCAATCCGAACTGCGGCCAGATCTCCTCGATGCTCTTCATCGTGCATTCTGGGCACGCTGGCCTCCGCGGGCCAACCGGTTTTGCACCGCCTCACCCTTCACAGTGGCGGCAGCCTGTCGTGGATGTAGAGGACTGAGTCAGAAACCTGGCAGACGAGCAGCCGTAGCAGCCCGTCCGATATACCACCTTCATCCTCACTAGAGCCCCCACCAGCCACGTAAATCTTCGTTCCCTGATGTCCGACGGGTTCACCAGCCGGGTTTCGCAGTGTCAACTCCCCATCAGCGCTTACATCGGCGGTGTAGCCAGCGGGCCAAATGACGTCATTTTCGACGCCACCCAAACCCTCCAGATAGACGCAGCCATCCTTCGATAACTGGATGCGCCCTTCAATGCGCCCCACCAATGCGGGGTCGCCAGGCTTCCACGAACTTGTGGACAGTGGAATTGGAGTACCCTCCCCTGGCTCGTCCTCGTTGTTATTTCGAGGCGGTTTGGTCGCGCGGTGTGGTCGGCGCTGGTATCGCTTCCAACCGCACGAATGTTGCGAGCAGGGAGTCATCTTCATATAGGCGCAACTGCCCATCAACAAGCCGCACCTGCGTGGCATCTGTTACGACGTCAGGCACCGTCATAAAGTTGCCGGAACTGCTGCAGAACACTCGGGTCGTATCCATGTGGAAAGCGGAAAAGGTGCCCTCGGAATCTACTTTGAATCTGCCACCCGTCGAGTTGCAATCGTCAGTGCCTCCCCACCAGAACTTCCCATCGGATTGATTAAATGAAAGAACCATCCTTTGACCTGGTAATCCGGCATTCCTCAACTGCTTCTCAAGTTCTCCCACGACGCGCCACTGTCCAAGCAAGTCGTCTTCGGTTAGGACAGCTCGCCCGTTGGATGATGTTGACTCCCCCTCCCCACGCTCACCGCTAGCACAGCCCACAACGGTCACCAGACCCACTGCTACAGCCATAGCGGCTCTTCGATCTTGAGCGGGGTGTCGTAGCCGTGTGGGGGCTCATGGCCTCGTCATGCTGGTCGTCTCTAACCACGACAGCCGAAGAGGCCATGAGCTATGGACGACCCTACGTCGTTGTTGTTCGGCCTGGACGAGTTCAGGGTGGTGTCGGTGACCGGGCCGGTCGCTGACGACGCTGATGTCCGGGTCGTTGTGGAGACCGTTGAGCCGGTCGCTGGGTGCCCGTCGTGTGGTGTGGTGTCGCGGCAGCTGAAGGACCGTCCGATCCGCCGGATCAAGGATCTGCCGGTGTCGGGTCAGCGGGTCGAGCTGTGGTGGCGGGTCCGCCGCTGGGTATGCGCTGAGCCGATGTGTGAGCGAAGATCGTTCACCGAACGCTGTACCCAGATCCCGCCTCGGTCGCGGCTGACGACCAGGTTGCGGCGACGGTTGGCGGAGTCGGTGGCCCGGTCGAACCGGGCGGTATTCGATGTGGGCACCGAGTACGGCGTCGGCTGGCACACCACCCACAAGGCGTTGATCTTCGCCGCTGCCCGGTGGCTGCCTACGCCGACACCTACCACGGTGCTGGGGATCGATGAGACCAGGGCCAGATCGGTGCGGTGGCTGCGCGAGGACACCGGGTGGAAGCGCTCCGACCCGTGGATGACGTCGTTCGTCGACGCCGACCCAGCTGGTGCAGGCCGCCTGCTGGGGCTGGTCCCGGGCCGCTCCGGTGCCTGCGTGGCCGCCTGGCTCGAGGAGCAGACCCAACTGTTCCGCGACAGGATCGAGGTCGTCGTGATCGACCCGTCAGCACCGTACGCGTCAGGGATCCGCCGGGCGCTGCCGAACGTGCAGATCGCCGTCGACCACTGGCACCTGGTCCGGTTGGCGAACCAGATGGTCACCGACGTTAGGCAACGCGTCGCCCGGGAACAGCTCGGCCGCCGCGGCCGCAAAGCCGACCCCGCCTGGGCGCACCGCCGCGCTGCTGGCTGCCGGGGACCGGCTCAGCCAGCCACAGATGGACCGCCTGTTCACCGTGCTGGGCACCGATGACCCGACCAACGAGATCGGCGCCGCCTGGGGCTGCAAGGAGCGGCTACGGATGCTGCTGGCCGAGCGCGACCCCGACCAGATCCGCCGACGGCTATGGGACTTCTACCAAGCCTGCGCGACAGCCGACATGGAAGAAACCACCCGGCTAGCGACCACGATCGAAACCTGGTGGCCGCACATCAAGGTGTTCCTCCACCTCGGTGTCACCAACGCCCGCACCGAAGGCTTCAACCGGATCATCAAACAAGTCAAGAGAGTCGGCTGCGGCTACCGAAACATGGACAACTACCAACGACGTATCCTCACCCACATCGCGGTCACCCGACCACGACAGACAGCCGCATGACCAGCCTCACCCCGCTAAAACGCGATGAGCCGCCATAGCAACCCTCGAACGACGCATGGGTGCCTCCTTGCCAGGAGGCTACCGCCGGTCAAGCACCAGCAACCGCCACCTGTCTCTCACCGTAGACGCTAACCGGCCACTTGCGGTGGGGCCGTCATCCGTCCGTTACAGCATCTCCCCCGCATCGAGACTCCAAGCAGCCTCTGACCTGGGAAGTCGCGGCCTTACCCTGAAGTGCCGCCTCAAAGCCCTACGTGCCCATCAGAGGCCCGCGTAAATAGTCGGCGTAGTTTCTTTGGCCGCCTGCCAATTTCTATGGGTCTCAGAGCGACTGGCTGCAGTCTACGCACTAGACCGGAGCGCTACTTTTCACATGTCACGTAATCGTGGCCAAGCCATCCACCGTTCCACTTGCGGAGATGAACCTGAGTGCTTGCTGTGCCATCGGGACGCACCAGAAACGCCACTGCCTTTCTTGGGGTGCGCTGAGTCACCACATACGATCCTTCCGATTCGAGCGCTTCCGCTATCGACGTTCCAGGAGCCGGCGGACCATCGAGCGTGACGACGGCGTGCACCCGCTCGGCTTTCTTGCAATCCAATCGTAGTGATTCAGCCGGTGTAGTCGGCGCTGATAGAGGCGGCAGCACGTCTTGGACGATGACAACCGAGTCAGAGACGTGGCATTCAAGCGACCGCAGCATCGCGTCCGGTATACCACCCTCATCTCCACTGAGGTCCCCGCCGCTAGCGGAGATTCTTGCTCCCTCGTGCCCAACGGGTTCACCAGACGGGTTACGCACCGTCAATATGCCGTCAGGGCTGATGTCTGCGGAGTAACCGGCAGGCCAAATAACGTCGGTTTCAACGCCTGCAGTCTTGAAGTACACGCAGCCATCCTTTGACAAAGCGATGCCGCCCCCAACTATCGCACGCATCGCGCCATCGCCAGGTCTCCAAGAACTCGTGGACAGCGGAATCGGCGTGCTGCCAGGGACTCTTGGCATCTCTTTGTTTGCCATCGGCGGGTCCAGTCTCACTTGCCCATTCGCACAGGTTTCGGAGGTCCCCAGACGCCACCCCTGTGCATCCCCAAACAGGGCGAGTTCGGCGCGGGCTGTCCCGTTTCGCCGCAAGATGTAGGCGGTGGCGGAGTCGCCGTTGATGGATGTAACGACCGCCTCTTCACCTGCGCTGGGGTCGACAAAGACCGAGGCGAGTTCTTCGGGGGTTTCCCTTACAGGGTGAGTTGCTTCCCAGGCGGAAATTCCCCGCATGTCACTAGGGCAAGTAAGGGACACGGCCTCTTGTCCAGAGTTGTCCGGTTCCACACCTGACTTGCCCGACGGGACTCGCACGAATGTCGCGAGCAAGGACTTTTCTTCATACAGTCGCAACTGCCCACCAACAAGACGTACTTGGGTTGCTTTGGTCATCACATCCGGCACCGTGACAACATCCAACCTCTCGCGAGGGCAATGTATTAGCGTCGACGCACCGTGGAAAATGGAAAGAGCGCCATCGGTACCTATATCGAACCTGGCACCTGTTGAATTGCAATACTCTCTGCCTCCCCACCAAAACTTTCCTTCGCGTTGACTAAACTCTAGAACTCTACTTTTGTAAGGGAACCCCGCACTCACTAACTGCTCCTCAAGGTCTCCTACGGCTCGCCACTGTCCAAGCAAGTCAACTTCCGTTAGTACCTGAACAGTTTCTGTTGTGCTACGGCCTCTCACGAATGTCGCAAGCAAGGAGTCTTCGTCGTACAGTCGCAATTTCCCATCAACAAGACGCACTTGGCTTGCTTTTGTGACCACATCCGGCACCGTGACAACGTCACGCTCTACTGAAGGACAAGCCACGTCGCTTTGTATGACGTGAGAAGTGGAAAATTCGCCGTCGGCACTAACCTCGAACCGGCCAGCCAGGGAATTGCAACCGTCATCACTTTCCCACTCGAATCTCTCATCGGATTGACTAAATGACAAAGCCATGCTTCGCCCGGAGAATCTAGCATTCGTCAACTGCTCCTCAAGGTCACCCACAGCGTGCCACTGTCCAAGTAAGTCCTGTTCCGTTGGCACAGCCCGCCCGCTAGCAGATGTGGTCGGTTGAGTGGTCAAGTTGCCACTACCGCCGATAGACGGTTGCACAACGAACGCACCGACAGCGACGACAGCAACGGCAGCAACCGCGGAGCCCACCTGGATGGCTCTGCGACGACGCGAGTTCCCTTTCGCCTGTTCAAGGGTCGCGTCGACGGGTGCTGCGCCTACCGGCACTTGCTCGCCGAGATGGGCGAGCATCCCGGTGGCTTCGTCTTCGTTCATGTCGGGTTCCCGTCAGGTAGATCGGCGAGATGCTCGTTCGCGGAAAGCTCAGCCAGGGCACGTGACAGCCGGCTCTTGACCGTGCCGCGTGGAATGCCAAGCACGGTGGCGGTCTGTGCTTCCCCCAGGGAGGCGTAGAAGCGCAACACGACAACTTCTCGAAGGGGCTTGGTCAAACCGCCAAGGGCACGCTCCACGGCATCCGCCACATCGACTCTGGCCTCACCGTCAGTGCCTTGTGCTTGCTCTGGCACGGTGTCGTGTGGTCTCTCACGTGACCAGCGCCGACGACGCCCGTCAGTACGACAGTTGACCAAGACCCGGTACACGTAGGCGTCACGGTCATTAGCGCTCGCAACCTTCGACCAAGAGACGTAGCAACGCGCCAACGCTGTCTGCACTAAGTCTTCTGCCTCATGGGGCGTGCAACCAAGGAGAACCGCTGAGCGCACAAGAGCAGGCCACCGGGCACTCATATAGCCCGTGAAGTCCTCGTCACGCTCCATGCCCCGAACCCCTCAGAGTTGGACCCCTACTTAAGCATGACGGGTTGGCAGTCTGCTCAGGTTCCATTGATAGGGCAACTTTTCCGGGCATGCAGCGCTGGGAGGCCGCACCGTCCGTGGTGCAGCCGGGGAGACTTGCATCGTTACCTCTTCTTACCGCTGTCTAGTTATCCACAGGTTGGCGCTCGGCAAACAGGACGGCGGCCTGTCTAGATGTGCTGGAGCGCCATGAGGCGCGGACATCACACGTCGAGGTCAGCCTCGCTTATATGTCCTCCACTCGCTACGATGAAGTCCTTACGTGGTGCGACGTCGTTGCCCATGAGCAGCTCGAAGACGCGTTCGGCGTCGTCGGCGTCGTCGATCGTGATCCGCCGCAACGTGCGGTGGCGGGGGTCCATGGTGGTCTCTGCGAGCTGATCCGCATCCATCTCACCGAGGCCCTTGTAGCGCTGGACTGGGTCCTTCCAGCGGACCCCCTTCTTCGAGAGCTCGGCGAGCCGTCGCTGCAGCTCGTCGTCGGAGTACGTGTAGACGTATTTCGGCATCCCCTTCTTGGGGTTGGAGAGCTCGATGCGATGCAGTGGCGGTACGGCGGAGTAGACGCGCCCCTTCTCGAGCAGCGGACGCATGTGCTTGTGGAACAACGTCGCCAGCAGGCACCTGATATGGCTCCCGTCGGTGTCGGCGTCGGCCATGAACACGATCTTGCCGTAGCGGACCGAGTCAAGGTCGAACGTCCGGCCGCTTCCGGCGCCGACCACCTGAATGATCGCCGCGCACTCGGCGTTCTGGAGCATTTCGCCGGGAGACTTCTTCTGGGTGTTGAGGATCTTGCCCCTGACCGGCAACAGCGCTTGGTACTCGGAGTTTCGAGCAAGCTTTGCGGTGCCCAGCGCGGAGTCACCCTCGACGATGAACAACTCGCTGCGATCGACGTCGTTGCTACGACAGTCGGCAAGCTTGGCCGGCAGCGCGCTGGACTCGAGAGCGTTCTTGCGCCGCTGGGTGTCGCGCTGCTGACGTGCCGCCACGCGGGTGCGCGCGGCGTTGACGACTTTCTCCATCACCGCCCGCGCCTGCGGTTTCTCGGCCTTCTTGGTCGAGGTGAGGAAGGCCTTGAGCTGCGCCGACACCACCTTGGTCACAATCCGGGCGGCGGCGGGCGTACCGAGTACCTCCTTGGTCTGGCCCTCGAACTGTGGCTCGGCCAGCCGTACGGCGACCACGGCGGTCAGCCCCTCCAGCACGTCGTCCTTGATGACGTCAGCTTCGCCCGCTTTCAGGAGCCGGGTGGAACGGATGACGTCGTTGAAGGTCTTGGTGAGGGCGCGCTCGAATCCCACGATGTGGGTGCCGCCCTTTGGGGTGGCGATGACATTGACGAACGACCGCAGCTCGGTGTCGTACCCGTTTCCCCAGCGCAACGCTACGTCGACGGCGAGCTCACGGTCGACGTCTTGCGGGGTCATATGGCCGGCGGCGTCGAGCAGGGGGACGGTCTCGGTGAAGGACTCCGAGCCCTGGAGCCGGAGAACACTCGTGGCCGGTTCATCGGCTGCCAGGTATTCGCAGAACTCGGCGATGCCGCCGTCATGGCGGAACCGCTCCTCGACCACCTCGTGGCCGCGCTCGTCGCGGACGGTGATGTCAAGTCCCGGCACGATGAACGAGGTTTGCCGCGCCCGGGTCACCAACTCGTCGTACGCAAAGACTGCGTCGCGGGTGAACACCTGCCGGTCGGGCCAGAACCGCACCCGGGTGCCGCTTACGCCCTTCTTCACCCGACCGCTCTTGGCCATGCCCGACTGCGGCGTGAACTCAGCGGTCGGGCCGACGCCGGCGAAGGAACCCGGCACGCCGCGCCGAAACGACATCGTCCAGGTGGCAGGACTCCGGTCGACCGCAACGTCGACGCGGGCGGAAAGTGCGTTGACCACTGATGCTCCGACACCGTGCAGGCCGCCGGTGGCGACGTAGGACCCGCCACCGAACTTCCCCCCTGCGTGCAGCCTGGTGTAGACAACCTCGACACCGGACAGCCCTGTCTTCGGCTCGGTGTCGACGGGGATGCCGCGCCCGTCGTCTCGCACCTCTGCTGAGCCATCGGAGTGCAAGATCACGACGATGTTGCGGCATTGTCCGGCCAACGCCTCGTCGACACTGTTGTCGATGATCTCCCACAGGCAGTGCATGAGCCCGCGGGTGTCGGTGGAGCCGATGTACATGCCGGGGCGTTTGCGGACCGCATCGAGGCCCTCGAGCACCAGCAGGTGACGGGCGTTGTACGACGCATCGACGGCGGATCCGCGCGCTACCACCCGATGCCTCCTGACCTGCGGCTACGGCTCTCTTGCCCGGCCGTCTCCGTCTTTCGGCGAACGATACCTACCGCCGCCGACATGGCCTCGGTGCCCACGCCGAGACGTTCGACACGCGCGATGCATTTGGATCAACGTCCAATGGATGGCACGGTGGAAGGACCACCATGCGTCGGAGGTGGTAGGGGTCGCAACTCATGCGACGCCGCTCCGAGCCGGGAATGTCGGTTCCCGGTTGGATGTTGTATCAGCCGAGACGACGTTCGACACGTACGGGAAAGAGGTTCAGGTGACCACAGCAGTCGCACCTTCTCCGCAGTTCACCGCCTTGGACCGTTGTGACCGGTGCGGAGCCCAGGCCTACGTGCGCGTCGAGCTAGCCGCAGGCGGTGAGCTGCTCTTTTGTGCCCACCACGCGCGGGAGCACGCTGACAAGCTGCAGCAGGTAGCCGCCGCCATCCAAGATGAGACCGGACGACTCACGGCAACCCGCGCGACTGTGGGCAACGACGAGCGCTGAGGTCTCAGCTGCGCTTCCCCGTCCAGCTTTCTTACCCGTGGCGGTCACCATGACGGTGGCCGCCATTGGCATCTATATCCGGAGCGGCCGTGCCCCCGGCTGGTGAGGTGCTGGTCGGTGCGCTGATCGTCGTCGGACTGATTGGCATCCTCATTCCTGTCGTACCCGGCGCCCTGCTGGTGCTGGCGGCCATCTTCGTCTGGGCTTCTGAGGTCGCCTCCGCGACGAGCTGGTGGGTGTTCGGAGTAGCCGCTGGGTGCATCGCGGTGTCGCAGATCATCAAGTTCACCATCCCGGGTCGTCGGCTGGTGGACGCCGGAGTTCCCCGCTCGTCGCTGCTTGCGGGCGCGCTGCTGGGTATTGTCGGCTTCTTTGTCATCCCGGTCGCTGGCCTGATCGTCGGCTTCGTGCTGGGGGTGTACGCCGCAGAGCGCCGTCGGCTGGGAAGCCGCCAGTCGGCCAGGTCGGCGACGCGGGCGGCCGTCCGCGCCGTCGGCCTGTCGATCCTCATCGAGCTGGGCGGCGCCTTGCTGGCCGCTACGGCGTGGCTGGTCGGGGTCATACTCCTCGTCTGAGGCGGCAATTGCTGATGGCTCGGTGCTGCCGCCGATTTTGAGCGACCCCCTCAATCTGATCTAGTAGGTAGGCTCAAGGGATGCAATGGGGCATCCCGTGAGAGCCTCGAGGTCGAGCCGATTCTTCGACCTGAGCGTCACGTTAGCCGGGGCGGCGCTAGGCGCCGTGGCTCTGCTTGCGTTGGCGCGCAATCCGCAGACATTTGAGCCGGAGTACCTCCTCGGCATTCCCGTCATCATGGTGATGGGCTGGTTCCCGATGCTGGTCGGCCGCACCGGCGGTGGCATCGAGATCGCTTTCGATGCGTGCGTCCTGATCTTCCTCGGCATCGAGGCCGAGCCCTTCCAGGCGCTCATCGTGTGGTCGGCCGGCCTGACACTAGGGCAGATCCTCACCGGCAAGCGGCGGAACGTAAAGGCGTTCAACAGTGGGCTGGGTGTGGTCGCCGGCGCCCTGGCGTTGTTTGTCATCCACACGATGCGCGGCTCGCAGGACGGCGGGGTTCGAGAGCTGGTCGCTGTCGGGCTCGGTGCGGCTGTGTACTTCCTTGTCGACTTCATCGTGTCGGCTGTGTCGCTCAGCCTGGAGGAACGCACAAGTATCCGCGAGGAGCTCGCCCCGACCGGTGTCTTGCCGTCGATTGTCGCCTACGTGGCAACCGTCTCCCTGGGGTATCTCGGTGCGCTGGTCGTCCGTGAACTGTCGGAATGGTCGGCTGCCTTGCTCGCCGTACCGGTGGCGACGATCCTCGTCGCGTCGCGGGCGCAGTCACGCGGCAGCGAGTACGCCCGCCGGCTGCGGGTCCTGCTCACCACGGCTATCCGCGTACAGACGGTCAGCAAGACCCCGGAGATGCTGGAGGAGCTGCGGTCGGGCGCCAGCGACCTGCTGCGCGATCCGCGGGTCCGGTTGAGCACCGAGCCACCCGGAGCGCACGAAATCGGTGTTGTCATCAAAGGCGGCGGAGAGCGACTGTGGCTCGTCTCCCCGGCCCTCAATCGGGCCCGCTCGACGGCCAAGGACGACCAGCAAGGACTGGCTGCCTTGGTCGCACTGGCCGAGGATGCGTTCGCCCGGCTGCGGCTCAGCGACGCGATGGCGCACCTGGCCTGGCACGACCCACTTACCGGGCTAGCGAACCGCTCGGTGTTCCTCGACCGGGTGGAGCACGCGCTGGAGATGCAGACGCGTCGAGGTGGGCAGTTGGCTGTGCTGTTCTGCGACCTCGATGGCTTCAAGCGCGTCAACGACCTGTTCGGGCATGCGGCTGGGGACGAGCTGCTGATCGAGGTCGGCAGCCGTATCAAGTCAAGCGTGCGGCAGACCGACACCGTCGCCCGGCTCGGTGGTGATGAGTTCGCCGTCCTGCTCGAGGACGTCCACGACACCACGGAGGTCGACGCAGCCTGCCAGCGGATTCTTGCGGCGTTGCGGGCCCGTTCCTCGGTCCGCGGCGAGGACGTCTCCATCACCACGACCATCGGTGTTGCGATGTCGGGCACCGGTGCGTCAGCCGATGCGCTGCTCAGCCAGGCCGACATGGCGATGTACTACGGCAAAGCGCACGGCAAGAACCGCTACGAGATCTACCGCCTGTCCTTCGGCGACGAGCGCCTGCAGCGCATCGAGCTGGTCGAAACGCTACGTCGTGCGGTGGAGACCAAGGACCTGGAGGTCTACTACCAGCCGGTGGTCGATCTGCGCACCCAGGACATCTTCGGCGTCGAGGCGTTGGTGCGCTGGCGGCGGCAGGGCGTACTGGTCCCTCCGGACCTCTTCATTCCCACGGCCGAAGAAAGCGGCCTGATCGTCGGCCTCGGCGATATCGTCTTGGAACAGGTGGCGGCACACGCTGATCGCCTGAGAACCGCAGCTGGGCGCACTTTGACTATCGGCGTCAACGTGTCGGCGCAACAGCTGCAAAGCGACAACTTCGCGTCCCAGGTGCGGGCCGCGCGCTCGGTGATGGGAGACGTCCACCTCGTTCTCGAGGTCACCGAGCGCGACTTCGTGAACAACGACCCGCAGACGCTGGCTGCGATGACGGCGCTGAACGCCGCCGACGTCCGCTTCGCGATCGACGACTTCGGCGTCGGTTTTTCCTCGATCGGCTACCTACAGCGACTACCGGTGCGAATCCTCAAGATCGACAAGTCGTTCATCACCCGTATCGAGGATGACTCCCGCGCTTGCTCGCTGGTCCGCTCGATGGTCGTGATGGGACAGGCTTTGGGTCTTGACGTCGTCATCGAAGGGGTCGAGCGGGCCGGCCAGGTCGACCACCTGGTCGATCACTGTGGCGCCACGACGGGCCAGGGGTACCTGTTCAGCCACCCAGTCCCCCTCGACGACATGGTCCACCTGCTAGCTCGACGAGCGCCGTACCCAGGGCCACCGACAGCTGATGCCGCTGCCAATGGCGCCGCGGCGTCCGAGCTGAACGCCGGCTTCCCAGCCGCTCGTTGACTCCTGCGGCCCTTGCTGGCGTATGCTGCGAGGCCAGTATCAGGGTGATGCGGTGATCCGGTAAGAGTCTGGAGAAAAACATGAGGGTGAAGAAACTGATGATCGCCGCGGTCCTTGGCGGCGCAATGGTTACCAGCGTCACCGGGCCAGCGATGGCTGAACGCGGTGGGAACGAATCTCTACAGTTCTGCCGTAGTATCGCCCAGGACTTTTCTCATCCACAGCAAGTCATCGGGCCGTGCACCAGTTACTTCCAGAGCCACAACTCTCGTGCGGTGGCCACAGCCGCCTTCGCCTGCAAGCACTTCTTCGTGCCAGCAGGCGATTTCTCTTCCCGCGGAAAGTGCGTAAGCACGCTGCTCCACTCGCTGTGAGGGCGACCACGGTTGAGGTAAACCCCACGGCGGCAGCCTGGCCTGACCGCCGTGGGGTTACCGGAGGTCAGCCGGCTCGGTAGGCATCCCACGCCATGCGCATCCGCTCGTTCTGGCCGGAGGTGAAGTGGTTCATACACGAGTCGTACGTGTAGTCCATGAAGTTGTGAATGGGGTCGAGTCCGGGCGCCGCACAGCTGTCTCGTCCTTCGGGACAGCCAAACGCGGGCGCCGCCTCGTATGGCGTGTCCGCGACACGGTCGCCGGGCTCCTGGCAGCCGTTTGAGAAGGTGTGGTACAACGCCAGCCAGTGGCCGACCTCATGGGTCGCGGTGTCGCCCTCGTTGTAGACGCGGAACGCGCCGCCGGGAAGGCTTCGATAGTCAAGCACCACACCGTCATAGAACCGTGGGAGCGCGTCGTCGCCGGTGAAGCTGGTGGGGTAGTAGGCCCAACCGAGAAGGAACTTCCCCAGCGCCGCAGTGTAGATATTCAGCGTCTGGGCGTCGCCCTGGTGCAGCGCCTTCTTCATCTGGATCTCTTTGTGGCTGCCGCGGTAGAACCGCGGCTCCCCACCCTGGGCGTAGAACATCTTGAACCAGCGCGGTGAGTCCGTTCGCGTCACGTCCACCAACTCGAACTGGAAACCCGAGCCGTCGAAGGCGGCGTTGAGCACGTCCATTTGCGCGTCGACCTGCCCGCGCGGCACGTTCCCCTGAGCTCCCTTGTGGATCACGTGGAACGCGACAGGAATCGTCACCGTTGCATCCCCTTGGGCCGCCACGCGGGCCTGCCGCGGATGCGTGGCGATCCAACGCTTCAGTGGATCCTTCCGGACCTGGTGCAAGTCGTCACGGGGAATGGCACCCTTCGGCGCCTGCGCCACCGGTCCATACTCGATACACGCCCCCTCTTCTGCCGGGGCCATCGCGGCCGCCGAAGGCGCGGCCAGCGCCGTTGTGGCTGCCAAGGCGGTCGCTGCACAGCCCGCCACCCACCTGAGATCCTTCAGTCGTCGCATGTCACTCCTCGGTTCGCCGCCGGTTGGTTTACGGGGGAACACTACTGCGCAGAACCCCGTTGCGCGAGTGGCACACCGGTCGGCTCGGCCAGACTGTCGCCCCAGAAGTCACCATAGCGCCGTGATCAGCGTAGACGCCCAGGGGCTGCGAACCGCTCAGTCGAGGTAGTCGCGCACTAGGGACGGCTTAGCGCTATGCGTCTACGCCAGACAAACGGGGCAGGCCAGAAGCGCTGTGGGGTGAAATATCACCGACTGACCAGGAGGTCAGAATGTCCATCCGCGTCGACCGACCCGCCGTCGTGTGCCCGTACCGGTGCACGGTGACGGAGCACGACGACACCAACCGGCCAGGCGACGCCGGGCCGGACTACGACACAGCCACACAGGGCCGGTTCATCCACTGGTCTACCTGGGTCGCAGGGCCGACCAGGCCAGCGACCTTCCATTGACCAGTTCATGCTCGGGGTCGTGCGGCACAAGCAGCCGCTGAGCGTTTCGACGCAGGCGACTACGACGGCGTGACACGTGCGTCCGCGCTCTACAGGGAAGCGCGACCATCCACCTACGCCACCGAGGCGCGCCTGACGCCGAACTACAAGAAACCCCCCGCCTCGTGTGTGCCAGGCGGGGGTTTCCTTGCTGAACCTCAGGGAGCGGGCTCTCGCGTGACTTCACAGCCCAGCAGGACGTCTCGTGGGTCCGGGCCGGTCTCGTAGTCGACAACATCCTCGCCCGAGCCGCAGTCGATGACATCACGGGAACCGTCATCGCCCAACTGAATCAGGTCGTTACCTGCCCCGCCACGGACGATGTCACGGCCCCCATCAGGGAACAGAAAATCGCGACGAGTCGCGTTCGGGCCGCCCCGCAGGGTGTCCCGGCCGGCGCCGCCGGCGATGAAATCGCCGCCGAGTCCGCCACGCAGTATGTCGTCATCACGTTCGCCGCCGATGAAGTCCCGCCCGGCGCCCCCACGGACGACGTCGTTGTCGAGGCCGCCCCGCATGAAGTCTGAACCAGGGCCGGCCATGAGGAAATCAGATCCGTCACGGCCTCTGACAAAGTCGTCGCCGCGTCCTCCAACCACGACGTCATCACCCGACCCGGCGTCAACCTGGTCCCCGCCGCGACGGGCCCGCACATCGTCGTTACCTGCTCGCGCAACGATCTCGTCTCGCCCGTTGGTCCCGACGATGACGTCCGGACCACTCGTGCCGTACTCGACGGTGTGACTGGCGCTCGCCGGGAACGCGGGGATGCTCAAGGCGGACACGCCCACCACCACAGCGGCACTGCGAAGCGTCGACGGAAAGACTCGCACGATTCCTCCTTGCGGGGCGGCGCAGCCAGTGGTGGATGCCGGCAGTCGCTGTTGGCTGTGACGGTACTGCGCCGAGCTTTGCCTGTCTACTGATCTCAGCCGGCGGTGTTTGCGGTTGCCACAGCCGTGCCTGCCGTGATGCTTCGCAGCCCAGTGATAGGCGCCCTGACGCCAAACCACAAGTCACCAACAGCGCCTCTGACCAGCGCAGTTGCCCCGAAGGGCCGGGGTGCCTCAGTCGAGGTAGTCGCGCAGCACCTGTGAACGGGAGGGGTGGCGCAGTTTTGACATCGTCTTGGACTCGATCTGACGGATCCGCTCGCGGGTCACGCCGTACACCTTGCCGATCTCGTCGAGCGTCTTGGGTTGACCGTCAGTCAGGCCGAACCGCATCGACACCACGCCGGCCTCGCGCTCCGACAGCGTATCGAGCACTGCATGAAGCTGCTCCTGCAGCAACGTGAACGACACGGCGTCGGCCGGGACGATCGCCTCGGAGTCCTCGATCAGGTCTCCGAACTCCGAGTCGCCGTCCTCGCCGAGCGGGGTGTGCAGCGAGATCGGCTCGCGACCGTACTTCTGCACCTCCACGACCTTCTCAGGGGTCATGTCGAGCTCCTTGGCGAGCTCCTCTGGAGTGGGCTCGCGCCCGAGGTCTTGCAACATCTGCCGCTGCACGCGGGCCAGCTTGTTGATGACCTCGACCATGTGCACCGGGATGCGGATCGTGCGGGCCTGGTCGGCCATCGCGCGGGTTATCGCCTGCCGGATCCACCAGGTGGCATACGTCGAGAACTTGTAGCCCTTGGTGTAGTCGAACTTCTCTACCGCCCGAATGAGCCCAAGGTTGCCTTCTTGAATCAGGTCGAGGAACAACATTCCGCGGCCGGTGTAGCGCTTCGCTAGTGACACCACCAACCGCAGGTTCGCCTCCAGCAGATGGTTCTTGGCCCGGCGCCCGTCCTCGGCGATCCACTCCAGCTCGTCGAGCAGCTTGACGGGCACCTTGCTCTCGCGGGCGAGCTTTTCTTCGGAGAACAACCCGGCCTCGATGCGCTTGGCGAGCTCGACCTCCATCTCCGCGTTCAGCAGCGGCACCTTGCCGATCTGCTTGAGGTAGTCCTTGACCGGGTCGGCGGTGGCACCAGCCACCGTGACCGTCTGTTCCGGCTCGTCCGCCTCGTCGGCCTCGGAGAGGACGAACCCCTCCCTCTCCTCCTCCTTCAGCGTTGGGTCGGTGGCCAGATCCTTCTCGAAAACCGCATCATCAATGTCCTCGAGCTTCTTCTTCGCAACCTCAGCGGTGTCGGGCACCAGGATTGCCGAGTCTGGCTCGAGCAACGGCTCGCTCAGCGGTGCCGCGACGGTTGCCTTCTTTGCTGCGGGCTTTGCCACCCGCCTGCTGGGGGTCTTTTCTGCGGCGACGCGATTCGCGGCCGTCGGGTCGGGAGCGGGCTTGACCCGCGCCGACTTCGCCACCGGGTTTGTGGTCGACCTAGCTGCCGGCTTCTCGGCCGGGGTGGTCTGGGAACGCGGCCTTGGTGACTTCTTCGCCGGAGCCTTGCCCGAGGGGGCAGGGGCAGACTGCCCACTCCCCGTGTCATCGGTTACAACCACCGTGGATGCTCTGGGGGACGTGCTCGGCGACACGAAGAACCTCTCGTCGTCAGTTCGGGGCGCGGCGACACCCGGTCACGTCAAGACGCCGCGGCTCCATTGTGACACGCGCCAAGAGCCCCTCAAGCCAACCGCAGAGGTTTGGGTCGGCAAACTGTGTCGATGGATACCGCGACGCATGATGCGTCAGAACCGACCGGCGCTGTCCCAGGCACCGGTCCGCTCTCGCCCTCGTCCCGCACCGAACTCGGTCGGCACCGCGAACGGGCGGTGGGTGACCGAGCCGCGTTGTTCGCGGTGCTCGACTCCGCGCTCATCTGCCACCTCGGTGTCAACGTCGAGGGGCACACGCTCGTCGTGCCCACGGTCTTTGCGACGGACCGCACCGGTCCTGACAAGGGCGGCACGCTGTACGTGCACGGTTCGGTCGCCGCCACGTCCTTACGGGCGGCTCCGGAACAAGACGTCTGCGTCACCTGCACGCACCTCGACGGCCTGGTGCTAGCTCGCTCGGCCTTCCATCACTCGATGAACTACCGCTCCGCCGTCGTCATCGGCCGCGGGCGGCTGGTGAGCGAGAATGCCGAGAAGCAGCACGCCCTGAACCTCATCGTCGACCATGTCGTACCAGGACGCGCCAGCACCCTACGCGCGTCTACTCGCAAGGAACTGGCCGCCACCGCGGTGATAGCTGTCCCCTTGCATGAGGCATCTGTGAAGACCCGAGCTGGCGACCCGGTAGACGACGAGGCTGACGTTGCAGCCGGCGTGTGGGCTGGTGTGCTGCCGCTCCAATTGCGAGCTGCGCCCGTCCGCTCGGCGCCAGATGCCGCCGACACGCCGGTGCCGGCTCATGTGCGGACGCGAGCAGAGGCGCTGGGATGCCGAGGTAGCTAGGTCTTGGCTGTTGCCTTCTGCGCCTTCTTGAACGCCCTGACCTTCTCCAGCGACTGTCGGTCTCGGACGTCAGCCACCGAACGGAATGCGCCTTCCTCGGCGTAGCCGCCAGCGGCAGCCTCCCATCCCGGCGGTCTCACCCGGAGCTGCTTGCCGAGTAGCGCCACGAAGATCTGCGACTTCTGCTTCCCGAAACCGGGCAGTCCTGCTATCCGGTCCAGCAGATCTGCGCCGCTCTCGGCGTCCCGCCACACTGCGGCCGCGTCGCCACCGTAGACGTCGACGATCTGCCGAGCCAGATCTTGGATCCGAGCCGCCATCGCTCCAGGGAACCGGTGTACGGCGGGTGGTGCGGCACACATCTCGACGAAGTCCTCAGGCGGCGCCGCCGCGATGACGGCGGGATCGAGCGAGCCGAACCGGTCGAGGATCTTGGCCGGCCCGGCGAACGCGCGCTCCATAGGGAACTGCTGGTCCAGCATCATCGCTGCAAGTAGTGCGAACGGCGAGTCGTCCAGCACCTTGTCGGCTGCGGGATCACCGGTGATCTTGAAGCCCATGCCAACCATCCTGCCTGACCGTGCGCGTCACCAGGGTTGGTACTTGACGGAGAAGCGCGACCCGAGTTCCCGCTGGAGCCGTGCCACCAGTTCGCGGGCGCGCTGGTCGAGCTCACTGTAGGCCCGCTCCGTGCGGAGCCGCGGGTTCGCGTCCAGCGCCTCCATGGCGCGTCCCCACTCGCTGAGATCGCGGACCAGCAAGTCGCTGAGGCCCAGCACCGTGCGGAGCCACTCCGGCTCCTCGGGCAACAACCGGTCCTCGCTCCAGAGGGGAACCTCGACCCCGTAGTCCCACATGAACCGGATCGTGTCGCCGTTAATGGTGTAGCCGACAGCATGGCTCACACACGACATCCCATCACGGGTGACCGTGCGCTCGCTCGGAATTCTCCGCCAGGATTGGGGAGGATCGATCAAGCAGGTGCATCCGAACCTCCCCAACACTCATTCCTTCGAGACTTCACGCGTCTCCGGATCGCCGCTTCTCGTACTCAATCAGCATCGGATGCGGCGGGTACGAGGTGCGCGACTCGCGCCCGGTGGATGACCATCCGAGCTTCTCCCAGAACCGCCGCCCCCGGTGGTTCTCCGCGAACACTCGCAACCAGATCCGGTCCACGCCGACTGGGAAGGTCGCTACGAGTGCGTCGTACAGCTCCGCTGCCAATCCGGTCCCCCAGGTCTCGACTGCGGTCCCGAAGTGAAGTAACTCGTCTGCGCGCCGAGCCGCGAAGCCCGTGAGGGCCCCGTCTTTCTCGGTTGCTACGTACGCGGCGATTGCGGGATCCGCCAACTCGTCCCGCCATCTGGCTCGGATGGCTTCCCGAGGGAATGGATACGTCTCCTGCGGGAAGACCTTGGCGAGGCCAGCCACCGCGCTGCGCTCCTGCACGATCAGCAGGTCTGGCAGGTCGGCAACCACCATCGGCCGGAACGACCACTCGATGGTTAGCGAGTGATCTGCAGCGTCACTCGGCGGCCTTGACCGCCAGCACCGGGCACGGCGCATCAAGCAGAATTCGCTGCGCGTTGCTGCCCAAGATGAGCTTGCCGACCGGGGTACGCCGCCGCAGACCGATGACGATGAAGTCTGCGGAGACCTCAGCAGCGACGTTGATCAGGTCCTCAGCCGGGTCCAGGCCACGTACGAGCTGGCGAACCTCGTGCGGCACCCCCGCCGTTGTGAGCTGCGACCGCACCTCGTCAAGCTGTTGCTCACTGCTAGCCGCGTCGTCACGGTCGAATTCGCGCCCCCCTCGGTGGGAGTTGACCACGACCAGGCTTGCGTCCCGAAGCTTGGCTTCTTCTGCCGCCAGGCGCAATGCGGCGCGCCCTTCGGGCTTGGGCACGTAGCCGACAACGATCACGCTCACGATGGGTCCTCCTCTGCCTTACGTCGTGCCGAACGCTACCGGACGCAGCACGGCGGCACCTGCGCAGCGGGCTAGCCCACCGGCCACTCATGGACGGGAAGATTGGCGTGCATGTGCTCGGAGTACCGTCGCACCACCTCACGCAAGGCATCGAACCGGTCAGTGGAGCCGGCGTCGAAGAGCTTATGGAACGTCTCGGTCTGCCAGACGGAGCCATTGCGCCCCGTCAAGCAACGTTGCTCGATTATCCCCAGTAGCCGGTCGCGCTGGCTCGGCTCCATCCCCCACTTGTCCAGCCCTTCGTAAGCGCGCGGCAGCAACCGCCGCAACACCAGTTCGGCAGCTGGCACGGTGCCCAGGCCGGGCCAGTAGACCTGGCCTTCGATGCCGTCGCGCGCGCCGGCGTGGAAGTTCTCTTGGGCGGCGCTGAAGGACATCTGTGACCACAGCGGGCGCTCGTCCTCGGCCAGCGCCCGGACCAGGCCGAAGTAGAACGCCGCGTTGGCCATCATGTCGACCACAGTGGGACCGGCCGGAAGCACCCGGTTCTCAACCCGCAGGTGAGGAACACCCCGCACGACGTCGTACACCGGACGGTTCCAGCGGTAGATCGTGCCGTTGTGGAGCCGAAGCTCCGCCAGGGAGGGCGTATCACCGCCTTCGAGGACCTCAAGGGGGTTCTCTTCCTCGGTGATCGGCAGCAGCGCGGGGAAGTAGCGGACGTTCTCTTCGAACAGGTCGAAGATCGAGGTGATCCACCGCTCCCCGAACCACACCCGCGGCCTGACCCCTTGCGCCTTGAGCTCCTCGCTTCGGGTGTCGGTGGCCTGCTCGAACAAGACGATGCGGGTCTCTGCCCAGAGCTCCTTGCCGAAGAGGAACGGTGAGTTGGAGCAGACGGCCAACTGGATACCGGCGATCGCCTGGGAGGCGTTCCAGTACCTCGAGAAGTTCTCCGGGCTGACCTGCAAGTGCAGCTGCATCGAGGTGCACGCCGCCTCAGGCATGATGCTGTCGGCGGTCACCCGCAACCGCTCCACGCCACGGATGGAGATGTCGAGGTCCTCACCGCGGGCAGCGAAGATCTGGTCGTTGAGCAGGCGGTAACGTGGGTTCGCCGACAGCGTGTCCGGATGCATGTGGGCGGTTTGCAGCGTCGGCAGGATGCCCACCATGACCATGTGCGCGCCGACCTGGCGCGCCTTTTCCTCTGCGGCGTTCAGGCTGTTGCGCACATCTTGTTCGAACGACGAGATGCCGCCGTCGGACAGCCGTCGTGGTGGCACGTTGATTTCGAGGTTGAACTGGCCGAGCTCGGTGACGAAGTCCGGGTCAGCGATGGCGTCGAGGACTTCGGCGTTCTTCATGGCAGGATCGCAGTTGCCGTCGACGAGGTTGAGCTCGACCTCGAGGCCCGTCATTGGTCGTTCGACGTCGAACCGTGACTCGCGCAGCATCCGGGCGAAGACGTCAAGGCACTGGCGAACCTTCTCGCGGTAGCGGGTGCGGTCCTCGCGGGTGAACTCGCGCCGGTCAACGTCTTGACCCATGCTCGACCTCCAGGCGGTTTGAAAGCGCTAGAGCACCAGCCTGCCTTGCCCAGCCTCGCGCCGCCACCCCGTGCCCCTGCGGTCACTGTCGACGCAGCGCGCGAGGCAGCTGGGTCACGTCAGCGGCTGCCCGCCTCGGCGCCTAGTCCCTCACCGACCGGGGCGGCCGGTGGAGTGGAGCGTGCGTGGAAGGTGTCCCAGGTGCTGGGGTTGAGGCTGGCGCGCAATGCGTCGATGACACGGGTTGCCATGGAGTAGTTCTTGTCGACCTCCAAGACGCGCTCGGCGGCGTGGGAGGCCAAGACGCCGTTGCCCGACAGCCAGGCCGCAAACGCAGTCAATCCGCCCACCGGCGGCAGCAGCGCATCGGGGACCGACTGCATCACCGCCCGCCACAGCTCGAGATGGCGGCCCGCATTGGACCGGGTCATCATCGACCAGGCTGCATCGCGGTCGACGACCCGTTGCACCGCGACCGCGAGCTCGGCGACCTCCTCGACGGTCAAGGTGTGCGGAGCTTTCAAAGCGGCCTCGACCAACAGCACCGGATCGTTGCCTCGCGGCACCTTCGACGCAGCCCGCGCAACTGCTGCGATGCGCTCCCCGGCCAGCGGGGCAAACTGCGCACGTAGCGACTCCCGGTCAGGAGCACGCTGCATGCCTGCCAACACCGCCTCGGCGGCCACTCGCGACGTCTCGATGTCATAGGGGGTGCCGGCCGGGTCGCAGCAGAGCGGATCACGGCAGGAGGCAGACCACCAGCGGGAGCCATCGGCACGGATGACGTCCAGTACACCCACCCCCGCACCGGTGAGCTGCGCCTCCACTGCGGTCAGTGCCGCGTCCGCCGGCTCAGCCCGCGCGCTGAACGCGAAGACCATGACCGGGTCGAACCGATGGTGGCGGACGAGTGCCAGCACATAGTCGGCTTGAGCGGAGACGGCTTCGGCGCCGATCTCCAAGTCCATGCGGAAGCACGGCCCGAAGCGCCGGCGCGGCCCCTGCAGGGCGATCACCACCAAGCTTTCGGTCGGCGTGAAACCCAGCAGGTAGGGAATGATGGCGATTGCGTCACCCGGGCCGCTGAGCTTTGTGACTGGGCGTGAGTCGGCGGCCAGCTCATTGCGTGCGGCGCGGAGGATGCGGCTCTTCTTCGACATGGGACCAGCCTGGACGCGCGCTCGTTCGGGTGGGGCCTGCGAGGCGGATCTGTGGAGAAGTCCTCGGCCAGAATGGGTCTGTGCGTAACCAGGCGTCGATCCTGCACGTCGATCTCGACGCGTTCTATGCCGCAGTTGAGCAGCGAGACAAGCCGTCCTTACGCGGAAAGCCAGTCGTCGTTGGCGGAACCGGCGGTCGCGGCGTCGTCGCGACAGCGTCGTATGAAGCGCGCCGATTCGGTGTCCGGTCGGCAATGTCGACGGCGGAGGCTCGGGCGCGCTGCCCACACGCCGCGTTCCTCGTCGGCCGATTCGACGCCTACCGGGCCACCAGCGCTGCCGTCATGAGCACCCTCCGCAGTTTGTCGCCGTTGGTGGAACCGCTCTCGCTCGACGAGGCGTACGTCGACCTCAGAGCTGGTCGAGAAGAACCGGACCTCACCTCAACAGAACTTGTGGGCATCGGCCAAGAGTTGAAGCGTTCTGTGGAGCAGGTGACGGGAGGGCTCACCGCCTCTGTCGGTATCGCTACCTCAAAGCTTGTCGCGAAGATCGCGAGTGAACTGCGCAAGCCTGACGGCCTCGTCGTCGTCGCGCCGGGTGAGGAGCAGGACCTGCTGCGGCCGATGCCGGTCGGCGTCCTGCCGGGAGTTGGGCCAGCCACCGCTGAGCGGCTGCGTCGCATCGGCGTGCATACGGTTGCACAGCTCGAGCAGGTCAGCGAGAAGGAGCTCATCCGCACGGTTGGACAGGTCCATGGCACCAGCCTGTACTCACTGGCGCGGGCGCACGACCCCCGCCCGGTGGTCGCGGAACGAGAAGCCAAGTCGATCTCGGTGGAGGACACGTTCGAGCACGACCTTGTCGACCCGGTCCTGCTCGCCTCTATCGTTGACCGCCATGCCCGCAGTGTCTGCCAACGGCTCACCAAGGCCAAGCTCTCCGGTCGGACGGTGACACTCAAGGTCCGCCAGCACGACTTCACCACGTCAACAAGATCGGCTTCGCTTATCGGACCAACTGACAAGGCGGCTGTGGTCAGCCGAATCGCCCGCGGGCTGCTCGAGGACATCGACACATCTGGCGGGGTCCGGCTACTCGGGGTCGGGGTCTCTCCGGGCTCGCCGACTGGATCCAGGATGACCTCTTCGGCGAGGACGACGACGGTGCTTCCGACATCGACGCCGCCGTCCAGCACATCGCCACATCGCATCAGCAGCCCGCGTCACACCAGTTATTGCGCTGGGCTCCTGGTATGGACGTCGAGCATCGAGATTACGGGCCCGGCTGGGTGTGGGGCTCCGGGCTGGGTCGGGTGACGGTGCGATTCGAGACGGCGGAGACCGGCCCGGGCCCGATACACACGTTCGCCGCTGACGACACCGCACTCGAGCGGCGGCCCGCCATCGGCGAGGAGGAGCCGATGGTTATCGAGGACGTTCCGGTCGCCAGCGGCGGAACCGGGCCCGGTCACCTGGCCGCGCCTGGGCACACGCCGCCAGCCCCGCCGGCTCCATGACCGCGATCACCGGATAGCCGCCGGTGACGGGATGGTCGGCCAGGAAGACGAGCGGTCGCCCGTTGTTAGCCACCTGGATCGAACCGGTGACCATGCCCTCGCTCAACAGCTCCCCGGCACGTCTGCGGTCCAGGGTGACGTCGCTGTCCAGTCGCAGCGCCGTCCGGTTGGACGCGGGTGAGACGACGTACTCGGTGCTGAAGAACGCGTTCAGTGCGGCGTTGGTGAACCAGTCGTCGCGCGGCCCGGGCACGACGTCCAACGTCATGACCTCCGCAGTGGCAGACGCTGGAGCTTCACCGGCAGGCTCTGCGGTCGGGGCGTCGCCGGTGCTGAGCCGATCACCCGCGCGGACCACAGGTGGGCCTAGCCCGGTCAGGGTGTCTGTCGACCTGCTGCCCAGGGTCTGCGGAACCTCGATCCCACCGCCGACGGCGAGCCACCCGCGCAGGCCGACGCCAGGAAGCACCTCGAGAAGGTCGCCAGCGCGAACCGAGTGGGCTATGCCCCACGACCTTGGGCGGCCACCGATCCGGAGGTCGAGCTGGCCACCGGTGAGCGCCACCCGCATCGAGCCGCGCCTGCAGCCGCGCGCCTCCGATCAGCACCTCCAGTCCGGCCGCCGACTCGGGGTTGCCGACCAGCCGGTTGGCCAGGGCAAGAGCCGCTGGGTCCAGGGCGCCTGACGGGGGTACGCCGAGGTGGGCGTGGCCGGGCCTGCCCAGGTCTTGGAGGAGGAGCAGCATGCCCGGGTCCTCTACCAGCAGCGTCACGACCGCGCCTCGAAACGGACCAGGACTCCCGGCCGCAGCAGGGCGGGCGGCTCCCGGTCGGCATCGAACAACACCAATGAGGTAGACCCGATCAGCTGCCAGCCACCGGCATCGCCCGGGGGTAGACGCCGCTGTAGGGGCCGGCTAGCCCCACTGACCCGGCTGCCACCTCGGGGCGGGGGTCGTCACGGCGGGGAACCTGCGGCAGCGGTGGATCGCTCACGCAGTACGCGAAGCCGGGTGCGAAGCCACAGAACGCGACGGTGTAGGTAGCCGCCGAGTGCCGAGCGGCCACCTCGTCGACGCCGCACTCCCACGCGTCCGCTACCTCGGCGAGGTCTGGTCCGTCGTAGTGCACGGGGATCGTCACCTCGACCGCCGAGGCCGGCGGACCGCTGTCGCCGCGCTGTTGGCTCCCGTGCGTCTTGGCCGCGCCCTCGAGGTCGGCCAGCCAACGTGCCGGCTTCGGTACGCCGTCCACCAGGATGGTCCGCGCAGCCGGTACGACGTCACGCGGGCGAGGCAGCAGACCTCGCTCGACCAGGACACCGATGAGCTCGTACGTCGCCGCCACGTCGCTGTCGCCGTCGAGTTCGATGAGCAGAGCCTGCCGCCCTACCGGACGCCACCTCACCGCAGCGCCGGCCCGAGGGACCGTCGCACAACGTGCGCTAGCGTCAGCGCGTCCGGAGTGTCACCGTGAACGCAGACGCTGTCCACCTCCACCTCCAACACGGAACCCTCAATCGTGGTCACCGTGCCGTCGTCTACCAACTGGCGGACCCTGTCGGCGACGGCGGCGGCCTCCGTAATCACGGCGCCCTCGTGTCCACGGGGAACGAGGGCGCCACGGGCGTCGTACGCACGATCGGCGAAGAACTCGCGCACGACCGTGCCACCGGCCGACCTCAGGCGCCGCGTTGCCACCGATCCGGGAAGGCACATCAGCGGCAGCCGGTGGCTCAGGCAAACCTCCACGACGCCGGCCGCCTGCTGAGCGTCCCACCCGATCCGGTTGTACAGCGCACCGTGCGGCTTCAAGTAGCCAACGCTCACCCCGACGGCCGCGGCAGCTTCGCGCAGCGCCTCGACCTGCCGGGTCAGGTCCGACACCAGCGTTGGGTGGTCCACCTCGACGTCTCGGCGGCCGAAACCCTCCCGGTCCGCGTACGACACTTGGGCTCCCACCACCACCCCCCGATCGGCGGCGAGCCGGCAGATCCATCGCATCGTGGCCGCGTCGCCGGCGTGGAAGCCGCAAGCGACGTTCGCCTGGGTGACAACCTCCATCAGCGCTGCGTCGTAGGGAAAGCCTTCGCCGACGTCGGCGTTGAGGTCGAGCCGCCCAGCCATCACGCCATTGTCATCGGTGTCGTGTCGTCGCGCAGCCGGTAACGTCGCCGTCGTGACGGACACCTCCCTCTCCCCCACCTCCATCGACCCCTCCCAGCCCGCTCCGCCGGTGGCCGACAGGCGACCCCGTGAGCGGTCTCACCACGGGGACGTGTTCGTCGACGACTACGAGTGGCTGCGCGACAGGGACGATCCGCGAACGCTCGCCTATCTCGAGGCGGAGAACACCTACACCGCAGCGCAGACCGCCCACCTTGCCGAGTTGCGCGAGACGATCTACACCGAAATCAAGACCCGGACCCAGGAAACCGACCTGTCCGTGCCGAGCCGGACCGGAAGCTACTGGTACTACCGCCGGACCGCCGAGGGCCAGCAGTACCCGATTGTGTGCCGCTGCCCGGCGTCCTCCGCCGACGACTGGACGCCCCCAGATCTCCGGCCGGGTCAGGCGGTCGACGGTGAGCAGGTTCTGCTTGACTGCAACGCTCTCGCGGCCGGTCACGACTTCTTCGCCCTCGGTGCCTTCTCAGTGTCATTGGATGAGCGGCTGCTGGCCTACTCCACCGACCTCACCGGTGCTGAGCGCTACCGAGTCCAGGTCAAGAGCCTGAGCACCGGAGACCTGCTGCCCGACTCGATCGACAACACGTTGCACGGCGTCACCTGGTCGACCGACGGGTCGTACCTGTTCTACTCGACAGTCAACGAGGCGTGGCGCCCCAACAAGATCTGGCGCCACGCGCTCGGCAGCGACGGCTCGACCGACGTACTGGTCCACGAAGAGACCGACGAGCGGTTCTGGACATCGGTGACCCGAACGACGTCGGATCGTTTCCTGCTGATCTCGTCGGGCTCGAAGGTCACCAGCGAACACCGGCTGCTCGACGCCGCCGACCCCACCGGGGAGTTCCGTGTCGTCGTGCCCCGTGCCAACGGTGTCGAGTACGACGTCGACCACGCCGTCGTCGATGGCGAGGACTGCCTCGTCGTGTTGCACAATCGCGACGCCGTCAACTTCACCCTCGGCATTGCTCCGGTGACGATGACGTCTCTTGCCGAGCTGCGGGCAGTCATCGCACCGAGCGACACGGTGCGGCTCAGTGACGTGTCGGTCTCGGCGAGCACCCTCGCGGTGAACCTCCGCGAGGGTGGTTTACCGCAGGTACGCACCTTCGCCCTGACCGGCGACGGTATCGGCGGCGGCACCAACATCGGCTTCGACGAGCCGATGTTCGATGCCTCGGCCACCGGGTTCTCCGACTGGCGCGAGCCGTTCGTACGGCTGGCCTACTCGTCCTGGCTGACCCCAGCCACCGTTGTGGACTACGACCCGCGCACCGGCGAGCGACACGTCCGCAAACAGCAACCAGTGCTGGGCGGATACGACCCGGCCGACTATGTGCAGACCCGCGAATGGGTGACCGCCCGGGACGGCGCCCGGGTGCCGATCTCGATCGTCCACCACGCGCAGGTGGCGCCGCGAAGCAACTCCCCCCTGCTCGTCTACGGCTACGGGTCCTACGAGACCTCGATCGACCCCTACCTGAGCATCGCCCGGCTGTCACTGCTCGACCGCGGCATTGTCTTCGTGCTCGCCCACGTCCGCGGTGGCGGTGAGATGGGGCGCCGATGGTACGAGGAAGGCAAGCTCCTCCAGAAGAAGAACACGTTCACGGACTTCATCGACACCGCCGAACACCTGCTGCGGACCGGTTGGACAAGTCCCGACCGGATGGTCGCGTTGGGTGGCAGCGCTGGTGGGCTGCTCATGGGCGCAGTGGCCAACGCTGCGCCTGACCTGTTCGCCGGCATCGTGGCGCAGGTGCCGTTCGTCGACGCGCTGACGAGCATCCTCGACCCGTCCCTACCGCTGACGGTGATCGAATGGGACGAGTGGGGCGACCCGCTGCACGACCCGGAGACCTACGCCTACATCAAGTCCTACACGCCGTACGAGAACGTCGAGGCGAAGGCGTACCCGGCGATCTACTCCCTCACCTCGATCCACGACACCCGGGTCCTCTACGTCGAACCAGCAAAGTGGACCGCCAAGCTGCGCGCCACCGCCACCGGAGACCGACCGATCCTGCTCAAGTGTGAGATGAGCGCCGGACACGGTGGCATGAGCGGGCGGTACGACGCCTGGCGGGAGACGGCCGATTACCACGCCTGGATCATTGACACCTGCGGTGCACCGCAAAAGCCACGATGGCGGGAAGATCTGATCACTTCTGGGTAACGCCGCGGTAAGAACATGCTGAGAAGGGCAACGTAGCGGCCAGGATCCAGCGTCAATCCTTGTACGTCCATTCCGGTGGACAGCCTTTTCAACGACAAGTACAGCCCCAATGACAGATACGGCAGGAATGCCTGGCTTGCCCGCCGCGTTACATAAGTGTCGGGTGAGCACCGCTAGAGGAGAAGGACCCGTGACGACACGCCGTACAACCCCATCGCACTCACGCGACGGGTCCATCGAGGGCCGCGACAGTGTGGGCCTCTACCTGGACGAGATCGCCCGCACTCCGCTGCTTGACGCTGCGACCGAGGTAGAGCTCTCCAAGGCCATCGAAGCTGGCCTGTTTGCGAGGTACCTGCTCGACACCGGCCGGGTAGGCAACCGCGGGAACGGGGCATCGCGCGGAGCTCGGCGCGAAGAGCTTGAGTGGCTGGCCGAAGACGGTGAGCGGGCCACCCGCCAGTTCATCCAGGCCAACCTGCGCCTTGTCGTCTCGATCGCTCGCAAGTACGGCCGCTCCGCCATGCCGATGCTCGACCTGGTGCAGGAGGGCAACACCGGCCTGATCCGCGCCGTCGAGAAGTTCGACTACGCCAAGGGCTTCAAGTTCTCGACCTACGCCACCTGGTGGGTCCGCCAGGCGATCACCCGCGGCATCGCCCAGCAGGCCCGCGTCGTGCGTCTTCCCGTCCACGTGGTCGAGGAGCTCAACCAGATCGGCTCCGCTCGCCGTACCCTGGAGCGCCAACTCGGCCACGACCCCGAGCCGGAGGAGATCGCCGCCGAGCTCGGTATGACCGTCGAGCGGGTGCTCGACCTGATCAGCTGGGGCCGCGACCACGTCAGTCTCGACACGCCGGTAGACGACGACGGAGACACCTCGCTTGGCGACCTGGTGGCCCGCGAGACGACCCCAGGGCCCGACTCGGCGTTCCTCGACGTGGAGTCGCGGCAGCGCCTTGACGACTTGGTGGAGCTGCTCGACGAGCGCTCCGCCGACGTGATCAGGTCGCGGTACGGACTCGTCGACGGCCGGCAGGAGAAGCTGGCCGATATCGGCGCCCGGCACGGCGTATCAGCCGAGCGGGTCCGCCAGCTCGAGCGTGAGGCACTCGCCCAGTTGCGCAAGCTTGCCGACCCAGACCTCGCCGCCTGACGCACACCCCTACCGGCGACACACCCCCGTACCCCCGAATGGTCGTTGAGGGCCGTCCACAACTGGTCGACCACAGTTCGTAACTGTTCGAGCGAGCCGGAGTTGTCGACGACATGGTCCGCGAGGGCAAGGCGGTCCTCTCGGTCGCTTCCGTACCGCCGACCGCGCTGGGTCAGCCGCTCCACCTGTACGTCACGACCACGACGACTGGTCTCGACAACAGCGGGATGTCGTGTACGACCACGGCGTCGGCCGCCGCCTGCGAGATCTCGAGCCGGAGCGGATCGATGACATGGTGCCGGGCGGCGGGATCGTCGAAGACCCGCTGCGCCATCCGCGGTCGAGGCTCCGTCGTCGCCGATGCTCCTGGACCGAAGGCGGATGTCTGCAAGGCCGGGCGTTCCTGGTGCAACAACTCCCAGCCCGTCGGCGTCGATAACCAAGGCGCCGCGGTCGGCCAGGATCGCACTCACGCTGGACTTTCCTGACGATCCCGCCAGGAGGCCGACCCGAAGCCGGCTCACCCGGCCGGTCTCAAGCGGGCGAGCTACGTCGCTGGGTCGGTGGAGTCGATAACCACCCCCCTCACCGAGCACGTCGAAGCGATCGCCTTGACGTCTCGTCTGTCTCGACCAGCAGCGGGATGTGGTACGTGAACGCCCACCGCGGCCCTCGCTGCCAGGTCTTCAACGCTGCGACTCGATCCACTCAAGAACTGGCTGCAAGGTGTCAGCCGTGGTCTCCGCGATCGGTGAGTCAATGAACTGTGCCTGTCCGCCGTCTCGGTGCGGCGCGACCACCATCCGGCGAGCCACCGTGGCAGCGATCCCGGCTCCGAACTCTTTGCGGAGAAGGTGCAGACACGCGTCAGCCCCGCCGCGGATCCTGCAGACGTCGATCGGACCGTCCTCGACATACAGAACGTCACATGTGACCTGTGCCATGGCGGCGCAACACGTCGACGTGGCACCGTCGTCGCCGATGCCCAGCCTCGCCTGGACCGAAGGCAACGAGGATGTCCGCAAGGCCAGGCGTTCCGGCGGTGCAACAACTTCGCGGGCCAGCAGGTCGGCGTCGATAACCACGGCCCGACCAGGCACGGGAGTGCAGATCGTGCCAACATGGGAACTCCGGAGTCTCGGCGGTCCCGCCCCACGCGCTCACACAGCACCCCAAGCTCGAATGGCTCGACGCCGTCGTACACGACAACTGCCATCTTCAGCACCGCCAGTATGACATGCCAGACCATAGTTGGCTTCCCTGCCACTGGTGACATTCCACGCATCGCAGGATTACTGCCATGCCATCTCGGCTCAGTGGGTCATTGCGGTCAAGGCCGATGGCTCGTCGTCGGACAGTGGGCGTCGCCAGGCCTTACTCGATGACACCGCCGCGGTGACCCTGCGGTGCACGCCGAGTTTCGGCGCCAGGCACCAGCAGGCACCGGGGCTCGGACGGGTGGTGTCAGTAGCGCACCGCGGCGGCAGCGTCGACGACGATGCCGTAACCGTACGCCGGCGTGTAGACCCCGCGCAGGCCGGTGACGGGCTGGCGGGACGTCTTCAGCAGCGACGCCTCGACGCCTGCCACCGAGCGGCCTTGGCCGAACAGCAGTGCGGCGACGCCCGCGACGTGCGGGGTGGCCATCGACGTACCCGCGTAGGCGTCGTAGTTGGCCTGGCGGCAGCCGGCGGAGCCGGTGCCTGACGGCACCGTCGACCAGATGTCGTCGTCGCAACTGACCAGGCCAGCCCCACCCGGCGCGGCCACCGCCTTCAGGTCGGGCTTGACCGGAAGCTCTGAGTACCAGCTCTTGACCTCGCGGCGATCAGTAGCCGCCACGCAGATCACGTTCTTGCTGGTGAACGCCGGGTCGTTGCACAGCGGGGTCGCGCTGTTGCCGGCGGCAGCGACTGCGAGGACCCCTTTCGAGCGGGCGTACGCAAGCGCGTTGGTCAGTTTCGACTCGAGGCCGGTGATGGCGAGTGCCTGCGTGCCGGGGAGGCCGCCGAGACTGAGGTTGACGACGTCAGCACCGTTGTCAGCCGCCCACCGGATACCGTCGGCGATGTCGCCGTAGCTGCCGGAGCCGTTCTCGAGCACCTTGACCGGCATCAACTTCGCGCCGGGGGCCACGCCGGCAATGCCAACGCCGTTGTTGGTCGCGGCGGCCACGATTCCCGCCACGTGGGTGCCATGCTCGTCGCCGTTGTTCTTGCCGTCGGGTCCCCGGAAGTCACCGTTCCCGCAGGGCCGCGCTCCCTTGCCACAACCGGTGAACGTCGCGCCCGAAACCAGCTGCCCGGTGAGGTCAGGGTGCTTGAGGTCGACACCGGTGTCGACGATGGCAACCACGGCCCCCACGCCGGTCGATGTCGACCACGCCTGTTCGGCGCGTACCTGGTCGAGACCCCACTGCTTGGTGCGCAGCGGGTCGTTGGTGGCGGCGGAGGCTGGGAGGGTGCTGGCAAGCAGCAGGGCGGTCGCGCTGATCGCGGCAAGTGCAGATGCTCGCGGGGCATGGAGGCGCAAGACGGGTCCTTTCGGTGGCGGACTTCCCGCGGTTCAACGTCCGGGCGGGCAAAAAGTCACGGTCTGCCCCACATTGTTGCCAGCAGCGCAGACAATCGCAACTTACGCGCCATGCTCGTGCGGAACTGGTGAAGTGGACAAGGGGCGCCGTGGTGGTGGACCACCCCCAGCGCCGAGGAGTAACCTGGTTGCAACGAGGTGAACTCATGGACCCCTTACAGATGCTGATCCTTTTCCTCGTCGTGTCCGCTGTCAGCTCCTGGTTCAGCTGGCGGCTCACGACGATCATCAAGGCCGACGGCTACGGTTTCCGGTCGTCTTCCGGCCTGCCCCGAGACTGGTCTCCCGCAGAGCTGCCGAGCACGCCGTACTCGGTCAGACCTCATCAGTGAAGCACCACGTCACCGCAGCGACATCACCGGTTCACCGCCACGCAGCCCGGCGCCGGCGATCACACAGCGGCTGACCCGGCGGCTCGCATCGCGAAGCGCCTGGCGGACGCATGACCGCTCGGCCAGCATCCCGAAGTAGCCCGGGTGCACGGACCCCTGCACCTGCCACGGAAACCAGGCGGCGGCGGTGAGCTTGCTGACCCATTCCAGCCGGTCGACTGCGACCGGGTCACGCCATGACGAAAGTCCCACCTCCTCCAGCTGCCCTACGCCCCGTTCGCAGAGCCGGTGCCCGTCGAACGCCCGGCTCATGTCCAACAGGCTGGCGTTGGGCGCGCCGCTTCGACGTACTCCGCGGCTCACCGCCGCGTTGATCGCCTGGAGTGCGGTGCCGGCCCAGGTGGCGTCGGCGTCGAAGAGGGGGCACCCGCCGACGACGTAGCGGGCGCGGAGGGTCTCCGGGTAGCGGATCTTCGGCCCAGGAGGCACCGGAGCCGGATAGGTCAACACGATGAGGCGGTAGGCCTGCTGGCGGTAGCCGGCTCGCGACATAGCCGTGGACACCCTGTCGAGAGCCGCGGCAATCTCTGCGGCCACCGCCTGCACTCGGTCACTGGTGAAGCGGCTCGTCACGTCGAGCTCATCGGAGCAGTACTGCGGCTGGGAACCCGCGGTCAGCACGAAGCTGCTCACGCACCTGGCCAGCACCGGCCCGAACCCGAAGTCGTTGCCACCGATGGAGACCACGACAGCTGTCACGTCATGAGACTGCGCGAACCGCCGCAGCGCGGCCACCTGTCCGCGGTGGCCGTTGCCGTCGGAGTAGCTGTCCAACCCGGGCTTGAACACGCCGTCGTGCCACTGCGACCGGGTGGTCGCCCCGGAGCAGGCCAGGTTCTTTCCGCGTACGGCTGCGTAGTCAAGCTCAGCGATCGACTCCTCTGCCCGGTGGCACCCGGGCTCGCTTTCCTCCTCGTGGCGTACGTCGAGATAGGCGTCGGCACCGAGTGCGTCGACCCGCTTCCACGCTTTGCTGGTGTTCCCCGCCCAGCGCGCACCCTCACCGGAGATGTAGCTGTCTCCGAGGGTGACCACCCACTGGGTTGGCGCCGGCGCACCCTGCACCGCGGTGGTGGACGCGGTGACCGGCACCGGCTCGGTGGAGGTCTCACTGCGCTGGCCTGCGGTGCAACCCGCCAGCAGCGCAGCGACAACGAGCAGCGGCAGAAATGACGAGCCGTACGGCGACCGGATCGGCACCGTGCCACCCAACCGGCGGCTACGGCGACTACTGGCCGCCAGTGAGCTTCTCGCGAAGAGCCTGCAGCGCCTCATCAGAGGCCAGCGCTCCCTCGGCAGGGGTCGCCGTAGCCGGTGTCGGAGCCGCCACGGGAGTCGCCGGGTCTGTATCGTCGGATGAGTAGTCCGACACCTCACCCGCTTCGACATCGGCCTTCTGGGCGTCCTCGATCTGCTTCTTGTGAGCCTCCCAACGGCTGTGCGCCTCGGCGTACTGCCGTTCCCACGTGGCCTTCTGTGTGTCGTACCCCTCGAGCCACTCGCCGCTCTCCGCGTCGAAGCCCTCCGGGTAGAGGTAGTTGCCGGCCTCGTCGTAGTTGGCCGCCATGCCGTAAAGCGCCGGGTCGAAGTCGTCGGACGTCGCGTCGACGCCCTCGTTCGCCTGTTTCAGCGACAAGGAGATGCGGCGCCGGTCGAGGTCGATGTCGATGATCTTGACCATCGCGTCGTCGCCGACCTGGACGACCTGCTCGGGGATCTCGACGTGCCGCTCGGCGAGCTCGGAGATGTGCACGAGGCCCTCGATGCCCTCCTCGACGCGGACGAACGCGCCGAACGGCACCAGCTTGGTGACCTTGCCCGGCACGATCTGGCCCATCTGGTGCATCCTGGCGAACTGCTGCCAGGGGTCTTCCTGCGTCGCCTTCAGCGACAGCGAGACCCGCTCGCGGTCCATGTCGACGTCGAGCACCTCGACGGTGACCTCCTGGCCCACCTCGACGACCTCGCTCGGGTGGTCGATGTGCTTCCACGACAGCTCCGACACGTGCACGAGGCCGTCGACGCCACCAAGGTCGACGAACGCACCGAAGTTGACGATCGACGACACCACACCGGGCCGGACCTGCCCCTTCTGCAGCTGGGTGAGGAAGTTCTGCCGGACCTCGGACTGAGTCTGCTCGAGCCACGCCCGCCTCGACAGCACGACGTTGTTGCGGTTCTTGTCGAGCTCGATGATCTTCGCCTCGAGCTCGCGGCCGACGTACGGCTGCAGGTCGCGCACGCGGCGCATCTCGACAAGCGACGCGGGCAAGAAGCCGCGCAAGCCGATGTCGATGATCAGACCGCCCTTGACGACCTCGATGACGGTGCCCGTGACGATGCCGTCCTCTTCCTTGACCTTCTCGATCGTGCCCCAGGCGCGCTCGTACTGGGCGCGCTTCTTGGACAGGATCAATCGCCCCTCTTTGTCTTCCTTCTGCAACACCAGCGCTTCGACCTCGTCGCCGACCGACACGACGTCACTCGGGTCGACGTCGTGCTTGATCGACAGCTCACGGGACGGGATGACGCCCTCGGTCTTGTAACCGATGTCCAGGAGGACCTCGTCGCGGTCGACCTTGACGATGGTGCCGTCGACGATGTCGCCGTCGTTGAAGTACTTGATTGTCGCGTCGATCGCGGCGAGGAAGTCCTCCGCCGTGCCGATGTCGTTGATCGCGATCTGGGGGTTCTCCGGAGGGGCTGGAGGGGCCTGGACGCTACTCGTCATTGGGGTGTGGAACTCCGTTGGATGGATGGTGGTCGTGCGTGCACGCCGAAGGCCCTCTGATCGCGGTCCCACCGAGTGTTCCGGGCCGCAGTAGGGCCTGGGATGAGAAGTACGAGCACGAGCCTGCTCGGTCTGAGGTCGCGCAGGCCCAAAGCGCAACCACTAGGGTACGGCGTCCGCTCCCGCGGGGTCAACGCGAGCAGCGTCCCACGGCCAGGCCCACAGGCTCTGTTCGCGCGCCTGCGCCAGCAGCAGTTGCGCCGCCAGCTTCCCGTACAGCGTTGGAGGGAGTGCCGCCAGCCAGTTCGACCAGTGCCCAGAGATCCATCGCACGCCCGTGCTCGACCGGCCCTCTGATGCGGCCCGGCGCCCGGTCCACGAAACCCTCGATCAGCGGGTCCACCAACCGGTCGTCGCGCTCGAACCGGGTGAAGTTGCCGAAGGTCGGTGTGGATGGAGCCCGCGTGGGCGAACTCCCAGTCGAGGACTCCCACGATGCCGCAGTCGGTCGGGTCGATCAGGATGTTCTTCGGGTTGAAGTCGCTGTGCGCGAGCACGACGCGGGTCTCGTTTTGGCGATCGTCCAAGGTGCGCTCCGCGATGTCGATCAACCCCTGCAACTTGTGCCAGTCCGGCTCCGCCCAGGCGGCGAGCCGGCCGGTATCGCGGAAGTGCTGTGCCCACGCCGCCAGGTCGGTCGACATACCGGCTCTCGCGATGGTCAGGTCGGCGTCAGCGAACATGCCGAAACGGAGGAACGGGATGCTCGACAGGGAACCCAAGACCCAGCCAAGGTTGAGGCCAAGGGTCTCCCAATCCAGGCCCGGCGGATCGGCACGCAGGACCTGATCGAGTGCAGTGCCGTCGAGGTGCTCAGTGACCAAGACGGCCGGCAGGTCGGCTGTTGCCGGACGCACCTCGAGGACGTCTGCAACAGGGATGATGCCACGAACCAGCCGCAGCAGGCTGGCGTCAATCGCGGCTCGCTCGGGATTGCGGCGGTAGATCCGGACGACCACCCGGTCGCCACCGGCTTCTGCGAGGAACGTCTCGCCGCTGTAACCCCGGCGAGCGGCGTCAGCGCCGTCCCGTGCCAGTCCATTCTCCTCCCCCGTCAAGGCTCGAGCCGCTGGTAGCGGCCACGCCGGTGAAGCAGCGGTGCTGACTCTTCGCCGATCTCGACGTGCTCCACCACCGTGTCGACGAGGACCGACCAGCCGACTGTGGCTGACTGCCCCTCGGTTAGCCGTACGCCGGCCCAGGCGCTGACACCGGTAAGCACTGGCCCCCACGCAGAGTCGGTCCACTCCCCAACCGGAATACCCCGCCAGGCGCCGGAGCGGAACCGGCGAATGCGTCCGCGAGGTTGCGGTGCTGCCACTGCAGCAGTTGTACGACGGCGATTTTCGTCCGCAGCAGACGTTCCGTCAGCTCTGCGTCCGGGTCCAGCAACGCCACGACGTGCGCCGGCTCTGCTGGCGCAACCAGCAGCGATGAGACCGGCAGGCCGGCGCGACCGCCGGGCTCGTCGCCAGCGCCGCTTGTCCACAACGACACTGCGCCACCCAGCCGCCCGCGGAAGCGACGTACTGGGTCTCGGTCAGACTCCGGCGGGAGAAACGGGTGCTCGGAGTGGATGGTCACCAAATCAGCGTAAAGTCAACACATGAGACGCAGGGTGACCGGCTTAGTTGTTCTTGCCGCCATCACGACACTGGCTTCGGTCGGTCTCGCCGCACCAACCAGCGCGATGGAGCGCCCCCAGGCGGTCAGCGCCGCCACGGTGACCGGACCGACGGTGGTCGCCGTCGGCGACATCTCGTGCCAACCAGGCCAAGCAGTCACGGCGACTACCTGCCAGCAGGCAGCCACCGCGCTGCTTGCACAGTCGTATGCCCCCTCGTACGTCCTCGCTCTGGGCGACACTCAGTACGAAACCGGCTCGCTGTACCAGTATCGGCACTCCTATGACACCTCGTGGGGGCTGTTGAAGACGATCACCAAGCCGGCCCCCGGAAACCACGAGTACGGCACGCCCGGGGCCAGTGGTTACTTCACGTACTTCCAAGACCAGCAGCCGGGTGGCGCTGGCTACTACGCCTTCGACGTCGGGACGTGGCGGATCTACGCCCTCAACAGCAACTGCACGATCATCGACTGCGACAGGCAGAGACGGTGGTTGAACCGCGACATGGACAGCCACCCACGCACCTGCAGCGCGATCATGATGCACCACCCGCGGTTCTCCTCTGGTGAGCACGGCAACACAGCGGCAGTGAAGCGGTTCTGGAATGTCGCCTACAGCCACCACGCCGACATCGCCCTCGCCGGTCACGATCACGACTACGAACGCTTCCGTCGAATGGACCCGGCCGGTGCTGCCGCGGCGGACGGCTTGTTCTCGTTCGTGTCAGGCGCTGGCGGAAGGAGCCTCTACGCCTTCGGCACGCCCGTCCCTGGTTCGCGCTTCCGCGCCAACGACTCCGCGGGAGTGCTCGCCCTGACCCTGGGCAGCACGCAGTTCGGCTTCGAGTACAAGACCATCGACGGGACCGTCATAGACTCCGGGGTTCGCAGCTGCAGGTGAGCAGACGCCACCCGACCTAGGTAGGACACCTAGGCTGGCGGTGTGCCGGCACCGGACGACTTCCTCCACTTCGCCGCAGCCCATGCTCGCGAGTTGGTGCGGGTCGGCCACGCAGCGACGGGCGAGCTGGCTGTCGGGGAGCGGCTGGCCGAAGACGCTCTCGTGGAGGTCTTCCGCTCGTGGCCGCTGTTGCCCGCCGATGACCGGCTGCCGGCCGCCCGTCGAGCGCTCGCGGCGGCGGCACGTCAGGGCAGGCGGCTGGCGGCCGCGCCCAGGTTCAGCGGCGGCCTGGAACTTCGAGACTTCCGCGCAGTTGACAACGAGGAGGTGCCGCCTAGTGGTGACCTCGATAACGGCGCGGTCCTCTGGGAGGCGCTGGACAACCTCAGCGCGCCGCAGCGGCTGACCGTTGCCCTGCTCTACGCCGGCGACCTCACCGTCGACGAGGCGGCGCGCGTCCTCCGGCGGCCCAGAGCGACCGTACGGCGCTCGCAACAGCGAGCGCTGACCGAGCTCATGCTGGCCGCAGACCTCGACGTCGCCGTCGCAGCGGAGAAGGACGGTGAGCCTGGCGGTGCGGCCGATGTCGAAGACCGGGTCCGGCAGGCACTGCGCTCACACTTCGACGTACCTTTCGACGTCGCTCCACTGCTCCACCGGGTGGCGGACCGCACCGCTGATGCGCCTCAGCGGTCTCACCGTAGTTTCATGCTCGCGGGTGCGGCAGGAGTGCTGGTCGTCGGCACTGTGTGCGCCTTGGTCTGGAGTCTGCTCGGCAGTGCTTCGCCTCAGCGTCGAGACGCGCTGCCCCCACCGCCGTTGCCGCCGGGAACCCAGCTGGTCGGCTATCGCACGATCGCGGCCGTCGTACCCGCGGACTGGACGCTCGCCGAGTTGCGCTGCGGTCGCATCGTCGCGGAGGGCACGACCTACCGCAACTGGGCGAAAACCGGCCAGTGCACCGCCGCCGCAGGTGGAACCAGCGTCACCTTCGCCGAGGCGCCACTGAACTCGCCCCCGATGATCGCGCCGCCCCAGCGGACCTCTCGGGTGGCTGGGCACGTCGCCGTGAACACCCCAGTGACCCGGGTCAACGGCATCTACCGGCAAACCGTCTTCATCTTCGCTGTCGATTTCATGATGACCGCGCGCTCGCGCGACCGCGACGTCGTCGAGGCCATTACCTCCTCGGTGCGCGCGGTACCCGACGGGTTCACCGTGGTTCCGGCCTGTGAGCGGCTACCGGTGCGTGAGGCCGTAGCCGCCTTGTCCGAAGCCGGACTAACCCCCAAGATCGCCTTCACGTCCTCGCTGTCGATCAGGTACGGCGAGCCGCCGGTGACGTTCCAGGACCGGGCGTCGGGTTCCGTCGTCCGCGAGGGAACCAAGGTGGCACTGACAATCCCGAGTTTCTGACGCTCCTGCTGCCCGCCTGAACTCGTCGCCCTGCCAGTGGATAACGGCCTACGGCATCACGTTCTTGTCGGTGGTCGGGTCTATTGTCGTATGCCTGTTCGATATCGACTTCACTGCTTTGGACGCCGACGCCACGTTGGCGACCGCGGGCAGCGCGCGGGCGGTGGCCGAGCGCGCCGAGGTGGTGGTGCTGCAGGCCGCGGCACATTGGGCCGATCTACACCGCGACCTCGACACCGACCCCGATGGTCGGGCGTTGCCGGGGATGGAGCAACTCGTTCAGCTTGGCGGTGACGGCACCCCGGTGGTGGCGGAGTTCGCGCCGGCGGAGCTGGGTGCTGAGTTGGCGATGTCGCCGTTCGCGGCTCGGCAGCTGATCGCCGATGCGTTGGATCTGCGGCACCGCCTCCCGCTGCTGTGGGGCCGGGTGCTGGCCGGTGAGGTCAAGCCGTGGATCGGCCGAAAGACCGCCGACGCCACCCGAGACGTCTCCGCTGAGGTCGCCGCGGTGGTGGACCGCCGGGTGACCAAATGGGCGCACTCGTTGTCGTGGGGGCGGCTGGAGACCATCATCGCCGCCGCCATCATCGCCGCCGACCCAGCCGCCGCCGCAGCAACAGCCGACGGCGCCGCCCGCTCCCAAGGAGTATGGGTGGGCCAGTCCAGCGACCACGGCATCAAGGACATCTTCATCCGCACCGAGACACCGAACGCGATCTGGTTCGACGCCTCCATCGACCGCATCGCCGACAGCCTCGCCACACTGGGCGACACCGACAGCAAAGACATCCGCCGAGCACGCGCGGTCGGGGTGCTGGCGCAGCCACAACAAGCGCTCGACCTGTTCCACACCACCCGACTAGCCGCCGATGGCGTTGACAGTGAGCCGGGAGACCACGACCGTGCCGCGGAAGGAGCCGGTCGGCCGATGCCAGCAGGCTGCGGTGTTGACGCGCGGCCGCCGGCGACCCTGTACATCCACCTCAGCGAAGACTCCTTTGTCCGCGACGGCGACGGGGCTGCAAGGTTCGAAGGGGTCGGGCCGGTCACCATCGACCGAGTCAAGAAGTGGCTCGGGCACTGCCACGTCACCGTCAAACCGGTCATCGACCTGACCAACCAGGCACCCGTCGACGGCTACGAAGTCCCCGACCGGTTACACGAAGCAATCCACCTACGCAGCCCGGTCGACGTGTTCCCCTACGCCACCAACACCACCCGCACCAAACAAGCCGACCACTCCGACCCCTACATCGACCCCGGTGACGGCGGCCCACCCGGCCAAACCCGGCTCGACAACCTCGCCCCACTGGTCACGTTCCATCACCGGCTCAAGACCCACAGCCGATGGCACGTCAAACACGTGTTCAACGGGGTCTTCGTCTGGCGATCACCCCACGGGCGACTATTCCTCGTCGACCACACCGGCACCCACCGCATCAACGACGCCGCCGCCTGACAGCCTTGCCGGGCTCAACTGGTGAGAGCGGGCAGCACCTCGCGTCCGAAGACGTCCATCCACTCGATCTGGTTGCGACCGACGTTGTGCAGGTAGATCTGCGTGATGCCGAGGTCGAGAAACTTCTGGATCTCGGCCCGGTGCGCATCGGGGTCGGAGGAGATGACCATGCGGCCGGTGAAGTCCTCGGGCCGCACCAGTGCAGCCATCGCGGCGAAGTCGTGAGGTGACCGCACGTCTTGCTTCGCGAACTTCATGCCCCCGTTGGGCCACTCGGTCATGGCGTTCGCGAGGGCCTCCTCGTCGGTGGGCGCCCACGACAGGTGCAGCTGTAGCAGCTTCGGCATCGGAGCGGGGTCCTTGCCGGCCGAACGCGCGCCCTCCTCAAACTTGGCCAGCACCCCCGCCACCTTGTCGACCGTCGCCCCGGGCGTGATGATGCCGTCGCAGCGGACACCGGTCTTCTTGGCAGTCACCGGACCGGCGGTGGCGACCAGGATCGCTGGCGGCACCTGCGGCATCGTCCAGAGCCGAGTCGTGTGGAGCTTGAAGTAGTCGCCGGAATGCTTGACGTCCTTGCCGGAGAACAGCTTCTGGATCACCTCGATCGCCTCGAACATCATCGTGATGCGCTCCGGTGCCTCGGGCCAGTAGCGGGCAACGACGTGCTCGTTGAGCGCCTCCCCCGACCCCAGCCCGAGCCAGGTCCGACCGGGGTAGAGCTCCTCCAGCGTCGCCGCGGCCTGCGCGACGATGGCGGGGTGGTACCGGAAGCTCGGACAGGTCACGCCCGGTCCGAGGTCACCTGTCGTCCGTTGACCCACCGCGCTCAAGACGTTCCAGACGTACGCCGCGTGGCCCTGCTGTGGCACCCACGGTTGGAAGTGGTCAGCCGCCATCACGCCCGTGAAGCCGTGCCGCTCTGCGGTCTCGCACAGGTCGACGATCTCTCGGGGCCCGAACTGCTCCAGCGCAGCGGCGTACCCGATCGTGGCTTGGCTCATCGGCCCGCTCCTTAACGTGCGGCATCGAGCCTGCCGCCGTGACCACGTGGTTGATCTCCAGCGAGAGCCTATCGACACGGCTATTCTCGACGTCCCATGAGCGTCGCCGAGCACTACGCCAAACAGCCCGAAGACGGTCTGCGTGCCAGCGCGTACGTCGACCTCGAGCCCGCCGGCCTGGACGACCTCCGAGGCTTCGTCGACCGCTCCGCGCGGTTGTTCGTCGTGACGGGGGCCGGTTGCAGCACCGAGTCGGGGATCCCCGACTACCGCGGCGTCGACGGGGAGTGGAAGCGCAAGAAGCCGGTCGAGTACCAACCGTTCATGCGCGAGGAACTGACGAGGGCCCGGTACTGGGCGCGAAGCCTGATCGGGTGGCGGAACTTCCGCGGTGCGGTTCCCAATGCCGCGCACGACGCGCTGGCGAGGCTGGAGACACTCGGCCGGATCGGCCTGCTGGTGACCCAGAACGTCGACGGGTTGCACCAGGCAGCCGGCTCCCGCCGCGTCATCGACCTGCACGGGCGCCTCGACCGGGTCATGTGCATGTCGTGCCGCAACACCGGTTCGCGAACCGGTTGGCAGGCCCGGCTCGAGGCGCTCAACGCGTCGTGGCGCGATCTCGACGCACCGATCGCTCCTGACGGCGACGCCGACCTGGACGGCTTGGACTTCGCGACGTTCCAGGTGCCCGGCTGCCCAACCTGCGGCGGCATCGTCAAGCCTGACGTGGTGTTCTTCGGCGAGAGCATCCCGCCGTGGCGGCATGCCCAGGCAACCGCCGCGCTGGCGAAGTCCGATGCGGTGCTGGTCGTGGGGTCGTCGTTGATGGTGCACTCCGGTTACCGGTACGCGCTCGCCGCCGCGCGCCTCGGCAAGCCGGTCGCTGCCGTGAACCTCGGTCGGACCCGCGCCGACCATCTGCTCACACTCAAGCTAACGGCACCCGCCGGGCCAACGCTGCGGGCCCTTGTCGCCTGAGGCGGTTATCGTCGCGGGCATGACGAGCGGCGACCCAGCAGCGCCGCAGCCAGCCGATGCCGGCTTTCGCCCCGTCACGGCCACCGAGACCCAGCGCGCGAACCGCCGCGACTGGGACGCCGAGGCCGACCACTACCAGCGAGAGCACGGGGAGTTCCTCGGTGACGTCGGCTTCGTCTGGTGTCCCGAGGGGCTCACCGAGGCCGACGCGAGGTTGCTGGGCGACGTCCGCGGCAAGCGGGTGCTCGAGGTGGGGTGCGGGGCAGGCCAGTGCGCTCGTTGGCTGCGCTCAGTCGGCGCAGCGGTCGTCGGAGTCGACCTGTCGCTGCGGCAGTTGCAGCACAGTCGCCGGATCGACGCGGCGACTCAGGTCGCCGTACCCGTCGCCTGCGCGACAGCAACCGCGCTACCGCTGCGAGACGCGTGCGTTGACGTGGCGTGCTCCGCGTTCGGCGCGTTGCCGTTCCTGCTCGACATCGAAACCGCGCTGGCGGAAGTGCGCCGGGTGCTGCGACCCGGTGGCGCGTTCGTGTTCTCGGTGGTGCACCCCGTACGTCGGATGCTCCCCGACGATCCGAGCCTGGAAGGGTTGACGGTGGTGAGGTCGTACTTCGACCGCACGCCGTACGTCGAGGTCGCAGCCGACGGCCAACCGTCGTACGTCGAACCGCACCACACGCTGGCTGACTGGGTGAGCGCGATCATCGGTGCCGGAATGGTCCTGGAGCGGCTGGTGGAGCCGGAGTGGCCCGCTGGACACACCCGGACCTGGGGCGGCTGGGGACCGGCGCGTGGGGCGCTGGTGCCGGGAACCGCGATCTTCGTCACTCGCCGCGGCTAGCGTCCCGCCAGTCCACCGAGGAAACTGGCGGCCTAACGTCTAGTGGCCAGCCTCATGCCAGCTGCGCCCGACGCCGACCGAGACGTCGAGTGGCACAGCCAGCTCCGCAGCTGCCGCCATCTCAGCGCGCACCAGCGACTCCAGCGGGTCGAGCTCACCCGGGGCCACTTCGAACACCAGCTCGTCGTGGACCTGCAGCAGCATCCGCGAGGACAGGCCGGCCTCCTGCAGCGCCCGGTCGACGCGGAGCATGGCTACCTTGATGATGTCGGCCGCGGACCCTTGGATCGGCGCGTTCAGCGCCATCCGCTCCGCCATTTCGCGCCGCTGCCGGTTGTCGCTGGTGAGGTCGGCGAGGTAGCGGCGCCGGCCGAGCAGAGTCTCGGTGAAGCCGGTGCGCCGGGCCTCGTCGACCACACCACGCAGGTAGTCGCGCACCCCGCCGAACCGTTCGAAGTACTCGTCCATCAGCGACCGGGCCTCGCTGGGTTCGATCCCGAGCTGTTGGCCGAGGCCGTACGCCGACAGGCCGTACGCCAGCCCGTAGTTCATCGCCTTGATCTTCGACCGCTGCGCCGGTGTCACGCCTGCAGGGTCGACCTCGAAGACCCTCGCGGCCATGACCGAGTGGAAGTCCGCACCGGAGTTGAAGGCAGCGATCAGCCCCTCGTCGTCGGAGACGTGCGCCATGATCCGCATCTCGATCTGGCTGTAGTCGGCGGTCAGCAGCAGCTCAAAGCCGCCGCCCACCATGAACGCCTGCCGGATGCGCCGACCATCCTCGGTGCGGATCGGGATGTTCTGCAGGTTCGGCTCGGTCGAGCTGAGCCTGCCAGTAGCGGCGATGAGCTGGTTGAAGGTGGTGTGGATACGCCCGTCGTCGGCAACGGACTTCAGCAAGCCTTCGACCGTCTGCCGAAGCCGGGTCGCGTCGCGGTGCCGGAGCAGGTGCTGCAAGAACGGGTGCCCGGTCTTCTCATACAGCCCGGCCAGCGCGTCAGCGTCGGTGGTGTACCCGGTCTTGGTGCGCTTGGTCTTGGGCATGCCCAGCTCGTCGAACAGCACCGTCTGCAGCTGCTTTGGCGACCCGAGGTTGATCTGCTTGCCGATCACCTGGTACGCCTCATCGGCCGCCCGCTTGACCTGTCCGGCGAACTGCGCCTCCAGCGACGTCAAGTGGTCGACGTCGACGCCGATGCCGGCTCGCTCCATCCGGGCGAGCACCTCGACCAGCGGCAGCTCGACCTCCGCCAACAGCTGAGACCCGCCGCGAGTGGTGAGCTCGGTCTGCAGGGCCTCGGCCAGGTCGACGACCGCGTGCGCGCGCAGCATCGCCTCGGAAGACGCGGCGGAGTCACCGTCGAGCTCGAAGCTGAGCTGGTCGGTCGCTGCCTCCTCGCCCTTCAGCTCGCGGTGCAGGTAGCGCAAGGTCAGATCGGCCAGGTCGTAGGACCGCTGGTCCGGATGGGAGAGGTACGCCGACAGCGCGGTGTCGGCGACCAGCCCCCCGAGCGGCCACCCTCGCGCCTCCAGGGCAAGCAGCGGTCCCTTCGCGTCGTGCAGCGCCTTACGGCGGTCGGGGTCGCCGAGCCACCGGACGAGGGCGGTTTCGTTGACTGGGTCGATGTCGACGGCGTCAATCCACGCCGCCGCCCCACTGCACACCGCCAGCGCCACCGCGGCGAGCTGTCCAGTGCCGCTTCCCCACTGCCCCTGGACGTGGACGCCGGTCAGCGTGTCGCCAGCAGTGTGCTCGGCAAGCCAACCTGCCACCTCTCCAGCGCCCAACCGGTGGCCGTCGATCTGCGCGCTGGGCGCGATTTCCGGCTCGTCAACCGACAGCGTGGAGAACAGCCGGTCACGCAGTACCCGGAACTCCAGGCCGTCGAAGATGCGATGCACCTCGGTGCGGTCCCACGGCCGGACCACGACATCAGCAGGCCCAAGGGGCAGGTCGAGGTCGCGCACCAACTCGTTGATGCGTCGGTTGCGGATCACGTCGGCGAGGTGGTCGCGCAGCGAGTCCCCTGCCTTTCCGGGGATCTCGTCGACGCGAGCCACCACCTCGTCGAGCGACCCGAACTGCACAATCCACTTGGCGGCAGTCTTTGGTCCCACGCCTGGCACCCCGGGCAGGTTGTCGCTGCTCTCACCGACCAGCGCCGCCACGTCGGGGTAGTGATGCGGTGGCACGCCGTACCTGTCCTCGACTGCCGGCGGGGTCATCCGCGCCAGGTCGGAGACGCCTTTGCGGGGGTACAGCACGGTGACGGAGTCCGAGACCAGCTGGAACGCGTCGCGGTCACCGGTGCAGATCAGCACGTCGTACCCAGCGGCCTGGGCCTGGGTTGCCAACGTGGCGATCACGTCGTCGGCCTCGTATCCCTCCTTCTCGACCATCGGGACCCGTAGTGCCGTGAGAACCTCTTTGACCAGCGACACCTGACCGTTGAACTCTGTCGGGCTCGCGGAGCGGTTGGCCTTGTACGCGGAGTACTCCGCAGCCCGGAAGGTCTGCCGGGACACGTCGAAGGCGACAGCCAGATGGGTCGGTGCCTCGTCGCGCAGGACGTTGATGAGCATCGAGGTGAAGCCGTAGACCGCGTTGGTCGGCTGGCCGGTGGTGGTGGAGAAGTTCTCGACGGGAAGCGCGAAGAACGCCCGGTAAGCCAGCGAATGACCGTCGAGCAACAACAACCGGGGACGTTGCCCGGCAGCCGCGCCAGCGGAGACGTCCGTCATCATGACCACCAGGCGAACTTTAGCCGCGGCTTACGACAGGTCGGTGCCGAACAGACGAGCCGGCTATGAGGCGCTGCGTGCCCGCCGCATCAGCCGACGAGCCGCCACCACGTTGCTCGCTCCTGGTTTGACCGCGAGCGCGGTGCCGAGCTTCGCCTGCAGGCTCGCCACCGTGGTAGCGCGCACCACGGCGACCTGAGTCAGACCCAACCGCGCCAAGAACCGGTTGGAGTCTCGGGCGTTGGCGGCGACCGTCGCCATGATGTGCTTGGTGTCCTTCTCGTCGGCCCAGTCGGCTGCCGTCTCGAGCAAGGACTTCCCGACCCCGCGGCGCCGGTGCCCGGTCAGGACGTGCAGGTAGCCGACGTGGACGGCGTCCTCGTCGTGGATGGGCGATATAGAGGCACGCCGCAGATGAGCGACTCCGACCGGCACTTCGTCGACGATCGCCACGACGAGCCGCTCGTAGGGGTCGGTCTGCAGGCGGCGGACCGCCCGCCGTACGCGCTCTTTCGGTACCGCCTCGCGGGTACGTCGATCGACATCCGACGTGAAGTCGCTCCAGATGGCGCGCAAGGCGTCGGCGTCCTCGGGAACGGCGTCCCGGACGACCACGGCGGCTCGGCTCATGTGCCCTCCACAACTCTGCGAATACATCAAGCGGCAACGAACGCCTCGGCCCGTGCGGTTAGGCTCCGAACCGAGGTTCACCGTCACCATACGACTGTCGTTTCACCGAAGACCAGCCCAGGCGCAAATCTCACGGTGTGTAGCTCAATGCTCACATCGGAACGGAGTGCGAACCGCGATGTTTCGTGGAGCCGGAACGGTGGTGAACGTCGCGACGGTGCTCGTCGGTTCCGGCCTCGGTGTGCTGCTTGGTCAGCGGCTGCCGCAGCGCACGCGCGACGTCGTCACCGACGCGCTCGGCCTGGTGACGCTGCTTGTCGCCGCCTTGTCTGCTCTTACGGTCACCGACCCCTCGCTGGCAGCGGCGGTCGGGTCTTCGGCGCCGGTGCTCATCGTCCTCGGCTCGCTGCTGGTCGGAGGTATCGCCGGGTCACTGCTGCGCATCGAAGCTCGGCTGGAGGGCCTCGGCGGTCGGCTGCAGCGGCGAATGGCCAGTTCCGCCGACTCTGTCGAGCGACGACGCTTCGTCGAAGGCTTCTTGGCCGCCTCGCTGCTGTTCTGCGTGGGCCCGCTGACCGTGTTGGGATCGCTGTCTGACGGGCTCGGCAACGGTGCCAACCTGTTGATCTTGAAAGCCACGCTCGATGGGTTCGCGGCGATCGCGTTCGCCTCGTCGTTCGGTTGGGGGGTTGCCGCCTCAGCTCTGACGGTCGCTTCGGTGCAGGGATCGCTGACGCTGGTTGGTGGCCTGCTCGGAGAGTTGCTGCCCGAGCCGCATCTCATCGCGTTGACGGCAACCGGAGGCCTGTTGCTGGTCGGGGTCGCGTTGCGGCTGCTGCAGCTCAAGCCGGTGCCGGTCGGTGACTTGCTTCCCGCTCTGCTGGTGGCGCCCGCCCTCACCGCACTCGTGATGCTGTTCCGGTAAGCCACGCTTTACGCGCGCCCACCCGTTCTGGTTATGCTCGCGCATGGTGGGCGCACCGTTTCGGGGCGAGCGCCGTAGGCTTCTTCCACATGCGGGGGCGCGTGACCAAGGAGTGACTTCGTGCGCAAAGGCATCGCAGCTGTCGTGCTACTCCTCTGGACGACGCTGTTGCTTTTCTCATCGGGGACGAGCGCGCAGGCGGCTGTCCCGGGCAGTCCTGCCAGCCCGGCTGCCGCAGCGCAAGGCTGCGAAAAGCCTCCCCCTCGAGAAGACGACACCATCCACATCATCGGCTGCATGATCGACCCGCCCAACCCCGTCGAGGGCGTGGACGTCACCGTCGAGGACGAGCAGGGCAACGTCGTCGGAAAAGACACCACCAACGCCACCGGCATCTTCGACGTAGAGCTCCCCGGCACGACGCTCGACAACCTCGGGAAGCCCTACGTCATCAAGATCGACGAGGACACGCTGCCCGAGGGTTCCAAGCTGAGGAACCCCGATCAGCTGGAGCTCGAGGTCAGCACCAACCTCGAGACCGACATCTCGGTCACCTTTCCCATCGGAGAGGTCGAAGCCGCGACGGGTCAAGCGACGCAAGCCCTCCAACTGCTCGTCGGTGGCATCGTCTTCTCGCTGCTGCTGGCCATGGCCTCGCTGGGTCTGTCGATGATCTTCGGCACGACGGGGCTCACCAACTTCGCTCACGGTGAGCTGATCACGTTCGGTGCCCTCGTCGCCTTCGCTGTCGATCAGCTTCCCGGCGAGATCAGTCTCGGCGGTGCCGACGTAACTGTCGTCGTCGCAGTGATCGTGGCGTTCCTGGTGTCCGGCCTCTTCGGGTGGGTGCAGGACCGTAGCCTGTGGGCACCGCTGCGCAAACGAAGCACGGGCCTGATCGCGATGATGATCATCAGCATCGGGCTGTCGATCTTCCTGCGGAATATCTTTCAGTACTTCGCCGGCGGGGACACCAAGAACTATTCACAGTTCTCCAGCACGCAGCCGTACACGATCGGCCCCATCCTCATCACACCGACTGCCCTGGTCGTGATCGCCTTGTCCACCGCCGTCCTGCTGCTGGCCATCTTGGCGCTGCAGCGGACCCGAACCGGCAAGGCCATGCGTGCGGTGGCAGACAACCCGGCTCTGGCGGCATCGTCGGGGATCAACGTCGAGAGGGTCATCTCTGTCGTGTGGATCGGTGGAGCCGCTCTTGCCGGCTTGTCGGGCGTGCTGCTGGGCCTGACCCAGGGCTTCGACTACCAGCTAGGCTTCAAGATCCTGCTGCTCGTTTTTGCCGCGGTAGTCCTGGGTGGCCTCGGCACGATCTGGGGAGCTCTGTTCGGCAGTTTCGTCATCGGCCTCTTCATCGAGGTCTCGACCCTGGTGATCCCGGGCGAACTCAAGTTCGTAGGTGGTCTGGTGGTGCTCATCGTCGTGCTGCTCTTCCGTCCGCAAGGCCTGCTCGGCCGGGCTGAGCGAGTGGGCTGAGGAAGGAATCGCCGTGGATTGGCAAGACATGTTGAGCTCGTCGCTTCAGCAGGGCCTCGGACCGACGGCGATCGTCTACTGTCTGGCGGCGATCGGCCTCAACGTCCACTTCGGCTACACCGGGCTTCTCAACTTCGGCCAGGCAGGCTTCATGGCTGTGGCCGGCTACTCAATGGCCTCGATCGTCACGACCTGGGGGTTGTCGCTCTGGCTCGGGGTGGCTGTCGGTCTGTTGCTGACGGTCGGGCTCGCACTGCTACTCGGAGTCCCGACTCTGCGGCTGCGAGCTGACTACCTCGCAATCGTCACGATCGCTGCTGCGGAGATCATCCGGCAGGTGGTGGGCTCCGTCAGCCTGCTCAAGTACTTCGGCGGGCTCGATGGTTTACAGGCCTTCAACGCACAGTTCGCCGCCCTGAACCCCTTCGACAAGCCCACGGGTATCGACGGTGTTGTGATGTGGCGACCCTACGACTTCTGGGTCGTCGTCGTCGGGTGGACGTTGGTAGTGATCAGCTGCCTTATCGTCTTCCTGCTGATGCGCAGCCCCTGGGGACGCGTCCTGAAGTCGATACGTGAGGACGAAGACGCCGTGCGGAGCCTCGGCAAGAACGTGTACTCCTACAAGATGCAGTCACTGGTGATAGGCGGCCTCTTCGGGGCTCTCGCCGGTTTCATGACCGCCCTGAGGAACGCGGCCATCTCGCCAGCCGGATTCGCGACCGACGTCACCTTCTTCGCCTATGCAGTGCTCCTCCTGGGGGGCGCCGCACGCGTGCTCGGACCCGTCGTCGGGTCGATCATCTTCTGGTTCATGTTGACCTTTCTCGATTTGTTCTTCAGCCAGGCGACCAGGGGGGCCGACCCGCTGATCCCCGCCTCGATCATGACCACGAGCCAGGCCAGCCTGATTCGGCTGATCTTCCTGGGACTGGCGCTCATGCTGCTCATGATCTATCGACCGCAAGGGATTTTCGGAGATCGACGGGAGTTGGCGATCGATGCCCGCTGACATGATCAAGTCCAGCGACATGACCGCAGTCAGTGCTCCGCGCACCGATAAGTCGGTGGATGTGCGGGCGGCCCTCAAGGGCGTGGAGCACCAGCCGGGAGCACCCAAGCCTGATCCCATCGTGGTCGCCGACGGCATCGTCCGCCGGTTCGGTGGGCTCACAGCAGTCGACGTCGAGCACGTCGAGATCCAGCGCGGTGTCATCACCGCTCTCATCGGCCCGAACGGGGCTGGGAAGACCACGTTCTTCAACCTGCTGACCGGCTTCGACTCGCCCGATGCGGGGGCGTGGTCCTTCAGCGGCAAGGGGCTCAAAGGCATGCCGGCTTACAAGGTGGCCCGGCTCGGAATGGTGCGAACCTTCCAGCTGACCAAGGTGCTGGCGAGACTGACCGTCATGGAGAACATGCGCATCGGTGCGACTGGTCAATCCGGCGAGAGCCTCTGGCAAGCCATGTTCGCGCCGCTGTGGCGCGGCCAGGAGAAGCGCAACACCGAGCGGGCGATGGACCTGCTTCGCCGCTTCAAGCTCGACACCAAGAAGGACGACTTCGCGGGTTCGCTGTCGGGTGGGCAGCGCAAGCTGCTCGAGATGGCGCGGGCGCTCATGGTGGAGCCTGAGCTGGTGATGCTCGACGAGCCGATGGCAGGAGTCAACCCGGCGCTCAAGCAGTCGCTGCTCGGCCACGTGAAGTCGCTTCGCGAGGACGGTATGACCGTCCTCTTCGTCGAGCACGACATGGACATGGTCCGTGACATCTCCGACTGGGTCATCGTGATGGCGCAAGGCAAGATCATCGCCGAGGGACCACCCGACGCGGTGATGAGCGACCAACGCGTGATCGACGCCTATCTTGGCGCCCACCACGACGCTGAGCTGAGCACTGAGGACGAGGAGGCAATCCTCGCCGCCGCGGAGGCAGAGACCGGGGCCACTGAGGGGAAGAGCAGCCATGGCTGAAGGCACCCCGAGCGAACGCGAGACGCATCTGAAGGCGGCCGAGGGTGCGGTGTTGCGGGCTGACGACCTCATCGCCGGGTACCTGCCCGGCGTCAACATCCTCAACGGTGCCGACTTGTACTGCCAGGAGGGCGAGCTCGTCGGGATCATCGGGCCGAACGGTGCCGGCAAGTCAACCCTGCTGAAAGCGTGCTTCGGCCTGGTAAAGGTCGGCTCGGGGACGGTCAAGCTCAAGGGTCAGGACGTCACGAACCAGAGGGCCGACGTGCTGGTGTCGGCCGGTATTGGTTTTGTGCCTCAGTCCAACAACGTGTTTCCTTCGCTGACCATCGAGGAGAACCTCGAGATGGGCAGCTTCCAACGGCCCAAGAGCTTCGACAAGCAGTTCGACTTCGTCGCCTCGCTCTTCCCCACTCTCGCCGACCGACGCCACCAGCGCGCCGGTTCGCTGTCGGGCGGAGAGCGGCAGATGGTGGCGATGGGACGAGCACTCATGATGGAGCCCTCCGTCCTGCTCCTCGACGAGCCATCTGCGGGGCTGTCCCCCGTCATGCAGGACGAGGTCTTCGTGCAAACCCGTCGAATCAACCGCGCGGGGGTATCGGTGGTCATGGTGGAGCAGAACGCCCGGCGGTGTCTGCAGATCTGCGACCGGGGCTATGTGCTCGACCAGGGACGCAACGCCTACACGGCAAGCGGCGAGGATCTGATGAGCGACCCGAAGGTGATCGAGCTCTATCTCGGGACCTTAGCCAAAGCGTGAGACGACGAAGGCCCAACCACCCTTGCCGGGGGTTGGGCCTTCGACTGACTCAGTTGGCCAGGTGGGCTACTCGACGATGCCCGACACCGAGTCGACCTGCTTGTAGTTGTTGTCAGCGCCGTACAGCTGGATGCCGATCGTGGCCTTGCCGACACTCCCGGTGTCGTTCAGGTCCACCGGTCCAGAGACACCGTTGTAGTCGATGTCCTCGCCGTCCTGCACGAGCTTCAGGCACTCGGCGTACGTCGTGCACGCCGTGCCCTCCCGGGAGACGTTGATGATCTCCTTGGAGAGCGCCAGTGCGTCGTCGTCGCCGGCTGCCTCGGCGGCCAGGGCGGTCAGGATGACCGCATCGTAGGACTGCGCCCCATAGGTGTAGTCCTTCAACTTCTTCGGCGCCCAGATGGCGTCGAGCTTCTCGTTGAACTCGGTCGGAACCTCTGCCGCGGCGGGGAACGTAGCCTTGACGCCCTCGAGGTCGAAGTCCTCGCCGCCGTAGTCCGCGGTGTTGCCGTCGACGAAGTACGTTGCGACGTCCTGCGGGCCGACGCCCTGGGCGATCAGCTGCGGAACGATCTTCTTGGTCTCCTCGAAAGCGATGAGCGCGAGAGCGTCGGGGTTCGATGCCGCGATCTTGTTGACGTCGGCGGTGAAGTTGGTGGCGTCCGCGCTGTACAGCTGGTACGCCGCGACGGTGGCACCCCTTTCCTTGAGGACTTCCTGGAGTCGGTTGGCCAGACCCTCACCGTAGGAGTCCTGCCGGGCCAAGATGGCGACGTTGTCGTAACCGTCGTCGACAATCAGGTTCGCAAGCACCTCACCTTGGAAGACGTCTGACGGCGAGGTCCGGAAGTACAGGTCCTTGTCCTTGTAGACGTCGAACGCGGGCGAGGTGTTCGCCGGCGAGAACATCACCTTGTTCGCACCGATGATCTTGTCGATGACGCTCAGCGAGACACTCGACGAGGCGGCGCCGATGATGACGTCGGCTCCGGCGTTGAGCAGCTTGTCTGTCTGCTCGCCACCGATGTCGGGGGTGAGGTCGCCGAGAGTCGGCCCTGGTCTGCTTGACCGGGTTGCCAAGGACTCCACCGGCGTCGTTGATCTCCTTGATCGCCAGGTCGACTCCGGCGAACTCCGGTGGGCCGAGGAAGGCCAAGTCTCCGGTCTGTGGCAGCAAGGTGCCGATGTGGAGAACGCCGTCACCGGTCGGCTCCGTTGCGGGGCTCGATTCGGTTTCCTCGGTGGGGCTGGCTTCGGTGGTTGTCTCAGTAGTCGTTTCGGTCTCGTCGGTGGCAGCAGCGTTGTTACCGCCGCCTTCTTCTTGAGCGCACGAGGCGAGCACAAGGGCCGCTGCGGCGGACACCGCCGCCAGTCGCGCTGTACGGGTGAGGCGGATCATGGACCCTCCGTTGTCAAAGGTGGTGGGACGGCCACGTTGCGCGGCCACGAATGCTGTTGGAGTGCAACCTAGCGCGATAATCCAGCCTCGTCACACTTCGCAGGCCCATCGCTGCCGCGTCGTTGCCATTTCGTGACATCGACGCCGTATCGGACGCCCAGCGGTGCCTGGCCGCGCCGTGCGCACGGGATGACGCTGCCTTCCTTAGGATGGCGTCTGGCCGGGTTGGCGGAACGGTATACGCGATGGTCTCAAACACCATTGCCCGAAAGGGCTTGTGGGTTCAAATCCCACTTGCCGGCACTTAGCGCCAGACTGTCGGCGGCCGTTGGGACACAGTGGGCGCACGACATCCCGGCAAAACTGGTACGTTTTTGCACCTTATCCCCGTTTTGAGTGCAAGAACGTGCCAGTTTGCGACGGCCGTCGCGGTGACGGGACTAACTAGCCGGGTTCGGGGGTCCGTCCGAGAACCCTCAGTGACCCGGTCGGCGTCGGACGGGAGCTTGGCCCGTCGTCGTCATGGCTTCGGCTGGCGATCGCCTCGGCGTCGTCGGCGTCCATGCCGTCAACCTGACGGTCGTCGTATCCGCCTTCGGCGTAGGAGCTGGGGTTCTCGACTGGTTCTGGTGGGTTGCTACTCATGGGTGCGCTGTACCCCTCCCTCCCGCAGTGATGCGTCGCGCTGCGGCAGTGGCCGTCAGCAGGTTGGCAGGCTCGCGTCGGCGGCGTACAGGCCGAGCCGCTGCTTGAGGCGCAGGATGCGCTCTACCGAGCGGTTGATCCGCGCCTCGGTGATGCGGCCGTTGCGCACTGCGTCCAAGATCCCACGAACAGCCTCACCGGGCTGGGGCGGCATCAGCAGCACGTCCACCCCCGCGCCGATCGCCCGCACAGCGATCTGGCGGACACTGCCCCATGAGGTGATGCCGCCCATGTTGAGCGCGTCGGTGATCACCACGCCGTCGAACCCCAGCCGCTGGCGCAGCAGCCCCGGGTGAGCGGCCCCGAGATCGTGGCCGGCCGTCCCGTCCGGTCGACGGCCGGGAAGGCGAGGTGCCCGAGCATGACCACATCGACGTGGTTGCGCACTGCCGCCTCGAACGGTGGGCGGTCGAGGCGCCGCCAGGTCGAGGCGCTCTCGGCGATAACGGCAGTTGAGGCGTGGCTGTCTGTCGTCGTCGACCCGTGGCCGGGAAAGTGCTTGGCCGTAGGGGCGACACCCCCGGCGTGGTATCCGCACACCTGCGCCCGCACCAGGCGCGCGGCCACGTCGGGTCGGCGGAGAACGAGCGCGATCCGATCACTCCACCGCTGCCTGCGGTGTTCACGTCGGCGACCGGAGCAAGGTCGACGTTGACACCCAGCCGGTGCAGCAGCTCGCCGGTGCTGCGCGCCGTACGGCGTGCCCACCTCGCGTCCCCGGCGAAGTCTGCTCCGGCCGGGACCTCCTCGGTGCCCGGTATCCGGGTGACGACCCCGCCCTCCTGGTCGGTCATGACCAGCAGCGGCTCCCCGACTCGCCGCGACAAGCGCTGCGCCTGCTGCGACATGGCCCGGATCTGGTCCCTCGACGAGACATTCCCACTGAAGTAGATCAGCCCGCCCGGGTGCAGGTTGCGGATCGCCTCGGTGGGCGCCGACGTACCCGAGAAGGCGACGACGACAAGCTGGCGCACCTTGTCGCGCAGCGACATCGACCTGATCCGGCGCATGATCGGGTCGACACGGGGGGCGGCGGTGTGCTCAACTGATCCGACACTGGGCTCCGGCGACTCGTCGGAGCCGGTCGAAGGCGACTGCCGAAGCTCCCCGGTGACCGAGGTCACGGCAGCCAGGGGGGTACGACGATCCGCTTGCCGGTCGTCGGACGACAGTTCCGGCGAGCCGCCGCATGATGGCAGTACAACGGCCAGCGTCAGCCAGGTCACGCCAACAGCACGTCGACGCCGAAGGCCCCCGTCGGTCACGGGGTGGCCAGCGCCGAAGAACGGTAGGCGGGAGCCACGCCGTTCCTCGCATCACCCATGCGGTGCACGCGCATGGCGTTGGTGGAACCCGGGATACCCGGGGGGCTGCCGGCGACGATGACCACTGTGTCGCCCTCGTGCAGACGCACGATGTCGAGCAGCGCCTTGTCGACCTGCATCGCCATCTCGTCAGTGTGCTCGACCTTGGCGACGAGGAACGTCTCGATCCCCCAGGTCAGCGCGAGCTGTGAGCGCACCGCCGGCTCCGGGGTGAAGGCGAGCACCGGCACGTCCGAACGGTAACGAGCCAACCGCCGGGCCGTGTCGCCTGATTGGGTGAACGCGATCAGGTACCTGGCCTGCAGCTCCTGCGCCACCTGAACAGCCGCCTTGGCGATGACGCCGCCGCGGGTGCGGGTCGGCATGGAGGTTGCGGCCATCCGGTACAGGCCGTGGTCCTCGGTGGACTCGATGATCCGGGCCATCGTCTCCACGGACTCGACCGGGTACCTGCCGATACTCGTCTCTCCCGACAGCATGACCGCATCGGCACCGTCGAGGACAGCGTTGGCGACGTCGGAGGCCTCGGCGCGAGTGGGCCGAGCAGCTGAGATCATCGACTCGAGCATCTGTGTCGCAACGACGACCGGCTTAGCGGAACGCCGAGCCAGCTCGGTGACGTGCTTTTGCAGCAGCGGCACCTCCTCCAGCGGCATCTCGACACCGAGGTCGCCCCGCGCCACCATCACGCCGTCGAACTCCTCGAGGATCTCCTCGATCGCCTCGATGGCCTGCGGCTTCTCGATCTTGGCTATCACCGGCAGCCAGACGCCCTCCTCGTCCATGATCTTGCGGACGTCGGCTGCGTCTGCGGCGGATCGGACGAACGACAGCGCCACCATGTCGGCCCGCAGGTGCAGCGCCCACCGGAGATCCTCGATGTCCTTGTCGCTCAGCGCCGGCACGCTCACCCTCACCCCAGGCAGGTTGATGCCCTTGTTGTCGCTCAGCACCCCGCCTACCTCGACAGTGGTCGCCACGTCGGTGGCCGACACACCCGTGACCCGGAGCCTGACCCGACCGTCGTCGACCAAGATGGTGGCGCCGGTGTGCACGTCGGTCGGCAGCCCGGCGTACGTCGTCGAGCAGATCTCGCGGGTGCCCTCGACGTCCCTGGTCGTGATCGTGAACGTGTCGCCCGCCGCCACCGTCACCGGCCCCGCGGCGAACCGGCCGAGCCGGATCTTCGGGCCCTGGAGGTCGACCAGGACGCCGACGGCTCGACCGGCCGCGTCGGAGGCTTCCCTGACCCTGCGGTAGTACGTCTCGTGGTGGCGGTAATCGCCATGGCTGAGGTTCAGCCGGGCAACGTTCATGCCGGCGTCGACGAGCTGCCCGATCTTCTCCGGGGTGGAGGTTGCCGGTCCGAGCGTGCAGACGATCTTTGCGCTTCGCACTCACCGAGCGTACCCGCGCTGAGCCGCCGCCTCCCGCAACCGGACGCCAGGGCAGGACCGACAGCGTCCGGGGCGAGGAACCTCAGCCGGCCAGCGCCAGCAGGGCACGGGCGTAGGCCCGCTCGGCGTCCACGTCGATGTGCCGTTGCTGCTCCCCGTGCTGTGACACGACGGCGATGAAGCCCCCCGGCGTCGCCTCCAGCCGGACGAACCGGTCACCGAGCAGGTGACGGAGCTGGTCTTCGCGCGGAAGCCAGACCACCTCGCGCTCCTCGACGCTGTCCAGCGCCCACTCGGTCGTGCCGTTGAAACGCAGGATCCGGCCGGTCGGTACGTCGTGTGCCTCGACCACCATGTCGCTGATGAGGAACACGTCGGAGTCCATGCCCCGGTCGGGCACCATGAACCGGTCCCCCACCGCTGGCTCCCACTCCACTCCGGCGGCACGCAACCGCTGGGCGAGGTCGAGAGTGATCATCGTCCTAGTGTGCCTGCCCATCGGAAACTCTGCCGTCGTAGTCTGACGTCATGTGCCGCAGTATCAAGACCCTGCGTCCGCCGTATGAGGAGGACGTGACAGCCGACGACGTGCGCGCCGCGGCGTTGCAGTACGTCCGGAAGGTGAGCGGCTTCCGGTCACCGGCCGCCCGTAACGCCGAGGCCTTTGACGACGCGGTCGACGCCATCACGGCCACGACGCGCAACCTTCTCGACAGGCTGGAGGTCAAGGCTTCTCGAGCCACCGCGCGCTGACCCACCGCCGCAGGCAGCTCAACTATCCGATCGCGGTACCGACCAGGTCGCCGATGAGGAAGGTCAGGCCCGCCGCCGCTGCACCGAGGATCAGCTGGCGCAGGCCGCCGTACCACCACGATCGAGTGGTGATGGACGTGACGACGGCGCCGCACGCGAAGAGTGCCGTGAGACTCACGACCAGCGCTGGCAGCACGTTGGTGGCACCGAGGAGGTATGGCAGGACGGGGAGGAAGGCGCCCATCGCGAACGACACGAACGACGAGACGGCGGCAACGACCGGAGATGGCAGGTTCTCCGGATCGACGCCCAGCTCCTCGCGCACGTGCACGGCGACCGCGAGGTCGGGGTCCTCGTGCACCTGTTCGGCGATGGCGGCCGCGAGACCAGGGTCGATGCCCCGACCGACATACATCGCAGCGAGCTCGTCCTGCTCGGCTCGCGCGTTGTCACGGATCTCGCGCCGTTCGACCTCGATCTCCTTGTGCGTGTGCTCTGCCTGGCTGGCGACCGAGGTGTACTCCCCCGCCGCCATCGAGAAGGCACCGGCCGCGAGCCCGGCGAGACCCGCCAACACGACCTCGGACGAGTGGTCACCCTTCGTGCCACCGACGACCCCGGCGATCAGGGCGAAGTTGGACACCAGCCCGTCCATCGCGCCGAACACGGCCGGCCGCAGCCAACCACTCGTCACGTTGGCGTGCTCATGACCGATGCCCATGTCGGCCGGCAAACCCGCCGGGTCGGGGCCGCTCGGGTGCTGCGCTGTCGGGTCAGTCATGTGCGCAGCGGTTCAGGTCGGTCCGGCTTCGCGTCGGTCTCGTCGTCGGCAGGTGCGTCGTCCGCTTCGTCGTCACCTGCCTCATCCCGTGCGTCGTCAGGCTCGTCGTCAGGTGCGCCGTCGTCGACGGGCGCGGGTTGCACGTCGGTCTCGCGGCCGGGGTGCCGCTTGGCCGACACGACGAAGTACGCCGCAGCCGCCAAGAACACCACGATCGACGTCCACACGTTGAGTCGGACCCCGAAGATGTCGTTCACCGGGTCGACCCGCAGGTACTCGATCCACACCCGCCCAGCGGTGTACGCCATGACGTAGAGCGCGAACGCCCGGCCGTAGCCCAGCCGGAACCGCCGGTCCGCCCAGATGACGAGCCCGGCGGCGCCGAGGTTCCACAGCGACTCGTAGAGGAACGTGGGGTGGAAGGTCTCGTACTGCTGCAGGTCCCCTCGGTGCGCCGGGTCGATCTCCAGCGCCCAGGGCAGCGTGGTGGGCTTCCCGTACAGCTCCTGGTTGAACCAGTTGCCCCACCGACCGATGGCCTGGGCGAGCACGATGGCCGGCGCAACCGCGTCGGCGAACGCCCGGAACTTCATGCCGCGCCGCCGGCAGCCGATGTAGGCGCCAACCGCTCCGAGGGCGACGGCGCCCCAGATGCCGAGTCCGCCCCGCCAGATGTAGAGCGCCGTGATCGGGTCCTCACCCGCAGCGAAGTAGTACTGGGGATCGGTGATCACGTGGTAGAGCCGGCCCCCGACCAAGCCGAACGGCACCGCCCAGACGGCGACGTCCCCGACCGCCCCCGGCTGACCGTCGCGCGCCACCCAGCGCCGCTCACCGAGCCACACCGCGACGATGACGCCAAGGATGATGCACAGCGCGTAGCCGCGGATCGGCAGCGGCCCCAGGTACCAAACGCCCTGTTCGGGGCTGGGGATGGTGGCGAGGGTCATGGCGGCACCAAACTTACCCGCCGGGCCGGGGGCGGTGTCTCACAACTCCGCGAGCGTCGTGATGTCGGCGACCAGGTCGTCCACCGGCGTGCCCTGGGTCCAGACCACGGGCGCCCTGTCACCGCGAAACCCGATGACCTGGGCGCCGTGGCTCACGTCGTAGCCTCCGCTGGGGAGCCGGGTAGTGCCGGCGATCGGGACCCCCATGGCCTTCGCAGCCGTCACGAGCTCGGCACGGTCGCCGGTCAGGCCAACGAAGTCGTCGCTGTAGCGGTCGAGGTAGCGGCGCAGCGCCTGCGGAGTGTCGCGGGCCGGGTCGGTGGTGACGAAAAGGAGCTGGGTTTGGTCGCGGACGTCCGCCGGCAGCCGCAGCACCGCCGCGGTGAGGTCGCTCATCACCAGCGGACACACGTCGGGGCAGTGCGTGTAGCCGAAGAACACCACGGTCACCGGTCGGGTGGTGTCGGCCACCAGGTCGAACGGTCGCCCATCGGTGGCGGTGAGGGTGATATCGGGCATGGCGTACGGCGACGAGAGCTCCGCGCCACGGTAGGGCGAGTTGGGGTCGAGCTCCGAGACCACAACGCCAGCGGGTCCAGTGGAGACGGTTTCTTGGGTCGGCGGCGCAAACCCGCACCCAGCCAGCACGGCAACCAGCCCCGCCAGCACCAAGCACCCACTGACCCTGCTTCGGGACAAGGAGAACGACGTCACGACGGTGCGCTTCCCAGCCCGGCTCGGACACCGCACGCCAGGTCGGCCGTCAGCGCAGCCACCGCCGCCAGGGCGGCAGACTCGTCGCCTGCCTCGAGCACACTGCGGACGAACGCGCTGCCGACGATCACGGCGTCGGCGTACGCCGCGACCTCCGCGGCCTGCCTGCCGTTGGACACGCCCAACCCGACACCGACCGGCTTGTCGGTGACGGCGCGCACCCGCTTGACCAGGTCGGGCGCGACGAGACTTGTCTGTTCGCGAGCACCGGTCACCCCCATCACGGCGGCGGCGTAGATGAACCCGCGGCACGCATCGCTGGCCAGCGCCAACCGCTGCTCGGTTGACGACGGAGCGACGAGGAACACCTTGTCGAGACCGTGCCGGTCGGCCGCCGACACCCACTCGGCCGCCTCGTCGGGGATGAGGTCGGGGGTGATCAAGCCTGCGCCGCCAGCCGAGGCCAGGTCTGCGGCGAACCGGTCGACGCCGTACCGCTCGACGGGGTTCCAGTAGGTCATCACCAGCGTCGGCGCCAGCTCAGCGGCAGCCGCCACGACGGCGAAGACGTCGGCGGTTCGGGTGCCCGCTGCGAGCGCCTGCTGGGCGGCGGCCTGGATCGTCGGGCCGTCCATGACGGGGTCGGAGTACGGAAGCCCGACCTCGATGACGTCGGCACCTGAGCGCGCCATCTCGCGGAGCAGACCGATGGAGGCGTCAACGGTAGGGAAGCCGGCCGGGAGGTAGCCGATCAGCGCGCTCCGCCCCGCTTCGCGGGCCGCCTCCAGCGTCGGCCGGGCCGTCCGCCCGGCTCGGCTCACTGTGGGGCTCCCACTCACTGTGCGCCCTCACTCTGGGCGCCCTCACTCTGTGCGCCCTCACTCTGGGCGCCCTCACTCTGGCGCCCTCGTCCACTGCGTCTTCGAGGACGTCCTCGACCACGTCCTCGACGTCGACCAGGTCGAACCAGGTGGCCGCGGTCACCATGTCCTTGTCTCCTCGGCCGGACAGGCACACCACGAGTGCGGCCTGCGGCCCGAGCTCGCGGGCAACGTCGAGGGCGCCGGCGAGCGCGTGCGCGCTCTCGATGGCTGGGATGATGCCCTCGGTCTTGGCCAGGACCACCATGGCATCCATGGCCTGGGCGTCGGTGATGGGCCGGTACGACGCCCGGCCGGTCTCGGCGAGCCAGGCATGCTCGGGCCCCACCCCGGGTAGTCCAGCCCCGCTGAGATCGAGTGCGACTCTATCGTCTGGCCGTCGCCGTCTTGGAGCAGGAACGAGCGAGTGCCGTGCAGGACGCCGACGTCCCCGGCGGTGATCGTGGCCGCATGCCGCCCGGTGTCGACGCCGTCGCCGCCTGCCTCGAACCCGTACAGCCGCACCGACTCGTCGGCGAGGAAGCCGGTGAAGAGGCCGATGGCGTTGGACCCTCCGCCCACGCAGGCGAGGGCGGCGTCGGGCAGCCGGCCGAGCAGCTCAAGCGACTGCGCGCGCGCCTCATCGCCGATGCCGCGGGTGAAGTCGCGGACCAGCGCGGGAAACGGGTGGGCCCCGGCCGCCGTACCGAGCAGGTAGTGCGTGGAGTCGACGTTGGCGACCCAGTCGCGCAGCGCCTCGTTGATGGCGTCCTTCAGGGTCCGGCTGCCGCTGCTGACCGGCACGACCTCAGCACCCAGCATCTTCATCCGCGCCACGTTGAGCGCCTGCCGCTCGGTGTCGAGCTCCCCATGTAGACAACGCAGTCGAGCCCGAAGTACGCGCAGGCGGTGGCGGTGGCGACGCCGTGCTGCCCGGCTCCGGTCTCCGCGATGACCCGCTGCTTGCCCATCCGGCGGGTGAGCAGCGCCTGCCCGAGGACGTTGCGGATCTTGTGGGCGCCGGTGTGGTTGAGGTCCTCGCGCTTGAGCAGCACTCTGGCGCCGGCCGCCTCGAGAATCGTTCGGCGTCATACAGCAGGCTCGGGAGGCCGCCGTACTCGTGCAGGAGACGGTGGAACTCGGCGGTGAAGTCAGCGTCCGCCATGGCGGCGCGCCAGTGCTTCTCCAGTTCGTCGAGCGGCGCGATGAGCGCCTCGGGCATGAACCGACCACCGAACCGGCCGAAGTGCCCAGCGGCGTCGGGCAGCGGAGATGTCATCACGTCAGGGTCGCTGCCGGGCGGCAGGGTGCGCCCCGGCCGCCACCATGTCGGACACGGCAGTGCGTGGGTCCTTCCCCGTCACCAGCGTCTCACCCACGAGCACGACGTCGGCACCCTTGCGGGCGTACTCGAGCACGTCGCGCGGACCGCGTACACCGGACTCCGCCACCCGCACCACCGTGTCGGGGATCCGGGGAGCAAGCCGAGTGAACGTGTCGCGGTCGACCTCGAGCGTCGTGAGGTCGCGCGCGTTGATCCCGATGAGGTCGGCGCCGGCGTCCAGCGCCCGCGTCACCTCGTCCTCGGTGTGTACCTCGACCAGCGGTGTGAGCCCGATCGAGCGGGCCCGGTCGACCAGCCCTTCGAGCTCGTTGTCGGTGAGCGCCGCCACGATGAGCAGCACCAGGTCGGCGCCGGCTGCTCGTGCCTCCCACAACTGGTAGGCGGTCACGATGAAGTCCTTGCGCAGCACCGGCACGCTCACCGCCACGCGGACCGCGCGCAGGTCGGCGAGGGTGCCACCGAAGCGACGCTGCTCGGTCAGCACGCTGATCGTCGCCGCTCCCCCGGCCTCGTACTCCGCCGCGAGAGCCGCTGGGTCGTCGATGTCGGCCAGCGTGCCCTTGCTCGGGCTCGACCGCTTGACCTCCGCGATCACGCATATCCCCGGCGCCCGGTACGTCGGCATGGGGTCGATCGCGGGGTCTTGGCGCGCAGCCGCCTGCTTGAGCGAGTCGATGCTGACGCACGCCTGGCGGTCAGCGAGATCGACGCGGACGTCGGCGATGATCTCGTCGAGGACAGACATCGTCAGCGCGTGCCCAGGCCCATGAGCGAAAGCACCTTGCCGGCGACCGGCGAGACGGCGAGGAGCCCGGCACCCACCCAGAAGACCAGCCAGTTGTCCATGATCAGCCCCGCCCCTCCGACAAGGAAGGCCACCAGGGCGAGGATGACGGCGGTCCACGCGGCCGGGGTGGACCCATGGGCTGGCATGGCTACAGTCTCCTCTCAGTGCGCCCAGCTGCTCAGGGGCGCCCAGCTGCTTTGGGGGCGCCCAGCTGCTTGGGGCGAGCGTCCATTGTGTCGTGCGACACTCAGCTGCGTTCCGTGGGGTCGCGTCCTTGGTCAAGGGCCCGCCAAAGGTCTCCGATGACGCGCTGCCGTCGGCTTCTGCGCCACGGTCGCCGCCGCCTGCTGTCGAGTCCGGGACCGGGTCGGGGGCGTCGTACCGCTGGCCCATCGTCGGCCACCGCGCACCGAACCACGCGGCGGCGGCGCCCGCGGCGATGCACCCCACGGCCCCGAGCAGCGACAGCCAGCGCCAGGCCGTCACGGCCGTCGTAGTGCCCACCCGACCAGCCACGGGCGGACAACCGCTCGCGGAGTATCTGGCCGGTGTCACCGGGATCGACCACAGCGACAAGTACGGCGACCGCGGCTGCCACGATCAGCAGCCCCAGCCCGCGCCGCAGCCAGCCGCGGGTCGCGAGCACCGCCCCGAACGACGCCAGCAGCACCACCCCGAGCGCCCCGGCCAGCGGTACCAGGTCGGCACCGGTCGCTGCGGCCTCCAGTTCTGGCAGCACCGTCGACGTTGCGCTGGCTTCGTACCACGGCCGGGCGACGCCCATCGTGACCGCGGCGGCGGACAGCAGCCCCGTGAGCAAGGCGGCGGCGTATCCGCGGCGGCTGGCGCCTCGACTCGCCGGCGCGGTGGCCCCGCCGGTCATCGCGGCGGCTGCTCGCCCAGGCTCGGCTGCTGGTCGAAACATGTGGAGGCACCGGTGTGGCAGGCCGGGCCCTGCTGGTCGACCAGCAACAGCAACGTGTCGCCGTCGCAGTCTGAGCGCACCTCGCGGACCGCCTGGCTGTTCCCGGACGTCTCGCCCTTGACCCAGTACGCCCGGCGGCTGCGGCTCCAGTACGTCGCTCGCCGGCTCGTCACCGTCCGCCGCAACGCCTCGTCGTCCATCCAGGCCAGCATCAGCACTGACCCGCTGCTCGCCTCCTGCACGATCACGGGCACCAGGCCTTGGTCGTTCGGGCGCAGGCGTCCCCACACGTCGTCGGCGGTCTCGTGCTGCACGACCTCATTGTCCGTCACCGTCGACCGGCCGCCGCACCACCCGACGTACGATCGTTCGATGAGTTCCGCTGCTGCCTCCGAGGGTGAACCGGGCGAGTCGGCTGCGGCGACGGTGGCGCAAACCGAGCGCGCCGAGCTGTGCGACCTGCTCGACGAGGTGGGCCCGCACGCGCCGACCTTGTCAGGGGACTGGGACACCCATCACCTGGCGGCTCACCTCTCGCTGCGCGAGAGCAACCCCGTCCAGCTCGTCAGGTTCGTGCTGCCAGGCGGGGCGAAGCAGGCCGTCGACGACCTTGTCGCTGCCTCGGACTACTACCAGCTGGTCGAGCAGGTGCGCAGCGGGCCGCCACCGGGTTCGGTGTTCAGCGTCCCGCAGATCGACAGCAACGCCAACGTCTTGGAGTTCTTCGTGCACCACGAAGACGTGCGAAGAGCTCAGCCCGACTGGGCGGCGCGGAAGCTGTCGCCGGCGGTCGAGGACGAGCTGTGGGCCCGGATCCGCCTGGTCGCCAGGGTGCTGGCGCGCCGGTCGCCGGTGGGCGTCGAGCTCGCCCGCACGGACGCGACGGACTCCGCGCGGGTGTCGAAGAAGTCCGACCTGGTCGTGGTGCGCGGCCTGCCGAGCGAGCTGACGTTGTTCGCGTTCGGGCGCTCGGCGGTGGCCGCGGTCGAGCTTGCCGGGTCGCCGCGCGCTGTCTCGGCAATCCAGGCTGCCAACTTCGGGATGTAACCCGCCGCCGCGGCCAGCGCCGCCGCCGCGGCAGCCGGACGGAGCAGCCACTCAGCGGACCGGATGACCGGCCGCGCCGAGCGCCTGCTTGACCGCCCGGATCGTCACGGTGTCGAAGTGGAACACGCTGGCGGCCAGGACGGCGTCTGCGCCCGACTCCACGCGAAGCTGGCGCGAAGTGCTCGACGGCGCCGGCGCCTCCGCTCGCGACCACCGGAACCGACACCGCCCGGCGCATTGCCCGGATCAGCTCGGTGTCGAAGCCGGCTCGGGTTCCGTCGGCATCCATCGCGTTCAGCAAGATCTCCCCCGCGCCGAGGCCGACCGCCGTACGCGCCCATTCGACCGCGTCGCGGTTCGTGCCCTGGTGACCGCCGTGGGTGGTCACCTCGAATCCTGACGGCAATCCGGGCGTACGTCGGGCGTCGAGGCTGAGCACCAGCACCTGCGGCCGAAGCGGTTGGCGATCACCGACACGACGTCCGGGCGGTCGACCGCCGCGGTGTTGATCGACACCTTGTCAGCCCCGGCCCGCAGCAGTACGTCGACGTCTGTCGCGGTGCGCACCCCGCCCCCGACGGTCAGCGGGATGAACACCTGCTCTGCGGTACGCCGCACCACGTCGAGCACGGTGTCGCGTCGATCCCGCGACGCGGTGATGTCGAGGAAGGTCAGCTCGTCAGCACCCTCGGCGTCGTAGCGGCGGCCATCGCGACCGGATCACCCACATCGCGCAGCCCAGCAAAGTTGACCCCCTTCACGACCCGACCGTCGTCGACGTCGAGGCATGGGATGACCCGGATCGCGACGGTCATCGGGGCAGGTCGGTCCGGCCGCTGCGCTGGGTCGCCCCGACGGCGTGCAGCGCGTCGGTGAGGGAGAAGGCGCCGGTGTAGAGAGCGGTGCCGATGATCGCGCCCTCCACCCCCTGCGGCACCAGGCGGGCGAGGGTGACGATGTCGTCGAGGGTGGAAACGCCGCCGGAGGCAACCACCGGAGCGTCGGTGCGGGCGCAGACGTCGTGCAGCAGCGAGACGTTGGGGCCCTGCAGCATGCCGTCCTTGTTGACGTCGGTGACGACGTAGCGTGCGCACCCTCGCCGTCCAGCCTGCTCAGCACCTCCCAGAGGTCGCCTCCGTCGCGGGTCCACCCACGGGCTGCCAACGTCGTACCCCGCACGTCGAGGCCGATCGCGATGCGGTCACCGTGCCGGGCCAGCACCGAGGCACACCACGCCGGGTCCTCGAGGGCAGCGGTCCCGATCACCACCCGTCGGCAGCCGCTGGCCAGCGCCGCGGAGAGGCTCTCGTCGTCGCGGATGCCGCCGGACATCTCGACGTCGACGTCGAGGGATGCGACGACCTCGCGCAGCACGTCACGGTTGGAGCCGCGGCCGAAGGCCGCGTCGAGGTCGACGAGGTGAACCCACTGCGCTCCCGACGCCTGCCAGCGCAGCGCTGCCTCGACCGGGTCGCCGAAGACCCGCAGATTCCGCCACCCCTTGCACCAGCTGTACGGCGCGGCCGCCGGCCACGTCGACAGCAGGCAGCAGCTGCAGCACCGACGTCACGGGAGGTGGTGGAGGAACCGGTAGAAGGCTGGCGGTTGCTCGACGCCGTCGAGAGACTCGTAGGTGCGCGACGTGCCGTCCTTCCAGGTGATCGTGACGACGTAGGAGAACCGGTCGCAGCACTGGTCCGCGGGCAGGGGCGTCATCTCCAGAGTGCGCAGTGCCGGGTGCGACGCCGCCCGCAGGACCGCCATCACCTCAGCCCTGCTGACCCCGTCGGGGGGCGGCTCGTGCAGCGCGTAGTGGCTGCTCTCGTTGATCCCTGCGCCGCCGGACTTCTGATAGGTGACCGACACCGCCGGGGACCCGGTCGGTGCGCTCGCCGACTCGACGGTGGCTTTCGTCGGGCTGGCGCCACCATCGCTTCCTCGTCTGCGCCGCAGGCCGAAACGGTGGCGACCAGCAGCAGGGCAGTCAGCACATGCACGAGTCTCGTCATAGTTGTTTGACCCAGTTACCCAGCAGAACGGCTCCCGCGTCGCCGGATTTTTCTGGGTGGAACTGGGTCGCCCACAGCGGCCCGTTCTCGACGGCGGCGACGAACCTGTCGGTCTCGTGTGCGGCCCAGCTCACCAGCGGCGGCCGGGTGCGTCCGTTGGTGACCAGCTCCCATCGACGTACACCGTAGGAGTGCACGAAGTAGAAGCGCTCGTGCTCAACGCCGGCGAACATCTGGGAGCCGGGCGCTGGCTCGACGGTGTTCCACCCGTTGTGCGGTAGCACACCAGCCGACAGCTGCTCCACCGTGCCCGGCCACTCTGCGCAGCCGGCCGTCTCGGTGCCGTGCTCCAAGCCGCGCTCGAACAGCACCTGGTGTCCGACGCAGATCCCGAGAACCGGTCGGGCACCGGCCAGCCGACGACCGATGACCTCGGGTCCGCGGACGCGGTGAAGTCCGTCCATGCACGCAGCGAAAGCGCCGACGCCGGGGACGACGAGGCCGTCGGCGGCCAGCGCCTGCTCGGGCGCAGCGGTCACGGTGACGTCGGCGCCGGCGCGGGTAAGCGCGCGCTCAGCAGACCGGAGGTTGCCGGACCCATAGTCGAGCAGCACCACCCGAGGGCTCACAGGCTGCCTTTGGTGCTGGGCACGCCGGCTTCGCGGGCGTCGACGGCTACGGCGTCTCGCAGTGCCCGGGCAACCGCCTTGAACTGCGCCTCGACCAGGTGGTGCGGGTCGCGGCCGGCCAGCACCCGCACGTGCAGAGCGACCGAGGCGGCGGCACTGATCGACTCGAAGACGTGCCGCGTGAGCGACCCGACGTAGGTGCCGCCGATGACGACGTACGCCTGCCCGTCGGGCTCACCTGAATGCACACAGTACGGCCGCCCGGAGACGTCGACGGCACACTGGACGAGGGTTTCGTCGAGCGGCACCAGTGAGTCGCCGAAGCGCCGGATGCCGACCTTGTCGCCGAGCGCCTCACGCAGCGCCTGACCAAGGACGATGGCGACGTCCTCGACGGTGTGATGCGCGTCGACGTGCACGTCACCGGCTGCATGCACGGTGAGGTCGAACAGCGCGTGTCGCGCCAACGAGGCGAGCATGTGGTCGTAGAAGCCGACACCGGTGTGGACATCGGCGCGGCCGGTGCCGTCGAGGCCGAGCTCCACCAGCACCTTGGCCTCGTTCGTCGCCCGCTCGATCCGGGCGGTTCTGGGTGTCATCGTCGGATCTCCTGGAGCACCTCGGTGAGCGCTTGCCGGAAGACGCTCATCTCGCCCGGCGTGCCCACCGACACGCGCAGCCAGCCCGGCGGCCCGGTCTCCCGGATCAGCACACCGCGCTCGAGCAGACCCCGCCAGACCAGCTCCCGGTCCGGGAACCGGCCGAACAGCACGAAGTTGGCGTCGGAGTCGGCAGCTCGCAGTCCCATCGAACGCAGCCACGACACCGTGGCGTCCCGCTCCCGCCGCAACTCGTCGACCCGGCTGAGGAGCTCGGGGGCGTGCGAGAGCGCCACTCGGGCGACGGTCTGCGTGAGGGTCGAGAGGTGGTAGGGCAGCCGCACCAACCGCAGGGCGTCGATCACCTCAGCGGTGGCAGCGAGGTAGCCGAGCCGCCCGCCGGCGAACCCGAAGGCCTTCGACATGGTCCGGGTCACGACCAGGCGCGGGTGGGCGTCCAGCAGGGTCAACGCGGACGCCGTACCCGCTCGCCGGAACTCGGCGTACGCCTCGTCGACGACGACGATCCCCGGCGCAGGCCCGAGCAGTCGCTCCACGACGGGCGGCGGCAGCGCGGTGCCGGTGGGGTTGTTCGGCGACGCGGCAAAGACCACGCTCGGTTGCTCGGTCGCGATCAGCTCGGCGGCCTCGTCCAGGTCGACCTGGAAGCTGTCGGTACGCCGACCCGTCACCCAGCGCGTCGAGGTCACCCGGGCGTACTCGGGATACATCGAGTACGTCGGCGCGAACGAGAGCGCGGTACGTCCCGGCCCGGCGAAGGCCTGCAGCAGCTGCACCATGACCTCGTTGGACCCGTTGGCCGCCCAGACTCGGTCAGCTGTCAGCCCATGGCCGAGATAGGCCGCGAGGTCGGTGCGCAACGCCGTTGCCTCCCGGTCGGGATAGCGGTTCAGCTCACCGCTCACCTCGGCCACCGCAGCCGCGATGGCGGCAGTGAGCTGCGGCGACGGGCCATAGGGGTTCTCGTTGACGTTCAACCGCACCGGCGCGTCGAGCTGGGGAGCGCCGTACGGCTCAACGCCGCGCAGCTCCGGCCGCAGCGGCAACATCGCCGCCGTCATGTGTCGAGCCTGATTCGCACGGCGTCAGCGTGCGCCGGCAGGTCCTCTGCCTCGGCCAGCGACAGGACGTGCGGGGCAGCGGCGGCTAACGCCCCTGCTGAGTAGCCGACGACCTGAACCGTCTTGAGGAATGTGCGGACCGAAAGACCGGAGGAGTGGCAGGCGCACCCAGCGGTCGGCAGCACGTGGTTGGATCCGGCGCAGTAGTCGCCAAGCGACACCGGGGTGTGCGGGCCGACGAAGATCGCACCCGCGTTGCGGATCCGACCGGCGCGCTCGGCGGCATCACGGGTGTGGATCTGCAGGTGCTCAGGGGCGTAGCCGTTCACGACCTCCTCTCCCTGGGCGAGGTCGTCGACGAGGAACACCCCGGACTGCTGACCGGTCAGCGCCGCCTCGACCCGTTCGACGTGCTTGGTGCGGGCCACCTGCCGGGACAGCTCCAACGCCACGGCGCGGCTCAGGTCCTCGCTGTCGGTGACCAAGACGCTGGCCGCCAGCGGGTCGTGCTCGGCCTGGCTGATCAGGTCGGCGGCGACGAACGCGGCGTCGGCGTCAGCATCGGCGAGGATCGCGATCTCGGTGGGCCCCGCCTCGGAGTCGATGCCCACCACGCCCCGCAGCAGCCGCTTGGCGGCGACGCCGTACACGTTGGCCGGTCCGGTGACCAGGTCGACCGGCCGGCAGCCGCCGTCGGCGGCGTCGTATCCATAGGCGAACATCGCGATCGCTCCGGCGCCGCCCGCGGCGTACACCTCGTCGACGCCGAGCAGCGCGCAGGCGGCCAGGATCGACGGGTGGGGGAGCCCGTCGCAGTCGCGCTGCGCCGGGCTGGCGAGCGCGATCGAGGCCACACCGGCCACCTGCGCAGGGACGGCGTTCATCACCACCGAGGAGATGAGCGGCGCCTTGGCGGCTGGAACGTACAGCCCCACCCGGTCGACCGGCACGTGCCGGGTCGTCACCGTTCCTCCGGGCGACACCTCGGTCACCACATCGCCTGGCCGTTCGGCGCTACACGTGGTGCGCAACCGGGAGATGGCCTCCTCCAGGCTGGCGCGCAGGTCCGCGTCCAGTGCGTCCAGGGCAGCGGTGAGGCGCCGCGGCGGGACCTTGACCGAATCCAGTTCGACACCGTCGAAGGTCGCGGCCTGGTCAAGCAGGGCCTGCTGACCGTCGCGACGCACCGCCTCGCACAGGGGACGGACGACGCCGACGGCCGCCTCGACGTCGAACGCAGCACGGGGAACAAGCGCCCGGTAGTCGAGCTGCTCGCCAGCGCGGCGCCGTCCCCGCACGTCTACCAGCCGCATCATGGGTCTCAGTCTAGGACGCGCACGCCGGCTCCCCCGCTGCCTTCGTGACTCCCGGATCGATGCGCTTTGCGGTGTTAGGTTCGACGCGTGAGCGACGGGCTGCCACTCTTTCCGCTGAACACGGTGCTGTTCCCGGGGATCGTGCTGCCGCTGCACGTCTTCGAGGACCGGTACCGCGCGATGGTCCGTGACCTGTTGGCACTGCCCCCAGCCGCCGACCGTCAGTTCGGCGTGGTCGCCATCAAGGTCGGCTACGAGGTCGG
>JAUJOE010000001.1:165174-201672 GCA_030447805.1 Nocardioidaceae bacterium | reverse complement strand
GGAACGTCTTCGAGGAGTACCGGGACACGGTCGAACAGCTTCGTGGTGAGGACCTCCTCGACGGCGCCACGCCTAGCGATCCCGTGGACCTGTCCTACACGTTGGCAGCGGCGTTGGTGATCAACCTCGCGGAGCGACAGCAGTTGCTCGAGGCGCCCGACGTCGTCACTCGACTGCGGCTGGGAACCGCGCTGATGCGAGCCGAACTGCGCGCGATCGCGGCTCTGCCGTCGTTGCCGGCCACCTCGATGGCCAGGACTCAGTGGTCGCCCAACTAGTCGTTGACTGACAGCCGGTAGGTGCTGATCCAGTAGTCACCTTCCACGTCTGCGGTGATGCCGAAGGCTCGCAGCGGTTCCAGGTTCTCGATCACATCCGGCGGGGCACCGGTGTTCTCTGCGGCTTGGAGAATTTGCTCCTCGACGCTGTCCCAGTTGAAGAACAAGACGAACTCCTTGCCGGCGGCGTCGTCGGTCACCGACTGAAACTCACCGGAGTCACCTAAACCACCGTCTAGGTCAGCCAGGCGCTCGGCGTAGCCGTCGTTGGTGGCGATGACGATCCCGTCATCGGCGTCGCGCTTCACGAACGGCAGGCTCTGCTGGGCATCCGCGTCGACCAGCGCCAGCACCTTGTCGTAGATCGCGTTGAGGGCGGCGGGGTCGGTGGTGAAACGCACCCCCGCGTTGAACAAGCTGGGGTCTTCGGCCTCGATCGCCGCAGCGGTCAGACCCTCGCTGTCGACCGCCACCATGATGTTGTCTCCCAGCAGCGTGCTCAGGTCCTCGGGCAACGCCAGTCCTGTCTCTGCCTCGAACTGGGAGATCTGTGTTTCGATGTCGGCGCCAGCCTCCTCCTTGGCCGCGCTCATGATGTCGTCCCAGGAAGCGTCGAGGCGCTCACCGCCACCTGCCTCGGACATGGCGAAGACTGTTGACTCGGGGAGGTCGACGATCTGGTTGTCACCGTGGTCGATCGACGGGGTGTCGCCGTAGATGGCCGTGACCACTTCGAGAGAGTCGCTGGAGAAACGGATGGTCGCGGCGCCCCGCTGGTACGCAGTCTTGAGGAAATCCATCTCATCGCTGCCGGGTGCTACCGGTGCGAAGGCGTCGATCGAGCCCGCGATGTCCACCCACATCGTGGCCACTCCGAGGTCTCCGAGCGACTCCATGTCGGCGTTGAAGTCGTCATCGTCTGCCAGCGACGCATCGTCCGCGGAAGCGGCGAACTGTTCCGCGAGAGCCTGCGTCTCAGCCAGTACGGCGTAGTCACCGGTGAAGGCAAAGCCGTAGTCTTTTTCGGACTCATCGGAACAACTTCGGAGCTTCTCCAGTCCCACGCTGGCAGCGTCGCGGTCGGTCACCTCCATCGCGAGCATCACATCGGGCTCAGTGCCTGGCGGTCCGGCCACACCGGCGACGCCAAACTTGCCGCCTATCCACGGGGCGATGTCGGCGTCGTAGCTGATCGCTGCGCAGGCGGGATCTTCAGCGTCTTCGGCGGCTTCCTCGAACACGCGGCGCCGCACGTCAGCGTTCTCGTCGTCGATCTGCACCTCTTCCCGGAAGGCCGGGAAGTGGTTCAGGAAGCGCAGCGCGGCCACCTTCTGCTCAGCCGACGGCTCGAGGTCTACCCCGACATAGAAGATCGCGTTGGCAGGCAGCGCCTCGGCGGCTTGCGGGCCGGCAGTGAACAGGTTGAACGGGTCAAGCTTGTAGAACGCGAAGGCGCCGCCGCCCACCACCAGAGCCAGCACCGTCGCGATGATGGCCGCCTTGACGCCCCGGCTTTTCGCCGACGGCTCCCGGTACGGCGGCTGTCCACCGGGCCCGCCGACCACGTAGTCGGGAGGACCACCGGGCCCACCAGGCCCGTAGCCGCCAGGACCACCCGGGGGGTAACCACCCGGGCCGTAACCGCCGGGGCCGCCGGGACCAGCTGGACCGTAACCCCCTGGCGCAGCGGGTCCGTAACCTCCCGGGCCGCTAGGACCACCACCGCCCGGACCCCCGGGTGGATAACCACCCGCTCCCGCTGGTCCGCTCGGTCCACCGGGGCCGTAACCTCCCGGCGGGTATGCCCCCGGCTGAGGTTGACCCCACGGGCCACCTCCAGTGCCTGGCGGCGGAGCGCTGCTTGACATGTGTTACCCCCTCAGATCGCCGGCGACCATGACCAGCGGCGTTTCGCTACTGGTCTCGGTGCATGATCACGCTACTAGATGTCGCCGCCGACGGCAGGAATGAGCGTTGCCTCGGCCACCGGAAGATTGCGGCGAGTCCCCCGAGCAGGCCGCCGATGGGCCACCCCAGGTAGGCGATACGGGTGCCTAGCTCCACTTCGAGGGTGATCTCAGAACCTACCTGCGCCTCGGCAAGCTGCGCCTGCTCGTCGGGTCCGAAGACGTCGGCACCCATCCATTCGGTGACCCAGGCCGCGGCCGCACAAAGGGCGAGTACGGCGACGATCGTCGCAAGCCCATGGCGATGGCCGAACCAGCCAACGACAAGACCTGCTACCAGCCCGATGGCGATGCCGACAACGAAGAACCACAGCGTGACGCCGACCTGCTGGTTTCGCTCCATCTCGCCGAAGTAAGCCCCCGTCGATGTCAACGCAACCGACGGAGGGTCAGCCACCTGCAGCCACAGCAAGCCGGCCGGTATCCCAAGGACGCTCCCAGCCACCGCGCAGCCACCGACGTAGACCAGCTTCTGAAGCGGGGTGCTGTCCGACGGTGGTGCCGCGACCATTGCGGCAGGGAGGTCGGCGTACGGCACAGGCGAAATCCTAGGCAGACAGACACGCCGGACCCAGCAACGCCTTCAGGTCTGCCATCAGCGCAGGAGTCGGCGTCACCCGCAGGCGCTCATCGAGCTTCATCACCATCGTGCGGCCGGCCGACTGGAGCTTCAGGTGCACCTCGGCTGCGCCGGGGTGGGTCGCCAACACCTCCTTGAGCTGGTCGACAACGGGCGGTGTGACCCGCAGGGTGGGCATGGAGATCACCACCGGACCGGTTGCGGCGCCTCGGCTGAGGTCAGGCACGGTCACCTCCATGGCCATCAGCTGCACCCCGTCCTCGCCTTCGCGGCGCACCCGGCCCTTGACAAGCACGACCGAGTCCTCGATCAGCACGGTGGCGGCTGCCTGGTATGTCCCTGGGAACACCCACACCGGCAGGGCGCCCTCGAGGTCCTCGACGGTGACGACGGCATACGGCTCGCTTCTCTTCGTCGTCTTGCGGACCACGGAGGTGAGCAACCCGGCAACGGTCACTACCGCACCTTCTGCATGCTGGTCGTCGGTCAGCAGCTGGCCCACGGAGACGTCGCTGGACGAGGCCAGCACATGCTCGAGGCCGTTGAGCGGGTGGTCTGAGACGTACAAGCCCAGCATGTCGCGCTCGTGCGCGAGCAGGCTGGCTTTGTCCCACTCCTGCACGGCCGGCACCTGCACGGAGACCGAGGAGAAACTGTCGTCGTCCAGCCCCCCGAACAGGGAGTCCTGACCCATCGCCTCATTGCGTTTGAGGTCGAGGTACTGGTCGGCGGCCTCCTCGTGGACTGCCACCAGGGCACGCCGGGAGTACCCGAGGGAGTCGAAGGCGCCGGCTTTGCACAGCGACTCCAGCACCCGTTTGTTGCAGACCGGAACCGGCACCTTGGCCATGAAGTCACCGAAGTCGCTGAACCGACCTTGGGCCTCCCGGGCGGCGACCAGGCCGGCCACGACGTTGGCGCCGACGTTGCGGATGGCCGACAGTCCGAACCGGATGTCGGTGCCGACCGGGGTGAAGGTGGCGTCGGACTCGTTGACGTCGGGCGGCAGCACCTTGATGCCCATCCGGCGGCACTCGTTGAGGTAGACGGCTGACTTGTCCTTGTCGTCGCGCACGCTGGTGAGCAGAGCGGCCATGTACTCCGCGGGGTAGTTCGCCTTGAGGTAGGCGGTCCAGTACGACACAACGGCGTACCCCGCGCCGTGGCTCTTGTTGAAGCCGTAGTCGCAGAACGGCAGCAACGTGTCCCACAGCGCCTTGACCGCGCTGCTTGAGTAACCGCGCTCGAGCATCCCGCCTGAGAAGGACTCGTACTGCTGCTCTAGCTCCTTCTTCTTCTTCTTGCCCATCGCCCGGCGAAGCAGGTCAGCACTTGCCAGGGAGTAGCCGGCGACTCGCTGGGCAATCGCCATCACCTGCTCCTGATAGACGACGAGGCCGTGCGTCTCGCCCAAGATGTCGGCCAACGGCTCGGCGAGCTCGGGGTGGATGGGCACCACCGGTTGGCGGCCGTTCTTGCGGTCGGCGTAGTCGTTGTGTGCGTTGGTGCCCATCGGGCCTGGCCGGTACAGCGCCAGGACAGCGGTGATGTCGTCGAAGCGGTCAGGCTTCATCGACCGCAGCAGCGACCGCATCGGGCCACCGTCGAGCTGGAAGACGCCGAGAGTCTCGCCGCGGCCGAGCAGTTCGTACGTCGCTGGGTCGTCGAACCGCAAGGACTCAACCACCACCTGCGCATGGCGGTTGGTGACGATGTTGGCCAGGGTGTCGTCGACGACGGTGAGGTTGCGCAGGCCGAGGAAGTCCATCTTCAACAGCCCGAGGGACTCACACGTCGGGTAGTCGAACTGGGTGATGATGGCGCCGTCTTGCTCGCGCCGCATGATCGGAATGTTGTCGAGCAGTGGCTCGCTGGACATGATCATCGCGCAGGCGTGGACGCCCCACTGGCGCTTGAGCCCTTCGAGCCCGCGCGCGGTGTCGACGATCTCGCGAACCTGCGGGTCGCTGTTGTAGAGCGACCGGAACTCCCCCGCCTCGGTGTACCGCGGGTGCTCGGGATTGAAGATCTCGTTGACGGGGATGTCCTTGCCCATCACCGACGCTGGCATTGCCTTGGTGATGCGCTCCCCCATCGCGAATGGATGACCGAGCACCCGGGCGGAGTCCTTGACCGCCTGCTTGGCCTTGATCGTGCCGAAGGTAACGACCTGGGCGACGCGGTCCTCGCCGTACTTGTCGTTGACGTACCGGATCACCTCACCGCGGCGGCGTTCGTCGAAGTCGATGTCGATGTCAGGCATCGAGATGCGCTCGGGGTTGAGGAACCGCTCGAAGAGCAGGCCGTGCTCGAGAGGGTCGAGCTGGGTGATGCCCAGGGCGTAGGAGACCATGGACCCGGCAGCGGACCCGCGGCCCGGGCCGACCCGAATGCCTTCTTGCCTGGCCCAGGTGATGCAGTCGGCGGTGACGAGGAAGTAGCTGGGAAAACCCATCTGCAAGATCACGCCGACCTCGTAGTCGGTGCGCTGGCGTATCTCAGCGGTGACGCCGTCTGGGTAGCGTGCCGCCAAGCCCAGCTCGACCTGCTTGACGAGCCAGGACTCCTCTGTCTCACCGGCGGGCACCGCGAACCGCGGCATCAGGTTGCGGCCCTCAGCAAACTGGACCCGACAGCGTTCGGCGATCAGCAGCGTGTTGTCACACGCGTCGGGGAAGTCTCGCCAGACGTGCCGCATCTCCCCCGGCGACTTGAGGTAGTAGTCGTCGCCGTCGAGCTGGAACCGGCCCTCGTCGTGCATGGTGGAGCCGGTCTGCACACACAGCAGCGCGGCGTGGCTCTGCGCGTCGTCTTGCCTGGTGTAGTGCAGGTCATTGGTGGCGACCAGCGGCAGGTCGAGTTGCTTTGCCAGGCGCAGCAGGTCGTCGCGGACCCGGCTCTCAATCGTCAGCCCGTGGTCCATCAGCTCGACGAAGTAGTTGCCGGCGCCGAACAGGTCGCGGTAGTCGGCCGCTGCCTGTACGGCGTCGGCGTACCGACCGAGCCGGATCAGCGTCTGCACCTCGCCCCCGGGACACCCGGTGGTGGCGATGATGCCCTTGGCGTAGCGCTCGAGCAGCTCGCGGTCCATCCGGGGCTTGTAGAACTGGCCCTCCATGGAAGCCAGCGAGGAGAGGCGGAACAAGTTGTGCATGCCTTCGGTGGTCTCGGCCAACAGCGTCAGGTGGGTGTAGGCACCGCCCCCGGAGACGTCGTCGCCACCACCGTTGCCCCACTGCACCCGACGGCGCTCGAAGCGGCTGGTGCCTGGTGTCAGGTAGGCCTCGATGCCGATGATCGGGTTGATGTCGCGTGCTTTGGCGGCCTGGTAGAACTCGTAGGCGCCGAACATGTTGCCGTGGTCGGTGATCGCCAGCGCGGGCATGCCGAGCCGGGACGTCTCGTCCAACAGCTGACCGATCCTGGCCGCGCCGTCGAGCATCGAGTACTCCGTGTGCACGTGCAGATGCACGAACGAGGACTCACTCGATCCAGCGGCAGACCGGAGCGGGCTCGACATCTGTGCGGTGACTCCTTCTCGCCGAACGACAACGCCGCTGCCGCCAGCGGAACGCGGCCGCGACATGACAATGAGACCGCGATTGCGGGCGCGGCCCCGCTGTGGGGAAGACCTCAGAGACTACGCCGACACATCTTCGCCGCCGGCACCGACACTCTCGCGCACAACATCAACAGCCGAGCTTGTTCAGCAGCCAAACCGTGGCCGATGAGCGGCGCTTGCTGCACCATGTTGCGATGCGCGGCCCGACCGCGGCACGGTGGAAGGTGGGAAACGTGGAACTGGCGCACGTAGTGCTACAGGTCGCCGGGTTGCTGGCGCTGGCGGTTCTGTTGGGCTTGTTGGCTCGACGGGTGCACCTGCCACTGACCGTCGTCTTGGTGGTGGTGGCCTTCATCGCCTCCGCCGTGGGGTTGGTCCCTACGGTGGGTCAGCTGCAAGGCGAGGTTTTCCAGGAGGTCGTGGTCATCGGGTTCCTGCCGGTGCTGATCTTCGCCGCAGCTCTCGACATCGACCTGAGGGCGTTCACGCGCAATCTCGGAGCGATCGTCGCCCTCGCTGTGGTGGGCTTCGCTGTGTCAGCGGTGTTGGTGGGCCTCACTTTGCACGTGGTCCTCGGTACCGGATTGGCGGTGGCGTTCCTGTTCGGTGCGTTGATCTCCGCCACCGACCCGGTCGCGGTGGTCGCGATCTTTCGTGAGCTCGGCGTGCCGCGGCGGCTGCTCACCCTGGTGGAGGGCGAAAGCCTGCTGAACGATGGCGTGGCGATCGTGATGTTCGCGATCCTGCTCGAGGCCGCTACCGGCGGCTCAGTCAACGTGGCGGCCGGATTCGTCGACTTCGTCGCCGTCTTCGCCGGTGGCGCCATGATCGGTGCCTTGCTCGGGTTCGCTGCGGCCGCCGTACTCCCGTGGCTGGATCGGCTGCCTGCGGTTGCGCTGTCGCTGGCGGTTGCTTACGGCAGTTTCGTCCTCGCGGAAGAGGTACTGGGGTTCTCCGGGGTCATGTCCACCGCTGTCGCCGGCATGGTGCTCGCGGGCCTCGCCCCGAGCAGGGGCTCCGCTGAGTTGCGCGAGGCGTGGGAGCAGACGTGGGGGGCGCTTGACTACATCGCCAACGCGCTGCTGTTCCTGCTCATCGGTCTCGCCCTCGAACCGGCTGCGCTAGCCAGCGAGATCGGGCCAATCCTGCTCGCAGTGGTGGCCGTCCTGGTCGCTCGGGCCGCCGCCGTGATCCCGGTGGTGTGGCTGCTGGAGAAGGTGGCCGGGATCGCGAGGGTGGGTTGGCGCAACGAGGCGGTCCTGGTCTGGGGTGGGCTGCGTGGCGGCGTGGCGCTGGCGCTGGCATTGGCGCTGCCCGAGGAGCTCCCCGAGCGCGACATGCTGGTGGCGCTGACCGGCGGTGTGGTTCTGGCCACGTTGCTGCTCAACGCGACCACCATCCAGTGGCTGGTCCACCGGCTGCGACTCGACGAACCGAGCCCGGTCGACCTGTTCCTGACAGCGGTGGCGCGATTGTCCGGCGTCCAGGCAGCCAGGCGGCAAGTTGCCGACCTGGGTTTGGCGGACGCTGACGAGGTGACGGCACGCCTGGACACCGCCGAACAGGAGGCTCACGAGGAGCTGCATCGCCTTGAGCTGGATCCAGCCGCGGAGACTCGTGTCGTCCTTGGCCGGGGACTGCACATCGAACGCCGGACCTACCAAGACCTCAGCGACGAGGGTTTGCTCCCTCCGGCAGTCACCCGCACGCTCCTTCACCAGGTCGACGACGAGGTTGACGACCTCGCGATGTGCGTTGACCCGCAGCCGGACCGCCGACGGAGGGAACCGTCCCGGTTGGACCGGCTCAGCAGGCGAATCGTCGGTTGGCTGCCCGAACCAGCCGGTGAGGACGCGGAAGAGCTCACGTACGCCGAAGCGTCCGCCCGGCGCCTTGCCGCCCGGCGCACCGGCGAGGCGCTGGACCTCTTCGACCAACTACCCGCGATTCGCCCCGACACTGTCCGGGAGGCCCGTCAGACGTTTCATCAATGGGAACAGGAAGCCGTCGACGAGCTCGACAAGCTCGACTCCGACGGCGCCCGTCGGGAACTGCATGAGCGGCAGGCGGTGCTCCTCGCTCAAGCCGCAACGAGTCGCCAGCTCAGCGAACTCACCCACAGTGGACTGCTGCCAGAACGCCTCCAAGATTTGCCGAAGCTCTGACAGTGGCGCCGATCGAGCACTTCCGACTCGCGGTGGTCAGGGCGGTGAACCCATAGGCTCAACGGCTGGCGGCATGTGCGAGTACTATCCAGCGCACAGCAGGGGCCGCTGGGCAAAGTCAGTGGAGACTGATCACGGCGTACCGCTCGTCGTCGGTGGCGCGGCCCCAGAAGGCAGGCTCCCTCAGCGGCCGAATCGCGGCCGACAAGCGGTGCTGCAGCACCAGTGCTGCGCAGTCCGCAGCGGTGAGGCCGGCACCGGTGGACCAACTGCCTTCGATCAGCACTAGGCGCCCGTGGGGGCGCAGAAGACTGACCCAGTGCCCCAGTGCGCTGGCTGGGTCTGGAAGCGCCCAGAGAACATGGCGCGCGAGGACGACATCGCAGCTAGCCGGTTCGTAGGGAAGGTCCGTGGCGTCCCCTTGCTGGAAGGTTGCCGCAACGCCAGCCGCCCGAGCCTTCATCTTCGCGGCTTCTACCATCGCGTCCGACAAATCGATCCCACGGACGGTGTAGCCAGCCTCGGCGAGCAACACCGCCAGGGAGCCCGTCCCGCAACCAAGGTCGACAACGTCCGCTGGCGCTGGCGGCAAGTGTTCAAGGAGAAGCGTCCTCCAACGAGTACGTACGACTGGATCTCGAAGGCCGTGGTCGGCTTCCTCGTCGAAGGTTGCGGCTTGTGCGTCCCAGTAGTCCCGTGTGGTGTCACGCATCTGGAGATTGTGCCGTAGCTCTGCTGCCTGGTTCGAAGGCCGCAGCCACAGATCGCCGCGCCATCACTCAGGATGGCGTTGTGGCCAGCAGCGGCAGCTGCTGCCGCCCAATCCCGTGAGCGCGCGCCGCAGGCGCTGACGACGAGCGGGACGCTGGCCGGCTCGGGCGGCTGGCGGTCCACAACCTCGAAGCTATGTTCGAACACTGTCGGTGCGGTGGTTTAGGTTGATGGCATGTACGACAGCAGCTTCGGGTACGGTCCGCCGCTTGGTCTCACCACGGTGGCCGATGACCCGGCCGGCGGCACACCAGGTGCCGACGTGTCGGGCGCATCCGGTGCCGAGGTTTCCCGCACAGCGGCGCTGGACCCGATCGGGACGGCGCTCAGCGCGGTCACCGACCAGCTCGGCCGGGCGGTGGACGTGCCGGTGTGGTCGTTGGACGATGACCGGCTGCAGGCCCGCCTCACGCAGGCGCTGCAAGCCAAGGCCGGTGTCGATGAGCTGATCGCCCGGCTCGTCGCCGAGGTCGACGACCGCGACCTTGCCACCAAGACGGGGGCGTCCTCCACCCGGGCGTACCTTGCCGCCACCCACCGGATGTCGACCGGTCAGGCCGCCGGCATCGTCGCCCAGGCCCGCGCCATGACTCCCCGTACCGACATCAGCCGGGCGGCCTGGGCCGCCGGCCGGATCAGCGGAGAGCAGGCGGTGGTGATCGGCAAAGCCCTGGCCATGCTCGACGCCGACATCGACACCTCAACGATGGGGTTGGCGCAGCTGCACCTGATCGAATCCGCCGAACAACTGAACTATGTGCAGCTGCGGCACGTCGCCAACCACCTCGTCGAGGTCGTCGACCCCGATGCCGCCGAGGCGAAACTGGGTGAGCAACTGCAAGCCGAAGAACACCGCGCCCTGCAAGCCACGGTGTTCCGCGGCCGACCGGGCCTGGACGGGATCGCCCGGTTCTCCGGCCGGTTACCCAATGCCACCTTCGCGATGCTCAGCAAAGCCCTCGAGGCCTGCGCGTCGCCTCGCCGCACCCCGGCCAACCCACCCGGCACCCCACTCGGTGCCACGGTGCACGGACCGGGCACCTCCGACGTGATCGACGTCGACGGTGCCCACTGTGACACCGAGACCGGAGTCTTGACGTATGGGCAGCGGCTCGGGCGGGCGTTCGCCGAGCTGATCGAACACCTCCCCATCGACAAGCTCCCCCAACACGGGGTCGCGAACGCCCAGATCGTGGTCACCATCGACGCCACCACGTTGGCCACCGGCGTAGGGGAAGCCACCCTCGACACCGGGGGAAGTGTGTCCGCCGCCGAAGCACGCCGGCTCGCCTGCAACGCCGGGCTACTACCCGCCGTGCTGGGCGGGCCGTCGAAGATCTTGGACCTCGGCATGTCCCAGCGGCTGTTCGACCGCTACCAACGCATCGCGCTCGCCGCCCGCGACAAAGGCTGCGTCTGGCCCGGCTGCGATAGGCCACCGGCGTGGTGCGAAGCCCACCACATGAAGCCCTGGCACCTCGGCGGACCCACCGACATCACCAACGGGTGCCTACTGTGCCCCTTCCACCACCGGCTCCTCGACACCGGCGAATGGGCCGTGGTCATGGCCGCCGACGGCATCCCCGAAATCATCCCACCCACACGCATCGACCCCCAGCGGCGGCCTATCCGCCACCAACGCCTCAAACCCAGAGCGGGATAAGCGGCTCAAGCAGTCGGTCCAAGAAGCCATCCTGGAATCCCTCCGGGTGTCCGTGTTCGGTCGTTGCCGCCCTCCGCCCAATCAGCCGGCACTCGCCAGACGACCTACACTCCTGCTGTGCCACCTCGGCTCCTTCGCCGCCACCTGCCAGCCGCTCTGGTGGCGGCCTTCTTCCTGCTGCCCCTGCTCGTCATGGTCTCCGGCTCCTTACGCCCAGCGGGACTTCCGCCGCCGCAGGGTGTCGAAATTCTTCCGCCATCGCCGACCCTCGACTCGTACCGCCGCCTGCCCGAGCTGGTGCCACTGTGGACCTGGTTGCGCAACTCCACCGTGGTCGTGACGCTCGCCGTCCCCATCACCGTGCTCGTGGCGTCGTGGGCAGCCTTCGGCATGCGGCTGCTACCGCCACGCCATCGCCGTACGGCCGTGCTGCTTACTCTCGCAGTTCTCCTCGTCCCGGTCACTGCTGTGTGGACCACGAGGTTCGCCGTGTTCGAGACGGTCGGCCTCGTCGACACCTATGGACCACTCGTCGCTCCCGCGTTCGCTGCCACGACGCCCTTCTACGTGTTGATCTACCTGTGGAGCTTCACCGGCCTCCCGGAGTCCCAGCTCGAGGCGGGTCGGCTCGAAGGCGCATCGTCGTGGGAGCTGTGGCGCAAGGTCGCGATGCCGCAGGCCAGGCTTGCGACGCTCGCTGTCGCGGTGCTGGCATTCAGCGTGCACTGGGCGAACTTCATCGACGCGCTGCTCTATATCGACAGCCAGTCGCTCTACACACTTCCCCTCGGGCTGCGCCTGCTGCAGTTGCTGAACCCGACGGACTTCCCGTTGCTGATGGCCGCCGCAGTGATCGCCACCGTGCCCCCGGTTGCAGTCTTCCTGCTGGCGCAGCGCCTCTTCTTCGACGACCCGCTCCGCAGCCTGCGCGGGGGGCGGACGTGAGGCCCAGACGTCACGCTATTTGTGCCATCGCCGCCCTATTGGTCGCCACGGGGTCGCTCGCGAGTTGTGGCGGCAGTGACGACGGCGACGGCGACGCCTTACGGTTTGTGCTGTTCGGCGACCCCACCGAGACGGCCGGCTACGAGGACCTGGTGACCGCCTTCGAGAGAGCCAATCCCGACGTCGACGTGACCCTCAGCCCGGTCGCCGAGCAGGACGACCTGCTGGCCAAGCTCACGACCCAGTTCGCCAGCGGGCGGCCTCCCGATGTGTTTCTGATCAACTACCGCAACTACGGCCAGTTCGCCTCCCGAGGTGTCCTTGCTCCTGTACAGCTGTACCTGGACAAGAGCGAGGCCATCGCCGAGAACGACTTCGCTGCGGCGGCGCTCGAAGCGTTCCGCTTCGACGGCAGTGAACTCACCTGCCTGCCGCAGAACGTGTCGTCGCTCGTCACCTACTACAACGTCGACCTCTTCGAGCAGGCCGGCGTCCCGCTGCCCCACGCCGGCTGGACCTGGGACGACTTCCTGGCAGCTGCCCAAGCCCTCACCCACGACGGGCAGTACGGCGTCGGCACGGAGGCGAGCTTGATCCGGGTAGCCCCGTTCGTTTGGTCGGCCGGCGGCGATGTGGTCGACGACCCGGACGCACCGACCACGCTCACTCTGGACAGCGGCGCCGCACGCGAAGGACTTGACTTCTTCCTCGACCTGCAGACCGTTCACCACGTGGCGCCGCCGGAGCGGGAGGAGCAGTCCCAAGACAGCGAGGCCCGCTTCCTGTCAGGGGGGCTCGGGATGTACCTGAACAGCCGCAAGTCGGTGCCGACGCTGCGCACGATCGACGACTTCCGGTGGGACGTGGCGCCGCTTCCCGTGGCGCCGGGTGGCGAGTCGGCGACGATCCTGCACGGCGACGCCTACTGCATGGCAGCAGCCGGCCAGCAGGCGGACGCGTGGCGCTTCATCGAGTTCGCGAACTCGAGGCAGGGCCAGACGATCCTCGCGCGTTCCGGTCGCACCGTGCCGTCCCGGATGGACGTGGCACGGTCGGCGGCGTTCCTGCGACCCGACGTCGCACCAGCGTCAGCGGAGGTCTTCATCGAGGTCCAGCCCAGCATCCGGGCCGTTCCGCACACGGCCACCTGGTCCCGGGTCGAGAAGGAGGCCGACCAGATCCTCGAGGCGCTCTTCTACGGCCGAGTAGACCGTGAGGAGGGCATCGACCTGCTGGTGCGCACCACCGCGCCGCTGTTCGCAGAACCGGGCCAGTGACCATCCGCTTCGAACGGGTCTCGAAGTTCTTCGGCGACGTGGCCGCCCTGGACGAGCTCGACCTGTCGGTGAGCGACGGTGAGCTGCTGGTCCTGGTTGGGCCGTCGGGCTGCGGGAAGTCGACGGCGCTGCGGGTGCTGGCCGGCCTTGAGCAGCCGACCTCAGGCCGGGTCTTGGTCAGCGACCGGGACATCACGTCGCTGCCGCCACACCGCCGAGACGTGGCGATGGTGTTCCAGGACCTGGCCCTCTACCCGCATATGACCTCCCGGCAGAACATCGGCTTTGGCCCACGCATCCGGCGCGAGCCCGCCGACGAGGTACGTCGGCGTACCGAAGAGGTGGCGCGTCAGCTGGGCTTGGACGGGCTCCTTGACCGGTACCCCGACCAGCTCTCCGGCGGACAACAGCAGCGGGTGGCCCTGGCCCGAGCGATGGTCCGGGCACCGCAGGCATACCTCATGGACGAGCCGCTGTCAGACCTCGACGTGCAGCTGCGGCTGCGGGCACGCACCGAGATCGTCGAGCTGCACCGCAGCATCGGGGCGACCACGATCTATGTAACCCACGACCAGGCCGAGGCGATGACCATGGGCGACCGCATCGCGGTGCTGGCCAGCGGCCGGCTCCAGCAGGTGGGCACCCCTGCGCAGGTGTACGACGAACCCGCCAACCGGTTCGTGGCCGGGTTCCTCGGCAGCCCACCGATGAACCTCGTTCCGGGCGGTGGTGTCCTCGGCGGCGAACCCGACACGGTGGTCGGAGTGCGGCCCGAGGACATCAGCATCGCCGCTGACCGCTTTCCGGCCGACGGCTTCCGGGCCGAGGTGGCACTCGTTGAGTCGCTGGGCAGCGAGACCGTGCTCTCGGTGCGATGCGAGGACGGGACCCGGCTCGCAGTCAGGACCGGTCCCCGCAGCCCCTACCGCGCCAACGCCACGATCGCGTTGTCGGTCGACCCTGGCCGCCGACACATCTTCGATCGCGACAGCGGGATGCGCCGGTGACCACCCGTGGCGGTGCGGAAGTGACCACTCGGCGGTGCGGAAGTGACCACTCGGCGGTGCGGGAGTGACCACTCGGCAGGTGGAGCGGTCGTCGTGGGCATTCCTGCTGCCCTACGCGCTAGGGACGCTCGTGCTGGTGCTCATCCCTGCCGTCCTTACGCTGCGCTACGCGTTCACCGACTTCACCGGCCTGGGCTCCCCCCAGTTCACCGGCCTCGACAATCTCCGCAGGTTGCGAGACGACCCGTTCTTCGCGGCCTCGCTGCAGGCCTCGGCGTTCCACGTCGCGATGGCCGTGCCGCTCCGGCTGTTCGCCGCAGTTGCGCTGGGACTTCTGCTGGCGGCGCCACGCCGCGGGGGCCGCTGGTACCGGGTCGCGGTGTACCTGCCCACCGTCGTACCTGACATCGCGCTCGCCTTGCTGTTCCTGTGGGTGCTGAACCCGATCTACGGCCCCCTCAACCAGGTGCTCGGAGCCGTGGGCCTCCCCCAGCCGACCTGGTTGGCCACCCCCTGGGGAGCCCGGGTCGGTGTGGTGCTGATGCTTGCCTTTCCGATCGGCGAGGCGTTCCTCGTGGTGCTCGCGACCCGCCGAGCGATCAGCAACCGACTCTACGAGGCCGCCGCGCTCGAGGGCTGCACCCCGTGGCGGCAGTTGGTACACATCACCTTGCCCCTGCTTGCTCCGGTGCTGGTGCTGCTCGCGATCCGCGACACCGTCGTGATGCTGCAGGTCAGCTTCGTGCCGGCATACCTGCTCACCGATGGCGGCCCGGGCAACGCGACGCTGTACCTGCCGGTCTACATCTACGACCAGGCCTTTGAGTTCTTCGGCTTCGGCTACTCGGCCATGATCACGCTCGCGCTGATCGCCATCACGCTCGCGCTGGTCGCCGTACAGGTGCTGCTGGTACGGCGATGGCGGGTGCTGCGCTGACCGCCGGACGCGCTCTGGCGACGAGCAGCCTGAGGCATCACGACCTGTCGAGGCCGCGGAAAAGTTACGCATAACTCCTCAGCCTGGCCGTCGTTGTAACAGCATGCGCCGTATCCTCGTTGCCGGAACCTCCCTTGCCCTCGTCGCGACCGGGGTCATCGCCTCCCAGTCCTCGCAGTCCTCCCCGTCCACATCGCGGGACGCCCGACCCGCCGAGATCGCACTGTCTGACACGTGCGCGCCCGGCTACATGACCATCAGCACCGTGGCCCGCGAGGTCGCCAACGAGATGACTCGCGAGGGCGAGTCACCACAGGCGGCGGAGTTCCAGCTCGAGCTGGCCAAGGCTGGTGCGAATGTCGAGACCGAGCTCGTCCTCGAGCTGGCCCGCGAGCTGCCGCAGTCGGCGCAGATCAAGCCGGCCGACTGGGACAGCTGGTGCGTGCCGCGCAAGCGACCTGAGTCGCTGGGTGAGCTCAGCGCGTTGGCGTCGGAGCGGGCGCTCCCCCGCATGGCACCACTGCCGATGGGCTACGCGCCTGGCGCGTTCTCCGCCGCGGTGGCCGAGCGCAACGCACTGGCGCCCGGCTCGGTGCCCGGCACCAGCGGCACTGGCGCGCTTTACGGCAAGGGCCCGCTCATCGTCAACGACGAGCGCTACGACGAGGTCAACGGCCTCGGCCTGGTCGAGAACTCCGGGCGCATCGACTCCTTCGCCTGGGACCCCGTGGCTGACCGGCTGTTCGCCGCTGTCGGCACCGGCGGTATCTGGTACACCGACGACATCGGCAACGCCAACCAGGTACCAGCTGAGCCAACCGAGTCACTGCGCTGGCGCAACGCCACCGGCAACCTGCCCACGACCACCACCGGCGCCGTCGCCTGGACAACTGCTGGCGGCGGCACGTTGATCGCGCTGACCGGTGACCCGACCTTCGGCTCCAACGCGTTCACCGGGATCGGCGCGTATTACTCGACCGACGTGGGCAGGACCTGGACCCGGGCCACCGGCGTGCCCAATGGTGGGCTCGGTTTCCAGCTCGCCGTCGACCCCGCCGACCCCAAGCGGATCTACGCCGCCACGCAGATGGGGCTCTTCCGCTCCATCGACGCCGGTCGCAGCTACACCAACGTCAACCTCCCCACCGGGTCCGTTGAGCAGGGCGGGACGAGCGGGGAGAGCTGCGCCGGTGTCACGAACTTCAAGCAGCGCCCCGAGTGTGCGCTGGCCAACGTCGTCACCGACGTGGTCGTCGTCAAGCCGGGTGGCCAGGGCACCGAGACCGCAGCACACACCGTGGTCGCCACGGTCGGCTGGCGCGGTGGCAACCGCGTCAACGCCACCGACGACAACGGCGCTGTGCAGTCGCCCAACAACGGCGTCTTCCGCTCCGCGAGTGGGCGTCCGGGAACCTTCAAGGACCTGGAGCTGGAAAAGTCCGGTTTCGTGGGTGAGCAGAAGAACATCGGCCGGATCGAGCTCGGTGCCGCTGTTGGCGCTGACCAAGACCACGACTACCTGTACGCGATCGTGCAGGACGCCGAGCTGCTCAACGAGGGCGGCTTACTGGGCATCGACGTGCCCGACACCTCCGAGAACACCGACATCGTCAAGGAGCCGGTTGGCACCACCGTGCTGAACGGCGTCTACGTCTCCAACGACTTCGGCGACACCTGGACGCTGATGGCCAAGGGCACCGAGCTCGCCACCGACCCGACCAGCGGCTCGGCCCTCTTCGGCACGGGAACGGCGATCGGCTTCCAGCCCGGCGTACAGGCCTGGTACAACCTGCACATCAAGCCCGACCCCACCAAGACCGACCCGGCGACCAACGCGCCGACCCGGCTGGTCTTCGGGCTGGAAGAGGTCTGGGCCAACGATCCACTGGTCACCAACGACACCACGCCGCTCATCGGCAAGACAAAGTTCAGCGTGGTCGGCAAGTACTTCGCCGGTGGATCCTGCCTGCTGTTCCCACTCGGCCTGCCGGCCTGCCCGGGTGACCGGGAGCCGCTGGAGCCGGACAACCTCACCACGCACCCCGACCAGCAGGCGTCGATCTGGATCAACGACAAGACGGTGCCGGGCAAGCTGCAGCTCGTCGTCGGGAACGACGGCGGCGCCTACCGCTACCGCTTCGAGACCGACAACGACGACAAGCTCGACAACGTGCACTGGTTTGAGGGCGACAACAACGGGTTCAGCACGTTGCTGCCGTACTTCGCGTCGGTGGCCAAGGACGGCACCGTGTGGGCGGGCCTGCAGGACAACGGCAACATGCGCGTGTCGCCCAAGACCCGCAACCAGTACGAGACCTACGGCGGCGACGGCTTCTTCACCGCGGTGGAGCCCGACGATGCTGACACTTCGTACGAGGAGTATGTGTTCGGCGATATCTCGGTCACCGAGGACGGCGGAAGGTCGTGGCGCGGGATCAGTCCGGAGCTCACCGCGGCGAAGTTCAACACGCCGTTCGCCATGGACCCGCTGGACGCCGACCACCTGGTGACCGCCGGGCGCGAGGTCGTCGAGACGCTCGAGGGGCCGCAGACCTCGTCCGGGATGGGCGAGGGCACGCAGTGGCGCAAGGTCTACGACCTGGGCACCAAGACCCAGCCCGGAGTCGTCGACGCCGAGGCCACCGCGAACGACCCAAACAACTCGATGAGCGCGATCGACGTCGTGGGCGACGCCGTGTACGTCGCGTTCTGCGGCAACTGCGACACGCTCAACAGGCAGCGCCCGAAGGACCACCTGTTCACCACCGGCATCGCGACGAACGTTGGTGGCGCCGAGCCGCGCGAGTCCGGCACCTCCAAGGGCTGGCACTTCTTCCGCAAGGTCGGCGTCGACGTCGAGGCCAACCGGCTCTACGGCCTGCCGAACCGCTACATCACCTCGATCGCGGTCGACCCGGAGCGTCCGCGCACCGTGTTCGCCACGCTCGGTGGCTACACCCGGCGCTGGCTGCCGGCGGGTGCGACTGGCGACGTCAACTACAACATCGGCGAGGGGCACCTGTTCCGCTCGACCGACGCCGGCAAGACCTGGAAGAACGTGACCGGGAACCTGCCGGACGTGCCGGCCACCTGGGTCGAGATCCGCGGTGGTCAGCTGCTCGTCGGCACCGACGTGGGCGCGTTCGCCTCGAACATGCGGGGCAAGACCAGCGACACACCGCAGTTCGCCCGTTGGAGGACATGCCAACGGTGCCGATCTCCAGCATCCAGCTGCAGCCGGGCAGCAAGAAGCGAGCGGTGATCGCGACGTACGGGCGAGGTGTGGACCTACGACTTCGACAACGAGGTCACCCCGCCCACTCCGCCAGTTGACGTCGAGGAGCCGCCGGCTCGGGTGGGCCAGGCCTTCCCGGACGCCACCTTCACCTTCGAGGAGGCCGACGGAGGTCCCTCGGGTTGGACCACACCCCGTCGGAAGACCCGCAGGGCATCCCAACGCCGTGGACGTACGGGACGCCCGGAGAGGGTCAGAACGGCGAGACGAACGACACGGGCATGTCCTGGTCGATCGATGGCACTGACTACAACGACAAGCAGGACTCGGTGCTGCTGTCGCCGCCGATCAACAGCGAGGCCGGTCCTGCGGTCATCCAGTTCGGGATGTTCCTCGACACCGAGGCCGGCTACGACGAGGTGACGGTTCAGTACCGTGACGCAGCCGACACCACGGGCAACTGGACGTCGCTCGGGACCTACTCGGGCAGGTTCCCCGAGCACCCGAACTGGGCGACTGTGGGACTGCCGTTCGACGCGCCGGGCGGCGAGGTGGAGTTCCGGTTCCGGTTCCTCACCGACGAAATCTGCTCGAACAACGTCGTCCCCAACCCGGTGTGTGCAAATCCCGAAGGTTTCGAGGGAGTCCGGGTCGACAACGTCAAGGTGGGCACGCCGCAGCGGTAACCCATTCGGCGCGACCGCCGCCGTCCCCGAACCTGGGGCGGCGGCGGTCTCGTGCGTTTACGGATCCGAGCCTCGTTCTCCGCTGCACTGTGAGGATGGCTCCATGAGGGACCCGGAGCCCACGCCGAGTTTCCCGTCGCGCGGTTTCAATCTTTCTGGTGGGGCGAGGCAGTGTCGTCCTTCGGGACATATGTGACCTTGCTGGCGCTCCAGACCGTCGTGGTTCTTACGTTGGACGGCACGGCGCAGGACGTCGGCTGGCTCAACTCGGCGCGCTGTCATGCCGTACCTGGTGCTCGGACTGGTTGTGGGCGCACTCATCGTGACCGCGCGCCACACCTTGACAACTACGTGATGGTCGCGTACGACATCGCCGGGGCCGAATCTCGATCCCGGTAGCTTGGGCCGTCGGGATCTTGCATGCCTTTGCTGACAGGTCGTGGCCTGCTACGGGACGGCGAAGTCGCTGATCAACGATGCCGCATCGATGTCGTTTCTTCCCCGGCCGCCCCACATGCGCATCTCCAACTTCGCGTATCGACGGCGCCGACGCCGTCGCGACCGCTGGCCCGGCTGTGGCTGGTCTGTTGGTGAAGTTGATCCCGTGCCCCATTGGCAGTTCTGGTCGACGCCGTCACTTACCTGTTCTCGGCCGTCGCCGTCCTCACACTCCGCGTGCGGGTGCCTGCGGCGCGGCCCACCAAGACGTAACGGGACCGTCGATCAGGCAGGTATGGAAAGGATTGGATGCTGGCGACCGCCACCCAATCTGGTTCGCGGCAACGCCATCCTCGGCGCCGTGATCGCGCCCTATGCCCTGATCCTCTGGCACTGAGCCCATTGCAGTTCGGTCTGGTCGCCGCACTCGTCGGGGTCGGGCATCATCGGCGCCAGCACCACCAGCGCCGGTGGCCTCGGCGTCGGTACCGGTGGAGACATCATCACAGCGCACATCGTCACGACGGCTGGCGTCGTCTTGCGCGAGCGGTATTTTGGGGACGCACCCGACGAGCCGGAGATGGCCTTCAGCGTCACGAAATTTTGGTCGTGTCCGCGGTCGCGGGGATTCAGCAATTCCCCGCGAGATGAGCTACCGCCAGGTAGTCACCCCCGGACCAGGCCCGTCGAACACGAGCGTGTTCAACCGCGCCGTCGATCGTCGCACCGTTCGGAGGTTCCGGTTCAACGGGAAACATGGCGGCACCTGGTGCCGCCGCCATCATCTTCGCCGCCGCGGCCGTTTTGCTGCCGACCAGCATTCGAACATGCACGAGTATGACGCGCACGACTGGGTCCACACCAACGCTGTGTGACGAGCGTGATCCGGGCCACTCGAAGGCAACGACCCGCCTGGACCACCGGCTTGATGCACCCCCTCACCTCAGCGTGGCCTCCGCTGACCGTCCTGCTCGCCCCGGGCGTTTTCAGGATCCTGACCGCGGGCAAGGATTTGATTAATTCCTTCGCTTTGGCTCAAGACGACGGCAGCGTGACGCTGGTAGACACCGGCTTGAAGAAGGCTCCGGGCCCGGATCGTCGCGGGGTTGGCTGCGATCGGCAAGCATCCCAACGGTCACCCGCATCGTGCTCACCCACGTTCACCCAGATCATGGGCGGCGCGCGAGATGAGCGCCGGACTGGTACCGGTGCTGGTGCACGGCGACGCCACTGGTGCAGGTGGCGCGCACGGCTCGCTGCGCGAACCTCGCGCCCGACTGGGACAGCTCTTCGCCGACGCGGAATGCACGACGGCGATCGACAGCGCCGACTGGGTCGAGCAGTGCTGCCCGTCAGTGGAGGCCTGATCACCGGGGACGACGAGGGACGCGCTCTTCAACTTCGCCTTCTTCGGTGGAGCGCGCGTCTCCCGGCGTTTCTCTGCTCCGACTTCGCGATGACCAAGCGAACTGCCCACCGCCTCGGTGACCTGGAGTCGACATCCGGCGTTCGCTCACGGCCCGGAGATCCGTGACGGCGCCCGCGAGACGAAGCCTGCTCGCCGCCCTCGACACCGACTCAACCGATCGTGCTTTCGATCGGGTCGCGGAGGTCACCATCACGCACCATCACCGCACCTCGGTCGGGGACAGATGCCTCGAGCGACCGCCCAGTCAGCCGTGCCGCGCACCTGTCCGACGACTGCAGCCGGCGGGCCAGCGGTCCGCCGCCCACGAGCGCGTCAGGCCGGGTCTCATTTCTGGAGGAGCGCCATGACAGCGGTTCTTATCAGCCACCCGGCCGGTTCCGCGGTCCCGACTCGGGACGCGAGCGGATAGGCTCCCCGGGCGAGCCGGCACTAATGACATGCGGATCCCCTTGCGGGGGCAAGGCGTCGCACCTTCTGCCAACCTCAGAGGATGCTATGAGCCCCGTACAGATCCGCCCCCCTAGGTGGCGGTCCCGGCTGCCTGATCATGATCTTGGTGTCGATAGCTTTGTCGTCGGCTGGTCATCTGACCAGAGGCCATCTTGTTGAACGTCATCGCGCGCTGAAGCCTCAGCATTTCGCATCGACCAGTTGAGGCGAGACTTTGGCGGATGTCCGGCTGTGGAGGCGCTAGAGCGAACTTCGGCATTGGCTTCGAGCTGTCGGGGGTGCGGGACGGCTGGAGCTGGGCTCCGGCGGTGCTGTCTCCCGCGCATCCCGCCGCCGCCCCGATGTCGGGGGCGGCGGCCCTCAGCCGAGCGTTTGGGCCGCTGCGGCTACCTGCGGGGTCCGCACGTACACAGACCCCGCATGTCCCTCGCGGCGTTGTCCGCGTCCTCGAGAAGGCGTGTCCTCGTCGAAGCCGATCGCATCCGGGTTGGTGTTGCAGTTCCTCAATCCGGTGCAGGTGTCCACGACCGTTGCCCAGATGTCGTGGTTCGCGGCTCCGGGGAGATCTGCACGTCGAGGAAGTCGAGCATGTTCCCACACCGGCCGGGGCAGTCGCCCCGGTGCACCGGGTCGTTGGCTGGGTTGGTGATGTTGGACACGAACGTCGGGTTGTTCGTCAGGCGTTCACCGACGCCACGACGTAGTAGTTCCACGGCCTGGTCAGGTCGCCTTGGTCCTTCTCCGTCGTCCCCGGGAAGCTGATCGCGATGTTCCCGGTGCCGCCCGCGCGTGATCGAAGGCCACTGCACCTCGTGCACGCCTGGGGCGCGATCATGATCGGGTCACCCCACGTCTTGCCGTGGTCGCGGGAGATCGCCAACCAGGGCAGCCGGTGCTTGGAGTCGTACCAGACGTAGTAGAGGTTGCCGAGCCGGTCGGCGGCGATCGACGACTGGTTGTCCGGCATGTCGATCCGGTCGCTGACCCGCCCGCGGTTCCAGGTGATGCCGGCGTCGTTGGACACCGAGATGTACGGGCGGTTGCAGTGGCCCTTGGGCAGGAACACCCGGCCCTCCCGGTCGGCGATGACGTGACCGTGCAGGCCGCCACAGAACCGGCCCCTCCATCGGCTCCACGCCGGGGTAGGCGAAGGAGCCGGTCTTCATGAAGGTCCGGCCACCGTCGAGGGAGCGCCCGCAGCTGGAGTCCGTGACCCGGTTGAAGCAGTAGTAGACGACCTCAGGGAAGTTCGGGTCGAGCGTCTCCAGGCCGAGGTCCTTTGCCCGCTTGGACAGCGGGCCAGCCGACAGCGTCTGGTGGTCGTTGACGAAGTCCCCCGACGCCACCGGGTTGGTCTCGAACGTCTTCCCGCCGTCGTCCGAGAACTGCAGGTAGGAGCTGCCGACGTACAGATCGAGGTTGAAGACCCGGCCGGAGTTCTCCTCGACGTAGACGTACGGGTCGAGGGTGACCGGCAGGTCCTGTCACCATCCGGCAGCTCGTTGATGTCCTGCCAGGTGGCGCCTTGGTCGGTCGAGCGGCGGAGCCGGGTGTCGGCCAGCCCGCCGGGACCGTCGAAGGTGGCGGAAGGGTAGAACGCCCGCCCCTTGGCATCGATGCCGATGGTGGGCTCGGCGGAGTCACGGCCGACGGGTCCCTGCTTGAAGGCCAGCCCGTGGAAGGGGCTGTCGATGCGCTTGTTGCGCGGTTCCCGGTCGGGCAGGCACGGCAGCTCGCCGCCGGGCACTTGGTGTCCTCGAAGCTCGTCCCGTGGAACTCGGCGGGGCCACCCGGCGGCGGCTCCCCGGTCGATGGTCCCGACGTGAACTCCGCGGTGCCCTGGTAGCCGGAAGCCGTCACCAGGAACGGCAGCACGCGCACCTCGTAGGTCCCGGACGGCTTGGAGAGCACCGCCGTCTCCTTGGTCGTGCCTCCCGACGCGGAGCTGGCGACCATGTCGCCACCCTTGTAGATATAGAGGTCGAAGTCGTCATCGGGCTCCGGCCAAGTGATCGTCACCGACACCCCACCGTCACGGTCGGCCCAGAAGCTGCGGTCGACCGGCACGTTCAGCGTGTAGTGGTCACACAGCGCGTCGGTCGGGTCTTCTTCCTTTGGCGGACACGCCTCCGGGTCAACCGTGGCGGCGAGCGGGTAGTTCTGGCCGTCCCAGTTCGCGGTAGGAGCGCTCGGCTTGACTGTGCCCTGGCTCGGGTCGGCCGCTTGGGCGACCTGTGACACCTGCACCGCGGTCGCCAGGAGCAGGCCGGACACACCGACAGCGACCGCGGCGGACCGCCGTACGGAGGGGAGACGAGAACGGGACATGCAAACTCCTGATGGAATGGCAGGGCGACGTCACAGCGACCAGCAGATCCTACGCTGGTTGATGGGCGGATCGTACCCTTGTGAGACGTTTAATGCGACCTTTCTGTAGCAGAAGGCGGGACCGCGAGTGACCGAGCGTTGTAGTGCACCGTGGTTCGGTCGCCGGCTGGCGGCTGCGGTGGCGTCCGGCGCGGTCGGATTCGGCGTTCTCGTTGGCTGTAGCGCCGAACCAGCAACGGATCCTCCAATCTCCGCCGGTGGCACGAACACCGGCGGCAGCGCGTCCACGGCTGCCGCAACCGCTACCACTACCGCTCCGGCCACCGCGGGAGCCGACCAGCCGATCGACCAGGGAGGCCCGCTGGTGGCGTTACCGGAGTGCGATGCTGCTCCGGAAGGCGTCGAGGCCGACGTCGCCGGCTTGCTCCTTCCGGAAGGGGCCGTGGTGACAGAGGTCGAGGATCTGGGTCAGCTGATCAGCGTCCGCGCGTACATCGAGCAGACACCCATCCAGGTCAAGGACTTCTACGCGAAGCAGCCGGGACTGGAGCTGTTCGAGATCGAGGACGAGATCTACGAGGCGGAGGTGCTCTTCGGCGGTGGAAAGTACCGCAGCTACGTCAAGGCCCAGGCGCAGTGCCAGCAGGGGTCCCTCCTGCTCGCCTTCGTAGGCCCCGGCAACAGCGGCGAACTGCCGTCGGTCGGGGGTCAGTGAGTCGTCGCGACCCGTGGGCTCATGAGACCGTGCTCGTGACTCAGTCGGCGGCGCGGATCACAGCCAGCGCTGCCGTGAGATCCGCGGGGTATGGCGACGAGAACTCCACCCACTCCGCGCTGTCTGGGTGGGCGAACCCCAGCCGTACGGCGTGTAGCCACTGCCGAGCCAACCCGACTCTTCGGGCGAGGACCGGGTCGGCGCCGTAGGTGAGGTCGCCGACGCACGGGTGGTGCAACGCGCTCATGTGCACGCGGATCTGATGCGTGCGCCCGGTCTCGAGCTTGATCTCCAGCAGCGAGGCGAACCGGTGCGCCTCCAGAGTGTCGTAGTGGGTGACGCTGGAGCGCCCGCCTTCGCCGACGGTGTACTTGTAGTCGTGCTTGCGGTGCCGGACGATCGGCGCGTCGATGCTCCCCCGCAGCGGGTCCAGATGTCCCTGCACCAAGGCGTGGTAGGTCTTGTCGACCTGACGCTGCCGGAAGGCATGTTTGAGCCGCGAGTAGGCGTGCTCGGACTTGGCTACCACCATCAGGCCGCTCGTACCGACATCGAGCCGCTGCACGATGCCTTGCCGCTCGGGAACGCCTGAGGTGGCGACGGCGAAACCAGCACCGACCAGGTGACCCAGCACCGTGGGGCCGGTCCAGCCGACGCTCGGGTGCGCGGCGACTCCCGCCGGCTTGTCGATCACCACCAGCGCGTCGTCATCGTGGACGATGCGCAAACCCTCCACCGTCGTCGGTACCACGGACATCGGTTCGGCCGGGGCGGGGAGCAAGACCTCGAGAAAGGCGCCTTCCTCGACCCGCTCGGACTTCGCCGGCGTCGCCCCGTCCAGCTGCACGTCACCGGCGGCGACGAGGTCGGCGGCCTTGGTGCGCGACACCCCGAACATCCGGGCGATCGCCGCGTCGACGCGCTCTCCGGCCAGGCCACCCGGCACGTGCACCACCCGGCGGTCAGCTGGCGGTGTCACGATGCGGCTGCATGGCCGTCATGACCACTGGGCTCGTCATGAGCACTGGGCTCGCCATGAGCGCTGGGCTTGCCATGGGCACCGGGCTGGCGGCGCTCGACAGTTCCGTCGAGACGTACGCCGCGCAGGCTGAGTAGAACGAAAAGTGCGGTCGCCGCACAGATAGCTGAGTCAGCCACGTTGAACACCGGCCAGTGCGGCAGCTGGAGAAAGTCGACCACGTGCCCGCGAAGCGGCCCCGGCTCGCGAAAGATCCGGTCGGTGACGTTCCCGAGCGCACCCCCGAGCAGCAGCCCCAGCGCCACGGCCCACCCTGGGCTGCGGATGCGACGCGACATCGTGACGCACACCGCGATGACCGCAAGAGCGATGACCGACAAGACGACGGTGTATCCGGTGCCGAGACTGAACGCCGCACCGGGGTTGTGGGTGAGCCGAAGCTGCAGCCAGTCGCCGAGAACCTGTCGGGGTACGCCGTCGGCCAACGCGCGCTCGGCCCACCACTTGCTGGCTTGGTCAACCGTGAGCACCACCAGCGCCACGACGGCCGACAGCGCCAGGGCCCGACCGCCAGGTCTCGCCTCCGGAAGCGACGACACGTCGTCGGCTAGCGGCGTTCCTGGCGTTGTTTGCATTCCATGCACAGTGTCGCACGCGGAAATGCCTGCAGCCGCATCTTTCCGATGGGCTCCCCACATGACTCGCACACGCCGTACTCGCCCTGATCGATGCGCGTCAACGCGGCCTGGACAAGGATCAGGTTCTCCTTGGCGTTGCGCGCCATCGTCATCTCCTGGTCGCGCTCAAAGGTGTTCGATCCGACATCGGCCTGGTCATGGCCGGCGCCTTCGCCGCCTTGTCGCAGCAACTGGCTGATCTCCTCCTCGGCCGCCGCAATCTCGACCTGCAGGCGCTCCTCATCGGCCTCCAACGTCGCCCGCACGTCGGCAACCTCACGGTCAGTCCACGGCTTCTCGCCTGGGCGTACGGCGAGTTTCGACGCCCTGCCCTGCTGAGCCGCGCTGTCGGCCTTGCCAGCGCCTTGCCGTCGGCTGCCTTCTGCGTTGGCTTCTTGGCGGGTGCCTTCTTCGGCGCCCCGGTCTCCGCGGCCGCGACAGGCGCCGTGTTCTTCGCAGCCATCATCGACCCTTTCTGCGGTGGAGGCCCGCTGCGTGCGGTGCGGAGAGGATAGGCGCTCAGCCGGCACGCTTCAAACCTCCACGCACACTCCCCACGCGGCAATCGGCTGGCAGCGCTGCCGCCGCCTCGCCTAGGATGGCCGTTGCCGCACAGCGTTGATGAGGCCATCACCTCGGAGTTGCCGGAAGAACGGTCCGCATCTGGACCTACTAGAACCGGCGGCGGCGCCCCACAACCAAGTGGGCAAAGGAAGTGGGCAGCCGAAGGCCGGCTTTGACGGCTCGACTGCCAAGAAGGGTGGTACCGCGGGACCTGGCCGACCTGGCCCGTTCTCGTCCCTTCGGCACTGTGCGGTCCAGCCGCAGCCGTGACGAGCCGAGGATGAAGGACACCCACCCGATGACCACCCAGTACTCTCCCGTCTCTGCGCACGTGGACTTGCCGGCGCTGGAGCACCAGGTGTTGGAGTTCTGGCGCAACAGCGCAACCTTCGCGGCATCGCTGCAGCAGACTGCTGACGCTCCTCGATGGACGTTCTACGAGGGCCCGCCGACAGCCAACGGCAAGCCCGGTGTGCACAGCATCGAGGCCCGGGTCTTCAAGGACGTGTTCCCCCGCTTCAAGACCATGCAGGGGTTTCGCGTGGACCGCAAAGCCGGCTGGGACTGCCAAGGTCTGCACGTCGAGGTGGGCGTGGAGAAGGAGCTAGGCCTTTCCGGCAAGCAGGACATCGAGAAGTTCGGGATCGCCGAGTTCAACGCCAAGTGCCGTGAGTCGGTCGAGCGTGCCACCAACGACTGGGAACAGATGACGGAGCGGTTGGCCTACTGGGTCGACATGTCCCAGGCCTACCGCACGATGGACTCGTCCTACATCCAGAGCGTGTGGTGGTCGCTGAAGCAGATCTTCGACGCCGGGTTGCTGTACGAGGCGCACCGCATCTCGCCGTACTGCCCCCGCTGCGAGACCGCGCTGTCCGACCATGAGCTGGGCCAGCCGGGCGGGTACGAGACGGTCGTCGACCCGTCGGTCTACGTCCGGTTCCCGCTCACCACCGGACCGCTGGCCGGGACGGCGGCGCTGCTCGTGTGGACCACGACGCCGTGGACGCTGGTGTCCAACACCGCTGTCGCGGTGCACCCCGACGTCGAGTACGTCGTCGCGTCCGACGGAGCCGAAACCTTGGTGGTCGCCGAGCCGCTGTTTGCGCCGGTGCTGGGCGACGGCTGGACGGTACAGTCTCGCTTTTCCGGTCGGGAGATGGAGCGGTGGTGCTACACCCGGCCGTTGGACCTTGTCGACTTTCCCACACCCGACGGCGGCGAGGCCGGCGACGGCGACGGCTCGTGCGACGCGCACTTCGTCGTCCTGGGCGACTACGTCACCACCGAGGACGGAACCGGCCTGGTACACCAGTCCCCCGCGTTCGGCGCCGACGACATGGCGGTCTGTCTGGCTTACGGCCTTCCGGTGGTCAACCCGGTCCAGCGCGACGGACACTTCGCCGACGACGTACGGCTGGTGGGAGGGCAGTTCTTCAAGCACGCCGACGCCGACCTCGTGCGCGAGCTGGACAGCCGTGGTCTGCTCTTCCGGCACGTCGCCTACGAGCACTCGTACCCACACTGCTGGCGCTGCCACACACCGCTGCTGTACTACGCGCTCCCCGCCTGGTACATCCGCACCACAGCCGCCAAGGAGGCGCTGCTGCGCGAGAACGCGAAGACGAACTGGTACCCGCAGACGATCAAATGGGGCCGGTACGGCGACTGGCTGCACAACAACGTCGACTGGTCGCTGTCGCGCACCCGCTACTGGGGCACCCCGCTGCCGATCTGGCGGTGCGCCGACGGCCACCTCACCTGCGTGGGGTCGCTCGCCGAGCTCGGTGAGCTGGCCGCGGCTGACCTCAGCGCCGTTGACCCACACCGGCCGTACGTCGACGACATCGTGCTGCCGTGCCCGGAGTGCGGCGCCGAGGCGCGCCGGGTGAGTGAGGTCATCGACGCCTGGTACGACTCCGGGTCGATGCCGTTCGCGCAGTGGGGCTACCCGTACGCCGAGGGGTCGAAGGAGGAGTTCGACAACGCCTACCCGGCACAGTTCATCTGTGAGGCGATCGACCAGACCCGTGGCTGGTTCTACTCGCTGATGGCGATCGGCACCTTGCTGTTCGACGAGTCGTCGTACCAGAACGTCGTCTGCCTGGGGCTGCTGCTCGCCGAGGACGGGCGCAAGATGTCGAAGCACCTCGGCAACATCCTCGCGCCGATGCCGCTCATGGACGAGCACGGCGCCGACGCCGTGCGCTGGTTCATGGCCGCCTCCGGCTCACCGTGGGCCGCCCGCCGGGTGGGGCACGCGACCCTGCAGGAGATCGTGCGCAAGGTGCTGCTGACGTACTGGAACACGGTGGCCTTCCACGTGCTGTACGCCCGCACGAACGGCTGGACACCGGAGCAGGGCGCACCTGTCCCCGCCGAGCGCCCGGTCCTCGACCGCTGGCTGCTGTCGCAGCTCAACCGGCTGACCCGCGACGTCACGGCCGCGTTGGAGGCCTTCGACACCCAACGCGCCGGCACCCGGCTCGCGGAGTTCGTCGACGACCTGTCGAACTGGTACGTGCGCCGCTCCCGCCGGCGGTTCTGGGACGGCGACGCCGCGGCGTGCGCCACCCTGCACGAAACGCTCGACGTCCTCACCCGCCTGCTGGCGCCGATCACCCCGTTCGTCACCGAGCGCGTCTGGCAGGACCTGGTACGCAGCGTCGACCCCGCCGCCCCGCAGTCCGTCCACCTCGCCAGCTGGCCGACGTACGACGATGGGCTGGTCGACGAGGGGGTGGACGCCGGGATGGTGGTGACACGCCGGCTCGTCGAACTCGGGCGGTCGGCTCGCGCGGAGGCAAGAGTCCGCACCCGGCAGCCACTGCGGCGGGCGCTGGTCCCGTCCGCCGCTTTCACGGCACTGAGCGATGACCTGAAGGCAGAGATCGCCGCCGAGCTCAACGTCGAATCCCTGGAGCCGTTCGGCTCGGCAGGCGACCTCGTCGAGGTGGCCGCAAAGGCCAACTTCCGCAACCTGGGCAAGCGGTTCGGTGCGAGGACGCCAACTGTCGCCGCGGCCATCGCGGCCAGCGACGCCGCTCGGCTATCTGCAGAGCTCGCCCAGCACGGGTCGGCGACGGTGGACTGCGACGGCCCGGTGGCGGTCAGGCCCGACGAGGTCATCGTCACCGAGCGCCCGCGCGAGGGGTGGTCTGTCGTGAACGAGCACGGGGAGACGGTGGCGTTGGACCTGACGATGACACCGGAGCTGCTGCGGGCTGGGGTGGCCCGGGAGGCCGTTCGACTGATTCAAGAGGCGCGCAAGGCGGCGGGCCTCGACGTCGTCGACCGGATCCGACTGACCTGGAGCGCCGACGGAGCGACCGCAGCCGCACTGCGCGAGCACCAGGAACTCGTTGCGGCTGAGGTGTTGGCGGTGCAGGTGGCAGCGCAGGCGGAGCCCGGACCGGACTGGCACTGCAGTCGCGAGCTCGGGCTGTGCTTCACGCTCGAGAGAGCCTGAGCTCTCGGGCTAGGAGTGCTCCTCGCCGAGCAGCTCGCGAAGCCGGCGTGGGGTGTCACCATCGGCTGACGGTGTCAGCGCCACCTCGCCGTTTCCTTCTCCGTTGAGTGCGCGCAGCTGGCTTTCGAAGTAGGTCCGCAGCCGGCTGCGGTACTCCCGCTCGAACGACCGCAGCTCCTCGAGCTCACGCGCCAGGCTGTCCCTGTCACGCTCCAGGTCACTGACCAGCTGCTTGCGTCGGGCCGTGGTTTCGGTGTCCAGCTGCTCGGCGCGGGAGCGGGCAGCGGACTCCATCTGCTCGGCCTTCCCCTTCGCTTCGGTCTCGAGCCGCTCTGCCTTGGTGCGCGCGGAACCGATGATCCCGTCGGCCTCGCTCTGCGCCTCGCTGACCAGCTGGTCGGCATTGTTCGTGGCGAGCTCCAACAGCCGAGCAGCCGCGCTCGATGCCTCGGGAACCGTCTTCACCGCTGGCAGCACCGCTGGCTCCGATGTGCGGGCAGGCCCCGGCGTAGGCGACGGTTTGGCCGGCGCGGCTTGCGGTGTCCCCGTCCCCGGTACGGCGGTGGGCGCGGTCGCGAGCCTTGTCCGCAGGCCCTCGTTGTCCTTCTGTAACCGGGAGAGCTCTACCTCGACCTCATCGAGGAACTGGTCGACCTCCCCCATGTCGTACCCCTCGCGCAGGCGGACAGGTGTGAACGTCTTCTTGCGGACGTCCTCAGGCGTCAACGGCATCAGTCACCTCAGTTGTCGTTTTCCAGCGATGTGGCAGCGATGTGTGCAGCGCAACGCTACTCTGTTTCACGGTGGCGGGAGCAACCAAGGAGTTGCCCTCAGCGACTACCCCGGAACCAGCAGGATTCGCTCGTTAACGACCTTGAGCACGTAGCAGATCAACAAGACGAAGAGGATCGACAAGTCGAGCGCCGCTCCCCCCAACCGCAGCGGCGGCACGAACCGCCGAAACAACCTGATCGGGGGGTCGGTGGCGGAGTAGATGAGTTCCAACAGCACCAGCAGGTAGCCGCTCGGGTGCCATGAGCGGGCGAACATCTGCACCCAGTCGGCGACGATGCGGGCGAGCAGCAGCAGGATGTAGAACCACAGGACGAGCTCTATGACGACGCCGACGAGAACCACACCGGAAGCCTAGCCCGGCCAGCCCCGCTAGCTCTGGTTGAAGAAACCGCCCTCGGCGATGCGCTGCTTGTCTTCGGCGGCGACCGACACGTTGGGTGGCGACAGCAGGAACACCTTGTTCGTCACCCGCTCGATCGTGCCGCGGACGGCGAACACCAGTCCCGCCGAGAAGTCCACCAGCCGCTTGGCGTCGCTGTCGTCCATCTCCGACAGGTTCATGATGACGGGGATGCCTTCACGGAAGCGTTCGCCGATCGTACGGGCCTCGTTGTAGGTGCGCGGGTGCAAGGTGGTGATCCTGGACAGCTCCGTGACCACCGGGCTGGGCCGGCGGCGCTCCGACAGCGACGCGACAGGGGCTGGCCGGTCGTCGCGGACCGCCTGCACCGGGCGGCCGACCGCCGTGGCGCCGGTGCCGCCGGTAGCACCGGTGGAGCCGGTCGACGCCTCCTGGTCGGCGTAGTAGTCATCTTCGTAGCGGTCAGTGTCTTCGAGCAGCCCGAGGTAGACCCCGACCTTGCGCATTGCGCCCGCCATGACCTGGTTGCCTCCGGTTCGCAATAGTGATGTGCAACAACCGCTGGGCGGCAGTCGCTCTGACCCTACCGGAGCGCCGGCCGCTCGCCGAGGATCGCGCTGCCGACACGCACGTGTGTCGCGCCAGCTGAAATCGCTGCCGCGAAGTCGCCGCTCATGCCCGCTGACACCCAGGTGGCCTGGCCGTGCACAGCTTGGATCTCCTTACTGATAGATGCCAGTTTCTCGTACGCCGGACGCGGATCCGCCCCCAGTGGAGCGACGCCCATCACGCCGACAAGCCGCAGGAGTCCGGCGCCCGCAATGGCGTCAGCGATCTCAGCGACAGCTCTCGCAGCCGCGCCGCCCCGGCCATCGTGGCGAACGTCCCCGTCGAGGCTCACCTGGACCAGGCAGTCCACCCGACGGTCGTGGCGGTGCGCGCCGGAGTTGAGCCGCTGCGCCACCCGCACCGAGTCCACTGAGTGCACCACGTCGGCGTACGCCGCGATGCGAGCCGCCTTGTTGGACTGCACCTGCCCGACGAAGTGCCACCTGATGCCGAGGTCCGCTAGCTCAGCTGCCTTTCTCTCGGCTTCTTGATGCCGGTTCTCGGCGATGTCGACGACGCCGAGGTCTAACAGCCGCCGGATATCGCTGGTCGGCCAGGTCTTGGTGACGACCACGAGCGTCACGTCGGTCGGGTCACGCCCCGCTGCCTCAGCGGCGGCCGCGATCCCGGCCCGGACGGCGGCCAGACGTGAGCGCAGCTCCTGCGTACGCGCCCGGCTCACCGTCGGCTCAGTCACGACCCGCCCGAGCGGCGTACGACGATGCCGGCGCAGCGGCCCGACGCAGCCCCGTCCCGGCGGTAGGAGAAGAAGTCGGCGGACTCGACAGTGCAGGCGCTGCGGTCGTTCACCGAGCAGCCGTCCGCCTGCAGTTGCGCGGTGACGCCGGCCCCGATGTCGAGCGAGGGAGTCCCCCAGGTGGTGCAGGCGTACGCCGCCGGCACGGCCGTTGCGGCCTCGTCGCGCAGCGGCGCCGGAACCTCGTAGCAGCCACCACACACGTGCGGACCGAGCCATGCCTCGATGTCGACAGCGCCGGAGGCGCGCATGGCTGCCACCGTCTTGGGAACCACGCCGGTGACCATGCCGCGCCGACCAGCGTGGGCCACCGCGGTGACGCCCGCATCGGCGTCGGCGAGCACCACAGGGACGCAGTCACCGACTCGCACGCACAACGCCAGGCCGGCCACCGAGGTGACAACCGCGTCGCAGACGGGTTGTGGCTCGTCGGCGTGCCGAACAATCGCCACGTCGGCACCTTGGACCTGGCGCATCGTGACGAAGCCGTCAACGTCGAAGGCCGCGGCCAGGAGCTCAAGGTTCGCCCGCAGGTCGGGTCCGGCGTCCGGCCTGGAGCGGCTCAGGTCGAGGGTGTCGAACGGCGCGGCGCTGACCCCACCATGACGGTCGGTGAAGGCGACGTCGATAACCCCTGCCGCGCCGGCACGCTGCTCGCGGGAGGCGAACATGCGCTACTTGAGGAAGTCGGGAACGTCAAGGTCCTCGTTGTCGTCGAACGGGATCGCGCGGGGCTGGCGCTGCGGGCTTGCTGGCTGCGGCTGCGGTTGAGCTGCCGCGTGCGGCGGGCCTGGCTGCCCCGCAGGAACCGGCTGTGGCGTCGGGCGCGGCTGGGGGCCTGTTGCCCCTGGTGTTGCTGTTGCGGTGGCGGTTGCTGGCTGCCACCGGGCGGCGGTGGGGGTTGCTGGCCTGCTTCTCGCCGCAGGGCGGGTCGGCTCTGGTCGCGTCGCTTGGGCATGCCCCCGTCGAAGCCGGCGGCGATCACCGTGACTCGAACCTCGTCGCCGAGAGCGTCGTCGATGACCGCCCCGAAGATGATGTTCGCCTCGGCGTGTGCGGCCTGGGAGACCAGCGCAGCTGCCTCGTTGATCTCGAACAGACCAAGGTCTGATCCACCGGAGATCGACAACAGCACCCCGTGCGCGCCGTCGATCGACGCCTCGAGCAGTGGACTTGAGACGGCCATCTCAGCGGCGACGACGGCACGGTCGTCGCCGTTGGCGCGGCCGATGCCCATCAGTGCCGACCCGGCGTTCGCCATCACCGACTTGACGTCGGCGAAGTCGAGGTTGATCAGGCCGGGAGTGGTGATCAGGTCGGTGATTCCCGACACACCCTGCAGCAGGACTTGGTCGGCCTGCTTGAAGGCGTCGAGCACGCTGACGTTGCGGTCAGAGATCGACAACAGCCGGTCGTTGGGAATGACGATGAGGGTGTCGACTTCCTCGCGCAGAGCGGAGATGCCCTCCTCTGCCTGGTTGGCGCGGCGGCGGCCCTCGAACGAGAACGGTCTGGTCACCACGCCGATCGTCAGCGCGCCCAACGAGCGGGCGATTCGGGCCACGACCGGCGCGCCTCCGGTGCCGGTGCCACCGCCTTCACCGGCGGTTACGAAGACCATGTCGGCGCCCTTGATGACCTCTTCGATCTCCTCGGCGTGGTCACCGGCTGCCTGGCCACCCACGGTGGGGTCGGCGCCAGCACCGAGACCCCGGGTGAGGTCGCGACCGATGTCGAGCTTGACGTCGGCGTCGCTCATCAACAGCGCTTGAGCGTCGGTGTTGATGGCGATGAACTCCACGCCTCGAAGACCAACCTCGATCATCCGGTTGACAGCGTTGACCCCGCCGCCGCCGATTCCTACGACTTTGATGACCGCCAGATAGTTCTGCGGTGCTGCCACGACGCGTACCTCTCGAGTGAAACGGCGGGCTGGTCCTTTGCAAAGAGCCAGCTCCCAGACATGACTACTGCTGCTGGGGAAGGTGACCGCGTGGCTCTCGACCCTCACTCTCGGGTTGAGAGTTACGGCGGGTCAACCTCGTGTCGAAGAACAACCTAGGTCACGGCGACGCTCGTGGGCAACCGCACACGCCACACTTTTCGACCGAGATCTCTACCTCACCTGGTCGTGGTCGGTTGGGCCGGCACGCTGACGTCGTATACCCGCCCCGGCTGGTGAAGCAGCACGCTCAACACCTCGACTTTTTGGGCGGTCTCGGCGGCGCTACCCCACCGCACCTCGCGTCCGTCCCGGAGGGTGAGGGTGATCGAGTCCATCGACGAGGCGGAGAGGCGCTGCACCCGATCAAGCAGCCCAGGGGGAAGTGCCGCGACCACCGATGCTGCCTCCACCACCGCTGCCTGGTCGCGGGTGGACTCCTCGACCTCGACCACCGGCAAGGTGGCGAGAGGTCCGTCCGTTTGCCGAAAGAGCACGCCCTCGTCGTCCATCACCCACCAGGAGCCCGAGCGGTGAATCGCCGCGACGGGTTGGCGTTCGACGACGGTGATGGCCACCGTGTGTGGCCAGGCGCGGTGCACCGACGCCGTTGCCACCGGACGCAGCCCCGACACGCGCCGATCGATCGCGTCGAGGTCGAGCCGTACCAACGCGGTGCCCAGATCCACGTCAGCGGCGGCCCGAATTTGAGCGTCCGACAACGTCTGATCACCTGCGACGGTGACCTGCTGAACCGCCAACCAGGAGGAGGCGAGCAGGACCCAGCCGGCGAAGGCACCGGCTCCGAGAACCGCCAACGTCAACAGGACCGGTCTGGCTCGTCGGAGCCGTCGCTGCCACTGCAGTCGGGACAGCCGCGCCGCCGGTTGCGTGGACCGTGCCATCAGCGCGTCACCTCGTCGCGGGCTCGCAGCCGCTGCAGGATCTGCGGCGCGATGTCGGTCACATCCCCTGCCCCGAGAGTCAGTACGACGTCACCACGGCCGCAGCGCCCCACCGTTTGCTCGGCGGCTCGCGACCACTCAGCCTCGAAGACCACGCTGGACTGAGGCAGCGGCACCGCAGCGGCGACCAGTGCTCCACTGACTCCCGGTTCGGGGTCCTCCCTGGCGGCGTAGACGTCCATCACGACGACTTCGTCCGCCGCACCGAGCGCTGCTCCCATCTGCGCACCGAAGACACGTGTCCTGCTGTACATGTGCGGCTGGAAGCACACGACAAGCCGTCCGCCACCGGCGATCGCCCCAGCCGCCTGCAAGTCAGCGGCGATCTCAGCGGGGTGGTGAGCGTAGCTGTCGTACACCGCCACCCCCGCCGCACTGCCCTTGAACTCCATCCGCCGGCCACTGCCACGAAAGCTCGCCAGCCCCACCGCCAGCTCCTGGAAGCCAAACCCCAGCTCCAACCCCGCCCCGAGAGCCGCCAGCGCATCCAGCACGTAGTGCGCTCCCGGCACCTGCAAGGTGACGGCGCCGAGGCGGCTACCACCGCGCCACACTTCGAACATCGACGTCTGCCCGGCGAACGCCACCGCGCGCGCCTGGAGATCGACGTCGACGCCTTGCCCGACCCGGACCACGCGCAGCGGCAACTCACCGGCGCGGTCGGCGAGGCGTCGACCGCCGGGGTCGTCCACGCAGATGACGACGAACCCCCCCGGCTCGATCCGATCGAGGAACCGGTCGAAAACCTCCGCGTAGGCCGCTGCGGTGCCGAAGTGGTCGAGGTGGTCAACGTCGACGTTGGTGACGACAGCCCCGCTCGGTGTGTAGACCACGATGGCTTCGTCGCTCTCGTCGCCTTCAGCGACGAAGATCGGGCCGGTCCCCTCGGCGGCGTTCAGTCCGGAGGCGTTGAGCGTCGACCCGATGGCGTACGACGGCTCGGCGCC
>JAUJOE010000001.1:154738-165074 GCA_030447805.1 Nocardioidaceae bacterium | reverse complement strand
GCGTCACTGCCGGACACCGTGACACCACGGGCCGACATGATGCGCGCCAGCCCCGACAGCGCTGCGCCGCCAACCCCTATGAAATGAACCCGGCGCAACGACTTCGCCGGCGGAATCTGCGCCGGTACCGGCACCCTCACGAGACCGCCGCCAGGATCATGTCGGCCAGCAGCTCGTCCGCGTCGCGAGGGATCAGACCAGCCGCGGCTCGGCTCATCGCGGTCAGCCGGTCGGCGTCGAGCAGCAGCGATGGAAGCTCGGTGCGCGCCCAGTCGGGGGTGAAGGCGGCGTCATCGACGAGCACCGCGCCGCCCGCCGCAACGACAGCAGCAGCGTTCACTGCCTGTTCGCCGTTGCCGATCGGCAGCGGGACGAAGACCGCCGGCAGCCCTAAGGCCGCTGCCTCGGTGACAGAGTTGGCGCCGGCGCGGCCCACCATCGCGTCCGCGGCGGCGTACGCCAGCTCCATCCGCTCGACGTAGGGGACGACGACGTACGGCGGGAAGTCGTCGCCGCGGTGGGGGATCTCCACCCGTCCTTTAGGCCCGGCGACGTGCAGCACCTGGACTCCCGCGGCGGCTAGCTCGGCAGCGGCGGCGCTGACCGACTCGTTGATGCGTCGGGCCCCTTGGGAGCCGCCGGTGACCAGCAGCGTCGGCAGCTCCTGACGGAGGCCGAAGTGCTCCCGGGCGAGCGGTCGCAGCTCGGCTCGCTCCAACGTGGAGATCGCCCGGCGGATCGGCAGACCGATGAAGCGCGCATGCGGCAACCGGGTGTCGGGGAACGACGTCGCCACCTGGTCGGTACAGAACCTCGCGCCGAACCGGTTCGCGACTCCGGGCAGCGCGTTGCCCTCGTGGATCACCAGCGGCACCTTGCGGCTGCGGGCAGTTAGGTACGCCGGCACCGAGACGTAGCCGCCGAAGCCGGCGACCACGTCGGGCTCGACCCGCCGGAACACCTCGCCGGTCGCCGCCGTGGCAGCGCGCAACCGCACCGGAACGAGCAGCAGGTCACGACCGGGCCGGCGCGGTAGCGGGACCGGTGGGATGAGCTCCAGCGGGTAGCCCGCTGCGGGGATCACCGTGACCTCCAAGCCGCGGGCGGTGCCGAGGCAGGTGATCTCGACGGCTGGCCGCTTGCGGCGCAGTGCGTCCGCTGTCGCAATCAGCGGTGACGTGTGCCCTGCCGAACCCCCACCGGCCAGCAGTACTCGCACCAGGCGCTCCTATCGGCTGCTGGTCGGCTGCGTCCGAACGGCACGCTGCCGCCGGGCCCGCAGCGCGGCGGCGGCCCCGGGCTCGGTACGGGCGAACGACAGCAGCAGACCCAGCGCCACCAGCGTCGGGACCAAGGCGGAACCGCCGTAGGAGATCAGCGGGAGCGGGATCCCGATGACGGGCAGCAGCCCGAGCACCATGCCGATGTTGATCAGGGCCTGGCCGAGCAGCCAGACAACGATGCCGGCGCTGGCGTAGCGCACGAACGGCTCCGTGGTACGGACCGCGATCCGGATGCCGGCGTACGCCAGGGTGGCGAACAGCCCCAGCACCACAAGCGTCCCGAACAAGCCGAACTCCTCCCCGATGATGGCAAAGATGTAGTCGGTGTGAGCCTCGGGCAGGCCGCCCCATTTCTGGTTGCTCGCCCCGATTCCCCGCCCCCAAAGCCCCCCTGTGGCGAGGGCGAAGAACCCGTGGCTGGCTTGCCAGCCGTTTCCGGAGTACTCCGCCACCGGGTCGAGGAAGCTGGTCAGTCGGGAGACGCGCTCCTGTTCGGTGGTGGCCAACGCGAAGGCCAGCGCACAAAACGCCAGGAACGTGCCCGCGAACAGCCGAGCCGGAGCGCCAACCACCCACAACATGCCGAGCACGATCGCGAACAGAACCAGCGCCGTGCCGAGATCGCCTTGTCCGACGACGAGACCGACCACGACCAACGACAGCGGTAGCAACGGCACCGCCAGGTGGCGCCACTGGTGCAGCAGCTTGGCCTTGCGCGCGTAGACATCGGCGAACCACAGCACCAAGGCAAGCTTGGCGAGCTCCGACGGCTGCAGCTGGAACGGGCCGCCGAAGGTGATCCAGTTGCGGTTGCCGTTGATCGAGACGCCGACGCCGGGCACGTAGGTCAGCCCGATCAGGATGATCGAGACCAGCAGCCCCGGCCACGCCAGCGCCCGAACCACCCGCAGCGGCAGCCGCGAGGCGATCCACGCGACCGGAAGGCCCGCTGCGACCCAGATCGCCTGCTTGGTGAAGATCGCGTAGGAACTGTCGTACTGCCGCAGGGAGTAGACGCTTGACGCGCTCAGCACCATCAGCAGGCCGAGGACGAGCAGCAGGCCAGCGACCCCGAGCACCAGGTGGTACGACGCGGTTGGCCGGTCGAGCGCCCGCTTGAGCGTGGCAAGGAAGCCGTCGGCATGGGGTTGGGCAGCTGCCTCGGCCGAGCGCCGCTCAGTCGCCGTCGCCACGTCTGCTCACCCCTGGTCGGTTGGAGCCGACGCAGCGCCGGCCTTTCTCGGTCAGTGTTTGCGCAGCTGCTCGACGGCGGCGACGAAGGCGTCACCGCGCGCCGAGTAGTCGGCGAACAGGTCCTGGGAGGCACACGCCGGAGCCAACAGCACGGTGTCGCCAGGTCGAGCCAGCGACGCTGCGGCGGTGACGACGCGCTCCATGACCTCAGTCTCTGTGTCGCCCACCTCGATCACCGGCACATCCGGCGCGTGTCGCGAAAGCGCCGCGATGATGTGCGCTCGATCGGCCCCGAGCACAACCACTCCGCGCAGCCGACGGCGTGTGCTGTCGACAAGCTCGTCGAAGGTGGCGCCCTTCGCCAGGCCGCCGGCGATCCAGACCACCGAGTCGAAGGAGCGCAACGAGGCTAGTGCGGCGTGCGGGTTGGTGGCCTTGGAGTCGTCGACGTACCGGACGTCGGCAACGACGGCGACCTCGGCGATCCGGTGCTTGTCGAGGTGGAAGCTGCGCAGGCCGCGGCGTACGGCTCCCCCCGACACTCCGTGGGAGCGGGCCAGCGCAGCCGCCGCCAAAGCGTTCGCGACATTGTGCGGTGCGCCGGTCGGTACGTCGCTGACTGCCGCCAGCTCCGCGGCGTTGCGGTCTCGGCCCTCGATGAACGCCCGGTCCGCCAGCACGTCGTCGACGATGCCGAGCATTCCGATCGACGGGATCCCCAAGGTGAAACCGATCGCGCGGCAGCCCTCGACGACCTCGGCGTCCTCGACCATCCGTCGGGTCTGTGGGTCCTGCACGTTGTAGACGCACGCCACCTGGCAGTTGGTGTAGATCGACGCTTTCGCCGCGCTGTAGCGGTCGAGGTCACCGTGCCAGCTGATGTGGTCGGGCGCGACGTTGAGGACGGCCGCCGACTCGGCCGACAGTGACTGCATCCAGTGCAGCTGGTGCGACGACAGCTCGACCGCCAGCACGTCGTACGGGTCGGGATTCATCACGACCTCGCACATCGGCACTCCAACGTTTCCCGCCGCGACGGCGCGCAGGCCGTCGGCACGCAGCATGCTCTCGAGCATCTGGACGGTCGTGGTCTTGCCGTTGGTACCGGTCAGGCAGAGCCACGGGGTGGGGGCGGCCGGGTCGCGCAGCCGCCAGGCCAGCTCGACGTCCCCCCAGACCGGAACCTGCCGGGCGGCAGCGGCGGCGAACAGCGGCGCCGCCGGCGGCCAGCCGGGCGAGGTCACGACGACGTCGACGTCATCGGGCAGTGCCGCACCGGCACCAGGACCCAGGTGCGCCCGGACGCCCAAGATCTCGAGCAGCGTTGCCTTGTCCCGGGCGTCGTCGTCATCGCGGTCGTCGAGGATCGTGACCGACGCCCCCAGGTGCTGCAGCGCGTCAGCGGCGGCGAAACCCGCAACCCCGATGCCCGCCACCACCGCGTGCACCTGCTCCCACGGCGACGCGCGGTCGGCGCCGGACAGCCACGGGACCCGCGATGCACTGCTCACTGTCAGACTCCCAGCACCCATTCGGCGTAGAAGATCCCAAGGCCGGTGGCCACACAGATACCGCTGATGATCCAGAACCTGATGACGATCGTGACCTCGGCCCACCCCAGCAGTTCGAAGTGGTGGTGCAGCGGCGTCATCCGGAACAGCCGCTTGCCCTTCGTCGCCTTGAAGTAGCCCACCTGCATGATCACCGACAACGTGATGACCACGAACAGGCCGCCGAAGACGATCAGCAAGAGCTCGGTGCGCGTCATCACCGCCAGCCCTGCCATCACACCGCCGAGCGACAGTGATCCGGTGTCTCCGAGGATGATCTTGGCCGGAGTGGCGTTCCACCACAGGAAGCCGAAGCAAGCTCCGGTAAGTGCGGCGGTGACGACTGCCAGGTCGAGCGGGTCGCGGATCTCGTTGTAGCACTGTGGCCCTGGGGTGATCGCGCAGAACTGGTTGTTCTGCCAGATGCCGACGAGGGTGTAGGCGCCGAAGACCATCATCGCGCTGCCGGTTGCCAGGCCGTCGAGGCCGTCGCTGAGGTTCACCGCGTTGCTCGTACCGGCGACCATGATCAGCACCCAGACGATGACGAGGATCGTCGGGAGCTCCCAGTTGACCACCCGGATGAACGAGATGGCGGCGGAGGCCGGGGGGTTCCCCCGCTCGTCAGGGAACTGCAGCGACGCCCAGCCGAAGAGGGTCGCGACTATTGTCTGGCCCCCGAACTTCGTCTTGCTCCGCAAACCCAAGCTGCGCTGCTTGACGATCTTGATGTAGTCGTCGATGAAGCCCACCACGCCAAGCCCGACGAGGAGGAACAGCAGCAGCAGCGCCGACATCGACGGCCCCTCCCGCGTCAGCAGCTTCGCCCCGAAGTAACCGAAAACCACTGCCAGGATGACTACCAGCCCACCCATCGTCGGGGTGCCCCGCTTGGTGTGGTGTGTGGTCGGGCCGTCATCGCGGATGAGCTGGCCGTAGCCCTTCTTGGTCAAGATGGTGATCGCCCACCGCGTGCCGAGCAGTGTGCCGATGAGTCCCAGCCCACCTGACAGCAGGAGCGCCCTCATCTGTCGGCCTCCGTCGCGTTCCCCACCAGTGCAGCGGCGACCTTCTCGAGCCCCGCTGCTCGCGATGCTTTCACAAGCACCACGTCACCTGGCCGCACCGCGCCACGGAGAAAGTCGATCGCGGCCTCGGCGTCGTCGACGCACACCGACCGGGGCTGCCTGGCAGGCTCCGATGTGGCGCCGGTATGGACGGGAAGCGCGGCCTCCCCCACCACCACGAGCTGCGAGACGTCGAGCTGCGCCGTGAGTCGGCCGACCGCCTCGTGTTCGGCCGCGGCTGCTGCGCCCAATTCGCGCATCTCCCCAAGCACCGCGAAGGTGCGTGCCGGCGGCTGACGTCGGGAGCTGATCGCGACAAGTGTCGTCAGGGCGGCCCGCATGCTGTCGGGATTGGCGTTGTAGGCGTCGTTGATGACGGTGACACCAACCGGCGTCGTGGTGACCTCCATCCGCCAGGGAGATCGCGAGCGCACGCTGTTCAGAGCTGCTGCGGCTGCCTCGACGGACATGCCGGCTGCCCAGGCCGCCGCCGCGGCAGCGGCGGCGTTGCTTGCCTGGTGCTCACCGACGAGCGGCAGGCTCACCTCGGTAGTCGTGTCCCCGACCGTTAGCGCGAAGTGGGGTCTGCCGTTCTCGTCGAGACGTACGTCGCTCAACCGGACGTCGGCCCGCGGGCTCTGTCCGAACGTGACGACCGATGCCGCCGTACGGCCGCGCATCTGGCTCACCAGCGGGTCGTCGGCGTTGAGTACGGCGTGCCCGTCGGGTGGCAGTGATTCGACCAGCTCTCCCTTGGCGGCGGCGATGTCCGCCCTGGTCCCGAACTCCCCGAGGTGAGCGACGCCCACGTTGAGGATGACGCCGATGCGTGGCTGCACCAGTGAGGTGAGGTAACGAATGTGCCCGCGGCCGCGCGCACCCATCTCGAGGATCAGGTGCTTGGTGTCCTGCGTGGCTCGCAGTGCCGTCAGCGGTACCCCGATCTCGGTGTTGAACGACCCGACCGGCGCGACGGTCGGGCTGTGCCGCTCGAGCAGTTGGGCGAGGATGTCCTTGGTCCCCGTCTTGCCTTGCGAGCCCGTGATGCCGACGACCTGCAAGCCGGCGAGCCGATCCACGACGTGCCTGGCCAGCAGGCCGAGCGCCGGCACGGTGTCGGGCACCAGCACGGCGGGGACCTCGACTCGACGCTCGACCAGCGCTGCTGCAGCGCCCTGCGAAACCGCAGCCGCCGCGTAGTCGTGGCCGTCAACGACCTCGCCCACCACCGCGACGAACAGCCCGCCTGCCACCACCTGGCGCGAGTCGTGGAAGGCCGGTCCACTGATGATCCGGTGTTCGTCGGCAGGGTCGGTGACTTCGCCGCCGACAGCGGCCGCGATCTCGCCCAGCGTCATCGCGATCACGGCTGGGCTCCCGCGTCGAGCCAGTCGAGCACCTCGGCGGCCACGACGCGGTCGTCGAAAGGCAACAGCTGGTCGCCGACCTGCTGGCCCGTCTCGTGCCCCTTGCCGGCGATGACGACGGTGTCGCCCGCCGTTGCCCCGCGCAGCGCGGTGGCGATCGCCGTGTGCCGGTCACCGATCTCGACGATCTTGGTCCGCTCGCTGGGATCGGCGGCACCGGCGATGATGTCGGCCCGGATCGCGGCCGGGTCCTCTGTCCTCGGGTTGTCGTCGGTGACGACAACCCGATCAGCGAGCGCCGCCGCTACCCCGCCCATCAGCGGGCGCTTGCCCTTGTCTCGCTCGCCGCCGGCTCCCAGCACGAGAGTGACCTTCCCTCGCGTGACCCGACGCACTGCCCGCAGGGTCGCCGCGATCGCGTCGGGCTTGTGCGCGTAGTCCACCAGCACGAGAAAGTCCTGCCCCCGGTCGACCCGTTGCATGCGACCGGGCACAGCGGCAACCCGGCCGATGCCCGCAGCCGCGGCCGCTACCACGGCTCGGTCGTCGGCGACCTCGCCCAGGCAGGCCACCGCGCACAACGCGTTGGCGACGTTGAAGTCGCCCGGCAGCTGAAGTGTCATCGGGAGGGTGAGGCCTGGACCCTCGACGGTGAACCTGGACTCAAGGCTCGTGGGCTCGACGTCAACGGCCCGCCAGGTGGCCGGCGCCCCGCTCGGTGAGAACGTGGTGGTGATAACTGCAGGCTGCTGGAGCAGGGTGGCGACGCGGTCGTCGTCGACATTCAGCAAGGCGCGTCGAGCCCGGGCGGGGGTGAACAGGTCGGCCTTTGCCGCAAAGTAGTCGTCCATGCTTGGGTGGAAGTCCAGATGGTCCCGCCCGAAGTTTGTGAAGGCGGCGACGTCGAACACCACCCCGTCGACGCGTCCCATCACCACCGCATGGCTCGAGACCTCCATGGCGCACACGCCGACATCCTCTTCACGCATCACCGCCAGCAGCGCATGCAGATCGGTCGCCTCGGGAGTGGTCAGCGCACTGGAGACCTTCCGGTCGCCGACCCAGGTGCCGTTGGTGCCGATCACAGCTGCCCGCCGACCCGCTGCGCTGAGCCCGGCGTACAGCAGCTGAGTGGTGGTGGTCTTGCCCTGGGTGCCCGTGACTCCGATCAGGGTCACCGCGCTGGCCGGGTCGCCGTACACAATGGCTGCTGCCCGACCGAGCACCCGCCGCGGTTCGTCGACAACGAGCACGGGGACGTCGATGTCGCTGACCAGCTCCGCGCCGGCCGAATCGCTCAGTACGGCGACCGCACCCGAGCGCACGGCCTCAGCAGCAAACCGGGCACCATGGGTCTTAGCGCCGGGCAGCGCGGCGTACACGTCGCCGGGTTGCACCGACTGCGATGACAGCGTGATGCCGGTCAGAGCGGGGTTCTCGGCCGGCCGCGAGACCACCGCTGACCCGCCCAGCCGCGCGGCCAGCTCCGCCAACCCGACAGGCGTGACGTTGCGGGGACGCGACGGCAGCGTCACCCCGGAGCTATCAAGCGGCACACGGCGAGGTTAGCGACGCTCACCAGTAAATCGGCAGTCTGGGCGAACGCGCGCCGGTCGGAGGCACCCCGAACTTCTGCAGGGTCGCCGCCATCAGGTCGTGGAACACCGGTCCGCCGGTTGTCCCCCCGCCGTTGCCGTCCTGCGGCTCGTGGACGACCACGTACACCACGAAGCGGGGGTCGTCGGCCGGTGCGAAACCTGCGAAAGAGACGCTGAACGAGCCGTCGTAGCAACCGCACGACTCGTCAACGCGCTGGGCGGTGCCCGTCTTCCCGGCGACGCGGTAGCCGGCGATGTTGGCGTCCGGCGCGGTGCCCTCATCGCCGACCACCTGCTCCATCATCGCCGTGACCTGGTCGGCGGTGCGCTCGCTCACCACCCGGTGCTCGGCTGGTGGCGGCGCCGGGGAGTAGCCACCGTCGCTGTCGACGTACCCCTGGATCAGCGACGGTTGGACGTACCTGCCGCCGTTGGCCACTGCCGCGACCGCTGCGGTCATCTGGACGGCGTTGACACTGACCCCCTGGCCGAACGCGATGGTGTCGCGAGTGAGCGGCAACCAGTCTTTCGGCGCCGGCAGCAGCCCGGCGGACTCACCATCGAGCCCGACGTCGGTGGCGCTGCCGAGGCCGAAGCCGCGCAGATAGCCGTGTAGCTGGCTGATCGGCATCTGCTCCGCGGCGAGTACCGTGCCGATGTTGGATGACTTCGCCACCACGCCCGCTGCCGTCAACCGCAAGGTGCCGTGGCTGAAGTAGTCGTTGATGGTCGTGTCACTACGAGGCAGCGCCGACGGCACCGAGATCTTGGTCCGGGGACCGACGTACCCGGAGTCGATGAGCGCCGCGAACGTGAGAACCTTCTGCACGCTGCCCGGCTCGTACACGTCCTGCAGCGCCCGCGACCCGTAGTTGGCAGGACGGGTCTGCGCGCGCGAGTTGGGGTCGAACGTCGGGTAGTCGGCGAGCGCGAGCAGCTGCCCGGTGCGGACGTCCATGATCACCGCGACGCCGGAGCTGCCGCGCGCCTGTGTCACCGCTTGCGCGAGCCGTCGCTGCGCGAGGAACTGCAGGTCCTGGTCGATCGTCAACCGCACACCGGTTCCCTCGACCGGCTCGATCACGGTGCTGTCGGCCAGTGGTAGTTGCTGGCCGTCGGCTACCTCGTACGTCGCCGACCCGGCTGTTCCTGCCAGCGAGGAGTCCAGCGCCGACTCGAAGCCGGCCAGCCCGGTGCCTTCCTCGCCGACGAAGCCGACCAGGTTGGCGGCGACATCGCCACCCGGGTACACCCGGGACGTGTCCTCATCGGCGTACACCCCTGGCAGCCGCGCGTCGCTGAGCATGGAAACGACCGCCGCTGCGCGCTCGGGTTGCACGTGCCGGGCCAGCTCGACGTACCGGGTGTTCGGCTTGCGGAGCAGCGCCACCGTCTCGATGTAGTCGGTGCCGATCTGGTCGTGGAGCAGGGTCGCGATCTTGGTCGCGTACCTCCGGGTGTACGTCGGGTCGGCCACCAGCTTGGCGGCGGCGACGGTCTCGGCGAGCGCGACCCCGTTGCGGTCGTAGATCGGTGCCCGGGGCGCGTCGATCGTGATGGTCTTGGCGCCCTTGGCGACCGCCATCGCGGCGTAGTCGTTCTCGTCGATGCCTTGGAGCTGAATGAGCCGGGCGGCGAACAGCGATAGCACAAAGGCGACGACACAGAAGGCGCTCCACAGCCGAAACGTCCCGGTGGCCAGTCGCAGGGTCCGCCGTCGGCTGCGCCGGCTCCGGCTCGACACGGCGGTAGCGCCGTGGGCTACCCGCGGTCGCTGCTGCTTGGCCGCAGCACCTGCGCCCGGTCGGGTCGCCGGGCCAGGTCGAGCAGGGGTACGGCGCTTGGTTGCTGCAGTCGCGCCGGTGCCCGTGCTCGCGCGGGCGGCGGGACGCTTGGCGTTGCGCGCAGCCGTCGTGGCCGTCGCCGTACGGCTGCCGCGTCGGGCTCCACCGGGCTGCCGAGGCGAGGTCACCGGACGTCCTGTCCCGAGCGCCTGTCCGGGTGCGTGTCCGGATGGTCGGTCGTCGCGCCGCCTGAGTCCGCGGGTCGGTTGCGGCCGGCCGCCTGCGCCCGCTCGACTCCGGTGCTGCCGCTGTTCCGCGTGCCCGCCACCAGCGGCGTCGCCTTGCCGACGGAGCTCGACGTGGGTGCCGAGCCGCCGAGCACGGGTTGGTTTCCTGGCTGCCCGGCCGTCGGGACCCCGATGACCTTGCCGGTGGCGAGGGACAAGAATGCGGGGCTGTCGCCTTGCACCATGCCGATCGCAAGCGCCTCTTC
>JAUJOE010000001.1:104553-154638 GCA_030447805.1 Nocardioidaceae bacterium | reverse complement strand
CTCACGCGGCCTCCCTGATCCGTTCGGCTGCCCGCATCCGGACAGATGCCGCGCGGGGGTTGCGCTGGACCTCCTGGTCGTCGGCGGTCTCCGCCCCCCGGGTCAGCAACCGCAGCTCCGGGTCATGACCGGCCGGCACAACAGGCAGACCGAGCGGGGCGGAGGACGACGCGCGCGCGACAAGAGCCTGCTTGGTGAGCCGGTCTTCCAGCGAGTGGTACGACAAGACGACGATTCGCCCCCCCACGGCAAGCGCGTCGATCGCCGCGGGGAGCGCCCGGCGTAGCGTCGAGAGCTCGTCGTTGACCTCGATCCGGAGAGCTTGGAAGGTCCGCTTGGCGGGGTTGCCGCCGGTACGTCGGGCGGCGGCAGGAATCGCGTCTCGAACGACGGCGACCAGCTGGGCGCTGGTCACGAAGGGTGTCGTCGCTCGCTCGCGAACGATCGCCGCGGCGATCCGCCGGGCGAACCGTTCCTCGCCGTAGCGGGAGAGGATCCTCGACAAGTCGTCGACGGAGTAGGTGTTAACGACCTCGGCAGCCGTGGTGCCCGAAGAGGTGTCCATCCGCATGTCGAGCGGCGCGTCCTGGGAGTAGGCGAATCCGCGCTCGACCTGGTCCAGTTGCATCGACGACACCCCTAGGTCGAACAACACACCGTGCACGCGGGCAAGCCCCAGCTCACCCAGCGTCGCCGGTAGCTGGTCGTACACCGCATGCACCAGCGTCATCCGCGAGGAGAACGCCGCCAGCCGTCCGGCCGCCCGGTCCAGGGCGTGGCGGTCGCGGTCGACCCCCACCAGGCAGGCGTCGGGGCAGTGGGCGAGCACGGCCTCGGCATGGCCGCCGAGGCCAACCGTGGCGTCAACGAAGACAGTTCCTCGGCGCTGCAAGGCCGGTGCCAGCAACGAGATCACCCGGTCGACCAGCACCGGGACGTGAAGAGCAGCAGCCATCTCGGCAGTCAGCCAGCGAGCTTCATCAGCACCGTGAGCGCGACCGCCGCCAAGGTGGAGACCAGCGCCGACGTCGCCGCCACAGCCAGACCGTCCTTGACCTCGTCACGCACTCGGCGTACCGGTGGCTTGGTTGGAAGAGCCTCTGCTCCACTGCTCGACATGTTCGACCCTTTGCATTCGGCTGATGGGATTCGTACGGCCCAGGTCCCCGCCCGCTCCTCCAGCTGTGATCCGGCTGGCACCGGGGAAGGTGTGCCAGCAGGCGTTGAAGGGGCGGTTCGGAGACCTCGGCGTACGACGTCCGAGATCGGCGGTCACGACTGGCCTGAGCCGGGCAGCACCTCCTCCGACCAGTCCGCAAAGGCGGGTTCTTGCTCGTTGCTGTAGGAGTTCCAGGACTCCGCATCCCAGATCTCAACCCGGTTGAAGGCGCCGATCACGACGCAGTCTCGTTCCAGGCCGGCGTAGTCGCGGAGCAGCTGCGGCAGCGTCACCCGCCCTTGCCTGTCGGCCATCTCTGCTGACGCGCCAGCAGACAACATCCGCATGAAGTCGCGCGCCCGCTTGTTGGTTACCGGTGCCTTCCTGAGCTGCTCGGTGAACGTGGTGAACTCAGCGGTTGGCCAGACGTACAGGCATCGCTCCTGGCCTCTGGTCACGACCAACCCCTCTGACAACTCCTCGCGGAACTTCGCCGGAAGGAACAACCGGCCCTTCTCGTCGAGGCGGGGGGTATGGGTGCCCAAGAACATCGGCATACCTCCTTCCTCCACCGCGCACCACTTTACTCCACTATCCCCCACCGTCAACCCCAGCGCTCGTGTGTCGGTGCTCGGCCACGCTCCCAACACCTGTGCTGCCGTCACCACATCGTTATCCTTGCGACGTCGCGCGCTTCCGGCGAAGTGCCAAGATCGGGTGTGCGACGGCCCGCGACGAGCGGGGCATGCACGCAGCCGCTAGGGGAGACAGATGAGCAGCTTCGACACCCTCGCCGGGGTGACCCAGCGGGTCAGCGACAACGTCGAGAAGGTCATCGAAGGAAAACCCGACGTGGTGCGCACCGCGATGACGGTTCTGCTGGCCGAGGGTCACCTGCTCATCGAGGACGTGCCGGGAGTCGGCAAGACGATGCTGGCGAAGGCCTTGGCACGGTCGATCGACTGCTCGGTCAAGCGGATCCAGTTCACTCCCGACCTGTTGCCCTCCGACGTCACCGGGGTCTCGATCTACAACCGCGAGACGCGGGAGTTCGAGTTCCGCCCCGGCGGCGTCTTTGCCAACATCGTCGTGGGCGACGAGATCAACCGCGCGTCTCCCAAGACCCAGTCGGCGCTGCTCGAGTGCATGGAGGAGCGGCAGGTCACCGTCGACACCACGACGTACGAGCTGCAGGCACCGTTCATGGTGATCGCCACCCAGAACCCCATCGAGATGGAGGGGACCTACCCGCTGCCTGAGGCGCAGCGCGACCGCTTCATGGCCCGGGTGTCGATGGGCTACCCGGTGATGCGGTCAGAGCTCGCCATGCTCGACTCGCACTCCGCGGCCAATCCGCTCGACGACCTGGAACCTGTCACCGACGGAGCCGAGATCGCCAAGCTCGTCGACATCGTCCGCAGCGTGCACGTCTCCGACGCGGTCAAGAGGTACGCCGTCGACATCACCGCCGCAACCCGGCACTCCCCCGACCTGCGGCTCGGTGCCTCTCCGCGAGCGTCCCTGCACATCATCCGCGCCGCCCGAGCCCATGCAGCGCTGGAAGCCCGCGACTACGTCATACCCGACGACCTGCAGCTGTTGGCGGCCCCAGTACTTGCGCACCGGCTGATCACTGGGCTGGACGCGCAGATGGGCGGCCGGGGCGCCGAGGCGGTCGTCGCGTCGGTGCTGCGTGCGCTGCCGGTCCCCGAGCCGACGGCTACCGGGCGCAGCGGGTAGGGACGCCGCGTGCGCTCAGCGCTTTCCACCCTGACCACCCGGGGCCGCGCCTTCTTGTCGGCAGGCGTGACCAGTGCTGGCTGTGCCGTGCTGCTCGGGCAGCGCGACCTGTTGCGCGTGGGTGTGCTCCTCGTGCTGCTCCCCCTGATCACGGCGCTGTTCGCCAACCGGTCGCGCTACCTGTTGGCGAGCTCACGAGACATCACCCCCGCGCGCATCCAGGTCGGTCAGACGGCGACTGTCACCATCCGGCTCGACAACCCCGGCCGTGTCCCCACCGGCCTGATGTTGCTCGAAGACTCAGTCCCCTACGTCTTAGGGAGCCGGCCGCGCTTCGTACTCGACCAGCTGCGGCCCCGGTGGCATCGGGAGATGTCCTACAGCATCCGCTCCGAAGTGCGCGGGCGCTATCACGTCGGCCCGCTCACCGTCCGGCTCAGCGACCCGTTCGGCCTGGTCGAGCTCACCCGGGCGTTCACCTCTGAGACCGGACTCGTGGTCACCCCCGTTGTCGTCCCACTGCCCAGGGTGAAACTATCCGGTGACTGGTCGGGTACCGGTGAGAACCGGCCGCGCGCCTTCGCCGCAGCCGGCAGCGAGGACGTCACTGTTCGGGAGTACCGCCTCGGTGATGACCTTCGGCGCATCCACTGGGCCTCGACAGCGCGTGCCGACGAGCTGATGGTGCGGCGGGAGGAGCAGCCGCACCAAAGCCGCGCCACCGTGGTGATCGACACCCGGGCCAGTGCACACCGAGGCACCGGTCCTGCGTCGTCGTTCGAGTACGCCGTCTCCGCCACGGCCTCGATCGGGTCCCACCTGGCAGAGCACGGTTTCACGGTCCGCATGCTCACCGACGACGCCCGGTCAGCCGACACCGCGTGGCACGACCGCGGGATCAGTGGGCCGGCCGAAGTCGAGACGTTGCTTGACGCGCTTGCCGTCATCCAACCCAGCTCCCGGACGAGCTTCGCTCCCTCGTCGGTCGACCGTAACTCGACCGGGCTGGTGGTTGCTGTCGTCGGCCAGTTGACGAGAAACGATGTTGCGACCCTGTCTAGCCTGCGTGCCGGAGCCACCAGGGCGCTCGCGATCGTCGTCGACACGGCGGCGTGGGGCCGGTCGTCCGCCGCAGGGGCTGGGAGCCGGTCGTTCGCCGCAGGGGCGGGGAGCCGGTCGTCGGCAGCGGGAGCTGGCGCCTCATCGGCAGCGGAGCAGGCCGACGCACTACGACGGCGGGGTTGGTCGGCGGTCGTCGTGAACCCGCGCACCTCACTGGAGGCCGCCTGGCGGGAGCTTGCCGGTAGCGTCGACGCCCGCAGTGTCCGTCCAGCCACGGCTATCCTCGAGCGGGAAGGCCCAGCGGCATGAGGAGGCCCGTGGCGTGAAGAAGTCTGCGGCTGAGCAGCATCGGCTGACGTTCCTCGTGTGGCTCGCTACCGTGGCCACGTCGCTTGCGTTCTTGCCGGCCCTCAGCCAACAGCGCTACGCCCTGGTAGGGGCCCTCGTGGCGGCAGCGGTCGCGGTGTCCGGCACCCTGCTCCGACTGGTGCGGATACCTGCGGTCGTCGTACTCACCGCGCAACTGGTCGTGATCGTTGAGCTGCTGTTCCTCGGTTACGGACGCCACCTGCGCTTTGGCGTCGTGCCAACCAAAGCGTCGTTCGAGACCCTTTCTCGCCAGCTCGAGAAGGGAATGCAGGTGGCCCAGGAGTATGCGGCACCCGCCCCGGCGAGCGTGGGTCTGCTCCTCATGGTGGTGTTCTTCATTGCTGCGATGGCAGCGGTGGCCGACTTCCTCGCCGTAGGGCTGCGCCGAGTGCCCCTGGCCGGACTGCCGCTCCTCGCGCTCTACACAGTTCCCGTCGCCGCGGTGGTTGACGGGGTGCCGTTCTACGGGTTCCTGCCGGGCGCTGTGGGCTACCTGGCGCTCCTGATGGCTGACGAGCGGGACCGGCTGACCCACTGGGGCAAACAGGTGACCCGCACCGCCGCACCTGAGGGTGGCCCCGCCGGCATGGATACCTCAGGGCTGACCGCCGCGGGACGCCGGATCTCGTTCCTCGCGTTGTCAGCGGCCGTCGCGCTGCCGATCGTCGTCCCTGGCTTTTCGAGTACATTGCTCGGGCACCCGGCGGGTAAGGGCCCCGGAGACGGTGGCGTCGCCGAGTTGACGTTCAACGACCCGATGATCAGCCTGGCGAACGGTTTGCGCCGTCCCAACCCGGTCGACCTGCTCACAGTGACGGGCGACACCCAGCCGCAGTACCTGCGCCTGACGGTTCTCGACCTACCCGGACCGGACGCCTGGACCGCCCGCCCGGTTGACTTGGGCAGCACGGTGCCGCTGGCGAGTACGCTCCCTCTCCCCACCGGGATGGCAGGAGACGTCCCGACGCAGCCCGATGAGATGAGCATCTCGCTCGAGGATGCTTTCCCGGACGATAGTGCGTGGCTACCGGTCCCCTTCCTGCTCCGCTCCGTCGACGTCAGAGACAGCTGGTCATACGTGGCTGCGGACCAGACGGTCGTCGCCGAGTCGTCGGCTGCCGCCGTCGGCCTGCCGAGGTACGACGTTGCCTACTCGAAGATGAGCCTTCCCGAGTCGCGGCTGGAGGCGGCGGGGGAACCGCCGGCCGACATCGCGCAGCAGTACGGCCAGGTGCCGGGCGGCATTCCCGGTGTGGTGATCGGGACGGCGCAAGCGGTGACCGCGGAGGGTACCAACGACTATGAGCGCGCGCAGCTGCTGCAGAGCTTCTTCCGTGACCGCGGCGAGTTCAACTACGACGTCACTGTTGGCTACGGCTATGGCTACGAGGCGATGGCTGCCTTTCTCGACGAGCGCCGCGGGTTCTGCCAGCAGTTCGCGGCCACGATGGCGATGATGGCCCGCATCATCGGCATCCCGTCGCGCGTGGTGGTCGGTTTCTTGGAACCCGAGCGGAGCGGCGCCGACGGGTACGTCTTCACCTCAGACAACCTGCATTCCTGGCCAGAGCTGTACTTCGAGGGCGTGGGCTGGGTGCGGTTCGAGCCGACCCAAGGCGTCGGGGCGCCGTTCCCGCAATGGGCCGAGCGCAACAGTGCACCCACCCCTTCGTTGCCCACCGAGAACATTCCGACGGGTCCGCTCGAGGTCACTGAGCCAACGCCAATCGACCCCACTCCAGCCGCTAGCGCCCCCACTGACGGCGGACGCGGTGGCGGTGGGGGCGTCACGCTGTCGCCGGGGTGGCTGGTGTCGCTCGGTGCGTTGGCGTTCTTGTTCCTGCCGGCTGCACTGCGCACCGCCGTACGTCGAGGCCGGATGACGCGACCGATCGACGACGCTGAAGCCGCTGAGTCGGCCTGGCTCGAGCTACGGGACTTCATCCGCGACCTGCGGCTCCCGTGGAGCGGCTCCATGACGCCACGGGCGAGGGAGCGGTCGGTCGCTCCGTTGCTGAGCGGCGACGATGAAGCGCTAGGAGCGCTGAAGAGGCTGGCGCTCAGCGTCGAACGGGCACGTTACGCCCGTTCGCTACCTGCCGGGATGTCCCCGGCGTCGGATGCCAAGACCGTCATGGCCTCGTTGTCCAGGAGCGCGCGCAAAGGTGAGCGGGTGCGAGCGCTGCTGTGGCCTGCGTCGCTGCTGGCGGAGCTCCGGGCCACCTGGCGGCGGCTGCGCCCGTCGCCTCGTCGACGGCTCCGCGGGGAGCTCCGCGGGGAACCCGCCGCCCCCTAAAAGCCCCCTACTACGGAGTTGTCAGAACCCAGTCGGCCTATAGGCCGAGCACGTTCTGACAGGTCCCGAAGGGTGGATCAGTAGTCCTCGCGGCGACGGCGCCAGCGATCTTCCATCCGGTTCATGAACCCCGACGACTTGGGTACGGCGGAGCGTCCCTTGGCCTTCCCGATCGAGTGCACGTTGTCGGGCAGGTCCGGCTCACGCAACCGCCGCCAGTGGGTCAGCGCGACGTAGGCAGAGCCGAGCATCACAACGAATCCACCCACCGCGACCAGTGTCATCATGAGCACGGCGCCGGTCATCAGCAGAGCAACACCGACGCAGAACGTGACCGTGGCGAGAATCGCCATTCGCTTGGCCTGCGAGCGAGACGTGGCCCCGCGCAGGGCGGAGACGAACTTCGGGTCTTCGGCCGCGAGCGCTTCTTCCATCTGCTCAAGCAGACGCTGCTCTTCTTCGGAGAGCGGCACCGTGTCCTCCCAGCCGACGCGACAAGTTGATGGAGGGTCCGTCGTGCTTACAGTCTAAGCGCGCATCGCAGGGGGGCAAGACCAGGCAACCAAATAGGTGGACGCCGCGTCGTTAGGTCGACACCGATCGCCGGGTGACGATGGAAGGATGAGCTTGTGAGGAAACTGTTGGCCGCCGCCACCGCCGTCAGCGCGGTCGTCGCCCTCGTTGTCGGTGCCACCCCCGCCGGAGCTACACCGTCGGCGCCCCAATCGGCTCCAGGACCAGCCGCGACGGCCGCCGCTGCGGCTGCCCCGGGTTTCACCATGAAGAACCGCTGGGCCAGGGAGGTCACAAGCTACGGCGACGCCGACACCTCCGTCCGCGACATCGACCACGTCACCGAGCTGCAGTACCGGCTCAGGTGGGCAGGGGTCTACAGCGGCCCGGTCACCGGGTACTTCGGATCGATGACCCAAGACGGCGTCAAGCGGTTCCAGAAGCGGAGGGGCTGCGCCGGAGCGGGGTGGCTTACCACCGGACGTGGGCGCACCTGCTGCGCGACACCGTCCGCCACCGTGGCCAGGTCCCGAAGATCTGCAAGGCCGACGGGTGGCACGCGTGCTATGACCGATCGATGCACCAGGTGACCCTCTGGCGCAACGGCGTCATCCGCAACACCTGGCTAGTCGCGGAGGCGGCTCCGACACCCCGACCCGTACCGGCAACACCCGCGTCTACTACCGCGACAAGGACCACGTCTCCGGTCTGTACGGCAGCCCGATGCCATACTCGCAGTTCTTCGACGGCGGCCAGGCGCTGCATGGGTCGGGGTTGATGATGGATCCGTTCGTCGGCCACAGCCACGGCTGCATCAACATGTACATCGAGGACGCCCGCCAGCTGTGGAACCTGACTCACAACAAGCGGTTGTACGTCAGCGTCTACGGCGCCTGGGACTGACCCGACGGCTCCAACGACGGCTCCAGCAAGGTCGCTGGCCGGACGGCGTACCGGCCGAAGCGGTGAACCGCCCGGTCGACGGCCCTCTTCGGCCTCCTCCCAACCGAAGGGTCGCTCGTCCAACCGCAGCTGCCGCGTCGCCACGGCTGCGTCGCGTAGCCCTCGACCCGCACCCCGACGAGCCGGATGCGGGCGCGTTGCAGACCCAGGCCAGCGAACAGGTCAGCTGCGGTGGCGTAGATCTCCGGCGTCACCGAGGTGAAGTTGCCCAGCGTGCGGGACCGGGTGATAGTCGTGAAGTCGCTGAACCGCACCCGCACGGTGATGGTGCGCCCGCTGACGTGGGCGGCTCGCATCCGGGCGGCGACCTTCGCCGAGAGCCGCAACAGCTCGCGCAGCACGACATCAGCGTCGTCGGTGTCGCGCCCGAACGTCTCGTCGGCTCCGATGCTGTGCTCGGGTTCGTCGGCTCCCCGCTTGGCGACGATGCGGCGGTCATCGTCGCCCCAGGCCAGCGCATGCAGCCGGGCGCCGACACGGGGTCCCATCGCCCGCTGCAGCACCTCGACTGGGGTGTGCGCGACATCGGCGATCGTGCGCAGGCCGAGCCGGTGCAGCGCTGCGGCGGTCTTCTCGCCAACCCCCACAGCTCTTCGACCCCTTGTGGGTGCAAGAAGGCGGTCACCTCGGTGACAGGTACGACAACGAGCCCGTCGGGCTTGGCCTGCCGCGACGCCATCTTGGCCAGCTGAGGGGTGGAAGCCACCCCCACCGAGCAGGTGATCCGCTGCTCGTCGGCGATCCGGGCCCGTAGGAGCTCACCGATCGCCGTAGGTGAGGAGAACCGGCGAAGGGACCCTGACACGTCGAGGAACGCCTCGTCCATCGACAGCGGCTCGACGATCGGCGTCACGCTGCGGAAGGTCTCCATGACCGCCGCTGAGACTGCGCTGACGCACGCGAAGTCCGGGGCGATCACCACTGCCTGGGGGCACAGTCGACGGGCCCTGGTCATCGACATGGCCGAGCGGACGCCGTACCGCGGGCGGCGTACGTCGCCGACAGCACGACGCCGCGGTGTCCCCCGCCGACGATGACCGGTGCGTCCTGCAGCTCAGGACGGTCACGGATCGCCACCGAGGCGTAGAAGGCATCCATGTCGACATGGACGACGGTGCACCCGGCGTCGTCTGCCAGCTGTCTCGCTGCGCGGCCGACTCACCCTGCGCTGCCGGGGCTGCGGTGCCACAAGCTGCGCGGCACGGCCTTGGTGTCGTCGCCGCGGGGCGGATGTCGGCGTACGGCGACTGCTTGAACCCGCTGGTGTGCACCAGCACCCGCCGCCGACCCATACCCCCAGCCGTCGGCGCGGCGTCGGGTTCGGCAGCGGTTGGTGGAGATGCCATCACCGGCCTGGTCGAGCGGCTCTCCGCCGCGCCGCGCACGGTCTGCTCGCTGGCAAGCTCCCCTTCGGTGAAACCAGGGGGCAGCTGGCCATGACCGCGTCGACCCCGGCCAGGCCCCCGCTGCCAGACGTCGTACAGGACAGGAGCTCCCAGCATCCGGTGGCGCGCAGCGACACCCCGCGGGGTCCGGTGCGCCGCAGCTCGCCGCGCACCACCAGCAACCAGGAGTGGAACAAGGTGGCGGCGTAGGGGCCTTGGGCGTCTTCGAAGAATGTCGCATCGACTGGTCCGGTGCCGTCGTCGAGGGTCAAGAAGATCACCCGGCGCCCCGAGCGGATCGGCGGGGTCTGGGTGGCGACCTTGACCCCCGCCACGAGCAGCTCAGACTTGCTCCGGCGGCCCAACAGGTCGCGGGACCTGGTCACCGCGAGCGCGTCGAGCATCGGTGCGTAGAAGTCGACGACGTGAGCGCTGACGTCGAGGCCGAGGATCTCCAGCTCGGCCCGCACCCGTTCGGCCCGTGACATCTCCGGCAGCCCCCACGTCTCGGTGAGCTCGGGGATGTCGGCAAGGTCGAGGGCCAACTGGCCAGCAGCGATCGGTCGGTCGGTGGCGCGGCTCCACCTGTCGAGCTCAGCCACCTGCAGGAGCAGGTCTCGGCGGGTGAGGGTGCTGCGCCGGCGTACGGGCACCGGTGAGCCGATGCCGTAGACGGAGTCGAGTCCACCGGCGAGCACCAGCCGTTCGGCTGTCGGCCGGGACGGCCGGGCGCGCTGCCACAGGTCGGTGAGGGAGGAATACGGCCGCGCAGCCACGATGCGGGCAATCTCGGCCTCGCTGATGCCCTTCACGTCGGCGAGCGACAACCTGATGCCGTAGCCGCCCCCAAGATCCGCGGACACCTTCTCGACCCGGTAGACGGCGTCGGAGGCGTTGACGTCGAGCGGCAGCACGGTGATGCCGAACTGCCGGGCGTCGTCGAGGATCAGCCGTTTCGGGTACATGCCGGGGTCGTGAGTCAGCACTCCAGCGAGGAAAGCCGCAGGGTGGTGGGCCTTCAGCCACGCCGACTGGTAGGTCGGCAGCGCGAAAGCTGCTGCGTGGGCCTTGCAGAAGCCGAACGACGCGAACGCCTCAAGCACCTCCCAGCACCGCTGGGCGAGGAACGTGGAGTAGCCGCGAGCCAGCACCCGAGGGAAGAACCAGATCTTCATCGACTCCTTGCCCTCGCGGTCACCGAGGGCTCTGCGCGCCTCGTCGGCCTCGGCGAGGGTGCATCCTGTCAGCACAGCGATCATCTCGATCACCTGCTCGTGGAACACCACGACGCCGCAGGTCTGCGCCAGCACCGGCTCGAGGTCGGGATGCAGGTACTCAGCCGCCGACCAGCCCTGCCGGGCCCGCAGGAACGGGGTGACCATGTCGCTCTTGACCGGACCAGGCCGAAACAGCGAGATGTCGGTGATCAGATCGTCGAAGGTCTCCGGGCCGAACTTGCCGACGAGTTCGCGCTGTCCTGGTGACTCGATCTGGAAGCACCCAAGCGTCTTGGTGCTCGCGATCAAGGCGTACGTCGCTGGGTCGTCTCGGGGCACCTGCTGCTCGTCGTCGATGTCGACCTCGGCCCCGTCGACGCGGCGTACCTCGTCGATCGCGTGCGCCATCGCCGACTGCATCCGGATGCCGAGCACGTCGAGCTTCAGCAGCCCGAGGTCCTCGACGTCGTCCTTGTCGAACTGGCTCATCGGGAACCCGAGGTAGCTGGACTCCACCGGCGTGCGGTCGAGCAAGGTGGTGTCGGACAGCAGCACCCCGCAGGGGTGCAGCGCGATGTGGCGGGGCAGCCCGTCGAGCTTCTCGACAAGCCGGAACAACACGTCGAGGCGCTCGCTGCCGAGGCCGGAGGCGCGCAGTTCGGGGAGCTCGCGCAACGCCGTACGCGCGTCCCTTGCCCGGATGTGCGGGAACGCCTTGGCGATGGAGTCGATCTCACCCGGTGGCATGCCGAGCGCGGCGCCGACGTCACGGACCGCGTGCCGGACCCGGTAGGTGTCCATCATCGACACGCACACACAACGGTCGCCCGTGTAGCGCTCGAGGATGCGCTCATAGACCTCGGTACGCCGCGCCGACTCCACGTCGATGTCGATGTCGGGCAACGCCTGCCGCAGCGGGGACAAGAACCGCTCCATCAGCAAGCCGTAGCGCAGCGGGTCGACACCGGAGATGCCCAACAGGTAGTTGACCACGCTGCCCGCACCGGACCCGCGGGCGGCTGCCCGCACCCCCATGTCACGGATCAGGTCGACGACGTCGGCGACGGTGAGGAAGTACGACGCGTAGCCGAGCTCGCCGATGATCGCGAGCTCGTCAGCGAGCCGGGCACTGGCAGCTGCGTGTTGGTCGGCGGGATAGCGGCGGCCTATCCCGGCGTCACAGCGGGCCTTGAGCACGGCATCACCTGCGGTGACAGAGCGGACCGCGAGCTCGGGCAGGTGCACTTCACCCAGGCCGAGGTCAGCGCGCGGGTCGAGGGCGCAGCGGTCGGCAACTGTCCTGGTGTGCGCGACCAACCGGTCAGCCGCCCGCTCCCCCAGCCCCGCCAACCGGCAGATCTCGTCGGCGATGTCGGCCATCTCCTTGCCGGACTTCAAGAAGCCCTCGGCGTTGGTGCGGTCGACATGGCGACGGTCAAGCGGAACCAGCCGGCGTACGGCGTCCAAGACGTCGACAGCGACAGCATCTGACCGGTCGGCGTAGCGGACAGCGTTGGTGAGGACCATGCCGTGACCGGTGGCGTGCGCCACCCCGGCCATTCGGGCAGCGTGCGGGCTCGAGCCGGGGCCGGCACCGGCGGCGCGATGAGAGACGACCTCGACCAGCAGGTTGGTCGGGTCGGTGACGGCACGCCAGCTTTGTAGAACCGCCCGGGCGAGGTCGTCTCGGCGGAGCGTCGCTGCCCAGCCCAGTTCGGAAGCGGGCCCCAGTAGAACCAGCAGGTCGGAGCCGGAGGTGAGCCCGCGCAGCGAGTCGGCGACGAGCTGTTGAGTGGCGACGGGAGTGCCGCGCTCACCGCGCAGATGGGTGGCCGACACCAGCCGACACAGCGCCGCCCACCCTGCCTTGCTGCCGGCGAGCAGCGTCACCCTGGGCAGCACCGGGTCGCGGTAGGTGCCCCGCGCGCTGGTGTCCCGCGCGGGGCGGGTGCTCCGCCCGCCGGTGTGCCGCCGGAGTCGGCTGTGCTGGAGCCGGCGAAGCCGGCTGTGTCGCTGGAGCCGGCGGGCGGCCGCACCAACCCGGCCGGCTCGATCGCCAGGTCGACCCCGAGCAGCGGCCGGATCCCGCTCGCCATACAGGCCTTGACGAACCGGATCGCGCCGTACATGCCGTCGCGGTCGGTGAGCGCGAGCGTGTCCATGTCGGCGTCAGCGGCGCGTTCGACGAGACGGGCGAGAGATGACCCGCCGTACTTCAGCGAGTAGCCCGATGCGACGTGCAGGTGGACGAACGGGTCCATCAGGCACCGCCTGGAGAGCTCAGCCGGCCAGAACGCGGTGAGCCCGAGAGCGTCAGTCGAGGCTGCACAGGAGACGCCATGGCTCCCCTCCCCACGAGAAAGCCAGGTCGAACACTCCGCTGCTGCGCCGGTCGCGGGCCGCCTCGACCCGCCATACCTCACGCTCCTCGAGCAGCTCCGCAGTGGCGTGGGTCGCCGCTGCCTCGTCGGAGACGCCCAGCAGTGCACTCACCCCTGCCTGCTCCCACCATGCGCCGGTCTCGACCCAGTGGCCGAGAATCGTGCGCACCACCCACAACCGATCCCGCCACACGAACTGCTCAGGTGCCTCACCGCCAGCTACCAGCCCCTTCCGTACGTCGATGGGCTCGCCATAGCGGCGCACAGGCATCTCCTCGGGGACTCGTTCGAACACGTGTTCGAACTCTCAGTTAACCCCTGCCTGCGCGTTGCGTCAACCCCTATTCGCCATCCCCTCCCCTCTCCTCTCCTCCCCACCCTCCCGACTTGTCAGTCGCTATTGCCGCTATGGGTGCACTACGTTCTGACAACGTCGCGGGGAACATCTGAGACGATGGAGGTACTACGCGGTGAGTGAAGCCGCCGAGACACTTGCTTACCACCGTCATCCCTGTGAAATGGACGTGAGCCGTGCCTGACGAGGACAGCCCCTGGTACGTCCAGCTGCTCATCAGTGCGGCGGTGCTGATCTGCGTGGCGATCCTCGTGGGCGGCATCGCGGCCGTGGCTAGCCTCAAGGTCGCCGATTACGCCGGCATCACCACACCGCAGACCCCTGCGCCGGAGACCGTCGTGATCCCGACCCCACCCACCACCTCGGCGACCCCGCCGTCAGATAGTCCCCGCTCCCCCACTGGCAACCCGTCCACCCGCTCCACCCGCCCCACCAAGACGCGCAGTCCCAAGCCTCCCCAGACCCGACCCATCACGTTGACTGCGAGCCCATTACAAGTGCCGGCATATGGCCCAATCACCCTCACCGGCACCTACGCGACCACGGACGGTACGACGCTTCAGGTGCAGCGCCAGGAAGTCGGTGGGACGTGGGCGGACTTCCCGGTTAACCCCACCGTCACCGGCGGCACCTTCTCGACGTACATCGAGACGGGCCGGACGGGCACCAACCGATCCGGCTGATCGACCCGGCCACCGGCGCGACATCAAACGTCGTCACCGTCGAAGTCGGCTGACCTCCCGCAGCTAGCCGGGTAAGCGCCTGCTCATCCCCGAGACCGGGGTCAGTGCTGGGTGTCGGCGGCTGTCTGTCGGTCGTGCGACCGCCGCCGGACCATCGCCACCGCCACCGCCAGGAAGATCAGGAACCGGACGCTCGCCACCGCCACCGCCAGGAAGATCAGGAAGATGACAAGGAACTCCCAGATCCCGATTCCCGCACCCGACATGGCGGCGACGGTGAGCCAGGTGGCCAAGACAGCGGCGATGAACGCCACCAGGTACCCCAGGTACAGCATCGTTGCCTCCCAGTCGAGCAGGGATGGTCGCCGATTCTATCGCCGCGTGGCGCCGTACAGCGGTCGCTGCGCGGGCGCAATACAGTGGCGTCCGTGGAGCTGCTGCCTCTCGTGCTGACCTCGGGGTGGGCCAGCGGGATCAACGCCTACGCCGTGATCGTCGTCATGGGTCTGCTCGGTCGGTACGCCGGTCTCGACGGCGTACCGACGTCGGTGCAGCACACCGAGGTCTTGCTGCTGGCTGGCGGGATGTACCTGGTGGAGTTCGTGACCGACAAGATCCCGTACGTCGACTCGATGTGGGACAGCGTCTCCACGCTGATCCGCCCGACGATCGGCGCCATGCTCGGCTATCTCATCGCCGGCGACGCCGAGTCGGTCAACTCCGCCCTGTATGCGGCGCTGGGCGGCGGGTCGGCGCTGGCGTCCCACGCCGTCAAGGCCGGGAACCGGCTGGCGATCAACGCATCCCCGGAGCCGGTCACCAACGTCACCGTCTCCCTCGGCGAGGACCTGACCGTCGCGGGCGTCATCGCGCTGGCCTGGTACCACCCGTGGTGGGCGCTCGGCATCGCATCGGTGCTGTTCGTCATCGGGGCGGTCCTGCTGGTGGTCCTGTTCCGGTTCGTACGCCGCGGCTGGCGGCGGTGGAAGGGTCGAGGGACTCCGGCCCGTGCCTGAGGTGGCCGACGACGTTGGCGACTGGGAGCGGCACCTGTGCTCGCCCGTCACCGGCCGCAAGATCATCTGCTCCTTCGAGCTCCTCGCGGGCATGACGGGGCTCGTTGCGAGCCTGCGCCGCTGGGGCGCCGAACCCCCGCTGCTCATCGCCGACGGAAGGGGTACCGGGCCGATTCCTTCGGAGGACGAGGCTGAGATCGTCGCGGTCGAGCCTCCCCGCTTTGAGTCGTTGACCGAGCAGGTGCGGGCGCGGACACGGCCGGCCGACCGGCTGACGCCGCAGGTCGTCGCCAGCGTCGAGGCCTACGACCCCGACAAGCAAGCCGCCTGGTGGACGAGCCCGATCGGGCCCAACACAGCGCTGCTCGACCGGCCGGTGCTCGGTGGCCGCCCACCGCTGCACATCGCGCTCGAAGACAAGATGATCGTCGACGACCTGCTCGACGCAGTCGGAGCTCCGACGTCCGGTGCGGTTGTCGTGCCCGCACGCGATGACGACCTGCTCACCGCCTCCGATGCGGTCCGAGCCGCCGCCGCGGCCGACTCTGTCGTGTGGGCCGGCGACGCCCGCGATGGCATCAACGGCGGCGGCGACTTCGTGCGCTGGGTGCGCAACCGCCGGCAGGCACAAACGGCTGCCGACTTCTTCGCTGCTTACTGCGACCGGGTGCGGGTCGCACCGTTCCTCGAGGGTGTGCCGTGCAGCGTGCACGGCATCGTCTTGCCCGACGGGGTCGTCGTACTCCGCCCGATGGAGCTGGCCACGCTCCGCGATCCGGACAACGGCCGCTTCCTGTACGCCGGCATGGGTACGTCGTGGGAGCCGCCACCCGCTGACGCCACTGCGATGCGCAACCTCGCGCGGGACATGGGTGAGAACCTGCGTCAGTTGGTGGGTTACCGCGGCGGGTTCGGTCTCGACGGCGTACTCACCGCAGCCGGCTTCCGGGTCACCGAGCTCAACCCACGCTTCAGCGGCGGCCTGACCCGGCTCGGCCGGGCAGCGCCAGCGGCGCACCTGGAGCTCGTGCACATCAACGCCCTGCTTGGGCGTGACGTCGGCAGACCAGCCGAGCAGATCGAGGCCGACGCGCTGGCCCTGCTCGACGACAACCGCTTCGTCAACGTGATGGGGGTGTCGACCGCGGTCACGGCGACGGAGTCCGTCGAGGTGGCCGTTGCCGTGGGCCAGCCGTTGGCGGGTTTGGGGAGTGTTTCCGGCGCCAGGTGCCGGGAATCCTCCACAAACCGCCACGATGGGCTGACCAGTGCCGCCGGACCGCCGCGGCTTGAGGCGGCAGCGGGCGACGCGCAGCTGGTGGGCACGGTCATGTGCGGGCCGTCCCCGCTCGGGACCTTCGTCCGGCTCGTCGCGGCACCCGATGTGCTGCGGGTCGGCGACCGCGCAGCACCCCTGGGCGTGCTGCTGCTGGACTTCGCCGACCGAACCTGGGGCACCGGCTTCGGACCGGTGAAGATGGCTGCGGCGGTGCGTCGGTGACAGGCCGGTCGACGATGACAGGCAGGCCGACGATGGCCGCCGCGGCCCGTCGGTGACTGACCAGCTGCGGAGCGGTTCGGCGAGTGGCTGACGTCGTCGTGGTCGGTGCGGGCCTGGGCGGCCTGGCAGTGGCGGCTCGACTAGCGAAGCTCGGGCACCGGGTGACCGTGTGCGAACGCAACGGCTACGCCGGCGGCTGCCTGCGCTCGATCGAGGAGTCGGGGTTCCGGTGGGACGCCGGCCCGACGTCGACGACGCTGCCGGCCGCCGTACGCGACTTGTTTCGCAAGTCCGGCCGCCCGATCGAGCGGTACGTCGACCTGCAGCTGCGCACACCGGCCCGGCGGCACGTGTTCGAGGACGGGTCGTTCGTCGACCTGCCGACGGGCAGCCGCGCGCGGCAGGTGGAGGCGGTCGACGCGGGTCTCGGTGCGGGCAGCGGTCAGCGCTGGGCGAGCTTCGTTGACGACCAGGCTGCGGTATGGGAGGTGCTGCGTCAGGAGGTGCTCGACAGGCCAGCCGGCGGTGCGCGGTTCGCTGACCGGGGTGTGGCCCGTGCGCTCGGCTCCCGCGCGTCGCTGGCCAAGGTGCTGACGAAGGCGTTGAAGGACGACCGGCTGCAGGCGATGGCGGCGCACCCTTTCGTGGTGGCGGGGTCCGCGCCGAGGGATGTGCCGGCCTTTGCCGTCGTCGAGCCTTACGTCGAGCGCAGCTTCGGCGTGTGGAGCATCCCGTCGGGGATGGCGGCGCTGGGTGCCGCGCTCGTCGTCCGCCTCAACGAGCGCGGCGTCGACGTGCGCTACAACGCGGCAGTCACGTCGATCCTTACCTCCGACGATCGCGTCGTCGGGGTGGAGACCGAGTCCGGCCAGCGCGTCTCGGCTGACGTCGTGGTGACCGACATCGACCCCCGGATGGTCGTTGGCGACCTGCTGGACCACCCCGCCATGCGACGCCCGCGGCAGACATTCGCCGCGGCGACGCCAGCGATCCCACCCGCGATCACCCATCTCGGGCTCAGCGGCGACCTGCCGATGCTTCCCGAGGAGGTCGTGCTGCACGGTGAGCCGCTGCTTGTGCTCACGACGTCGGGTTCCGCGCCGGCGGGCCACGCCGCCTGGACGGTGTGGCGGCGCGGCTCCGCCGAGGACGACGTGCTCGTCACGTTGGCCCGGCGCGGCATCGACGTCAGGGAGAAGGTCGTCGCCCGGGTCGACCGCAGCCCCGTTGACGTTGTCACGGAGACCGGCGGGTCGCCGTACGGGCTGGCCTGGTCGGGCTGGCGGGCGCATGCCCACCGGGCCGCGCTCGGCAACCCACTGCCCGGACTGCACCTGATAGGCGCCGGCATGCACCCAGGTGCCTCGATCCCGTACGTCGTCTGGGGCGCTGCCCACGTCGCTGAGCGCATCGGCAAGGGCTAAGGAGGCTGCTCAATCAACGCATCATGTGTACGGCGCCCAAGACCACGTCCGGTTGCTCCTGCGGTAGGAGATGCCCTCCGCCCGAGATCTGCTCGACCCGTGCGCCCGGAACCCGTAGCGCCCCCTTGCGCAGTGCTGCTGGTCGCAGAAAGGGATCGCTGAGCCCGGCGTAGACAGTGACAGGGATCTTTACCCGGCCCAACACCTCAGCAGAGAGCGGTGCCGGGGCAAAGGACGTCCGCACGTGGCGGCCAACCAATGTCATCCACTCCGTGAGATGCGGGGGAACCGGTTGGGTGCTCATCAGGCCCAGCAGCCGGGAGGCCGTCGCGGCGGTGGGTCGGAGCAGCCACGGGACGGTGGCGGCGAGTACGCCGGAGCGGACACTAAGGCGGGCCAACCCGGCCGGGTTGAACAGCACCCAAGGATGTGACCGGTGCTCCCCTACCAGCTCCAGCCAGTGCGATCACGGCTCCCATCGAGTGGGCGACTACTACCGGCTCGATGTTCAGCGCCTCGATCAGCGCTCGGAGCCAGTCGCCGTAGGCTGCGACGAAGTCCTGGGGTCGATCTCCCGCGCTCAGTCCCGGCTGGCCGGGAACGTCTACAGCCACCACGGTGTACCCGGAGGCCAGCACGCCGACAACCGGCAGCCAGCTGGACGTCGGGAAGTTCGTCCCGGGGAGGAGCAGCACGTGGGACCCGGTCCCTGCGGTCACGGTGAACGTGTCACCCAACGGAGTGGGGATCACCGACGTCGTATGGGGAGTCGACCAGCCGTCCAACTGGTCGCGACACCACGCTGCGATCGCGTCGCGCCCTTCCCGTGTCCGGTAGATGCTGGTTCGCATGCGTTCTCCTGTGTCAAGCCGCGGCGGGAGGCGCGCTCGCCTGCGACCTACTTGAGGAAACTGTAAGCTCGCGCGCTGCATCGAGTAGCTGCGCCGAGATGGTGCCGGGTTCACCGGGGCGCCGAGAGTGCCTGCGGTGCGTCAATGGCCCGCGAATGAGTAGGCTCGACATCGTGGCTGAGACGACCGCGGGGGTCCGGCTTAGCACGGCCCATCCGATCAGCGCCGACCTGCAGGCGAGCATCTCAGTCACGCTGGACGAGTTCATCGGCGACAAACAGGCGCAGCTCGCCTCGCTGGGCACCGATCTCGCTCCGCTTTTCGACACCGCGAGGCAGGCGGTCGCCGGCGGCAAGCGCCTTCGGCCGGCGTTCGCCTACTGGGGGTGGCGCGCCGCCGGTGGCTCGGCCGACAAGACCGAAGCGATTCTCACCGCAGCCGCCGCGGTGGAGTTGGTGCACGCCAGCGCCTTGGTCCACGACGACGTCATGGACGGCTCAGCCACCCGACGCGGCCATCCCGCTGCCCAACGCAACTTCAGCGCTCTGCTCGGCGCCGACGCATCGCCGCTGCAGGCGGACCGGTTCGGGGTCAGCGCGGCGATCTTGCTCGGCGACCTGCTGCTCTCCTGGTCCGATGAGCTGCTCGGACGCAGCGGGTTCAAACCCAAGGCGATTGCGCGCGGCCGCGTCTACTTCGACCGGATGCGCTGTGAGGTGGTGGCCGGGCAGTACCTCGACGTGCTGGCGCAGACAACAACCCGCAGCAGCGCCGCCGCCGCGATGCGCGTCGTCCGCTACAAGGCCGCGAAGTACACGGTCGAGAGGCCGCTGCAGTTCGGCGCGGCCCTGGCCAAAGCCGAGAAGCCGCTGCTGGCGGCCTTGTCGTCGTACGGCGTCCCGCTGGGCGAGGCCTTCCAGCTCCGCGACGACGTCCTCGGCGTCTTCGGTGAGTCAAGCCGGACAGGAAAGCCGAGCGGCGACGACATCCGGGAGGGAAAGCGCACCTTGCTGATCGCCCGCGCCTTCGACAAGGGCTCCAGCGCTCACCGCCAGGTACTCGACAAGCACTTCGGTAAGCCGGAGCTGGACGCGGCCGGCGTCGGCGCCGTACAAGAGGTGCTGCGAGCAACCGGCGCGCTGACCGACGTCGAGACCGTCATCACGGAACTGAAAGCCGCAGCGCTGGCAGCACTGGATGCGGCACCCGTGTCGGACGCGGACGTCGTCTCGGCTCTTCGGTCGCTCGCCGGTCAAGCCACCGACCGTTCGATGTGACCAGCGAAGGCAGACGTCAAGACCACCAAGTCACGGCGGCGGCTCCGCAGCGTCCTCGACTGCGGGCTGCTGGGCCTGGTTCTGGAGCCGTCTTCCTCGTCCGCCTTGTCGGGTCCACCGGTCCCGCACCCCGGCTGCAAGCCGCGCGGACCAGGCCGTGCCCCAGCCCTGCGGCCGGGTCGCGGCTCTCGGTTGGGCGGCCGGCCGGGCTCGGAGCGCGGCGGCGGTTGGGGTTCCCCAGGGTTCCATCACCAGGTGTCGCCGCAGGTAGAGCACGGTTTCCCGGGCGATCGCGGCCAGCGGCAGTGCGAGCAGCGCGCCGGGAATGCCCTGCAGGTGACCGCCAAGCAGCAGCGCGAAGATCACCAGCAGCGGGTTGATGCGCAGGCTGTGCGCGAACACCAGCGGCGCCACCACGTGGCCTTCCAGCTGCTGCAGGGCCACGAACAGCAAGACCAGCCACAGCGCCGTCAGCGGGTCTCCCTGAAACAGCGCCACCAGAATCGGTGGCGTTGCACCAAGCACCGGCCCGACATAGGGAATGAGCTCCATCAGCCCGAAGAACACACCGAAGAACACCGCATAGGTCCGCCCGGGGGGAAAGATCCCGAGCACGCCGAACAACCAGAGGGCCACGCCAGCACTCAGCCCCATGATGAAGCTGAACAGAAGCTGCCCGCGCACATACCCAAACACCGAGCGCTGCACCCGCACCGGGTAATCATCATCATTGGTGCCGTCCCCCGGCGGCATCAGCTGCCTGGCCAAGGCGCCGATCTTCTCCCCGTACAGGAGCATGTAAACCGAGATGACCAGGACCAAGACCAGCACGAACCCTGCCTCGGCGACCAAGGTCACCAGGTCACGGGTGAACGCGACGACGTCTCCGGAACCACGCAGTACCGAAGCCTGCAGGGTCTCCAGGGCAGTCTCCCCCGGCCGTTTGATCTGGATGCCGACGCCCCGCTCGTCGATCCAGTCTTGGACCCGGGCGAGGGAGGTGTTCGCCGTGTCGATCAACCGGGGTAGGTCAGCCTGGAACGCCGCCACCTGCCTTGCCACCGGCCGCACCAGCAGCGCCACGACCCCGGCCAGCGCGGCGAAGAATCCCGCGAACACCATCCCGATCGCGAGCCCGCGGGGCACTCCTCCACCCTGAAGCAGCGTGACGAGCGGGTTGATGATCAAGGCGACCACGGCGGCGACGAGGAACAGCAGCACCACTGGTGCTGCCGCCCGCGCCAGGCCGGCCAGGGCGAACAGCGCCACGGCGACAACCACCACCTGGAGCCACCGGGGCACCACCACCGGCTCCACCCGCGGCGTATCGGGCGCCTCGCCGCCCTCCGTGAGGGTCTCCGGCTCCTGTCCAGGTTCCGCGACGGCACGCTCGTCCATCAACGGCTCGTACGTCGCCTCCGCCGTGGTCTCTTCGGGCTGGCTGGTCATCGACCCGTCCTCATCGACTCGAACCTCCCGGCAGGTAAACCCCGGCTAATCCGGGTGTATCGATGAATGCGGACATCGCATGGCGAGGTTAGCAATGGTCACCTCGCGGTGCAGGCGGCGTCGCAAAACCGGGCAAGCAGGGCCCGCGCGTTGGCCGGACCTGTCGTCCTAGGCGATCTTCGGGGCGACACCAGCCTCGGCCATTCTGTGCGCGAGGTCATTCGACCCAGCTCGACGGGTTCCCACCGCCCGGTAGCGGGACGCCCGCTTCGCTGCGCCAAAGGGCGTCACCGAGCACGGTTCGGATGTGCCAGGCAATGATCCGCTCCAGGTCGAGATCACGTCCCGACTCGCGCTGGTAGTGGCGTACTGTCGCCGCGAAAAGGCCAGGTGCAAACGACTGGCTGGGCAAATACGAAAGTCGAACTCGGCGTCGCTCGGGCCGCTGCTGTCGAAGTCCACGACCGCACGTAACGACTTCTCGGCGCAGCGGGTGTCCCACACTTCGTTGTCGCCATGAAGATCACCGTGAACGAGGACGGATGTGGGGCTCGGGCGGCCGAGGATGGTGTCGGTCCAATCGCACCAGCGCAGCACAGTGTCGCGCTGTTGGGCGCTCACCCATCTTCCGAACCGCTGACGGAGCGAGTCCGTATCGGCCTGCGGTTCCGGAACCGCCATCGGAGCCGCTCGTCGTACCTTCGCCAGCACCGAAGGGTGATGAAGTCTGGCCAGGAAGCCGGCGCGATCTGCAGCGACCCGATCCACCCCCGCCCTGTCCAGCGCAGCGATCCGGTTTCGCGGTGAGCGGGACACCGAGCGATTCTGCTCACGACCAGTACGGGATTGCTGCTGGTCGCAACCACCTCGGGAGCTGAAGATCGGGGACAACCGCACGAAGAGCAAGGAGCATCTGCCCCTCCCGGTAGGTGCGAACGTAGGTGTGCACGGCCGCCACCTGCGACCAGGCGAACTTGGCCACGAAGGCACCGGCGATCACCGCACTACCGGAATGCCAGCGAGGGTCGATCTGTCCGTCCTTGCGGTTCAACACGATTGACTCGGCGTCAAGCGCCGGCAGCACACGACGGAGCGCGGAGCGGAGCTCCGAGACGGACTGCGGCCGGCCAGCCAGGTCAACGGCTCCACCGCGACATAGTCACCGGCCACAACTACGGCCGACAAGTTGGGTCAAACGGACCGCGTCCTCGGTGATCACGGCGAGCGACTTGTCACCGCGACAGCGCTGCCATGGCCGAAGTGCTTCATCCAACGTCGCATCGTGCGGCCATGCGGCGGCGACGCCTAGATGCGTGCGCTCGACCGACCCTGGTCAAGGGCGTGGCGTTCGGGAGCAAGTCCCACGACACCACTCGGTGGCGCTCAATCGACCCAGTTTGGGTTGTCATCCGCGTTACGGGAACGGCGATGTCCCACACTTCGTTGCGCCATGCAGATCACCGTGGTCAGTTCGACGGTGGCTGGCGCGGCCGAACGCTCGGCGCCAGCCCCTCGCGTTAGACGGTTCGCGCGCGCTGTGCGCTGACGCACCATCCGCCGTGGCGGCGGTCGTGGAGAGAGCGGATGGGTGAACTCGGCGCTCCATGCCCGGCCGCATTCGCCAGGCCTCGCCTGGCGGAGCATGGCCTGCTCGCCGATGGCCATGCGCCAGTGTCACCGCTGGTCTCCGTCGATGAAGATCCGAACGTTGCCCCAGCACCTCTACGCCGCCGCGATGGACTTATGGCGCGTCACCGGGCTGACCCGCCCGTGGAACGACCCTCAGGCAGACCTCCGCAGAGCCCTGGCAGGAAGCGCGTCGACCGTGCTCGCCGGCATCGAGCATGGGCTTCTCCTCGCGACGGCGATGGTGGGGCACGACGGGTCGCATCGAGCCTGGGTCTACTACCGAGCAGAATGGCGCCGGCGGGCGGCGACGCGGACCGAGGAACTGCGCACAGAGGATGCCGATTACTGCGCTTCCGGAATGCCAGCGAGTGCCCGTCAGCACGAACACGATTACTCGTGTCATCCCGGCACTTCGGATGAAGTCCGCTTCGGACTGACCGGCCAACCAGGTCCCCGGCTCCACCGTCGCGTACTCACCGACCACCTACGCCGACCGTTGCAGAACGGAGCGTAGTCCTCGGTTGGTCATCGCGTTCTACGAGTGCCGGGCCGTCTCCTCGATCATCGGCGCGTACGCCGACGCGCAGGTGGCAGTGCTGCAGCGCCGGCTCGACGACCGCTGCCGTCGTAGCCTTGCGATCTTGGGACCGACGCCGGCCTGAATCATCCGCTGGCTTCAGACCCGGCGCCGCGAAGGTCCGTCCTGGAGTCAACACGGCAATCTCCAGCTTGGTTACGTGTGGGTCCTCATCCGACCGCCACGGCACATCGATACCTGCCGATGCACCCACTGCTCGGTGCCGGTGAGGTGCTTGCCGAGCCCGGCGACGGTACAACCTGACGCCACCGGATGCGCGACGAGAATCTCGCTGACCCTTCGCCTTCGTTACGTGGTCGCAGGAAGTCGAGCGGCGCGCAGATTCTCCGCTCTGATGATGGCGGACCCGCTGAGCCATGATGCTGCGAGTGCCGTCCACCCGGCTGGTCCACACCGCCATCTTCATGCTCCGGCTACCATCTTCCGCGCGTGCTGCCGCCGGCGTGAGATTGCCGGGCGGCTGACAGTTAGAGCGACGGCGTAGGTCAGCCCGGCGATGACTGGTTGCTGCGACGAACCACTGCTGGCCGCCAGGGTTGCGATAGCGGCACCGTCGTAGGTCAACACGATGACGTCGGATTCCTCCGGGTGATACCACGTGTCGTTGTTCGCCGTCGCGGTCGGAAGCAGGTAGGCGAACAGGATCAGCCCGAGAACGGCGAAGAGGTGGGCCGCCGCCGCCGCGCCGGGAGCCGGTGCCGAGCTGTCGGATGTCGCGGGCATGCTGGCGATCATTCCAGATACTCGTGGATGCTGCCTTCGCCGGCGCGACTGAGCCGACCCGCCGCATTAGGTCGCGTGCGGGTCGAGTTCGGGCAGTCCGATGTCCGCTTTCTCACGGCTTTGCAGCAGTACGGCGAACCGACCACCGGGCCTGAACTCGACTCGACTCTGGAAGACGTTGAGCGCCATCGCGAAGGTGCGCGGATGCTCCTCGGCGAGCGGAAACCAGCCCTGCCACAGCACCACCACCCCGGAATCGGGCGCGGGGGCGCGGACGTCACTGAGCGCGTCGGCCAGCGCGTCGAAGTTCGAGCCGACCCAGTCAGGGAAGTCGAAGCTGCGCCGGCACGCGGCCAGGAACTCCGCCTTGTCGCCCACCGCCCAGGTGTCGAGGCCGACGAACCGCCAGCCGGCGTGCTCCACCGCGTGTCTGACGTCGGTTGCGGCGGCGGCCGAGGTCCAGTGGTAGACGCCGGGCTCTCGATGGCCAGCGAGCAGCCGGGCGAGCCCGCTCACCGGGCGATCCTGGCGAACGAGTCGTAGTGGTCGTCGGTGTAGTACCACTCGCCGCCGTCGCCGACCACGATGCGCCGGGCTCCCCGGTCGTCAGAGCCAGGGGTCTCGACCGTGAACTCGCGGTAGTAGCCGACTGGGTGCTCAGGCAACAACCCTTCCCTGTTCTCGAACGTGACGCCGTCCCTGTCGTACGGGTACGGCCCGCCGGACTCGATGAGCTGCAGCGTCTGCAGCGCCTCGCTCGGCAGCTCCGCTTGGCTGATCCAGCGCAGCCCCGACTCCGGTCGACGGCCGATTGGTGGCGGCCGACGTGCGCTCGGCGACTCGCCGACAATGACGGCGACCGACGGCGACCCAGCCGCCGTGCGTATCCCAGCTGTCGACGCGGAGCAACCCACCAGTCCGGCGAACCACAGCACCGCGGCAGCGGCCGCCGCAAGGACCGCGCCGACAGCCTTCGGTGCCGTCAAACGATCACCTGGGCGCGTCGACGTACCTCTTTGCCCCTGTCCTCGCGCAGCGCGTCGATCGGCCGCCCGGGCAGCGAGTCGTCGGCCGTGAAGAGCCACTCGACCGCCTCGACCTCGGTCAAGCCGTGGTCGAACAGCAGCGTGAGGGTGCCGGGCAACCCCTTCACGATCTCGCCGTCGAGGAGGAACTCGGCAGGCACGGACAGCTCGCGCGTCTCGGCCCGGCGTACGGCGGTCAGCTGGTGCTCGCGAACGAGCTGACGCACCCGGTTGGGGCTGGTCCCGAGCTCGCGGGCCACGTCGGAGAGCGTCAACCACGCGTCGACTGCGGTCGTCCTGGGGGTCGGATTCGAGTCGGCCACCCGCCTAGCGTGCCACGGTGCGGGGACGGCGAGGCTAACCAGGCCACCGCCGGCCCGTCCGTAAACTCGCGAGCGTGGGACGCTCCGCCGTCTTCGACCCACTCGTCGGCCAGCTGCTCGACGGGCGGTACCGCGTGGAGTCCCGGATCGCCCGCGGTGGCATGGCGACCGTGTATGAGGCGACCGACCTGCGGCTCGACCGTGCCGTCGCGGTCAAGGTGATGCCGGACGCGCTAGCAGACGACGAGACCTTCACTCGCCGGTTCGTGCGCGAGGCGCGGGCAGCAGCCCGGTTGGCGCACCCCAACGTGGTGGCGGTGTACGACCAGGGCGAGGACAACGGCGTTGTGTTCTTGGCGATGGAGTACGTCGCCGGCCGCCGCACGTTGCGTGACCTGATGCGCGACGAGGCGCCGCTCCCGCCTCGGCGTGCCCTCAGGCTGTTCGAGGAGATTCTCAAGGCCATCGCCGCCGCGCACGAGTCCGGCATCGTGCACCGTGACATCAAGCCGGAGAACGTCCTGATCACGCCGCGCGGCCAGGTCAAGGTCGCCGACTTCGGCCTCGCCCGCGCCATCAGCGCCGCTACCGCCACCGCGACCGGCGGCGTGTTGATGGGCACGGTGTCGTACCTGCCGCCGGAGCTGGTGACCGACGGCATCGCCGACACCCGCTCCGACGTCTACGCGTTGGGCGTCTTGCTGTTCGAGCTGCTCACCGGCAGCAAGCCGCACGCCGGGGACAGCCCGATCGAGGTCGCCTACAAGCACGTGCACGACGACGTGCCGGCGCCGTCCACAGTCGTGCGGGACGTCCCGCCGTACCTCGACGCCTTCGTCGCCAGGGCCACCGCGCGAGACCGCGGCCAGCGACCCGCCGACGCGCAGGTGCTGCTGCGTCAGCTCCGTCGGGTCCGGCACGCGCTCGACAGCGGAGTGAGCGACGACGACGAGCTGACCGCCGACCTGACGCCGGCCCGTTCGGTTGCGTCGGCACCACGGCTCACAGGCAAGCCCGCGACGCACACCCCAACGGCCGACGTAGCCGACGAGGTCTTCGACTTCGCGGCGTACGACGACTTCGGCACGACGCTGCCCGCCGAGCGCACCCTGGTCGTCAGTGACGACCTCTGGAGCGACGGGCCGGTCGGTCCCCGGGTGCCAGCGCAGCTTCCGGCTGCCGGCGGAGCCTCCCGAGCCGCCCTCCCCTCGGCCAACCGACGAAAGCGAAGGGGCAGGGGTTGGCTCGCGCTGTTCCTCGTGCTCCTGCTGGCGGCAGGCGCAGCCGCCGCTGGCTGGTACTACGGACTCACCCGCTTCCAGCACGGTCTGGACGTCGTCGGGTTCGGCGAAGCGCAGACCCGGGCGGCGGCTGAGCCTGCCGGCCCGAGCCAGCACGTGGGCGCTTCGACGTACTCCGTGACCATGCCGCCGGGGCACGGTCTGACCGCCTCCTAAGGTTGCCGCGTGACGTACCAACGTGGCAGCGCCCTGCCAACTCTGGCGCTGCTGGCGGTGACAGCGGCCTGGGGCTCGACGTTCTTCCTCATCAAGGACCTGCTCACCGAGATCTCGGTGCTGGACTTCTTGTCGGTGCGGTTCGCCATCGCAGCCGCCGCGCTGTTCTTGGTGGCGCCCCGCAGCCTCCGGCACCTGTCCCGCGCGGACCTGCGCGCCGGCGTACTCCTCGGCTTGGTTTACGGCGTCGCGCAGGTGCTGCAGACATACGGCCTCGAGCGCACCTCAGCCAGCGTCTCCGGTTTCGTCACCGGCATGTACGTCGTCGCGACGCCGTTGTTCGCCGCCCTGCTGCTGCGGGAGCGGATCGGTCGCAGCGTCTGGGTGGCGGTGGGCATAGCGACCCTCGGGCTTGCGGTGTTGTCGCTGCAGGGGTTCTCCGTGTCGTCAGGCGTGGCGATCATCTTCGCCTCCGCGCTGCTCTACGCGCTGCACATCGTCGGGTTGAGCCAGTGGTCGGACCCCGCCAACGCGGTCGGGCTCTCCGTCGTCCAGATGGCGGTGATCGCCACGGTCTGCACGCTGGTGAGCGCACCGAACGGGATCGGGACCCCGGACACCCGCGGCGGCTGGGTGTCGCTGCTCTACATGGCGCTGGTCGCCGGGGCGCTGGCGCTGCTCGCCCAGACCTGGGCGCAGGCACACCTGTCGTCGACGAGGGCGGCGATCATCATGACGATGGAGCCGGTCTGGGCCGCCTTCTTCGCCGTACTGTTCGGCGGTGAGACGCTGACCAGTCGGATGCTCGTCGGCGGCGCGCTGGTGCTCACCGCCATGTACCTCGTCGAGCTGTCCCCACGCCGCAAAGGTCGAGGTCCGACTCGCGGTTCAATTGTCGGGGAAGAGCTTGCCACCCAGGTCACCGTCTGAGGCTTGCAAGTTAACGCCCGACCGAGCCACTCATCACCGAGGCAGGTCACGACGTTGACAGACCAACTACGAGGACTCAGAGGAGGTTGAGGGCGACATGCCGTCGGAAAAGCGGGCAACCTGCTTGAGATCGGCACTGTCGAAGGCGCGACTTCGAAGCCACGCGATGCCCGCTCGCTGGGCGACCAAGTACTACGACGCCGACAGGTGATGAAGATGCCAGTTGATGGATCATCGCTCGATCGCGCGATGACGTCTGGCGCGCCTTGCTTGGCGTCGTCGGTGCTGACGACGGGCCATGTCGAGATGGGTCACAAGCGCGCGTACGAGGCGGCGCGCCCCCTCCGCCGACACCATCACCCCCTCGGCGCGGCAGCGGGCCTGCACCACGAAGCGCCGGCCGCGTCACCGACTGGTGAGTCCGGGCGGAATCACCACGATGTTGGTCTCCACCGTTGACTCGTCGACACCGGGTTGTGACCCCGACGAGGAGCTGGCGATCAACCTTGCTGATCGCGCGTTGTCATGGTCTGGTCGAGCCGCTCGACGTTCCGGCCACCGGGGTCGAGCGCGTAGAACCCGAAGATGTCGCGCATCAGCCGTCGTAGTTGACGTGGCCGGCCACGCACGCCAGCGCCCAGTGACGGGCAGCCAAGGCCGCCGCCGAGGCGCTTGCGCCACCGCACGCGCCGAATCCCCCGCGCGTCGGCGACCTGATCGGCCGTCGCCAGCAGCAGCGATCCCACCGGTGCACCCACACCCCTTCGACAGCGCCACCGCCGCGGTGTCGGCGAACCGTGGACTCGTCAGCTCGCGCAGCGCGCGTGGTCTTCCCCGTCGCGACGTGTAGTTCCACAGCCGCGCCCGTCGAGGCCGCAGGCCGATCCCGCATCGGCGAAGCGGTCTGACCGGTGCGCCCCAGCCCCTTCGACAGCGCCACCGCCCGGCGCAGCCGTCCATTGTCGCGACGTGCGCCCAACGCGGGCAACGGCTGCACTCGGCCACCAGCGAAGTTGTGGGTGTTCTCCACCGACACACAAGTGGTCCGCACCAGGAAGGGGCCCAGGTCGGGTGCGATCAGCCGCTCGATCGCCGCCACGTCGACGTGGCCGCAGGGGTGGGTCCAGGTGCGCATCGTCACGCCGTTGACCGCCCCGTGGGCGCCCAGCTCGGCACGGGCAAGGTGGGCGCCGGAATCGCACAAGACCTCGGTGCCGACACCGGCCAGCGGCCGGACCGCCAGCAGGTTCGCCAGCGATCCGGTGACCGTGAACAGCGCGGCCTCGAACCCCAGCAGGTCGGCGGCGCGCTCTTCCAGGATCCGCACCGTCGGGTCCTCGGCGTACACGTCGTCCCCGACTTCCGCCGAGGCCATCGCGCGGCGCATGTCCGCGGACGGCTTCGTGACGGTGTCGCTGCGCAGGTCGATCACGGTGGCTCCCAGCCGGCCGGTCAGTCTTTGCGGGCGCGCAGCATCTCGGCGACGAGGAACGCCAGCTCCAGCGACTGGGTGCGGTTGAGACGCGGGTCGCACACCGACTCGTACCGGTGCCGTAGCCCCGCCTCGTCGAGCGCCTCTCCCCCACCGATGCACTCGGTCACGTCGCCCCCGGTGAGCTCGACGTGCAGGCCACCCGGCCAGGTGCCCAGGCTGCGGTGCACCTCGAAGAACCCCTGACCTCGTCGATGACGTCGTCGAACCGGCGCGTCTTGTACCCCGTCGACGTCTCGTAGCCGTTGCCGTGCATCGGATCGCTCACCCACGCCACGTCGAGCCCGGCGGCCTGCAGCTTCTCGATCAGGTTCGGCAGCACGTCGCGGATGCGGGCGGCGCCCATCCGGGTGATGAACGTGAGGTAAAGCCCGGCTCGTTGCCGGGGTTGAGCTTGTCGGCCAGCGCGACAGCCTCGTCAGGCGACGCCGTCGGGCCGAGCTTCACCCCGATCGGGTTGCGCACGCGGGAGAGGAACTCCACATGTGCCCCGTCGAGCTGGCGGGTGCGTTCCCCGATCCACAGGAAGTGTCCTGAGACGTCGTACGGCGTCCCCGTCCGCGAGTCGATCCGAGTCAGGGCGTGCTCGTACTCCAGCACCAGCGCCTCGTGGCTGCTGTGGAAGTTGACCCGGTGCAGCTCCTCGGACTCCGCGCCGATCGCCTTCATGAAGTCCAGCGCGCGGTCGATGTCGCTGGCCATCCGCTCGTAGACCGCGCCGACCGGGCTGGTCCGCACGAAGTCGGTGTTCCAGGCGTGCATCTGGCGCAGGTCGGCGTACCCGCCCTGCAGGAACGCCCGGCACAGGTTGAGGGTCGCGGCTGAGGAGTTGTAGACCTGCACGAGCCGCTGCGGGTCGGGGGTGCGGCTCTGCGGCGTGAAGTCGAACCCGTTGACGGCGTCGCCGCGGTACGCCGGCAGCTCGACGCCGTCGCGGGTCTCGACGTGGCTCGTGCGGGGCTTGGCGTACTGGCCGGCGATGCGGCCGATCTTGACCACCGGAACCGACGCGCCGTACGTCAGCACGACCGCCATCTGCAACAGGACCTGCAGCTTGGCGCGGACGTTGTCGGCGGTGACGCTGGCGAAGGTCTCGGCGCAGTCGCCGCCTTGCAGTACGAACGCGCGGCCGGCCGCCACCTCGGCCAGGCTGGACTTCAGGTCGTCACACTCACCGGCGAAGACCAGCGGCGGCATCCGGCGCAAGGTTGCGACCGCGTCGTCGACCTGGTCACGGTCGGGCCAGACCGGCTGCTGGGCGGCGCCGATGGCGTGCAGCTCCTGCAGGGTGGGGATGGTCACCTGACAAGGGTAGGTCTATCCGAACAGCACTTCGGCTTCGGAGTACAGGGACGGGTCGACCGTCTTCAACGCGCCGGTCCCTTCGATCAGGTCGACGCGGACGATGTCGGTGCCGCGCAGGGCCACCATCTTGCCGAAGTCGCCGTCGTGGACTGCCGCGATCGCGTGCAGGCCGAACCGGGTCGCCAGCCACCGGTCGAAGGCGGTAGGCGTGCCGCCGCGCTGAGTGTGCCCGAGCACCACGGCACGTGCCCTTTGCCGGTGCGCGCCTCGATCTCCGTCGCCAGCCGGTCCCCGATGCCGCCGAGCCGCACGTGCCCGAACGCGTCGATCTGACCGGTGACCGTGGCCATCGTGCCCTCGGCGGGAACCGCTCCTCGGCGACCACGATGATCGGTGAGTACATCAACCGGAACCGCTGCTCCACCAGCGTGCAGATCCTCTCGATGTCGAACGGCTGCTCCGGGATCAAGATGATGTTCGCCCCTCCTGCCAGCCCCGAATGCAGCGCGATCCAGCCGGCGTGCCTGCCCATCACCTCGACAACCAGCACCCGGTGATGGGACTCCGCTGTCGTGTGCAGCCGGTCGATCGCCTCGGTGGCGATGTTGACGGCAGTGTCGAAGCCGAAGGTGAAGTCGGTCCCGCTCAGGTCGTTGTCGATGGTCTTCGGTACGCCGACCACGTTGACGCCGAGGTCAGCCAGTTTCGTCGCCACCCCGAGGGTGTCCTCGCCGCCAATCGCAACGAGGGCGTCGACCCCAAGGCCGCCAGGTTCTCGGTAATGCGCTCCACTCCCCGGTCTTCCTTGAACGGGTTGGTTCGAGACGACCCCAAGATCGTGCCGCCACGGGGCAGGATGCCGCGCACCTGCGGGATGCCGAGCTCGCGGGTGACGTTCTCCAGCGGCCCACGCCAACCGTCGCGGAAGCCGACGAAGTCGTAGCCGTACTCCTGCACCCCCGGCGTACGACGGCCCGGATGACGGCGTTAAGCCCCGGGCAGTCCCCGCCACCGGTCAACACTCCAACGCGCATGCGTGGACTCCCTCAATCACGCCGGGTTTGTTGGTCGGCGTCGAGCCTATCGACGCCGACCAGGTACACCGCTCAGCCGAGGGGCCGAGGGCTAGGCGCTGAGCCTCTTGGCTTCCTTGGCCTCCACCTTGGCGGCGGCTGCTGCCGCCTTTGCCTGCCGCTGCGCGTCCTCCTTGGCTCGGGAGGCGTACACGTCGACGTACTCCTGCCCGGACAGCAGCATGATCTCGTACATGATCTCGTCGGTTATCGACCGCAAGACGAACCTGTCACTTTCCATGCCCTGGTACCGCGAGAAGTCCAACGGCTTGCCGAAGCGAACACATGGGCGGGTGTACCTGCCGAAGAGCTTGCCCGGCGGAGCCACCACATCGGTGCCGATCACCGCCACGGGGATGACCGGGACCTTCGCCTCCAGCGCCATCCGGGCGATGCCCGTCTTGCCGCGGTACAACCGGCCGTCGTGCGAGCGGGTGCCCTCGGGGTAGATCCCGAAGAGCTCGCCGTTGGCCAAGATCTTCAGCCCCGTGGTGATCGCGCCTTCCGACGCCCGCCCGCCGGAGCGGTCGATCGGGACCTGGCCGGCACCGGAGAAGAACGTCTTCTGCAGCCAGCCCTTCAACCCCGGGCTGGTGAAGTACTCGGCCTTCGCCACGAACGTCACCCGCCGCGGGATCGTCAGCGGCATGAAGAGCCAGTCGGAGTACGACAAGTGGTTGCTGGCCAAGATCGCGGCGCCCTCGACGGGCACGTTCTCGGTGCCCTCGGCGTCGGGCCGGAAGATCATCTTGAGCAGCGGGCCGACAAGCACCCACTTGAGCCACCAGTAGAACAACGCGCAGACCTCCTTCGGCTGAGCACACCCTAGTCCGATGGCGGGACGTGTCGAAAAGCAGCGACGGCCGTGACACCATGAAGTCGAACAGGTCGCCTCTCGTTCGCTGCCAGGAGCATCCCCGTGTCGGTACTGCCTCACGCCTCGCCGTTCCATGCCGACGGGGGCCCGGTCGGGGTGCTCCTGACCCACGGCTTGACGGGTTCGCCGGCGTCCATGCGCCCCTGGGCTGAGAGCCTGCGCGCCGAAGGCTTCACCGTGTCGGTGCCCCGACTGCCCGGCCACGGCACCACCTGGCAGGAGCTCAACGCCACCTCCTGGCAGGACTGGTACGCCGAGGCGTCGCGCGGTCTTGACACCTTGCGCGAGACCTGCGACGAGGTGTTCGTCGCCGGCCTGTCGATGGGTGGGTGTCTCGCGCTGCGGCTGGCCGAGGAGCGCGGCGACGACGTCGCGGGGCTCGTCTTGGTGAACCCCTCGATCGTCAGCACCGACAAGCGGCTCGCCGCGCTGCCGCTGCTCAAACGCTTCGTCCCCGCCCTGAAGGGCATCGGCAACGACATCAAGAAGCCCGGCGTCGACGAGCACTGCTACGACCGCACGCCGCTCAAGGCGCTGGACTCGCTGCGCGACATGTGGAAGGTCACCCGAGACGACCTGGCGAAGGTCACCGCACCGCTGCTGGTGTTCCGTTCCGTGGAGGACCACGTCGTCGAACCGCTGTCGGCGCAGATCATCACCCAGCGGGTCCTCCCGCGACGTCACCGAGCGGGTGCTCGACGACAGCTACCACGTCGCCACCCTCGACAACGACGCCGAGAGCATCTTCACCGAGTCGGCGGAGTTCATCCGCAAACGCACGTCGGTGCCCGGAGGCTGACGATGCGGTCCAACGGCCTTACTGCCCCGGCGTACACGCCGGTCGCCGACCTCGAGCCACAGGTCGCCGACGCAATGCTTGCCGACCTTCGGGTGCAGGGGGTCGCGGCGTACACCAAGCCGGTGGAGTCGTCGAGCACCGTCGGCTTCGACCGCCCGGAGTTCCGCACCAGCGTCAAGGACAGGTTGTACGTCGACTCGGCGGCCTCCCAGCAGGTCCGCCAGCTGATCGCCCTGCAGAGCGCCGATCTCGACGCCCGTAACGACGACCTCACCTGGGCGCAGATCGTGGCGACGTTCGACCAGCCGGTCGACCCGGCCCGTGCCGTTTGGCCGGCGCAGGAGGACATCGACACGTCACCGGAGGCCTCCACTACCGACACCGGCACCCCGGCCGAAGCGTCGACAACCGGCGGGTCCGCCGAGTGGGACCGGTTGGGGGCGACCGCACGCGAGGGCGGCGACGGGCGCGACGACCCGCTGGAGCCGAAGGAGCACTTCGTGCCCCCCGCGCCACCTCCGCTGCCTCGGCTCGACCCCGCCAAGCAGGTGGCGTGGCTCGGCCTGATCGGGGGGCCGCTGCTGCTGTTGGTCGCTGCGCTGTTCACCGTGGCGTTGCCCACCTGGCTTTCGCTGCTGGCGGTGGGCGGCTTTGTTGGCGGGTTCATCGCACTGGTTGCCGCCATGGACGACCGCAGCGACGACGACCGCGACTCTGACGACGGGGCGGTGGTCTAGCCTTTCGGCCATGAGTGCGAGCGAGACGGTCGAGATCTCTGGCCACCTCATGGACAGCGGCATCTTGTCGCGGGTGCTCAGAGACATCCGCGAGTACTCCGGGGACCACCAGATCGAGAAGATCGACGTGGGTCTCGACTCCGATGAGACGTCGTACGCACGCATCCGGGTGATCGCCGACGACGACGAGACCCTGCAACGGCTGCTGATGCGGCTGCAGACCCGTGGCGTCAACATGTCCGACCCGGGCGTGGCTTCGGTCCTTCCCGCCGAGCGCGACGGCGTGTTCCCTGACGGGTTCTACTCGACCACAAACCTGGCCACACAGGTCCGCATCGACGGCGCCTGGCACGTCGTCGAGAACCCCGAGATGGACTGCGGTCTCATCGTCGACAGCAGCGGCGAGCGGCCGCGGGTCTACACGTTGCCGATGTCGGACGTCCGAGCGGGCATGCAGGTGGTGTGCGGCGCCGCCGGCATCAGGGTTACGACGCCGGCGCCGGCTGGCGGAACCGAGCAGGAGATCTTCGGCTTCATGGAGTCCGACGTCTCCAGCGAGAAGCCGCAGACGTTGCTCGTCCGGCAGGTCGCCGACGGCATCCGGGAAGCCAAGGAGGCCGGTAAGCGGGTGCTGTGGGTGGCCGGCCCAGGCGTCGTCCACACCGGCGCAGCCCCGGCGATGGTCGCCATGGTCCACGCCGGGTACGTCGACGTGGTGTTCGCGGGCAACGCACTGGCCACCCACGACATCGAGGCAGCGCTCTACGGCACGTCGCTCGGTGTCGACCTGGCGCTCGGTCGTGGGGTCGAGCACGGGCACGAGCACCACATCCGCGCGCTGAACACGATCCGTAAAGCGGGCTCGATCGCTGCGGCCGTCGACCAGGGCGTGCTGACCGGCGGCATCATGCACGCGCTGGTCACCCACGGGAAAGACTTCGTGCTGGTCGGCTCCGTCCGCGACGACGGGCCGCTTCCCGACGTCTACACCGACGTCATCGAGGGCCAGCGGGCGATGCGCCAGCAGCTCGCCGGGGTGGGGTTCTGCCTGATGGTGGCGACCATGCTCCACTCGGTCGCCACCGGGAACATCCTGCCCGCGTCGGTGCCGCTGGTCTGCGTCGACATCAACCCGGCGACAGTCACCAAGCTGGCCGACCGCGGATCTTCACAGGCCCGCGGCATCGTCACCGACGTCGGGCTCTTCCTCGAGCAGCTCGCCTTCGAGCTCGTGCCGGACTACCGACGCGACCGCTTAGCCGAATCGTCGCCGGACGGCCATGGCTAGCGCGAGGTCGTCGCGCCGGTCCTCCCAGGCCCGCCGCAGCACGGTCGTGATGTCGCCCAACAGCGCTCGGTCCAGCATGGACAACGCGTCGGCTCCCAGCGGGATCGTCGGGAACGCATGTCCAACGACGAGCGAGAAGGACTGGCCACGTCGGGCCGCGAGGGCCGGGGCCTCGGCGAGGTAGCGCTCGACGTACGGCGCGAGCAGGTCGTGCTGCTCGGCGGACCAGAACCCCTGCGCCGTCTCGGCGAACAGTCGGTTGGACGGCTCGCCGCTGAACATCGCGTTCCACGCCGACGCCTTGGCCGCCGGGTCCGGCAACGCGGCTGACGCCCGCGCCGTCCCGAGTTCCCCGGCGATCGAGGGGTCGCGGCGCCGCTCAGCCTCGACCAGCGCTGGCGCGGCCGGGTCACCGATCTCGGCCAGCCGTCGCAGGACGTCCCAGCGCAGCCGCGGGTCGAGGGCGATGCCGGTGTCGGCGCGGTCGTCGGCCAGCCAGGCGCGCAGGAGGGCGGCGTCTCGACTGGTGGACGCGAGACCCCGCACGGCTGCCAGGGCTACGGCGGGGGCGGAAGCGGCATTCAGGGCGCCGCGGCAGGCTGCGGCGAGGATGTCGAGCGCGGAAGCCACGCGGTCAGCAGGGAGGTACTGGACCACGACGTCTCGCCGCGCCCGCCCCAGCGCGGCCTCGAAGACCGCGCTGTGTCCCTCGTGGGGTAGGTGACTACTGACCATGTCGAGGTAGTCCCGCGGGTCCAGCTCCGCACGCCGTACCAGGTCACCGAGCGCGGTCCACAGCACGGCTCGAGTCTTGGGGTCGGGTATCGCGGAGAGGTGGGCAGTGACCGCCGTGAACGAATGCCGGTCCAGCCGCAGGCGGGCGAAGGTGTCGCCGTGGCTGTTGGGCACGACCACGCGGTCGCGGCCCTCCGGCAGCCTCACCGGGTCGTCGCCGACGTCGACCGTGCGGGTGCTTGCCGGCCGCAGCGCGCCGTCCGTCACGTCGTACGACGTCACCCGCAGGCGGTGCGGCCGGGACCCGGTGCGGGAGAGCACGGGGACGCCGGCCTCGCGGGTCACCGTCAGCGTGTCGAAGCCGTCCGCACGCCGTACCAGGTCACCGAGCGCGGTCCACAGCACGGCTCGAGTCTTGGAGTCGGGCATCGCGGAGAGGTGGGCAGTGACCGCCGTGAACGAACGGCCGTCGAGCCGCAGGCGGGCGAAGGTGTCGCCGTGGCTGTTGGCCACGACTACCCGGTCGCGGCCCTCCGACAGGCTCACCGGGTCGTCGCCGAGGTCGACCGTGCGGGTGCTCGTCGGCCGCAGCGCGCCGTTCGTCACGTCGTACGACGTCACCCGGAGGCGATGCGGCCGAGATCCGGTGCGCGAGAGCACGGGGACGCCGGCCTCGCGGGTCACCGTCAGCGTGTCGAAGCCGGTGGTGCGCAGCCACGCATCGACCCAGCCGGCCACGTCACGCCGGGACGCGTCGCTAAGGGCAGAGACGAAGTCAGTGAGGGACGCCGTGCCGAACCGGTGGCGGGTGAGATAGCCGTTCACACCAGCCAGGAAGTCCTCCTCGCCCAACCAGGTGACGAGCTGGCGCACGACCGCGTTGCCCTTGGCGTAGGAGAGGCTGTCGAAGTTTCCGTACGCCGCGTCCACGTCGGTGACTGCGGCTGGCTCGGGAGCGACAGGGTGCGTTGAGCGGCGCTCGTCTGCGTCATAGGCCATCGGGAGGAACGCGGCGTCGAAGTCGACCCAGGTCTCGCGGAAGCCGGCGGCCCGGTCGGCCACGAGGAACCCCATGTAGTCGGCGAAGGACTCGCTGAGCCAGGCGTCGTCGAACCAGCGCATCGTCACCAGGTTCCCGAACCACATGTGGGCCATCTCGTGTGCGATGACGGTGGCTCGGCGCTGGCGTTCCTGGTCGGAGATCCGTCCGGGCGGCAGCATCTCGTCGCGGTAGGTCACGCACCCGGGTGTCTCCAGAGCGCCCCAGTTGAGCCCCGGAACGAAGACCTGGTGGTAGTCGTCGAAGGCGTACGGCTCCCGGAAGACGCTGGCGTAGTGGTCCCAGCAGGCGATCGTGACCCTTCGCAGCTCCTCGGAGTCCCGGTTGAGCTCCGTAGCGAGCGATTGCCGCGCGTGCCAGCCGAACCTGCGGCCGCTGTGCTCGAACCCCGTTGAGTGCCAGGGCCCGGCACACACGACGAACAGGTAGGTCGGGATCGGTGGCGTCGGCGCGAACCGCCACCGACCAGGGATGTGCGGTTCGACGCGCCGCCCGCTTGCTAGCACCGTCCAGCGGTCATCGGCAGAGACGTCCAGAGTGATCGGCGCCTTCAGGTCGGGCTGGTCGAAGCAGGCGAAGACCCGCTGCGCGTTGTCCATTCCGCAGTAGGCGGACACATACGTCTCACCGTCAACGGGGTCGACGAACCGGTGCATTCCGTCGCCGTTGGTCACGTAGGGCAGCCGCGCGCAGACAAGTGCCACGTTGTCGACCGTGAGGTCTGGCAGGGTGATCCGGCGCCCGTCGTACGCAGCGGGTGGGAGCTGCTTACCGTTGAGCGTCACCGTCACGTCGACGCCGTCGGCGAGTTCGAGGAAGCACGACGCGCCGGCTTCGGAACAGGTGAACCGGACGACGCTGGTGGATCCGAACCTGTCTCCGTTGGCCGCCAGGGTCAGGTGCACCTCGTAGTCGACGACCGTGATCAGGGCAGCGCGGCCCCGAGCCTCCAATAACGTGAGCGCCACCCGGCGACACTACGGCAGCCCGTGATTTGCGGGTGAGCGTCTGTGGAGTCAGCCTGGCATCGGCGTGGGCACGTCCACCCGGATCTCGGCGCCCAGGCGGGCGCCGCCGACCAACTTCAGGTCGTCGCCGGACCAGAACTTGCCGGGGTCGTAGTAGTTCGTCGGGCGGTCCCCGGCGAGGAGCCCCATCGCCTGGTAGGTGCCAGCGACCACTTCCGCGCAGTACGTCGACTCCACCGGCGCTGGTCGACGTAACCGCCCGAGGAGCCAGCGGCTCGCCAGCGTCGCCGCGGTCGGGAAGGGGGTGCCGTTCGTCCGCGCGATGGTGCGCAGCAGGGCATCCTCCATCTCCCGAGTAACGGTGGTGTCGAGCTGTCGAAGCCAGGTGCGCTGGTTGTACCGGTGGCTCCACTGTTCGACCGCCGCTAGCAGGTCATGCAGTTGTGCGCCGCGGTGGTGGGTGCCGGTCCACATGTCGACTGGCCCACGACCGAGTTCGGCGTGCCACATCAATGGCGGCAGATCGTCGAGGACGACCGCCATTCCGACGTGGTTGACCGGGGCGTTGGTGACGACACGAATAGCGCGGTCTGCGGCCGACCTGCCGCGGAACAACCAGAGGTCGCCGGTGCGGGTCAGGTCGACAGCCGCGTCTAGGCTGAGTACCGCGTCGCACACGGAAGGCCCCTCTTCATGAACCTCTGGAAGGTGCTCGGTCTCGCCGGCCGTCGCTGGTGTCGCTGCAGCCGGTGTCATCATCGCCCGTGAGCAGCGGCAACGGACACAGTTGGCGCCCGAGGAGATCCGTGCCCGGCTGCACGAGCGCCTCCAACAGGCTCCCACGGCACCGACGTGGGGCACGGTCCCGGATGTTGCTGCCACGCCGACGACGCGCCGGCGGTGGCTCCCACGACGGCGCAGCACACTGGTGCAGTGCAACGGTTAGTCATCACCGTCGTAGTCGTCGCTGTGCTGCTGCTTACTTTGCTCTGGGTCTTTCAGCGGCGGCTGATCTACCTGCCGTCAACAACTCCCGTTCCATCTGCCGATGCGGTCATTCCCGGCGCCCAGGACGTGGTCCTCCACACCAGCGACGGCGTGGAGCTGGGGGCATGGTTCATCCCCGCCAAGCAACCGGACCGGGGTTTCACCGTGTTGGTGGCCAGCGGCAACGCCGGTGACAGGGCCGCTCGCGCACCTCTCGCCCGGGCACTGGCCAAGGAGGGGATGTCGGTGTTGCTGTTCGACTACCGTGGCTACATGGCGGCAACGCGGGCAGTCCCACCGAGGATGGGCTCGCCCTAGACGTCCGTGCGGCGCGCTCGTTTCTGGTCGAAGAGGCTGATGTCGCCCCCAACCGGCTGCTCTACTTCGGTGAGAGCCTCGGCGCCGCGGTGGTGACCGAGCTCGCGGCTGATCATGCCCCAGCAGGTCTGGTCTTGCGCTCGCCGTTCGTCGACCTCACGACGATCGGCGAGGTGCACTACCGGTTCCTGCCCGTCGCCCGGTTGCTCCGCGACAAGTACCCGCTGGTTCAGCATCTTGCGGACGTAAAAGTGCCGGTCACTGTCGTGTACGGCTCTGAAGACTCCATCGTGCCGCCCGATCAGAGTCGCGCGGTGGCCGCAGCAGCGCCGGAGCTGTCGCAGGCCGTTGAGGTCGCCGGCGCCGACCACAACGACCCGGAGCTAGTTCACGGTGATCGCCTCATCGCCGCAGTCGTCGAGCTAGCAGAGCAGATCCACCGGTCGCGCTGAGAGCTCCCACTTTCCGATCACGTGGACTGTCTGTACCTGCGCGATGAGCATCCGTACCGGCGAGCAACTGATCACGGGTGAGCGGATCAGGCGGCGGCCCCCGACTGTTCAGTGCAGCTCCCGGCCAATCGCCGAGTTACGCTTGGATCGGCGACTACCAGGTCGCGAAGGAGGGGGTGCCGTGGTGTCGACTCGCCTCGTGTGTGGGCTGATCGCGACGCTGGCCGCGGTTCAGGGATGCGGAAACCTTGACACGCAACCCACGCGTGCGGAGGAGGTCGCCTACGCAGACACCCCTCCCCCGACTGGCGAGTCAGTCACATTCTTCGTCTACACGCATTGTGGCGTAGAGAGCGCCAAGATCGGCGGGCGCTGGTGGCACGCGACCCCACCGCTGTATGACGAGGGCGCGGTCGGGTCACCTGATGGCTGGGACGACCCCTACCAAGAGGGGCAGTTGACTGTCGAGTCCTCAACGCGAGCCGTGTTCGAGGCGGAGGGCACGCAGGTTGTGTTCGTCCCGTCCAGCACGAACGAGCCGGTCCGCGTCTGCAGGTAGAGGGAGCGCCGGTAGCCGTTGGCGTGAGTGCGTCAATCGGGCAGGTTGCTCGGACCCCGGCAATAGACGGTCTTCAGCGGAAATCGTCGCAACGTCTGAGATAGTTTCCGAATGGTGGCGCCGTGGTGGCATGAACTCTTCGTGGCGCTCGGTGTCGCCATCGCGGCCTCGGTGTTCTGGCTGGAGGCGCGGCGCCGTGGACGAGCCGACGACGACCGAGTCTGGATCGTGGTTGCCGGAGCGCTGGTCGGCGGAGCGGTGATGATGCGGCTGGGCACCTGGCTGCAGCACGTCGATCTGCGGGAGAATGCCTCGCTGAGCGAGCAGTGGTTGTACGGAAACCGCAGCATCCTCGGAGGACTCGTCGGCGCCTACCTCGGCGCCCACGTGGCCAAGCGGCTCATCGGGTACCGCGAGCGCACCGGTGACCTCTTCGCGCCCGCCGTCGCACTCGGCATGGCAATCGGCCGGATCGGCTGCCTACTGACGGAGCTGCCGGGAACCCCCACCCACGCCGGCTGGGGCATGACGCTTTCACCCGAGCAGGCGGCGCGGGTGAGCGGCCCGGCAGGCGTTGCGTTGCACCCTTCGTTCGGCTACGAGATCGCCTTCCACCTCGTCGCGTTCGCCGTGCTGTGGGGATGGCTGCGACACCAGCCGATCGCGCCGGGCGAATCGCTCACCCTCTACCTCGCGGCGTACGCCGTCTTCCGCTTCCTCGTCGAGTTCGTCCGCGGCAACGAAGTCGTCTTCGTGGGACTCACCCGCCCGCAGCTCTTCCTTGCTGTCGTCGCGCCGCTCATCGTGGCAAGGGTCGCCTACCAGTTCCGGCGAGGTGCGTACGACGTGCGGCGGGCGGTGGTGGCGTGAGCGAGCACCACTTTCCCCCGCCGCCACCTGTCGGCGAGCCGGTGGAGGGGTCGACCGATGGCGGTGGAGGATCGTTCGGCTGGGGACTGGTGCTCGGCCTGGGCGGTGCCGTAGTCGCCTCGTTCAGCCCGATCCTGCTCAGTCGGTTCTCCGAAGGCTCCACCGTAGGCGGCCTGCTTCTGTTGCCGCTCCTGCTCGTGGTCGCCATCGTTCTGGCAGTCCGGCGATCCACCCGTCGGACCGGAGTAGGCATGCTGGTGGGGTTCGCGGTGGGAGTGGTCGCGTCCGCGGGCACGTGCATCTACTGGCTGAACAAGGCCTACTAGGGCTGACAGCGACGGAGAGCGGATCGTGACATGACTCAGGGCATGCCGCTGCGGGACTTCCGTGTGCATCGGTACGTCAACGCGTTCTGCCCGTCTTGCCATCAGGAGCAGCCGGAGCGGCCGCTCGAGCAGGTGGAGCGGCTGTCGGGCTGGTTGGCAGTGCGGGACGGGCGCGTGTGGCTCGAGCGCGGCTGCCGCCGGCACGGGCTGGTGCGGACGCTGTACGACGAGTCGGCGGAGATCCTCGAGTATCTGGAGCAGTGGACCGCGCCGACGAAGACGCATGTGCCAGACGTGGTGGGCAACTTCGCGCCGGTACCCGCGGCGTACGCCGACGGGCTGCCGGAGATGCAGACCCAGCACACGTGCATCCTTCTCGAGGACATCACCGACCACTGCAATCTGCGCTGTCCGACTTGCTTCACCGCCTCGGCGCCTGCGCTCACGTCGGTGGCGCCGCTCAAGTCGGTGCTCTCGAGCATCGACACCCGGTTGTCACGCGAGGGCGGCCGGATCGACGTGCTCATGCTGTCGGGCGGTGAGCCGACGCTCTACCCGCAGCTCGAGCAGCTCATCGCTGAGGTGGTGGCCCGACCGATCGTCCGGATCCTCGTCAACAGCAACGGGCTGCGGATCGCCCAGGACGACGCCCTGTTGGCGCTGCTGACGCGGCATCGCGAGCGTGTCGAGGTCTACCTTCAGTACGACGGCGAGAGTGCGCACGCCTCGACTCACCACCGGGGCGCCGACATCCGACGCTTCAAGGATCAGGCGATCCAGCGGCTCTCCGCAGCCGGCGTCTTCACGACGCTCACCATGACGGCCGCGTTGGGCGTCAACGACGACGAGCTGGGGTTCGTCATCAAGCGGGCGCTCGACACGCCGTACGTCGGCGGGGTCACGGTCCAGCCGGTGTTCGGGTCGGGCCGTTCGGCGGGGATCGACCCGCTGGACCGGCTGACCCACACCGGGGTGCTGACACGGCTGGAGGAGCAGACCGCCGGCGTGGTGACGTGGCGCGACCTGACGGCGCTGCCGTGCTCACACCCGCACTGCTGCTCGGTCGGTTACCTGCTCCGAGACGACTCGGGGACTTGGCGGTCGCTGACGTCGCTGATCGGCCACGACCGGCTCAAGCAGTGGCTCGACCTGGAACCTGACCTGCTCGCCAACCGGTTCGCCGACGAGGAGGCTTCGGCCAAGATGCGGGTGATCGTCAAGAATTCCCTGCTCGACCTCATGAGTGAGCAGTCATCGCTGTCGCACCCGAACATGAGCAGCGTCTGGCGGGACATCTGTGAGAACTGCGACCTGGGGGTCGCCACGTTGAGCAAACTCGTGGCAGGTCAACTTCCCGGTCAGCAAAAGCGGCTCCGCGCGATGTTGGGGGAGCGGGTCAAGCGGATCACGGTGAAACCGTTCATGGACATGCACACGATGATCGAGGAGCGGCTCACCCAGTGCTGTGTGCACGTCGGCACAGTCAACCAGGCGACCGGCGCCGACCAGTGTGCGCCGTTTTGCGCCGTTCAGGCCTGGGCACCGCTCGGCCGCAGCCGGCTGTCGACCGCGAGGGGAGGCGGGTCATGACGACGTTGGGATCGAGCGCGGGCCGCTCCAGCGAGATCCGGCCGCCTGACCATGGCGATCCCGCTGCTTCGACGCCTTACGACCCGCTGAGGCTGTGCATCTTCGCTACGGTCGCAGCCCTCGGATGGCTCCTGGGTCCGGTGGCGCTGCTGTTGTTCGCAGTCCTCGGGTTCACCGGCTACTGGAAGGCATGGCGCGCCGGACTGACCCGCTCCAAGTGCCTGCTGGGCGACACCCGGATCGTCCTCGGCTACCTCGTGCTACTGGCGGCGGCCGCCTGCGCCGGCATCTATCTCAGGCTGCTCTAAGACCATATCGCTGGTGTCCCGAGCGCGGGCCGCTGGCTGAGCCGGATGCTCAGGCAGGTCGATTACGGCTTGCACCGGACGGTGGTCACTGGCGGCCCGCAAGAGTTCGGCGTCAACGTCTGGTACGCCGTACGAGCTGACGGCAACGTCGCGAACGAGGACGGCGTCGATGCGCTTGACCGGGTTCGTCGAGGTGAACGTCATCTCCGCGTCGTCGCCTAGGTCGACGAAACCGGCCGCGTGCAGCACCCGCCACGCCGGTCGACCCGGCGGCTCGTTGAGGTCGCCGCATACGACCACCGGCCCGCGCAACTCGTCAGCCGCCAGCACCGCTTGCTGAGCCTCGGCCGGTCGCCGCGCGCCGGACAGCGACAGGTGAACTCCCATGACCCCGAACTGCACGCCGTCCACTGCGCACTGGGCGCGACGATGCCCCGGCGCGGAGCGAACAGCGGCTGGCTGAGTCGACGCACAGAGGTGGCGAGCACCCGCACCCGCGAGGAGACGCAGATCATGTTGCTACCGGCGTCTCGACCGCCTGCTGCCCGCGTCAGGCCCCACTCAGCGGCAAGCCGGGCGCACTGCCATCGCCACACGAGCGGCAGCTTCGGCGTCTCATTGACGACGAGTACGTCGGGTGCGACCGCCCGGACCACGTCTGCCAGCGGCGACCGGTGCCGCGCACCGGCGATGTTGTACGTCACCACGCGGACCGAAGGCATCTGATGGCGCTGGTAGTCAGTTCCGGGCCAGGTCCGCGACGCCAATCATCCCCGCGGTGTTCGCCAGCTGCGCCAGCCGCAGCTGTGGCTCGGGACGGTGGCCGCGCCCCGCCAGCTGGCGGCCGAACGCCGCGCGCGCCGGGCCGAGGAGCAGCTCACCGGCTTCCGAGACGCCGCCACCGATCACGATGACGCCCGGATCGAACGCGGACACGAGGTCGGCAAGTCCCTCGCCGAGCCAGCGGCCAAGGTCCTCGAAGGACTCGACCGCGAGCCGGTCCCCTGCTGCCGCGGCCGTGGTGATCATCTGCCCGGTGATCGCCGCCGGATCCCCACCGGCCAGGTTCAAGATCCCTTCCGCAAGCGGTGACCCCTTGGCGGCCACCTCGCGCACCGACCTGACCAGCGCCGTACCGCTGGCGTACTGCTCCCAGCACCCGTAGTTCCCGCAACCGCAGACGTGACCGCCCGGCACCGCCCGCATGTGCCCGAACTCCGCGGCGACGCCGAAGTGGCCACGAAACAGCTGACCGTCGAGCACAACCCCGCCGCCAATCCCCGTGCCGACCGCAACCATGAGCAAGTCGTCGACGTCAGCAGCAGCCCCGAACCGGAACTCTCCCCAGGCGGCCGCGTTCGCGTCGTTCTCCACCACGACCCGGACTCCGACCGCTGCCTCGACAGCCGCCCGCAGCGGCTCGTCGCGCCAGGCGAGGTTGGGCGCGAACAAGACGGTGGACCGGTCGGCGTCGACGTACCCGGCGGCACCGACACCGACGGCCGCCACATCGTGGCGCGACAGCAGGTCGTGCACCAGCGCAACGATCACCTCACACGTGGCTCGCGGATCGCGGGCCGGTGTGACGCGGCGCTGCCGTTCGAGGATCTCGCCGGTCTCTGACACGACGCCGGCAGCGATCTTGGTACCGCCGACGTCGACTCCGACAGTCAAGGCCATGTCAGTCCTCGCAGGTCGATCTTCTTGCAGGGTGGTGGACGAGCGCCGGGTCAGGCTTGGGACTCGACGCGCGCCTTGAGACCCTTCAGCGCGCTGTCGATCACGACCTTCTCGGCCTTGTGCTTGAGCATCCCGATCATCGGGATGCTCAAGTCGGCAGACAGCTGGTAGGTCACATCGGTTGAATCGCCCCTGGCGGACAAGTAGTAAGCGCCTTCGAGGGCTTTCAGCATCTTCGCCTCGACCAGCGACCAGGTGACCGAGGTGTCGCCGTCCCAGTCGTAGCGAAGCGTGTATTCGTCCTTTATCGGCGCGGCGTCGAGGACGAAGGCGACTTCGTAGGCGCGGCCGTCCGCACCTGTTGCTGACCACCTCAGCCGACTTCACGCCTTTCGCCCAAACCGGGTAGCTCTCGAAGTCGGCGATGACGGACATGACGGCGGCCCGGTCGGCGGCGATCCGGATGCTGGAGGTCGTCTGGTCGGCCATGGCCCTTCCTGATTGGCGCGGGGTCTGCGATTTATCGGAGCGACACTACCGGCTGCGTCAGCGCCTCCTCGGTGCACCCACGCCTGCTGCGACAACTGCTCAGCCCAGCAGGTGCCGCAACCTGTCGACGGCCCGTGCGGCCGACCACTGCGCAACCACCCGAGCTCGGCCGGCAGCGCCCATCCGCTCAGCGGTGCCGGGTGAGCCAAGCAGCCTCGCGATGCGCTCCGCGACCTGGCCGGGATCCTTCGGGTCGACGACGTACCCCGTCGCGGCGTCGACCACCGTCTCCGGTGCCCCACCCGACGCGCCAACGACGACGGGCAGGCCCGACGCAGCCGCCTCCAGGAACACGATGCCCAGCGCCTCGGGTTCGAGGCCACCGAGCCGGGTGCGGCACGGTAGCGCGAAGACATCGGCGGCGGCGTAGACGGCCGGCATCTGCTCCCAGGCGGCCCCCGGCACGAAGGTCACCGATCCCTCGACGCCCAGCCGCCACGCCAACCGGCGGAGCCGCCGCTCAGCTGGACCGTTGCCCACGATCAGCAGCGCCGCTTCGGGTGCCTGTCGCAGCACGTGTGGCCAGGCGCGCAGCAGCACGTCCTGCCCCTTGCGGGCCACCAGCCGCGATGCCGACAGTACGACGGGTCGCGCCGCTGCGATCCCGGCTGACCGACGTACGGGGGTGCCGTCCATGCCGGGCCGAAACCGCGCGACATCGACGCCCGGTGACAACCGAACCATCCGCTGCGCCGCCGGAGCGCTCAACGCGCCCGCGATCTCACGGCGGCAGTAGTCACTCACATAGGTCAGCACGTCGACGTCGTCGCCGATCCGGCGCAGCAGTTGCCGGGTCGCCGGAGTCTTCGACCACCAGACCTCGTGACCGTGAGTGAGGCCCACCATCCGGCGTACGCCGCTGCCGCGGAGGGTGCGCGCGAGCAGTCCCAGGGGCGCGGCCGCCCCGAACACCGCCCGGTCGCACCCGTGCTGCTTGGCGACCTCTCGGACAGCATCAGCCACCCGAGGCGTTGGCAGCAGCGTCCGGCTACGGTCGCGAACCACCGGGTAGTCCAGCGTCGCGTCGACGGCGGGAGCACCGGGCATCGTCGCGGTGTAGACGACCAGCCGCTCACTAGGCAGGCCCGCGCACAGTGACGCGACGAACGACTCGATGCCGCCTCGGCGAGGCGGGAAGTCGTTGGTGACGACCAGCACTTTGCCGGTCACGGCGGCCCGTCGTACCGGCGCTGCCATTGTTCGGCCAGACCGATCCGCTCCAGCGGCGCGGGGTGGGTGGTGAACCAGAAGGCGAGCACGTCGTTCGGCTCCAGATGGGTCAGGTTGGTGACCGACAGGCGTTGCTGGGCGGCGATGAACGTCGGCGGGTCACGGGTCAGGTCGAGGGCGTGCACGTCGGCGCGGGCCTCGACGTGCCGGCTGACCGTGTTCTGCAGCGGCAGCGCCAAGAAGCTGCCGACCGTCACCAGGGCAAGCACGACCGGCACCACGGCGGGGTTGCCAGCATCGTCGGTGCCGGCCAGCCGGCGTACGACCGGCCGGCGAAGCAGCAAGAACAGCCCGGTGACCCCGAACGCGGCGCCGACCGCCCCCTCCAAAGTGCCGACGAGCACGTCGTCCTCAGCGGCGTGCCCGAGCTCGTGGGCCACCACCAAGGCGACCTCGTCGGCAGCGGCCGAGGCGAGCAACGTGTCGTAGACGACGATGCGCTTGGACGCGCCGAAGCCGGAGACGTAGGCGTTCACCGCAGTGGTACGTCGCGACGCATCGGCGACCAAGACCTCGGTCACCTCGACGTGGTCGCGGGCGGCCAGCGCCAGCAGCCTCGTCTGCAGGGCACTGTTTTTCTCGTGCATGGGGGTGAACCGGTTGAACAGCGGCTCGAACACAACCGGATAGGCGAACGACAACACCACCACCAGCGCCGCGGCAGCCAGACCAGCAGGGGCGAACCAGGTAGCTGGGAAGCGGCGCGCGAACCCCACCAACAGCACGAGTGCAAGAGCGGTGAGCACGACCGCTACCGCCAGCGACTTGCCCGCATCGGCCAGCCAGCCAGCCCACGACTGGGTCGACAATCCGTACGACGTCGACACCGCGTGCCCCCAAGCGCGGAGCGGAAGCGTCGCCAACCACTGCGTGCCCAGCACCATCGTGGTGATCGCCGCCACCTGCGCCGGCCACCGATTGGCCCTTCCCCGGATTGCAACCGCTAGGCGTCGGCCCAGCGGGCTAAACCCGATGACGACAGGTACGGCGATCCCGACCGCGAGCGCCAGCCACGACGGCCACTTGATCGCGTCGTGGAACGCCTCCGAGCGCGCGATTTGCTGGGGGGTGAAGTACCGCTCCACCGGCGCCGGCTCGATGGTCGCGTCGGGCAGCGGCTGCCAGGGGGTGAGGGTCCACACCAGGGCCAGGAAGATCGCCGCCAGTGCCGCCGCGGCGACGTAGGCAGCCAGCAGCGATCCCGGCCTACGCCGCACTGGCGATGGCTTTGAGGTAGCGGCGCCATTGGCCGGTCAGCTCCGCACGGGTGGTGCCCAACTCCGCACGAAGCGCGGTGCCGACCTGGTGCGGCGCGGCGACGGCGCGTTCGTAGAACGCGAGCAACCGGGCTTCGCCGTACCTCTTGGCGATCAGGTCGACCGCCAGCCGGGCCTGTTCGTAGTACACCTCGAGGTTGCCGTGCGCCGACATGAAGGCGGCGTCGGACGGCAAGGCACGCGGCAGCCCGTTCCGCCGGATGTCGCGGATCACCGCCCCGGCCGACACCGACAGCGGTACGTCGACAGACCCGACGGCTACATGGTCCGCGAAGCCCTCGGCCACCCAGAGCGGGACCTGCACGGCGGCGACGTCTGTTGCCACATGCGTCGACTCGTGCGTGATGACCACCTGGGCGCCTACCGGCCCGATCTTGCCGAAGACGGCCGGGTTGACCGCGATGGCCACCGGCGCGTCGACCCGTGGCGAGCCATCAACCGTGGTGGTGACCGCGGCGATGCCGTCGTAGGCGCCGGGGGTCGCGGCCAGCACGGACTCAAACTGCTCAACGGAGGCCGGGACGTAGGCCACCAGCCCTCCACGCCAGTCGGAGACAACCGACGCCACGTCGTCCGCGGCCTCCCGAAGCAACCGGTCGAGGCGAACGGCTTGCGCAAGCGTGGTCGCCGCCACCAGTGTCCGCTCGCTTCGACGTACGACGAGTGGGCCGAGCAGCCACACCGGACGCCTGGCCCCGGTGGCGGGTTCGACCTCGACGACGTACGCCGTCTCCCCGCGCCGAACGAACGTGTAGGTCAGCGTGGTGAGGGCGTCCTGCTCGTCGAAGTCGGGCAGCCGCCAGGACAGCTCGACATCAGCTGTCCACGACGCACCGCCGAGCCGCCGCTGCTGCTGCAGTGGCAGTCCGCCGATCTCGGCTTCGACATAGCGGGTGCTGTGCACGGCAGCACCGAGGGCTTGCAGATTGGCGTAGACAGTGGCTCCCCTGCGCTGCGACGTCGCCAGCCGGGAGTCCCATGTGCGCAGGTACGCGCGTAGGCGGCCAGCACGCAGCGCATGCTCTTGCTGTTGCAGCGCAGCGCGAGCCAAGGCGGCGCGGGCGGCGCTGGCTCGGTCGGTGTCGGCGACAACGTCCGCGCGCCCGCCGGCAACGGGCTCGTGCTGCTCAGCGGCGGGGGTCGCGCCCAGCACCGAGCCGATGAGCGCGCCAACAATGAGCGCGATGAACGTCACGGCCACCAGCCGCCTGACCCCAGCGTTGGCGGCCCGCGAGTTGTCAGAACCTGGTCGACCTGGGGACCGAATGGAGTCTGACAA
>JAUJOE010000001.1:100235-104453 GCA_030447805.1 Nocardioidaceae bacterium | reverse complement strand
CGGCCCGCGAGTTGTCAGAACCTGGTCGACCTGGGGACCGAATGGAGTCTGACAACTCTGTCAGCGTTCAGCGTCAGCCGACGCGGACGGCCATGCTGATCGGCATGGAGTCCACCGGTACGACTTCTACCGGCAGGCTGGGGTTCGCGGCGTGAACCAACTGGCCGTTGCCGATGTACATGCCGACGTGGGAGATCGGCGAGTAGTAGAACACCAGGTCACCCGGTGCGAGCGACGAGGTGGACACCGGCGTTCCGACCTCGGTCTGCATGCTCGAGGCATGCGGGATGGAGACGCCGGCGGCGGCCCAGGCGGCCATCGTCAGCCCTGAGCAGTCGTACGCGTCCGGGCCGGCAGCGCCGTACACGTATGCATCGCCGACCTGAGCCAGGGCGAAGTCAACGGCAACGGCTGCCCTGCCGGAGCCGGCAGCGCTGCTGACCGGCGCGGGGGCAGGAGCGGGCTCGGGGGCTGGAGCGGGCTCGGGGGCTGGAGCGGGCTCGGGGGGCGGAGCGGGCTCGGGGGGCGGAGCGGGCGCGGGGGGCGGAGCGGGGGCGGGGACTGGAGCGGGCGCGGGGGGCGGAGCGGGCGCAGGGGCGGGAGCCGGCTGAGGGGCCGGGGCCGGCGCCGGGGCGGGAGCCGTGGTGTCGTCAGTGCTGACCCGTTCCTCGGCCCGACTCGCCCGCGCGAGCCGGGCTGCTTCTTCGCGGGCCTCGATACGGGCTTCCAAGCGTGCCTGGGCACGAGCTTCTCTGCGCGCCTCGGCACGAGCTTCTCTGCGTGCCTCGGCACGAGCTTCCTTGCGCGCCTGGATGCGAGCCAGGCGTTCACGCAGCTTCACTTGCAACTGGTGCAGGACCTCTTCGGCCTGCTCGGTCTTGCGGTCGAGCTGAGCCTCGTGCCGGGCCAGCGCAGCCTTGTGCAGCGCGATAGCGGCAAGCTCCCGCTCCGCCTGCCGTTCCTGCACCCCGAGCTGGCGCTTTTCCTCGCTGAGCTGGCTCAGTAGGCCGTTCTGCTGGTGTTCGGCGACTGCTTGAGTGGCCACGTCGGCGATGAACTCTTCGGGGTCGTCCGCGACGAGGAACGAGGTGGTTGTCGACAGTCCCGCCGCACTCTGGTAGTCAGCAAGCGCGGAACTGACGACCTCAGTGCGCAACACCTCGACTCGAGTCCGCTGCCGCTTGAGGTCTGCCTGCGCCGTCTGCCACCGCTCTCTCGCGCCCTGCAGGCGAACCCGCGACGCGTTGAGCCGTTCCGACGCGATCTCGGCCTCATGGTTGAGCAGGTCGATGCGCCGCTCCGCCTCACGAATTGACATTCGGAGGTTGTCTAGGTCGGGATCGGCTGAGCTCGGCGCTGGCACCAGTACCGCGCCGGATAGCAGCGATACGGCGATCAGCGGGAGAGCTCGCTTGGCGAACGTGGGCAGGTGGGATGTACGGCCGTACGACACGAGTCGACGGTCTCCTTCTCACTAGCGGACAAAACACAGCACCGGCCGCGGCCGGCGCCTCGGGAGCCAGGGGGACACGTTACAAGCCCGTGACCTATCGGCCAAACCCTTCCCCTGAAGTTATCCCCATGCCGATCACCTCAGCAACGCGTCATCGGCTTCCTACGGACAGCCGTGGCCGGGCCTGGAATCGAGCGGTTGGACCATGCGCAGCGGTGGCACCAGCCCAGCGTCAGCGAGTACGTCGATCGCCCGTCGCTCATCATCGCCCAACACCACTCCCGACGGTGGAGAGCCCAATAAGAACGTGACGACGCAGTCACTGCAGCCGGCGCCGCGGACGCTGCAGCTGCCGCAGTCAATCAGCACCGGATCGCCGGTGGCAGTCAGCGGGGAGGGCTCGCTTCCTGTCGTTGACGGCAGGGCGAGCGGTGCGGCCAACGCGTCGGGTGCCTCGTGCGCCATGGCGCTCTCCATTTCCTCGGGCCGATTCATAGCCAGTTCGTACGGCCAACCTCGTGGGGAAGATCAGTCAGCACCGACGGTAGATGGCGCCACCGACACTCTTCTCGGCCCGAAGGATGCAACACCGGCTCAGACCGGCGTAAGCGGCTCCTCGACGTCGGCGGCCGGCCGCTGGACGACGATAGGGTCACCGCGTCGTACCTCGCCGTCGGCGATGACCACTGCCATGATCCCGGCCTTGCGGACCAGGCGGTTGTGGGCGTCGCGCTCGAGCACGGCAGCCATGAGACCCGGCCGGAACGCATCGAGCTGCCGGCAGGGGTTGCGCAGACCGGTCACTTCCAGGATGGCGGACGGACCGATCAGCAGCCGGGTAGCTCGCGTCAAGCCCAGCAGGTCGAGGTGGCGAGTGGTGATGTTCTCACCCAGCTGGCCCGGTCGTACGTCGAATCCCCGCGCGCGCAGCTCGTCGTGCAGCTCGCCCGAGACCAGGTGCACCTGCCGCAGGTTCGGCTGGTTCGGGTCGCGGCGAACCCGGGACCGATGCTGAACGGTGACTCCTCCGTGAGCGTCACCGGCGACGCCGTATCCCGCGACCAGCCGGATACTGGCGTGCTCCTGCTTGCTGAAGCGGTGGTGCGGGCTTTGGCTCACTCCAACCACGCACGGGCCCGCTTGTTCGGCTGGCACTGCTTGTTCGGCTGGCACAGTCTGTTCGGCTGGCCCAGTTTGCTCGGCTGCCATAACGCGATGATGCCAGCCCGGCTCGACAGCCGCCGCGCCTCCACCTCGAAGCGGATGCGGGTGGTCGGCTCAGCGGCCAAGCGCCCCGATGAGAGCGTTCGCCGCGACGGCACGGGCACCCCGGTCGGCAACGGACTGGGCAAGCTCGCGGTCACTCGACACGACGACGACTGGCCTCCCGGCGGGTTCGTTCGCCACCAGGTCGCGGATCAGGTCGTCGGCGATCACACCGGCGGGGCTGAACCGCACGCGGATGCCGCGAGGCGCAGTAACGCTGGGAGGATCAAGCAGTTCGGCACCGTCGAACACCAGGGTCGTCTCGACTCGCTTGCCCGCGACGAGGGCAGCGACCCGGCTGGTGAGGCGGGCCCGCTGCTGGTCCAGCGGCGTCGACGGCCACGCCGACTTGGAGACGTTGTAGCCGTCGACGATCAGGTGAACTCGAGGAAGCTCCAGCAGGTGCCGGAGCAGCGTCGGGTCGTCATCGAGCAGCCCCCGGCCGACACTGCCCGTGGCGGCCGACGTGGCCGGCTCCACTGCCGTCACGGTGTCGGCCGGCAAAACATCAGCGGGGGCGAGAGCCAACTCGCGGCGCAGACCCGCGGCAGCGCCGACGAGAGTGTCGAGCAGCAGGCGTAGCCGCATCGTCTCGCTGTCCCGCGCATCTCGGTTGGCCCGCCGAGACGCCGCCAGCTGCCCCTCCAGCTCGGTGATGCGGCTCCGCAGGCGTCTGGTCTCGGCCTCCGCGGCGCGGGTGGCTGCCATCGCGTCGCGGCGGGCGTCCTGGACCAACTGGTCGGCGCTGGCAGCGGCTGCCTCCACGCTGCGAAGCTGCTGACGGACCGTGCCGAGGGTGCGACGCAATTGCGCGTTGTCGGCCTTCACCGAATCCAGCTGGTTACGCAGCCGTTCCCGTACCACCTTGACTTCGGTGCGGGCGTTCGACAGGGCAGCAGTGAGCCGCTGCACCTTGTCGCTGGACTCCTCGGCCGGATCGCGCCGGGTCCTGTCGGCGTTCCGCACCGACTCCACAACGCCTTCCCAGCCGGCCGGTCGCACCAGATACGCAGCGGCAGCAGTGTCGACGGCACCCACCGACGGCACCGGCGTACCTTGTTCGACCGCGCTCACCAGCTGCGGGACCAACGCTTTGACGTGTACGGCGAGGCGCGTGCGGAACTCGTCGTCGGACTCCAGAGCGGCTGCGAGCTGGGGCCCGGCGAGCTTCGCCCGGCGTGCTGGGGCGAAGGCGGCTGCCCTGCGCAGCGCCGGAGGTACCTGCTCCGGTGGCATCATTCCCAGCGCTTGTGCCGCCAGCGCCACCATCTTCTTGTGTACGTCGGGTGGCAGGGCGCCGCCGACAGCAGCGTCGGTCATGCGGTCACTACGACCCCACCGCAGGGTGGTCCGCTGGTTGGGTCATGGCGGCTCCTGTCGGGGTTCGGCGAAGGGTCCACCCTAGTGCGGTCGCGGCGAGGCTCAGCAGTTTCGTCGGAGCCTCCCCCTACAGTCCGGCGCATGAGCACAGTGCTCGACTCCACATCGCCAGCGGCAGC
>JAUJOE010000001.1:0-100135 GCA_030447805.1 Nocardioidaceae bacterium | reverse complement strand
ATGGTCGCGGGCGCCCCCCGCATCGAGTCGGCGCTGCCCGCCTTCTTGGAGTTCGCCCGAGGCGCGGTGCTCGTCGCCCACAACGCACCCTTCGACGTGGGTTTCCTGCGTCACTACGCCGCCCTCCAAGCGGTGCCGTGGCCCCGGTTCGACGTGCTCGACACCGCCAAGCTGGCGCGTCGGGTCCTCACTCGTGACGACGCCCCCGACTGCAAGCTGGCCACGCTGGCGAGGGTGTTCCACGCCACCACCACACCCAACCACCGCGCGCTGTCCGACGCCCGCGCCACCGTCGACGTACTCCACGGGCTGGTCGAGCGGCTCGGCAACCTCGGCGTCCACACGCTGGAGGAGCTGCAGACCTTCTCCTCCCGCGTCTCCACCGCCCAACGCAGGAAGCGCCACCTCGCCGAGCAGCTCCCCCACCTGCCCGGTGTCTACCTCTTTCGTGACGGCCGCGACAAGGTGCTTTACGTCGGTACGTCGAAGGACCTGCGGGCTCGGGTCCGCACCTACTTCACGGCCAGCGAGACCCGGTCCCGGATCGGTGAGATGGTTGGGCTCGCCGCCTCGGTGCAGGGCATCGCCTGCGCCACCGCGTTGGAGGCAGCGGTGCGTGAGCTGCGGCTGATCGCCGAGCACAAGCCGCGCTACAACCGGCGTTCGAAGTTCCCCGAGCGGGTGAGCTGGGTGAAGCTCACCGTCGAGGCGTGGCCGCGGCTCTCGCTGGTCAAACAGGTTCTCGACGACGACGCCGACTACCTCGGGCCGTTCGGGTCGCGCCAGGCCGCCGAGGCGGCGATGGCCGCGCTGCACGACACCTTCCCCATCCGGCAGTGCTCTGGACGCCTGCCCGTGCACCCTCACGGCAGTCCCTGCGCGCTGGCCGAGATGGGGCGGTGCCTGTCGCCGTGCGACGGTACTGCGTCCGCAGCCGACTACGCCTTCACCGTGGCCGAGCTGCGTGCGTCGCTGCAGGAAAGTCCAGCAGCAGTCACCGCCGCGATCCGTGGCCGGATGGAGGCGCTTGCTGCCACGGAACGCTATGAGGAAGCCGTGGTCCACCGCGACCGGCTGACGAGCTTCATCCGCACCGCGGCCCGGGGCCAGCGTCTGCGCGCGTTGACCGGCTGTCCAGAGATCGTCGCCGCTCTTCGCACGCCGTCGGGGTGGGAGGTCCACGTGATCCGGTTCGGACGGCTCTGCGGCGCCGGGGTGATCCCGCCCGGTACCAATGCACGGGAGTGGACCGAGGCGCTCCGACGCAGCGCCGAAACCGTCGCTCCCCGACCCGGCCCCGCGCCGGCAGCGACGCCGGAGGAGTCCGACAAGATCCTGAAGTGGCTGGAGCAGCCGGGCGTACGCCTCGTGCACCTCGACGGCGTTTGGGCGTGTCCCGTCAACGGAGCGGAGTCGCACCGCGCGCTCCTCGAGTCGATTACGGCGTCGCGGTCCGCACTGGCGCCGTTCGACACGCCGCGGGAGTCCCGCACCTACACCCAGCCCGCGCGCTGACCACTCACGCCAGCCGGCGCACAAGCCGCACCGCGCTGGTTGCGGTTAGGCTCGCCGTACCGGCCGAGAAGGAGCGCTCCCGTGATCACCGCCATCGTCTTCATCAAGGCCGACGTGTCGCAGATACCCGAGGTGGCTCAGCAGATCGCGGCCATCGACGGGGTCAGCGAGGTGTACTCCGTGACCGGCGACATCGACCTGATCGCGCTGCTGCGCGTCCGCCACCACGACCAGGTCGCCACCCTGGTCCCCGACCAGCTCAACAAGGTGCCTGGAGTGTTGGCGACCGAGACGCACATCGCCTTCCGCACCTACTCCAGCCACGACCTCGAGGCGGCGTTCTCACTCGGCGCCGACTGAGCAGCGGCCGCATCACCGGCTGCCCTTCAACGGCTGGCGGTGCGGACTCAGTGCCGCTGGACCGCCGCAACCCACTGGTCGAGCTTTGCCCTCGCCGCTCCGGAGTCCACCGCCTCCGCGGCCCGCGCAAGCGCCACACCCAGCCGCTCCACCACCGCCCCCGGCCCGACGTCGTACGCCGCGATCCCCGCTGCCGCGTTCAGCAGTACGGCGTCCCGCACCGGTCCCTTGTCACCGGCAAGCAGCCGATGCACCGCCGCCACGTTGACCGCGACGTCTCCGCCGGTCAGGTCACCGGCAGCCGCTCGGGGTATTCCCAGCTCGGCCGGGTCGAGCCTGTGCTCGCTGACGTCCCCGTCGACGATGGCCCACACCTGCGACGTTGTTGTGGTGGTCAGCTCGTCGAGGCCGTCGTCGCCGCGGAAGACGAACCCGTCGACCCCGCGTCGGGCCAGCACTCCAGCGAGCAGGCCGGCCATCCGGGCGTCGGCCACGCCAACCGCTTGGGCAGCCGGGCGGGCCGGGTTGGCCAGCGGGCCGAGGAAGTTGAAGGTGGTCGCGACCCCGAGCTCGCGCCGAGGGACGGCGGAGTGCCGCAGCGCTGCGTGGAACACGGGGGCGAAGCAGAAGGTGATGCCTACTTCGGCAGCGACGTCCTCGACGGCCGCGACCGGCAGGTCGAGCCGGATTCCCAGCCCCTCGAGTACGTCGGCAGAGCCACACGCTGACGACGCGGCCCGGTTGCCGTGCTTGACAACCGGGACACCAGCCGCCGCTGTCACCAGCGCCGCCATCGTGGAGATGTTGACAGTCTGGGCGCGGTCGCCGCCGGTGCCGACGATGTCGACAGCACGACCCGGATAGCTCAACGGGACGGCGAACTCATACATCGTGGCGACGAGCCCTTCCACCTCCTCGACCGTCTCACCCTTGGCTCGCAGAGCGACAGCAAAGCCGGCGATCTGGGCAGCCGTCGCCTCGCCGGCGAGCACCTGGCGCATCGCCCAGCCGGTCTGGGTTGACGACAGGTCATCGCCGGCCATCAGCGTCGACAGCACCGACGGCCAGGAGAACAGTTCGGTCATGGCGCGGCTGGCAGGGTCAACCGGCTCAGCGCGGCTCTAGGTCAGCGCGAGGCCGTAGCAGACCGATCACGGTCTCGGCGACCACGAGCGGGTCGAGCGGGTGCGGCACGACGGCGTCGGCGCGCGACCAGGTCGCCAACCACCCGTCCTCCCGCCGCCCGATGAGCACCAGCACCGGCGGACATTGGTAGATCTCGTCCTTCAGCTGACGGCAGATGCCCATGCCGCCAGCCGGCACGGCCTCCCCGTCGAGGATCGCCAGGTCGATGCCGCCGGCGTCCAAGGTCGAGATGACGACGGGTTCGGTGGCGCACTCGACGTACTCAACTGCGGGCAGGTCGGGGTGCGGACGCTTGCCGAGCGCGAGCATGACCTGCGCTCGCGTGTTGGAGTCGTGGCTGTAAACCAAAACCCTCATGGGTGCGTGACCTGCCTTGTGTCGCCTCGGGGGTGCCCTGGGTGCCGCCTCGCGGTGCTCTGGCGGCATGCTACCGGGTGGCCGCCCGACCGCTGCGGTGCGCAGCCGCCTCCTCCCGGTCGAGCCGACGGTCCTCCCGGGCCGCCTCACCGGTGCTTTGGCGCACCCACTGCACGAACAGCACAGCAAAGATCAACAGCCCGACGGCGTCGCCGGATCCCCACAAGATCTGGCCCGCGAGGTGCTGGTCGTCAACAGGGGTCGGCGGCCAAGTCCTGCCCAGCGAGCGGTACCAGTCGCCGGCCAGCAGCTCCTGCGTCGACATGATCGTCACACCGAGGAACGCGTGGAAGGGCAGCGTGGCGAAAACCGTGAGCAGCCGGAGCGGATACGCCACCCGCCCCGGCACGGGGTCCAGGCCAAGCAGCGGCCAGAAGAACAGGCAGCCGACGATGACGAAGTGCAGGTGCAGCAGCTCGTGCAGCACAACCGAGCGCAAGGTGGCCTCGTACCAGCCGGAGAAGTAGAGCACCCACGGACTAGTGACGAAGAAGACGAACGCGACAGGCGGGAAAGCCAGCACGGCGGCCAACCGGCTGTGCAGCACGCTCACCAGCCGACGCCGGGGGCTGGGGGGCAGCGTGCGCAGCGCCAAGGTGACCGGCGCGCCGAGAGCCAAGAACACCGGCGCAACCATCGTCAAGACCATGTGTTGCGCCATGTGCATGCTGAGCAGCACCGCGTCGTACGTCGCCAACGACGAGCTGGTCGCAACGAGCAGGCTGCCAAGGCCGCCGACGGTAAAGCTCAGCGTCCGCCAGATCGACCAGCGGTCCCCCCGCCGCTGCAGCATCCAGACGCCCACCAGGTAACCGGCCGCGGTGAGCCCAACCAGCGCGAGCGGCAGCGGCTCGAAGCTCCAGGCCGTGAGCACTCGTTCAGCACTGATCGCCGGCAGCACGTCGGCCGGGTCGGCGTGCCCGGAGAACGTCGCGGCGAATGTCACCTGATCAGCGTAGGTAAGTCACGGGGGTCGCCGTACCGCTGGCCGCCTCGGTAGACATAATGGTGCCGTGGCGACATCGACCGCGATCCCCGCCTCTCGGGCACACGGCCAGCACGACCGGCCGAGCATGGTGAGTGTCGGCACGATTGTCTGGCTGGCCAGCGAGTTGATGTTCTTCGCGGCGCTGTTCGCCGCGTACTTCACGATCCGCGGCGTCGCTACGGACCTATGGGCCCAGGAGACCGTCAAGCTCAACATCCCGTTCGCCTTTGCGAACACGACGGTGCTGGTGCTCAGCTCCGTGACGTGTCAGCTCGGGGTCTTTGCGGCTGAGCGGGGCCAAGTTGGCCGCTCGGGCAGCGTGCTGAACGTGGCGGGGTGGGGTCTGCGGGAGTGGTTCGTGCTCACCTACGCGATGGGCGCCTTCTTCATCGGCGGCCAGGTGTTTGAGTACGCCGCACTGATCGGCGAGAACGTCACCCTCCAGTCCTCGTCGTACGGGTCGATGTTCTACCTCACCACCGGTTTCCACGGGCTGCACGTGACCGGCGGCCTCATCGCTTTCCTGTTCGTGCTCGGCCGAACCTTCATGGCGCGCACCTTCACCCATGAGCAGGCTGTCACCGCGATCGTCGTGTCCTACTACTGGCACTTCGTCGACGTGGTGTGGATCGCCCTGTTCGCGACCATCTACCTGCTGAAGTGACGCACCGAGAGGAGGGGCCGTCGTGGTGAGGAAGCTGTCGACCCGTCGCCGGCATCCGCTCGCGGGGTTTGTCGTGCTGCTGTTCGCGCTGGTGGTGGCGGGCGGCCTCTATTCGGCGTTTCGGCCAGCGGTCGCTGACGAGTCCGGAAAGTCCGACGCCCAGCTGATCGCCGAGGGCCGGCAGCTGTACGAGGTGGGCTGCGCGTCCTGTCACGGCCTGAACGCCGAAGGCATCATCACCAAGCGCGGCAAGAACCTCGGCCCGCCGCTGATCGGCGTCGGCGCTGCCGCTGTCGACTTCCAGGTCAGCACCGGGCGGATGCCGATGGCTCGGCCCGACACCCAGGCCCCTGAGAAGCCACGCACGTACGACGAAGGCGAGGTGGCGCGGCTTGCCGCCTACATCGCCTCGCTCGGCCCTGGACCGGCGATCCCCGACCCGGAGTACTACGACGTCTCCGAGGCGACCGACGAGGAGATCGCCCGCGGCGGTGAGTTCTTCCGCACGAACTGCACCGCCTGCCACAACTTCGCCGGGGTCGGCGGGGCACTCCCCGAAGGCCGGTACGCACCGAGCCTGCACGGCGTCGAGCCGATCCACATCTACGAGGCCATGCTGACGGGTCCGCAGCAGATGCCGGTGTTCTCCGACGAGGTCCTGACGCCCAAGCAGAAGCGCGGCGTCATCGCCTACATCAAGACGCTCGAGGACCAGACGGCGTACGGCGGCCTCGAGCTCGGCAGCCGCGGCCCGGTCGGCGAGGGCTTGTGGGGCTGGACGTTCGGCATCGGCGCCTTGGTGCTTGCCGCCGTGTGGATCGCCAACAACGGCGTGCGGGCAGAAAGGAAGAAGCCGTGAGCGACGACGGCCAGCACGACTCGCCGGGCGCGGGCTCGAACGGCGCCGGCGACAACTCGCTGCTCCCGATCGGCCCGCAGGAGCCGCTGGACAACCCTGGTGTGCCGGACCACCAGCCGCGACCCACCGATGTCGATCCCGCGCTGGAGCGCCGAGCCGAGCGGCAGGTGGCGGCGATGTTCGTCGTCGCTGCTGTGATGGCGCTGGCTTTCTGCGTCGTCTACTTCCTCTACGACCCGCATCCCGAGACCGGGGAGACCGCGCTGGGTGTCGGGGCGTCGAACCTGGCGCTCGGGGTCACCCTCGGCCTGTCACTGCTTCTCATCGGTCTCGGCGCCATCCAGTGGGCCCGGAAGTTGATGGCCGACCACGAGATGATCGAGTACCGGCACTCCGCCGCATCGACCGTCGAGGATCGCCAGGAGGCCATCGCTGCCTTCCAGGCAGGGTCGGAGGAGTCCGGCCTCGGGCGACGCAAGCTCATTCGCAACAGCATGCTTGCCTCGATGGCGATGTTGGGTCTGCCCGCGGTGGTGTTGTTGCGCGACCTGGGTCCGCTTCCGGGGGTGAAGCTCGAGCAGACCGTGTGGCGCCGCGGTATGCGGGTTGTCAGCGACGTTTCCGGCCGCCCGATCCGACCGTCCGAGGTGCCGATCGGACAGCTCGTCAACGCCGAACCTGCGGTGTTCTTCGAGCACGCCGAGGAGTTCGAAGGCAACGAGCTGCTGAACGAGAAGGCCAAGGCGGCTGTCATCGTGGTGCGAATGCCGCCGGAGGAGATCACGCCGTACCCTTCGCGCAAGGACTGGGACGTCGAAGGGATCTTGTGCTACTCCAAGATCTGCCCCCATGTTGGTTGCCCGATCAGCCTGTATGAGCAGCAGACGCACAACGTCTTGTGTCCCTGCCACCAGTCGACCTTCGACCTGGCGAACAACGGCGTGGTGCTCTTCGGTCCCGCTTCGCGCAACCTTCCGCAGCTGCCGCTGGGCGTCGACGGCGAGGGCTACCTGATTGCGATGAGCGGGTTCCAGGAGCCCGTCGGGGCAAGTTTCTGGGAACGAGGATGATGCCACGATGAGCTCCTCCCCCGCTGCCCGGTCCAAGGCCGGCGCGGCCTCCCGCTCCACGGCCGGCGTAGTCACCTGGCTCGATGAGCGTCTCGGTATCGGTGCGCTGACGAAGAAGCAGCTGCGCAAGGTCTTCCCCGACCACTGGTCGTTCATGTTGGGCGAGATCGCGCTGTGGAGCTTTGTGATCCTGCTGCTCACCGGGACCTTCTTGTCGTTCTGGTTCAAGCCGAGCATGGCCGAAGTCGAGTACATGGGCTCGTACGCGAACCTGCGTGGCCTGCACATGTCAGAGGCCTACGCGTCCACGCTCGACCTGTCGTTCGACGTCCGCGGCGGCCTGCTGATGCGGCAGATGCACCACTGGTCGGCGAACCTGTTCTTGGCGTCGATGACCATCCACATGCTGCGCGTGTTCTTCACCGGCGCGTTCCGCAAGCCGCGGGAGCTCAACTGGATGATCGGGCTCGCCCTGCTCATGCTCGGCATCATCGAGGGCTTCGCCGGGTACTCGCTGCCTGACGACCTGCTGTCCGGCACCGGGTTGCGCATCGCCCAGGGGCTGATGCTGTCGATCCCGGTGGTCGGCAGCTACATCTCGTTCTTCGTCTTCGGCGGCGAGTTCCCCGGCGACGACTTCATCCCCCGGCTCTACACCGTGCACGTGCTGCTCGTGCCCGGCATCCTGCTCGCGCTCATCACCGCACACATGCTGCTGCTCGTCTACCACAAGCACACGCAGTTCCCCGGCCCCGGACGCACCAACAACAACGTCGTCGGCTTCCCGCTGATGCCTGTCTACATGGCCAAGGCCGGTGGCTTCTTCTTCATCGTGTTCGGCGTCACGGCGCTGATGGGCGGCCTGCTGCAGATCAACCCGATCTGGATGTACGGCCCGTACAACCCTGCGGAGGTGACGGCCGGTTCCCAACCCGACTGGTACATGGGCTGGCTGGAGGGCGGGCTGCGGATCATGCCCAACTGGGAGACGAACCTGTGGGGCTACACGCTCTCGTGGAACGTCTTGATCCCCGGGGTGCTGCTACTCGGTGTGCTCTTCGCCCTGTTGGCCTTCTACCCGTTCATCGAGCGGTGGATCACCGGCGACGACCGCGAGCACCACCTGCTGGAGCGGCCGCGCAACGCGCCGACGCGGACGGCGTTCGGTGTGGCGGGCATGACGGCGTACGCCTTGTTGTGGATCGCGGGCGGCAACGACATCTTGGCCTACGAGTTCGGTCTGTCCCTCAACGCCATCACGTACGTCATGCGGGTAGCGATCTTCGTCGTCCCCGTGCTGGCGTTCATCATCACGCGCCGGTGGTGCCTGTCACTGCAGCGCCACGACCGCGAGGTGGTGCTGCACGGCTACGAGACCGGCGTCATCGTGCGCTCCCCCGACGGCTCGTACGCCGAGATCCACCGCCCGATCAACCCGGTTCGCGCCTACGAGCTCACCATGCACGAGCAGCACACCCCCGTCGAGCTGCCGGCGGCCCACGACGCCAACGGCGTGCCTGCGCCGGCGCAGGGCAAGGAGCGGTTGCGGTCGCGGCTGTCGCACTTCTGGTACGCCGACGACGTCAGCAAGCCGACCAAGGAGGAACTCGAGGCGGCTGCGCACCACGCGACGAACGGCTCCCATGCGCTAGAGGACGGGCATGGTCCCGCCAGCGGGAACGGTGCTCACCTCGGCATCGAGACCAGCGGCATCGTCGGCGGCCAAGACTTCGGCCTAGAGCAAAAGCCCAAGGCCCCCTAGCGCCGGCGCCGCCCGGTCTAGCCGCCGGTCAGCTTGGTCGACACCAAGACTTCTTCAGCGTGCCATCCCTCGAGAAGCACGGGCGATGTCGGCCGACTATCGGCGGTGCAGTCACGCGCGCAACTGCCCCCAGCCGAACCTACTCTCGGCTACAAAGTCGGCCAGCTCGGAAACTAGCCGCTCCCGAGCGTCGTCAGCGGTGGAGAACGTCAGCGGGTCGTAGGCGGTGTACACGAAACCCTCCCCGGACACGTCAATCTCGACCTGAATCGCGTCGGGGGTCGCGTCCCGGCCGGCGTAGGGGCTGCGACAGCGGATGAGTTGGAGTCTGGCCATCGGGTCGTCTGGCAGCACTTGCTGCAGGGCCGGCGCGACTATCTCGGACAGCACCCACGGGATGGATCGGCTCATCCTCCCAGTGTGCCCTTTCGTGCCGCAGCGGCCCAGCCGGCATCACCGTCGACATGGCCGCGAGACGGCCCTGGCCAAGGGAGATGTCGACACCTACTACGAGGACGGTCAGTAGAAGAACAAGGTCGAGGGCAACACGAGGGCGCTCGACGGCGTTCGAGATGCGCGAGGATGCTGCGGCAAGCAGGCTCAGGCAGCATTCTTGCGCATCTCGCGGCTGGGTCGGACGAATAGAGGGCCGAGCCGGACCGTCGAGGGCGCGCCTCGGTCGGTTTAGTGCGCGTGCTCGCCGCGGTAGTACTCGAAGACCCACCCGATCAGCGCCACCGATCCGGCGCCCACACCGACCAGCGCCAGCCACCACCCGAACACCACGCCAAGCACGCACAGGGCAAGCGCGCAGGCGCACCACAGCGGCCACCACGAGTACGGCGGGAAGAAGCCGAGCTCGCCTGCCCCGTCGACAATCTCGGCTTCCTTGCGGTCCTCGGGGCGGGGATCCATCTTCTTGGCGTGGAAGCCGAGGTAGAACGCCACGAGCACGGCCAGGAAGAACGACATCACCAGCGCCGCGGTACCGGTGGGGTCGGAGCTGAGGAACCAGTAGCTCGGCGCCACCACGAGGAAGAAGACGGCCAGGAACCCGAAGACCCACGCCTCAGCCTTCACGACCGGTTCCCCTCGTCATCAGGATGGCCTTGCGGCGGTGCTCCATCGACCTGCTCCTTGAGGTGGCCGGCCCGGCCGTGCATCTCGGGAGAATCAGCCGTCTCGCCCTCGACGTTGACGTTCTCGTTGTCCTCGAACTCACTGAGCGCCACCTCGGGGTGGTGCAGGTCGAACGCCGGGCTTTCGGAGCGGATCCTGGGCAGCTGGTGGAAGTTGTGGCGAGGCGGGGGGCACGACGTCGCCCACTCCAGCGAACGTCCCCAACCCCACGGGTCGTCTGAGGTGACCCTGGGGCTCCGGCGCGACTTCCACACGTTGTAGAGGAACGGCAGCGTCGAGGCGCCCAAGATGAACGCCCCGATGCTGGAGATCTCATTCAACGTGGTGAAGCCGTCGTTTGGCTGGTAGTCGGCGTAGCGCCGGGGGAACCCTTCGCTGCCCAGCCAGTGTTGGACGAGGAACGTCGTGTGGAAGCCGATGAACAGCAGCCAGAAGTGGATCTTGCCTAGCCGCTCATCAAGCATGCGGCCAGTCAGCTTCGGCCACCAGAAGTAGAAGCCGGCGAACATCGCGAACACCACGGTGCCGAACACCACGTAGTGGAAGTGCGCCACGACGAAGTAGGAGTCGTTGAGCTGGAAGTCCAGCGGCGGCGAAGCCAAGATGATGCCGGTAAGGCCGCCGAGCAAGAACGTCACCAAGAAGCCGATGGACCACAGCATCGGGGTGTCGAGCGACACCGACCCGCCCCACATGGTGCCGATCCAGTTGAAGAACTTCACCCCGGTCGGCACCGCGATCAAGAACGTCATGAACGAGAAGAAAGCCAGGTCGACCGCGCCGACAACAAACATGTGGTGCGCCCACACGGCCACCGACAGCGCCGCGATGGTCAAGGTGGCACCGACCAGACCGATGTAGCCGAAGATCGGCTTGCGGGAGAAGACCGGCAGCACCTCGGTGATGATCCCGAAGAACGGCAGCGCGATGATGTAGACCTCGGGGTGGCCGAAGAACCAGAACAGGTGCTGCCAGAGGACGGGTCCGCCCGTCGCGGGGTCGAAGACATGAGCGCCGAGCATCCGGTCGGCGCCGAGCGCCAGCAGGGCGCCGGCGAAGATCGGGAACGCGATCAGCACCAGCAGCGACGTCACCAAGATGTTCCAGGTGAAGATCGGCATCCGGAACATGGTCATGCCCGGGGCCCGCATGCAGATGATCGTGGTGACGAAGTTGACGGCGCCGAGGATCGTGCCGAGACCGGCCATCCATAGCCCCATGACCCACAGGTCGCCGCCGAGGCCCGGCGAGCGCACCGCGTCCGACAGTGGGGTGTAGGCGTACCACCCGAAGTCAGCGGCGCCGCCGGGGACGAGAAAACCGCCCATGACGGTCAGACCACCGAACAGGAACAGCCAGTAGCTGAACATGTTGAGCCGGGGGAACGCCACGTCGGGAGCGCCGATCTGCAGCGGCATGACGGCGTTGGCGAACCCGACGAACAGCGGTGTCGCGAACAGCAGCAGCATGATCGTGCCGTGCATCGTGAACAGCTGGTTGTAGACCTCCTCATCGACCCACTGCAGGCCGGACTGCGCCAGTTCGGCACGGATCAGCATCGCCATCAGGCCGGCGATCAGGAAGAACACGAACGACGTGACCAGGTAGAGGTTGCCGATCACCTTGTGGTCGGTGGTCGTGAGGTACTTGACGAGGACCTGACCCTTGGTACGTCGCCTCGGCTGGACGATCGGGGTGGTGCGAGCGTCGATCGCGGTCATTCTCCGGTGACCTCCCCTTCCCGACGATGGTGCGGGTGTACTCGCCGCCCTTGGGCGCGCCGACCTGACCGGCGTCTCTCAGGTCTTGCAGGTGGGCGTCGAACGCGGCCTGGTCGACCACCTTCACCGTGAACAGCATCCGGGCGTGCAGCCAGCCGCACAACTCGGCGCAGCGCCCGGCGTACTCCCCGCGCGCGTTGGTGTCACCGAGAACGAGTTCTCCCGCCCTGGTATGACGTCAAGCTTCATGATGAAGGACGGCGCCCAGAACGAGTGGATGACGTCGGGCGACAGCAGCGTGAAGGTGACGGTCTCACCTTCAACGAGCCACAGCTCCGGCAGTTGCGCAGGTGTGCCGACGTCGTAGACGTCTTGCCCCCCGACGGCTTCCTCGCCCAGGTAGCTGAACGTCCAGGACCATTGCTGCCCCACCACCTGCACCTCGTGGTCAGGGTCCTCGACCGTCTCGAGCACCTTGTTCTGCGTCTCGAGGGTGAAGAAGAACAGCACCGCGACGATGATGAGCGGGGCGATCGTGTAGAGCACCTCGATCGGGAGGTTGTAGCGCACCTGCGCCGGAATCTCGTCGTCGTCGCGCCGGCGGAAGCGGATTGCGGCGTACAGAATCAGTCCCCAGACGAAGACGCCGACCAGACCAGCAGCGATCCACGAGCCGACCCAGAGGTCGTAGATCTGATTGCCCTGGTCGGTCGCGATCTCTGGCAGTCCGAGCCGTTTCAGCGAGTCGACGGTGTCTTCGGAGCACCCGGTCAGCGCCAACAGCAACGCTGGCAGACCAACCGCCGTCACAGCGAGCCGGCGCGCTCGTGATCGCCGCTTTTTGCGCTCGGTGAGAGTCCGGCTCACGTGGCGCCTTCCTCGTGGTGGGGTCCGCTTTTCTCCACCGGAACCCTACTCCAGAAGCGCTGGCGACCACGGGCCAGGTGGGGTGCCGAGTTCGGCCAAACTACCGATCGGTACCTCTAGCGAGGACTGGTGTTTCCCTCCTACCGTGAGCTGCATGCGCGAGACGCCGGCGACGGGCAACCCGGTCGGACAGCGCGTCGACGGTGGGTCGATGCAGCAGCAGTACGCCGATGCGCGGGCCACCGCGCGCAACTATCTGGCTCCTCGGTCGCTGCAGCCGCCGGGCACTGATCGCCTCACTGCCGAGTCGCATTGGCACGCCATCTGCGCTGAGCTCATCTCGGCGCGTTCGCTGTCTCGGCCGTTTCCCGACTAGGAGCCCGCGCGCTCAGTGGAACGAGTCGCCGCAGGCACAGGACCCGGTCGCGGTGGGGTTGTCGATGGTGAAGCCCTGCTTCTCGATCGTGTCGACGAAGTCGATCGTGGCCCCATGCAGGTACGGCGTGCTCATGCGGTCGACAACCACGGCAACACCGCCGAAGTCGCGAACCGTGTCACCGTCGAGGTTGCGCTCGTCGAAGAACAGCTGGTAGCGCAGGCCCGAGCAGCCGCCGGGCTGCACGGAGATGCGCAGCTGGAGGTCGTCGCGACCTTCCTGGTCGAGCAGCGCCTTGACCTTCTGTGCGGCCTTGTCGGTCAACAGAACCCCCTCGGCAGGCGGCGCTGTCTCGGCTGGCGAAGGCTGGGTCACCGTGCTGGCCTGGTCGGTCATGTCGCTTGCTCCCAAGGATGTCTGTGTCATGCGCCCTGTGCCATCCGCAGCGGGCGCCTGCTTCTTTGACGGACAACAGCGGCGGTATCCGCTGCATTCCCATCGTGGCACACCTTACCGAGACCACGTCCGCGCGACGCGTTCCGCCAAGGCGCTGAGGGTGCCATGCGGGTCCGCGAAGGCCGCTGCCTCCCCTACCAGGTCGACAACGGAGTACGCCGACTCGATTCCCAGCGTCCGCATCTCCCTCGAGCCGACCAGGACCTGACCGGCCAGCGCGATACAGGGCCGGATCGCCTCAGCGGCGATCTGCGCAACGCCGTACGGCACCTTGCCCGACCGTGACGAGAAGTCGAAAGCGCCCTCGCCGGTGACCACCAGGTCGGCGTCGCTCACCAGCTTGGCCAGCCCGAGGGCCGCGGAGACGACCTGTACCCCACCCACCCGCTCGCCGCCCGCGAGCATGAGTGCGAAGCCGAGGCCGCCGGCGGCACCGGCACCCTTGCGGTTCGCGACGCTGCGGTCGGTCAGCTGGGCCAGCCGCGTCAACTGGGCGTCGACCTCCTGCTTGCGCTCCTCCGGGATGCCCTTCTGCGGGCCGTAGACGTTCGTCGCGCCGCGCAGGCCGAGCAGCGGGTTGTCCACGTCGGTGGCGACCACCAACTCGATGCCGGTGAACCGTTCGCGCACCGGCTGCAGGTCAACAGCTGACAGGCCGGCCAGCGCCTGTGGCCCACCGACGAGCGCTGCCTGCGGCTCAGCCGTCGCGCCGAGGGCGGCCAGGCAGCCGGCTCCTGCGTCGTTGGTGCCGGTCCCACCGAGGCCCACCACCACGCGGCGCGCGCCTTCCTCGACCGCGGCGAGGATCAGCTGGCCCACCCCGTACGTCGTTGCCAGTTCGGGCTCGCGCCGCGCTGACAGGTGGAGGCCGCACGCCTGAGCCGCCTCGACGTACGCCGTCTGCGCGACCAGCAAAACGGTGGCCGGCACCGGGTCGCCGTACTGGTTCTGCACCGTGACCGCGAGCAGCTCCCCGCCGAGTGAGGCGTGGAGCGTGTCGACGAATCCGGGTCCGCCGTCGGACATGGGCGCCAGTACCAGGTGGTCGTGCGGGGCGCGCCGCCGCCATCCATCGGCCATCGCCTGCGCCGCCTCGACCGCCGTCAGGGTTCCGCCGAAGGAGTCCGGAGCAAACAGCACGCGCACTCCCCCATCCTGCCGACAGCTCGTCGCAGACTGCCCATAAGGTGCTGGAGTGCTGATCCGGCCGATGACGCTCGACGACGTGCCAAGCGTTGAGCGGGTGACGGCGGAGGCCTTCTACGCGCTGGATGTCGCGACCCGGCCGGCTGACTGGCCGGAGCCGGAGCGACGGTCCGCCGACCGGACCGAGCCGTGGATGGTGCGCCTGCGGCACCTGGTGAACCACGACGCCGACGGCTGCTGGGTCGCCGAAGACGACGACGGCGAGGTCGTCGGCGCTGCGGCCGCGCTGCGTCGGGAAGGGCTTTGGGCGCTGTCGACGTACGCCGTGCGGCCGGGCTTGCAAGCCCGTGGGGTAGGTCGGCGGCTGCTTGACGCCACGCTGGCTTACGGTCCTCCCGACTCGCCGGGCATCATCAGCTCTTCGCACGACCCGCGGGCCGTCCGCCGCTACCGGCTCGCCGGCTTCGACATCCATCCGGCCATGCTGATGTGGGGGACGGTACGGCGCTCAGCGATCCCGTCACTGCCCAACGTGCGGGATGGTGGGGCTGACGACATCGACCTGCTCAACGACATTGACCGGGCCAGTCGAGGCCACGGCCACGGCGTAGATCATGAGGTGCTGGTGAGCCAGTGGCCGTTGCGGATCCACGAGCGGGGCACCAGCCGGGCCTATGCCTACCTCTACCCCGCCGGCGGCCCGCACCTGCTGGCCGGGACCGATCCTGACAGCGCCCGCAGCGTCTTGTGGGCGGCGCTGGAAACTGCCCAGCCGGACAAGCCAGTGGACTTCCACAACATCACCGCCGAGCAGTCCTGGGCCGTCGACGTCGGGTTGGCGGCGGGTCTGGAACTGCACAACCGCGGCTATCTCGCACTGCGGTCGATGGCACCGCCGACGCCGTACATCCCCTCCGGCCACTTCCTTTAGCCGCGACCCTCGGCTGCCCCTCGGCGAGCGTGGCACCGGCCGGTGACACTCTCCCGGTGAGCGTCGTCCTTGCACTGGCGTCCGCGCTCGCGTACGGCGTGGCGGATTTCCTCGGAGGGTTATTCTCGCGCCGCGCCAGCGCGTGGGCCATTGCGCTGCTGGCCCAAATTTCCAGTGTCGTCGCCGTCGCAGCGGCCGCAACCAAGCTGGGCGGCTCGCCTACCGTCGCTGACCTCGGCTGGGGCGCTGCGTCGGGCGCTGGCAGCGGGCTGGGCACGTACTTTCTCTACCGCGGGCTCGGCGGTGGCCAGATGAACCTAGTGGCGCCCCTGTCGGCCATCGGCGCAGCCACCGTGCCCGTGCTGGTCGGTCTTACGCTCGGCGAGCGACCCACGACGCTGGCCTGGATCGGCATCGGCCTCGCCCTCCCAGCGATCTGGCTCGTGTCTCGAGGGGGCAGTGCAGCAGCTGCAGTGGCTGGGCGCCCCGAGTCGGGTGTTCGCCAGGGCTTGCTCGCTGGTGCCGGGTTTGGATTGCTGTTTGTCGCGCTGGGCCAGGTTCATTCGGCTGCGGGACTATGGCCGCTGGCGGTCGGTCAGGGTGTAGCAACCCTCGTGCTCGCTGGTGGCGCGGCGATGGCCAAAGCGTCGCTGAGGACACTTCCGCGCCGCCTTGCGGCGGGAGCGGCCGCTGTGGGGTTGTGTTCCGCCGGGGCAACGGTGCTCTACCAGCTCGCCGTCCGCGGCGAGCTGGTCTCGGTCACGGCGGTTCTGGCCTCGCTCTACCCGGCCCTCACCGTCCTACTCGCGACCTGGATCCTGCACGAGCGCATGAACCGTGTCCAAGCCGTCGGTCTCGCCTTGGCGGCAGGTGCGGTCGTCTTCGTCGCGCTCGGGTGATCGACGTACGCCGGAGTCGAAACCTCCGGTAGCAGCACCACCGAAAGGCTCCCTTGGTTCCACTGCCTCCGTGGCACCGCTGCAATCGCTCCGCCGAAGGGCTGACCTCGTGGACGCCGCCCGGCCACAGTCGGGACACGATTCCTCCGCTGGGAACCCCAACTGCCCCGTTGGCGTCAGAATGGAAACTCGAGGAGGAGACCTTTGCGCCACCCTGTCGTCGCTGTTGCCGTCGTCGCAGTGCTCGCTGGTTGCGGTACGTCGACGGTGGTCGTTCATGGTGACCCGGTCTCGTCGCCGTACGACGGGCCGATGAGCCTGCCAGTCGACTACCGCGACAAGGCGACCGTGATGGAGAGGTCCGGTGCCGCTGGCCGAGCGCTGGAATGCGACGGCGATCCGTACGACGGGGGCGGCGCCGACTACGACAGCGGGCTGGCCTCGGTTCAGGGCAGCGCCACGGGAGCCCTCGAGAACTGGTTCGAGGAGGAGATATTCGGGCCGCAGATCCCCGCGGAGGGTTACCGGGTGGAGCGTGAGGACGACGGTCGGGTGCTCTTCTCGTGGGACGTCCGCGACCGTACGAAGGTCGCGGTCATCGCCGCCAACGGCCTGCAGGACTACAACGATGACACCGGCTGGGGCATCGAGGCCTGGGCGCAGTGCGCCCGGCCGAGCTCCCAGCGAGGATCACCGAGGCGCTCGGCATCGGGGTGTGGGAGGACGAGTCCGGAGCACGGGTTCCGGTGACCCGGATCCAGTCGTACCAAGGCCCCGAACACTGCGGTTGGGACGACATCACCTTCCTGCGGCTCGGCCCGGAAGACAGCAGGAAGCAATACCTCCGCGACACAACCGGTGAGTTGGACGACTACCTGCGAACGTCCTACGACCGGGCAGCGGTCCTACCGGATGGTGCAACCGACACGGGGTTCCACCGCCACGGACGGCAGCTGTGGCTGGGTGGCGGGCACAACGCGGCGTACTTGGTCGACATGGACGACCCCAACGACGTGGAGCGGTGGTTGGCGCCGAAAGACGCCATCCTCTGCGCGTAGCCTCAGGCTTCCCCGATTGACGGGATCACGCCCCTTCTGGGAACCAAGCGGCGAGCCGTGGTGCCCACTGACGCCGTCGGAACAAGTCAGCCGCGGCGCAACTCGCGGACCGCGCCGATCCCTCGGCCGATCCAAAAGCCCCGATGACCAGAAAAGAGGTCAACCCCCATCCGACGAATCCGGTCAGAACACGGACGGCCGTGGGTGGCCCCAAAACGGCGCCGACTAACCAACCGATAGGCGGCACCACCAAGAGGACGACGCCATAGATGAGGAGTCCTCGCAGCTCCGCGCGGGACAGCTGGCGCCCCGGGCCGCCGTACACCTCTGGTCCAGGAGCAGGCCCATCAACCTCCAGGTCGCAGGCACCTTCGCGCGCGAGTCGCAACAGAACCCGATCGCCGTCGAGTGTGTAGGTGGCCGTGCCGGGGCCCCGGATGGGGTTGTCCGGGCCAATCTTCTTCGACGGGTCCCAGACGCCGGACTTGCTCCCCACCTTCAGGGTGTAGACACCGTTGGTGCGCAAACCTTCCATGACCACATGCACCATGGCTCTGCGTGCCTTCAACCAGACGACCCCGAAGAGAATGGCGTAGAGGCCGCAGACGACCGTCCCCACTACTAGCGAAGCAAGCATGCCGTTGTCCATGCGCCCTCCGGCGACTCCGACCTGCATCAACCCGCTTGCATGCGTACGGGTCTCCGCCTCACAGCCCGGGGCGCCCCAGACGGCCATCCACCGACCGAGTTCCGGCTCGATCGTGAGGTCGTCGCCGAGCACGCCTCTGATCTGCAGCTCGAGCGCATTGTCGCGCTGGTTGCCATCCTTCGGCGCGAAGGGGTAGAACGTGCCCTGCTTGTAGAGATAGACCAGGCCTAGCCGCCGCCCGGAGTCGTCCTCGAAAGAGACGAGCGAGCAGAGCAGCGACGGCCCGAAGCCGGCGTTCTCCAGCGCGCTGTTGACCGCGTGGACTTCCGTGACGAGTTCCGAGAGCTCGTTGGGGTCGCGGCGGCAGACCAGCCAGGTGAACCCGAAGTCGTCGGTCGACCGCTCCACCTTCGGCCCGGCGTCGGCGTCCAGCAACGCCTGTACGTCGCTCTGCGTGGTGGCGAACGCGCCGCCCTCGGCAGCTCGATAGCAGGCCGACGCGACACCGGTCGGCTTGAAGCCGGCAGCGACCTCCAGCGTGATAGCCGCAGACGGCACGGCGAACAGGTTGTCGAGGTTGGCCTTCGGCGGGTCGCTGCGTCCGAAGACGTTCTTCAAGAAACCCATGCGGCGATCCTTCCACGCGCGGTGCAGCCGTCGTACGCGCTGCGCTCCCAGAGTTCGAGATGCGCGAGAATGCTGTTTGAAGTCGGCTTCGGCAGCATTCTGACGCATCTCGCGGGGATCTCGACCTGCCCGGGCTGCCTCCGCGGTAGGCGCTTAGCCCCAGGAGGCGCTTTAGGCAGAGGGGCGGGACAGGTCGGCGGAGATCTTCGACAGCTGCTCGAGCCGGCGGTCGAGCGGGGGTGGGTGGCGAACAGCGCGCTGATCGACTGGCCGTTGAAGGCGGGGGCGAAGAAGAACGCGTTGAACGGCTGGGCCTCGCGCAGGTCCCGCGTGGGAATGCGGGCCATGTCGCCGGAAATCTTCACCAGCGCCGACGCCAGCGCCGAGGGCCGGCCGGTGAGGTAGGCGCCAGAACGGTCGGCGCACAACTCGCGGTAGCGGCTCAGCACCCTGGTCAGCAGGAACGAGATGATGAACACCACGATGCTGCCGAGCCAGATCACGATGAAGGCAGGGCCGCCGTTGCTGTCCCTGCGACCGCCGCCGAAGTAGAGGCCCCAGCGCATCACGAGCCCGGCCACGATGCCGAGGAACCCCGCGATCGTCATCACCATGACGTCGCGGTGCGCGACATGGGAGAGCTCGTGCGACAGCACGCCCTCGAGCTCGTCTGCGTCGAGCCGACGCAGGATGCCCGTGGTCACGCAGACCACGGAGTGCTCGGGCTGCGCCCGGTGGCGAAAGCGTTGGGAATGTCGGAGTCGGAGATCGCCACTCGCGGCTTCGGCATGTCGGCCAGCGCGCACAACCGGTCGATCATGCCGTGCAGCTCGGGCGCCTGGTTGGGCGTGACCTCGTGGGCCCGCATCGCGGTCAGCGCGAGCTTGTCGGAGAAGTACCACTGCGCCAGCCCGCCGACCGCGGCCAGGATGAGAACGACCACCGCCGACACGCCGTACCAGATCAGTGCCGCGGCAACCGAGACGTACAAGACGCCAAGCAGCAGCATGACGACGGTCATCCGGACCGTCAGACCTGCGTCACTGCGAAAACGGGTGCTTGCCATCGTTCACCTCGTCTCTCAATGCGTGGTCAAGACCTACCCAGTACGACGCTCTGACCCGTCGCTTTGTTCCCGCCCGGCCAGCGCGGCGGGTCGTCGCCGTACGCCGCTCAGCCAGGGATGAGCCCGTCGCCGCTGAGCAGGTCACGAACCTCCGGCAGGCTGGCGTCGGCCGACGGGAGCAGCAGGTTCGACGGGACCAGGGCGTCCATCGCCACCGGGGTGCCGATGCTGCGGACCGAGTCGAGCAACGCCGCCAGGCTTGCCGAGAAGGCCTGCTCGTCGCCCTCCTCGATCGCACTCTCGAGTTGCCCGTCGAGTTCGTTGAGCCCGTCGACCTGCTCGTCAGGCACGTCGTACTGGCCCTCGCTGAGGATGCGGATGATCATGCCTGCTCCTTCTGGTTGGCCTGGCCCTCGATCTGGGCTGGGGCCGTCCCGCCTTCCAGCTGCGCCTTCATCCGCGCCAGCTCGAGCTCGACCTCGCTGCCGGCCGACATCTGCTCAAGCTCAGCGGTGATGTCGTCCTTGCCGCCGCCGACGGCGAGCGGGTCGTTGAGCGCACCAGCGGCGATCAGCTCGTCGACAGCGCTGGCGCGAGCCTGCATCTGGGCCGTCTTGTCCTCAGCGCGCTCGACGGCCAGACCGACGTCGCCCATCTCCTCGGAGATGCCGGAGAACGCCTCGTTGATCTTGCTCTGCGCCTCGGCAGCGGTGTAGGTCGCCTTGAGGCTCTCCTTCTTGGTGCGGAAGGCCTCGATCTTGGCCTGCAGCCGCTGCGAGGCGGTGGTGAGCTTCTCCTCCTCGGCCTGCAGGTTTGCGTGTTGGGCCTGCAGGTCGCCGGCCTGTTGCTGCAGCGCCGAACGCCGGCTGAGCGCCTCGCGGGCGAGGTCTTCCCGGCCCGCCGCCAACGCCTGCTGCGCCTGCTGCTGGAGCTTGTCGGACTGCTGCTCGAGCTGCTGCATCTGCAGGTCGAGCCGCTTGCGGCTGGTCGCCACGTCGGCGAGCCCCGACGGACCTTCTGCAACAGCTCGCGTTGCTTGGCGTAGCTGTAGTCGAGCGTCTCCCGCGGGTCCTCCGCGGCGTCGAGCCGCTGGTTTGCCTTGGACCGAAAGATCAGCGCGATGCGCTGCATGATGCTGGCCATCGAGGTCGACCTCACCCTCTTGTTTCACGGCTCGTACGGCGATCGCCGTACGCTCGCAACCCTACGTGCCGCCGTTGGCAGATGCCACGCGGCCAGCGGCCGGCCGGTAGGCTGCGGCCGTTGGCAAGCGCCGTACACATGCGGCCGCGGCGCGGCCCGCGACACCCAACCGGCCGCGGCGTAGCCAGCGATCCGTCGTCAGTGAGGGCACATCTCGGTGTTTGGTCGTCGTAGCAGCCCGCCGCCGCCCGACCCGGCCGAGGAGGTCGTGGTCCCGGCCACCGGCAAGGGTCGCCCGACCCCGAGCCGCAAAGAGGCAGAGGCCGCTCGCAAGAAGCGGATGGCGCCGCCGCGCAACCGCAAGGAAGCCGCGGCTCGCCGCAGGGAGGCAATCCGCGAGGCCCGCGCCAAGACGCGCGCGGCGATGGAGACCGGGGAGGAAAGGTACCTGCCGGTCCGCGACCAAGGCCCGGTGAAGCGCTACATCCGGGACTACGTGGACTCCCACCGCACCATCGGCCAGTTCATGATCCCGATCTTCTTCGTGATCTTCGTGCTCGTGTACGTCAACACCAGCTGGGCTGCGACGCTCGGGAGCATGGCCTGGCTCATCGTGATCGTGCTGCTGGCGTTGGATTCGGTCCGGATCCTGCGTGGCGTGAAGGCGGGTATCCGATCCCGTTTCGGCGACGACGCCACGAAGGGGATCACGATGTACACGCTGCTGCGCTCGTGGCAGATGCGAAGGCTGCGGCTGCCGAAACCGCTGGTGAAGCCCGGGCAGCCGATCTAGGCCGCGTCCACTGGTACGTCGGCCGGCCGCGGCCTGCTGTCGTCTGCAGGCACCCGGTCGGTCGCTTGGACTCGCAATACCGGGATGGCCGCAAGGCCGGTAGACACGAGAACAATCAAGCCGATGCTCACGAACAACGTCCGTGGGTCGGCGAGGCCGCCTACAGCCCCGCCGAGCGCTGGACCGATGATCGCGCAGGTTTGCGTCAGCCCGCCGACGACGGCGACCACCCGACCGCGAAGATGGTCCGGTGTCCTGAGGATCATCAGCGTGCCGAAACTGACGTTGAGCGCTCCATTGGCGATCCCGCCGACAGCAAACGCGATGAGTGCGATGGCCAGAGTCGGGGCGACCCCGGCGGAAATCATCACCATAGCCATAGTGACAGCGCTGGCAACGGCTGCTCGCACTCGCGTGCTCTCCCGCCGCAACCGACCGGCGAGCCACACTCCAGCGAACATGGCTGCTCCTTCAAGGGCGTTGGAGAACCCGTACGCGACCGAACTGCCCTGCAGGCTGTCGCGGATGAGGAAAACCTCGATCACGTTCGTGGCGTGGGCGCCCAAGACGAAGACAACCAGCATGAGAACAAGCGGCCCAAGGATCGCGTCGTGTCGAATGGAGTGGAACCCGGCCAGCCATTGCGACGTGGACTCCTCACCCGGACCGTCGCCCGCAGCGGCGGCAGAGTTCCGTCGGGTACGAATGGCGAGGGCTGCGCCAGCCAGCACGAGGAACGTGGATCCGTCGACCAGGAAGGCAATGCGGGCATCGGCAAGGCCCACGATGAGACCGGCCACCGCCGGTCCCCCACCAGCGCCATCGTGGACAGCATCTGCAATGCTCCGATGGCGCGACCCGTGCGTTCTTCGCCGACGATCCGGGGCGTCAACGCTGCCCAGGTCGGATTGGCGAACGCCTGTGCGGCCTGCAAGGCCACAACCAGCCCGAGCAGCGTCCAGGCGGATGAGGCCGTTGCCATCCCGAACGCCGCGGCCGCGGAAACCACGTTCGCGGCAGTCAAGATCGTGCGCGAGTCGACCTCGTCGGCGACCCGGCCAGCCACCGGAGCCAGCACGACAGTCGGCAAGGCGGCGGCGATCAGCAACCACGCCACGCTCGACGGCCCATGCCCGAGGTCATGCATCACCAGGATCAGCGTGGTCAGGGCGACGCCGTCTCCCAGAAAGGAGACTGTGCGCGCGCTCGCGGCGATTCTGAAGTCACGAACCGACCACGGTGACGCTTGGCTGACCTGAAAGAGTACTTTCATAAGAGGAACGTAACAGGATCCTGGAGCTTATGAAAGAGTTCCTTCATGTCGGTATGGTGGTGGCATGGCCGCTGACGGAGACAGTCGCCCGGGAGCCACCAAGCGAGGTGGCAAACCCGACGTGGTGCTCGAAGGGCCGCTGGCGCTCAGAGCCCTAGCGCACCCGGTGCGGCTGAAGGCGATTGATGAGCTGTTCAGCTCTCAGGCACCGCGCACAGCCACCGAGCTCGCGGAGCTGTGTGGAGTTTCGCCGAGTGCGATGAGCTACCACCTTCGCAGCCTGGCGCGGTGGGGGTCGTGAGCCGAGCTCCTGCGTCCGCCGATACCCGAGAGCGGCCGTGGCAGGCCGCCGGCGCCAAGCTCAGGCTCAGCCACACCGACAGCCGGGTGGTCGAAGACGAGGTCGTTACTACGCTGGCATTCGAAGCCACCCGGGATCGATACCAAGCCTGGTCGCACCAGCGCCGCGACACCGCACCCGCAGACGACACCCTTGCCAACATTGCCCGTGGAGACCTGGCCCTGACGTTCGAGGAAGCAGCCGAACTGGACCTGCAGATCACCGAGCTGTTGGAACGACGCGACCAGTGGCACCCAACGGAGACCGACAGGCAGCGGATGGTCTACCTCTGGGCGTTTTTCCCCTCGCCGTAAGGTGCAGCCATGGAGTTTCGAAACCTCGGCAAGTCCGGCCTCAAGATCAGCGAGATCAGCTACGGCAACTGGTTGACGCATGGCTCCCAGATCGAGGAGGAGCAGGCGAAGGCCTGCGTGCGCCGTGCCCTCGACGAGGGGATCACCACCTTCGACACCGCCGACGTCTACGCCAACACGGTCGCCGAGTCCGTGCTCGGTCGCGCCTTGGAAGGTGCCCGCCGCGAGTCGCTCGAGATCTTCACCAAGGTGTACTGGCCGACCGGCCCAGGCGGACCGAACGACTCGGGGCTGTCGCGCAAGCACATCCACGAGTCGATCGACGCCAGCCTGACCCGGCTCAAGACCGACTACGTCGACCTCTACCAGGCGCACCGCTACGACTACGAGACGCCGCTGGAAGAGACGATGGAGGCCTTCGCCGACGTCGTCAGGCAGGGCAAGGCGCTCTACATCGGTGTCTCAGAGTGGACCGCCGACGAGATCCGGGCTGGTCACACGCTGGCGCGGGAGCTGAAGGTTCCGTTCGTCTCCAGCCAGCCGCAGTACAACATGCTGTGGCGCGTCATCGAGGCAGAGGTCATCCCCACATCGGTCGAGCTGGGCATCGGTCAGGTCGTCTTTTCGCCGATCGCCCAAGGGATCCTCACCGGCAAGTACCAGCCGGGCGAGCCGCCGCCGGAGGGATCGCGTGCTGCTCACGAGGAGACGGCTTCGTTTGTCAAGCGGCGCCTGACCGACGACGTACTGCGTCGGGTGCAGGAACTCAAGCCGGTCGCCGACGACGAGGGCCTGTCGCTGGCCCAGCTGGCGATCGCCTGGGTGCTGGCCAACCCGGCTGTCTCCTCGGCGATCATCGGAGCGTCGCGGCCAGAGCAGGTGAGCGAGAACGTGCAGGCGTCCGGTCACTCCCTCAGCGACGAGACTCTGAAGCGAGTTGACGAGATCCTCGGCGATGCCGTCGAGCGCGACCCGGCTCAGACCAGTCGCCCGAGAGCCGCTCGTTCGACTGAGCGCAGTTCTTCTAGCCCGTTAGCTCTCCGCGAGGGACATCGGGCCGTAGACGACGTGGTCGTCGTCGAGCAGCGTCACCTGGCCGGCGCCGAGCTCGGCAAGCTCGCGCCATACCTCCCCGATCCACGTCTCGGCGTCGCTTTGCGAGCTGAAGGTCGGTACGGCGAAGTCGAGCGCGACCGGGTCGCCGGAACCGGTTTCCACCCGCCATGTCCATGCCATCGCTGCCTCCAACCGCCTGTCGAACCGCCTGGACTCCGGCGCCGACCGCGAGCCTAATCGCGCAACCCGCTGGGCGTGATGGCGCCTGGTTCGTGGAGTATCTCCGGCGTCAGGTGCCGGACACACTCCACAAACCTCCCACGCGGGCGGCGTAGGCGGACTGTCCGGGGTGCCAGGGTCGGGCGAAGCGTACGGGGCGCAGCGTCAGCGCGCGGGCGCACCGGGGGCGACGAACGGGGGCTTTGCGACTGTGAACGGCTCCCGCCGACCCCGCACGTCGACGTACACCTCGTCGCCGTCGCTGACGCCCGGACTTAGCAGGGCCAACGCGATGCCTTTGCGCAACGAGGGCGAGAAAGTTCCCGACGTCACAGAGCCGACCTCGGCGCCGTCACCGCAGGACACCTGCATCGCCGGTCGCGGGATCCCACGCCCGACCGCGACCAGGCCGCGCAGCACGCGCGCGCCGGGCCAGCGGCTCGCTCGGCGCGCAGCGCGTCGGCTCCCCAGAACGTCTCCTTGTTCCAGCCGACAGCCCAACCCAGCCGCGCCTGCACCGGTGTGATGTCGCGGCTGAGGTCCTGGCCGTGCAGCGGATAGCCCATCTCCGTGCGCAGCGTGTCGCGGGCGCCCAACCCGGCTGGGACGATGCCGTACGCCGTCCCCGCGCCGACGATCGCGTCCCAGACCAGCGACGCCACCTCAGCCGGCACCACCAGCTCATAGCCGCGCTCGCCCGTGTACCCGGTGCGGCACACCACCACAGGCACCCCGCCGTGGGACGCCTCGACGAACGACATGTAGTCGTGCCCCACCGGGAAACCGGCCACGTGAAGCGTGTCGTCGCTGTAACGGCCTTGCACGGCCAACACGGCGTACTCATGACTCTGGTCGATCACCTCGACGCCGCCCGGCGCGTCGGCCGCGAGCAGGCGCGCCACCTCGGCCGTGTTGGTGGCGTTGGGGATGAGGAACACCTCGTCGGCGCTGCGCAGGTAGGCGATCAGGTCGTCGACCACTCCCCGTCGCGCGCGCAGCACAACGTGTACTGCGCCTGGCCCGGTGCGATTCGGTCGAGGTCGTTGGTCAGGCACGAGTTGACGTACGCCGCAGCGCCGGGCCCCCGAACCAGCGCCTTACCCAGGTGGCTGACGTCGAACAGCCCGACAGCCTCCCGCACTGTCGTGTGCTCCTTGACCGTGCTCGAGTACTCCAGCGGCATGGTCCAGCCGCCGAACGCGGCGAACTTCGCGCCGAGGGCAACGTGCCGGTCGTGCAGAGGCGACGGACGGAGCTGGACGGGGTCCTCGGCCATGGCTGGCGAACCTACCGCACCGGGGTAGAGTCGCCGCGAACCACTGACTCGACCCAAAGGGGCTCCCATCTCCGTGACCACAGCACGACTGCGCGACGTACCGGCACTTTCCGCCAAGGCCGACGCCTTGGTGATCGGGGTCACGGGCAGCGACTCGTCGCTGGTGCCCGCGCCAGGAGCGCAGGAGGTCCTCGAGGCACTGGGCACTGACTTCACGCAGACGCTGCAGGCCCTCGGCGCGTCGGCCAAGCTCGGCGAGACCTGCAAGGTCCCCACCGCGGGTGCCGCCAAGGCTCCCGTCGTGGTGGTGGTCGGGCTCGGAGCGGACGAGGAGATCAGCGCCGAGTCACTTCGACGCGCCAGCGGGGCGGCCGCGCGGGCGCTGGCGGGCAAGGACGTCGTGGCGTTCGCCCTGCCGGCTACCAGTGACGAGCAGATCCGGGCGATCAGCGAGGGCGCCTTGCTGGGGCGTACGCCTTCGACCGCTACCTCACCAAGAAGCACGACCCGATCGGTGAGCTCGTCGTCCTCACCCCCCGGGCGGGTGACCGCACCGCCAAGCAGACCGTCGAGCGGGCTGGCGTCGTGGCCGCTGCCGTCAACTTCGCCCGTGACCTGGTCAACACGGCGCCCAACGACCTCTACCCCGAGTCGATGGCGACGCAGCTCGCGGCGCGCGCGAAGGGCACGAAGGTGAAGGTCTCGGTCACCGACGAACGCGGGCTGGCGGAGCAGGGGTACGGCGGCATCCTCGGCGTCGGCAAGGGGTCGGCCAGGCCGCCGCGGCTGGTGAAGCTGGCCTACGAGCCGCGCAAGGCGGCCGCGAACCTCGCGTTCGTCGGCAAGGGGATCACCTTCGACTCCGGCGGACTCAACATCAAGCCCGCCAGCGGCATGGGGACGATGAAGTGCGACATGTCCGGCGCCGCGGCCGTGGCTGCCGCCGTGTTCGCGGTGGCCGACCTCGGGCTACCGGTGCGCGTCACGGCGTACGCCTGCCTCGCGGAGAACATGCCGTCAGGCAATGCCACTCGTCCTGGAGACGTCTTGACCATGTACGGCGGCAAGACCGTCGAGGTGCTCAACACCGACGCCGAGGGTCGCCTGGTCCTTGCTGACGGCATCGCCACCGCCAACGGCGATCAGCCGGACCTCATCGTCGACGTAGCGACGCTGACCGGCGCCTGCGTCGTCGCGTTGGGGAACAAGATGTCCGGAGTCCTCAGCAACGACGAGGACCTGCTCGAGGAGCTACCGCAGATCGCCGAGCGCGCCGGTGAGCTGATGTGGCCGCTGCCGATCCCAGCCGAGATGAACGACAAGCTGCGCACGACGAAGGTCGCCGACCTCAGCCAGCACAACCCCGACAAGTGGGGCGGCGCGTTGTTCGCGGCGGCGTTCCTGCGCGAGTTCGTCGGCGACGGCATCGCCTGGGCGCACCTCGACATCGCCGGACCCGCCTTCAACGAGGGAAGCCCCGAGGGCTACACCCCAAGGGCGGCACCGGCGCCGCCGTACGCACGCTCATCCAGCTAGCCGCTGAGAGAAGCGGCGGGTGACGTCTGGCGGCGTCGCACCGGATGTCGCCGCCGTACCGCACGGCGACGAACCATCCAGCGTCCATTGCTAGCCGCAGAGAGAAGCGGCGCGCGCTGGCACGTATGTTGTACAAGTCTGGCCTGGGAGTTTCATCGACCCTTGCCGCGCCAGGACGCGGCGGCCCACGGTCACGGCTTCTGGCGGCGGTTCCACGCCCGCATCCGGTCCGGGTACCCGACCACGGCGGCGTCGTAGCTGGGGATGCCCAGCTCGTTGGCGAAGCGGTGGGCCCACTCGACTGAGGGAACTCGGCGCCGGGTCCACTCGCCGTCCTTTGCGACCAGCAGCATCGTGGTGTCGGTCACGGCCGTGCGCGGCTCGACGAACCCCTCGATCCCGGAGCGGGTCTTGACCCATTCCTTCAGGTACTGCGCGTCGGCGGACTCGGCGGCCCGCAAGGTGCCGGGCCGACTTCTCCGTTTCAGGAAACGCAATGCAGGTCCTCTCATTCGAGCCTGAGGCCAGTATCGCCGATGCGCCGCCCCTCTTTGCGATTCGTCCGACTGCGCCACGCGCGAACCACCGCGCACTGGGTCGGACGAATCGGTGGGGAGCCGTCGCGCGGCGGATGGGAAGATGGCTGCGCCGGTCGACGTACGCCCGACCCTGAGCTCTCGGAGGAACCGTGTCAGACACCCAGTTCGACGTCGTCATCCTTGGCGGCGGCAGCGGAGGGTATGCCTGCGCGCTGCGTGCCGCGCAGCTCGGCCTGAGCGTGGCGCTGGTCGAGAAGGACAAGGTCGGTGGCACCTGCCTGCACCGCGGCTGCATCCCCACCAAGGCGCTGCTGCACGCCGGCGAGGTCGCCGACGCCGTACGCGAGTCCGAGCAGGTGGGAGTGCTCGCGACGCTCCAGGAAGTCGATTTGGAGAAGGTGAACGCGTACAAGGACGGCGTGGTGGGTCGGCTCTACAAGGGCCTGCAGGGGCTGATCTCCGGCCGCGGGATCACCGTCATCAGCGGGAGTGGGAAGCTGGTCGGCCCGCGCACCGTGGAGGTGGCGGGCACCCGGTACGAGGGTCGCCACCTCGTGCTGGCGTCCGGCTCGTACGCCAAGTCGCTGCCGGGGCTCGAGATCGACGGCGAGCGGGTGCTCACCAGCGAGGAGGCGTTGCAGCTCACGGCGGTGCCGGAACGTGCGGTGATCCTGGGCGGTGGCGTGATCGGCGTCGAGTTCGCCTCGGCCTGGCGGTCGTTCGGAGCCGACGTGACGATCGTCGAGGCGCTGCCGCGGCTCGTGGCGGCCGAGGACCCGGCCAGCTCGAAGGCGGTGGAGCGGGCCTTCCGCAAACGCGGCATCCGCTTCCTCACCGGTACGTCGTTCAGCAGCGTCGAGCACACCGACAAGGGGGTGCGGGTCAGCGTCGAGCCGGGCGACGACTACGAAGCCGACGTTCTGTTGGTCGCGGTGGGCCGCGGCCCCTACACGGGCGGGCTGGGCTACGAGGACCAGGGGATCGAGATGGACCGCGGCTTCGTGCTCACGAACGACCGGCTGCGCACCAACCTCGACGGCGTCTTCGCCGTCGGCGACATCGTCCCGGGCATGCAACTGGCGCACCGCGGGTTCCAGCACGGCATCTTCGTCGCCGAGGAGATCGCGGGTCTCGCGCCGTCGGTGATCAACGAGGCCGGTATTCCGCGGGTGACCTACTGCGACCCCGAAGTCGCGTCGGTCGGCCTGAGCGAGCCGGTCGCAACTGAGCGGTACGGCGCAGACGCCATCGAGACGCTGACCTATGACCTCGGCGGCAACGGCAGAAGCCAGATCCTCAAGACGCAGGGGTTCGTCAAGTTGGTCCGGGAGAAGGACGGGCCGGTCGTCGGTGTGCACATGGTCGGCGCCGGCGTTGGTGAGCTGATCGGTGAGGCGCAGCTCATCTACAACTGGGAGGCGTTCCCGTCTGACGTCGCCTCACTGGTGCACATGCACCCCACCCAGAACGAGGCGCTGGGCGAGGCTCACCTGGCGTTGGCCGGCAAACCGTTGCACGCGCACACCTGAGCATCCGTCGTAGGCTGAGCCCACCGGCGTACGACGCAGCGATCGCTTCCGATGACAAGAGGACCTCGACCGACATGGCGACTGAAGTTACCCTCCCGGCGCTCGGTGAAAGCGTCACCGAAGGCACCGTCACCTCGTGGCTCAAGTCGGTGGGAGACGAGGTCGCCGTGGATGAGCCGCTGCTGGAGGTGTCCACCGACAAGGTCGACACCGAGATCCCCTCCCCGGCGGCCGGCACGCTGCTGGAGATCAAGGCCCAAGAGGACGACACGGTCGAGGTCGGCGCCGTACTGGCCGTCATCGGGGCAGCCGACGACTCCGCGGGTACGTCGTCCGACGGCGCCGGTGCCTCCGCGGAGGGCAGCGCCGACGAGGCCGAGCCAGCATCCACGCCTGCGACCGACGGGGCCGGTGGCGGGGGTGACGATTCGGATGAGTCTGGCGGGGATGCCGCTGCCACAGCCGGTGACGCGACCCAGGAGTCATCGCCCGGTGCAGCCCCGAGTACTCCTGAGACCGACGAGGGCGCAACGGACGCGGCTCCCTCAGAGCAGGCGCCGGCAGCGCGGGCCGACGCTCAGCCCGCCGACACCGGCGATGGTACCGGCAATGGCTCCGGTGGAGGCGACGCCAGCGAGGTCACCCTTCCGGCGCTCGGCGAGAGCGTCACCGAGGGCACGGTGACGTCATGGCTGAAGTCGGTGGGCGACGACGTGTCCGTTGACGAGCCGCTTCTCGAGGTGTCAACCGACAAGGTCGACACCGAAATCCCCTCTCCGGTGGCCGGGAAGCTGCTGGAGATCCGAGTGGGCGAAGACGAGACAGTCGAGGTGGGCGCGGTGCTGGCACTGATCGGCTCCGGCTCAGCTGCGCCAGCCGGCTCAGGTGCGCCCGCCGACTCCAGTGACGCCGAGCGCTCGACGGGCGGGGACGGCGCGCAGGACGCGAGCGAGCCGGCAGCCCGGTTGACAGCGGACGCCGAGGCCGGCGACGACCAGCCTGGGGACCTGGCTGGCGTGGCTTCCGGAGCACCCCCGTCACCCGACGACCGCCAGCCGGAGGGTCAGGACGCACCGGCCTCGCCGCCAGCCGAGTCAGCGGCGCCTCCGGAGTCCGAAGACATCCAAGCGGAGCCGCAGCCGCAAGCCGAGGCGCTCCCATCGCCCCAGACGACTCCGGAAGCCAACGGCCCAGCCACGCAGGAGGCGCCGTGGCAACCGGCCGCCTCGGCTGACGGGGCCGGCGACTCAGGCGACGGGAAGAGCTACGTCACCCCGCTGGTGCGCAAGTTGGCGGCGCAGCACAACGTCGACCTGGCCAACCTCAGCGGCAGCGGCGTTGGTGGCCGGATTCGCAAGCAAGACGTGCTCGCGGCCGCAGAGAAAGCCAAGGAACCAGTCCCTACCCCCGCCGCAGCCACGGCGTCCGACTCTTCGGCCCCGTCCACCCCTGCGGCTGCGCCGAGTCCGCTTCGGGGCACCACCGAGAAGCTGAGCCGACTGCGGAAGGTCATTGCCGCCCGGATGGTCGAGTCCCTGCAGACCTCCGCCCAGCTCACCACGGTGGTCGAGGTCGACGTAACGGCGATCTCGAGGCTACGGGAGCGGGTCAAGAGCGGCTTCGAACAGCGGGAGGGCGTCAAGCTTTCCTTCTTGCCGTTCTTCGCCAAGGCTGCTGTCGACGCGCTCAAGTCCTACCCACAGGTCAACGCCTCCATCGACACCGAGGCCGGTGAGGTCACCTACCACGACGGTGAGCACCTCGGTATCGCCGTCGACACCGAACGCGGGCTCCTTGTCCCGGTGATCAAGGACGCGGGTGACCTCTCGATCGCGGGGCTGGCGCGCAAGATCGCCGACCTCGCCGCCCGGACCCGCGACAACAAGGTGACGCCCGATGAACTGTCCGGCGGCACCTTCACGCTGACCAACACCGGCAGCCGCGGAGCCCTGTTCGACACCCCGATCATCAACCAACCGCAGGTGGGCATCCTCGGCACGGGAACGGTGGTGAAGCGTCCTGTCGTGATCGACGACCCCAACCTCGGCGAGACGATCGCGGTGCGCCAGATGGTCTACCTGGCGCTCACCTACGACCACCGGCTCGTCGACGGCGCCGACGCCGCCCGCTTCCTGACCGCCATCAAGCAGCGTCTGGAAGAGGCGAACTTCGAGTCCGAGCTGGGGGTCAAGCAGCGAGGCGGTCGCCTTGATCACGCGCCGAGCCGGTCGAGGAAGGCTGCCTGGCCGCCGGCCATCTCGATGGTGAGCGGGAGCGGTTCCCACCAGCAGGCGAACGTCATACCGGCGTCTTCCCCGTCGCCGCCGACGGTGTGCTTCCAGGTTGCGTCCCCATCGCTGGATGCCGCGGTCCCGGCAGGCTCGCCCGACATGGAGCCCACTCGTCGAGATCCGGAAGCCAGCACACAACCCCGGCACTCGCGTAGGGCGACCACGTGGACGAAGTTCGACATCGACGGTCCCGCCCTCGTCGTACAGGCCGAGCTCGACGAAGCCGACCTGCTCGACGTACGTCAGCCCGCTGAGGCCGGTCTCTTCCTTGACCTCTCGAAGCGCGGCGTCCTCCAGTGACTCGTACGGCAGCATGCCGCCGGCGGGCACCTGAACACCTGACGGATCCTGCGGGTCGTCGTCAGCGTGCTCGAAGACCAAGAGCTCGCGACCGCGCTCCGTCGTCCTCGTCACGTAGCAGACCACCCGGTGGTGGAAACCGTAGATCGACATGGCACGACCGTAGCCAGCCGAGGCCCCGAGCAAGGAGTAGATCGACATGCCCCCACTGGAGGCAGGATGGCCTCGTGGAGATCCTTGTCGCTGGTGGGTCCGGTTTCCTCGGTACGGCGTTGCGCGCCCAGCTCGCGCGCGCCGGCCACTCCGTGACCCAGCTGGTGCGTTCGGAACCGTCGATGCCGGCCCAGGTGCGGTGGAACCCCTACGGCGGCGACCTGGACCCGTCCGTCGTCGACCGAGCTGACGCGGTGATCAACCTGGCAGGCGCGCCGTTGGCCCACTGGCCGTTGACGACGGCGTACAAGCAGCAGATCGTCGACAGCCGCGTCGCCACGACGCGCACCCTCGCCCAGACGATCGCCTCCACCGGTGGCGGCACCGCCTTGATCAACGCCAGCGGCATCAACTACTACGGCAGCGACCGCGGCGACGAGCCGCTCGATGAGCATTCCGCGTCCCGGATCGGACTTCATGGCCGAGGTGACGAAGCAGTGGGAGGACGCAACCTCAGCCGCTGCTGACGCCGGCGCGCGGATCGCCGTGCTGCGGACCAGCGTGGTGCTGGACCAGTCCGGAGGTGCGCTGAAGCCGCTGCTGCTGCCGTTCCGGCTGGGAGTCGGCGGACGGCTGGGCTCCGGCCGGCAGTGGTTCGCCAGCGTGTCCCTCGCCGACTACGTGGCTGCAGTGAGCCGGATCGGCATCGTCACCGACGACGAGTCGATGAGCGGTCCCTACAACATCGTCGCCCCAGTGCCGGCGACGAACGCGGAGTTCACCGCTGCGCTGGGGCAGCGGTTGCACCGGCCGACCCGGCTGCCCGTACCCGCGGTGGCACTCAAAGCGGCGCTACCCGAGCTGTCGCGGAGCCCTCCTCGGCGGCGTCAAGGCAGCGCCTCGCCGGCTGCTGGAGGCGGGCTTCGAGTTCTCTCACCCCACAATCGGCGCCCAGCTCGACGCCGCTCTGGCTGACGTCGGGCGCTGACCTGGTCGCTGATCGCCGAGAGCGACCATGACCAGTCGACCTCGAACTTCGCCGCGACGGTTATAGGTCTATCGCAGCCGCACGTCAGCGATACGCCAGCCGCCGCGAAAGCGGCGCAGCTCGATGACATGGCGGGTGGGACGGTCCCGCGGCAGCTCCAGGCGGCGGCCCTGCTTGTCGACGGCGGTGGCCGCCTGCAACTGGTCGACAACGCGCAGCGTCACCACACCGGGTGCGCGGGCGCAGACTACTGGCGGCTACGGTGTCTTCGTCTCCGAAGACGAGCCACCCGGACCGAGCCAAACGCAAGGCTGACCCCCGCAGAAGGTCGAACACTCAGCCCCCGAGCGGCGTACTTGCGAAGCATCGAGCGGTCCTTGCTGCCCTCCGCAGCCGAGGGAAGGTAGACCTGCCGCAGCAAATCTGGACGGGCCTGCCGCCAAGCCCTCGCACGGACCCGGTCGAGTGAATCGAGCACTCGCTGCCAGTGCCGCGCTTGCGGCGACACGCGTGGCGGCGTCGGTGAGGAGGCTGGCGGCAGCGACCCGGACGAGGTTGACGAGGCGGCTGGCCGCAGTGGCGGTGCCAACACATGCTGGCCTCCGTTGGACGCCGACGTCGTCGTCGCGGTGACCGCTGCGGACGACGTCTGCGGCCGAGTCCGGGGTGTCGACTCGCCCTGACACCTCGACCGCGAGGCGCCCCGCCACGAACAGGAGCGCGACTGCGACCAACCCGACGAGGATCCTTCGGCTGGTCGGGGTGGTGTTGGGACGTCGGGCGGCGTGAGCGGGCGGCACGTGTCCAAGCCTTGCGCAAGACGCCGACAGACGTCTGCGGTTATCCACAGCCTGCAGGCGCGCCGACGTACGCTGGATGGTCGTGACAACGATCCAGGCGCGTCCGGCCGGGAGCGACGCTGCGAAGCCGGCGTTCCTGTACGCCGGGTTCGGCGAGCATGCCGTGGACTATGAGCGCGCCTGGGCGATGCAGCGCGAGCTGCACCGTCAGCGCGTGGACGACCAGATCGATGACGTGGTCATGTTCCTCGAGCATCCGCCCGTCTACACAGCCGGCAAGCGCACCGAACTGAAGGACCGTCCGGTCGACGGAACTCCGGTTGTCGAGGTAGACCGAGGCGGAAAGATCACCTGGCACGGCCCCGGCCAGCTGGTTGGCTATCCCATCGTCAAGCTCCCCAGCCATGTCTACGTCGTGGACTACGTCCGCCGCCTCGAGGAGGCGCTGATCCGCACCTGCGCTGATCTCGGCGTCACCACTCACCGGGTCCCCGGCCGGCAGCGGCGTGTGGGTGCCGGCTGGTCCACTCGGCGATGCGGGATGACCGGCTGGTCCACTCGGCCGTACGGGGCGACCACTCGGCGAGCGCAAGGTGGCCGCCATTGGCGTGCGGGTGTCCCGAGGCGTCACGATGCACGGCCTGGCGCTCAACTGCGACTGCGACCTGGGCAGTTTCGAGGCGATCGTCCCGTGTGGCATCGCCGATGCCGAGGTGACCTCGGTGAGCCGCGAGCTCGGCCGCGACGTTTCGGTGCAAGAAGCCGCTCCGCTGGTCGAACGGCACCTCGGTGAGCTGCTCAGCTGGGCGCCGTACGACCGGTCCTGACCGGTGGCTGGGCACGGACGACCCCCGCCCATCTGCTCCGATGGGTCGGGCTGGCGCCGGTTCCGGCGCGTCGGTGACGTCAGTAGGCGACTCGGGCTACCCTGTGCATCACCTCGGGCACCTACCAGCCATGCCGCCAGCCGCCCGAGGTGAAGAGCGGGGGGACACGTGAGCGCACCGGTTGTCGAGACGACGAACCTGCGCAAGGAGTACCGCACGCGGCAGAGCAGCGTTGTGGCGGTGAAGTCACTATCGCTGCGCATTCCGCGCGGCGGCGTGCACGGCTTCCTCGGGCCCAACGGGTCGGGCAAGACCACCACGATCCGCATGCTGCTCGGCCTGGCCCGGGCGTCGAGTGGGAGCATGCAGCTGTTCGGCCAGGATGTGCCCGCGCACCTGCCCGATGTGATGGGCAAGGTTGGCGCGATCGTCGAGCAGCCGAAGTTCTTCGGCAACTTCAGCGGGCGCAAGAACCTCGAGCTGCTCGCCGACGCCATCGGCGTGCCGCATTCCCGCATCGACACGGTTCTCGACGAGGTGGGACTGCGCGACCGTTCCGGCGACCGGTTCAAGTCCTACTCGCTCGGCATGAAGCAACGGCTGGCGATCGCGGCCACGCTGCTCAAGCAGCCGCAGCTGCTCATCCTCGACGAGCCCACCAACGGTCTCGACCCAGCTGGCATCCGCGAGATCCGCGACATGATCCGGCAACTGGGTGACTCCGGTGTGACTGTCATGCTCAGCTCACACATCCTCGCGGAGGTCCAGCAGGTCTGTGACCACGTGTCGATCATCGGCCGCGGCGAGCTGCTGGCCAGCGGCAGCGTCGACGAGGTGATCGGCGAGTCCGGCAGCGGGGTGAAGGTCGGCCTCCCCGACCTTGAGTCGGGCGCGGCGGTGCTGACCGGCCACGGATACGCCGTACGGCGCGAACCCGGCCACCTGGTCGTCGACGGCGTCAACGACAACGCCGCCATCACCAAGCTGCTCGCCGACGCCGGCCAGTACGTCAGCGAGCTCACCTCGGTCCGGGCCGACCTCGAGTCGGTGTTCCTGGAACTCACCGGGACCACCCCCGACGGCGCTCTCGCTGCCGACGCCGACCCGCGAAGGTGTCGCGCCATGAGGCTGTTCAGGGTGGAGCTACGGCGTCTCTTCAGCCGGCGCGCCGTCATCGTCATGATGGTCCTGGGCGCCTTGGCGGTCGGCGCGATTGCAGCCGGTGTGCTCTACGAGAACCGGCCGGCATCTGCTGCAGAGCTGGCGCAGTTCCAGCGCGAGATTGACCGCTACAACGAGGAGCCGTTTGTCCAGCGACGGTTGGCCAAGTGCGTGGAGAAAACCGGGAACACCGAGCGCTGCGAGCAGCGCTGGCTGCAGACCGCCGACAACTTCTACTACCGCAGCCAGCTCGAGCCGGCGCAGTTCAAGCCGTGGTTGATCTCGATGACAGGCGTTGTGGCTGCGCTTGGGCTGCTGATCGGGGCGACGTTCGTCGGTGCCGACTACATCTCCGGCTCCATGGGCACCCAGCTCCTCTTCGAGCCGAACCGGCGCAAGGTCTGGTTGGCGAAGGCAGGCGCGGCAGTCGTCGGCGTCGGCCTCTTCTCGGCGGTGGTGCTGTTAGTCGGCAGCGGCGCGATGTGGGTCTTCGCCAAGGTGTGGGACAGGCCGATCCGCCCGGGTCTGCTCGGCGACTACGCCGCGGCTGGCGGACGTGCTGTGCTGCTCGCCGCCGTGGCCGGGCTGGCCGGGTATGCCCTCGTGATGGTGACGCGGCACACCGCCGCAGTGCTCGGCCTGCTTGCTGTCTACGGCATCGCCGGTGAGGCCGTGCTGCGCAACGTGTGGCCGAGGCAGCGAGAAGTGGCTGTTCTCCAACCACGCGTTCGCGTGGATCGGCGGCGACTTCAAACGCCGGATCTACCCCTCGGACTGCTACGACGGCTGCCGTCCAGCAGATCGTCCACTTCACCCAGCAGTTCGCCGCCACATACGTCGGGCCTGCTGGTGTTCGGCCTGCTAGCGGTGGCTCTTGGCGAGCGGCAGGTTCCGCATGCTGGTGTTCTGGCGACGCCGTCCTGCATCGATCGTTGCCTGAGTTGCGCGGCGCGACCTCGGAGCGCCACCACGTCGGCTGGTCGGTGCACGAGTGACGATCGCCGCGGAGGGACGACGGATGCTGCGCCTGGAGGTGCGCAACTCCGAAACACCGATCGAGAAGAAGCCGGCCTGGATCAAGACCCGCGCGAAGATGGGCCCGGAGTACCAGCAGCTGCAGAAGCTGGTGAAGACCGAGGGCCTGCACACGGTCTGCCAGGAGGCCGGCTGCCCCAACATCTTCGAGTGCTGGGAGGACCGGGAGGCGACCTTCCTCATCGGTGGAGACCAGTGCACCCGGCGGTGTGACTTCTGCCAGATCGACACGGGCAAGCCGGCGGATCTCGACGTCGGCGAGCCGCGGCGGGTCGCCGAGAGCGTGCAGGCGATGCAGCTGCGATACGCGACAGTGACCGGCGTCTGCCGCGACGACCTGCCCGACGAGGGAGCCTGGTTGTACGCCGAGACGATCCGGCAGATCCATCAGCTCAACCCCGGCGTGGGCGTGGAGATGCTCGCACCCGACTTCAGCGGAAACCCCGACTTCCTGGGGCAGCTCTTCGACGCTGCGCCCGAGGTCTTCGCCCATAACATCGAGACAGTGCCGCGCATCTTCCGCCGCATCCGGCCCGGCTTTCGCTACGAGCGCTCCCTGGAGGTCATCGAGGCCGCGCACAGCGTTGGGCTGGTGACGAAGTCCAACCTCATCTTGGGCATGGGCGAGACCAGATCAGAGATCACCGGAGCCCTGGAAGACCTCCGCGCCGTCGGCACCGACCTGGTCACGATCACGCAGTACTTGCGACCCTCGCTGCGTCATCACCCGATCGAGCGATGGGTGAGGCCCGAGGAGTTCGTCGAGCTTCGCGACGAGGCCACCGCCCTCGGCTTCGCCGGGGTCATGAGCGGACCCCTGGTGCGGTCGTCGTACCGCGCCGGTCGGTTGTACCAGCAGGCGCTTGAGTCCCGCCGGCCGGCCGACCTGAGCCACTGACCGCAGCACTGACGCCCCACCCGACCGCGAAAGAGTAGATCTCAGCCGATGGCCCGCAACGCATCCAAGCCGAAGAAGCAGGGCGGCCTCAGCAAGCTCCGCGCCGCCTACCGGATGACCAAGGAGCACGACAAACACATCGGGTTGATCTGCTTGGCCTGGTTCCTGGGCGTCGGGTTGCTCGTGGGTCTCCCCGTCGGCTGGTTCTTCCACTGGGCCGCCGGTGTCGTGCTCGGCCTTCCGTCAGGCTGGCTGGCCGCTTTGGTCGTCTTCGGACGCCGCGCGGAGAACTCGGCGTACGCCCAGGTCGAGGGCCGTCCGGGTGCTGCCGCCGCCGCGTTGAGCGTGCTCAAGCGTGGCTGGCAGGTGCAGCCGGCGGTGTCGGTGACCAAGAACCAGGACCTGGTGCACCGAGTGGTCGGACGACCGGGTGTCATCTTGGTCGGGGAGGGCAATCCCGGTCGGGTGCGCAACCTGCTGGCCGTGGAGAAGAAGAAGCACGCGCGCGTCGTCGGAGAGGTGCCGATCTACGACCTGGTGGTGGGCGAGGACGGCGACGGCGCTCTCCCGGTCAAGAGGGTCGCCAAGCACATCATGAAGCTGCCACGCAACATCGCCCCTGCCGACGTCACCGACCTGCTGCAACGGCTGAAGGCACTCGACGCGATGCGTCCGCAGGTGCCGATCCCGAAAGGCCCGATGCCCACCAGCATGAAGCAGGCCCGATCCGCGATGCGCGGCCCCTCCCCCCGTGGCCGCTGACCCACGTCACCGCTGGAGCACGATGGAGTCCACGGCGAGGTCGTGCAAGCCCTGCCGGTCGCGGTTGTAGACGATCGGCGGGATCACCGCGCAGATCAGCGCGGTGCGGATCAGCGCCCTGAGCAGGTCGAGCGGTCGTCCAGACGTACGCCGTACGGTGACGCGGCAGATCAACTGACCCGCCGAGCCCCCAGGAACGTCGTGAGCACCCAGGTCTCCAGCGCGAAAACGGCCAACGGTGCCCATTGCCCGCCGCCTGGCGCGGTCCACACGCCCTGGCCGAGAAGGCGCTGGACGCAAGCAGCGACAACAGCCAATCGATGCCCAGTGCGAGGACCCGGCGTCCCCAGCTCGCCACTGCTCCCGGACCCGACTCGGGCAGGCCGAGGCGCTGGCCGGGATAGCCCTGCTCGTCCGGCCCTGGCTCCACGCGCCGCAACGTAACACGCAGGAAACACGTCAGACATGGCGGGGAAACCGCCGATCCATAGCGTGTATCGACCAGCTCGGCGGCTCTTCCGACGCCGCCAGCACCGAAGGAGGATCGATGTTCGCCGACCGCGACGAGTTGCTGAAGTTCATCCAAGACGAGGGCGTGGAGTTCGTCGACGTCCGGTTCTGCGACCTGCCCGGGGTCATGCAGCACTTCACCGTGCCGGTGTCGTCTTTCGGGCCGCCCGTCTTCGAGGAGGGCCTCAACTTCGACGGCTCGTCGATCCGCGGCTTCCAGGCGATCCACGAGTCAGACATGGCGCTGTTCCCCGACCCGACCACGGCGTACCTCGACGCGTTCCGGGCCGACAAGACGCTGGTGGTGAACTTCTTCATCCACGACCCGCTCACCGGTGAGGCCTACAGCCGCGACCCGCGCAACATCGCCCGCAAGGCGCAGACCTTCCTCAAGAGCACCGGCATCGGAGACACCGCCTACTTCGCGCCGGAGGCGGAGTTCTACGTCTTCGACGACGTGCGTTTCGAGACCAAGCAGAACACCGGCTTCTACTCCATCGACTCCGTCGCGGGCGCGTGGAACACCGGTCGCGAGGAGGTTGGAGGCAACCGCGGCTACAAGGTGAAGTACAAGGGTGGCTACTTCCCGGTGCCGCCCGTCGACCACTTCGCCGACCTGCGGGCGGAGATCTCCCGCGAGCTGGAAGCGGCCGGGCTGCTGGTCGAGCGGCAGCACCACGAGGTCGGCACGGCCGGTCAGGCCGAGATCAACTTCCGGTTCAGCGACCTGATGACCTCCGCCGACAACGTGATGAAGTTCAAGTACATCGTCAAGAACGTCGCCTGGCGCAACGGCAAGACGGCAACGTTCATGCCGAAGCCGATCTTCGGCGACAACGGCTCCGGCATGCACTGCCACCAGTCGCTGTGGGCCGACGGTGAGCCGCTGTTCTACGACGAGGCGGGGTACGCCGGCCTGTCCGACACCGCGCGGTACTACATCGGCGGGCTGCTGGCGCACGCCCCCTCTCTGCTCGCCTTCACCAACCCCACCGTGAACTCCTACCACCGGCTCGTGCCTGGCTTCGAGGCGCCGGTCAACCTGGTCTACAGCCAGCGCAACCGGTCAGCGTGCATCCGCATCCCGATCACCGGCGCCAGCCCCAAGGCCAAGCGCATCGAGTTCCGCTGCCCGGACCCTTCCGCCAACCCCTATCTGGCATTCTCCGCGATGTTGCTGGCCGGCATCGACGGCATCAAGAACAAGATCGAGCCGCCACAGCCGATCGACAAGGACCTCTACGAGCTGCCGCCAGACGAGCACGCCGACGTACAGACGGTGCCAGCGACGCTGACCGAGGTGCTCGACACCCTAGAGGCCGACCACGACTTTCTGCTCGAGGGCGGCGTCTTCACACCCGACCTGATCGAGACCTGGATCGACTACAAGCGCCAAAACGAGGTGCTTCCGATCTCCTTGCGCCCGCATCCACACGAGTTCGAGCTCTACTACGACATCTGACGTCGTCGCAAACCCAAAGGGCACGGCCGAACGTACCTCAATGATCCTGACCACACCCCGGCACCGGCCCTGACCTGCGCATGTTTGCAGGCTCAGGGGTCCTTTCCGTTGGACTGAAATCGGCCGGATTCCGCAGGGATTCCGCAGGAGATCCGTTCCAGCTTGTACCGGGCGCGAATCGACCGGCATTCCGGTAGAGATCGATCAGCTTGAAGTCTTGAGGGGTAATGCGCCCGTCTCTTCATGACGTCACGGACGATCTCGAGAACACCACCTGTCACCGCGTACTCCAGCCCTTGGAGTTGACGTCGGATCGCGCCGATGTCAGGGACGCCGTCGCAACCTCAGCATGCTGAAGAACCTCGCTGGGAATCTGTCACTTGATTCGCTGGCTCGGGTCCTGGCCCAGTCGCCGACGTACGGCCGGTCTCGGTGTCGCTGGCGGAGGTGGCCAAAACCCTGGCATCGGGACCTGTTGATGCCTTCGTCGGCACTACGACCAAAGCGACGTGTCGGGTCGCCGATACGATGGAGGCGTCATGACCGATATCGCAGCGCCTGCCCGGAAGCCGTTCAGCGGCCCCACTGGCAACCGTGTGGCCGCCCGCCCGAGGCGAGCTGCTCGAGGGCGCATGCGCCCCCACGCAGCGTCACGCGACCTGAACCCAGAGATCTTCGGCAGCGCCGCACGGGGCGACGATCGCGACAGCCAGCGACGTCGACCTGCTTGTCGACTTCAGCACCTACGGACCGTCGGATCATCGACGACGCCGGCATCAAGCGCGAACTTCACCAACAAGGAAGAACCGCGCCCTCAGACCGTCGCAGATGTGAGCAGGCCGTCGAACTTCTCGTCCGGCCTCGAATCAAGCCAGCTTGGTCTGGAGTCCGCGCAGCGGCCCTCAGAGTGGGACACCGTGAACCTCCCCGCCGGGCCGCGTCGACTTCCTGGTGAACAACGACCCGAGGCCTCACAGACCCAAAAAGCGATGCGTTCGGTGAAAACAGCAGCAAGTCGGCGCTCATCATTTGCCCAGCGGGAACTTCACACGAGCCGACGGCCGGCGCCGGACGATGCTTGTCTCGTACCCCTGGAATCGGTGATGGACCGCGGGGCGGTGGTGACTTATGCTGCTGTCCAGTTGTCTCTGGTCAGGATGCGCCACCGCCGGGCCTGCAGACCCCTCCAACCGGGAACTCACGAGGTGAGCATCGCATGCACCGACCTTCCTCCATCATCCGCGCGGCCAAGGCCCGCCGCACCAATCTCACCCTCCTGAGTGTGCTCGCGCTCTCTTTCGGTTTGCTCGCTTCGGGTCCGGCGCTGGGCCACGACGAGGACGTCCCCCCGGCGAAAGCTGTGCCGTTGGGGGCCGAGCAGACAATCGCCGCCGTCGGGAGTCAGCTTGCCTTCAGGCTTTCGCTGCTGCTCGCTGGGACCGACGCCGAAGGGGACCTTCACTCACAGAACGCTCGTCGACCAAGAGCCGATCACGACCGCACAGCAGCCACGCCAAGGGCAGTGACCTTGCCTTTCAGGGTCGGCTGGTGGTCGCCGGGACCTACGAAGGGGTGGGCTTCTTCAGGCGGGTGGACGGTGGAAATGGGCTGAAGCAAGTCTCGTTCTACGACTGCCCCGGGGCCCAGGGGATGTCTCAGTCATCGGTGACTACGTCTTCGTGTCGATCGACTCACCCGGCTCCAACAACAAGCAGACCGATGTCTGCAACAACACCGCTACCAACTCCAGCGACAGCTCGCTGGGCAAGGAGGGCATCCGGATCGTCGACATCTCCGACGTTCGAAACCCCCGGCAGGTGGCGTTCGTGGAGACCGAGTGCGGTTCTCACACCCACACGCTCATCCCCAAGGGCGACACGACATTTATGTACGTCGACTCCTACCCGATCGTACAGACGGCCAGTTGCAACGACGCCAACCACCCGGAGGGGAGTTCTCCGTCCTGCGGTTCCCGACCGCCGACCCCACGCGGGCGCGGATCGTCAGCACTCCCGACGTCATCCCGCCGACCGCGACCGACGCCGTCGGATGCCACGACACCGGGGTGCTGATCCGCTCCAACAAGCGCGACTTGGCGGTGGCCGCCTGCCTGGGGGCCTTCGCGATCCTCAACATCGAGCGCCCGGCCAACCCCGCGTGCTCTCGGTCGTACAGAACCCGTTCATGGAGCTTGACCACTCGGGCGGCCTGACGTGGGACGGGAAGGTCGCCATCGTCAGCGACGAGCACGCCGGAGCCGCCGGTGGCGGTGGCTGCTCACCGGACTCCGACAGCCAGGTGGGCGCGATGTGGTACTACGACATGTCCCGGCCGCGCCACCCCGAGCTCAAGGGTCACTTCTCGCTGCCTCGGGTGCCACCGGCCAACAGCCTAGAGGAGCTTGAGCGCTTCCGGTGCACCACCCACAACTGGAACGTCCTGCCCACCAGGGACCGGTCCCGTTACATCGCGGTGTCGGCCTACTACTCAGGCGGCCTGGCTGCGGTGGACTTCACCGACCTGACCAACCCGAAAGAGTACGCCTACTACCTTCCCCAGGTGGAGGGCGAGAACCCCGACATGTGGTCGGCGTACTGGTACAACGGTCGCGTCCACAGCAACGAGCACGCTTCGCAACTGGGTCTCAGCCTGTTCAAGATCGCTGGGTTGGGAAGCGGAAACGTCCGCTTCTTCGCAGACGGCTGAACCCGCAGACGCAGGTGGTTGCTGGGCACGCGACTGGGTCTCAGCGCTGTTCCAGAGATCATCTACCGCGCGAAGTACCTCCCTACGGATCCGTAAAGCGTTAGAAACGGGCCGAGCCGCGAGATACAATCCTCGGGCATGAACATCGCGCTCGTACGCTCCGTCGTCGCTTTCGTCGTGTTGCTGTCGAGGCACAGATCGCCAAGAAACGCCCAGCAGACGCAGCCGCCATCATCTTCTTGCGCTCCTGACGCGATAGCCCGCCTCGGCACCGCGATCATCACCGCGAGCGAGGTTCGCCGACGGCGAGCGAGGGACGAAAAAGCCTGTTCGATACCTGCGTCAGCTCAGTGTCGTTGACGCAGGTATCACAAGCTCGCGAGGAAGTAGAGCACGCCGCCAAGGCTGCTGAGGACGCCGAGCATCACGGCGGCACTGCCAAGCACCCGCGCCCACGCGGCCTCCGCTGCGTTCGTCGCCTGGAATGCCACCGCGGTCGCCGCGAACGGCAACAGCGCGATGCCGAAACGGCCAGGTTCCGGCTCGGGCAGCAGAAAGGAGGGCGGCCCGGCGATCAGGTGGTCGAGCGCACCCCATGCGCCGAACAGCAGCGCAACGATGAAGGTGAAGGAGGCGATGACGCGCGCCTCAGCACTCATGTTCATGCTGCGTAGCGTAAGGCGTGCAACCAGCGGCACCCACGGAGCCTTCGCAAGATCCCACTCCTTCTCGAACAGCAGCACCGACAACTTCAACAGCACGAATGCCATCAAGGCAGCAAGACATAGCTAATACCCCGTCGCTCAGGTCGCGGTCTCAGTGTCGCTCATGGCGCATCCTGATGCGATGATCCCCGAATAATCGCATTGCCTTGACCCGTGGAGGAAGCAGTCAAACAGAAGAAGAGATACGACTGCGGCGTGTTGGACGGTCGACTGGCCTGGACTGCCCCTACCTTGGGACAAACTTCCCCGGCATCCCGGAAAAGGGATGTCACCTGCGATGGAGGCACATCGTGGCCACTGCATCGAGAATTGTCGCGGCGACTTGTGGTCTGACTTTCGCTTTCGCTGGTCTGTCGACCGGGCCAGCACTGGCAGATCACGAGGACGACCCGGCCGGCAACAACGGCGTCATCAAGGTGGACCAGATCCCGTTCGATTCCACCCCAGGCAATGAGCCCCATACAGGCTGCACGTTCCAGATCGACTTCTTCAACTACGACGAGGGCGACTACTTCGCCGACGTTACGTTCGAGCTGCGGCCACCTACCAGTGGCGCCGGTTACAGCCTCACAGTAGACGGCGACACCCGTCCCTTCATCGGTGAGGATTCCGCCGGCGGCGGTACCGACGTCGACGCTCAACAGACTTACACATTGTCGTTCACCGGCGCTCCACAACCGCAACGGGGCTACCACGTGAAGTTGACCGTCCAGGCTCCCCGCTCCTTGGGGGCAGACACCAAACAAAAGACCTACTACGTGATGTGCGAGGCAACGGCCACGACGTCGCCGCCGACGGCGGTCGTGGGCGGCGTAGCGGGTGAAGCCCCCACGAACGAAGCCAGCACCGGGTCTACCTCCGCCCCGCCGTCGCGCATCATCTTGGCTGAGGTCGTGGCGGGCGCTGGTTTACTACTGGCGCTCATGTGGGGCCTAGCGCGTCGGCGGTCTCACGGGCAGGTGTGATCGGGTCACCACTTCGCTGGATCGCGGTCTCGGCCTGCATCACTATCACGGGGGTCTCGATCCACGGGTGGACCGCTGGATCAGGCGAGGAGTCCGCAGCCCAGTCAACGCCCGAGACCCGGGTCACGTCGGTCCGGCCGGGTGTGCCGACGAAGCTACGGCTCCCCTCCCTCGGGGTCGAGGCGCCGGTCACCCAGATTGGCACCAACCGCAGTAACACGCTGGTTCCGCCAAGCGACTACACAACCGTCGGCTGGTGGGGCTCCGGGCGGCGGCCCGGCGCACAGCACGGCACCGCCATCCTGGCCGGCCACACGGTCGCCACCGGAGGTGGAGCACTGGACGACCTCGAACACCTGCAGGCCGGTGATCAGGTCATCGTTGAGCGCTCGGGCAAACCTCTCAGCTATGTGGTGGCATCGGTGCAGACGTACCTCAAGTCTGAGCTAGCCCACCGAGCGGGTCGACTGTTTGCGCAATCCGGTCCGAGCCGAGTGGCCATTGTCACCTGTGAAGACTGGAACGGTGAGACCTACCTCAGCAATGTGGTGGTCATCGCCACTGACCCCCGACCCATTAGTGATTAACGCTGAACGGTTGCCCGCGGCGGCGGTTGTGGTAACCCGTGCACGACGAGCGGGGGCAGCCGCGGCCCAGCGTTGACAACAACTATGTAACGGCGAGGGACCAATGCAGCACAAAGTATCGACTTCGTCGCTGACTGCTCGTAAAGTCCCGAGTCGCGGCACATACTAGGAGATTCTGCTCAGCCGGCGCAGCCGACGCTTCACTGGAAATTGGTCGTCGACGTTTGGTTGATCGTGAAGGGGCGCCAGATGGCCAACTTGACTCGGCTGCCGATGCCGGTCGTCAAACACTGGGAATGGCAGTACGACGGAATCTGCCGCAGCGTCGACCCAGAAGTCTTCTTTCCGCCCGACTCCGAGCGCGGCCCCATCCGTCACCACCGGGAAATGCAGGCCAAGCAGTACTGCGAGCGATGCCCGGTGCTCCGCCAGTGCCGCGAGCACGCACTGTTGGTCCAAGAGCCGTACGGCGTGTGGGGTGGTCTCACGGCCCGCGAGCGGGAGCACATCCTGCACGGCGCTCCGCTGGTCAGCCCCTGTTGAGTCGTTGGTGGGCGCGACAACCTGGTTTCACCCAGCGCTAGGACCAGAACCTCTTCTGCACGACAGCGCTCGCCCGGCGCGCGGTTCGGCGGTAGTCGTCGACGAGCCGCTCTGTCTCGTCACTGCGATAGCCGCACAGGAACGCCACCCCCCGCCGGTCCCGCGACCCGGCAGGCAGCGAATCAGATGGTCGTCCCCGCACCAGCATCGACGCGTCCCTGATCCGGCTGGCGAACCGCCACGACGCAGCGAGCGCGGCTGCCTCAACATCGGTGACGAGGCCAGCCTCCGCGCAGGCGGTCAGCGCCTGCAGGGTGGAGGTCCTCCGCAGCCTCTCGTCAGCGCCGGCGTGCTGAAGTTGCAGCAGTTGCACAGTCCACTCGACGTCGGCAAGGCCGCCTTGGCCCAGCTTGAGGTGGGTGGCCCTGTCCGCACCCCGGGGCAGCCGCTCGGTGTCGACGCGCGCCTTGATGCGTCGGATCTCGACCACCTCCCCGCGGTCAGCCCTTCCTTGCGATAGCGCACCGGGTCGATCAGCGCGATGAACGCCTCGCCGAGCCCGAGGTCGCCAGCCACCGGCCGGGCCCGTAGCAGCGCTTGTGACTCCCACAGGCTCGCCCACCGGTCGTAGTACGACTGGTACGACGCCAGGGTGCGCACCAACGGCCCTTGCCGTCCTTCCGGCCGAAGGTCCGCGTCAACGACGAGCGCCGGGTCCGGTCCGGGCAGATCGAGCAGGCGCCGCAACTCGGTGGCGACCGCCGTAGCCGCCTGCTGCGCCTCCTGCTCGTCGGCGCCGGGGTGTGGGGCGTGCACGAACAGCACATCCGCGTCACTGGCGTACGACATCTCGCCCCCACCAAGGCGCCCCATCGCGATCACCGCCAGATCGGTGGCGGCGGCGCCGGCGCGTTGCGCCTCGACCGCACGCTGAGCGACCCGCAACCCGGCCTCCAGCGTCGCGCCGGCCAGCGCCGTCAGCGCCTCGCCCACCTGCTCGACGTCAAGGAGTCCGAAGATGTCGGCGGCGGCGATCCTGAACAGCTCCCGCCGACGTACGGCGCGAACAGCGGCGATCGCGTTGACCGGGTCGGCATGGCGCAAGGCCCCGCTGCACATCTCGTGGGCCAAGGCGTCGCCTGCGCGGGGCTGCAGGTCTGCGTCGTGCGCCAACAAGGCGCACGCCTCGGGCGCCCGCATCAGCAGGTCGACGGCGTACCGGCTGGTGGCGAGCAGCACAGCAAGCCGCTGCGCCACCACTCCCTCGTCGCGCAGCATCCCCAGGTACCAGTGCGTCGTCCCGAGCGCGTCGCTGAGCCGACGGAAGGCCAGCAGCCCGGCGTCGGGATCAGGGGCGTCGGCGAACCACCCCAGCAGCGCGGGCAGCAGGGTGCGCTGAATGGCCGCGCGGCGGGACACCCCCGTGGTGAGTGCCTCCAGATGTCGCAACGCAGCCGCCGGATCGGCGTAGCCCAACGCCTCCAGCCGGTCGCGTGCGGCGTCGGCGCTCAGCCTGGCTTCGTCGCCCGGAAGGGCGGCCACCGCCGCCAGCAGCGGACGGTAGAAGAGCTTCTCGTGCAGCCGTCGCACCTCCTGGGTGTGCTGGCGCCAGGTGGTGACCAGCTCGGTGTCTGGCGCGGAGCTGAACCCCAGCGAGCGGCCCAGCCACCGCAGCGCCGCCGGGTCGGTTGGGACCACATGTGTACGCCGAAGGTGCCGCAGCTGCAGGCGGTGCTCCAGAGTCCGCAGGAACCGGTAGGCCTCCGCCAGCCGGGCACCGTCGGCTCGCCCGACATACCCGCCCGCGGTCAACGCCGCCAGGGCCGACAAGGTGTCGGCCGCACGGAGCGACACGTCGGTCCGCCCGTGGACGAGCTGCAGCAACTGGACGGCGAACTCGATGTCGCGAAGGCCCCCGGGCCCAAGTTTCACTTCCCGCTCAGCCACTCCGTGGGCCAGGTGGTTCATGACGCGCCTTCGCATCGCCTGGACGTCGGTGACGAAGTCGGGGCGGTCCGCAGCTGACCAGACCATCGGGGTGATGGTCTCCAGGTAGCGGCGGCCGAGGTCGGCGTCGCCGGCGATCGGGCGGGCTTTCAGCAGCGCCTGGAACTCCCACGTCTTGGCCCAGCGTGCGTAGTACGCCGCATGGCTGCTCACCGTCCGGACCAGCGGGCCGGACCGTCCCTCCGGTCGCAATCCGGCGTCGACCGGCCACAGCGTGCCTTCGGCCGTATGGTCAGAGCAGATGCGCATCAGCGCGGCGGCTACCGCGGTCGCCGCTCGCAGCGCCGACGTTTCGTCGGCGTCAGCAACGGGCTCGGCAACGAAGACGACGTCGACATCACTGACGTAGTTGAGTTCTCGCGCGCCGCATTTGCCCATGCCGATCACGCTCAACCGGCACAGCTGCGCCGGTTCCCCGACCTCCTCGACCGCGAGCTTCAGCGCCGCCGCGACTGCCCCGGCAGCGAGGTCGGCTAGCTCTGCGGCTGCGTCGCCCACATCGAGCTGCTGGGCGAGGTCACGAGCCGCCACTCCCAGCAGCAGCCGGCGGTAGGTCCGACGCAGGTCGTCCCGGTCGACGGCACCGGTCAGCGTCTCGCGGAGCGCAGCTGCCGTCGGCCGGGTCGAGTTGAGTTGGTCACCGCTGAGCTCACGCCAGTCACCGGGGTGCCGGACCAGGTGGTCACCCAGCGCGCTGCTGGCGCCGAGCACCAGGCACAACCGATGCGCGACCGCCGGGTCGTCGCACAGAACCGCTCGTAGCTCCGGCGCGTCGGCTGCCGCCGCGACGAGCAGCCGGCTCAGCGACCGCAGGGCCAGATCGGGGTCGGCGGCAGCAGACAGGCTCGCGAGGAGATGCTCGGTCTGACAGGACAGGGCAGTCCAGCTGCGAACGGCCGCGGAGACGTCGGCGAAACCTCGACGAGCAAACTGACCAGCCGCCGTGACCCGGCCGTCGGTCACGACACTGGCAGCTGCGCGCGCACCAGCCCAGCGAACCGGTGCGCCAGCGGGGCCCACGTCCGCCGCAGCTCGGGCTCCGCGTCGGCGACCGTCTTGGCGATGTCGGCCAGGTGGAGTCCGGGCGGCACGTACGCCGACCGCTTGTCGACCGTCCAGCCGTTGAAGACCGCAGGCGAAGCCTCCGGGTGGAACTGCACCCCCCAGGCCCGGTCGCCGTAGCGGGCGGCCTGGACGGTGCCGTCCGGAGCCGTGGCCAGGGCAGCGGCCCCCGCTGGCAGCCGCGACGCGATGTCGTGGTTCCACTGCACGGCCCGCGCCGTTGGGCCCACCGACTGCAGCAGCGGGTCGCTGCGACCGGCTGGCGTGAGCGCCACAGGGGTGAGCCCGGTGGCGTGACCGCGCGGGTTCTTGACCACTTCGCCGCCCAGCGCCACTGCCGCCAGCTGGTGACCGAGGCAGATGCCAAGGAAGCACTGGCCGGCTCTCACCACGGTGGCGATCAGCGCCTTCGTCGGGGTCAGCCAGAGGTGCTCGGCGTCGTCGTTGGCGCCCATCTCACCGCCGAGCACCACCAGACCGGCGTGCGGTCCGAGATCGGTCGGAATGCGCTCGCCTCGGTGACCCCGCACGACGTCGTACTCCACGCCCGCCTCGTTGAACCAGACACCGAACCACGCCGGTGGACAGTCATCGGCATGCTGGACGATCAGCAGTCGCGGCTCACTCACCCCATCGAGGCTACCGAATGTGCGCGTCTGCGGAGGCCGGGGACAGACCGACGAGGACTCGAAGCGCCGTCAAAGAGCGCAGCGAAGGCGCGAGAGCCCGGCGGGCTGGACGCGGCCGGGCCCCGTCGTCACATGACGGGTAGCATGCGGGCGCGTTCATACTCCGTCACCTGCTGGCGGTACTCCTCCCACTCGGCGCGCTTGTTGCGCAAGAAGAAGTCGAAGACGTGCTCGCCGAGCGTCTCGGCGACCAGCTCGGAGCGTTCCATCAGGCCGATCGCCTCGTGCAGGTTCTGCGGCAGCGGTGCGATCCCCATCGCCCGTCGCTCTGGCTCGCTCAGCGACCACACGTCGTCCTCTGCCCCGGCGGGGAGCTCATAGCTTTCCTCGATGCCCTTCATGCCGGCTGCGAGCATCACCGCGAACGCGAGGTAGGGGTTGGCGGAGCTGTCGACCGAGCGCAGCTCGACGCGGGTCGACTGGCCCTTGGTCGGCTTGTACATCGGGACGCGCACCAGCGCTGACCGGTTGTTGTGCCCCCAGCACACGTAGGCAGGGCCCTCGCCGCCGCCGGCCAACCGCTTGTACGAGTTCACCCACTGGTTGGTGACAGCGGTTATCTCCGCCGCGTGCTGCAGCAGGCCGGCGATGAACGCGCGCCCGGTCTTCGACAGGTGGTACTCCGCACCCGCCTCGAAGAAGGCGTTGCGGTCGCCCTCGAACAACGACAGGTGGGTGTGCATGCCGGAGCCAGGGAACTCGGTGAACGGCTTCGGCATGAACGACGCGTACACCCCCTGGCTCAGCGCCACCTCCTTCACCACCACCCGAAACGTCATGATGTTGTCGGCCGTGCTCAGCGCATCGGCGTACCGCAGGTCGATCTCCTGCTGCCCGGGGCCGCCCTCGTGGTGGCTGAACTCGACAGAGATGCCCATCGACTCGAGCATCGTGATCGCCTCGCGGCGAAAGTCGTGACCCACCCCTTGCGAGGTGTGGTCGAAGTAGCCGCTGCGGTCGGCCGGCTCCGGCGGCTTCCCGTCGGCAGTGCGGTCGCGAAACAGGTAGAACTCGATCTCGGGGTGGGTGTAGAAGGTGAAACCCTGGTCGGCCGCTGTGCCGAGCGTGCGCTTGAGCACGAACCGCGGATCGGCGTACGACGCGGAGCCGTCGGGCATAACGATGTCGCAGAACATCCGGGCTGTTGCTGCACCGTCTCCGCGCCACGGCAGGATCTGGAACGTCGATGCGTCGGGCTTGGCCAGCATGTCGGCCTCGTAGACGCGAGCGAATCCTTCGATGGCCGAGCCGTCGAACCCGATGCCTTCGCTGAACGCCCCCTCGAGCTCGGCGGGGGCCACCGCCACCGACTTGAGATAGCCGAGCACGTCGGTGAACCACAGCCGCACGAACCGCACGTCGCGCTCCTCGAGCGCCCGCAGTACGAAGTCTTCCTGCTTGCCCATGGCCACATCCTCCCCGCTGATGTTTCACCCGCGTTAACAGCCGACACGTCAGCGAAGCCCCGAAGCTGTCGGTTTGTCGGGCCGCACTTGGCGTCTCGGTGGATCGCGAGCGCAGACCACTACACCCGGCGAGCTCTAGACTCAAGGTTGTGCCTCAACTGCGGATCGCGCTGGCTCAGGTGAACCCGACGGTCGGTGCCATCACAGCCAACACGGCCCTCGCCCTCGCCGCCGTCAACGACGCGGCAGCCCGCGGGGCGCATCTGGTCGTGCTGCCCGAGATGATGCTCACCGGCTACCCCATCGAGGACCTATCGTCGCGGGCCTCCTTCGCCGACGCATCGCGCGCGGCAGTCGAGGGTATGGCGACTGACCTGGCCGACGCGGGGCTGTCGGACGTGGCAGTGGTCGTCGGCTACCTCGACCGGGCCGACCGAAGCGAAAGGCCGCGACCCGGCGAACCCCGTGGCCTGCCACAGAACGCCGTCGCCGTTCTGCACGGCGGTGCGGTAAAGGCACGGCAGGCAAAGCACCACCTGTGGAACTACGGGGTCGGCGACGAGATCCGCAACTTCGTCCCCGGCGACACCCTGCAGATCATTCAGGTCCGCGGCGTCGACGTGGCGCTAGCCATCTGCGAGGACCTGTGGCAAGACGGCCCCTCGGCTGCGGCGGCGGCCGCGCAGGCGGGGCTGCTCGTGGTGCCGAACGGGTCGCCGTACGAAGCCAACAAGGACGACGCGCGCCTGGAGCTGTGCGCCCGGCGCGCCCGCGAAGCCGACTGCGCCCTCGCCTACGTCAACCTGGTCGGCGGGCAGGACGAGCTGGTCTTCGACGGCGACTCCCTGGTCGTCGACGCGGCCGGCGACCTGGTGGCACGGGCGCCGCAGTTCGCGCCGCATCTGCTGGTGGTCGACCTCGAGCTGCCAGCCGCGACCGAGCCGATGCCCGACACCGACACGCGGTTCTTCGGCTTGCGAGTCGAGCGCACGGTGCTCAGCGCCGACCCCGTTCCGCCGTACGAACCGTTGCCAGCGCCCCAGGCGCCGCGTCGCGGCGACTGCGAAGAGGTTTACACCGCCCTGGTGACCGGCCTGCGCGACTACGTGCGCAAGAACGGCTTCACCACGGTGCTGCTCGGCCTCTCCGGGGGCATCGACTCGACGCTGACCGGCGCCCTGGCTGTCGACGCGCTGGGCGCCGAGAACGTGTTCGGGGTGTCCAACCCCAGCGCCTGGTCGAGCGAGCACTCCCGCACCGACGCCGCCGAACTCGCCCGGCGCACCGGTCTGCAGCTCGACACGGTGCCGATCGCGCCGCTGGTCGACGCCTTCCAGGAGGCGGTGAAGGTGGACGGCCTGGCCGAGGAGAACCTGCAGGCACGCGTGCGCGCCGTCGTCTGGATGGCGCTGTCGAACCAGCACGGCCACCTCGTCCTCGCCTGCGGCAACAAGAGCGAACTCGCCACGGGTTACACGACGATCTACGGCGACGCCGTCGGCGGTTTCGCGCCGCTGAAGGACGTGCCGAAGACGCTCGTGTGGAGGCTCGCCCGCTGGCGCAACGAGGAGGCGGTACGTCGTGGGGAGCGGCCTCCGATCCCCGAGAACACGCTCACCAAGCCGCCTTCGGCTGAGCTGCGTCCCGGTCAGCTCGACTCCGACTCCCTCCCCGACTACCAGTTGCTCGACGACATCCTCGATGACTACGTCGAACAGGACCGCAGTGCGCGTGACCTCGTCGGCCAGGGGTTCGACCCCGCCGTGGTCGAGCGGGTCATCGCGATGGTCGACCGAGCGGAGTACAAGCGTCGGCAGTACCCGCCCGGCCCGAAGATCTCGGCGCGCAACTTCGGTCGGGACCGTCGGCTGCCGATCACGAACCGCTGGCGAGAGGATGTCTCCGGGATCGAGCCGCGCGACGACGACTCGACGGCGCGAGGGTGAGGAGGAGATGCAGCCATGAGCGATACGGCAGCGCCGTACGGCACCGGAACTGGGGCCAGCGGAGACAAGGGAGCTTCCGGGTCAGGCCCATCGGGGTCGGGCACTGGTCGCAACCGGATCCGTATCCACCACCTGCGCGAGATGAAGCAGCGTGGCGAGAAGTGGGCGATGCTCACCGCCTACGAGCAGTACGCCGCGGCGACGTTCGACGAGGCCGGCATACCGGTCCTGCTCGTCGGTGACTCGGCCAGCAACAACGTGTACGGAAACGAGACGTCGCTGCCGGTCACCGTCGACGAGCTGATCCCGCTCGTGCGCGCGGTGACGCGGTCGGTGCAGCGCGCCTGGTCGTGGCTGACCTGCCGTTCGGCTCCTACCAGGCGTCGCCAGAGCAGGCGTTCCATACGGCGGTGCGGTTCATGAAGGAGGCCGGTGCTGCCGCCGTGAAGCTCGAAGGCGGCCTAGCGATGGTGCGGCATGTTGAACTGCTCACCGCCAGCGGGATACCCGTGATGGCGCACATCGGGTTCACGCCGCAGTCGGAGCACAACCTCGGGGGTTACCGGGTGCAGGGCCGAGGAGACGCGGCCCAGCGCATCGTCGACGAGGCGCTGGCGCTGGAGGCCGCTGGCGCGTTCGCGCTCGTGATGGAGATGGTGCCTGGTGATGTGGCGGCCCGGGTCACCAAGGAGCTCGCCATTCCCACCATCGGCATCGGCGCCGGCGTGCACTGCGACGCCCAGGTGCTTGTCTGGCAGGACATGGCGGGCCTACGCACCGGCCGGATGCCCAGGTTCGTCAAGCAGTACGCCGATGTGCACGGCGTACTGCTCGAAGCCGCCTCCGCGTTCGCCGCCGATGTCGCCGCCGGGACGTTCCCCGGCGACGAACACACCTTCTAGGAGCCTGTCGGCGGGCTACGACACAGTGGTCGCATGACTGAGATTCCTGAGGAGAACTACTCACCTCTCTGGCCCGACGACCGTCGCACGCCACCGCCCCGGCTGGGTGACGAGCGGGCAATCCTCACGGCGTTCCTCGACTACCACCGCCTTACCTTCGAGCAGAAGTGCGCCGGACTGGCGGCCGACAAGCTTTCGGCAGCCAGCATCGAGCCATCAGCGATGACCCTGCACGGCCTCGTCCGTCACCTGGCGGGGGTGGAGCGGTGGTGGTTCCAGGTGCAGTTCGCCGGTGACGACGTGCCGCTGCTGTACTACTCCGACGACGACCCCAACCAGGACTTCGAGTCGCTCGATGGCGACGTCGACGAAGCGTTCGCGGTGTGGCACCGGGAGTGCGACCGGTCACGCGAGATCGTCGCTGCGGCGGCGTCGCTAGACGACACCGGGGTTGCCAAGCGCAACGGCCAATCGTTCTCGCTGCGGTGGCTGTTGGTCAACCACATCGCCGAGTACGCCCGGCACAACGGGCACGCCGACCTGCTGCGGGAGCGACTCGACGGAGCCACCGGCGCCTAGCCCGGCAGCAGACCGGCGCGGGTCACCGCCACAGTTGCCCCTTGAGCACCGATCGCGCCTCGGCAAGCGACGGGCCGTACCAGGTGAGGTGCCGCCCCGACACCAGCCGAGCCGGCGCGGCGAACGCCTCTGGCCCATCGCTCGCGCTGAACGCGTACGGCTCGTCGGGCAGGACGACGATGTAGTGATCCGGCACCCCGTCGAGGTCGATCCGCGGATACCGGTCGGGCGACGCAGCGAGCACGTTGTCGACGCCGAGGCGCTGCAACACGTCGCCGGCGAACGTGTCGCGGCCCAGCGCCATCCACGGTCGCCGCCAGATCGGCACCAGCGCCGTACACCGCTCTCCGACCCACGGCTCTCGCCATGCCTCGTCGGCGTCGCGCAGCCACCGGGGGCGGCCGAGCCCCAGCATGGCGAGCATCCGCGCCAGTCCGGCCAGGGCCGCCGGGACCGATTCGTAGTCGGTCATCCAGACGTCCAGTCCGCCCAACCGCAGCGCCTCCACGTCTGCAGCGCGGTTCTCCTCCTCGTTGGCGAGTACGACGTCTGGCTGAAGCCCGATGACCTGCTCGACGCGCGGGTTCTTGGTGCCGCCGATCCGAGCCGCCGCCAGGTCCGCTGGATGTGTGCACCAGTCCGTGACGCCCACCAGCATCTCAGGGGCAGTTGCAGCGACGCTCTCGGTCAGCGACGGCACCAGCGAGACAACCCGTCGAGGGCGCCCAACAGGCTCACCGACTGCCGCCACTACTCGACGTCGTTCCAGGCCGGGTCGTTGTCCCAGGCCTCGTTGCGCTGCTGCACCTTCTCAAGCGCACGCTCGGCCTCTGCGCGAGTGGGGTATGGACCCAGCCGGTCGCGCGCCGGGCAGCCGCGCGCGCCTTCCACTGCCTTGTGCTTCAGGCAGTAATAGAACCGCTCAGCCATGGCTACCTCCTGCAGGTGTCGTCGCGTTCGGCCACGTGTCGAGGTGACGCATTCGTCGATCGTGCCCCTCGAGTCGAGAAACTACACTCGCGACGTGACAGCTTTGACCGCTGGAGTGATCTCGGCACGGCGCGCCGTACCCTCGAGCATCCCCCGGCCCGAGTACGTCGACAAGCCGGCGCCGCGACCGCACACCGGAAGCCACGTGCAAGACGCCGAGACCATCGAGAAGATGCGCAAAGCTGGGCAGTTGGCGGCTCAAGCGCTGCGGGAGGCGCCGCTGTGATCGCCCCTGGCGTCACGACAGACGAAATCGATCGCGTGGGACATGAGTACCTCTGTGACCACGGCGCCTACCCCTCGACGCTCGGCTACAAGGGGTTCCCCAAGTCGCTGTGCACCTCGGTCAACGAGTGCATCTGCCACGGGATCCCCGACTCCCGTCGCCTGCAGGACGGCGACATCTGCAACATCGACATCACCGCCTACCTCGACGGCGTGCACGGCGACACCAACGCCACGTTCTTGGTCGGTGACGTCGACGAGCAGAGCCGGCTGCTGGTCGAGCGCACCGAGGACTCGCTGCGGCGGGCCATCAAGGCCGTCAGGCCCGGTCGCCGCATCAACGTCATCGGTCGGGTGATCGAGTCCTACGCCAAGCGCTTTGGCTACGGCGTCGTCACCGACTTCACCGGCCATGGGATCAGTTCCTCGTTCCACTCCGGTCTGGTCATCCCGCACTACGACGACCCGCGGTTCGACACCATGATGGAGGCGGGGATGACCTTCACGATCGAGCCGATGCTCACGCTCGGCACCATCGAGTGGGACATGTGGGACGACGGGTGGACAGTCGTCACCAAGGACCAGCAGCGCAGCGCCCAGTTCGAGCACACGCTCGTCGTCACCGATACCGGCGCCGAGGTCCTCACGCTGACGCTGCCGTAAGACGGCGCCATGGCCCGCGGGCTGCCTAAGCGGAGCTGACCTGCGCCGCAGCGCTTTGCTCGGTGTGCGCCCCCTCGGTGGCAAGGTCTCCCGAGGACATCTCCAGATGGGCCCGGATGAACCAGTGGAACTTCTCGAGCTCGGCGGTCTGGCCAATCAGCAGGTCCTCGGCCACGGGGTCGATGTCGCCTACCTCCGCAATGACCTTGCGGTGATCGGCGGTCACGCCGGCGTACACCAGATCGAGTGCGGCGAGGTGCTCCTGGGTCGTGGCCCGGCCGAGCGAGTAGTCGTCCCACGTCCGGTCGGCGACGATCGCGCCCGGCGTACCAACGGGTGCCACCCCCATCGTGGCCATCCGTTCCGCGGTGGCGTCGACCATTAACCGTACGGCGTCGACCTGCGGGTCGAGCATCTCGTGTACGCCGATGAAGTCGCGGCCCACGACGTTCCAGTGCACGTGCTTGAGGGTGAGCTGAAGGTCGTTGAGGGCGTTGAGCCGGTCCTGCAACGCGCTAGCGACCCGGTGGCCGTCCTGGCGCGACAAGCCGGCAACGGTGTACGAACCCTCGTCAGGTGTCATGGTGTCCATCCCCTCACGTTAGCCCCCGCATCTCCAGCGCAAGATCCGACGTTTAACACGCCATAGCGCGTCAACCGTCGGATCGTTTGGCTGGCACGGCGGCACGGCGGTACGGCGGGTGGCGGGGCAGGCGTCAGGAGGCGAGGCGCGAACGCGCCGACCGCTGGGCCGACTGCGGCGCCCGGGACAGCATGCGCAACACCGCCTTCTCGAGGTGCTCCTGGCGCCGCTCCGGATCCTTCGGGGCGCTCTGCAGGGCGGCCGCGATCGTCGTACCGTCCTCGTACAGGTCGATGACCCGCGGGTCGATGTAGGAGCTCTTGGCGATGGCCGGGGTGTTGCCGAGGTACTCCGACACCTCGACGACCGCCTGCCTTACCACCTTCTTGCGCGCCGTCTTGGTGTCGCCGCGGCTGGCGTTGTCTGCGAGGGAGGTCGCCGCGATGACCGTCGCGTGCCAGGTGCGGAAGTCCTTGGCGGTGACCTCGCAGTCGTCGAAGATGTCGCGCAGGTAGGCGTTGACGTCGCTCGCCACCACCGTGCACCAACGTCGTCCCGACTTGTAGGCGAGGAGGCGGTCGCCACCGTCGGTGCGACGGCGCACCCGCTGCACCACGGCGACGACAGCTGGGTCGCCGACCTCGATCTCGTGCTCGACGCCCGACTTGCCGACGAAGGAGAACAGCAGTACGTCGCCCCGCTTGCGCACGTGCCGACGCTCCAGCGTGGTCAGCCCGTAGCTGCCGTGCTCGTCGGCGTACACATCGCTGCCGATGCGGAAGTAGCCGACGTCGATCAACCGGACCGCCGCCGCCAGCACTCTGTCCTTCGGTAATCCGGCCAACTCGAGGTCGGCACGTATGCGCAGCCGGGCACGGGGCAGCCGCCTGGCCATGTCGAGGATCCGGTCGAACTTGGCCTTGTCGCGCTGCGCCCGCCACACCGGGTGGTAGAGGTATTGCCGCCGACCGGCCGCGTCGGTGCCGCACGCCTGGATGTGCCCGTTCGCCCGAGGGCAGATCCAGACGTCCTGCCACGCCGGCGGGATCACCAGCGACTTGATCCGAGCCACCTCGTCGGCCGGGAGCCGGTCACCGCCGGCGTCGAGGTAGGCGAACCCGCTGCCAGCCCGGCGCCGAGTCCACCCGGGCTCGTTCGGCGACACCATCCGCAGTCTCATGACGAGCCGCTACCCCTGCCGCCACGGCTTGTCGAGCCGAGCCGGATCGGCCAGCAGCTCGCGCATCACCGCCGCGATCTGACCCGCATGCGCCCCATCGATGAGCCGGTGGTCCGCAGTGGCGCCGAGGACGATCTGCGGACGTACGACGACGGCCCCGTCGACCACCACAGCCGCGTCTCGCACGGCACCGATCGACAGGTAGAGCGGCGCCCGAGCGAAGGGCACGGGTGCAGCGAACGCCTCGTCGAGCCCGAGCGTGCCCACGTTGGTGATGAATGCCGCCCCCAATGGGAGCCCGGGCTGGCCGAGCGCGGGGACGCCCAGCCCGCCGATCAGAAACCCGGCGCCGGCAATCGTGACGCGGTCGGCCCACCACGGCAGTCGCCGGAGGATCGAGGTGCTCCGCATGTACTCCTGCCCCTCGCCCGCACGGAGATCGCGGCTGCCGGGTGCCAGCTCCCCCGCGATGTCGAGCGGGCTCTTCTGGTCGGCGTCCTTGACCTTTACCGGAGCCAGGTCGTCGCCGTCGGCGATGTCGACGGCAAACGACACGTCACAGGTGTCGAGCTGCCTGATCCGGCCGAGCACAACCCGCCCGCGGACCTCCGGCACGGCGCAGATGGCTCGGCCGAGCGCCGCCCCGACTACGTGAGTGACGGTGACGTGTACGTCGGTGCGCTCGCGGGTCTCGTCGACGTACCGCAGCATCGGGGTGGCGTCGATCTCGACGCGCGTGAAGATGCGGCCGTCTTTCGGCGGGCGCCAGGTCGCGACAGCAATCCGTCGCCGTACCGATGGTGGCCGACCGGAGCGCTGCTGGGGGTCGCCACCGCGGCGGCGGTTCACGGCTGTGACTGGTGGTCGACGCCGGTGAGCAGCCACTCGGTGGCGCGTCGCGGAGCCTCTGCGACGGACGCGGCGAGCCCGGCTCGCTTAGGCAGCCTGACGTGCCGACGATTGCGGCGTACGGCGTCCACGATCTCTCGCGCGACGACCTCGGCGTCGAGTTCGGTGAGCACATGCAGCTGGTAGGCGCGGGCGAAGCTGTCGTCGACGGGTCGGTAGGACTTGGCACGGTCGAGCAGGTCGGTGCCGACCGGGCCGAGCTCGACGACGGTCGTCTTGACCGGACGGCCACGCAGGTCAGCACGCAGGGCGGCGGTGAAATGGGTGAGTCCAGCCTTGGACGACGAGTAGGCAGTGATACCCGGAAACGCGGTCACACCGGCGAGCGACGACATGTTGACGAGGTGCCCCGACCGGCGCGCCAGCATGCCTGGCAGCACCTGGTGGCACAGCTCGGCCGGAGTCAGCAGGTTCAGCCGGTACAGCGACTCGATGTCGGCCCATCTCTGCTCGACGAAATCACCTGCCGTCTCCACACCGGCGTTGTTGACAAGGACGTCGACCGGGGCGCCGTCGGCCTCGACGCGGCCGATGAGGCCGTGGACCTGGTCAGGGTCGGCGAGGTCGGCTGCGTACGACGATGCGTCCAGCCTGCCGGCCAGGTCGCGCAGCCGCTCGCTCTCGCGGGCCACGAGCGCCAGCCGCGCGCCAGCGTGCGCGAACTCCTCGGCGAGTGCTGCCCCTATCCCCCGCGAAGCCCCCGTGACCAGGACGCGCTTGCCCTCGAGATCCATCCCACTAAGTATGCAGATCGCGCCGCGCCCCTTGCGCCGAGACGTCACCAAGGGCCCAATCTCGTCGGCGTGTCGGTCCCTTATTGACGGCTCGCTTGACCCTGCCTAGGGCGATCGGTCGGGCCTGGTGAACCACGACTCGCGCGGAGCAAACTTGTCGTGATAGTAGACGTCGAACCCTGCACCCAACTCGTCTGTTGCAGATCGGCCGCCAGCCGAAAGCCTTCGACGCGGAAGGCGACGATCTCATCCGGCGAGACCACCCGTGACAGTTCGGCCTCTGACTCGATCTGGTCGAGGTACTGCTCAGCCCAAGCCGCGAGCCGTGCACGCAGCTGGGCAGAGATGCCCAGGCTGGTCGGATCAACGTCGAGCAGCATGCGCCCATCCGACGACTCTTCGTGAAGCGTCCGCTCCATCGTCGTGACCCAAAGCCAGATCGGCCGCCGCGTGCCGGTTGGCGTCATGACTCAAGCATCCAGCCCTCACGGTTGTTTCAAACGTCGCCCAGATCTAACGAGGTGCGACGATGAGTCCCCATCGTCGCGCGTGCCATTTTCAGCATGCTGCATACATACTCTGTGGATTGGAAGACGATCCTGCCGGGTTACCAGACGTCCAGCGACAGGACAATCCCTAGGGCCAGGACTCCGACGACGGTCGCCAGCACCAGCACAGTTGCGCTGGCAACCTGCGCGTTGGTGCCATGGGCGATCTGCCGCCTGCCGACTCCCAGCAGGGCGAGGAAGGCAACTACGACTACCAGCACGAGGATCTCAACGGCCACGCCGTCAGGCTATCGGACCATGCAGGGGATGGCGCCCCATCGGCGAGCGTTGCAGGCCGAGTTCTCACACGGTAGGCCAGCAGCAACAGTTCCCACTGTTGGGTTGGCGGAAGGTTGTCCCGACAAGAACACGGACCGCCAAGAACGGTGCAGCCATCCATCTGCGCGCGCCGTCCGCCACGCGCGCTGGTGCGACCTAGACCGCCAGCCAGGCAGACTCAGGCGGGCAACCTGCCATCGCGCGCGCCGTCGCGCCTGATGCACCGCCGTTGCCAGCGCGCGCCAGCACTTGGCCGCCGCCAACGCCTAGGACCATCGGTCCGGCGTCTGCGCGGGAAGTGACCGTTGTTGGCCCGCCGCCCTTCTTGGTCTTGCTCCAGGTGGGGTTTACCCAGCCGCCCCGGTCGCCCGAGGCGCTGGTGGTCTCTTACACCACCGTTTCACCCTTACCCGCACTCCGACGTACGCCGGAGCCGTTGGCGGTTTGGTCTCTGTGGCACTGTCCCGCGAGTCGCCTCGGGTGGGCGTTACCCACCACCTTGCCCTGCGGAGTCCGGACCTTCCTCGACTCGACGGTACGGCGTTCACCGCCCGCCTCGCCGCGGCCGCCCGGTCGGCTCGCCCGCGTCTCCAGTCTACCGCTGACGCCCCCGTTCGGTCCCGTTGGCCGGGCTTCCACGTCGGCGTGGAAGAAAGCGCCAATGGCTCACTGGCCAGGTAAAGAAAGTGTCACCAGGTGACACCTTGTTTACACAAGCCAGACGCCACCAACGCCCCGTCCACAGAGAACGCCCTCGGCGTGGCATCACGGTTCTGTGTGCTGCACCGTGTGAAGCATGACCGACGACCAACCGCCCGCTGGTGGTGGCTGCCGGTGAGGCACGCCGACATCGATGCGGTCATTGCCCGAACTCATCCACTATCAGGACTGCGTCGTCAGCCGTCAGCAGTGGCTGATGTCCGGAGGATCCGTCGCAGAGATTCGTCGGCACCTCCGCGGGGACTGGCGAACTCTGTACCCCGGCGTCTACGCCACGCGCCCGGCGCGCCCCTCGAGAATCGGGCGCTCCATCGCCGCCTTGCTGTACGCCGGACCCGGGGCCATGTGGAGTCATGCCACCGCCGCCGAGCAGCGGGGTTTGCTCCGGCCTTACGACGGCGACTGGATCGACGTCCTCATACCCGGAAATCGCCGCGTACGTCGACAACCCGGCTTGCGGTTGCATTACAGCTATGACGCGGCGTCGCGGCGAGCACCCGGCGTCGTACCGCCACGGGTGACCGGCGCGCATGCAGTGCTCGACCTGGTTCACCAGTGTCGGACGTTCGACTCCGCGCTAGCGGTCGTAGCGGACAGCTGCCAGAACGGCCGGGTGAGCCTCGACGACGTACTCGCGACCCTGCGCTGCCGGCAGATCCGCTGGGGTCGGGAGCTGAAAGCGGCTACCAGCTACCTGCGAGGCTCGGACTCTCTGCTCGAGGTCCGCTACGTGCGAGACGTTGAACGAGCGCACGGCCTGCCGCGCAGCACCCGGCAGCGCGTTGCGGGAAGCGACGTCGCCGACTGCTCCTACGACGACTTCGATGTGCTCGTCGAGCTTGACGGCCGGATTCACCTGGCGACCACTCGCCGCTGGCGAGACATGCGGCGCGATAACAGGTCCACCCTGAGGGGCGAAGCGACGTTGCGCTATGGCTTCCTCGATGTCTCGGAGGAGCCGTGCGCAGTCACCATGCAGGTGCTCACGGTGTTGCGGGCACGGGGCTTCACCGGCGTTGTCCACCCTTGCCGCCCCGGCTGCCCGGTGCAGTGAGGAGGTCTGCAGGGACACTCGCGCCCCCAGAGGTAAAGAAAGTGCCACCAGATGACATTTTGTTTACCTCACACGCCACACGCTGGCTGATGCGCAACGAAACTGTGGTCTGCTGCGTACTAGTCGTGTGAGGCCGACAGCTCAGGAGGTGCAGCCGGTGGCCGGACGAAGGCCACGAGGCGCCGCGCCGGTCGAGCCCGCGGCTACCGCGCTGAGCTTCGACGAGTGGGTGGCGGCTCGCGGACCGGCGCTGGTGCGGTTCGCGCACCTGCTCACCGGGAACTTGGGCGACGCGCAGGACGCCGTACAGGACGTCTTGATCTCCGTCTACCCGAAGTGGGCCCGGCTGCAGGCGGCCGGCACCGAGGAGGCCTACGTACGCCGGGCCATCGTCAACCGGAACATCTCCATGTGGCGGTCCTTCCGTCGACGGGAGACACCGACGGCGGACGTGCAGGCGCTAGCGGCCGAACGCTCCGACAGCGCGTCATCGGCGACGGTGCAGGACCCCCGCCGGCGTCCTCGACGACGCAGCACTCGCCTGGCGGCTCTGCCAGGAACTGCCTCGGGTGCAGCGGGCAGCGGTGGTGCTGCGGTACTACGAAGACCAGTCGTTCGGCGAGATCGCGCGGGTCCTGGGGTGCACCGAGAGCACCGCGCGCTCACATGTACGTCGCGCGCTCGCGGTCCTGCGCGAGCATCTGGAGGAGGCAGCTGAGCACGATGAGTGACGGCATGGGACGAGACAGCAGCGACAGCCGAGCCGAGAACGCTTTGCGCGCCGCCTTCGAGCGGGTCGCCGCCGAGGACGGCACACCCGGCGCGCTCGACGGTCCAGCCATCCGGCGTAGGGCGCGAACACGGTCAGCGGGCATGATCGCGGGCGCGGCCGCCGCGGTGCTCCTCCTCGTCGGCGGCGTGGTCGGCGCCGTGCAACTCACCCGCGACGCGGCAGCCCCAGCCAATGACCCCGCGGATCAGACCGAGACATCGGCCATCGAGGCGCCGGCCAAGGGATGGCGCTTCGAGTACTACCGCGACGTGCGACTGCAGGTGCCGGACAGCTGGGGGTACGACCGGGAGCCGGGATCCGACTGGTGCGCAGACGTGCCCGGCGGCATGGTGCCGAAACGTCCGTACGTCGCCCGGTTGGGGGCCTCGCGTGGTCACGTTCTCCATTCTTTGCTATCGCCCCGTCGGCCTCCCGTGAGCACCTGGGTCGACCACGTCACCCTCAGCGACGACAAGGGCGATTCGAGCGTCGACAGAGTCGGCAACTTCTGGGTGGTCAAGGAGCCGGTTGGGCACACCACGATCAAGGTGGTCAGCACCGATCGGGCCCTTGCCGACCGCATCGTGGCTTCGGCCGAGATCGTCGAGCCAGGCGACCCGAGCTGTGACCCGAGCAGCGACATCCAATCCCGCGGTTTCCAGCGCCCGTCCCCGCCGTTCGACATCGCCACGGTCGACGGTGTGGACGCGATCCTTGTCTGCCAGTACGAGCTGGGCATTCCGCCGGGTTCACCGGGGCTGATCGCCCAGCACGAACTGATTGGAGCCGCCGCCGACGCGGAGCTCAAGGCGCTTCAGTCGGCCCCGCTCGGCGGTGGACCAGACCAGCCGCACCTGCTCCCAGGGCGAGTTCGGCGAGTCGGCGATCGTCTTGCACCTGATGCATGGCGACGCATCGGACCAGATGTACGTCTACTACAGCAGCTGCCGAGGCAATGGCTTCGACGACGGTACGGCGATCAGAGCGTTGACCCGCGAGGCATGCCCGCCGCTCATCCAGCCGCCGGTCGCCCTGTACTCCGGCTCGTCCGCGCCCTTCGGCAAGTGCGCACCCGACTGAGGGCTGGTTTCGCCGTCAGACCAGCTCGAAGCGGACTGAGCGCTTCTCGGTGTCGGCCTCGACAAGTTTCACCTGCACGTCGTCGCCAAGCGGCAACCGGCCGGACTTCGACTCGACCGGCGCCTCCACGGCGGGCTCGCTGAGCATGACGGAACCCTTGTCGGGGTCCTTCTCGCCGATCTCGGTGATGACCCCAGCGAACACCTGTCCGACGGACTTGCCCAGCACACCCGCCTCGACGAGGTCGAGCACGGCCCGTTCGAACTGGTGCGCCCGCCGGTCGGAGTCGCGCATCTCCTGCGGCAGGTCGCGTAGCCGCGCCCGCACCCAGTCGGGGATGTCACGGTCACCGCACACCGCCAACGCGACCTCACCGGCGTACCGGTCAGCGAGGCGCCGCAGCGGAGCGGTGACGTGGGCGTACTCCGACGCGATCGCCGCATGCTCGATGTGCTCGGGCACACCACCGTCGAAGGCGACGTACCCAGCGCCCCGCAGCAGCGACGTGCACGCGTTGAGCATGGCTGCGCCCTCGCCCGTGTTGGGGTCGAGTGAGCGGACGAAGTCGGGGTAGTCGACGTCCGGGTTCCACTCAAGGCGAAGGGCAGCAGCGGTACGCCGCAGCTTGGCGACCGCGTGCTCCGGCGAAGGCGGCAAGGTCCGGACGAGGCCGACCTCGCCGTACAGCATGATCTCGGCCGCGCCCATGCCGGTGAGCAGCGAGATCTGCGCGTTCCACTCCTCAACCGGCAGCAGCCCACGGAACCGCAGCGACCACCCGTCGTCGCCAACCACGACCTCCTGCTCGGGCAGGGGCAGGCTGACGCCGCCGCGCTCCCGCTCGCGGGCAAGCCGCAGCTCGCCCACCTCGCGCAACAGGGTCACGACATCGTCGGCTCCCCCTGCGTCGAGTTGTTGCTGCACCTGCGCGTAGTCGAGCTGCGCCCGGCTCTGGACACGCGCGCGCTCAACCACCACCTTCGTCGCCTCACCCCTTTCGTCGAGGTCGATCGTCCACAACAGCGCCGGTCGCACCTGGTCAGGGAGCAGACTCGCAGCCGCCTCCGACAGAACCGGCGGATGCAGCGGAATCCGCCGGTCCGGGGCGTACAGCGTCTGACCGCGCCGGTGCGCCTCAGCGTCGATCGCGCCGCCCGGCTCGACGAACGCCGCCACGTCGGCGATGGCGTACAGCACCCGGTAGCCCGCGGACGCCCGCTCGATGTGCATCGCCTGGTCGAGGTCCTTCGCGCCCTCGGGGTCGATGGTGATGAAGGGGACGTCGGTCCGGTCGAGGTCGGGAAGCCGCGGGTGAGCGGCGGCCCGCTCGGCCTCGGCGAGCACGTCGGCGGGGAACTCGGTCGGTACGTCGAGCTGCTGGTCGATTGCCCGCAGCCCGGCGGTCAGATCGGTGCCGTCGTGACCTTGCAGCTTGACGGTTCGTCGCGGCACGACGGACTCCTTACCTGCGGGCTTTGGTGGCGCTCCACCCTAACCGGCGGCTCAGGTCAAGGCGTTGCCGAGAACTGGTGCAGCGCCGCGGCGCCAGACTCGTAGAACGACACGGTCGTGAACGACGCCGGAGCCACCAGCATCCGGTGGGTCGAGTGCAGCGGGGCGTCGAGAGACAACCGCACGACGAGCTTGATCGGGTTCACGTGGCTCACCACCACGACGGTCTGACCGGCGTACGTCGTCAGCACCCGTCCCAGCGCCTCCTCGACCCGCTGTTGCACCTCGACAAGCGACTCACCTCCGGGTGGACGCGCCTCATGCGAAGCCAGCCATGCCTCGGCCTCGGCCGGCCACCGCTGTTCCACGTCTTGCAGCGAATATCCGTCCCAGTCGCCAAAGCTGCACTCACGGAAGCCGTCGACCACCTCCGCCGGCAGGCCCAGCGCCGCCCCCACCACATCGGCCGTCTCACGAGTGCGGCGCATCGGGGAGCTGAGCAGCACATCGACGTCGACCTCGGCCGCCAACGCCTCCGCCGCGCGCAGCGCCTGCTCACGGCCGACATCGTTCAGTCCCGGGTCGGCACCGCCTGGGCCGCAAAACAGCCGAGCGACGGTGCGATCGGTCTCGCCGTGCCGGAGCAAGATGACGGTCGTCTCGGTGCCGAGCGTCTCGCTCCAACCGGGCATGGGGTTCTGTGCGGCCGGCTGCCCGCCGACGCCAGGTGTGGGCGGCTCAGGGGCGTCCGGAACCGGATCGACGGGTACGGCGGCCGCCGCCGCGCCGGCCAGCTCGGCCGGACCGGCCGGGTCAGCCGAACCGGTCAGCTCAGCCCGGTCGCTGGGCTCTGGGGCGGGTCGCCGACGACGTACACCTCGCCTCGGGCAGCGGCGTCCATGGCGAGGTTGGCGAGCCGGTCAGCATGGGCGTTCTGCAGCCGTGGCACCCAGGTCCAGGTGACCTCAGCAGGCGCCAGCCGCCGGGCGGCCAGCGCCAGCGGCCGCATGTCGGGGTGCTTGACCTTCCACCGCCCGGCCATCTGCTCGACGACGAGCTTGGAGTCCATCCGCACCTCGAGGGCAGCGCCCGGCGCGTGCTCGGCGTACAGGTGCAGCCCGGCGATCAGGCCGCGATACTCCGCCACGTTGTTGGTCGCCCGCCCGATGGCTTCTGCCGCCTCGGCAATCACCGCGCCGGTCACCGCGTCCTTGAGCACCGCGCCGTAGCCGGCCGGACCGGGGTTGCCCCGAGAGCCACCGTCGGCCTCGATGACAACGCGGCTGCGTTCGGCCATGTCAGCCCGCGCGCGCCGTCTCGGTCGGATGCCCACCGCGCGCGCCGTCTCGATCGTGCAGCCAGCCACGTCAGGCCTTCGCCATCCCGGACTCCGAGGTGCGGACCAGGATCCGGTTGCACTCCTCGCAGCGCAGCACCTCATCGCGCGGCGCCGCCCGCATCCGCGCCAGGTCGGCGGCCCCCACCTCCAGCTGGCAGCCGCCACAGCGCTTGTGGTGCAGCGCGGCGGCCCCAACTCCCCCAAGCTGGTCGCGCAGCCGGTCGTAGGCCGCCAGCAGATTCGCCGGGATGTCGGCGGCTAGCTTCTCCCGCTCGGCCAGCGCGTCGGTCTGCCTGTCAGCGATATCGCGGGCCACCTCGTCGCGGTCCTTCTCCTTCGCGACCAGCTGCTCATCGAGGCTCGGCCAGCTCCGTGGTCAGCCGGTCGAGCTCGCTCTGCGCCGACTCGAGGGTCTCCATCACCTCGAGCTCGACATCCTCGAGGTCGCTGATGCGTCGCGCGAGCGTCTCGGTTTCGTGCTGCATCGCCTGCAGTTGCTTGGGATCGCCGACCAGGCCGGCGGCGATGCGCTGCTGGTTCCGCTCCCGGCGCGCCTTGACCTGTTCTACGTCGGCGTCGGCCTTGCGCTGCGCGCGGGCCAGGTCGGCCACCTCGGTCTGCAGGTGCCCGTGCCGGGCGCTGACATCGGTACGGCGTTCGGCCAGCGCATCGAGCGCCACCTGCTCCGGCATGGTCTTGAGCCGGTGAGCGAGCTTGTCGAGCGTCGAGTCGACCTGCTGCAGGTCAAGCAGTCTCAGCTGGGCGGTCTCGTCGGCTTTCAGCGTCGGCTCCTAGGCAGAAGTGGCAGCACCGGCACGATAGTTCCACGGATCGGTGCAGACCCGCGACACCACCATCTCGACATGGCTCCCCCGCCCCTCCAGGATGCCCGCCAACGCCTCGCTGGCGACCGGCAACCAGGTCCACTCCGCGGCCCAATGGGGTACGTCGACAAGGGCCGGCGCGCCGTCGTACTCACGGAACTCCGACGCCGGGTGGTGGCGCAGGTCAGAGGTGACGTAGACGTCGACACCGGCGACGCGGGCGTCGTCGAGCAGGAAGTCGCCGGCCCCGCCGGTGACGGCGACGGTGCGCACCTGGCTGTCGAGGTCCCCTGAGACGCGGGCCCCCACCGCGGTCGGTGGCAGTGCGGCGACGACGGAGTCGGCGAACCGCCGCAGCGTGGTCGGCTCGGGCAACGTGCCGACGCGGCCGGCGCCGCGGTCGGCGGACCAGCCAGCCAGTTCCAGGACGTCGAACGCGGGCTCCTCGTACGGGTGCGCGGCCCGCAGCGCCGTCACCACGTCGTCGCGACGGCGTCGGGGCAGGACCATCTCAACCCGTACCTCGTCGACCACCTCGATCTCGCCCCTCGAACCGATCGCGGGATTCGCCGCCTCCCCCGGCCGGAACGTGCCCTGTCCTTCGGCGAGGAACGCACACCGGTCGTAGGCACCGATGTCACCGGCTCCCGCCGCCGCCAACGCATCCACCACCGCATCGGCGGCTTCGCGGGGGACGAACGTCACGATCTTGTCGAGCGGGTCGACCGGGTGCGGCCGAAGCGGCCGGAGGTCGTCCTCGAGCCCAACGGCTCGCGCAAGCGACTCCGAGACGCCGCGAGGCGGTGAGTCGGCGTTGGTGTGGGCGACGTACAACCCGATGCCGTGCGAGATCAGGTCGTGGATGACGCGGCCCTTGGGGGATGTGGCGGCGACCGTGGAGACGGGGCGGTACAGCAGCGGGTGGTGCGCGACGACCAGGTCGGCGCCGATGGAGATGGCCTCGTCGACGACCGCCTGCACCGGGTCGACGGCGAACAGTACTCGCCGTACGTCGGCTGACGGGTCGCCCACCACTAGTCCGACGGCGTCACCGTCGTCAGCCCAGCGGGGCGGGTAAAGCTCCTCGAGGGCGGCGACGACGGCAGCCAGCGGTGCAGCGGTCGTCACGCCGCTCAGAGTATCTGCCCGGCCGCGAGTGGTTGAATGGCGAGTTCGGACGGCGGTGAGCTGCGCGTCAGAGGCGGTAGCCGACTTGACGTGCGACAATGATATCTCCTGATATCAATATCGAAGGAGCTGATCTTGATGTCCAACCTCTTAGTTCGAGATCTCCCGGACCCGATCATTGCGGCCTTGGACGCCCACGCCGCCAGGCTAGGGCTCTCCCGTAGCGAATTCGTTCGCCGCCGGCTGACCAATGAGGCCCAGCGAACCAGTGGCCGGGTCACCATCGAGGATCTTGATCGGTTCGCGCGAACCTTCGACGACTTGGCTGATGACGATCTCATGCGACGGGCCTGGAGTTGATGGAGTGGCTCATCGACAAGTCAGCGCTGGTGAGGCTCCACCAATGCCCTGACGCTGCAGAGTGGGCCAAGCGTATCCAGCGCGGGTTGGTGCGGATCTCCAACGTCACCCGCCTTGAAGTTGGTTACTCTGCCCGCTCCGGCAACGACCTGCGGCGAGGCCTCCGGACTCCTCCACTTTCCAGCATGTCGGTGGAGTATCTCTCCCCGGCGATAGAGGACCGAGCGATTGAAGTCCTCACCCTGTTAGCCGACCGCGGCCAGCATCGGGCCCCCTCCATCCCTGACTTGCTCATCGCCGCGACCGCGGAGCTGAACAGCCTCACGGTGTTGCATCTCGACAAGGACTTCGACCTCATCGCCGAGATCACTCAGCAGGACGTCGAGCGGGTGTCCGTCAGCGGCGCGTGAGATACGGTCGAGAACCACGCTCCGCACCGAGAGGATCCGCCTTGGCCGAGTCGCACGGCACCTGGTTCTCATACCGCCCGGTGAGTCCGATGGTGTCCCCTTCTGATGGCGATGTCCCGCGGCCCGAGCTGGCCGACGTGGGCCGGTTGGTACGTCGTGGGGTGCGCGGCGTGGTTGGAGCGGCCAGGGCCGCAGAGCGAGTAACGCTCTCGTCGCTGCTTCGCGACCATCTCGGCGCGGACAGCGGTGACCGGGCTGTCGTCGAGGAGGTGTGGCCGCAGTACGAGCAGGTAAACGTGCAGGCGGGCGTCGATGCTTGGCTGCGCGAGGCTCCGGTGACTCACGAATTGATCGGCGTGGTCGGCTTCCAACACCGCGAGTTTGGACTGGCGGAGTTACTGCTCGGCAGCGGCCACCACGGCCTGCGACCCGGCAACGTGGCCCGTATCAACCTCGCCAGCGGACCGGACGGAGAGATGAGCGCGTGTGTCCGCTGCGGCCTCTACCTGATCAGCGAAGGCGAGCGGCGCTCGGCGGCTCTGCTGCGTGGCGGTGAGCGTCACCAGCCGCTGACCGTGCAGGTCGTCAGCACCGACGATGCCTACGCTCTGCGGATTGCGGCCGAGATAAGAGAGCTGGCCGTCGTCCACAATGTGTTCCGCAGGCAGGTGCTGTCCTTCGGCGGTGAGGTGTTTGGTCACGGGGAGACGCTGCTGCACTTCCACCGTCGACCCATCATGGACATCGATCAGCTGATCTTGCCGGCTGAGACGCTGAGCGCAGTCCAGCACCAAGTCGTCGATGTGGCCCGTTACAAGAGGCGTTTGCTCGCTGCTGGTCAGCATCTCAAGCGGGGACTGCTGTTGTATGGCCCGCCGGGTGTCGGCAAGCGCACACCGTGCGCTACCTGATCGGCAGTCTCACCGATACAACGGTCATCCAACTGACCGGCGGCGCGCTGCACCTGATCGCCGAGGCCTGCTCGGTGGCGAGAACGCTCGCCCCAGCGATGCTCGTCGTGGAAGACGTTGACCTGATCGCGGAAGATCGCGGGATGCATCCCGGTCATCATCCGATGCTGTTCCAGTTGCTCAACGAGATGGACGGGCTGGCCGAGGACTCCGACGTGGTTTTCGTGTTGACGACGAACCGGGCGGACCTGCTCGAACCAGCGCTGGCGGCTCGCCCCGGGCGAGTCGACCAGGCGGTTGAATTGACGCTGCCCGATGTTGACGCACGGCGACGGCTGTTCGACCTGTACCGCGGCGAGCTCGATGTCGATGTGAGCCGCCTCGACAGCGTGCTGCAGCGGACGGAGGGGGTCACCGCATCCTTCCTGAAGGAACTGATGCGTCGAGCTGCCCTGCTTGCTGCCGCCCGCGACGATGTCGCAGACGGACCGCTCTCGGTCTCAGCCGCAGACCTCGATGCAGCCCTTGAGGAGCTTCTCGACACGCGCAACGCCATGACGAGAGCGCTCCTTGGCGCTGGGGACAACGCAACCCCGACCGAACGCGTCGGTCTTGGCTGACATCAACGTGCAGTCGAGTGGGCGCAACACCACATGAAGCCCGGGACATCAGTGCCCTTGCCCCCAGGTAGGGTCTCGTAGTCCTTCGCGTGCGCAGGCACGGCCAGTTGGCACCGAAACCTCATTACATGTAACGCTGCCCGCATGGCCAGCACAAGACAGCGGGTACGCGAACATCGCCAGCGTTTGCGCGAGCAGGGCCTCAGGCCTATTCAGAGGTGGGTGCCCGACGTACGGGCTCCAGAGTTTGTCGCGGAAGCTCACCGCCAGTCGGCTGCCATCGCTGCGGGCGAGCATGATGCCGATGATCAGGCGTTCGTTGATGCCATCTCAGTCGATTGGGGCTGGGCGGACGCCGTGTGAGCGGTGCGCGTCCGAACACCGGCCTAAGATCCGCGTCCTCTACCGCAAGACCGGCGAACTCCTCGAGAGCTCACTCGACCCCACCGCGACTACAGAAACGGCGGGTCAAAGCAGGCCACCAAGGAAGCCGTACAGCCAGCGGCTAAGGCGAACCGAGGATGGGGGACCTCGTGGAGCCGCTACGATCGCGAACCCGAACTCTGGGTTGAGCCCACCGGTAACGCTTGAGACACGAAACGGTTCCTGGTGCTCGACCGGCTGTAACGTTCTTGGCAGGAGGTACGCATGGGCCGTTCGAGGGTTGCTCTGGCCGTAGCAGCGACTCTGGTGACCGTCGCGGCCTGTGCTAGCCCCAGAGCGGGGACGCCAGTGTGGAGGGGAACTCCAAGACACCGGGAGCGGTTCAGCGCCACTGCGAAGGTTCGGAGCGAACTCACGGTTTTATGGACTATATGGCAGGAACCAAGGGCTTCCCTACTCCGAGGCAAGCGGTCAGGCCGTTGATGACAGCTAAAGGTGCTGACCACTACGACCACCTACGGATGATCCATCGTGATCGTCGCCCTGTGCTCGGTTTCATCTCCCATAACGACGGAACCCTGCGTGCGAGGGTAGAAATAGTTCGCACTTCGTCCGGTGGATGGTTGATGGACTACGTCATTTACTGTCACTGACCACGTTAGCAACAGCAGCCGCTTCTGAGACTCAAATGTTGGCAGGCGTCAAAGAACCACGCCGCTTCCCACATCGCTTGTCTCGAAGACGATTCGGTGACCTTGCTGCCGTGCCCATGCTTTGACGGTAGCCCGCTGCACGTCCAGCCGGTCGGGTAGTTGGGTGGTGTGCCAATTGCAGCCCTTACCCTTGCAATTATAGAGGCGGCAGCGTGTCGTGAATGTAGAGGACTGAGTCAGAAACCTGGCAGACGAGCAGCCGTAGCAGCCCGTCCGATATACCACCTTCATCTTCACTGGCACCGCCACCACCAGCAGAAATTCGCGTTCCCTCATGCCCGACAGGTTCACCAAGACCCGGTACACGTAGGCGTCACGGTCATTAACCCGGATCGTTCACGGGTCGGGTGCGTTATCGGCGCGTAGAAGCACGGAAGTGCCTGCCCAGCAGGGAAACTTGGGTTTGCGAGGACTCAAGATCTCCCGCGTGGAAGGCACTCCGTAGGTGAAGCGTACTTCGTGGTCGGCGGCTTGTCTGTCACTGGTGATGGGACCGGCGTGGTGGCCCACGCAGCTACAGCGTCGGGCTGCGTCTGCTGGCCGATCGCGTCGGTCTCACGGCCGAGTTGTCCAAGGCAATGGCGCAGCGGGTTTGCGAGGACTCAAGATCTCCCGCGTGGAAGGCACTCCGTAGGTGAAGCGTACTTCGTGGTCGGCTGGCTTGTCTGTCACTGGTGATGGGACCGGCGTGGTGGCCCACGCGGCAGCGTCGGGCTGCGTCTGCTGGCCGATCGCGTCGGTCTCACGGCCGAGTTGTCCAAGGCAATGGCGCAGCGATCGTTCACCCCGGTTCACGACCGTGGCCGGGTCTTGGTCGATGTTGCGACGATGATCGCTGATGGCGGTGAGGCGATCGCCGACATCGACGTGCTGCGTCACCAGGGCCAGGTGCTCGGTCCGGTGGCGTCCCCGCCGACGGTGTGGCGGACCCTGGATGAGGTCACGTCGACGCGGTTGAAGAAGATCGCTGCCGCTCGTGCCCGGGTGCGTCGCCACGTCTGGGCGCAACTGGCTGCCAGCGACCCCGGGGTGCGCCCGCCTCGAAGGTCGCCGGCACCGACCTCGGCGCGACGGTGGTGCTCGATGTCGATGCCACGATCGTGATCGCACACTCCGAGAAGGAGAACGCCTCGCCGACGTTCAAGGGCACCTTCGGGTTCCACCCGCTCGCGGTGTGGTGCGACAACACCGGTGAGTTCCTCACCGGCATGCTGCGCACCGGGAGGGCCTACTCCAACACCGCCGCGGACCACATCAAGGTGCTCACCGAAGCGATCGTCCAGATCCCGACTACCCATCGCAAGGATCTGCTGGTCCGGGCCGACGGCGCCGGGCCTCCCACCAGCTGCTGGACTGGCTCACCGAACAAGGCAAGGTCCGCGGCCGCCGCGTGGAGTACAGCGTCGGCTACCCGATCACTGAGCCGGTCCGCGAGGCCATCAAGTTCATCCCCAAGCAGGTGTGGACACCTGCCGCCGACGCCGACGGCAAGATCCGTGAGGGCGGCGACGTCGCCGAACTGACCGGCCTGCTCGACTTGGGCTCGTGGCCCGACGGGATGCGGATCATTGTGCGTAGGGAACGCCCCCACCCCGGGGCCCAGCTGTCCTTGTTCGAGGAGCGCGACGGCTGGCGCTACCAAGCCATCGCCACCAACACCGCGACCGGACAACTCGCGTTCCTCGAAGCCCGCCATCGTGCCCACGCCCGGGTCGAGGACCGGATCCGGCACGCCAAGGACACCGGCCTGGGCCGATTCCCCTCCCGGGAGTTCAAGATCAACCAGGCCTGGCTGATGGCCACCGCCCTCGCCGCTGACCTGACCGCCTGGACCCGACTGCTCGCCCTCACCGGCGACGCCGCGGTACTCGCTGCATGTGAGCCGAAAGCGCTGCGCTACCGATTCCTGCACGTCCCTGCCCGCCTCACCCACACCGCCCGACGTCGACGGCTCAAGATCCCGAACTCCTGGCCATGGGCGGCCGCGATCGTTGCGGTCTTCGCCAACATCGCGGCCATCCCACAACCAGCCTGACCACCCCGTCCACCCACGACCCCGAGGAACCCGGAGAACCGCAGCCCGGCAGCGCCAGCCGACGAAGCGTCGTACCCGACGCCACTTTCTCGCGCCCCCACAACGGTCAAGCCGACAATCCGTCGACCGCGCCACCCTCATGAAAGACCGGGGTTAACGCGAGCCACCTTCGACCAAGACACGTAGCAACGCGCCAACGCTGTCTGCACCAAGTCTTCTGCCTCATCGGGGGTGCAACCAAGGAGAACCGCTGAGCGCACAAGAGCAGGCCACCGGGCGCTCATGTAACCCGTGAAGTCCTTCGTCACGCTCCATGCAGAACCCCTCAGAGGTAGCCCTTACTAAGCATGACGGGTTGGCGGGTCTTCGGAGTTGTGCGTGGGTGAAACGTCCGGGGCTGCGACGGTGAACGGCGTGGCGCAGGGCTGAGGCGGGACAGGGCCTTCACGATCAGGAGCGACCAAGCAACCTGATCAAGAGAAGGCCCTGACGTGGATCACTGTACGTGTGGGTCCGGCGCGTCGTGGTGTGCGCGGACCGATGAGATCTTTGGTGTCGACGGCGTCCACGTCGTCGACGTCAGCACCGGTGAGGACGGCTCAGTGGTCCTCGACGTGGAGACCGACCAGACGCTGGCCGGTTGCTCGACCTGCGGGGTGGTCGCGGTCGGCCACGGCCGCCGGGTGCACCGGTTGCACGACGCGCCGTGCTTGGGGCGGCTGGTGCTGGTGCGTTGGCGTAAACGGGTCTGGCGCTGCGCTGAGGAGTCCTGCCCCGTCTCGACGTGGTCTGAGACCCATCCGTTCGCCGCACCAAGGGCCAAGCTGTCGACCCGAGCGATCGAGTGGGCCGTCGACGGGCTGCGGCACGACGACACCACGGTCTCCGCGCTCGCGCGACACCTCGCTGTGGACTGGCACACCGCGTGGAAGGCGATCAAGGGCGCCGCTGAGCGGCGGGTCAAGCGGCCGGGTCGCACGAGCGGGGTCAAGGCGCTCGGGGTCGATGAGCACATCTGGCGGCCCGGGATGCGCGGGAAGAACCGGGCGGTCATGATCATGGTCGACCTGACCCGCGACGAACGTGGCTGCCTGCATGCTCGGCTGTTGGACGCAGTCCAGGGCCGAACCGGCACTGCTTACGCCGACTGGCTCAAGGAGCAAGGCCTCGAGGTCACGGTGAGCGTCGAGCACGCCGCGCTGGACCCGTTTCGCGGGTATGCCAACGCGATCCGCGACCAGTTGCCCGACGCGGTCGCGGTGCTCGACGCCTTCCATGTCGTCAAACTCGGATCGACCGCCCTTGACGAGGTCCGCCGGCGAGTGCAGCAGCAGACACTGCACCGGCGTGGCCACAAGAACGACCCGCTGTACCGTATCCGCCGGACCCTACTCACCGGCGTCGAGCACCTCACCGACCGACAACGCGAACGTCTCCGCAGGTGGCTCCCGATCGGCGACCCGAACGGTGAGGTCGAGCTGGCCTGGAGCGTCTACCAGCGGCTCCGGTCGATCTACCACGCCACCTCCCCGACCACAGGACGAGCGATCACCGAGAAGTTGCTGGACACCCTGCACACCTGCCCGGTCCCCGAACTGGCACGCCTGGGCCGGACGCTGCGGGCCTGGCGGACCCAAATCCTGGCCTACTTCGCCACCGGCGGGGTCTCCAACGGCGGCACCGAAGCCATCAACCTGGTCATCGAGAAGACCAGGCGCCTAGCCCACGGGTTCCGCAACTTCACCAACTACCGACTACGCATCCTGCTGGCCGCCGACGGAACCCGGCCCTACAGAGCAAGGCCCACCCATGCGTAACTCCGAAGAGCCGGGTTGGCAGGCTGCTCAGGTTCCATTGATAGGGCCACTTTTTCCACACCGACGGGCGGGCGAACCTGGCGTGCGTCGCGCATACAAGGCTGCGGACGCCTGGGCGTTCGAACGCACTCTCATGCTTGTTATGCCGGTGATCTTCCGGAACATTTCGATGAGCCGTTGTGGCTGCCTGTCGATGGAGCTGGAGGCATCGAGATGTCACTGTCCGATCCGTGCCTGATCCGTTCTCGAGGACCGTCCGGCGAACCGGTGGTGCGGCTCTCGATGCCGTTGGTCGACGGCTACCTGGAGTTTTTGGAGGGCCGGTGCCGACCGAACACGGTGTTGGCCGCCGGGTACGACCTACGGGTGTTCTTCGGCGTCGTCGGTAAGCCCCCAGATGAGGTCCGCTCGGCCGACGTGCTCGGGTTCATCACTGCCCAGCGCACCGGCCGCAGGGACGGAGCGATCGTGCAGCCGGTGGATGCTGGCGAGGAGCCCAGCGGGGTGGCGATCAGCACGGTGGCGCGACGGTTGTCGATCATCTCTGGCTTCTTCGGCTACCTGCAGGCGCGCGGCGACATCACCGCGAACCCGGTGCCCCGGGGTCTGCCGACACGACGGGAGCGGTCCCGGCCGGGACAAGGTGTGCCTCTGACTCGACGGACCCGCAGGCTGCCGCGGATCCTCACCCCGGCCGAGGTGGATGCGTTGACCGCCGCACTTCGCAGGCACCGGGACCGGGCGATGGTGGCCGCGATGGTGTTCGGCGGGCTGCGCCGCTGTGAGGTGCTGGGCTTGCGGCTGGAGGACCTGCGGGTCGCCGAACGGCGAGTGTTCATCGCCGACGGCAAGGGCGGACACCAGCGACTGGTCCCGGTCTCGACGCGGTTCTTCACCGCTGTCGCGGCCTACTTGGAGACCGAGCGGCCAGCCGACGCGGACACCGACCGGGTGTTCGTGGTGCTCAAGGGACCCAACCGCGGGAGACCCTTGTCCGCCAAGGGATTGGACGAGGTGCTAACCGGCGCCCGACGACGGGCCGGCCTGACCCATGCGACCTGTCACGAGTTGCGGCACACCTGCCTGACCCGGCTCCGGGAAGCCGGGATGGCGTTGGAGGCGGTGCAGGCCCAGGCCGGGCATGCCTCGATCGAGTCCACCCGGATCTACCTGCACCTGGCCGATGACTGGCTGGCCTCTCAGTACCGGAGGGCCGCCGAGGTGCTCGACGCCCAGCTCTACGCCGGCCAGCCGAACACCATCGGTGGGAGCCCCCGGTGAGCGGGCCGCTGCTGCTGCCCACCTGGCCGGAGCTGGCGGCGCGCCCGCAGATCACCGAGCCGATGCGTCGCTACCTCGAGCAGATCGCCTGCGTGCTCAGGCCGGGCAGCGTGAACAACACCGACCAGGCACTGCGAGCGTTCGCTGGGTTCCTCGTCGAGACCGCCCCCGAGGTCACCTCCATCGCGCAGGTGACCCGGCGGCACGTCGAGGACTACAAGCCCTGGTTGGCCAAACGACCCGGACAGAACAAGGCCCGGGTCACCACCGCCACCCTGGCGCACCGGCTCGGCACGCTGCGGATGTTCTTTGTCCGCATCGACGAATGGGGCTGGGACGAGGCGCCACCACGGGTGCCGATGTTCCCCGGCGACCTGCCCCGACAGGACCACCCGCTGCCCAAGGCACTCGACGACGCCGCGGCCGCGAAGCTGCTGCGCACCGCTGCGAACGACAAGCGGCTGCTGGTGAGGGTCACCGTCGAGGTTCTCCTGCGCACCGGGCTGCGGGTCAGCGAGTTCACTGCGCTCCCCGCTGACGCCGTGGTCCAGATCGGCGCCGCGCCCTGGCTGCACGTCCCGGTCGGCAAGCTCCGCGAGGACCGCTACCTGCCGCTGCACCCACACCTGGTGCAGCTGATCGACGACTACCGCGCCGCCCACGTCCCAGCAGATCATCCGCTGCTGCTCCCGCGAGAGAACGGCCGGCCGCTGGACCGGCACACAATCACCCGGTTCTTGAACAAGGCTGGCGCCGCTGCCGGACTGCCGCACATCCACCCCCACCAGCTGCGCCACACCCTGGCCACCCAGGCCATCAACCGAGGCATGTCGCTCGAAGCGATCGCCGCGATGCTCGGACATCGCAGCCTGGACATGACCCTGCGCTACGCCAAGATCGCCAACCGCACCGTCGCCGATGAATACTTCGCCGTCACCGACCAGATCGACGCCCTCTACGCGCAAGCCGAGCCGCTGCCCGCCGACGCCATCGGACCGAAGATGGCCAAACTCCGCCGCGAGCACCACCGCCTACTCGGCAACGGCCACTGCACCCGACCAGCCAAGCTCGACTGCGCTTTCGAATCCATCTGCGAAACCTGCACCTTCTTCCAGACCAGCATCGAATTCCGCCCCACCCTGCAAGCCCAACACAACGACGCCGAAGCCAAGGACCAAGACCACAGAGCCGACCCCTTCACCAACCTGCTCAACAAAGTCGATGACAGCGCAGCATCATGAACCCTTGACACCGATCACCCACATAATGCCGATGAGCGTGCACGTCGAGGGCGGTTCACTCAGGACAGTTCGGCAACTGGGACTTCAGGGCGGCCTCGTCCAAGTCGAACGTATCTCGCCGCTCTGAGTTCTCCAGAAGGTCCTGCACAGCGGCGTACCCGGAAGTACCCCGCGTCTGAATCTTGACTTGGCTGCCGAGGTGGCCGTCTTCAGTGCGTGCGGGAGGAACGAAGCAGATGCCGATGGCCCGCCGTCCCTGCGCCAGTTCATGGATAACTTCGTCTCCATGGGGCGCGTCGGTCAACATGACGTCACGTCGAACCTCAAGGCTCACGCTGCTGGAGTCCTTCTCGGGCATCAACCCTGGCTGCTCTTCGCCAGTGCATGAGGTCAGCCCACCGATGGCAAGACAAGCAGCCACAGTGACCAAGCGTCGCATCGCGTGTCCTCCGGTACCTATGCGCGGGTCTGTCTCACTATGACGTGCCACTTGCCCGCACGGTTCCGCACGGCCATCCGCACATGCCGCGATGCGGTCGCTGCACATCACTACAGTGTCTCCCCATTCACACTGTGTTTCTGTCAGACAAAATCACGAATTGAGGTCGAACTCATGCTGTCATGTGTTGGAAGTGTGTTGGAAAAGACTTTTGCTTGGCTCTGAGTGGTGGTTGGCTCAGATGGTGAACGCGCAGGTCAGAGGGCCTTTTCTGTCGGTGGGCGCAGCAGGAATCGAACCTGCGACCACCTCCTTGTAAGGGAGGTGCTCTACCGCTGAGCTATACGCCCTCGAGACCGCGCCAGCCTAGTGCGCTTGAGACGCAAGCAACTAACGCGAGGCAGCGTCAGTCGAGGGAGGCGAGCACCTTGCGGTAGTCGTCGATGTTGCGCGCCTGCGGCAGCTCGTTCTCGACGTACCAGCGCAGGATGCCCTCGCGGTCGATGATGAACGTCGCCCGTCCGGAGCAGCCGCGCGTCTCGTTGAAGACGCCGTACGCCGTCGACACCTCGCCGTGCGGCCAGAAGTCGCTGAGCAGCGCAAACCCGATCCCCTCGCGGTCAGCGAACACGCGCAGCGCGTACATCGGGTCGCACGACACCGCCAGGATCGTGGCGCCCTCGTCGGTGAAGTCCGTGATCGAGTCACGCAGCTCGCACAACTCCCCCGTGCAGACCCCACTGAAGGCGAACGGGTAGAACACCAGTGCGACATGCTGCTTGCCCGCGAAGTCGGCGAGCGAGACGGCCTCGGCGTGCTGGTTCTTCAAGGTGAAGCCAGGGGCCGGTTGGCCGACCTCCAACGCCATGCTTGTCTCCCTTACCGCCTGTCTCTGATCAGACCGGCTGCAAGGGTACGTCGTCAGCGCGCGCGGCGGATCAGCGCTTGCCCGAGCGCGCGGCCTTGGGGGCGACCAGCTTGGTGGCTGACCACTCCGGCCCGGCCGCGATGCTGGTGGTTGTCGACAGCCCGGCTGTCGGGGCGGCCTCAGAGATGTCGCTCGCGTCGACATAGTTGTCGCGGCCGACTTTGGGGTGAGCAGCCAGATCATGCCGCCGTCGGCGAGGTCGGTCAGCGAGTCGGACGAGCCCGTCGACGAGGTCACCGTCGTCCTCGCGCCACCACAGCAGTACGGCGTCGACCACGTCGCCGTACTGGTCGTCAACAAGCGGGGTGCCCAGCGCTGCCTCGATGTCGGCTCGCAGGTCGTCGTCGACGTCGTCATCCCAGCCCAACTCCTGAACCACCATGCCGGGCTGAAAGCCGAACCGACTCGCCGGTCCGTGCTCCGCGCCACCAGCGGTCGCGCTCACGCCTGCCTCCTTGCCTGCCGTGCGCACGGCCCGCGCCTGCGCCCTTTCGACGGAGGGTAGTCCACCGTGAACCGGCCCGCTGTGCAAGCCCCTTCGGAAAAGTGGGGACCATTACTAGGCTGAACGGCGGGGCACGTCAGCGCCACCGCGCACCACCCCACCGCAAGCCCTGCCTGTCGACGCCCGAAGAGGACACCCATGGCCGCCCGCGACGACCGCACACCCGTCATCCATGAGGGCCTGCCGACCCAGCTGCCCGACATCGACCCCGACGAGACGCAGGACTGGCTTGACTCCTCGACGCGCTGATCGGCGAGCGAGGCAAGCAGCGCGCCCGGTATGTGATGCTCAAGCTGCTCGAGCGGGCCCGGAGAGCCACGTCGGCGTCCCGGCGCTGCGCAGCACCGACTACATCAACACGATCCCGCCCGAGCGCGAGCCGTGGTTCCCCGGCGACGAGGCCATCGAGCGGCGGATTCGAGGCGTTCATCCGCTGGAACGCAGCAGTGATGGTGTCGCGCGCGAACCGCAAGGGCCTTGAGGTCGGCGGCCACATCGCGACGTACCAGTCGGCGGCGAGTCTGTACGAGGTCGGCTTCAACCACTTCTTCCTCGGCAAGGACCACCCCGGCGGCGGTGACCAGGTTTACATCCAGGGCCACGGGTCGCCGGGCATCTACTCCCGCGCCTTCCTCGAAGGACGGCTCACCGAGGAGCAACTCGACGGCTTCCGTCAGGAGGTCTCCCGCGGGCCGGGCAACGGCCTCTCGTCGTACCCCATCCGCGGCTGATGCCGGACTTCTGGGAGTTCCCGACCGTCTCGATGGGGCTGACCGCGCTGAGCGCGATCTACCAGGCGCGGTTCAACCGCTACCTCGACAACCGGGGCATCAAGGACACCAGCCAGCAACACGTGTGGGCGTTCCTCGGCGACGGTGAGATGGGCGAGCCCGAGTCGCTCGGCGCGATCGGGCTGGCGGCGCGCGAGGAGCTCGACAACCTGACGTTCGTCGTGAACTGCAACCTGCAGCAGCTCGACGGGCCGGTGCGCGGCAACGGCAAGATCATCCAGGAGCTCGAGTCGATCTTCCGCGGCGCCGGCTGGAACGTCATCAAGGTCGTGTGGGGGCGCGAGTGGGACGAGCTGCTCGCCCGGGACGTGGACGGCGTATTGGTCAACCAGATGAACGCGACCCCCGACGGGCAGTTCCAGACGTACTCCGTCGAGACCGGCGCCTACATCCGCGAGAAGTTCTTTGGGCCCGACCCGCGGCTGCGGAAAATGGTCGAGCACCTCTCCGACGACGACCTGCGCAAGCTGCCGCGCGGGGGCACGACTACCGCAAGGTGTACGCCGCGTTCAAGGCCGCCACCGAGCACGTCGGCCAGCCGACCGTCATCTTGGCCAAGACGATCAAGGGCTGGACCATCGACGCGCTCGAGGGCCGCAACGCCACGCACCAGATGAAGAAGCTCACCAAGGACGACCTCAAGAAGTTCCGCGACCGCCTCTACCTGCCGATCACCGACGAGCAGATCGACCAGGGCGAGGTCGCGCCGTTCTACCACCCCGGCGAGGACGCACCGGAGGTGCAGTACATGCTCGAGCGCCGCCGTCAGCTCGGGGGTCCGCTGCCGCAGCGGCGCGTCAACCCTCCCCGGTCAAGCTGCCCGGCTACGAGATGTACGCCGAGCTGAAACAGGGCTCCGGCAAGCAGGCGATCGCCACCACGATGGCCTTCGTGCGCCTGCTGCGCGACCTGGTCAAGGACCCCGAGATCGGCCACCGGATCGTGCCGATCGCGCCCGACGAGTTCCGCACCTTCGGCATGGACTCGATGTTCCCGACGTCGAAGATCTACTCCCCGCACGGTCAGCGTTACGAGGGTGTCGACCGCAAGATGCTGCTGACCTACAAGGAGTCCGAGCAGGGCCAGATGCTGCACGAGGGCATCAGCGAGGCGGGGGCGATGGCTTCGGCGATCGCCGCCGGTACGGCGTACGCCACCCACGGCGAGCACATGATCCCCGTCTACATCTTCTACTCCATGTTCGGGTTCCAGCGCACCGGCGACTCGATCTGGGCGTACGCCGACCAGCTGGGCCGCGGCTTCCTCATCGGCGCCACAGCCGGTCGCACGACGCTGACCGGCGAGGGCCTGCAGCACGCCGACGGTCACTCACCGCTGCTGGCGGCAACAAACCCGGCGTGCGTGTACTACGACCCGGCGTTCGCCTACGAGATCAGCCACATCGTGCAGGACGGGCTGCGCCGGATGTACGGCTCGACCGACGAGCACCCGCACGGTGAGGACGTCTTCTTCTATCTCACCGTCTACAACGAGCCGACCGTGCAGCTGCCGGAGCCGTCGGGCGTGGATGTCGACGGCATCTTGCGCGGGATCCACCTGGCCGCACCGGCCGAGACCAGCGAGGGGATTCTCGGCCGCACCTGCAGCTGCTCGCCTCCGGTGTGGCGGTGCCGTGGGCGCTGAAGGCACAGCGGCTGCTGGCCGAGGAGTGGCAGGTTCGGGCAGACGTGTGGTCGGTGACCTCGTGGAACGAGCTGAGCCGAGAGGCGTTGGCGGTCGGCGAGTGGAACCTGCTGCATCCGGACGGCGAGCAGCGGACGCCGTACATCACCTCGAAGCTCGCCGAGGCGGGGCGGACCGGTGCTGGCGGTGAGCGACTTCATGCGGGCAGTGCCCGATCAGATCGCGCAGTGGGTGCCGACCGACTGGCACTCGCTCGGCACCGACGGGTTCGGCTTCGCCGACACCCGGGCCGCGGCGCGGCGGTTCTTCCACGTGGACGCCGAATCCATCGTCGTGGGGGCGCTAGAGGCGCTGGCCCAACGCGGCGAGGTCGACGCGTCGCGGGCGGTCGACGCAGTCGCCAAGTACCGCATCGACGACCCCACCGCCGTCGCCGGAGTCAAGCAAGAGGGCGCCGGCGCCTAACCTCCAGTCGGCCGGAAACCCCGGCCCTCGAGATGCGTGAGAATGCGGTCGACGTACGCCGAAAACAGCACCCGCGCGCATCTCGACGTTCAGCCGACGCCCTAGGGGAGCTACCTGCAGAGCAGAGTCCGCTCCGGCACCTTTGAGTGCCGGTTGGTCTCGCCGCCTGTGGATAACGCCCACGCGGTTGCGGCACATCGGGGCAGGCTCTGGCCATGGCCCTCGACCGCGCCCGGATCAGACGGGAAGCGCGGCTCGCCTGCCTTCCGCTGCCGATCGCCGAGCTCGAGCAGCGCGGCGTAACCCGCGCGCAGACGTCGTATGGCTGCTATGTGCCGGCCAACTCCGGGATGACGGACGGCGCACGCAGTCCGCTGCAGCGCATCGTCGAGGCGATCCGGCTCGTACCGGAGCAAGGCGCGTTCACGGGGTGGGCGGCCGCCTACTTGGCAGGTGTGACGACACTCGACGGGCGGGACCCCGGGCCATGCGCGAACTGCCCGTGCCGATCTGTCTTGGCGGGCCCGCCGGTCGGGGCACGCGTCGAGATGCGGTCTACCTCCGTGACCAACTAGGTCCTGCAGAGGTGCGGACGACGACGCTGCCAGTGCCGGATTGCTCGGGCACCCGGACTGTCGTTGTCACCATGCGCGTGACGGTCCCGCATCGCGCCGTCTTCGATGGCGTGCGCCACGCCCGTGACCTGTCGGAGGCGGTCGCCTTCATCGACGCGTGCGCACACAGCCCGTGGATCGATTGTGCGGCGTTGAGTGACTACCTGCTGACTCGTCCCGGGGCTCGACGGATTGCCTTCATTCGGCAGGCCGTGGAGTTCGCGGACGCGGCTTCCCGCAGCCCGTGGGAGAGCCGGCTGCGTGTCTTCTATGTCACCGTCGCCGGACTGCCGAAACCGACCGTCAACGTGCCGATCTTCGACCTCGACGGACGGCTGCTCGGCATCGCTGACCTTCTTGACGAAGAGGCGGGTCTGGTAACTGAGTTCGACGGTGCGCAGCACCGTGGAGGGGCCAGCACCGGTCTGACAACGAGCGGGAGGAGCTTTTCGAGGACGCCGGTCTGACGGTGGTACGGGCAGACAGCCTTGACATGATGGAGCACGAACGTCGGCTCGTCGCCCGACTCCAGTCGGGCTACCGGCGAGGCATGGAACGCGACCGTCGCCGCGATCGATGGACTGTGGTCGCGCCTGGTGGTGGCTTAGGCGATACGGCTGAGGCGGGCTAGTGGGCCCGGTGTGTCGATGCAACACGGCCACCTTGCTCGGCTCGAGATGCGTCAGAATGCGCTTTCCGCCTCGCTTCAGCAGCATTCTCGCGCATCTCGACGCGGATCAAAACGAGGCGGTCGCTGGAAGGCAGCGATCAGCGGTGAAGCAGCGCCTCCAGCGCGGCGATGGAAGTGGGTGTGTCCTCGTGCAGCACCGCATGCCAGCCGCCGGCACGCGCGGCATCGACGTTCTCGGGTACGTCGTCGAGGTAGGCCACCTTGTCCGGAGCTGTCCCGAGACGTTGAGTCGTCAGGTCGTAGATGCGCGGATCAGGCTTGGCGAGGCCGACCTCGTGCGAGTAGATGATCGGGTCGAAGAGGCGGGACAACCCGAACCGCTTCTCCTCCTCGCGCCGCGCTCCGTCGCTGGAGTTGCTCAGGATCGCCAGCCGGTACGACGGCGCGAGCCCCTCGACGTACGCCATCAGCTCGGTGTCGAGGCGGCCGCAGTACCGGTCCCATAGGTCGTCGAACATGACCGCTACCTCAGCGTCGGACAGCCCGAGCCCGGCCTTGTACGCCGACCGGGTCACCGCCTCGCTGACCGCTCCGGCGAGGTCGTAAGCCGCCATCCGATCGGTCCACTCCTCTACGGTCATGCCCAGCTCACCCGCCCAGCGATGAGTCCAGGCGAGCGGCCACACCGCGTCGTCCACGATCTCCAGCACTCCCCCGAGGTCGAACACCACCGCTTCGATCGCCACCCGGCCACTGTGCCATCGACCCCGGCCGACCGCCGTACTGAGACGTCAATGCGGGGCCGACACGCTGGCAGATCCGAGCCATTGCTGGCGTCTCGGGCTGAGGGTGGGGTTCAGCGGTTGCCGTGGGTCCACTCGAGGAGGCGATCGAGCGGCCAGGTGTTGACGATCCGCTCAGCTGGTACGCCGTTCGCGACGGCCCGAGCGCACCCGTAGTCCTGAAAAGCCAGCTGGCCCGGCGCGTGCGCGTCGGTGTCGATCGAGAACAGGCACCCCGCCTCCAGCGCCAGCTGGATCAGCCGGGACGGCGGGTCACGTCGCTCGGGCCGGGAGTTGATCTCGACCGCCACGTCGAACTGGGCACACGCGGCAAACACGACCTCGGCGTCGAACTGCGACTCCGGCCGCTGCCCCCGGCTGCCTTCGACGAGGCGACCGGTGCAGTGGCCGAGGACGTTGGTGAACCGGTTGGAGATGCCGCCGACCATCCGCTCGGTCATGGTCTCGGAGTCCGCCCGCAGCTTCGAATGCACACTGGCCACCACCACGTCGAGCTGCTGCAGCATGGTGCGGGACTGGTCGAGCTTGCCGTCCTCGAGGATGTCGACCTCGATGCCAGGAAGCAGCCTGAATTCGTCGCCCTCGGCGGCGACCTGCTGGTTGATGTCGGCGACCACCTCGAGCTGTTGGGCGAGCCGCTCGGGACTCAGGCCGTTGGCGACCGTGAGCCGCGGCGAGTGGTCGGTCAGCGCCTGGTACTCGTGACCGATACCGCGTGCTGCCTTGACCATCTCCTCGATCGGTGATCCGCCGTCGGACCAGTTGGAGTGTGCGTGCAGGTCGCCCCTGATCACGGCACGTAGCTCCTCACCACCCTCGGCGAGCGGTTGCTGGCCCTGCTTGCGCAACTCGGCGAGCTTCTTCGGGACGACCCCGGTCGCTGCCTCCATCACCACAGCTGAGGTCGACGGTCCGACGTTCGGGATGTCGGTCAGCGTCTGGTCGGCAATGCGGCGTTCGACCTCGCCTTCGGGCAGCTCCGCCAGCGCCCAGGCTGCTTTGCGGTACGCCTCGACGCGCCGCGTCTGTTCGCGTCCGCGTTCCTTCCAGTAGGCGATCTCCGACAGCGCCTCGATCCCGTCCACGCGCCCATCCTGCCGCAGCCCAGTCTCGCCAAGCTCGACCGGCGGACCGCGCGCGGGTGTGCAGCGTGCGAGGGAGGGAGGAAGGGAGGGGTGGGTGGGGACTCGAAGGGGGTCAAAGAGCGCAGCGAAGCCCGAGAGCCCCGCCCGCACCGACCGACCGACCGGCGGGGCTGTGGGATTACGGCCGAGTTGTTCGGACGCCACAAGTCGCCGCAGGGCGGTCACGTAGGCTCGGCAGCATGACCCGTGGCGCGGCCGAGCCGACCCGGCGCCTCGAGAGCGCAGTCGGGACCTTGACCCAGGCTGCGATCGCCCGCATGCACGACGACCTGCCCTGGTTCCGGGCGCTGAGTGCAGAGCACCGGTCGTGGATCGGCCTCATCGCCGGCGCCGGCATCTCCTCCTTCGTCGACTGGTTCAAGAACCCCCAGTCGAACGGCACCGTCACCGCAGACGTCTTCGGTACGGCGCCCCGCGAGCTCACCGGAGTCGTGAGCCTGCAGCAGACGGTGGAGATGGTCCGTACGACGATCGGGGTCGTGGAGGAGCACGTCCCTGAAGTGGTCAGCGCCAACGACGTCGCGACGGTCCGCGAGTCGGTGATGTTGTACTCCCGCGAGATCGCGTTCGCCGCGGCGGAGGTCTACGCCCGGGCGGCTGAGCAGCGCGGAGCGTGGGACGCCCGACTCGAGGCGCTCATCGTGGACTCGGTACTGCGCGGGGAGGCCGACGACGCCGTACGCTCGCGTGCCACCGCGCTGGGGTGGGCGTCGACCAGCGGAGTGTGCGTGGTGCTCGGGCACACCCCTGCCGGTGACTCCGCCGCGGCGGTGGACGCGATAAAGCGGACCGCCCGGGCCGGCCACCTCGACGCGCTGTGCGCGGTCCAAGGAGAGCGTCTCGTCGTCGTGCTGGGCGGTGTGGACGACCCCGACAAGGCGGGGAGCCGCATCGCCGACCACTTCGGCGACGGCGCCATCGTGACCGGGCCGGTCGTCGACGACCTGCTGGCCGCCAACCGGTCGGCGCGGGCGGCGATCGCGGGGCTGCGAGCCGCGGTGGCGTGGCCGGAGGCACCGCGTCCGGTGTCGAGCGACGACCTGCTGCCCGAGCGCGCGCTGGCCGGCGACGGCCACGCGCGGCGACAACTGGTCACCTCCGTGCACCAACCCCTTGTCGAGGCCGGCTCCGGGCTGCTCGAGACGCTGACGGCGTACCTCGACACCAGCGGCTCGATCGAGGCCACTGGCCGCCGCCTGTTCGTCCATCCGAACACGGTGCGGTACCGGCTGCGCCGGATCGCCGACGTGACCGGCCTGTCGCCGAGCGACGCGCGCGACGCGTACACGTTGCGCCTCGCACTCACCCTCGGCCGGTTACTGCCGCTGTAAGGGAACCCCTACCCGGTTGTAGGAAACCTCCAAGGACACGTCCAGAGATTTCGTGTCCGCACTACCCGCGAAGCCGCCCGCTTCGACGGCATGATGGCGGGATGCTCGTCATCGTCGCACCCGGCCAAGGAGCCCAGACCCCCGGGTTCCTCACGTCGTGGCTGGAGGATCCGCACTTCGCCGACCGGCTGAACTGGCTGTCGGCGGTGAGCGGCATCGACCTCGCCCACTACGGCACCGAGGCCGACGCCGACACCATCCGTGACACCGCGATCGCACAACCGCTGCTGGTCGCCTCGAGCCTGGTGGCGGCCCTGTCGCTGTTTCCCCACCCCGCCGACGCGTTCCGGCGGATCGGTGCTGTCGCCGGGCACAGCGTCGGCGAGATCGCCGCAGCCACCGGCGCCGGCGTCATCACCGCCGAGCAGGCCATGGTCTTCGTCCGCGAGCGCGGCCGGGCGATGGCAGCGGCGTCGGCGGCCACACCTACCGGGATGACCGCGGTGCTCGGCGGCGAGCGGACCGAGGTGCTCGACGCGCTCGAGCGGCACGGCCTCACCCCCGCCAACGACAACGGTGCGGGCCAGCTCGTGGCGGCCGGCACCCTTGACCAGCTGCAGGCGCTGGCCGACGAGCCGCCGGCCAAGGCGCGGCTGATGCCCCTCAGCGTGGCCGGCGCGTTCCACACGTCGCACATGCGGCCAGCGGTCGACGTACTCGCCCGGCTGGCTCGGGCCATCTCCACGCACGATCCCCGCACCCGGCTGATCTCCAACCGGGACGGGCAGGTCGTCCACAGCGGCCGGGACGTGCTTGCCCGCATGGTCAGCCAGGTGAGCAGCCCCGTGCGCTGGGACCTCTGCCTACAGACGATGCGCGACCTCGACGTCACCGGCATCTTGGAGATGCCCCCAGCCGGCACCTTGACCAGCATCGCCAAGCGACAGCTCAAGGGTGTCGACACCTTCGCGCTGAAGACCCCCGACCAGCTCGACGACGCACGGGCCTTCGCCGACAAGCACGGCGAGACCACGCCGATGGACTCCTCCCCGACCTGGCGCATGCTCGTGTCCCCGGCGAAGGGCACGTTCCGGCAGACGGCCGAACTCCCCCAAGGCGCCCAACTGGCCGCCGGTGTCGCGGTGGGCGAGGTCGCGAACCTGCGGGGTACGACGGCCGTGCTCGCCCCGCATGGCGGCACCATCGTGGAGTGGATCGTCGAAGACCGCGACCTTGTCTCCCCCGGCCAACCACTGGTGCGCCTGCACCCGGAAGGCGAATGACATGACCGGAAAGATCGCGACCGCCACCGGCGCGCAGCACGCCGCCATCCTGGGGCTCGGCAGCTACCGACCGAGCCGAGTCGTCACCAACGCCGACATCTGCAAGCACATCGACTCAACCGACGAGTGGATCCGGACCCGGTCGGGCATCATCGAGCGCAGGTTCTCCGAGCCGCACGAGACAGTGCAGATGATGAGCGTGGCGGCTTCCCGTACGGCGCTCGAGCGGGCCGACATCCACCCTGCGCAGATCGACTGCGTCCTGGTGGCCACGGTCTCCCACCTGTGGCAGACGCCTGCCATCGCCCCCCTCATCTCCGCCGAGCTGGGCTCAACTCCCGCCGCCGCGTTCGACATCTCCGCAGCCTGCGCCGGCTTCTGTTACGGCGTCACGATGGGCGCCGACATGGTGCGCTCCGGCACCGCCAAGTACGTGCTGGTGATCGGCGTCGAACGACTCTCCGACATCACCGACCCCACCGACCGCGGCACCGCCTTCATCTTCGCTGACGGCGCGGGCGCGGCGGTCATCGGTCCGTCCGACGTCGAAGGAATCGGCCCGGTCGTGTGGGGGGCCGACGGTGAGAAGTTCGACTTCATCCGGCAGAAGCAGTCCTGGATCGACGTACTCGCGCTGGAACGGGCGGTGATGCCGCACCTGCAGATGGAAGGCAACCCCGTCTTCCGCTGGGCGTCGTTCGAGATGGCGAAGGTTGCCCAGGAAGCCCTCGACCGCGCCGGCCTGACTGTCGACGATCTCGACGTTTTCGTCCCCCACCAGGCCAACATGCGCATCACCGACGCGATGGCCCGGGCCCTGAAGCTGCCCGAGCGGGTGGTGATTGCCCGCGACATCGCCTACCAAGGCAACACCTCCGCTGCCTCCGTCCCGCTCGCAGCCACCGCGCTGCTGGAGTCCGGCGAGGCGAAGAGCGGGCAGACGGCGCTGTTCATCGCGTTTGGCGCCGGGCTCGCGTACGCCGCCCAGGTGGTCACGCTGCCGTGACCCTCACCGCCCCTGCCCGCCAGGCTTTCGCCTGGTCATGGTTTTCGCAGCGCCCGCTGCGAGCATCCGCGCCTTAGCCGCCGATGAGCACGCCGTAGCCAATTAGCCGACTAGCACAACAAGAGGAGCCACCGACATGGCCAGCACCGAAGAAATCCGGTCCGGACTCGCCGACATCGTCAACGAGGTCGCGGGCATCCCCGCCGACGACGTACAGCTCGACAAGTCGTTCACCGACGACCTCGACGTCGACTCGCTGTCGATGGTGGAGGTCGTGGTTGCCGCCGAGGAGCAGTTCGGCGTGAAGATCCCCGACGACGAGGTGAAGAACCTCAAGACGGTCGGCGACGCCGTCGCCTTCATCGAGAACGCGTCAGCCGCCTGACCAGCCGGCCCTCCACCTGCTGGCCTCCTTGACCGCCAGCCTTGACCGGCTGCCTGGACCGGGACTCCACCACCACAGCCCGGCACTTCCTATGCAACCTGAGGTGAACTTTCCATGATTCTCAAGCGTGTCGTCGTCACCGGACTCGGTGCGACGTCTCCCGTGGGCGGTGACGTCCCTTCGACGTGGGCCGCTCTGCTGGCGGGCATCTCCGGCGTACGACGGCTCACCGAGGACTGGGCTGATGACCTGCCGGCCCGGATCGCCGGCCGGGTCGCCGTCGAGCCGACCGAGGTGATCGAGCGCGTGAAGGCGCGGCGGCTCGACCGGTCGGCGCAGTTCGCGCTGGTCGCTGCGTTGGAGGCGTGGGGCGACTCTGGGCTCGCCGAGGAGGCTCCCGACGCTGAGCGGGTCGGTGTCGCCATCGCCTCCGGCATCGGCGGCGTCACCACACTGTTGTCGAACTACGACAACCTGCTCGAGAAGGGTCCCCGCCGGGTCTCGCCACTCGCCGTACCCATGCTCATGCCGAACAGCCCCGCCGCTCACGTCGGGCTGACGGTCGGCGCGAAGGCGGGAGTGCACACACCGGTGTCTGCGTGCGCATCGGGTAACGAGGCCATCGCGCACGGAATCGACATGATCCGCCTCGGCCGCGCCGACGTTGTCGTGGTGGGCGGCACCGAGGCAGCGATCCACCCGCTGCCGATGGCGGCGTTCGCCAACATGATGGCGCTGTCGCGCCGCAACGAGGAGCCGGAGCGAGCCTCCCGACCCTGGGACCGTGACCGTGACGGGTTCGTGCTCGGCGAGGGCGCGGCCGCACTCGTGATCGAAAGCGCCGACCACGCCCGGGCCAGAGGAGCCCGGGTGTACGCCGAGGTCGCCGGCGCCGGCATCACCGCCGACTCCCATGACATCGCCCAGCCGGAGCCGGAGGGGCGCGGAGCTACCCGGGCGATGCAGCGAGCACTGCGCGAGGCCGATCTCGCCGCGGCTGACATCGTCCACATCAACGCCCACGCCACCTCGACCCCGCAAGGTGACGTCGCCGAGTGCCTGGCGATCACGCAGGCGCTGGGCGGCGAGACCGACCACGTCGTCGTCACCTCCACCAAGTCGATGACCGGACACCTGCTCGGTGCTGCCGGGGCGTTGGAGTCGGTCGCGACGGTGTTGGCGCTGCAGAACCGGGTGGCTCCTCCGACGATCAACCTGGAGACGCCCGACGCAGAGCTCACGCTCGATGTCGCGACCGAGCAGCGCAAGCTGCCCGACGGTGACATCGCGGCGCTTAACAACTCGTTCGGCTTCGGTGGCCACAACGTCGCGATCGCGTTCCGGTCGGCCTGACCGATGACTGCCACGGCAGCTGCCGGCGAAGCTGCCGCGCGAGCAGGACCCGCGGAACCCGACCAAGCGGCTCGCGGCGTTCTTCGACCCCGGCAGCCTCCAGCTGATTTCGGCCGACGACGACAGCGGCATGCTGGCGGCCGTGGGCACGATCGACGGCGTGCACACCGTCGCGTTCTGCTCCGACGCCACCGTGATGGGCGGAGCGATGGGTCACGAGGGCTGCAAGGTGGTCGTAGCGGCGTACGACCGAGCGCTGGCCGACAACGCGCCCATCGTCGGGCTGTGGCACTCCGGCGGCGCACGGCTGGCCGAAGGTGTGCTGTCGTTGCACGCGGTCGGGCTGATCTTCGCGGCGATGACGCGGGCATCGGGCAAGGTTCCGCAGATCTCGGTGGTGCTCGGCCCAGCGGCGGGAGGGGCCGCTTACGGGCCGGCGTTGACCGATGTGGTCATCCTCGGCCCGGAGGGTCGAATCTTCGTGACCGGTCCCGACGTGGTCCGCTCCGTCACCGGCGAGGACGTCGACATGCTGCGCCTGGGCGGTCCCGAGCCGCACGGCCGGCGCTCGGGCGTCGTACACGTGCTGACCGACTCGGAGGCCGACGCGCTTGCGCAAGCCCGCCGGCTTGTCGCGCTGCTCGGCGATCAGGGCGCGATCGAGCCGGGCGCGGTGCACGACGTCAACCTCGCGCAGCAGCTACCTGAGTCGAAGCGGCGCGCGTACGACGTACACCCGCTCGTGGCGACGCTGCTCGACGGCGACAGCATGCTGGAGCTGCACCAGCGCTGGGCGCCCAACATCGTCACCGCGCTCGGGCGGTTCGGCGGCCGGACCGTCGGGGTGATCGCCAACAACCCGCTGCGCCTTGGTGGCTGCCTGGACTCTCCGTCGGCGGAGAAAGCCGCGCGGTTCGTGCGGATGTGTGACGCGTTCGGGGTCCCGCTGATCGTCGTGGTCGACGTGCCGGGCTATCTGCCCGGAGTCGGTCAGGAGTGGGACGGCGTCGTACGCCGAGGAGCCAAGCTGCTGCACGCGTTTGCCGAGGCGGGGGTTCCGCGGGTGACGCTGGTGACCCGGAAGGCGTACGGCGGGGCGTACATCGCGATGAACGCCCGCGCGCTCGGCGCGACCCGCGTCTTCGCCTGGCCGGGCGCCGAGGTAGCGGTGATGGGTGCCATCGCGGCGATCCGGATCCTGCATCGCCGCAAGATCGCTGAAGTAGCGCCTGACCTGCGCCCGACCGTCGAGGCGGAGCTGGCGGCTGAGCACGAGGTACTCGCCGGTGGTGTCGACCGGGCGGTCGAGATCGGTGTGGTCGACGAGGTGGTCGAGCCGACCGCGACCCGGTCAGCGCTGGCGGCCGCGCTGGCCGCCGCAGACACCGGCGCCCGAGGCCAACACGGGAACATCCCCCCTCTGACCCCGTCGGGCCACAACCCCTTGGTCGAGATGCGTGAGAGTGCGCTGTCAGCCCAGTTTCGGCAGCATTCTCACGCATCTCGGCTTGGTCCCGGGCCCCCGCTGCCGTCTCGACGGTGCGGGAGCGACCACTCGGCGGTGCGGGAGCGACCACTCGGCGGTGCGGGAGCGACCACTCGGCGGTACGGGAGCGACCATTCGGCGGGGGAGGGGTGCGCCGCTAGACGACGTGGTGGAGCCAGCGGACGGGGGCGCCGTCACCGGCGTGCCGGAAGGGTTCGAGCGCCTCGTCCCAGTCCTTGCCGAGCAGCTTGTCGATCTCCGCGAACAGGGACAGGTCGCCTAGCGCCGCCTTGACGACAGCAGCCCTCTCAGCCGGTCCTCCGGGACCATGATGTCGCCGTGCAGGCCGGTCACGGCATGGAAGACCCCCAGTTCAGGGGTGCACGAGAAGCGCGCGCCCTCACTTGTCGACGTCGGGTCCTCGGTGACCTCGAACAGCAGGTGCGCCCAACCGCGCAGCGCCGACGCCAGAGCGGCGCCGGTCCCGACGGCCCCCGACCAGGAAAGCTCCGCCCGGTAGCACCCGGTCTTGGCCGGTTGCGGCGTCCAGGACAGATCGACGGGTACGCCGAGGACGCCCGCGACGGCCCACTCGACGTGCGGGCACAGCGCCGAGGGCGCGCTGTGCACAAACAGCACTCCGCGGGTGGTCGCCGTGGAGTGCTCGCTGTAGATGCGGTTCACCGGTCCTCCTCCTCAAGGCTTGAGAGTCGCCTTCCCCAGCGGTCTGCTCGCCTTGAGAGCGGGAGTGAACTACGACTTATTGTGCCCCATGAGTCCCACCAGCACCAGACCTACGGCCAACGGGAGGCGACAAACAGCCCCGCCGCGGTCGAAAGCAGCGACAGCACGACGAGATACCCCATGTACTGGGAGGTGGCGTCTTGGCGTTCCTTGCTGTAGATCAGGCGGCCGTCGACGTCCTCATAGGCGTTCAGCAGGTCGTCAGGGCTCTGCGCGATATAGGCCTTACCCCCGGAGATGTCGGCGATCTCCTGCAGCTGGCCAATCTCGACGGGGACGGCGACGGTCTCGCCCTGGTTGGTGATGGTGCCGGCCTCGGTGCCGAGCGCCACGGTGTAGATCGGCACGCCCTGGTCCTTGGCCGCGTGCGCTGCCGAGACCTGCGAGCGCCCCACCGTCCGCGCACCGTCGCTGATCAGCACGATCATCGCTGGGAGCTTTCCGGTGGGAGCGACCGCCGCTGTGCCCAGCGACTGCTTCACCACGTCGAGCGCTGAGTAGATGCCCTCGCCGGTCGCGGTGTACTCCGCGAGCTGCAGGTCGTCGATCGCCCTTGCCACCTGGGCGCGGTCGACTGTCGGCGGCACCACCACCTCGGCGTACCTGGCGAAGGTCACCAGCGAGACCTTGAACGCCGGCGGCAACTGGGTGAGGAACTCCTTCGCGGTCTCCTTGGCAGCGGTGATCCGTTTGGGGGACGTCCGCGGAGTCCATCGACAGCGACACGTCCATCGTGAGTACGACGGTCACTCCGGTCCTGCGCGGCACCTCGACGATGTCTGTCGGCCGGGCGAACAACACGATGGCGAAGCCGAGCGTCAGCAGCGCCAGGGCCACCGCGACGTGCTGGCGCCAGTTGACCCGGCGGGGCGCCACGGTGTCGAGCAACGCCATGTTGGTGAAGCGCACCGCGTAGTGGCTCTTGCGGTACTGCAGCGCGACGTACAGCAGCACCAGCGCCGGCACTACCAGCAGCAGCCACAGCCGCTGCGGTTCCAGGAAGTTCACCGGGTCACCCCGTCGGCGGCGAGTGCAACCGGGCGGCGACCCGCCGGTGTTTGAGCGCGAATCGCGCGGTGTCGGCGACCCAGTCGCGGTCGGTGCGCAGGATCAAATGAGCAACCCCGGCCCGCCGAAGTGCCCGCGCCGTGCGCTCGCGTTGGATGCGGGCGGCGGCGGCGTAGCGCTGCCGGACCTTCCTGCTCCCGGTGTTCAGCTCCCGGATCTCCCCCGTCTCAGGGTCCTCGAGCAGCACCGTGCCAACGTTGGGTATGTCGAGTTCCCGCGGGTCGATGATCTCCACGGCGATCGTCTGGTGGCGGGCGGCGAGCTCCCGCATCGCCTTCTCCCACGACGGCGGCGTGTTGGGATCGGTGCTGGCGTCGGCGAGGTCGATGAAGTCCGACACGACCACCCGCAGCCCGCGCTTACGCTGCGCCCGAGCCACCCCGGTGACGGCGTCGGAGAGCGACATCGGCGCGGCGCCGCGCCCGTCGCCCGAGTCGCGCAGCAACGACCGCAGCAAGCCGAACAGCGCCAACCGGCCGGACCTGGCCGGCCACCGCTTCAGCGTGCCGCGCCGCAACACATAACCGCCGAACCGGTCCCCTACCCGGAACGTCAGCAGCCCCATCGTCGCGACGGCGGCTACCGCCAGGTCACGCTTCTCCATGGCGGCGGTGCCGAAGTGCATCGAGGGCGACAGGTCGACGAGCACCCACGTCTCGAGCTCCCGGTCGGCGATGACGTCGCGCACGTGCGGGATCGTCGTACGCGCTGACACCGCCCAGTCGATCCGGCGTACGTCGTCCTCACCCGGCAGGTAGTAGCGAGCCTCGGCGAGGTCGGTGCCGGGGCCGGGCAACAGACCGAGGTGCTCACCGTGCAGGAAGCCCTCGAGTCGGCGGACGATCTGCAGCTCGAGCCTGCGGAGGGCGTGCTCAGGAGCCAGTGCCGACAGCGGCACCTGGTCGGCGCGGAAGCGGTCGACCACCTCAGCGGAACTCCGGCTGGTCGGGTAGACCGGAGCTTGGGTAGACCGGCTGCGGCTGTGGGATCGCGGAAACGACCCGGTCGACGACGACTCGGGGGTCGACCCCGTCGGCGACCGCGTCGAAGGTCAGCACGAGCCGGTGCGCCATCACGTCGCGAGCGATGGCGGCGATGTCTTGGGGCAGGACGTAGTTGCGGCCATGGATGACGGCGACGGCGCGAGCGGCGGCAGCCAACCCGAGGGTGGCGCGCGGGCTCGCCCCGATCTCGATGACTCCGGTGAGGTCGTGGAGGTGGAACTCCGCAGGCGAGCGGGTGGCCAGCACGACCCGAACGATGTACTCGGCCACCAGGTTGTGCAGGAACACCTGGTCGGCGGCCCCCTGCAGCTCGCGGAGCTGCACCGGGCTCAGCACTTGCCGGGCCGACGGGGGGTCGACGCTCATCCGCCGCAGGATCTCGAACTCCTCCTGACCGCGGGGGTGGCCCACGTCGACCTTGAGTAAGAACCTGTCGCGCTGCGCCTCAGGCAGCGGGTAGACGCCCTCAGACTCGATCGGGTTCTGCGTCGCGATGACGATGAACGGGTTGGGCAGCGGGAACGTCTGGCCGCCAATCGACACCTGACGCTCGGCCATCAGCTCCAGCATCGCCGACTGCACCTTGGCGGGTGCCCGGTTGACCTCGTCGGCGAGCACGAAGTTCACGAACACCGGCCCCAACTCGACGTCGAAGCTCTCCTTGCTGGGCCGGTAGATGCGGGTACCGACGATGTCGGACGGCACCAGGTCGGGGGTGAACTGAATGCGCGCGAAGTCGCCGCCGACCACGTCGGCGAGAGTGTGCACCGCGAGAGTCTTGGCCACCCCGGGCACCCCCTCGACGAGGCAGTGCCCGCGAGCGATGAGCGCCACCATCAGCTGTTCGACCATGTGCTCTTGGCCAACGATTACCCGCTTGACCTCCAGCAGCGCCCGCTGCGCGAGCTCCGCCATCGGCCCGGTGCCAGCCACGGCCGCCGTCGAGCGCGGCGGGCTGATCGTCATGCGGGTTCCCTTCGCGGGCGGCGGTCGTGCGCTCGAGTAAGTGTTGCAGACCCGCCAAGCCTGCATCCGCTGAGCGGGGGCAGCAGCTCGGGCCAGCAGCGGCCCAGGTCGCCGCGAGCCGCCGCTTACCTCAGCACCGTCCGGGTAGCCTGTGAGAGTTCCCTGTCTCGACAGCCGCAGTTCACCTTTTATTCATGTGGAGTGCATCGGTGCACGTCCCGAAACTTGAGGCTTTCCGGTCGCCCGGATGGATGCTTGCTGGCTCGTTGCTGTTCACCGTGGTGCTTGCCACCGCTGCCAATCTGACGATTGAGCTCTGGCAGCGCGGTGGGTCAGCGGCGCCCTCCAGCTTGAGCCACCACCAGGCGCTGTTCTGGCTAGGCACGTTGGTGGTATGGCTGCTAGTTCTCCTGGTCTTAGCCGTGGTCGGCCGGCTGTGGGTGACGGCCGCTGTCGTGGCGATAGCGGCGGTGGTGATCGGGTTGGCTAACCAGGAGAAGCTGGCGTTGCGTCTGGAGCCGCTCTATCCCAGCGATCTCGCCATGGCAGGTGAGGTCGCCTTCCTCAGTGAGATGGTGGGCGTTCGGGTCGTCTTCTATCTCGCTGCCGGTGTGGTGCTCACGATAGGGGCGGCCCTCGTATGCGGTCATGTGGCCGAGAAGGTGTTCCCCCGGGTCAGACGACGTACGCACCCCCGCCTAGCAACAGCTCTGGTCATCGCACGGGTGTGTGCTGTCGCGCTCATCGTCCCCCTGCTGGTCTACATCACGGACTTCAACGCTCCTGGAAACCGCTTCCGGGCGGCCTACGAGGAGTACGGCGCCGAATGGAAACCGTGGAACCAAAGTAGGAACTACCGGGAGAACGGCTTCGTCGCAGGCATGCTGTTCAACACTGATGTGCCGGGTATGACCGTGCCGTCGGGTTACAGCGAGGAAACGATGCTGGCCCTGGCCAAGAAGTACGCCGATTCTGCAGCAGTCATCAACCAGCGGAGGGACCCGAACGTCGACGACGTCAACGTGGTCATGGTCCTCTCCGAGGCGTTCACTGACCCGATGCGGCTCGAGTCGGTTGAGATCGCCCAAGACCCCATTCCCTACACCCGCTCGCTGATGCGGCGCACCACCTCGGGCAACATGCTCGCCAACCAGTTCGGCGGCGGCACCGCCAACGTGGAGTTCTCCGCCCTGACCGGGATGTCCATGGCGCTCTTGCAGCCACAGCTGACCACGCCGTACCAGATGCTGGTGCCTGAATACGAGAGCTTTCCGTCGCTGGTCGGCTACCTCGACTCGCTCGGCTACCATACGGCGGCCATCCACCCATTCAAGCCCAGCTTTTACCGCCGTGCGGAGGTCTACCCCATCCTCGGCTTCGACAGCGCGAAGTTCGAAGACCAGATGGTTCACCAAAAGACGTTGGAGGACAACGATCACATCTCCGACGGCGCAGCGTTCCACGAGGTGAGCGACCAGATCGCCAACGAGGCAGCCCCTGTCTTCGTGAACCTGGTCACGATGCAGAACCACTACCCGATGGCCGGCAAGTACGCCGACCCGATCACGGTCACTGGCGTCGACGATCCGGAGGCGCGCGCGAACGCGGAGGCTTACGCGCGCGGGTTGCGCTACAGCGACAAGGCACTGCAGCGTTTCATTGCTTCCTTGAAACGCTCAGAGGAGAAGACGGTGCTCCTCCTCTACGGCGACCACCTTCCGTCGTTCTGGCCGCCTGAGGTGCGTACGGCAAACGGGACCCGACGAGTGCATGAGACTCCGTTCTTCGTCTACGCGAACTTCGGCAAGCAGCAGGCAGAGCGGCTGCCCACAACAAGCCCGATGTACTTCGCGAACCACCTGCTGGAGAAAGCTAACGCTCCTGTGCCGCCCTATTACGCGCTGCTCGGCGAGTTGGAGAAGGAGATCCCGGCCCTGGAGCACCAGATCATGATCGGCGCGGATAACCGCCAGATCACCGACGCCGAACTGTCACCCCGAGCGCGCGAATTGCTGCGTGACTACCGGTTGGTGCAGTACGACCTCTCGGTCGGCAACCGATACACCCAAGACGAGATGTTCTCTCCCCGTCAGTAACCGCTGTCGACGCCGCCGTCGTACGCTCAGGTAAGTGGTACAGACCCGCCGACCCCGCACCTGCCGACAGTGGGCGGCTGACGTCAGCGCGAGCGGAGGGGCATGAGCGACGACCAGCGCGACGTCCCGCTTCGGCCGCTGGAGCGCCGTGACCCGC
>JAUJOE010000018.1 GCA_030447805.1 Nocardioidaceae bacterium | reverse complement strand
TGCGACCGGCTGCGGTCCTCGTCACCCATGGGCACATCGACCACATGTTCTGCGTCGCGCCGGTCGCCGGCGCCTACGAGGCGACCGCGTACATCCATCCCGCCGACCGCCACCTGCTGAGCGATCCGATGGCCGGGATCTCGGCCGAGAGTGCCGCTCTGCTTCTCGGCGGCAACTACACGTTCGCCGAACCCGCCGCCGTGTCGGAGGTTGGTGACGGCGTCGCGCTCGAGGTGGCTGGGTTGTCGTTCAACGTCGACCACGCCAGGCCACACCCCCCGGCTCGATCACGTTCACCCAGCCAACTGGCACCAGCCCATATGACGACGGGGCCGACGTGGCGGCTGTCTTGTTTTCCGGCGACTTGCTCTTCGCCGGGTCGATCGGCCGCACCGACCTACCAGGCGGTGACCGCATACCATGCTGCGGTACTCACCGACAAGGTGCTGCCGCTCGACGACTCGATCGTTGTGCTGCCCGGCCACGGCCCGCAGACGACCATCGGGCGCGAACGCGCCACCAACCCGTTCCTGGTCGACCTGGGTCTCGACAAGTTCGAGGCAGCGCCGATGAGCAAAGCCGTCACCGCTGAGCGGCTTCCCCGAGCTGTTGCCGACGCAGCGCAACGCCGAGCTCGCAGATCATCGAGCAGCTGGCCCAAGTTTTCGAGCTGCACGGGTTCGCCAACGTCGAGACGCGGGCCGTCGAGCTGCTGGAGGTCTTGCTCCGCAACGGCGAGATCGACAAGGAGGTGTACGTCCTGCGGCGTACCAGGCCGACGAGGACGCGCGCGACACCGGCCTCGGCCTGCACTACGACCTCACGGTGCCGTTCGCGCGTTACGTCGTGGAGAACGCCGGCAAGCTCGAGTTCCCTTCCGCCGCTACCAGATCCAGAAGGCATGGCGCGGGGAGCGGCCGCAGGAGGGCCGGTTTCGGGAGTTCACCCAGGCCGACATGGACATCGTCGACGGCGACGAGTTGGCCTTCCACTACGACGTCGAGGTTGCCCGCGTCATGGCCGAGGCCCTTGCCGACCTGCCGCTGCCGCCGTTGCGGCTACAGGTGAACAACCGCAAGCTGATCGAGGGCTTCTACCGCGGGCTCGGCGCTCACGACACCGACCCCCGTCGTTATGCGCGTGATCGACAAGCTCGACAGCCAAGCCCCCGAGTCTGTGCGCGACGCTCGTGGCCTCCGTTGGCCTGAGCGACAAGCACGCCGAGCTGTGCTTCGCCTGGCTGATCCGCTCTCTGGACACCTCGTTCGTCGAACGCGTGCGAGGCCTCGGCATCGATCATGAGCGCCTCGACGGTCTGGAGGAACTGGCCGCGGTCGCGGAGGGCAGGGGCGGCGACCAACGAGCGGTTCACCGTCGAGGCCAACCTGCGCATCACGCGGTCTTGACTACTACACCGGCACGGTGTTCGAAACCGTGATGGCGGGCTTTGAGTCGTTGGGGTCTGTCTGTAGCGGGAGGGCGGTACGACGATTGGCTGTCGACAGCAGACGACGTACCCCGGAGTCGGAATTTCCTTCGGGATCTCCGCACCTGGTGCCGTTGATGGTCGTGGCCTGCTGACCAGCAGCAGGCAGGTGCCGTCGGTCGTACTGGTTGCCGTGGCCACCGACGAGTCGCGCGCCGACAGCGATGCAGACGCCGCCGCAGCATGCTGCGGGCCAGGGCCGAGGTGGCAGGTAGTGCGCAAGAAGTACGGCCGGCGAGATCGTCGGTACGCCGAGCGGCGCGGTATCCTGTTCGGCGGCGACGGCGCCGGACTCCGTCAAGGACATCCGCTCGGCGACCAGCACGCCGCTGACGCCGCCGTCTGGACACCCCGCTTCGAGGACCTGCGACCGCAGCTGATCAGCAAGGAGCAGACGCGGTGATGCGTACCCATACCGCGGAGAGTTTCGCGCTCAGCATGTCGGACAACGGGTGACGCTCACGGGCTGGGTGGCTCGGCGCCGCGACCGGCGAGTCGCGTTCGTCGACCTGCGTAGACAGCAGCGGCGTCGTCCAGGTGGTGATCCGCGATGAGGAGACGGCGCGCCCGCTACGGGCAGAGTTCTGCCTGCGTGCCACCGAGCGGTCGCCGCCAGGCCGGCAGGCAACGCCAACCCGCAGCTTCCGACCGGCGAGGTGGAGGTGATCGCGGCCGACGTGGAGGTGCTCGATGGAGTCCGCGCCGTTGCCGTTCCCGTCGAGGAACACGCAACGACGCCGGTCAACGAGGAACTCCGGCTCAAGTACCGCTACCTTGACCTGCGCCGCGCCGACATGGCGGCGAATGTGCGGCTGCGGGCCACCGTCACCCGCATCATCCGCGAAGTGATGGCCGAGCACGACTTCCTCGACGTCGAGACGCCGTACCTGACGAAGTCGACGCCGGAGGGCGCCCGCGACTTCTTGGTGCCGGTTCGGCTGTAGCCGGGTTCGTGGTACGCGCTTTAGCAGTCACCGCAGCTGTTCAAGCAGCTGCTGATGGTTGCCGGGCTCGAGCGTTGCTTCCAGATCGCCCGCTGCTTTCGCGACGAGGACTTTCGCGCCGACCGGCAGCCGGAGTTCAGCCAGCTGGACCTCGAGCTGAGCTTCTGCACGCCGGCGGATGTGCAGGCGCTGATCGAGTCCTTGTCGTGCGGCTGTGGCGCGTGAGACGGCCGGGCACGGGTAGACACTGCCGATCCCCCGCATGACGTACGCCGAGGCTATGCGTCGCTTCCGGAATCGACCGGCCCGATCTCCGCTTCGGCTGCGAGCTCGTCGACTTCACGGCGTTCTTCGCTGACACCCCCGTTTCGTATCTTCCGCAGCCCGTCGGCCGACGCCGACTTCCACGTCGGGGCGGTCGTCATGCGGGCGGTGCCGCGTGCAGGCCCGCAAGGAGCTCGACGCGTGGCAGGACTGGGCGCGCTCCCACGGCGCCAAGGGGCTGGCGTACGTGTAGTCGGCGACGACGGGGCGTCGGCGTGGCCGGTCGCCAAGAACCTTCCGAGGACGAGCGCGCGGGGCTCGCCGCGCCGCCTCCCGCGGGGGCGACGCCCGGCGACTGCGTCTTCTTCGCTGCCGGGAGGCGCACCGACGCTCTCGGGCTGCTCGCGGCGGCTCGCCTGGAGGTGGGGGAGCGCTGCGGGCTCATCGACAAGCAGGCGTGGAGTTCGTCTGGGTCGTCGAGGCACCGATGTTCGAGCAAATCGAGCGCACCGACGGCACGACCGGCTGGACAGCGATCCACCACCCCTTCACCGTCTGGACACCCGACTACGCCGCCAGCTTCGACTCCCGCCCGGGCGAGGCGCTGTCGCAGGCCTACGACCTGGTACTGAACGGGTCGGAAATCGGCGGCGGGTCCATCCGGATCCACCGGCCCGAGATGCAACAGCGGGTCTTCGACGTCATCGGCATGAGCCCGGACGAGGCGGTGAGCCAGTTCGGATTCTTGCTCGAGGCGCTGGCGTACGGACCGCCACACGGTGGCATCGCGCTTGGCATCGACCGGCTGTGCGCCCTGCTCGCCGGAGCGGACTCGATCGAGACGTGATCGCCTTCCCCAAGACCGCGTCCGGACCGACCCGCTAACCGGCGCACCCACCCCCATCACCGTCGACCAGCGGCGCGAGGCGGGCGTCGACGTACGACCGAAAACCTGACTGATGTTCCCAGATCGTTACCTCGCGTCGCCCATTCAGCAATGCCGGGTGGATTAGAGTCCCCATCGGCTGCAAAAAACGTCCGTTGCAGTGAGGAAAGGCGACGTGACAATGCCGCTGCTCGAGACTGTGACGTCTCCCGACACGCCGGACGAGACGCTGTCAGATGACGAAAAAGTCCATCACCGGCCGGTCGCCGACCAGCATCGCGCTGAACGGCTCCGTCACGACAAGGTCGGCATGGGTTCGGCCGCGATAGTTCTGCTGCTGTGCTGGCCATCCTGTCCCCGCGCCGGTGATCTGCAAGCTGTGGGGCGTCGAGCTGGACGCCGTGGCACCCAAAGCAGGAGACTTCATCGAGTTCGGCTTCCCCAACATCGGCCCGCCTTTCTATCCGTTCACCTGGGAGCACCCGCTCGGCCTGGCGACCAACACTGGTACTGACAACCTGGCCTTTCTCCTCTACGGACTGCGCACGTCGTTGATCGTCGCGTCGATCGCGACCCTGCTGACGACGGTCATCGGCGTCACCGTGGGGCTCATCGCCGGGTATGCGCACGGCTGGCTCGACCGCACCATCTCCTTCATCATCGACACGTTCTTGTCGTTCCCGTTCCTGCTCGGTGCCCTTGCTATCGCGCCGATCCTCACGAGCCACTTCGCAACCGACGAGGCAAAGCTCGCCCAGGCCCAGTTCTTCGCGCTGATCGCGGTGCTGACGATCTTCAGCTGGATGGGGCCTGGCCCGACTCATCCGCGGTCAGGTGCTGTCGCTGCGCGAGCGCGAGTTCGTGCAGGCCGCTCAGGTGATCGGCGTGCCCACCAGGACCATCCTGTTGAGCGAACTGCTGCCCAACCTCATCGCGCCGATCGTGATCTCGATCTCGCTGGGGCTGCCGGCGTACGTCGCCGCCGAAGGCTGGCCTTGCCCTACCTCGGCATCGGCCTGACCGGTCGCCCGTCGCTCGGACAGATGATCCTGCGCGCGTCAGACAGCTACTCCATCTATCCGCTGTACCTGCTGGCACCGATCGTCGTGGTGGCCGTGCTGGTGCTGTCGCTGAACTTGCTGGGCGACTCAATCCGAGACGCCTTCGACCCAAAGACTCGGCGATGACGACATCGTCGACGAGGCCAGCTGGCCTCACAGACTCGTCGATGGCTTCGTCATCGAGAGATTGCACTACTCACCACGAAAGGGTGGACAGCTAATGCGGTTGAAGAAACCGATTGTCGCCGTCTCCACCGTCGCGCTTCTCTCCGTGGCCGCCTGTGGCGGCGGCGGGACAGAAGACGGCGCTGGTCCGACGGCGCCTGGCGTAGACACTGGAGACATCGATAAGGCGGACAAAGGCGGTGCCGCCGGTCAAGGCAAGGACGCAACAGTCCAGGCCCCTGCGGCGCCAATCGAGGGCGCCCAGGAGGGCGGGGTGATGAAGGTCATCAGTTTCTCCGGTCTGAACACCATGGACCCCACTGAGGCGTACTACACCAACACGTACTCAATCCTGAGCAACCTTGTGACCCGCTCGCTGACGCAGTACAAGTACGACCCTAAGACCGGGGACATGATCCTCATCCCCGACCTGGCCGTCGACCTCGGCGACCCGAACGAGAACTTCACCGAATGGACGTTCGAGATCCGTGAGGGCGTCCGGTACGAAAACGGTCAAGAAGTCACCTGCGAGGACATCCGGTACGGAATCATGCGGTCCTTCGACCGCGCCACGTTCCCCGAGGGCGCTGACTACAGCAACGCATACATGCTCAACGGCGACACGTACAAGGGCCCCTACAAGAGCGGCACCGACTACGAGGGCGCGCAGTGTGACGGGAATGTGTTGACCATCAAGATGGACACACCGTTCCCCGACATGGACTACTGGGGCGCGTTCCCCGCCATCGGGCCGATCCCTGAGGGCAAAGCCAGCGACCCCACGAAGTACCGGCTGCACCCCTTGGCGACCGGACCGTACAAGTTCGCCGACTACACCCCGGAGAAGTCCTTGACGCTGGTCAAGAACCCCGAGTGGGACCCCAACACCGACCCGGGACGTCACCAGTACGTCGACGGCTACGAGTTGCAGTTCGACGTACCGACCGCGAAGATCGACCAGATCATGCTGCAGGATCAAGGCGACGCGCAGATCACTGTCTCCTATGACAACGTCGACGTGGCGAACTACCTGCCGTTCAAGGAGCAGGCTCCTGAGCGCCTGATTGTCGGTTCCGACCCCTGCACCTTCATGTGGTACCCCGACTACCGCAAGATCAAGGAGATCGAGGTCCGGCAGGCACTGGCTTACGCGTACCCCTACAAGGACGCTTACGCCGCTGCCGGTGTGATCCCCGGTGTTACCCGCTCCTACGGCACGAACATCATGCCGCCAGGTATCCCTGGTCGCGAGGAGTACAACCCGCTTCCCGACCACGAGCCGGGCGAGACCGACCCGGCGAAGGCCAAGGAGCTGCTGGCTCAGGCCGGCTACAAGCCGGGCGAGTACGAGATCTCGTTCCTCTACGCGACGGATGACCCCGCCAGCGTCGACACCCAGAAGCAGATCTCAGCCGGGCTCAAGGCTGCCGGGTTCGTCCCCAAGCCGGTTGCCAGCACGATCGCGGAGATCTCGACGACTCGGGCCGACCCCGACGCTCCGATCAACGTGCGTTCTGGTGGCTGGTGCTCTGACTGGCCGTCTGGTGGATCGTGGTTCCCGCCGGTGTTCGGAGGTTTGAACCTCAAGGAGGGCCTCGGTGCTAACTACGCCGCCTTCGACGAGCCGGAGTTCAACAAGGAGATCGACCGGATCCAGCAGTTGCCCCTCGATGAGCAGCCGGCTGCCTGGAACGAGCTCGACCAGATGCTCCAGGAGAAGTGGTTCCCCGTGTTCGTCACCGGCTACGGCGGTGTGGCGATGATGCGCGGCTCGAAGGTCAACAACATGGAGGTCGACACCCTCTCTGGGATGCCGACCTGGAAGGACATGTGGTTGAGTCAGGAGTGATTTCCTGAGAAAGTGCTAGAAGTTCAACCCGAGGTGGTGGGGTGAGTCTGAAGGGGCTCACCCCACCACCGAGGCTAAGAAGGGGTGCCGCATATGCTCGGGTACATCGTTCGCCGGCTCGTGGCCGCGTTTCTCGTGGTGGTTGTCACCTCGATGTTCGTGTTCGCCCTTTTCTTCCTCGGCCCGAGCAATCCGGCCTCGCTTCTCTGCAACCAGAACGGCCGGTGCACCCCCCGGAGCGGCAAGCCCTGCTTGAGCACCAGCTGGGACTCGACCAAAGTGTCGTAACTCAGTACGTCGCCTTTGCCAAGGGTTTGTTCGTCGACCGGAAGATCGACATCGGAGCGACGTACGAATGCGCCGCGCCGTGTCTCGGGATCTCCTTCAGCACCAAGAGCGAGGTCACCAAAGGAACTTGTCGACAGGTACCCGGCGACGTTGTCAGTCGCCATCGGTGGGGCGGCGCTGTATCTGACCCTCGGGGTGTTGGCCGGTTCGCTGGCGGCCCGCTGGCGGGGCAGCGCGGCAGACCGTGGCTTGGTGACCAGCACCTTGCTGGTCAGCTCTATCCCGTACTACATCGTGGCGCTGATGTCGTGGCTGTATCTGGTGAACGAGTATCAGATCTTCAAGTCCGAGTACTTCCCGGTCACCGAGAGCCCGGTCAAGTGGGCAACTGGACTGCTGTTGCCCTGGCTGGTGCTCGGCTTCACCGGCGCGACGACGTACGCCCGGTTCAGCCGCGGCTCGATGGTGGACTCCTCGGGGAGGACTACGTGCGCACCGCGGCGGCGAAAGGTGTGTCGTCAAACCGAGTGGTCTTCAAGCATGCCTTGCGTGGGGCAATCGTCCCTGTGGTGACGATCTTCGGCCTTGACTTCGCGACGTTGCTCGCCGGCACCGTTTTCACGGAGTACATCTTCGGGATCGAAGGTATCGGGAAGTGGGTCTGCAGGCGATCACCAACCAAGACTTCCCGATCATCTCCGCAACCGTGCTGGTCGGAGCGGTGCTGGTCGTCTTGGGCAACCTGGTGGTCGACGTCTTGTACAGCTTCCTCGACCCGAGGGTGAGGCTGGCGTGACCGAGGTGCTGGGCGACACGCGGCCCGAACCGCTGTGACGACTGTCTCCGCCAAGCAGGACCCGTTTCTCGTTGTCGAGAACCTCACCGTGCAGTTCCCCACCCACGACGGTCTGGTGCAGGCTGTCACCGACTTGTCGTACGCCGTCGACCTCGGTGAGACACTCGGGATCGTCGGTGAGTCGGGGTCGGGCAAGAGCGTGTCGTCGATGGCGGTGCTCGGCTTGCACGACGTCAAACGCAGCCGGCTGACGGGCTCGATTCGCGTCGGTGGCCACGAGATCCTCGGCGCCTCCGAGGCGACGCTGCGGCGCATCCGGGGCAACGACGTGGCGATGATCTTCCAGGACCCGCTGACGGCGCTGCACCCGTTCTTCACGATCGGCAACCAGATCGTCGAGGCCTACCGGCTGCACAACAAGGTGTCGAAGAAGGCGGCCTGGAACCGTGCGCGATCGAGATGCTTGACCTGGTTGGCATCCCCGAACCGCAGCGGCGGGTCAAGGACTACCTGCACCAGTTCTCTGGTGGTATGCGGCAGCGGGCCATGATCGCGATGGCGCTGGTCAACAATCCGAAGCTGCTCATCGCTGACGAGCCGACGACGGCCCTCGACGTCACGGTGCAGGCGCAGATCCTCGACCTCGTTCAGACCATGCAGAAGGAGTTCGGCTCGGCGGTCATCATCATCACCCACGACCTCGGCGTCATTGCCGAGCTGGCCGACGACGTGTTGGTGATGTACGCCGGCCGCGCTGTCGAGCATGGGCCGACCAAGGAGGTGCTCACCCACCCCGAGATGCCATACACCTGGGGACTGCTCGGCAGCGTCGCTGACGTGGTTTCCGACACGAGCAAGCCGCTCATTCCGATTCCCGGCACGCCGCCAAGCCTGTTGAACCCACCGAGTGGGTGCCCCTTCCACCCCCGCTGCACTTACCAGGACCACGTCGAGGGCAACCGCTGCGTGACCGAACTGCCGCTGCTGCGGCCCGGACCCCGCGGCGAGAGCCACCTCAAGCGCTGCCCACATCAAAGACCCTGAGACGCTGTACCAGGAAGAGCTGAAAGAGGAGATCCTTCGTTGAGCGAGCACGCGCAAGCCTCGAACGGTCATACTCCGCTGCTGGAGGTCACCGACCTCGTCAAGCACTTCCCGGTCAAGTCCTCAGGAGTCGTCCGCCGCACTATCGCCAGGTGCAGGCGCTCGACGGCGTGAGTTTCACCCTCGACAAGGGCCAGGCGCTCGGCCTCGTCGGCGAGTCCGGATGTGGGAAGACCACCACCGGCCGGGTGATCACTCGGCTGTACGACCCGACGTCCGGCTCGATGAAGTTCGAGGGCAAAGAGCTGGGTCAGCTGTCTGCGCGGCAGATGCTGCCCTACCGGCGAGAGATCCAGCTGATCTTCCAAGATCCCCTACTCGTCGCTGAACCCACGGCACACCGTCGGGAAGATCGTGGGAACTCCGATGGAGGTTCACGGCACGGTTCCCAAGAAGCAGATGATTCCGAAGGTGCAGGGCTGGAGGTCGTCGGGCTCAACCCCGAGCACTACAACCGCTACCCGAGCGAGTTCTCGGGGGTCAGCGCCAACGCATCGGGATCGCCCGCGCGCTGGCGCGCGACCCAAGCTGATCGTCGCGGACGAGCCGGTGTCGGCCCTCGACGTGTCGATCCAGGCGCAGGTGATCAACCTGCTGCAGGACCTGCAGCGCGAGTTCGACATTGCGTTCCTGTTCATCGCCCACGACTTGGCGATCGTGCGCCACTTCTGCCCCGAGGTCGCGGTCATGTACCTCGGGAAGATCGTCGAGATCGGATCGCGCGACCAGATCTACAGCACCCCGCATCACCCTACACCCAGGCGCTGCTGTCGGCGTCTCCCGACGTGAAGCAGGCTGCCATCGGTGGCCGCCGCGAACGCATTCGGCTGGAAGGTGACGTTCCCAGCCCGATCAACCCACCGTCCGGCTGCCGGTTCCGCACCCGCTGCTGGAAGGCCCAAGACATCCACGCCGAGAAGGTGCCGCCGCTGTACGAGGTCGGCGGTCGCAACGTCGCCTGTCACTTCGCCGAGCCGCTGCAGGTCGTGCAGGTGCCAGTGGTAAGCGAAGGTTCCACCGCCGTCTCAGCCAAGTAGGCGTTCTCTCCACACTCCGCGCTGCGAGTCCCCACCAGCCACTCCCTTGAGACCGCCCGCGCCTAGAGTTGTCCGATGGGTGAGGAGGCGCTGTTCGAGGTCGCGACCGCGCCCGCTGCGGGCGGTGGGACGCTGTCGGGCGGGAGGAATCCGGCAGCGCCACTCGCCGTACGGATGCGGCCGCAGACGCTGGGCGAGCTCTTCGGTCAAGACCACCTGCTTGCGGACGGGTCGCCGCTGCGGCAGCTTGTGGAGGGTGACCATGCCACGGCGCTGCTGCTGTGGGGCCCACCGGGTACCGGGAAGACGACGATCGCGGCAATCGTGTCGGCACAGACCCAGCGGCGGTTCATCGAGATATCAGCGGTGGCCGCCGGCGTGAAAGAGGTTCGCGAGGCGATCGACGGCGCCCGACGGATGCTGGCCGCTGGTGGGCCGGAGACCGTGCTGTTCGTGGATGAGGTGCACCGCTTCAGCAAGGCGCAGCAAGATGCGTTGCTGCCAGGGGTCGAGAACCGCTGGGTGACGCTGATCGCGGCCACCACGGAGAACCCCTTCTTCTCCGTCATCGCACCGCTGCTGTCGCGCTCGCTGCTGCTGACCCTCGAGCCGCTGACCGACGACGCCGTACGTCAGGTCGTTGGCCGAGCCCTGAACGCGGAGCGCGGCCTGGGTGGCGCTGTAGACCTATCCGGCGACGCGACCGACTTGCTGGTCCGGTTGGCAGCCGGTGACGCGCGGCGAGCCTTGACCTACCTGGAGTCGGCAGCGACAGCGGCGGCGGACGCCGGGCGGTCTGCTGTCGACGCTGACCTGGTGCAGACAGTCGTCGACCGCGCTGCCGTGAGGTATGACCGCCAGGGCGACCAGCACTACGACGTCATCAGCGCGTTCATCAAGTCGATCCGGGGCAGCGACGTCGACGCGGCGCTGCACTACCTGGCTCGGATGGTCGCCGCGGGAGAGGACCCGCGCTTCATCGCCCGGCGGTTGGTGATCCTGGCCAGCGAAGACATCGGGCTCGCCGACCCCACCGCGCTGCCCACCGCGGTGGCCGCGGCGCAAGCCGTGCAGCTGATCGGCATGCCGGAGGCACGGCTCAACCTGGCCCAAGCGGTCATCGCGCTGGCGTTGGCCCCGAAGTCCAACGCCGTCATCACCGCGATCGACGACGCGCTCGCCGACGTCGCCGCAGGACGGATCGGCGCCGTACCGGCTCACCTGCGGGACCGGCACTACTCCGGCGCCGCCAAGCTCGGGCACGGGGACGGCTACCGGTACGCACACGACGATCCGCGCGGCGTTGCACCGCAGCGGCACGCGCCTGACGCGGTGCGTGATCGCACCTACTACCGCCCCACCTCGCACGGTGCCGAGGCGGAGTACGCCGCCCGGCTCCAGCGGATCTCGGCGGTCTTAATGGAGAACTCCGGTGAGGATGTCGCGCGATAAGGTGAGCGTTCGCACTCGAGGAACGGCAGGCGGCTGGCGATGACGAACATGCAGGTGGCGACGGTAGCCGGCGCGCTCGCGGTGCTCGTCCTCGCTCTCGGCCTGCTGGTATGGCGGCTGCAGACGGAGGTACGGCGACTGGGTGCCGAAGTGACCGCCCTCCGCTTGCGTGCGGCCCCGCCGGCACCCCAGGCGGAGTCAGTGGTGCAGGGGCCTCCACCGCCGGTGGCGGCGGAGGGCGGAGACGGTGGGGACTCGACCACCGAGCCGGTGCCGGTCATAACAGGTCTGGCCGAAGACCAGCCAGCCGTCGGTGCCGAACCGTCGGCTGCTCGGATTGCGTCGGTCACGCTCGGGCCGCCGTTGATCAAGATCGCCGCGTTCTCCTATGGCGTGCGCCGGGCGCTCAGTGAGGAGCAGCGGATGCGCGTCTCCTACGCCGTGCGCAAGGAGCTGCGCCGGCA
>JAUJOE010000017.1 GCA_030447805.1 Nocardioidaceae bacterium | reverse complement strand
ATGTTGCTTGATCAACACGCCGATCCCTATCACTAACTCAGACGCAAACCATGGCTAGAGGCGACCACCTGACGCCGAACTACAAGAAACCCTCGCCCCCGGCACACGTCGAGGCCGCGGGGGTTTCTGCGGTCAGCGGTTCACGTAGCCAGACACGAAGATTGACAACACTGCAAGAAGCACCACCAGTGCACCGATCGCTCCGGTGCTGGCCAGACCCAGCGCGGCGCGGGGAGCACGGCGACGCAGCCCGTAACCCGTCGCCGCGAAGAACGCGATGAGCACAGCAAGCAGCCCGGCGACGCCAGCCAAAATGTAGCCGACCCCGGCCAGGCCGATGTCCTCACGCGGTGCGGCGTTGGCGATGAAGAAGTAGGTTGCGATGGCGAAGTAGGCAGCGAGTCCCAGAAGCAGGAGCGCACAGACCCCGCCGACCAGTGCCAAGGCACGCGTCGTCTTCTCCGGCCGCCCGCTCGACGGGGCAGCGGTCGACTGACCGTAGCCGGGCGGCGGGGCAGGATTGGTATCCACGTTGGAAGTATGCCTGGCCTTCTCGACAGGTGGCATCCGTCGCGGTGGGTTCGTCTCATCCATTTGGGGTTCCCCCTTTACCTCAGCGGTGGTCCCCACCCGTTGACGCACAGGCTCCACCGGATGCCCGCAGTAACCTGTCACCGTCAGCAGCGAAGCACCGCCAGCCTTCGAATGTCTGTGCGCGTCAACCATCAGTGCCCGCTTCGTGGGGGTTGGGTTCTCTCCCAAGCGTTGTAAGCGCGCGCGGCGTCGTCCGGCAGGAGGCACATCTCGATCTCAAGCGCGCGGCGGCTGTCCAGTTGCTTCAACCGCTCGAGCGCGCGGAAGTGGTGCAGTGCCGCTTCCCGTTCGCCGCTGATGACAGGGTGGAGCGCCGCGGCGAGCCGGTCGGTCTCAACCTGATCAACCACCGCAGGCGTCGGCTCAGGGACTCGTCTACGCGCCACGGTTACCCCATCTCGCCCGCGCCGCGTTCTGAGCCCGCACTGTCGGCGTTGCGGACACGGCCCCTGGTTCATCGGGAAGGTGGAGCTGCTTGAGCAGGTTCGCCAAGAGTTGCCGCTGGCCCCGTATTTCCATCAGGAGTGGGTTCGGGCGGACCTGGCCCATGCTGCCGGCGGTGGTCAGCGGCTCATGGTCCAGCTGCGTCCGCAAAGCGTCGATGAGGTCTGCTGTGCGGGCGGCCTGCTCCAACACGCGGACCTCATCGGGCCGGAGCTCGTACACGTCGATGATGGAGCGCCAAAGAGAGCGGCCGGCGCCGGCCAGGTTCTTGGGCTGTCGCGGCTTCATCTCGGGCCTGCCAAAAAACGGTCAGAACGAGCACGCACACAGCGAGGCGCTAGGCCGAACGGTGTCCGGGCCGAGAGGTGCTGGGTCACTCCCCACCCTTTCCCTGGCTGCGGGCGGCAGCCTCAAAGTCCTCATAGAAGGCCAGTGCGAGCTGTGCGGTGCCGCCGAGTCTCCTTGTGCGTAGGCGTTGCGCTGGTCGGCCCGCTCGAGTTCTTCAGCGGACAGTTCGTCGTCTGCGGCGTCCTCGACGACTCGGGACAGCAGCTCGAAGTCGGCCCCGGTGTCGACTGACGGGACGCGGGGCAGGTTGTCGGGGTTGTGGCCGAACCGTGTCGCGGCCGACTGTGCCTCGCTGTAGCGGTGGCTCGGCGCATCTGAGCCACCTTGAGCTTGACCCACGCTTGGATGAACGGGGTGTCGCGGATCGCCTGCTGTAGCTCCTTGCGCGCCTCGTTGACCTCGAGCCGCAGCGGTGTGTCGTCGTACTCGGCCAAGCGCCGCTGGTCGTACTCGTCAAGCCGAGCCTTCGTACGTGCGGCTGCTTCGTCCGCGGCTCGTTGGGCTTCCTGGGCCGCCTTGTCGGCGGCCGCCCGGGCCTTCTCGGCCCTCGCTTGCAGGGCCGGTACGTCGGTCGTTGTCATGGTGCTTCTCCTCTCGTGTTGGGTGTGCTGACCGGCACGGGCTAGTCCACGCACCGGCCAGCACGGTGCCGCAGGTCTGGCGCAGCTGGGGTCTCAGCGAAGAAGAAGGACTCCACTCGCCCGCTTCGATCCGACGACGTAGGTAGCGCTACTCGCTCTACGTAGGCGGTGACGTTGACGCCGTGACCGCGGCGGCTCATGTGTGGAGCCACCCGGCGCTCTGGGCGTCTTGACGTTCGCGGGTGAGCTGGTTGCGCGCCTTTGCCTGCAGCTCGGTCTCGGCCTCGTCCGCTCGCGCTAGCGCCTCGGCTCGCTGCTCGGCGTCGAGGCTGCGGATGTCCTCGTCGCTCATGCGCAGGAGGTCGCGCAGTCGCCGGTCCTCAGCGAGGCGGCGGCGTTCGGCTGCCATCTGCTCCTCATGCGGGACCACTGGCCGGGTGGGCAGCCTGCCGTCATCGAGAGACTGTGCGGCCAGCAGTTCGGCCGCCTGTCGCTGCTCGTCGGCCACGGTTCGTTTGGCCTCGGCGCGGATGGCGTCGGCGAGGCGGTTCAGTGGGTCTGGCAGGGCCACCATCGCAGCGGTCGGCGGGGTCGGCTCAGCGATGTTGGGGGCGATGTCGGCGGCTTCCACCGTGAGTGCCCGGTACCGCATGGTCGCAGCCAGCAGGCGCACCAGGGCGGCGGCGGCGGGGTCTGCCTTGACGACATCCTCGAGGGCACGCTGAGCCTCGGCCCGCTCCCGGTCGGCGTCGGGGATCAGGGACGTGCGCAACTCGTGGAACCGCTCGGCCCACAGCTGCTGTTGCCGTCGCTCCCGCTCGGCGTGCAGCGACTGCTCACGCTCCCGCAGCTTCCGGGTGGCTTCGTCGGCTCTGTGCCGAGCACGCTCGGCGTCGGCCTGGATGGCGGCGATGTTGTCGGTGGTCACTGCTGCTCCTCAGTTATCTCGGCGATGGCTTTGCGGTACTTGTAGTTGGCGACGATGGCGCGCTCCTCGGCCAGGTGCGGGCTGTTGGCGGTCACGGGGTCTACCTCGCGGAGTCGGTCGAAGGCCGCGACGCGGCGCTCCTTGTCCGGGTCGACCTCGAACGGCGGCGGATCGGGCGGTCGCATCCTGCGGGTGACCGCCTCATACAGGTCGTCAGTCATGCGGCATCTCCATTCGTCGGGTTGTCCTCAGTGGTCTCCGGGCGCACCGTCGACAACGACCGGCCCCTCAGCCCCAAGATGCGCAGCGAGCAGACACCGGCTCGCACCAGCGCGTTAGCCAGCTGGTCGGGTGACTGCGCAGGCTCGGGGGGAGGTGGCTGGGGGGTACGGCGGCGCTCACGCCGGCGGTTACGTCTTGGCATGGCGTACCTCCCGGTGGTCGCAGTGGTCGCAGCAGGCCATGTGCTGGTACTCGCGCTTGTCGGTGCAGCTGGCCCGCGTGGTGTTGCAGTTACGGCACGGCTTACGGGGGTAGGCGGCGGCGATCACGACGCCATCACCAACTCGCACTCGGTGCCGTGGCCTTGAGTGGCGATGTGGAAGCCGCATGACTTGCAGCGGCCGGGACGCCGCGCAAGGTCGCTCGGGTCGAACAGGCAGAACGCAGGCACATCCGCGACTTGGCTCTCACTCCCACCAGAGTCCGGAACCTGCGGAACCTCCGGAACCTCCGGAACCGGCGACGTCAGCGAGGGTGCGGCAGGTTCCTCTTGGCTGAGCGGTTCCGGAACCTGCCGAGCGTGTGGAACCGGCGGCACATGCGTTGACCTGCCAGGTTCCGCAGGTTCCGGAGGTTCCGCTTGTCCGTGGGTATGGGCCGGAAGGTAGCGGCTCCAGGTATCCCAGAGGTCTTCCCGCCGATAACCTTGAAGGGAGCGGCCGCCGACCTTCACCTTGCGGGAGGTCACCTCGTACTGCCGCAGACGGCGCGCCAAACCGCGTGAATCCAGCGGCTTGCCGTGCAGGTCACCCCACGGCGCCTCGTCCAACTTGCCCAGCTCATCGAGGATGGTCTCGTGGGAAAGTGCGTCGGCGTCACCGAACAAGGCACGTAGGTCACCGAGCAGGCGTACGCCGAGGCTGGCCTCACGGCTCTCCGCGACCTTCACCAGTTGGATACATGCGGTACGCGCCGTGCCCGGCCAGTGGTCGCCAGCCGCGTCAGCTATCGCCAACAGCGGCTCCCAAACGTCGGCGGGTCGGTCCTCCACGCCAGCCGGCATCTGCGGCCATGCCTCCGCAACCGCGTCGGCGACGCCAGCGCACCACTCGGTCAGTCTCGAACGGAGCTCCTCGCCAGTCGGGGCATGCAGCCGGCGCCGGAACGGCTCGACATGCTCAGCGGGCGTCGCTTACGCATCCGCACAATCACCGAGCGACTCATCAGCGTGTCTGGCAGGTCACCCAGGCCGGCCAGCGCGACCGCGGCGTACACCGGGAACCTGACCACGTCATGCCGTGGGCCGACACACCTTGGGATGGCAGCGCCTTTGCGGTGGCCGGCGTTCAGCAGCGCCGGAGGTCTTCGGCGCTGTCGTCGGAGCCGCGGCGGCGGCTGAAGATGGCATCTACCTCGTCCATCAGCAGGGTCGGTTGCTCTGCCTCGAGCGTCCGGAACAGGGCAGCAGGACTGGCCGCCAGTCCGTGCATCGGTTGCGGCGTCAGCAGCTCGAGGACTTCCAGTGTCCGGGTCTTCCCGCTACCCGGCTCGGGTGACAGCAGCGCCAACCTTGGTGTGTTGTCACCGGACTGCACAAGGTGTGCGTGCGCTGCCCACAGGGTCACCGCGTCGAGCGCCGCACTGGTTGGGAAGGCGACGAACCGGGCGATGAAACGCCGTACGTCGTTCAGTAGCGCCGCTCCGTCGACCGGGTCGGGCATCCACGCGTCGTCTGTCATGCTGGCCGCCCTCCCTCGCCAGACCCGGGGGGTCGGCAGTCGACGCCATCCACCGCGGCCGCGGGGTCGGCAGCCAGTCGCCAGCACTCGGACCGGCAACCGGTCGGGCACTGCGGTATTGACCGGGCACGCTCAACGGGGTCTCGCTTGCCCTGGTAGTCGTCGGGTCGCGGCAAGGCGGCAGCTAGTTGCTCAGCGCGGCGTTCGGCGAAGCTCTTGCCGAACGACAGATTCCGCGACTCATCGCGGTGCGCCTTTGCGCGGGCCTGATAGTCGGCATCCTCGGTGACCTTGTGAGCCTTGCGGGCGGCCTCCACCTCAGCACGCAGATCATCGACCAGGGAGTCGCCGGCTTGCGCCCAGCACTCCGCGGCGGTAACGCAGCTCGCCACCTTGCGGGGGTCGTTGTCTCGCAGGGCGCACCACTCGGCGCTGCCGTACAGAGGCGCTGGGGTTGTGGCGCGGCACTGCAAGCTGTATGCCCAGCGGCGCCTTACCGCGCTTTCGGGGGTTGGGGCGGTATCGTGGCTGTAGCACTTTGGCTGCCCGTCGAGATGCTCTGAGCCGCTTCACAGTTGGTCGCTGTGGGGCGGCTTTCTCGTGGGTTAGGCGGCGCCAGCATCCGGCTCACCACCCAACGCGGCAAGCTCGGCGTCGGCTGACGTGGCTACAGCGGTCAACTCGCGGGCCTTACGGCGCGACTGCGCCGACTTGAGTGCCAACCGCTTGAAGTGAGCTGCGCGGAGGTGCGCGGCCCGTACCGGGTCACCGTCGGCGGCGTCGAGGAACTTCTGCTCGAACGCGGCGCGTCCCGAAGCTGTGCGGGCGGTTCGGTCGAGGGTGTTGGCCCAAGATACCTCGGCCGCAATCGATGCACCGAGTGAGCGTTCTGATTGTGGGGCGGTTGCCATTGTGGACAGACCTCTCACAGAGAGGGCGTCCGCTGAGACCCCGAATGCGCGTCAGATGAGCCTGACGACTACGCACACTTTGGCGTTATACACCAGGCTACCGCACAGCGGTCATGGACAAGAGGGCCGCTTTACCGGCGTGTTGGGCGCCCGGTGGTCAAGGTGACCTGCAGCTGCCCTCGCAGCGCAGCAGCCGCGTACAACTCCAAGAGCCGGGGCGTCGTGAAGACGTCAGTCCAGCCACAAACTGTGCATTCAAATGCGGTACGCCATCGGTCCGGTCTGTCGAGCGGCTCTGGTCCGTGTTCGTTGCAGTAGGCGCCGCGCCCGGGCTTCTTGACTTGGCGGCGGCACCCCTTGTGGAGGCATACGAAGCCACTGCGTCCAAACCTCTTGGCTCGCCGCCAATCCCCACCGTCGTACATCCGCATCGCGGCACACTGAGAGGCACCGGGCGCCCGCAGCAGCCAGAGGTGAAGTCCCATCGGGTCGAGCGATGTCCGCAGGATGCCGAGCATGAGCGCTGGTAGTGCGTGACCCGCTGGGCAAGTGAAGATGACAGCTGGCGCACGGCCAGCCCTCGCGGCTTCGGCAAGGGGGGTGCGCTCGAGTGCTCTGAAGACAGCGTCTTCACGGTCGAGCGCCCTCTGTCCGTACTCGTCGTCCGTGACTCTCACAACTCCCCCAGGTTCAGTGTGCGGGCTTCGTCGGCGGCGCGAGAGGACGCTTGGGCCTTGGTGTACCTCAGTAGCATGTCGGGCCTCGTCCAGCCGGCTACTGCCATCAGGCCGCCCTTGGAGCCACCGGCAGCCAACCAGCGGTGCGCTGCGGTGTGTCGCAGTAGGTGGGGGTGGAAGCCGTCGATGCCGGCCATCGCGGCACGCATCTTCAGTGACTTGTGCAGCCCGTCGTAGGTGAAGTCCTTGCCTCGGTCCCCGAGCCAAAGGGCCGGGGTCGAGGCGAGCCGGTGTGTGCGCCGGACCCGCAGGTAGCGGTCGATGGCCTGGGCTGTCTGGGCGCCGAAGGGCACCACGCGGCCCTTGCCTCCCTTGCCGCGTCGTACGACGGCTGTACCGGCCGCGAGGTCGACGTCAGGCACCTGCAGGGCGACCACCTCCCCTGCCCTGGTCCCGGTCTCGACCATGAACCGGATCAGGGCCTCGTCTCGGCGCTCCCGCAGGTCGCGGCCTTGGCAGGCCTTGAGCATCGCCTTGAGCTGGTGGTCGGTCAGCGGTTCGGTCACCTTGGTGTCGAGCTTCGGCGGTTTGACACCGAGGAACGGGTCGGCGTCTAGCTCGCCTTCCTCTACCAGCCAGGCGGCGAACCGACGCACGCCGAGCTGGCGGGCGCGTGCGGTGGCCGGTTGTGCCCCGGCTTCTAGGAGTGAGTCGATGAACTCGGCGAGCTGGCGCCGCTCGAGGGCGACCGGTCGGCCGTTGGCTTCACACCAGCGCAGGTAGGCGCGAACTCCGTCGCCGTAGCCCTTGACCGTCTGCGGTGACTTCCGCTCGGCCCGAAGGGACAGCTCCCACGACGACAGCAGCAACGCCAGGTCGAGGGCGGGCGGCTTTCGCGACACACCCCAAAGGCTAGCTGAATATCTGGACTAGAAGCGCTATGCGGTGCTAGCGTGTCGCCCAATAGTCACCAACAGCGCCTCTGACCAGCGCAGTTGCCCCGAAGGGCCGGGGTGCCTCAGTCGAGGTAGTCGCGCAGCACCTGTGAACGGGAGGGGTGGCGCAGTTTTGACATCGTCTTGGACTCGATCTGACGGATCCGCTCGCGGGTCACGCCGTACA
>JAUJOE010000016.1:3412-9417 GCA_030447805.1 Nocardioidaceae bacterium | reverse complement strand
GAGTAAAGATGCTCGTTACGCGCGGCAGGACGGAAAGACCCCGGGACCTTTACTACAGCTTGGTATTGGTGGTTGATTCGATTTGTGTAGGATAGGTGGGAGGCTGTGAAGCATGGACGCCAGTTCGTGTGGAGCCAACGTTGAAATACCACTCTGATCGTATTAGCTATCTAACCTCGGTCCGTGATCCGGATCAGGGACAGTGCCTGGTGGGTAGTTTAACTGGGGCGGTTGCCTCCTAAAATGTAACGGAGGCGCGCAAAGGTTCCCTCAGCCTGGTTGGCAATCAGGTGTTGAGTGTAAGTACACAAGGGAGCTTGACTGTGAGACAGACACGTCGAGCAGGGACGAAAGTCGGCACTAGTGACCCGGCGCTGGCAAGTGGAAGCGGCGTCGCTCAACGGATAAAAGGTACCCCGGGGATAACAGGCTGATCTTCCCCAAGAGTCCATATCGACGGGATGGTTTGGCACCTCGATGTCGGCTCGTCGCATCCTGGGGCTGGAGTAGGTCCCAAGGGTTGGGCTGTTCGCCCATTAAAGCGGCACGCGAGCTGGGTTTAGAACGTCGTGAGACAGTTCGGTCCCTATCCGCCGCGCGCGTAAGAAACTTGAGAAGGGCTGTCCCTAGTACGAGAGGACCGGGATGGACGAACCTCTGGTGTGCCAGTTGTTCCGCCAGGAGCACGGCTGGTTGGCTACGTTCGGAAGTGATAACCGCTGAAAGCATCTAAGCGGGAAGCACGCTTCAAGATGAGGTTTCTCACCGGGTAACCGGGTAAGGCCCCCAGCAGAACACTGGGTTGATAGGCCGGAGGTAGAAGGCAGCAATGCACGGAGCCGACCGGTACTAATAGGCCGAGGGCTTGTCTTTCACACACAAGTTGTTGGTGTTCGCGTCCACTGTGCGGTTCCCGAGATACGGTCGGGGCCGGAAGCGCCGTTCATGTGCGGCGGTCGACGGCTGATATCTCCATAGTGTTTCGGCGACCATGGCGAAGGGGAAACACCCGGCTCCATTCCGAACCCGGAAGTTAAGCCCTTCAGCGCCGATGGTACTGCACGCGCGAGCGTGTGGGAGAGTAGGACGTCGCCGGACTATCTCTAGGAAGTGGGGTCACCTCTCGGTGGCCCCTTTTCCGCGTTGTGGCCCTTCGAGATAGCGGTGCAACGGCTCGATGAGGAAGACAGACGACATGCCAGCTGGTCCCAAGAAGCCCCTGAGCGACAGCGACAGGACCAAGAGCCGTAGCCGAAGCACCGCTGGGCGTTGGCGTCGCGACGAGCTGCCTGCCGCTCAACGCAGCGAAGTCCAGGCGGAGTACGACGGTCCCCCCATCCCCGACGACATCGTCGGCACCGAGCTCGACCGCAGCGTCGCCAATCAGTTGAGGTCGCTGCCCGAGAAGCTTGCTGCCCGCGTCGCTCGGCATCTCGTGGCGGCCGCTCGGTTGATCGACACCGACCCCGAGACGGCGTACCGCCACACGGTGGCAGCCCGGGCGCGTGCGGCTCGGGTGAGCATGGTGAGGGAAGCGTGCGGCGAAGCCGCCTACGCGGCCGGTCGGTTCAAGGACGCGCTGACTGAGCTCCAGGCGGCCCGGCGGATGAGCGGCAGCCCGTTGCACCTTCCGATGATGGCGGACTGCGAGCGGGCGCTGGGCCGACCGCAGCGGGCGTTGGCACTCGCCAAGGACATCGCAGTCGAGCGGCTCGACGAAGCGGGTCGCGTGGAGATGAAGATCGTCGAGTCCGGGGCGCGGCGAGACCTCGGCGACTTCGCGGCAGCGGTTCGCACTCTCGAGGGACGAGAGCTACGCAGCAGGTCCAGGGAACCGTGGGTCGCCCGGTTGCGCTACGCGTACGCCGACGCTCTGCTGGCTGACGGGCAGGCCGAGGCGGCTCGCGAGTGGTTCGAACGTGCGGCCGGTGTCGACGCCCAAGGGCACACCGACGCAGCCGAGCGGCTGGCGGAGCTAGACGGGCTCATCGTCTACGACTCCGTCGAGGGGGACGGCGCGGACGACCGGTAAGTGTCCACAACCGCCGGCGTCAGCTGACGTCATCCACAGTGGCGCTTTCGGACTCCACGGGTGTCGTCGTTGTCGGGGATGCTCCTCGCAAGGAGGTGACGGACAAATGACTGCAGCAGCCGCAGAACCAGACCACAACACTGCCCGCAACGAGGTGGTGCTGTGCGGCCGCGTTGCCGCGCCACCAGAGGAGCGAGAGTTGCCGAGCGGGGACTGCCTGGTGACCGCCCGGGTGATCGTTGACCGCGACGCTGCGGCGTTGAGCCGGTCCAGCCAGCGGGTCGACACGATCGACTGTGTGGCCTGGGTCAAGCGCGTACAACGCACGATGCGGAACTGGCAGGCCGGCGACACCGTGGCGGTCGAAGGATCGATCAGGCGGCGGTTCTTTCGCGGCCAGAACGGAGCGGTGAGCCGCGTCGAGGTCGAGGTCAAGCGCGCCCGACGGCTGCGGACCTAGTGCTGTCCGACAAGGTCCGGCTCGCCACGTCACCACTCGTCGGCAAAGCGGCGCATGACCAAACCTGTTCTCGGTTTCGGACCGAACGACGTGGTCTTGCGGGGCAACATCTGGCCGGTCCGGGCGACGGCCATCACCTGGTGGACCGATGGGCGGTGCAGCAAAACGGCGATGCCGCCGTCTTGCCGTGCGGCGCGCAGCGTCTGGTCGACGGTGTGGTGGTAGCCCACCCGGTGCTCTTCGACCCGCCACGTCGGAAGCAGCTGATCGTGCAGGACCTGCGTGTCGGTGACCACCCGGTCGACCCGCGCCGGGAACCTGATCGTGCGGACCAGCTCCCCGTCGGTGACCACAAGCTCACCAGCAGCCGCCGGAGTTCGCACCTCCGATGTGCTCAGCGCCGCTGGCCCGCTCAGCTGGTAGCCCGCCGGGACCCGCAGTGAGTCAAGACTGGTCTCCGACACACTGCGGTGGATCGCTCCCAGCTCCAAGGGGTACTGCGACTGGTCGATGAGCAAGCCGAGGCCGCGATCCCATGGCCCGGCGTCGCCATCTGCCTGGCGGTGGCGACGCCGAAGTTCCAGATAGGTCGCGTACCGGTGATGACCGTCCGCGATCAGGGCCTGATGGGGTGCCAGCTGCTCCTCGATCTCTCGCAGCTGCGAGGTGTTGGTAATCGACCACAGGCGGTGCTCGGTGCCGTCCCCGACGCCGACATCAACCAGCGGCGGACCCTCGCGGACTGCCGAGATGAGGTTGCTGGTGCCGCCGCCGCCGTCGTACACGAGCAGGATGGGCTCGAGGTTCGCCTGCGCTGCGCTCATCATGGCGAGGCGGTCCGCGACGATATCGGGGATCACGTCCTCGTGAGGGAGGATCGTGGATTCGCTGTGGTTGCGCAACTCCAACGCGCCAACCAGGCCGCACACCCGGTGCCCCGCGGCGCCGTACTCGTAGACGTACAACCCCGGCTCCGCGTCGGTGCGCAGGACGCCGTGTTCGATCCACCGCGACAGCAGCTTCGCCGCCTGGGTGTACGGGCTGTCGGTGCGGACGGGGTCCGCTACCAGGCGGGGCAGGATAAGCCTGACGATGTTGCGGGGGTGCTGCTGGAGGAGCTCGTCGATCATGGCCCGGTCCATCACGTCGTACGGCGGCGAGGTGACCGCTCCGATGTCGGCTACCTCGTCGTCGTTGTAGCGGAGCCCCCGAAACGGCCGCAGCACGAGCCCTTTGCGCGGCTGACTGCCGGGGTGCGCCACGATGTCCACGCTGCATCGTACGGTGAGCGACACCGCCGGCTGAGGAAGGAGAGGAGGCGCCATGAAGAGCTGCGCGGAGCCTCTCGCCCGGCGCTACGACTGCGTGATGCTCGACCTTGACGGTGTCGTGTACGTCGGTAAGGACGCCGTCGCCGGAGCCCCCGAGGTGTTGGCGAAGGCGCGGCAGTTCGGTGCCAGGTTGGCGTTCGTGACGAACAACGCCTCCCGCACTCCCGACGCAGTCGCTGCTCATCTGGTGCAGCTCGGCGTTACCGCGGAGACCGGCGACGTGGTGACGTCGGCTCAAGCCGCTGCCCGAGAGGTCGCCGACCGGGTGCCCGCCGGAGCCCGGGTGCTCGTGATCGGGGGTGAGGGCCTGGTGCGGGCGGTGCGAGCGGTCGGACTGCAGCCGGTGTCGTCCGCCGACGCACAGCCGGCCGCTGTCGTACAGGGGTTCGGGCGCAACGTGGGATGGCAAGAGCTCACCGAGGGCGCGGTCGCCATCCGGCACGGCGCGATTTGGGTGGCGTCAAACACCGATCTCACCGTGCCGACTCCGCGCGGTCTGGCTCCAGGCAACGGCTCCTTCGTCAACGCGCTCGGGGCAGCGGTCGGCGCCCCACCGGCAGTGGTCGCGGGAAAACCGCACCGTCCGCTGTTCGACGAGACGATTCGCCGCACCGGCAGCCGGTCACCGCTGGTGGTCGGCGACAGGCTGGACACCGACATCGAAGGCGCCAACAACTGCGGAGCCGACTCGTTGCTGGTCATGACCGGCGTCACCGATGCAGCCGATCTCCTCCGGGCACCACCCGCGCGACGCCCGTCGTACGTCGCGTGGACCCTCGACGGGCTGTTGAGCGCACACGGGGTGCCGTCGCGGTCGGGGGTCGACTGGCGGCTGGGCGGATGGGTGGGCTCCGTTGTCGACGCGGGACTTCGACTGAGCGCCGTCACGCCCGACGTGGATCCCAGTGACGGGCTGCGCCTTGCGGCGACGGCGGCCTGGGACTGGGTCGACGCAAACAGTGGGGAGCGGTTGCGCCTCGATGACGCGCTGACGGCGTTGGCCCGGCTAGGTTGAGTCACGACAGAAGGAGCCCACATGGGTGAGGTTGAGGTCAACCAACCAAGTCAGCCGCCGAGTGACGACCCACGCGTACAGGTGGCACTCGGCCGGCTCGCCGAGCTCGACACGATCGGTATCGACGCCTCCGTTGCGGTCTACGACGACATTCACCGGTCACTGAGCGCGGCTCTCGAGGGCCCGGCTCCCGACGGAGGCACCGACCCGCCGCGAGCGCCCGAGTAGCGATGCTCGATGGCGCGCAGACTCCGCCTCGACGCCGAGCTGGTCCGCCGGGGGCTGGCCCGCAGCCGTGACCATGCCACCGAGTTGATCGCTCACCGCCGGGTTTACGCGGATGGCAGCCTGGCGACCAAGCCTGCGACAGCGGTGACCACCGACGCGGCAATCCGGGTCGTCGAGGTGGCTGAGCACCCTGACTACGTCTCGCGAGGAGGGCACAAGCTCGCCGGGGCGATCGCAATTTTCGGACCGCAGGGTCTGCGCGTGGCGGGCCGGCACGCGCTCGACGCTGGAGCGTCCACCGGAGGTTTCACCGAGGTCCTGCTGCGGGCGGGCGCGGCGACCGTCACCGCTGTCGATGTGGGATACGGGCAGCTGGCGTGGCCGCTGCGACGAGACGAACGGGTTACGACGCTCGACCGGACCAACGTCAGGGATCTCGACCCCGACCAGTTCGCCGTCGCGCCAGAGCTGGTTGTCGCGGACCTGTCGTTCATCTCCTTGACCAAGGTGCTTCCCCGGCTAGTCCACGTTGCCGCGCCCGACGCCGACTTCGTGCTCATGGTCAAACCGCAGTTCGAGGTCGGCCGAGCCGCTGTGAGCAAGGGCGGCGTCGTACGTGATCCCGTCCTGCGCGTCGACGCGGTGCTTGGTGTCGCCGAGTTCGCCTGGCCGCGACTCGGCGTGCGCGGTCTGTGTGCGAGCCCGTTACCGGGTCCGGCCGGCAACGTCGAGTACTTCGTGTGGCTGCACCGAGCCGGACCGGCAGTGCAGCGCGACGCGGTGGAGAAGGTCGTCGCCCAAGGCCCGCAGTGAGACAGCGCCCGCAGTGAGACAGTAGGAGCGTGACGTGTTCTGCCTCCGATGCCGGGCGCACGGTGCTGCTAGTCGTGCACACCGGGCGGGCGAACGCGGTCGAGGTGGCTCGGGCGGTGACGAAGC
>JAUJOE010000016.1:0-3312 GCA_030447805.1 Nocardioidaceae bacterium | reverse complement strand
GTGCACACCGGGCGGGCGAACGCGGTCGAGGTGGCTCGGGCGGTGACGAAGCGGCTGATCGACTCATCGATCACTGTGCGGCTTCTCAGCGAGGAGTCCGTTGACCTGGGGATCGGCGGGGCCGTGGAGGTCTACGCCGATGCTGACGCGGCGAGCGGCAGCGAGATCGCGGTGGTGATAGGCGGCGACGGGACGATCCTGCGGGCCGCTGAGCTGACCCGGTTGGCGGGGACCCCTCTGCTGGGCATCAACCTCGGTCACGTTGGCTTCTTGGCGGAGGCTGAGCAGGACGATCTCGACACCACAGTCGACGCAATCATCGCCGGGGCGTACGTCGTCGAGGAGCGGATGACCGTGGACGTCGTGGTCAGCTCCGAGGGCACGAAGATCGCCGAGGGGTGGGCCCTGAACGAGGCAACTATCGAGAAGGCGGGCCGCCAGCGGCTGCTCGAGGTGGTCGTCGAGATCGACGACCGGCCGCTGTCGCGCTGGGGATGTGACGGCGTCGTCTTCGCAACGCCGACCGGGTCGACGGCGTACGCGTTCAGCGCCGGCGGACCCGTCGTGTGGCCAGAGGTGGAAGCGCTGCTGCTGGTACCGATCAGCGCCCACGCGTTGTTCGCCCGACCAATGGTCGCCTCGCCGGACTCAGTCCTCGCCGCCGAGGTGCTGGCCGGCAGTGCCGCCGGTGGCGTGCTGTGGTGCGACGGTCGCCGCACTGTTGACCTGCCGCCGGGGGCCCGGGTGGAGGTACGACGCGGCACCCGACCGGTGCGGCTGGCCCGCCTGCACCAGGCTCCGTTCACCGACCGCCTGGTGGCCAAGTTCGAGCTGCCGGTTGCTGGCTGGCGGGGTGCGGCGCAACGCCGCCGCCGGGGAGACTAACGCCACGCGCGGCGGCCCTAGATCCCTGCCGGCGGCCCGGCGTTGGGGCAGGATTGCCTCCGATGAAACTGACGTCTTTGCGCAGGTCGCGGCTGGCTGTGCCGCCCGGCATCACCGGCACCGCCCGGCTGGACCGACGTACCAGGAACCTCGCCAAGCGGGCACGCCCTGGTGACATCGCGGTCATCGACCACGTCGACATCGACAGAGGCGCCGCTATGGCGCTGGTAGAGGCGGGGGTCGCCGGCGTCGTGAACCTCGCCCCGTCGGTCTCGGGGCGCTATCCGAACCTCGGTCCGCAGGCGCTCCTTGATGCGGGGGTCGTGCTCGTCGACAACGTGGGGCAGGACGCCTTCACGGCCATCAACGACGGCGACCCGGTGCGCATCGACGGCGACACGGTCTACAAGGGTGACACCGCCGTCGCCTGCGGGGTCCGCCAGGACCACCAGACTGTTGCGACCGCCCTCGAGGCGTCCAAGGATGGCATGGCCAGCCAGCTCGAGGCGTTCAGCGCCAACGCGGTGGACTATTTGCGGCGCGAGCGGGACGTCTTGCTTGACGGTGCCGGCGTACCCTCGCTCACCACCCCGATCGACGGTCGGCACGTGCTGGTGGTAGTGCGGGCCTTCAGCTACCGCGACGACCTCGCCGCGCTGAAGACGTACATCCGCGAGAACTCACCGCTGCTGCTCGGCGTCGACGCCGGCGCCGACGCCCTGGTGGAGGCGGGCTACCGGCCCGACCTGATTGTCACCGATGCCGACGAGATCTCTGACGCAGCACTGCGCTGTGGCGCCGAGGTGGTGGCGCACGTGTCGCACGATGGCCGGTTGCGGGGTCGCGACCGGCTGGAACGCCTCGGCGTGAAGGCCGCGACCTTCGCCGGCAGCGGCACCGCTGAGGACGCCGCCTTGCTGCTGGCGCACTCTCACGACGCGGCCCTGATCGTGATGGTGGGATCGCATTCTTCGTTGCCCGAGTTTCTCGACAAGGGCCGCTCCGGCATGGCGAGCGCATTCCTGACCCGCGCAGCTGTCGGTTCGCGGCTCGTCGACGCCAAGGCTGTCGCGCAGGTCTACCAGAACCGCATCCGCGGGTGGTGGGTGGCGCTCGTCGTCCTGCTCGCGCTCGGCGTTGTTGCTGCCGCGATTGCCACCACCCCGGTCGGGCAGGACTGGTGGGACGTGATCAACACCTGGGCAACATCGGCCTACGCATGGTGTCGGGAACAGCTGCGATGATCACGCTTCGTCGCTACCTGTTCTTCGTCCTGGCTGTGTGTACGGCGCTCGCCGCCGGCATCGCCCTCGGCGGCGGTCCGCTGCAGGGCCGGCTGGAACCCGACGAGCAGGCGGTCAGTTCCCGCACCTCCCAGCTGAGCCAGACGATCACCTCGCTGCGCCGGCAGCAGCTCTTCGACGACGCCGTGAGCGAGGCGACGACCCGACGGGTCGTGCGCGACCAGCTCGCCGGGCGAACCGTGGCGCTGCTGGTGCTGCCGACGGTGCCCGACTCGACGGTTGCCGGGGTCAGCGGGGCGATCGCCCAGGCCGGGGCGACGGTCACGGTGAGGGCACATCTCTCACCCGACCTGATCGACCCGGCCAAGAAGGCGTACGTCGACAGCGTGGCCGACGGCTCGCTGCAAGGCCGCGATGACCTTCCGCAGCTCGCCGGGGCGCCGACGTACGAACGCATCAGCGCGCTCGTGGCCCGGGCCTACGTTGGGCGCGGGCAGGACACCGAGTTCGACGAGGAGGCGGCCGACATCCACGCCGAGCTGGAGGGTGCGCGGCTGGTGTCCACCCGGGAGCCGCCCCTCCGCCGCGGCGCTTTGGTGTTCATCCTCGCGCCTGGGGCTGCCACCACGCGCAGCGCGGCGGCGACTGCCTCCAATGTCATCTCGGCCCAGTTCGCCACAACTGTCGCCGCCGCCAGTGACGGAGCGCTGGTGGCAGCCCCACCCTCCGCAAGCTCACCCGGCGGGTTGTTGACCGCGCTGGCCAAGGCCGGGCGGCCAACGGATGTGCCGCTGTCGACCCTCAACGTCATCGCCAGTCCGGCCGGGCGGATCGCGGCGGTCTACGCACTGGCCGCCACCGCGAACGGGCAGCCGTGGGAGTTCGGCACCTCACCGAGTGGCATCCGGCTGCCACCGGGGCTCGCGCCCGTAGAGGACTGAGTGGGCGCGGCATGCCGGCGCCGCCTGCGGCCTTGCTAGGCTGGAACCCCGTGGACGGGCGGGTGTTCCCGCCGCACAGCGATTCCACGGGAGGGTGATGTGGCCGCGTCGTCGCCAACCAGGCACCTGTTCGTCACCGGCGGTGTCGCCTCCTCGTTGGGCAAGGGGCTGACCGCCTCGTCCCTTGGCCGGTTGTTGAAGTCGCGCGGCCTGCGGGTGACGATGCAAAAGCTCGACCCCTA